>NZ_VFEV01000028.1 GCF_007858275.1 Pseudomonas proteolytica
CGGCGCTTAGGGTAGAAAGGGCGGGACGAGAAGTCTCCCACGGTCCGTACTGGCTAGAGTCGGAATCGGGCTTTTAGTCGCCGCCCACCCCTTCAAGTCTAAACATACAAGCGGGCTTGCTCGCGAAAGCGGTGTGTCAGTCAATACATCTACTGACTGACACACCGCTTTCGCGAGCAAGCCCGCTCCCACATTGGATGTTTGTTGTTTGACCTGGCGGGGTTATTTGCCGCTGGTAATCTGCCTGACCAGCAACTCATGCCCCGTCACATCTTCAGCCCGGGAGATGGCCTGGATCACCAGCAACCGGTTGCCAGAACCCGCTAGAAACATCGAGTTCAAGGTCTTGCCGCCGCCCATGCTGGCGGTGCCATCAACCTGGCGCAGACCCACGCCCTTGACCAGCAGTTTCTTCTGCGCCAGTTTCTTGTAGTCCGGCAGGCTGGTGCCTATCTCCTTGAGGAAACCTTTAACCGCGCTATCGAGAAACAGCGGTTCGTCGTCCTTCAGGTCGATGCCATCGTTGCGCAGGGTCTGGGCCACGACCACCACGCTTTTTGACGCCTTGTTGATATACATCGTGCTGTTGGCGCCCGCAGTGCCTTGGGCTTGTACGCCGGCGGGCAAGGCCTCGGCGACGTAGCCCTTGGGCAGGGTGAAGGTGAACTTGCCGTCCAGGGTCGAGACGATCTGGAATTCATCCGGCGGCACCGGGGCCGGCTTGGCGGCCGCGAACAGCGGGCTGGCGCCCAGGCTGACGGTCAGCGCCAGGGCCAGGCGGGCTGCGGTTTTGCTGAGGCTGAGCATGAGGTCTTCCAATGGATGAACGAAATTGCGTCATATTCTGTCAGAAAATTCGCAACTTCGTTCTGATCCATCCTCAGACCTTCCCGGACTCTTCCTCAAGGCGGTCCATTTCAAACAAACGGGCCAACTCCGCACGGGACTCCTGGGCCGACTGCATCACCTTGGCCGCATCGTCATACACCGCGTGCTGGGCGGTCAGCAGTTGCAGGTCGTGGTGCTTGAAGCGGTTGATCCGCGCATCGGCCTGGGTCTCGCTCAGTCCCAGGCCGACCAGGGTGCGGCGGCTCATTTCCAGGCTGGAATAGAAGGTTTCACGCACCGGTGACGCGTCCAGGTCCACCAGGCGATGCACGTGCTGACGGTTGCGGGCACGGGCGATGATTTTCATGTGCGGGTAGAGGTTGCGCACCAGTTCGGCGGTCTTGATGTTGATTTCCGGATCATCCATCGCGATCACAAAGTACTCGGCCTGGTCGACCTTCGCGGCATGCAGGATTTCCGGGCGCTGGGGATCACCGTAAAACACCGGCATGCCGCCGAAACTGCGGGTCAGCTCGATGGTTTCCACTGAGGTGTCGAGGGCGATAAACGAAATGTTCTGCGCCCGCAGGATCCGCGCCACGATCTGCCCCATACGGCCCATGCCCGCGATCACCACCCGTGGCGCGTCGCTCTCGATGGCGCGGTACTCTTCTGGCACTTCCACCGGTTTGGTCTTGGGTCGAAACAGCTTGGGGCACAGCAGCAACAGCAGCGGGGTGAGGGCCATCGACAGGGTGATGGTCAGCACTAACACGTCGTACAGATGCGGAGCGAACAGGCCCTGGTCGCGGCCGATCTTGAACACCACGAAGGCAAACTCACCACCGGCCGCCAGCACCACACCCAGACGCACTGCGCTCTCGCGGTTGAGTTCGCCGACCATCTGCCCGACCGCGTACAGCAGCGGCAACTTGATAGCGATCAGCAGCAGGGTCAGCCCCAGCACCACAAAGGGCGTGCTGAACAACAGGCCGATATTGGCGCCCATGCCCACGCTGATAAAGAACAGCCCCAGTAACAGGCCTTTGAACGGCTCGATTTGCGACTCCAGCTCGTGGCGGTATTCCGAGTCGGCCAGCAGCAGGCCGGCGAGGAATGCGCCGAGGGCCATGGACACGCCCACCAACTCCATCAGCCAGGCGGTGCCGATCACCACCAGCAGCGCGGTGGCGGTGGACACTTCGCGCAGACCGGTCTTGGCGACGATGCGAAACACCGGGCGCAGCAAATAGCGACCGCCGATGATCACCACGGCGATGCTGCCCAATACCTGCAAACCGTGGTTCAGGTCCTGGGCGGCGGTGGTGGTGTGGTCACTGCCGGCCAGCAGCGGCACCATAGCGATCAGCGGGATTGCCGCGATGTCCTGGAACAGCAGGATCGCAAAGGCCAGGCGTCCGTGGGGGCTGTTCAGCTCCTTGCGTTCGGCCAGGCTTTGCAGGCCGAAGGCCGTGGAGGACAGCGCCAGCCCCAGGCCCAGCACAATCGCGCTGTTCCACGACTGGCCAAACGCCCAGAGCGCCACTGCGCCCATCACCATGGCAGTCAACAACACTTGCGCCAGACCCACGCCAAACACCGCCTTGCGCATCACCCACAGGCGTTTGGGCGACAGTTCCAGGCCGATGATGAACAGCAACAACACCACCCCCAGTTCGGAGAACTGCGCGACGCTTTGCGGGTTGCCCACCAGGCCCAGTACCGAGGGGCCGATAATCACACCGGCGAACAGATAGCCCAGCACCGCACCCAATTTCAGGTGCTTGGCCAGGGGCACGGTGAGCACCGCGGCCAACAGGAACACCACGGCCGCTTGTAACAGGTTGCCTTCATGGGGCATCGCTTACTCCAGGATCTTTGAGGCGAATCGACAGGGCGCTATTAGAACGCGGTTTGGCGTTTTTGAATCTGAATTTTTACTAAAACCTTGGCCACGCGAGTGGCTCTGTCATCAGTAGATTGCTGTCTATCGCCATCCATGCAGGGCGGGTTCTTGCTACTATCTCCCTCCGTCGTCACCAGGAGCCAGCGCCTCATGCAACACCAGTGGGATGAAATGCACCGCACCCGCAAGCCTTCGTTCGTGCTGTGCGGCGAGCCCCAGGGGCAGGTGCTCAATCTCTATGTCCATGGCTATTCTGCGTTTTTCAACCAGCAACAGTTGGCCAGTTTCCAGGCGCAACTGGCGGGGATCGAGGGCTCGACCAACCTGATGCTGTTCTGGCCCGCCGGGCATTTCCTGGAAAACCTGTTCGCGCCCTTCAAGGACATCATCACCTCGATGCTCGGCGGCGGCACCCTGGGTGCGGCCACCGTGGGCCTGGGCAAGGCGGTGGGCTATTTTCTCGATCACTACAAAAGTGTCGAGGCGCGGGTGGACGAAGTGGCCAGGACGCTGTTGGAGGAACTGGCCAACTACCTGCACGCCGAGTCGATCGACGTGCGCCAGATCAACCTGATCGGCCATTCCCTGGGCGCTCGCCTGCTGGTCAAGAGCCTGCTGGCCAACCCGGAACTGGCCCGGGAGCTGCCGCTCAATCACCTGTTGTTGATGGGCGGCGCGATTTGCACGTCCAGCCCCTGGGAACAGGTGTCGGCGCCGCTCAAGGGGCGGGTGATCAACTGCCATTCCAGCAAGGACTGGGCCCTGGCACTCAAACCGGATGCCGAGCGCTGCATTGGCCGTTACGCCATCCCCCTGACGCCATCTCTCAAGGGCAAAGTGACCAATGTGCATCTGGTCACCTTCGACCACGCTGCCTACTGGCCGCAGTTGAAGACCGTGGTGCAGTACACCGACTTGCTGCACGAACGCCGCGGCATGATCCGTGCGGACCAGCGCAGTGCCGAGGTGCGTTTTGCCGAGGAAGACGTGGACCTGTTGCCGGTGCTGCGTCAGGCACGGGCGCCAGAACTGCAGTTTCTCGCCGAGTTGATGGCCGCCAAGCGCAGCGCGACCATCGATGCCCAGGTGCGCGACCCATTGCAACTGGCCATCGAGTTGCAGCGCATGGGCGGTGACAGCTTTATGAACCTGGCCCGTGGGCATGGGGTGAGTTATCGCCAATTGGCCCAGGACGTGGCCCTGCGCGTTGGGCTCAAGTTTGACCAGCCCCTCGACAGTGTGGCCCTGGTGAGCCTGGAAGAGCGGGTCGCCGAGACCCTGATCGAGCAGTACAAGGACAAACTCAGCCTGGCCGACCGCGCGGTGTTCGAGGCCGAACTCCGGGCGGCGGCGCAAAAGGAGCAGGGCTTTTTCAACCGATTCGATGTCGGCCGTTCGGCCACCACTGCCTTGAGCGGCACGGCGTTGGCCGGGCTGACCGGGTTTATCCTGCGCCGAGGTGCGGCCACGGCGATTCCGGTGGTGGGGCAGGCGCTGGCGGCGGCTATGCTGCTGGTGAGCGGGGTGCGGGCGTTTTCCGGGCCGGCGTATTCCATCACCACCCTGGCGGTATTGGTGCTGGGGGTGATTCGCCAGCGTATGGAACGTGAGGCGCTGAATCAGGAAATGGATCTGGTAGCGCAGGTAGTCGAGGCGCTTGATCTCCGTGGCGAGGTGGCTTGTCCCCCGTTGGGCTGCGCAGCAGCCCCAGTAAGCCTCACCTAGATACCGGGATAGCAGGTTTTGGGGCTGCTGCGCAGCCCAGCGGGGGACAAGCCCCCTCGCCACCGGTAACACCGATACCCATATATTTGTCTGGTACCCAACGTGAAATTCAGCCTGCCGAAAATTGCCACTGCCCCGTTCTGCCCTCCGGAAGTGGCGGGCACCATCCCCGTTGATCCGCGCGCGTCGTTTTTCAAACGGGTGCTGCAGTTTGCCGGCCCTGGCCTGCTGATCTCCATCGGCTACATGGACCCCGGCAACTGGGCCACGGCCATCGAGGCCGGCTCACGCTACGGCTACAACCTGCTGTTCGTGGTTTTGCTCGCGAGCCTGGCGGGGATGGCGGTGCAGTGCCTGTGTTCGCGGCTGGGCATCGCCACTGGCAAGGACCTGGCGCAATTGTGCCGCGAACGCTACAGCCAGCGTTCAGCGCGCACGCAATGGGTGCTGGCGGAAATCTCGATCATCGCCACCGACCTGGCCGAGGTCCTTGGCTGCGCCCTGGCGTTTCACCTGCTGCTGGGGGTTTCGCTGACGACCGGCATTGTCATCACGGCCTTTGACACGCTGCTGATCCTGGCCCTGCAAAACCGTGGCTTCCGGCGTCTGGAAGCGATCATGCTGGCGCTGGTGGCGACCATCGGCGTGTGTTTCTTCGTCGAACTGGTGTTGATCAAGCCTTATTGGCCGGACGTCATGCGCGGTTTCACGCCGTCCCTCTCGGCGATCAGTGACGCCGCGCCGCTGTACCTGGCCATCGGTATCCTCGGGGCTACGGTGATGCCCCATAACCTGTACCTGCACACGTCCATCGTGCAAACCCGCCTGTTCGGCAAGGACCTGGCCAGCCGCCAGGACGCGGTCAAGCTGGCGCGCATCGATACCATCGGCTCCCTGGCCCTGGCCCTGCTGGTCAACTCGGCGATCCTGGTGCTGGCGGCTGCGGCGTTCCACCAGACCGGCCATACCGAGGTGGTAGAAATCCAGGACGCCTACCACCTGCTGGACCCGCTGGTGGGCGGTGCCTTTGCCAGTATCCTGTTCGGCATTGCCTTGCTGGCGTCCGGGCAAAGCTCGACCTTCACGGGCACCATCGCCGGCCAGGTGATCATGGAGGGCTACCTCAACCTGCGGATTCCCTGCTGGCAACGCCGCCTGATCACCCGTGGCCTGGCGCTGATCCCGGCGTTCCTCGGGGTGTGGTTGATGGGCGACGATGCCATCGGCAAATTGCTGGTCCTCAGCCAGGTGGTCCTCAGCCTGCAGTTGCCCTTTGCCTTGTACCCGCTGATCCGCATGACCGGCGACCGGCAATTGATGGGGCCGTTCGTCAATCGCCTGCCCACCCGGATCCTGGTCTGGAGCCTGTTCAGCGTGATCAGTGGCGCCAACGCCTGGTTGATCGGCCAGTGGCTGTTCTGATTCAGCGGTCCCAGTAGGGCACGCTGCCGAAGCGTTCGACAAAAAAGTCGATGACCGTGCGGACCTTCACCGACAACCGCCGGCTGCCGGGCCACAGGGCGGCAATCTGCTGCGGCTCCAGGGTGGTTGCCACTTCGTAGTCGGTCAGGACCGCCTGCAAGCGCCCGGCGCGCAGGCTGTCGCCGATCAGCCAGGAAGGAAACACCACGAACCCCAGGCCTTGTTCGGCAGCGCGTGCCAGGGTGTCGGCGTGGTTGCCGGTGATCGGGCCCTTGACCGTGTAGGGCGTCCAGTCGCCCTGTTCGCGGCGAAAGTACCAACGCTGCTGGCCGTTCACGCCCTTGTACGCCAGGCATTGGTGATTGATCAGCTCATCGGGATGGCGCGGCGTGCCGCAGCGCGCCAGGTACTCGGGGCTGGCGGCGATGCGGTAGCGCTGGGGCGCAAAAATGCGCGCCTGCATCCCGGAGTCGTTGAGCACACCGATTCGGAACAACAGGTCGGCGCCTTCCTGCAAGGGGTCGACGTAGGTGTCGGTCTGCTGGATATCCAGTTGCAGCTTGGGGTATCGCTGGCACAACTCGGCCAGCCAGGGCGACAGGTGCCGTTGGCCGAAGACCATGGGCGCATTGATCCGCACCAGGCCGCTGGGTTCGCTTTCCTGTTCTTGCAGGGCCTGCCCGGCCTGTTCCAGCTGTTGCAGCATCAGGCGCGCATGATGCCCGAGCAAGCGCCCGGCTTCCGTGGGGCTGACCGCACGGGTATGCCGATAGAGCAATTGCTGGCTCAGGGCCTGTTCCATCAACTGGATCTGCCGGGAAATGGAGGAGGGCGCCAGGCCTTCGCGGCGTGCGACTTCGGAGAAGCTGCCGTGGTCCAGCACCGCCACAAACAGGCGCAGCGCCTTGAAACTCAACTCGTTGAAGCCCTGCATGGCCACTCCGTTCTGTGCGTGTTGCGCAAAGGTGTTGTCTGCATGCTCCCATTTATCGCACAGCAGGGCCACCGGATAATGCGCGCCATTGTTCTTCTCTGACGTGTAGGTGGTGTATGCAAACTTCTTCTCTCGAGGCCGCGACCCAGACGCCGGCCCGCCCCAAGCACCGGCTGGGCCTGCTGCTGTTACCGCTGGTGATCCTGGCGGGCATGGGCCTGTCGGTGGAAGCTGGCCTGTTGGGCCCGTTGGGCGTCCAGGTGGGGCACCTATGGGCGACCTTGAGCATCTTCGGGGTGGGCACGGCAATCCTGCTGCTGCTCCTGCTGTTCAGCGGCCCGCAAAAAGGCCCGGCCCTCAATGAACTGCCGCGCTGGCAACTGATCGGTGGCTTTCTGGGGCCGATGTATGTGGTGGTGCTGACCCTGGCCACGCCCCATATCGGGATTGCCATGACCATGATTGCGATCCTCTCCGGCCAGGTCGGCAAGAGCGTGCTGATCGACCACTTCGGCTGGTTTGGCACTGCCCGCAAGCGGGTCAATGGCGAACGCTGGATTGCGCTGCTGTTGATTGTGATAGCGCTTGTTTTGATTGCACGGGGTTAAGGCGATGAATCTGATTCTATTGTTGGTGCTGGTGGTTGCCGCAGGCGCGGTGTTGAGTGTGCAAGCGGCGATCAATGGGCGCCTGGGGCAAACCGTCGGCGTGCTGCGCAGCAGCCTGGTGACGTTCTCGGTGGGCACGCTGGTGACCGGCCTGTTGATTCTGTTCTTCGAACCGGCCCAGGCGGTGAGCCTGCTCGAGGTGCCCAAGTGGCAATTGACCGGGGCGTTGTTCGGCGTGGTGTACATGATGGTGATGGTCGGCGCGGTACCCATCGTGGGCACGGCGGTGGCGACGGTGGCGGTCATCGTCGGCCAATTGGCCATGGGCATGCTGATCGACAACTTCGGCTGGATGGGCAACACGGCCATCGAACTGTCTGCCAGCCGGGTGTTGGCGATGCTGTGCCTGGCATTGGCGTTGGTGTTCATGTATCGCAGCAGTACACGCCAGGCTGATTAACGGCGCTGAACCTTGGGTGTCGGCCGGCAGTCACTGCTTAAGGTGCCGGCATTCGCTGCACCGGGACGACCATGAAAAAGGAGTCTGATCATGCCAGATCCAACCTGTGCCTGCCCTCATTGCAAATGTGTACTGGGGCAGAACGCTGTGACCAAAGACGGTAAGGGCTATTGCTGCCAGGGTTGTGCCGAGCATCATGCCCATGGTGAGCCGTGCGAGTCGGCCACCGGGTGCGAGTGTGCCAAGTCGGCCCACGGCTGACCGGCCAATAGCGCCAACACCGCCAGGCAGCGTAAGCTGCCTGACTTTCCCCCTGTCGTGGAGTTTTATCGTGGCCAAAGCAGCTGCTTGCATTGAAATCCCGGTCTCGGCCGATCAAGTCTGGCAACTGGTTGGCGGGTTCAACTCGTTACCCGATTGGCTGCCGCTGATTGCCAAGAGCGAACCGGGCGAAGGCGGGCGTGTGCGCCACCTGCAAACCGTGGATGGCGCGGTGGTGGTCGAGCATTTGCAGACCTTTGATAACGTGGCGCGTACCTACAGCTATACCATCAGTGAGTCGCCGTTCCCGGTCAGTGCGTATCTGGCGACATTGCAGGTTCAAGCGCTGGGCGAGCACTCGGCCAAAGTCACCTGGTCGGGTGTGTTCACCCCGATTGCCGGTGTGACCGATGCAGAGGTTGAAGAGCTGTTCAGCGGCGTTTACACCGGCGGCGTTGAGGCGCTGCGCAAAAACTTCCCGGCCTGATTGCTGTGGCGAGGGGGCTCGTCCCCCGCTGGGCTGCGCAGCAGCCCCAAAACCGGCGCCCTCGAATGAACAGACACACCTCGGCGGTCTTATTGGGGCTGCTGCGCAGCCCAACGGGGGTGTAGCCCCCTCACCACAGGGGGGGGCTAGGGCTTCTACAGAGGGGTTTGTGCGCGGCAGTGCAGGGTCAATCGCGCGCCGCCGCGCTCGCTGCTGCCGACTTCCAGCCCAAAGTCATGCAGGTTGACGATCGCCGCCGCAATCGACAGGCCCAGGCCAAAGCTGCCCTGTTGCTGACCGTCACCAACCCGGTAGAAACGCTGGAACACGGCCACCCGTTCCGCTTCGGGAATCCCTGGGCCGGTGTCCATTACCTCGATGCATGTGCTGCCGGCATCATTGATGCCGCGCAGCAGCACCTCGCCGCCCGGCGGGGTGAACTTGATTGAATTGCTCAGCAGGTTGGCCAGGGCCTCGAACAGCAGCGCCCGGTCGCCGGTAACCGAGGGCAATGCTTCGGGGGCTTGCAACAGCAGTTCCAGCTGACCTTCTTCCGCCAACGGCAGGTAGAAGTCATGGAGTTCCTGGAGCAAGGGCAAAGGATCGAATACCTGGAAACCGGAGCGGCGTTGACGGTCTTCCAGTTCGGAGATGCGCAGCAAACCGCGAAAGCGCGCCATCAACGTGTCGGTCTCGCTGATCACCTCATCGAGCTGCAAAGCCTGGGGCGAGCCGTCGGCGGTCTGCTGCTTGATCCGATACAACTGCGCACGCAAGCGGGTCAGTGGGGTGCGCAGGTCGTGGGCAATGTTGTCGCATACGCCCTTGACCTCGTTCATCAGCTTTTCGATGCGCTCAAGCATGGCGTTGACGATGGCCGCCAGCATGTCCAGTTCGTCGCGGCGGTTGGACAGCGGCAGGCGATGGGTCAGGTCGCCGGCGACGATGGCTTCGGCGCTGGCCTGGATCCCGCGAATCCGCCGCAAGGGGCGCCGGCGTAGCAGGTGCCAGCCGGCGACGCCGGGGATGATGGTCAGCGAGATTGCCCAGAGCAGGGCCTGCAGAATGATCCGGGTCACGCCCAGCAACGAGCCGTTATCGCGTACCAGCACCAGCCAGCGGCCATCCTGGGTGTGGGTCGCCACCGCATCGCAACTGCCCCGGGGCAGTTTCGGGTCGTCCGATTCGGTGCAGTTGGCCAGGGCATGGATGTGCCCGTCGAGGGGCAAGTCTGCCGGGATCTGCTGGATTGGGCCGCTAAGGGGCCGTTGTTGCCCATCGAACAGGCCATAGGCGTCAATGCCCTTCATATCGAAGGTCATGCTGGTGGCCAGGGCTTCATCCAGTTGCGCGCCCTCGAAGCGCTGGAACAGGTGTTGGCGTTGCATCAGCGAGTGGCGCGAGAGGTCGCCCAGGTAACCCGAGACTTCGTAATAGAGCACCCCCATGAGGATGCAACTCCAGGCCACGAACAGCGAGCTGTACAGGGCCAGCAGGCGGCTGCTGGAGGAGCGCCAGCCGTTAGACGGGTTCAGCAATGACATAGCCCGAACCTCGTACCGTGCGGATCAGCGGCGTCAGGCCCGGCGGGTCGATTTTCTTGCGCAGGCGGCCAATGTGCACGTCGATCAGGTTGGTGCCCGGGTCGAAGTGATAGCCCCAGACTTCCTCGAAGATCATCATCCGCGAGAGGATCTGCCCGGTGTTGCGCATCAGGAATTCCAGCAATTTGTACTCGGTGGGCAGCAGGCTCAGTGGCTGGTCGGCGCGACTGGCTTCGCGGCTGATCAGGTTCAGCTCCAGGTCGGCCACGCGCAATGCGGTTTGCGCGGCCTTGAGCGCATTGTTGCGCCGCAGCAGCACCTCGACCCGGGCCGCCATCTCGTCGGAGGCAAAGGGTTTGGTCAGGTAGTCATCGCCCCCGGCGCGCAGCCCGCGCACCCGCTCATCCACGTCGGAGAGGGCGCTGATCATCAGGATCGGCGTCGCCACCCCGAGGGTGCGCAAGGTGGTGACGATGGCCAGGCCATCGAGCTCCGGGAGCATGCGGTCGAGGGTGATCAGGTCGTAATCGCCACTCACCGCCCGCGACAGGCCCTCGCGGCCGTTGTCGACCCAATCCACGTCCAGTCCATGACTGCTCAACTCGGCGACGATCTCGCGGGCCGTCACGGCGTCGTCTTCGATGGTCAAAATGCGCGTCATAAGGGTTACCTGGTCACACGGAAATGGGGGGCATTTTGCCAAGAAATGATCGCGAGGTTTCTAAAAGAAAATTCATGTAGGCAGTTCTTAAGGCTACCTCGGTCAACAGGTGGGAGCGGGCTTGCTCGCGAAAGCGGTGTATCAGTACATGCACCCGGTGCTGATACACCGCTTTCGCGAGCAAGCCCGCTCCCACAGGGGTTGGCGGATGGCTTGGGAATGCATAACGCCCGCCACTTACGCGGCGTTCTTGCAAGTTGCATGATCCTAGGAAGTTCAACTTACTTATCTCATTGAAATTAAAAGGTTTTTATTTTTGTGGCTACTGGCACGGCGCCTGCACTGTCCCTTTTGACAGATGTAACACCATTTTTCATGCCTGGAGCACAACAACAATGATGACATCCTCATCCACTTTGCAAGAGTCGAGCACGCTCTCCGGGGTTTCCTGGGGGGCGATCTTTGCCGGGGCCGCAGCTGCCGCTGCATTGTCCCTGGTCCTGGTGTTGCTGGGCTTCGGCCTGGGCTTTTCGGCGGTGTCGCCGTGGGCCGACAGCGGCATCAGCGCCAAGGGCCTGGGCATTTCCACGATTGTCTGGCTGGCCTTCACCCAGATTGTCGCGGCGGGGCTGGGCGGTTATATCGCCGGCCGGCTGCGGGTCAAGTGGGCCAATATGCATGGCGATGAGGTGTACTTTCGCGACACCGCCCACGGCTTTCTCGCCTGGGCCGTGGCCACGCTGGTGACCGCAACCCTGGTGGTCGGCTCGGTCAGCAGTATTGTCGGTGGCGGTGTACAGGCAGGTGCGAGCGTGGCCTCGGGCGCCGCCAGCGGCTTGACCCAGGCTGCCGGCAACGCGGCCAATGGCGATGACTTCGGCTATTACGTCGACAGCCTGTTCCGCGATGATCGCCCGGCAGCGGCCAGCGATGACGCAGTGCATGGCGTGGTGGCGCGGATCTTCGCCCGCACCCTGGGCAACGATGGCCAACTGGCCCCGCAAGACCGTGCCTACCTGGCGCAGTTGATCAGCCAGCGCACCAACCTCAGCCAGGCCGATGCCGAACGGCGTGTCGACCAGGTCTACGGTGATGCCCGCAAAGCCCTGGAAGATGCCAAGTTGAAGGCCAAGCAGGCCGCCGATACCGCCAGCAAGATCGCCGCCGTGACCTCGTTGTGGACCTTCGTCGCGCTGTTGCTCGGTGCCTTCTTTGCCAGCTTCGCCGCAACCTTCGGCGGTCGCCGCCGGGATGCCGTGGTGTACCTGGAAACCATTCGTTAATTAAAGGAGAACGTCATGCGCTCATTACTGCTGTGGTTCCTCGGTGTGCCTATCCCGGTCATTATCCTGATCGCGATCTTTATGCACTGATCCACTGAGGTGCTTGATCAAGGCCGCTCCTGCATTGCAGGGGCGGCCCTTTTTTTAATCGTCAAACCCCACCTGCTCGTGAATCTCATCGACCTTCAGCTCCAGCCGGTACGCCACGGCAATAAACAGCGCCTGGCACAGGCACAGCGTGGCACTCAGCGAGCGGAACGCAAACGACGACCCTTCATTGACCAGCAACACCGTGTTGGCACGCTTGGCCAGCGGTGACAGGTTGCTGTCGGTGATGATCAGCGTCTTGGCCTGGTGATGCTGGGCGATGCGCAGGCAGTGCTGGGTTTCCTTGCCGTAGGGGGTGAAGCTGATGGCGATCACCAGGTCATTGGCACGCACGCTGCGCATCTGTTCGCGGTAGCTGCCGCCCAGCCCCGAGACCAGGTGGATGCGCTTGTTGGTGTGCTGCAGGTTGTAGACCAGGTAGTCGGCCACTGCAAAAGACCGGCGCACCCCGACCACGTAGATATTGTCGGCGTTGACCACCAGGTCCACGGCTTTCTCGAAGGCGGCGTCGTCCAACTCCAGGCCCAGGCGCTCGATACCAGACAGCGTGGCATTCACGCATTCACGGGCCAGATCGCCGGCGCTGGCTTTCTGCGACTTGTTGGCGATCATGCTGCGAATGCGCTGCTGGTAGTTCTGCACCGGCGTGGTCTTGTGGGTATACGCCTCGCGAAACAGCGCCTGCATTTCACTGAAACCGCTGAAACCAAAGCGCTGGGAAAAGCGCACGATGGCCGATGGGTGGACTTCGCATTCCCGGGCGATATCGCTGATGCGATCGACCATGATCCGATCGCTCTGCTGGCTCATGTAGCTGGCGATGCGCTTGAGCTGGCGGGGCAGGCTTTCGTATTCATCGGTGATCAGCTGCAACAGACGCTCGGCATTGATCGGAGGGCTGGCGAGCGTCTCGGTGGGAGCCTGCTGATCGGTGCGGGACATGGGCAATCCTTTTGGCTTGTTCTTACAGGGCAGGTGAGCGGCACCTTGCCCCTGACAATAGGTCGATGGGCGCAAGTCTACAGGGAAGGCGGCAAAAAATATCTTAATGGAATATATATTCCACATAAAATATTTATGGAATAAATATTGATTGATGGCGTGGGACGTCCTAGTCTGCATCCACCAAGAGCGTCGCCATCACGATGGCCGGCGCGGGCTGATAAAAATAACAGGAGCCAGCATGGGCCAGACTCGTTTTGCCAGTGGGCGTCAATTGGATCTGATTTGTCTTGGGCGCCTGGGCGTCGATCTGTATGCGCAGCAAGTCGGGGCGCGGCTGGAAGATGTCACCAGTTTCGCCAAATACCTGGGGGGTTCTTCCGCCAACATCGCCTTTGGCACCGCGCGGTTGGGGCTCAAGTCGGCGATGTTGAGCCGGGTCGGCGACGATCATATGGGGCGCTTCCTGGTGGAGTCGTTGGTGCGTGAGGGCTGCGATGTCAGCGGTATCACCGTCGACCCGCAGCGCCTGACGGCCATGGTCCTGCTGGGCCTCAAGGACCGCGAAACCTTCCCCCTGGTGTTCTACCGCGAAAACTGCGCCGACATGGCCCTGTGCGCCGCGGATATCCGCGAACCCTTGATTGCCAGCAGCAAGGCGCTGTTGATCACCGGCACCCATTTTTCTACCGATGGCGTGTACCAGGCCAGCCTCCAGGCCCTGGACTACGCCGAGCGGCACGGCGTCAAGCGCGTGCTGGATATCGACTACCGCCCGGTGCTCTGGGGCCTGGCGGGCAAGGCTGACGGCGAGACGCGTTTTGTTGCCGACCAGAACGTCAGCCAGCACCTGCAAGGCATCCTGCCGCGCTTTGACCTGATTGTCGGCACCGAGGAAGAGTTCCTGATTGCCGGCGCCAGCCAAGACCTGCTCAGCGCCTTGCGCACCGTGCGTCAACTGACGACCGCCACGCTGGTGGTCAAGCTCGGCCCGCAAGGCTGCACGGTGATCCATGGGGCCATCCCGGCGCGCCTGGAAGACGGCGCGATCTACCCCGGTGTGCGGGTCGAAGTGCTTAACGTGCTGGGTGCCGGCGATGCGTTTATGGCGGGCTTTCTCAGCGGCTGGTTGAACGACGCCGATGACGCGCGCTGCTGCCAACTGGCCAATGCCTGCGGTGGGTTGGTGGTGTCACGCCATGCCTGCGCGCCGGCGATGCCGACCCCGGCCGAGCTTGAGTACCTGTTCAGCAGCCCGGTGCCGATCACCCGGCCGGACCAGGACCCGGTGTTGCAGCGCCTGCATCAGGTCAGTGTGCCGCGCAAAGCCTGGAAGCAGCTGTTTGTGTTCGCCTTCGATCATCGCTGGCAACTGCTGGAGCTGGCGCAAAAAGGCGGCCAGGACCCGGCGCGGATCGCTGCGATCAAGCAGCTGTTTATCCAGGCGGTCGAACGCGTGGAGGGCAAGCTGCGCGAGCAGGGCGTCGAGGCCGATGTGGGCATTTTGGCCGACCAGCGTTTTGGCCAGGATGCGCTGAACGCCGCCACCGGCCGTGGCTGGTGGGTCGCGCGCCCGGTGGAGGTCCAGGGCTCGCGGCCGCTGGCGTTCGAGCACGGCCGCTCGATCGGCAGCAACCTGATCGCCTGGCCCCAGGAGCAAATCATCAAGTGCCTGGTGCAGTTTCACCCCGACGACGAGCCGCTGCTGCGCCTGGAGCAGGAAGCGCAACTCAAGGCCCTGTATCAAGCGGCGCAAACCAGTGGCCATGAACTGCTGTTGGAAGTGGTGCCACCCAAGGATCATCCCTCGACCTACCCGGATGTGCTCTATCGCAGCCTCAAGCGTTTGTACAACCTGGGCATCTACCCGGCGTGGTGGAAGATCGAGGCGCAGACGGCCGAGCAGTGGCGCAAGCTCGATGAGCTGATCGAGGAGCGCGATCCCTATTGCCGGGGCGTGGTATTGCTGGGCCTCAATGCCCCGGCAGATTCTTTGGCCGAGGGCTTCCAGCAGGCCAGCCAGAGCCGGACCTGCCGTGGGTTTGCCGTGGGCCGGACGATCTTCCAGGAGCCGAGCAGGGCATGGATGGCGGGTGAAATTGACGACGAAACGCTGATCCAGCAGGTGCAGCAGACCTTCGAACAACTGATCCAGGCCTGGCGCAGCGCGAGAACTTAAACACGCTCAACTGTAGGCGCAGGCAAGCCAGCTCCCACAGAAGCAGATTTCAGCAGCCTCAAGGTTAAAACAATAAAAGGTGCAGCCATGCCCGCAATCCGTATTGGCATCAACCCCATCTCCTGGAGCAACGACGACCTGCCGGCCCTGGGCGGCGAGACGCCCTTGAGCACCGCGCTCGGCGAAGGCAAGGCCATTGGCTACGCAGGTTTCGAGCTCAACGGCAAATTCCCCAAGGACGCCAAGGGCGTGGGTGATGTGTTGCGTCCCTACGACCTGGCGCTGGTCTCCGGCTGGTACTCCAGCCGCCTGGCCCGGCGCTCGGTGGCGGAAGAAATCGACGCCATCGCCAGCCATGTGCAACTGCTGCGCGACAATGGCGCCACGGTGCTGGTCTACGGCGAGGTGGCCGACTCGATCCAGGGCGCGCCGATCCGCCTGCTCGAGCGCCCGCGCTTTCACAGCGAACAGGCTTGGCAGGCCTATGCCGACAAGCTCACCGAACTGGCGCGCTTTACCCTGTCCCAGGGCGTGCGCCTGGCCTATCACCACCATATGGGCGCCTATGTCGAATCCCCGGAAGACATCGACACCCTGATGCGCCTCACTGGCCCCGAGGTTGGCCTGCTGTTCGATTCGGGGCACTGCTATATGGGGGGCGGCGAACCGGTGGAGGTGCTGCGCAAGCACCTGGACCGTATCTGCCATGTGCATTTCAAGGACGTGCGCAAACCGGTGGTGCAACTGGCGCGCAACCAGATGTGGAGCTTCCCCGACTGCATCGTCAACGGCACCTTCACCGTGCCCGGCGATGGCGATATCGACTTTGCCGAGTTGCTGGACGTGCTGCTGGGCGCCGGCTACAGCGGCTGGTTGGTGGTGGAGGCCGAGCAGGATCCGGCTGTGGCGCCCAGCTATGTCTATGCGAAAAAAGGCTTCGATACCTTGCGCGCGCTGTTGGATGCGAGGGCCGGACAATGAGCCTGTTGGTCAAAAGCACGCCCCGCGGGCAAACCCTGGTCGCGCTGCCGGCCGGCGGCCTGGAGTATGTGGGGTTTAGCGCTTACCGCCTGGGCCTGGGGCAAACGCTGGCGGTCAGTGCCGACGACAAAGAGCTGTGCCTGGTGCTGCTCAGTGGCCGGGTGACGATCGACGGCGAAGGTTTCAGTTGGCAGAACCTCGGGGATCGCCGGTCGGTGTTCGAGGATAAATCGCCGTTCGCAGCCTACCTGCCGCCAAACACGGTTGCCCAGGTGACGGCCCTGAGCGATGTGCAGATCGCCGTGTGCGCTGCGCCGGGCTCTGCTGCCGCCGGTCTTGCGCCCCGGCTGATCCGCCCCGAGCACTGCAAGCGCAGCGTGCGCGGCAAGGGCGCCAACACCCGCTATGTCTGCGACATCCTGCCCGATAGCGAACCGGCTCATTCGCTGCTGGTGGTGGAGGTGCGCACGCCGTCCGGGCATTCGTCCAGCTACCCGCCGCACAAGCACGATACCGATGACCTGCCGCACCAGAGCTTTCTGGAAGAGACCTATTACCACCAGGTCAACCCGCCCCAGGGCTTTGTGTTCCAGCGGGTGTACACCGACGACCGCAGCATCGACCAGGCCATGGCCGTGGAAAACCACGACCTGGTGGTGGTGCCCAAGGGCTATCACCCGGTCAGCGTGCCGTATGGCTACGAATCGTATTACTTGAACGTGATGGCCGGGCCCAAGCGCGCCTGGCACTTTCACAACGACCCGCAGCACAGTTGGTTGCTGGATCTCTAACGACGCCAAATCCAAAAGACACGGGTGCCAAACATGACCACAACCCGATTGACCATGGCCCAGGCCCTGGTGAAGTTTCTCGATAACCAGTACATCGAAGTCGATGGCGTGCAGAGCAAGTTCGTCGCTGGGGTGTTCACCATTTTTGGCCACGGCAATGTATTGGGCCTGGGCCAGGCCCTGGAGCAGGACAGTGGCGACCTGGTGGTGCATCAGGGCCGCAACGAGCAGGGCATGGCCCATGCCGCGATTGGTTTTGCCAAGCAGCACCTGCGGCGCAAGATCTACGCCTGTACGGCGTCGGTCGGCCCCGGCGCGGCGAATATGCTCACCGCTGCCGCGACCGCCACGGCCAATCGCATCCCGCTGTTGCTGCTGCCGGGCGATGTGTATGCCTGTCGCCAGCCGGACCCGGTGTTGCAGCAGATCGAACAATTCCATGACCTGAGTATCAGCACCAACGATGCGTTTCGCGCCGTGAGCAAATACTGGGACCGTATCAACCGCCCCGAGCAGTTGATGAGTGCGGCGATCCACGCCATGCGCGTGTTGACCGACCCGGCCGAAACCGGCGCCGTGACCCTGGCCTTGCCCCAGGACGTGCAGGCCGAGGCCTGGGATTACCCCGATTACTTCCTGCAAAAACGCGTGCACCGCCTGGACCGCCGCCCGGCCACCGACGCGATGCTGCAAGATGCCGCCGCGCTGCTCAAATCCAAGCGCAAGCCGCTGATTATCTGCGGTGGCGGGGTCAAGTACTCCGGCGCGAATGCCGCGCTGCAAGCGTTTGCCGAGCGCTTTCAGATCCCCTTTGCCGAGACTCAGGCCGGCAAGAGCGCCATCGTCTCCAGCCACCCCTTGAATGTCGGTGGCATCGGCGAAACCGGGTGTTTGGCCGCCAACCTGCTGGCCCGGGACGCCGACCTGATCATCGGCGTTGGCACGCGCTACAGCGATTTCACCACCTCCTCAAAATCGCTGTTCCAACACCCCGAGGTGCAGTTTCTCAACCTCAATATCAGCCCTGGCGATGTGCTGAAACTCGACGGGGTCCAGGTGTTGGCCGATGCCAGGGTCGGGCTGCTGGCACTGGCCGACGCGCTGGGCGATTACACCGCGCAATGGGGCGAGCAGCCACGCCTGGCCCGTGCGCAAGGGGATGCCGAGGTCGACCGGGTCTATCAGGCGCGCTACACCGACGCCGACTTCACCCCCGAGATCAATGACCACATGGACCCGGCGGTGCTGCGCGAATTTATCGAGCTGACCGGCTCCTGCCTGACCCAGAGCCAGGTACTGGGTGTGCTCAACCAGACCCTGGCCGACGACGCGGTGATTGTCGCCGCCGCCGGCAGCCTGCCGGGGGATTTGCAGCGCAGTTGGCGCAGCAAGGGGGTTAACACCTATCACGTGGAGTACGGCTATTCGTGCATGGGCTACGAGATCAACGCGGCCCTGGGCGTGAAGCTGGCGGAGCCTGCGCGCGAGGTCTACGCCCTGGTCGGCGATGGCTCCTACATGATGCTGCATTCGGAGCTGGCGACCTCGATCCAGGAGCGGCGCAAGATCAACGTGGTGCTGCTGGACAACATGGCCTTCGGGTGCATCAACAACCTGCAGATGGGCAACGGCATGGACAGCTTCGGCACCGAGTTCCGCTTCCGCAACCCTGACAGCGGCAAGCTCGATGGCGGCCTGGTGCCGGTGGATTTCGCCATGAGCGCAGCGGCCTATGGCTGCAAGACCTACAAGGTCACAACCCTTGCGCAACTGCACGCCGCGTTGGCCGATGCACGCGGGCAAAGCGTGTCGACGCTGATCGACATCAAGGTTTTGCCCAAGACCATGATCCACGGCTACCTGTCGTGGTGGCGGGTCGGTGTGGCCCAGGTGTCCACCAGCGAGCGCACCAATGCCTGCGCCAAACAACTCAATGAACGCCTGGCCAAGGCCCGGCAGTACTGACAATAAGAGGAGTGTTGCCATGTCTTTGAAGCTGGGTGTGATCGGTACGGGCGCGATCGGCCGGGACCATATCCGCCGTTGCAGCCAGACCTTGCTCAACAGCCAGGTGGTGGCGGTCACCGATATCAACCTTGAACAGGCGGCCCAGGTGGTGGCGGACCTGCAACTCAATGCCGAGGTGTACGCCGATGGTCATGCGCTGATCCAGTCGGCGCAGGTCGAGGCGGTGTTGGTCACCTCCTGGGGGCCGAGCCACGAGGAGTTTGTACTGGCGGCGATTGCCGCGGGCAAACCGGTGTTCTGCGAAAAGCCCCTGGCAGTCACGGCCCGGGGCTGCCGCAACATCGTCGAGGCCGAGGTAGCCCACGGCAAGCGCCTGGTCCAGGTCGGATTCATGCGCCCGTACGACCAGGGTTATCAAGCCCTCAAGGCGGTCATCGACAGCGGCCAGATCGGTGAGCCGCTGATGCTGCACTGCGCCCACCGCAACCCGACGGTGGGCGAGAACTACAACACCGGCATGGCTATTACCGACACCTTGATCCACGAACTGGACGTGCTGCGCTGGTTGCTGGCCGATGACTATGTGTCGGTGCAGGTGGTGTTCCCGCGTAAAACCAGCAAGGCCCTGAGCCATTTGCGCGACCCGCAGATCGTGCTGCTGGAAACCGCCAGGGGCACGCGGATCGATGTGGAAGTGTTTGTGAACTGCCAGTACGGCTACGACATCCAGTGTGAAGTGGTGGGGGAGACCGGGATTGCCAAATTGCCGGAGCCGTCCCAGGTGCAATTGCGCAGCGGCGCCAAGCTGTCGAATGCGATTTTGATGGATTGGAAAGACCGCTTTATCGCCGCCTATGACGTCGAGCTGCAGGCCTTTATCGATGGCGTGCGTGCCGGCCAGGTGGGTGGGCCATCGGCCTGGGACGGGTTTGCCGCGGCAGTGGCGGCGGATGCGTGTATCGAGGCCCAGGGCAGTGGGCAGATCGTCAAGGTCAGCTTGCCGGATCGCCCGGCGTTCTACGGCTAGCGCGGTCAATGTAGGAGCTGGCTTGCCGGCGATGGCGTTGGATCAGTCAAGTATTTCTAACCTGATCCACCGCCATCGCCGGCAAGCCAGCTCCTACATTTTGATTGGGTTTGCAGATCACGAAGAGGAGTTGGTTCATGCGCATCGGACTGGTTGGGTACGGCCACGGTGGCCGTTTTTTTCATGCCCCGCTGATTGCCACATTGCCTGGGGCGACGTTTGTTGGCGTGGTGACACGCTCCCCCGAGCGGCGCCAGCAACTGGCGACGGAGCATCCCGGATTGCCCGCCTTCGACAGCATTGGGCAGATCGTCGAGGCCGGGGTGGATGTGCTGGTGATTTCCACCACCCTCAAGGGCCGCCCGGCGCTGGTGCTGGAGGCTATCGAATACGGTGTGGCGGTGGTCAGCGACAAACCTTTTGCCAGCAATGCCGAGCAGGCCCGCGCGCTGATTACCGCCGCCGAGCGCGAGGGGGTGAAGCTCAGCGTCTACCAGAACCGGCGTTGGGACTCCGATTACCTCACCTTGCGCAAGCTGATCGACGCTGGCGCCCTGGGCACCATCACCCGCTTTGAGTCCCGTGTGGAACGCTACACCCCACACGCGCTGGGCAATGCCAGTGGCGGCGGGTTCCTGCGGGACCTGGGCAGCCATCTGGTGGACCAGGCCTTGCAACTGTTCGGCCCGGTGGAGCGGGTGTTTGCGCAATTGCAGTACAGCGCCGAACACCCCACGCTCGATCATGGCTTCTTCGTCTGCCTGACCCACGTCAACGGGGTGATATCCCACCTGTGGGGCAGCGCCCTGCAAAACTGCCCGGCCCCGCGCTTGCGGGTCAATGGCACGGCGGGTTGCTATACCGTCGAAGGCCTGGACGGCCAGGAGGAGGCGCTGTTGGCCGGCAAGAATCCAAAGACCGAGGGCGAACACTGGGGCGCCGAAGAACACCGACGCTGGGGCTGGTTTGAACAGGGCGCGGAACGCGAGCGTATCCCCTCGGAAAAGGGCGCCTGGAACCAGTTCTATCGCCAGTTGCAAAGCGCCGTCCAAGGCCAGGGCGAGTTACCGGTGCAGGCCAGGGATGCCTGGGAAACCACCCATGTACTGGATGCCGCCAGGCTCAGCGCCGAGCGCCGGCAAGTGGTGGAGATGGCGACGCTGGAAGGCCGAGAGTGGAAATAGAATAAAATTCTAAAATCAGTTGATATGGAAATTATTTTCCAATAAAGTCATTTCCAGGTTGCCGAAAGTCCCTCTCGACCTTCCTTTATAAAGAAGGCTTGGGGACTCAACAAAAACAAGATCAAAACAACCAGGTACCGTCAGATGAAAATCTTCAACGCTGTACTGCGCGTGTTACGTACTGCCTTCCCGCCCCGCACACGACCCTTCTATTTTTCTTTTCTCAATGTCCTTTGCGTCGAAAGCAAGGGCGCCCTGGTGTGCTGCATTCCAGGTGCGCCGGTGGTACGGCTGCCTGCCGCAAACTCATCGCTCTGATAGACGCTACTTCCAGAAAACCAACAAGAAAGTGGAGACAGACCGTTCATGAAGACCCAGATCCGTTTCGCCTCGCTGGCCTTGTCGATGATGCTCGCCAGTGGCGTGGCCGCGGCCGCCGATATCAAGATTGGCGTCAGCATGTCGCAGTTCGACGACACCTTTCTCACTTACCTGCGTGAAGATATGGACAAGCAGGCCAAGTCCTACCCCAAGGGCGATGGTGTGCAATTGCAGTTCGAAGATGCCCGCGCCGACGTGGTCAAGCAACTGAGCCAGGTCGAGAACTTTATCAGCCAGAAAGTCGATGCCATGGTGGTCAACCCGGTGGACACGGCCTCTACCGCGCGCATCACCAAAGCCGCTGTGGCAGCCGGTATCCCGCTGGTGTACGTCAACCGCCGCCCGGATCAGACCGACCTGCCCAAGGGGGTGGTGACGGTGACGTCCAATGACGTCGAGGCCGGCAAGCTGCAAATGCAGTACCTGGCCGAAAAGATGGGTGGCAAAGGCAAAATCGTGATTTTGCTGGGCGACCTGGCCAATAACTCGACGACCAATCGCACCAAGGGCGTCAAGGAGATCCTGGGTAAGTATCCGGATATCAAGATTGAGCAGGAGCAGACCGGGATCTGGCTGCGGGACAAGGGCATGACCCTGGTGAACGATTGGCTGACCCAGGGCCGTGAGTTCAATGCGGTGGTCGCCAACAACGATGAAATGGCGATTGGCGCGGCCATGGCGTTGAAAACCGCCGGCGTCAAACCGGGTAGCGTATTGATTGGCGGGGTTGATGGCACGCCCGACGGGTTGAATGCGATTACCAAGGGTGAGATGGCGCTCTCGGTGTTCCAGGATGCCAAGGGGCAGGCGGTCGGTTCGGTGGAGGCGGCGGTGAAAATGGCCAGGGGCGAGGCGGTCGAACCAAACGTCGTGGTGCCTTTCCAACTGATCACCCCGGACAATGTCGCGTCATTCAAATAGCGTTCAATCACAACAATAAGCCAGCAGGGTGGTCACGATCGCCCTGCCGATGGAGCCCCGATATGCTCGCTCAAGCGACTGCTTTGCAGCCCACAGGTCTGGAACAACCCTACCTGCTGGAAATCGCCCATATCAGTAAAGGCTTTCCCGGCGTCGTGGCCCTGGACGATGTGCAACTGCGGGTGCGCCCCGGCTCGGTCCTGGCGCTGATGGGGGAGAACGGCGCCGGCAAGTCGACGCTGATGAAAATCATCGCCGGCATTTACCAGCCTGATGCCGGCGAAATCCGCCTGCGGGGCAAGCCGGTGGTATTTGATACGCCCCTGGCCGCCTTGCAGTCGGGTATCGCGATGATCCACCAGGAACTCAACCTGATGCCCCATATGAGCATCGCCGAGAATATCTGGATCGGCCGCGAGCAGCTCAATGGCCTGCGCCTGGTCAACCACCGGGCCATGCACCGCTGTACCGCCGAGTTGCTGGCGCGGCTGCGGATCAACCTCGACCCCGAGGAGCAGGTCGGCAATCTGAGCATTGCCGAGCGGCAGATGGTGGAGATTGCCAAGGCGGTGTCCTACGACTCCGACATCCTGATCATGGATGAGCCGACGTCGGCGATTACCGACAAGGAAGTGGCCCATCTGTTTTCGATCATTGCCGACCTCAAGGCCCAGGGCAAAGGCATCATCTATATCACCCATAAAATGAATGAAGTGTTTGCGATCGCCGATGAAGTGGCGGTGTTTCGCGACGGCGCCTATATCGGCCTGCAACGGGCCGACAGCATGGACAGCGACAGCTTGATCTCGATGATGGTCGGGCGTGAATTGAGCCAGCTGTTCCCGGTGCGCGACACACCCATTGGCGAGTTGCTGCTGTCGGTGCGCGACCTGCGTCTGGATGGGGTGTTCCAGGGCGTGTCCTTCGACCTGCATGCCGGTGAAATCCTCGGCATTGCCGGGCTGATGGGGTCGGGCCGTACCAATGTGGCGGAAACGATCTTCGGCATTACCCCAAGCGACGGCGGCGAAATCCGCCTCGACGGCCAGGTGCTGCGCATCAGTGACCCGCACATGGCTATCAAGCAGGGCTTTGCGCTGTTGACCGAGGATCGCAAGCTCACCGGCCTGTTCCCGTGCCTGTCAGTCCTGGAAAACATGGAAATGGCGGTGCTGCCCCATTACTCGGGCAATGGCTTCATCCAGCAAAAAGCCTTGCGGGCCTTGTGCGAAGAAATGTGCAAGAAGCTGCGGGTAAAAACCCCCTCCCTTGAGCAGTGCATCGACACCCTGTCTGGCGGCAATCAGCAAAAGGCCCTGTTGGCGCGCTGGCTGATGACCAAGCCAGGGCTGTTGATCCTCGATGAACCGACCCGTGGCATCGACGTCGGCGCCAAGGCGGAGATCTATCGCTTGATCGCCTTCCTGGCCAGCGAGGGCATGGCGGTGATCATGATTTCTTCGGAGCTGCCGGAAGTGCTGGGCATGAGCGACCGGGTGATGGTGATGCACGAAGGCGATTTGATGGGCACCCTGGACCGGGCCGAGGCCACCCAGGAAAAAGTCATGCAGTTGGCTTCCGGTATGACGGCAGTCCACTAACCAATAAAAAGGTGACGGGTAATGAACGCAATACTGGAAAGCAAACCCGAGGAAAAGAAGCCCGCCACGGCACCGGTAAAGAGTCGGCGGCGGTTTCCGACCGAGTTGAGCATTTTCCTGGTGCTGATCGGTATCGGCCTGGTGTTTGAAGTGTTTGGCTGGATCGTGCGGGACCAGAGCTTTTTGATGAACTCCCAGCGCCTGGTACTGATGATCCTGCAGGTGTCGATTATCGGCTTGCTGGCGATTGGCGTGACCCAGGTGATCATTACCACGGGGATCGACCTGTCCTCGGGCTCGGTGCTGGCGCTGTCGGCGATGATTGCCGCGAGCCTGGCGCAAACTTCGGACTTTTCCCGCGCGGTGTTTCCATCGCTGACGGACTTGCCGGTGTGGATCCCGGTGGTGGCCGGGCTGGGCGTGGGCCTGCTGGCGGGGGCGATCAACGGCAGCATCATCGCCATTACCGGGATCCCGCCGTTTATCGCGACCCTTGGCATGATGGTGTCGGCCCGCGGCCTGGCGCGCTATTACACCGAGGGCCAGCCGGTGAGCATGCTGTCGGATTCCTACACGGCCATCGGCCATGGCGCGATGCCGGTGATCATTTTCCTGGTGGTGGCGGTGATCTTCCACATTGCCCTGCGCTACACCAAGTACGGCAAGTACACCTACGCCATCGGCGGCAATATGCAGGCGGCGCGTACCTCGGGAATCAACGTCAAGCGGCATTTGATCATCGTCTACAGCATCGCCGGGCTGCTGGCGGGGCTGGCCGGTGTGGTGGCCTCGGCCCGTGCGGCGACCGGGCAGGCCGGGATGGGCATGTCTTATGAGCTGGACGCGATTGCCGCTGCGGTGATCGGCGGTACCAGCCTGGCGGGCGGGGTAGGGCGCATCACCGGCACGGTGATTGGCGCGCTGATCCTCGGGGTGATGGCCAGCGGGTTTACCTTCGTGGGGGTGGATGCCTACATCCAGGACATCATCAAGGGCCTGATCATCGTGGTGGCAGTGGTGATCGACCAGTACCGCAACAAGCGCAAGCTCAAGCGCTGAGCGGGTCCTGAACCTATAAAAGCTCAAAATCCGGGCTTGGCTTGTGTGGGAGCGGGCTTGCCCGCGATAGCGGTGGGCCAGTTGATAAACAGTTGACTGACCCACCGCCATCGCGGGCAAGCCCGCTCCTACATCTGTCCACCGGTAGCCGTTCGCTAACCGTTTGTCTTCTATATAGCTCCACAACACTGAATTTCTTGCTATAAACGCACTCCGATAACCGCCTGCCGAGCCCGTCCTGGTGCCTTTTGGGGGAATGTCGGACAAATTGCCTGTCATTTCAGTTGCTGCGCCCTCAAGTCAGCCGTAGACTGCCGCCCCTCGTAAATTGAGTGCCGGGTGGCGCTTGGAATGGACGGCGTCTTTCCCCGATCTGCAGAGGTTGGCCGGAACGCTCCCTTATTCGCCTTAATGCACGTATTTTTTATAGAGAAATCAATGACAAAGGAAAAGTTGCTGGCCATGCCGGCGGATGACTACATGAATGCCGAGCAGCACGCTTTTTTCGAGCAGTTGTTGCAAGACATGAAAGTCGAGCACCACGAGCGCATTGAGCAGAACCGCATCGCCATTGAAAGCCTGGATACCCCGGCTGACCCGGCTGATGCAGCTTCGGTAGAAGAAGAGCGCACCTGGTTGGTCAATGCCATCGACCGTGACCAGCGCATGCTGCCGCAACTTGAGCAGGCCCTGGGCCGGATCAAGGAAGATTCCTTTGGCTGGTGTGACGACAGCGGCGAGCCTATCGGCCTCAAGCGCCTGCTGATCAGCCCGACCACCAAATACTGCATCGAAGCGCAAGAGCGCCACGAGCAAATCGACAAGCATCAGCGCCAAGCCTGATCTGTCCGCCCCTGTAGGAGCGAGCTTGCTCGCGAAAGTCGTCAACGATTACACGTGTATTCTGGATAAACGTGTTGTCCCTGAGTTCTTCGCAAGCAAGTTCGCTCCTACATCAGGTGAGCGTCAGCAACCTCATCCCCCAGTCTATTGATCTGCTGCAAGCCCTAACACCAAAGGCCCATAGATAATGGCTAATTAGTGGCGTTTAATGCAGAGACAATAATGACAAGCAGTGGGGTGACAAGCATGGCCGGGGATGGATCTCTGATGGGCGCCGTCGTGGCGCCGCACGCGGTGAGCCGCCAACTGCCTGGCTGGGTAACACCGCTCCTGCAAAGCATCGCCCTGGTGCTGGTCCTGTTGGGCCTGGCGTTTGTCGACCTGTCGATCTACCTCTGCGTGCCCGTCGCCCTGCTGCTGGTCTGGCTGCCGCGCCTGAAAAAAACGCCGCGCAGCCTCGCGCCTGATGTGGCCGAGGATGCCATGGGCGCGTTGACTCGCGATTTGTCCTACACCACCAGCCATAATGCGTTGTCAGCCGCTGGCGTGGCCTATTCGGTCAAGCAACTGGCGGCCCGGGTGCAATCGCAATTGGGCGCCGCCCAGCAAATTGTCAGCAGTGCCGAAGTGATGATTGGCACCGAGCAGCTGACATCCCAACTCAGTCGTGAAGCCCTCGGCGCGGCGGGCCAGGCCCATCAGCGCAGCACCGAGGGGCGCGCGGTGCTGGGGGAGTCCATCAGCCGCATGCATCAACTCAGCCAGCGCGCCAGTGATAGCCGGCAATTGATCGAGGCCCTGAGTCAGCGCAGCGAAGAGATCCAGCGCGTGACCCTGGTGATTCAGTCCATCGCCAGCCAGACCAACCTGTTGGCCTTGAATGCCGCCATTGAAGCCGCCCGTGCCGGCGAGCATGGGCGCGGGTTCGCCGTGGTGGCCGATGAAGTGCGTGGGCTGGCGGGTCGTACGGCGACCGCCACCGATGAAGTGGGGGTGATGGTGGCTGATATCCAGCAACGTACCGCGCAGGTGGTAGAGCAAATCCGCCAACTGTCCGTGGATCTGCAGGCTGGTGTCGAGCAGGTGGAGCACGCCGGCGAGCAACTGGAGAGCATTGCCACCTTGGCGGCGGGCGTGGAAGGCCAGGTCAACGCCATTGCCCAGGGCACGGAGACCAATCGGGTGCAACTCGACAGCCTGTTCCACGCGGTGGAGCAGATGCGTAGCGACTTGACCGTCAGCGACCAGCAAACCCAGCAGTTGGCCGAGGCCGCGGTGCAAATGGAAGGGCAGGCCGAAACGATCAGCGAGCGTCTGGCGGAAGTCGGGCTGGACGACTATCACCAACGAATCTACGACTTGGCCCGCGAAGGCGCGAGCCGCATCGGCGCGCAGTTCGAGGCGGATGTCCAACAGAACCGCATCACCCTCGATGACTTGTTCAATCGCAGCTACACCCCGATTGCCAACAGCCACCCAACCAAATACCACAGCCGTTTCGACGGCTACACCGACCAGGTGTTGCCGGCTATCCAGGAAGCCTTGCTGCCCCGTCACGAAGGTTTGGTGTTCGCCATTGCCTGCACACCACAGGGCTACGTGCCGACGCACAACAAGGCGTTTTCCCAGGCACTGACCGGCGATGCCGCGGTGGATGCCGTGAACAATCGTACCAAGCGCAAATTTGAAGACCGCACCGGGATTCGCTGCGGCAGTCACCAGCAGGCGGTGCTGTTGCAAACCTATACCCGCGATACCGGGGAGCTGATGCACGATCTGTCGGTGCCGATCATGGTCAATGGCCGACATTGGGGTGGCTTGCGCCTGGGCTACAAACCCGAAGGGCGCTAGGCCCAGGCACCGATTGTTGCGCGTTATGCAAGGAAGCTTTTACGCCGATAGCTTTTTCCAGCGAAAGGAACCGCTTAAGATGCTGCACATTGTTAGCTAGCTAACTAATCCTGCGGAGAACGTCCATGCAAAGCAAAGTCGATGTGGCGGTGATGATTGGCAGTGGTGTGCCACAGACCCTGCGTGCGCTGGGCCTGAGGGCCTGTTGGGTGGTGTTGCTCAATGGTGAACAGCGCGGCACGGCCTTCGCCAGCCGCGACGAAGCCCAGGAATGCCGTGCCGCCTGGCAGGCACTGCTGGACCTGGAGCAATCCGACCGCCTGCATTGAGTGGCGGTTAAACGTTTTGGTGCAGGCGCTGGTTGAGTTCATCCACGGCAATCGCCCAGTCCGCATCTTCGCGTAGTTCTTCCTTGAGGAACTGCGCCTGTTGCGGGCTCCAGAAGGGGGCGTCGATCAGCTTCACATCTTCTGCCAGGGGATGTTGATCGATAAAACGATCGATTGCCGCCGGCGAGGCTTCCAGCCCCAATTGTTCGAACAGGTCGTGCAGGGTATGGGTGGGCGCGTCCATTTCATTCTCCAAAAGAGTGAGTCTCTACGGGTATGGGAGGCGCACCAGCGCGCATAGTTCGATTTGTTCAAGCCACGCCTTGACGGGACGTCTTGCCCAGAAGCGCTTCCAACTCCTTGGCCAAGGCACAGGCCTTGTTGTGATCGCTGCGAAAGCCTTTGATCCTGCCACTGGGCACTTCCAGGATATGGAAAAAATTCCTCCCGGCCGGGACGACCCGGTACAGTGCAAAACCTGCGCACACGCCATGGGCGTACACGCTGTAGAATAGCGCGCTATCCTTGCAGGGCAGGGTGCCGGAAGTCTGTGTCGGTTGGCGTTGAACTCGTTGCATGGCCAGCTCCTGTCGATCTGTTGACCTGCTTGCAGCATTTCGGGTGGTTTTAAGCCGTGTTGCTGTTCTAATATTGTTGTTGGCAGCCCACGTTCGGTTCCATCCAACGTTTTTCCGTTGTTTTTGGCTGTCGGAAACCACTCTTTCAAATGGGGTATTCTCTGAAGTGGGGCGTCCAGTGTTCTCTGGCCGATAAACCTGTGATTTGCTGCACTGCCTGACGACTTGTACAAGGACTGTCAGGCCAGGCTGTACGAGTCTGGCGGGAATCAACTTCAGTATGTTTTTTCAATGTGTCGTGCCGTATCGGCCTTTTTTGTGCTGCCTGCCTGGCGGGCAGCGCTTTTTTTGATGTGGGGGCGTTTCCTTGGCAGTCAGTAATCTGGATATGCACGCATTGTTCGTGCTGGGTGATTTGCGCGCGAAGTTGGTTAAACAGTTTCAGTCGCGGTTTGTTTACATCACTGAACAAACCCCTGAAGGCATTTACATTGCCGAAATCGATACCGAAACAGCGCTAGTGGTAGATGACAAACCGCGTTTGGAACTCAAGGTCGGCGATCATTTTCGCGCGGCGGTACTGCCCAGTCGTGAAGGTGGCAAGTTCGAACTTAAGTTTCGCGACATCAAGTTGACGGTCTATGGCCTGGGGGACTACGCGTTTGTTTCCACGGCGCAGGGCGAGGGCATTGTGTTCAAGGAAGGCAACAGCGTGATGCTGGTGTTCGCGGCCAATGAACAATTGCAGGAAGGCCTGAGCAAAACCCTCAAGGCCGTGACCGGCAAGGCCGCCAAGTGGCGCAAGGGTGAGCTGGTGAGCTTCAAGGCCAGCGAATAATGAGTGAAGGCCGGGCCCTGTTTCACCAGCAACACCAAGCGCAGGCCCAAGCCAAGGCCGCCGAACTGCTTGCCCGCAAAGATGATCTGCAGGGCGCCTGGTTGAGCTGGGTCGCCAGTCAACTCTATGCACTGCGGCCCGCCGAGTACGCCAGCATGGTGCGCCGGGAGCTGCAGCGTTTGCACCAACAGCCCTGAATACCTGCAACCCTTTGAACCTCTACTACAGTTCTGTGGACTTAATTGTTCAGGGCTTTGGCGGTGTGAAAGCAAAGCCATCCGCCATGGCTGTGTAAACGCGAGGTTCAAAGGCATGAAAGCAATTCGAGCGCTGTTGGCAGCGTCCCTTACCACCCTGGGCCTGTCGATGGCGGCCGCACCGGTAACGGCTGCCCAGGCGCCCATTCACTTTGCCGACCTGAATTGGGAAAGTGGCAGCCTGATCACTGAAGTTCTGCGGTTTATCGTCGAAAAGGGCTATGACCTGCCCACCGATACGCTGCCTGGCACCACCATCACCCTGGAAACCGCCCTGGCCAAAAATGATATCCAGGTGATCGGCGAGGAATGGGCGGGACGCAGCCCGGTTTGGGTCAAGGCGGAATCTGAAGGCAAGGTGGTCGGCCTGGGCGATATCGTCAAGGGCGCGACCGAAGGCTGGTGGGTGCCTGAATACGTGGTCAAGGGCGACCCGGCCAAGGGCATCGCTGCGTCGGCGCCTGAGTTGCGCAGCGTGACCGACCTGGTGCGCTACAAAGACGTGTTCAAGGACCCGGAAGCCCCGGGCAAGGGGCGCTTTCTCAACAGCCCTATCGGCTGGACCTCGGAAGTGGTCAATAAGCAGAAGCTCAAGGCTTACGGCCTGGACGAGAGCTACGTCAACTTTCGCAGCGGTTCTGGCGCGGCGCTGGATGCCGAGATCGCCTCGTCGATCCGCCGTGGCAAGCCGATCCTGTTCTATTACTGGTCGCCGACGCCACTGATGGGGCGCTACAAGCTGATCCAGCTGGAGGAGCCACCGTTCGACGCCGAGGCCTGGAAGACCCTGACCGACGCTGACAACCCCAACCCCAAGCCAACGCGCTCGTTGGCGTCCAAGCTGAGCATTGGCGTGTCTACGCCGTTCCAGCAGCAGTATCCGCAGATTGCGCAATTCTTTGAGAAGGTCGATTTCCCGATTGAACCGCTCAACCAGGCCCTGGCGAAAATGAGCGAAAAACACACCCCACCCCGTGAAGTGGCGCAGGCGTTTCTCAAGGAACATCCGCAGGTATGGAAGGCCTGGCTGACAGAGCACGTGGCCGCCAAGGTCGAAGCCAGCCTCAAATAACCTTTGATATGAAGGTCCAAATGTGGGAGCGGGCTTGTGTGGGAGCGGGCTTGCTCGCGAATGCGCAGTGTCAGTCACCAGATGTATAGACTGACCCACCGCATTCGCGAGCAAGCCCGCTCCCACAGGTTTAACTGCATTCCAGCTCTAGAACCTGGTCTGCACCGCCAACTCGAAGGTGCGCGGCGATCCCAGGTAATACGCTGGCGACACATGGGCAAACTGCGCATACACCTCATTGGTCAGGTTGCGCACCCGGCCTGTCACCGAGGTGTGTTGATCGACCTTGTAGGTCAGGAACGTGCCGAACAGGGTGTATGCCGGCACGGTCAGGGTGTTGGCATTGTCGGCGTACACCTGCGCCACGTACCGCGCGTCCACGCCACCTTGCCAGGCCGGGGTGATGTCATAGGTCAGCCACAGGTTGCCCACCCGTTTCGGCACGTTGGTCGGGGTATTGCCCTTGCGCGACACCACCGCACCGCTGGCGATTTTCTCGTTGAAGTCATCGTATTGCGCGTCGACCCAGGCGAAGTTGCCCTCTGCCAACAGCTTGGGAGTGATGCGCAACGAACTGGCCAACTCGATGCCCTTGGACGACTGCGCGCCCACCGCAAGGCTGCGGGTGGGGTCTTGTGGGTCGGTCACCGCAAAGTCCTTGCGTTCGATGTGGTAGGCGGCAACGGTGGCTGAGCCGCGCCCGTCGAGGTAATCGAACTTGCTGCCCACTTCCCATTGCTTGCCAGTGGAGACATCAAACACCTGGGTGGTGCTGGTGGGCTGTTCGGCAGCGGTGCTGTATTGCACATAGACATTGGCCGCAGGGATGAACTGGTAGGTCAGGCCCACGCGCCCGGTGACCGGCTCCCAACGGCGTTTGACGTTAGGCTGATTGTCGCGATGGCTGGTCACGTCCAGGTCGATGGCGTCATAACGCAGGCCGGTCAGCAGCGACAGCTGGTCGGTCAGGCTCAGGCGGTTCTCGATGAACAGCGCCTTGGTCGTCACTTCGGTGGTCTTGTCCTTGATAAAGCCTGGTTTGGTGCCAGGGAGGTCGTAGAAATGCCCAGGATCGTAGTGGTTCGGGTCCACTGCGTTCTTGCCGGGCACATTCAGCGGGCTGGCGGTGGTGCTGTTGACCTTGTATTCGAAACCGCCCGACCAGGTGGTGGCCAGGCCGAACACGCTACTGTCATGGCGCAGCTCGAACTGGTTGCCGTCCTGCTCGCCCTGATGGCGTACCTGATAGGCCGTCGAACGGTTCACCACGCTGTTGTCCGGGCTGTACTGGTAGGTCTCCAGGTTGCGGTAGTCGCGCTGGCTGTCGAGGTGATAGAGGGTGTTGCGCAGGGTGGTGCTGTCGTTGATTCGGTAGTCGATGATCGAGCGGGCCCAGATCGTGCGTTGCTCGTAGCGGCCATCGGCGACGTTGTAGTTGTTGAAACGGTTGTGCTTGTCGATCTTCAGCTCGCCGGCCTTGGGGTTGAGCACCGGGGTGCCCCAGTAGGGGCTGTCCTCGTGTTCATCCTGATACTCCAGGGCCAAGGTGTGGGACAGGTTGGGCGTCAAGTCACTGAGCAAGGAGAAGGCCACGCTCCAGGCATCGCGTTGCTGGCGGTCGATATGCGTGTGGTTGGTGTTGCGGCTGACGTCCAGGCGCGCGTAGTGCTGGACCTCGGCGCCGGGCGCGGTCAGGGCGTGGTTCAGGCCCAGGGCGATGCCGGTGGTGTCGTAGCTGCCGTAGTTGAGCTGGCCTTCGACGGCCTGTTCTTCGCGGGTGGCGAGCTTGGTCACGTAGTTCAGCGAGCCGCCCACGGAGCCGGCGCCGTTGATCAGTGAGGAAGGGCCGCCCACCAGTTCGACGCGGTCATAAATCCATGCATCCACGGGGCGTGCCAGGCCACCGGCGACGTTGATGCCATTGAACATCTGGGTGATCTGGCTGCTGGTAAATCCCCGATAGGAGATAAACCCGCCAAACCCCGGCGGCGCACTGGCGTTGACCCCGGGCAAGGTGTTGGCCGCATCCTGGAAGGTCTTGGCGCCACGGCGCTCGATATCGTTGCGGTCAGCGATGCTGATCGAGGCCGGGGTTTCCCGCACGCTCAGGCCCAGGCGCGAGGCCATGCCGCTGGATTGGTCCAGGGCCAGGCCCGGCTCGTTGGCGGCGGCACCGTCAATGGTGGTGGGCGCCAACTCAAGGGCCCAGGCGCAAAAAGGCAGGCAGCCGAACAGGCCCGCCAATAGTGGTAAATGTTTCATCGATAAATCCTGAAAAGCATGGCTTGCAAGCAGCGCACAGCCTTGCGCGCTTCCCTGGGGAAACAGCAACGTGTGCGGATCAAAAAGCGCAGGGATCAGGCGTAGGCGGGCGGGGCGCGCGGATTAGCCGCAGGCCAGGTGAAACGGGCGGGAATGTCAGCGGTGAGCACCACCGCCGGTGGTGGTGCGTGGGGTTGAGGCAGCACCGCAACGTTAAGGCTGGAGTTGAGTGCCGGGCCCATGCCGCCGGTGGAACACAGCGGGCAACCGAAGGCCTTGGACAGTGTGGGCAGGGACTCATCGCCCGTGTTTACGGGGGCTGGCGCCTGGGTGCGAGGGTCTACGGTACAGAACTGGCCGCCAATGCCGTTGAGCTGCATGCCGACCATTTGCCCATGACCAATACTGCAGGCGAACACGTTGAACAGGACGCAGCCATAGAGCATCCAGGCAATCAACGAGCGGTCGGCACGGGCGAGTTTCATGGGGCGGCACTTTATCACCAGACGACTAAATGCCTGCAAAAAATCTGAAAAGGACTATCCTCTTTCGGACTTTTTAAGGGGTATCCAGCCATGAGCTTTGTTATTGCGAGGTGGGTCGTCGGGGTATTTGCATTTATCAGTATGGTCCATGTGTACTGGGCCGCGGGTGGCAAGCTAGGCAGTACGGCGGCGATCCCGCAACTGCCCGGCGAGTTCGCCAGTGGGCCGCGCCCGGCGTTCAAACCGTCGGCGTTGGGCACCTTCCTGGTAGCGGTGGGGCTGGTGCTGATTGCATTGCTGGTGTGCCTGCGGGCGGGGCTGTTTTTCCAGCCGGTGGGGCATCAGGCTTTGCAGTGGGGGATCAGCGCGATTGCCCTGATCATGTTTGCACGGGCAATTGGTGATTCGGAGCTGGTGGGCTTTTTCAAGAAGGTCGGTGGGTCGCGGTTTGCCCGGCTGGATACGTTTTTCTACTCGCCGCTGTGCCTGGTGTTGGGGACGGGGCTGTTGGTCGTCGCCTGGACCTGACTGACGGTATGCAGGGCCAAATGTGGGAGCGGGCTTGCTCGCGAAGGCGGTGGATCAGTTGGTAAATATTTGACTGACCCACCGCCTTCGCGAGCAAGCCCGCTCCCACATTTTTTTACCGCGTATATTCCACAGGGATCAGCTACCGCTGTCAGTCCTGCGGCTGCTGACCTCGGCCGGTACATTTTCCCCCGCCATGCGCTTGCGAAACAGCGACGTGCGCGCCAGCAACAGGGTGGTCACCGGCACCGTGATCGCCAGCAGGATCGGAATCAGCCAGCCGTGCAGCACCGGCCCGGACTTGAGGGTCGAAAAATAGATAATCGACGCCAGGGCCACGCACCAGGCGCCAAGGGTCGAAGCCAGCGCCGGTGGGTGCATGCGCTGGAAAAAATCCTTCATCCGCAACAGCCCGATCGCGCCAATCAGCGCAAACAGGCTGCTGAGCAGCAGCAGGATCGCCACGAGGATCTCCACCCACAGTGGCAGTTCACTGACATTGATCATTCGATCACCTCACCACGCAGCAGGAATTTGGCCAAGGCAAACGAGCCGACAAAGCCGAACAGCGCAATCAGCAGCGCCGCTTCGAAGTAGGTATCACTGGCATAGCGAATGCCCAGCACCAGCATCATCAGCATGGCCAGGATATACAGGTAGTCCAGGGCCAAAACCCGGTCCTGGGCCGAGGGGCCCTTGAACAGCCGCACCAGGGTCAGGACCATGGCCAGGGAAAACAGGAACAGGCTGAACAGGATCGCATTGGAGAGCAGGGCACTCATTCGAAGATCTCCATCAGGGGCCGTTCGTAGGCCTGCTTGAAGTGCTCGATAAATTGCGCGTCGTCATCCAGGTCGAACACGTGCAGCAGCAGGATGCTGCGGTCCAGGGCCAGTTCCGACCAGATGGTGCCGGGGACCACGGTGGTAATCATCGACAGCGCCGCCAGGCCGTTGGCGTCGCGCAGGTCCAGGGGGATCTTGACGAAGCGCGAGCGCGGCGGGCGTGAGCCGCAGGTCAGCACGCCCCAGGCCACCAGCAGGTTGGAGACGATCACGTCGCGACCCACCAGGAAAAACAGGCGAATGATTACCCAAGGCCGGCGAATCCGGATCGGCAACGGGCGCAGCGGCGCCATCATCAGCGGTGCGAGAACGCCCAGGATCGCCCCCAGCAGCAGGTGGCCGGGGCTGATCGACAGGTTCAATACCAGCCACAGTATCCACAATGCCAATGACAGCCACGGGGCAGGGAACAGGCGTTTCATGGCTGCACCTCCACGGCGGCGGCCTGGGCTTGCGGGCCGGGCACCGGGCGGGTGGCCATGACGGCCATCACGTAGTGCTCGGGGTTATTGAGGCTGGTGGCGGTGTCCTGGGTAAAGCGCATGAGCATTTCTGCCTTGAAGGTCAGGCCGATCGCCAGGCCCAGCAAGATGAAAATCGGCACGCACTCAAAGCGGCGCAGCAGCGGCGACGGCCGCTCTTCCGGGGTCCAGAAGCGCTGGATGCCCAGGCGCGCAAAGGCGATCAATGAGGCCAGGCCCGAGAAGATCAACAGCGCCACCAGGCCCCAGGCTGCCGGGCGGATCGGCTCACTCACCGCATGGCCCAGGCCCAGCGGGTTGATCAGGGCACTGAGCAGGCTGAGCTTGCCGATGAACCCCGACAGCGGCGGCATGCCGATGATCAGCAGGGCGCAAGCTATAAAGCTCAGGCCGAGGAAAGCCATGGTCCAGGGGATGACTTGGCCGACCACGGCCTTTTGCTCATCATCGAGGTTGGTGCCCTTGGGCGGGTGCAGGGACTCCACCGGCCGTGGCAACACTTCGATTTCATCGTCCAGGGGCAGTTCATTGGCCGAGCGCGAGCGTTCGATCAGTTCGGCGAGCAAGAACAGCGCGCTCAAGGCCAGGGTCGAGCTGACCAGGTAAAACAGCGCACCGGCGGTCAGGCTGGGCTGGGCAAAGCCCACTGCCGATAGCAGGATCCCGGCTGACACGAGGATGCTCAGGCTGGCCATGCGCTCCAGGCGCTGGGCGGCGAGCATGGCCAGGGCCGCGCAGAGGATGGTAGCCATGCCGCCGTACACCAGCCAGTCACCGCCAAACAGTGCCGAGGCGCCGGCCTGCCCGGAAAACAGCAGGGTCCACAGGCGCAACACGGTGTACACGCCGACCTTGGTCATGATCGCAAACATCGCCGCCACCGGGGCGCTGGCCGAGGAGTAGGCCGGTGCCAGCCAGAAGTTCAGTGGCCACATGCCGGCCTTGGCCAGGAAGGCGGTGGCGAGGATCGCCGCGCCGGCATGCAGCAGGCCGCGATCGGCTTCCGGCACCAGCGGGATCTTCAGCGCCAGGTCAGCAAAGTTCAGGGTGCCGGTGACCCCGTAGATCAGTGCCGCGCCAATCAGAAACAGCGACGAAGCCAGCAGGTTGATCGAGATGTAATGCAGCCCCGACGACACCCGCGCCCGGCCCGAGCCGTGGAGCATCAGGCCGTAGGACGCGGCCAGCAGCACCTCGAAGAACACGAACAGGTTGAACAGATCTGCGGTGAGGAAGGCGCCGTAGAGGCCCATCAACTGGATCTGGAACAGCGCATGGAAACTGGTGCCGGCGCGGTCCCATCGCGCCATGGCGAACAGCAGGGCGCTGACGCCAATGATCCCGGTGAGCACCAGCATCAGGGCCGACAGCTGATCCACCACCAGCACGATGCCGAATGGCACCTGCCAATTGCCTGGCAGGTACACGCCGATGGAGGCCGGGCCGCCTTTTTGCGTCCAATACAGCATCAGCATCGCGATGCCCAGGCCGGTCATGCTCGACAGCAGGTTGATCTTGGCCTTGAGCGGGCGGTGTTTCTCGCCCAGCATCATCATCAACGCGGCAGTCAGCAACGGCAGCAGGATCGGCGCGATGATCAGTTGGTTCATCCAGCTCATTCCTTGGGCTCCCGGCCGTCCACATGGTCAGTGCCGGTCAGGCCCCGGGAGGCCAGCAGCACCACCAGGAACAGCGCCGTCATGGCGAAGCTGATCACGATCGCCGTCAGCACCAGGGCCTGGGGCAGGGGATCGGTGTAATGGAGCAGGTCCTGAGGCACGCCGTCCTTGATGATCGGCTCCTTGCCGATAAACAGGCTGCCCATGCTGAAGATGAACAGGTTCACCCCATACGACAACAGGCACAGGCCCATCACCACCTGGAACGTCCGTGGCCGCAGCACCAGCCAGACGCCGGAGGCCGCCAGGACCCCAATGGCAATTGCGATGACTTCTTCCATCAGGCGGCAGCTCCTTGTGCGGGTGTGGCGGCGGCTTTCGCCTGGTTGCCGGGTTTATGGGCCCGCACCGATTGGTGACCGAGGGCGGTGAGCATCAGCAGGGTCGAGCCAACCACCATGGCGTACACGCCGACGTCGAAGAACAGCGCACTGGCGATATGAATATCGCCCAGTACCGGCAGGCTCAGGTGCAGGGTGCTGGTGGTGAGGAACGGATAGCCGAAGAACAGCGCGCCAAGCCCGGTCAAGGTTGCCGACAGCAGTCCGAACCCCATCCAGCGCATCGGCCGCAGGTTCATCTGGGCCTCGACCCACTGGGTACCGGCGACCATGTATTGCAGGATAAACGCCACCGACATCACCAGGCCGGCGACAAACCCGCCACCCGGCTGGTTGTGGCCGCGCATAAACAGGTAGAACGACACCACCAGGGCAATCGGCAGCAGCAGGCGCACCAGCACCGCTGGCACCATCATGAAGCCCAGGGCGGTGTCGCTGGCCTGGCGCGGGTTGACCAGGTCGGTGTCCACATCCGGTGCCAGCAGGCGCTGTTGCGCGGGTAGTTGCTCGCTTTCCTTGGGCGGACGGAAGCGGCGTAGCAGCGCATACACCGTCAAGGCCACGGCGCCCAGCACGGTGATTTCGCCCAGGGTATCGAAGCCCCGGAAGTCGACGAGCATCACATTCACCACATTGCTGCCGCCGCCTTCAGGCAGGGCGCGGCTGAGGTAGAACGAGGAAATGTCGTTGGGGGTCTGGCGGGTCAGCATCGCATAGGACAACAGCGCCATGCCGCCACCGACCACCGTGGACAGCAGCAAGTCGCGCAGCCGGCGAATGCGTGCCTTGCGCAACGAACTGGGGAGTGGCGAGACCTCTTCGATCCGTCGTGGCAACCAACGCAGGCCCAGCAGGATCAGGACCGTGGTTACCACCTCGACCACCAGTTGCGTCAACGCCAGGTCTGGCGCGGAGAACCACACAAAGGTCACGCAGGTCATCAGGCCGCAGACGCTGACCATGGTCAGGGCCGCCAGCCGGTGATACTTGGCTTGCCAGGCGGCGCCCAGGGCGCAGGCAATCGCCAGCAGCCACAGGGTGACGAACACGATGGAACCCGGGATTTTCGGCCGGTCGCCCCAGCTCAGGCTGTTGCCCAGCATGGGGATCATCCCGGCGATCACCGCCACCAGCACCAGCAGGAACAACTGGGTCTGCAGGCGCTTGGTGCTGATGCGTTTCTCGATCTTGCGTACGCCGCGCATCATCACCACCAGGCAGCGTTCGAACATGCGCTTGCCATTGAAGTAGCTGATGATCGGCGGGTACTTGAAGCGCCCGCGCTTGAGTTGCTTGCGCAGCAGCAGGTACAGGACCACGCCACCGGTCATGGCCACCAGGCTCATGATCATCGGTGCGTTCCAGCCGTGCCAGATCGCCAGGCTGTACTCGGGCAATACGCCGCCGACCACCGGCAGGGCGGCAGCGGCGAGGATCGAGCCCACCACCTGGGCCGGGAAGATCCCCACCAGCAGGCAGGTGAACACCAGCAGTTCCACCGGGGCACGCATCCAGCGCGGCGGTTCATGGGGCGTGTGTGGCAGGTCGGTGGCGGCCGGGCCGAAGAACACATCCACGGTGAAGCGCAGGGCATAGGCCACGCTGAAGGTACCGGCGATGGTTGCGATCACCGGCAGGGCGATTTCCACCCATTGGGTGGAGGAGATAAACACGGTTTCTGCGAAGAACATTTCCTTGGACAGGAAGCCATTGAGCAATGGCACCCCGGCCATGGAGGCGCTGGCGACCATGGCCAGGGTCGCGGTAAACGGGATCAGGCGTACCAGGCCGCTGAGCTTGCGGATATCACGGGTACCGCTTTCGTGGTCAATGATGCCCGCAGCCATGAACAGCGAGGCCTTGAGTGTGGCGTGGTTGAGGATATGGAACACTGCCGCGACGGCGGCCAGCGGGCTGTTGAGGCCCAGCAGCAGGGTGATCAGGCCCAGGTGGCTGATGGTGGAGTAGGCCAGCAGGCCCTTGAGGTCGTTCTGGAACATCGCGCAATACGCGCCGAGCAACAGGGTCAGGGCGCCGGCGCCACCGACTATCCAGAACCACTCTTCGCTGCCCGACAACGAAGGCCACAGGCGGGCCAGCAGGAACACGCCGGCCTTCACCATCGTGGCCGAGTGCAGGTAGGCCGACACGGGAGTCGGTGCGGCCATGGCGTGGGGGAGCCAGAAGTGGAAGGGGAATTGCGCGCTTTTGCTCAGGGCGCCGATCAGGATCAGCGCCAGCAGAATGGGGTAGAGGGAGTGGGCACGGATCTGGTCACCGGCGGCGAGCACCTGGTCCAGGTCGTAACTGCCGACGACATGGCCGAGCAGCATCACCCCCGCGAGCAGGCACAACCCCCCCGCACCGGTCACCATCAGCGCCATGTAGGCGCCACGGCGGGCATCGGAACGGTGGTGCCAATAGCCGATCAACAGGAACGAGAACAGGCTGGTCAGTTCCCAGAAAAACACGATCTGGATCAGGTTGCCGGAGATCACCAACCCGAGCATCGCGCCCATGAACGCCAGGAAAAACGCGAAGAAACGCGGCACCGGGTCATCCGGCGACATGTAATAACGGGCGTACAAAGACACCAGGCTGCCGATACCCAATACCAGCATCGAGAACAGCCAGGCAAAGCCATCCATGCGCAACACGAAGTTCATGCCCAGGCTGGGCAGCCAGGAGAACTCTTCGCGGATCACGCCACCGTCGGCGATCTGGGGGTAGAGCAGGGCGACTTGTACAGTACCGACCAGGGCCACAAGGCCGGCCAGCAGGGATTCAGTGTTACGTGCGTTGTGCGGCAGCAAGGCCGCCAGACAACTGCCGATGAAAGGCAGAAGCAGTAGAACTATCAGGGACATAGGCTTCTAATCTGCGGTGGTTTGGGATGCATCATACGTGCCGGAAACCGGATTACCAAACGGCAACCTGTGGCAGGATCCTACAAGATGGACCGAAAACGCCCATCTGTCCCTGTAGGAACGAGCTTGCTCGCGAAAAACCTGAGAGCGCTGCGGGCCATCAGGTTACCCGCGTCATCGTTAACGCTCTTCGCGAGCAAGCTCGCTCCTACCATTGGATTTCTGTTGCCGGGTTTTCATCTCGCTGACAATCACCGCCGCCACAATCAACACCGCCCCGAACATTGCAATTGGCGGGAAGCGCTCACCGGCGATCCGCCCGATCACCCCGGCCCATACCGGTTCACCGGCATAGATCAGAGTGGCGCGGGTCGGCGAGACGCTTTTCTGCGCCCAGTTCATCGCCAGTTGAATCACCGCACTGGTCAGGCCCAGGCCCACCGCGCTGAACAGCAGTACCCATGAAAAGTCCGGCAATGCCTCGCCCGTCGGTACTACCAGCAGGAATGAAAGAAGCGACGCAGTGGCCAGTTGCACCACCGTCACCCGGCGCACATCTACCTGGCCGGCATAGGCGCTGATCAGGATGATTTCGGCGGCAATCGCAATGGCGCCGATCAGGGTGGCGATTTCGCCGGGGCTGAAATTCAGCGATGCGCCGGCCGGCCCCGTCAGCAGCATCAAACCGGCGAAGGCCAGCATAATGCCAATACTTGGCATCAACCCCGGACGGCGTCCCAGCACCAGCCATTGCAGCAGTGGCACAAACGGCACGTAGAGCGCGGTGATAAACGCCGACTGGCTGCTGAGGATGGTCTGCAGGCCAATGGTTTGCAGGCCATAACCAAACATGATCGCCGTACCGATGAACGCGCCGGCCTTGAGCTCGAATCGCGTCAGGCCACGCAGGTTGCGCAGGGAAAACAGGCCGACCACCAGCGCCGCCGCGGCAAAACGCAGGCCGACGAAGAACATCGGCCCGCTGACGGTCATGGCGTGTTGCACGAGGATAAAGGTGCCGCCCCAGATCATGGTGATCAGCACGAGCACGCATTCGGCTTTGCTGAAGCGGGAAAACAGCGGGGAGGCGGTCGAGGTGGTCATGGCGGCTCTGGTCTTGCACAGGAAGGGCGCGGAACGCACAATGCGCCGCAGCTGGGCAGTATACTGCGCAAACCCACCGAGTGAGCAATATAGTGCACAAAGAAAATTCGCAACGGGCTTCGGTTCTGCAGCACGTCAGCCAGAACGTTCGTCGCCTGCGTCACGCCGCCGAACTGAGCCAGACCGCCCTGGCGGAAAAATCCGGGGTCAGCCGGCGCATGTTGGTGGCCATCGAGGCGGGCGAAAAGAACGTCAGCCTGTCCACCCTCGACCGCGTGGCCGAAGCCCTGGACGTGGCCTTCAGCGACCTGATCCAGGCGCCCGACGCCCGTGACCACAGCCGCATCAACGAACTGGCCTGGGCCGGCGAAATCGAGGGCAGCAAGGCCGTATTACTGGCCAAGGCCACCGCCCGGCGCGAAGTCGAGTTGTGGGAGTGGCGCCTGGAACCGGGCGACCGCTATTGCCCGGATCCCGACCTGGAGGGTTGGAGCGAACAGTTGTTCGTGTTCGAAGGCAGCCTGACCCTGGTGGTGGACGACGTCGAAACCATCATCGCCGCCGGTGAGTTCTTCATGTTTCCCAGCCACCAGCCCCATGCCTATCGCAATGAGGGGCCTGTGGCGGTGCGGTTTATCCGCAATGTGGTGATCTAGACCCACACATCATTGAGCATGGTCCGCTCGCCGCCCTGATCGCCGGTATTCAACACCCCACAGGGCTCGACCAGCAGTAAATTCACCTCGCCCTCGGCATACGGCTTGTGTTCCACGCCCTTGGGCACCACGAACATCTCGCCGGTGCCGATCTGTACCGCGCCATCGCGAAAATCAATACGCAGCACGCCATCGAGGACGATAAACGTCTCATCGGTATCCGCGTGGCTGTGCCAGACAAAATCCCCCTCGATCTTTACCACCTTGAATTGGTAGTCGTTCATCTGTGCGACGACCTTGGGCGTCCATTGCTCGCTGAACAGGCTGTATTTGTGCGCAAAGTTGATGGCGGTGTAGGCGGGCATGGCAGTCATCTCCGTTGATTCGGGAAAGGCCTGACCTTAAGTGCAACGCGAAAACCGGTATTGAATGATCGTGCGATTGTCAGCTCAATAGAAACGTTATATTGTATCTATCAATAACGATTCTCATGTGCCGCCAAGCCTGAGGTCGGCTTGTTTATTTTCGGCTCAAGGGATTGCAGATGAACCAGTTGCACGGGATAGCTCCGCGGTTTTCAACATTGTTGGTGGCGGGCGTGCTGTCCTCGCTTCCCGGCGTGCCCGTAGCGGCGCAGGAACGCGAAGAGTCAGTCACCGAACTTGAAGCCACCCAAGTCAGCGCGCCGCTGAACAAGGCGCTGGAGGTCAATGCCGGTGGTTTCGGCGCCAAGGACGCCATGGAAATCCCCCTGGCCATCCAGAGCTATTCCAGCAAGACCATCGCCGACAGCTCCGCGCGCACCGCCGTGGATGTGCTGAGCCTCGACCCTTCGGTGCTCAGCTCGTCTGGCGGCAGCGGCTTTGACAACTTCCGCCTGCGCGGCTTTGCCATGGATAACTTCAACACCATCCGCCGCGACGGCCTGACCCTGGCCCCGCACCACGATGTGCCCCTGGAAAACGTCGAGCGCATCGATGTGCTCAAGGGCCCGTCGGGTTTCCTCTACGGCTTCAACTCGCCGGGCGGCACCATCAACTACATCCTCAAGCGCCCGACCCTGGAGCCGCTGCTCAATGTCAGCGTACAGGGCTCGTCATTGCTCGGCCGCTACGTGGCGATTGATACCAGCGACTCATTCAACGACGGCGCCTTTGGCTATCGCCTGAATGCCGGCTACGAAAAAAACGGTGACTTCGATCACGCCCGCGACATGGAGCGCAAGTTTATCGGCCTGGCCACCGATTTTCGCTTGAGCGACCGTGCGCTGTTGCAACTGAACGCCGACTGGTCACGCAAGTCCACGGTCTCCGACCCGTTGCTGCGTGCCGACCAGAGTGGCCGGGCCAACCCGCTGGACCCCTCCAGCTATGTACTGCCGCCCAAGGTCAATCGCCGGGATCTGCTGACCGGGTCCTGGTTCCGTCACCAGACCGAGGGCGCCAACCTTGACGCCAAGTTCGAGTACGAACTGGATGACAACTGGACCTCCGTGACCCAGGGCAACTACTCTCGGGTCGAGCGCCATGGCGGCTACAACGATCTGTTCGGGATCAAGCCCAACGGGGACATTGGCTCGGCCGACTTTTACGTGTCCCGTGGTGAAGTGTTCAGCACCTGGTCGCTGCAGTCTTACCTGGCCGGCAAGTTCGCCACCGGCAACATCTACCACGACGTGTTCTTTGGCACCGGCTACAAACAGTTCAAGGATGTCAGCCCGTTCTGGGATTCGGTGGACAGCGGCACTGCGGGCATTGGCATCGGCGACGTCTCGGTAGGCAACATCCTGCACCCGGTCAACCCGCCCAAGTGGCATTTCGGCCCGGAGCGGCCCACCGACTTTGTGTCCTCCATCAAGGAAACCTCGGTCTTTGCCAGCGACCTGATTTCCCTCACCGAACAATTCCAGGTGATGCTCGGCGGGCGTTATATCTGGTACCGCGCCGATGAGCTGTCGGCCATCGCGCCCTCGCAAAGCCATAACGTGTTCGTGCCCAGCGCCGCGCTGATCTACCGGCCGTGGGACAGCCTGATGACGTACGTCAGCTACTCCAAAGGCTTTGAAAAGGGTGACTACGCACCCTACAACGCGAGCAACGCCAACCAGCCCACCGATGCCATCGAGTCCAAGCAGTACGAGGTAGGCCTGAAGCTGGACCTCAATGAGCGCCTGAACCTGGGCCTAGCGGTGTTCGATATCCGGCGCCGGGCCAGTTACCTGAACACCAGCAACACCTATGTCAGCAACGGCGAATACCATCACCGTGGCGCCGAGTTGACCCTGTCCAACCGCGTCACCGATGCCCTGACCCTCACCGCCAATGCGGCTTACCTGTCCACGCGCATGGAAGATGTCGATGACGTCACGGTAGAAGGCAAGCGCACCGAAAGCGTGCCCAAGTGGAAAGGCGCGGTCGGTGCCCTGTATAGGGTGGCCGCCGTGCCCGGCCTATCGTTGGACAGCACCGTCAGCTATGTCGGCAGCCGCCCGGTGGATGCGCAGAACAGCGGCTACATCCCCAGCTATACCTTGCTCGACGCCGGTGTCAGCTACCGCTCGAAACTGGCGGATACCCCCGTGACCTACCGCCTGCACGGCAAGAACCTGACCAACAAGTACTACTACGCCAGTGCCTACTATCAAGGCGGGCTGGATGTAGGGCGTGAGCGCGAAGTATTCCTCTCGGCCAAGTTCGAGTTCTAGAACCATGACTTATTCCAGCTCATTGCCCGGCCTGCGCCACCTGTGGGTCGAGCGCTTGCTTGAGCAGCATCCGGGCACGTTGACCGAGCTGGTTGACGGTCTCGGCTCGCCGCTGCATCTGCTGTGCCCGCAGGTATTCCACGCCAATGTCGAAGCCTTCCAGCACAGCTTTACCCAGGCCCAGACGCGCGGCAGCCTGTTGTTCGCGAAGAAGGCCAATAAGGCCAACTGCTTTATCCAGGCCTGCGCCCAGTGTGCGATTGGCGTGGATGTAGCCAGCGTCGGTGAGCTGCAAAAGGCCCTGGCGGGCGGGGTCGCCGGCAGTGATATCGGCGTGTCCGGACCGCGCAAGAGCGATCAATTGCTGGGGCTGAGCCTGAGCCATCAATGCCTGTTGGCGGTGGACTCGCTGGAGGAACTGCTGCGTATCCAACAACTGGCCCAATCCCTGCGGCAACGGGCGCATCTGTTGCTGCGTTATTGCCCCAGCAACCAGCCCCACAGCCGTTTCGGCCTCAATGCGCGGGAGTGCGACCAGGCCTTGATGTTCTGCCGCCAACATGCCGCGAACCTGGACCTGCAAGGCTTTTCTTTTCACCTGGGCGGCTACGACACCGAACAGCGTGCGCAAGTCGCCAGCCATTTGGTCGACCTGTGCCTGGCCAGTGAGTTGGACAATTGCCGCACCGTCAACCTGGGCGGTGGTTTTGCCGTGCGCTATGTCGACCCGGCGCAATGGCAGGCCTTTATGGCCGAGGACTGCGCCGAGCGCTATCACAGCGACAAGGGCTTCGCCGGTTTCTACCCCTATGGTGCGCCGCGCGCCGGCGCCGAGGCCCTCGACGACATCCTCGCCACACCCGTCAGCCCCGGCCTGAGCCTGGCGCAAAAAGTCATCGAATACGGCGTGCGGCTGCTCATCGAACCCGGCCGCGCCTTGCTCGACCAGGCCGGCATCAGCGTGTTCCGCGTGCAGGGTGTCAAGGACCGCAGCGCCAGCGACGGCTATGCGCTGGTCACTGTGCAGGGCAGCAGCTTCAACCTCTCCGAGCAGTGGTTCAACAGCGAATTTTTGCCCGACCCACTGTTGCTGCCGGCCACACCGCGGGCGCGGTCGCCCTTTGTCGCCTGCATCGGCGGGGCCACCTGCCTGGAGTCAGACATGCTGACCTGGCGCAAGGTCGCCTTCGATTACCCGATCCAGGCGGGTGACTTGCTTATCTACCTCAATACCGCCGGCTATCAGATGGACTCCAACGAGTCGCCCTTTCACGAAGCCCCGTTGCCACACAAAGTGGTGCTGGAGCTGCGTAACCGACACCTGCGCTGGAAGCTGGACAGCCTGGCTTGAGCGTGCAAACCCTTCCACAAGGAGTCTTGAGTGAACAGTTTGAAAAAAGCCGCGGCCCCCGCCGATCTATGGGTGCTCCCCCAGGCCGCGCTCGAAGACCTGGGCGTGAGTTACCGCGAAGTCCTGCAGGTGGTCGAGCAGGCGTACAAGGCCTTGCGCAGCGGCGATTCGCAGAACCCGCTCAAGACCATTGTCGAGCCGGCTGACCGCCACTCCATCAGCTACTCGATGGTCGGCCGCGATGGTGCCAGCCACACGGTGGGCTTCAAGGTGGTGTACGAACACGATCCGCAACGCACCCGCGATGCCTATCAGTTCCACTCGTTTATCTTCCTGTGTGATGACCGCACCGGCCACCCGATTGCCCTGATGGACGTGGTCAAGCTCGGCCCGCTGCGCACCTCGGCGACCTCGGCACTGATGGCCAGGGCTGCGTGCCCGGATGCTCGCACGGCGCTGGTGGTGGGTACCGGTGTGCAAGGCCAGATCGCCTTGCCGATGTTGCTGGCGGCCATGCCTGACCTGGAGCGCTTGTATGTCTACGGGCACTACGCCGAGGGCTTGCGTGCGGTGCGCGAAAACCTGCACAAACACTACCCGCTGCGCGATGTGATCGTGGTCGATGACCTGCAGGCTGCGGCGGGCGAGGCCGATATCATCCTCGGCGTGGCCGGGCTTTCGGCGCGCCAGCAAGTACAGCGTGCCTGGCTCAAGCCTGGCGCCGTGGCGGTGCTGGTGGGCTATGGCATCGATGCCGACGTGCTGCACGGCGCCGACTACCGCATCGCCACCGATACCGCGCAAATGCAGGTCACCAGCGCCGACCTGGCGGCCGCCGATGGCAGCCTGCCTGAGGTGGACGCCGAACTGCCGGATATCCTTCTGGGCCGGGCGCCCGCACGGCGCCATCCCGATGATGTGGTGTTTGCCTACAACAGCGGCATGGTGGTGACCGATGTCGCCCTCGGCCGCTTGATGGCCGATCGCGCGCTGGCGCAGAACCGTGGGCAGAGGGTCCAGCTATGGTCGGCCTGAATGCCGCACAACCCGGCGCCTGGCGCGCCGACAGCCGGGCGCTGCTGTTGCTGGCACTGCCGCTGATCCTGACCAACCTGGCGTATGTGGCCCTGACCACCATCGATATCGTGGTGCTCGGCACCCTGGGCGCCAAGGAGTTGGCCGCCGGTGGCCTGGCGCTCGCACTGTTCAACCAGTTGCGCACCACCGGCACCGGGCTGGTCACGGGCGTCAGCAATCTGGTGGCGCAAGCCAACGCAAGGGGCGATGAGGCTCAAGTGCGTGCGCTGCTGGTGGCGGGCCTGTTCTGGGCCACCGTCAGTGGCCTGGTGTTTATGGGCGTATTGTTGGCGTTGCGCCAACCACTGACATGGCTCGGCCAGGACGCCAGCGTAGTGGCCGGTGCCATGGACTTCCTATTGATTATTGCCCCTGGCCTGTTGCCGTGCCTGTGGTTCCAGGCGCTGCGCCACTTCACGGTCGGCCTCAAATTCCCCGGCCCGTTGCTGGCGATCACCTTGGTGTCGATCGTTCTCACGGCGGCCCTGAACTACGTACTGGTGTTCGGCAAACTGGGCCTGCCGGCCTATGGGCTGGCGGGGGTGGCGATTACCAGCGCGGTGGTGTTCTTGCTGTCGTTCCTGATGTTCCTCGCGGTAGTACTGACCCATCGGCGCCTGGCCGGTTACTTCACGCTTGCGCACTTGCGCTTTTCGCCGGACGCGCTCAAGGCGGTGTGGAAGCTCGGCCTGCCGATTGCCGGGACCTACGCCAGCGAGGCTGGGTTCTTCAGCGTGCTGACCTTGCTGATCGGCACCCTGGGCATGGAAGCGCTGGCGGCGCAGACGGTGCTCAACCAGATCATCTACATCGTGTTCATGTTCTCGGCGGGGATCTCCCATGCCGCTTCCATCCATATCAGCGAGGCCTGCGGCACCGGGCAGTATCAGCGCGCCCGGCAACTGGGGCGCCTGGGGCTGGGCCTCGGGGTGCTGGTGATGCTGTTGTTTGCGATTCCCTACGCGCTGCTGCCCGAACAGGTGATAGGCCTGTTTATCAGCACCGAACACGCCAACAACCTGGATGCCGTGCGCCTGGCGACCACCGGTTTGTTGATCGCCATCGTCCTGCAGGTGTTCGACGCCAGCCAGAACATCGGCAACGGCATCCTGCGCGGCATTGGCGATACGGCGGGGCCGCTGCGGATTTCACTGTTCGGCTACTGGCTGGTGGGCCTGCCCGCTGCCTGGTTGCTGGGCATTGTCAGCCCTTACGGGATCTTTGGCGTATGGGCCGGTTTGGCGATTGGCCTGGCGGCCACGGCGTTGCTGCTGATCGTCTCGTTTGAACGGCAACTCAAGGCGCTGGACCGCGCGGGCGCCATCGCACTGTCATAACAAGGAGGTGTTCCATGCATCAAGACAACCCCGCACAGCGCATTGAGGCGCTGGTGCGGCCCAGTGTGCGGCGCTTGCCCCTGTATGATCCGGGCGCCGATCCACGTCAGTTGGGTACGCCCACGGTGACCAAACTGTCCAACTGCGAAAACCCGCTGGGCATGTCGCCGGCAGCCGCGGCAATGCTTGCGCAACAGGGCGGGGCAGGGCTTGCGCGCTACCCCGACCCCACAGGCCGTGCGCTGCGGCAACTGATCGGCGGGCATTTGGATGTGGATCCCGCCAGGCTGATCCTCGGCAATGGCTCAGAAAACATCCTCGAGCTGTTGTGCCTGGCGCTGCTTGATCCCCAGGATCGGGTAGTCACCCAGCAACCCTGTTTCAGCCTGCATGAAAGCCTGCCGCTGATGATGGGCGCGACGGTGGACAAGGTGCCGCTCAACCCGGACTTCAGCGTCAACCTGCACGCCTGGAACACGGCGCTCAAGCAACCGGCCAAGCTGTTGATGCTCAGCACCCCCTGCAATCCGGTGGGCACGGCGCTGTCCAGTGCCGAGCTGACGGCCCTGATCGCCGCCGCCCATCCCGACACCTTGCTGGTGATCGATGAGGCGTACTTCGAGTTCGTCGAGGACGGCGCCGATGCCCTGGCGATCCTCGGTGCACAGTCGCGGCCGTGGATCATCCTGCGCACGTTCTCCAAGGCGTATGGGTTGGCGGGGCTGCGGATCGGTTATGGCATCGCTTCGCACCCCAGCCTCATCGATGCGCTGCACCGGGTGCGCACGCCGTACAACGTCAATCAAGCGGCCCAAGAGGTGGCCAAGGCCGCCTGGCTCGACCCGCACCATGTGAAGCGCAGCCGCGAGTTTGTCGCCAGCGAGCGCCGACGCCTGACTGAAGGGTTGCAGGCTGCGGGGTTTCGCGTGGCGCCGTCCCAGGCCAATTTCCTGTTTATCGATACCGCCTGCAACGCCCTGGAAGTGGTCGACGAACTGCTCAAGGACGGGATCATCGTCAAGGCCTGGCGTGAGCCTGGGTACAGCGGTTTCATCCGCGTGTCCTTGGGCCTGGCCCACGAAAACCAGGCGTTTCTCGCCAGCCTGCAACGCGCCGTCACGGCCCTGGCCGGATAAGCGCCGCGCCGGTTTTTCATACTGCCCAGAGGTTGCCATGATCAACACTTGCCTGTCCGAGCTGATCGGCGATACGCCGCTGCTCAAATTGTGCGTCACCGAAAACGGCAGCTGCGTGCTGCTCAAATTGGAGCAATTCAACCCCACCGGCACCGCCAAGATCCGCATGGCCCGGCAGATGCTCGACGAGGCGCAGGCCTCGGGGCAGCTCAAGCCGGGTGGGCGGATTGTCGAGTCGACCTCGGGCAACACCGGGTTGGGCCTGGCGTTGCTGGCTGCCGAGCGAGGTTACCGCTTCACTGCGGTGGTCGACGAACACGCCAGCCCCGACAAACTGCTTGCGATGCAAGCCTTTGGTGCGCAACTGGTGCGGGTCGGCGACCCCGGTGGCGGGCTGGCCACCGCCGACCGCGATGCCACGGCCGAGCGCATCGCCGTTGAGCAGGGCGCCTACTGGACCCGCCAGCATCACAACCCGGCCAATGCCAACGGCTACACGCAACTGGCCGAGGAACTGCGCGCGGTGCTTGGCGATGAAGTCCACTACCTGGTGGGCGCCGTAGGCACCGGTGGCTCGCTGTGCGGCACCGCGCGCGCCTTGAAACGCCATGCCCACAGCCTGCAAGTGATCGGTGTCGAACCCTGCGGCTCGGTGATCTTCGGCGGCCCCGGTGCGCCGTATCACCAGTCCGGCACCGGCACCCCACAAGGCGCAGAAATCGGTGCCGTGGTCGACTACGCACTGATCGACAAAGGTCTTACCGTCAGTGATGCCCAGGCCTTTGAGACCGCGCGCTACCTGGCCCGGCATTACGGCCTGCTGCTGGGCGGTTCGGCAGGCGGAGTTATCTACCAGGCCCTGCGCGAGGCACGGCACGCGCCGGCCCACAGCGTGATCGTGGCGCTGGTGTGCGATGGCGGCGAAAAGTACCTGGATACGGTGTTCAACGACCAATGGATGGCAGATCGGCAGTTGCTGGCGCCCCAGGTGCATCGCGAACTGGAGCAGTGGTTGGGCGCGCTGCCCCAGCTCAAGCAGCAAGCCTAGCGGCTTGCCTGGGGCGCCGGCCTTCGCTACTGTGGCGCCCCGCCCGCGTGAGCCCCGCCATGAGTGACACCACTGTCGAACTGATCCAAACCGGCCCGGAACAGGCCGAACTGATCTGCAACCTCTACCAGTTTTATGCCTATGAATCCTCGGATTGGGAACAGGAAGATGTCGAGCAGGACGGCCGCTTCTACATCCATGAAGAACACCTGGCGCGCTACTGGCAAGAGCCGCAGTGGAGCGCCAACCTGCTGTTGGTGGACGGCTACATCGCCGGATTCCTGCTGATCGAGCGCAGCGAGCTGCCGGGGATCAACGCGCTGGAGCTGGCCGACCTGTTTATCCTCAAACGCTACCGACGCAAGGGCATAGGCCGTGCCCTGGCCACCCAGGTATTGACCAGCGGCGACGCTGACTGGCTGGTGCGTTTCTACGACCAGGACGAAGCCTCCCAGGCGTTCTGGCGCAGTGTGCTGGACAACCTGCCGCGCCCGGTGCAGGCCATTGAGCTGGATGACGAACCGCAGTTGTTGAGCTTTTTGGTAACCCGGGCGGTGGTTCACTGACCTGTGGGAGCGGGCTTGCCCGCGATAGCGGTGTAGCAGTGGCTGCATTCGGTACTGACCCACCGCTATCGCGGGCAAGCCCGCTCCCACAGAGGGTAGGTGTTTGTCTGGATTACCGCCGATTGACTTCGGTTGAACGGTGGGGCGGCTATGCTGGTCAACTGACCTTCAATGTCGATGCAAACAGGTGACCGCAATGGCCAAGACTTACAGCTACGCCGCCCGTGACGCCAAGGATGCCCTCAAACCCTTTACCTTCGAGCGCCGTACCCCCGGTGCTGACGATGTACAGATCGATATCCTCTATTGCGGGGTGTGCCACTCCGACTTGCACACGGTACGCAACGAGTGGAACAACACCCTCTATCCGTCGGTGCCGGGCCATGAAATTGTTGGCCGGGTGACAGCGGTGGGGGCCAATGTCAGCCGCTTCAAGGTCGGCGACCTGGCTGGCGTCGGTTGTATGGTCGACAGCTGCCAGCACTGCGAATCCTGCGCCGAGGGCGAGGAGCAGTACTGCGAGAGCGGCTTTACCGGCACCTACAACGGTCCGGTGTTTGGTGGCGAGAACACCTTTGGCGGTTACTCGGACAACATCGTGGTCAAGGAGAAGTTCGTCCTGCGCATCTCCCACGACGAGGCGCAACTGGCGGCCGTGGCGCCGCTGTTGTGTGCCGGTATCACCACCTATTCGCCGCTGCACCACTGGAAGGTCGGGCCTGGGCAGAAGGTCGGCGTGGTCGGCCTCGGTGGCCTGGGGCATATGGCGGTGAAAATTGCCCATGCCATGGGCGCCCACGTGGTGTTGTTCACCACCTCGCCGAACAAGCGCGAAGACGGCCTGCGCCTCGGGGCCGACGAAGTGGTGGTGTCGAAAAACCCGGACGAAATGGCCAAGGTCGCCAACAGCCTGGACTTCATCCTCAATACCGTGGCCGCGCCCCATGACCTGGACGCGTTCCTCAACCTGCTCAAGCGCGACGGCACCATGACCCTGGTGGGCGCACCGGACAGCCCGCACCCATCGCCCACGGTATTCAACCTGATCTTCAAGCGCCGCAGCCTGGCCGGCTCATTGATCGGTGGCATCCAGGAGACCCAGGACATGCTGGACTTCTGCGCCCGGCACGGCATCGTCTCGCAGATTGAGATGATTGATATCCAGGGCATCAACGAATCCTATGAGCGCATGCTCAAAGGCGATGTGAAATACCGCTTCGTGATCGATATGGACAGCCTCAAGCGCGAGATCCAGGGGGCCTGACAGCCCTCCAGGAAGCCCGCTGTGGTGCTAGGGCTTTTCGTGGCGAGGGGGCACCCCCGCTGGGCTGCGCAGCAGCCCCAAAACCTGCTATCTCGGTTTATCTGATAGACCGGGGTGAGGCTTATTGGGGCTGCTGCGCAGCCCAGCGGGGGACAAGCCCCCTCGCCACAGCAGGCCCTCTGGCCACAAGCCCCCAGCCACAACCGGCCAGCCGCCACTCAGCGGGCGCTATAGGGCAACAGAAACGCCACGCTAAGCCCCGCCAGCGAAATCAAGCCAAACCACGCCACTGGCCCCATGGCCCAGCCCCACACATGCACACTCACGGCAAAGCTGGCCGCCAGCAGCACCCAGCCCATCCCCCGCAAGCCACGCCGCAGCATGGGCGAGGGCAGGCGGTGCCAGAGCTGTTTGTAGTGCCGTTCCAAGCCTAGGCATAAGCCCAGCATTCCACCGCAGGCCAGCAACAAGGCGGCTATCAATGCCATCTCAGTTGACCTGCGCTACAGGTTGCTTGCCCACGCGCCGTGGGGCGCGCTCCTTGGGCGCCTGGTACAGCTTCCAGCACGGCCAGGCCAGCAGCAGGCCGAGGGCGACGCTGGTCAATTCCAGGTAGAGGTAATCACCCAGGCTTTCCCCCAGCAGGCTCAGGGCCGGCAGGCTGATACACAGGGCGGCGGCCAGGCCCAACTGTTCGCGCCAGGCACTGCGCCAGGGGCGGATAATCGCGTGGCCCAGGCTCAGCAACCACACCAGGAAAAACACCCGCACCTCCCAGCCACCGCGCTGGGCCAGTTCCACCGGCAGCAAGCGGTTGGCCCACAGGAAGGCCACGCACGCCACCATCAACCCGGCCACCACCGTCACATTCAGGCGTTCGGCGATGTGGTAGAGCAGGGCGCCCACAGCCCCTTCGCCATCGTGGCGCCGACGGCGCTTGACGGTAAACAGCACCACCCCGGTCGCGAGCATCGCGCAACTGGCCAGGCCGCAGACAAAGTACAACCAGCGCATGGAGTAGCCACCAAACTGGGCAAAGTGCAGGCCGGCCATGACCTTTTGGGTCAGCAGGCTTGGCCGGCTGACGGCGGGTTGGCGCAGGACTTCACCGCTGACCCCGTCAAACAGCATGCTCTGGCCCTTGGTCAGTTCGATGCGATTGCCCAGCACCGGGCGCGCCTCGATCCGCGCGTTGCTGCGCCCTGGGTTGTGGATCGACAGACTGGACACCGGCCCCATGGCTCGCTCGGCCTCGGCCAGCAGGGGCTCAAGCGCGGTCAACTCGGCCGCCTCGCTGCGCGTGGGGCGTTCGCCGCGCACCTGCTGTTCGGCGGGCGCACCCCGCAGGGCGCGGCCCAGGTTGTCGCGATCGCCATCGAACAGTGCATCCACCGCCGCCGGCATGTAGATCAGGTAGAAAATCACCAGCCCGGTATAGGTGATCATCAGGTGAAAGGGCAGTACCAGCACTGCCGTCGCATTATGCGCATCCAGCCACGAACGCTGGCCCTTGGCGGGACGGAAGGTGAAGAAGTCCTTGAAGAACTTCTTGTGAATCACAATCCCGCTGATCAGCGCCACCAGCATCGCCATGGCGGCCAGTCCGACGGTCCAGATCCCCAGGTCACGGGGCAGGTTGAGGGTGAAGTGAAAGCGGAAGAAGAACCCGCCACCGGCCGTTTCGCGCACGGCCAGGGGCTCGCCGGTGCGCGGGTCGAGCGCGGTGCCGCCGCCACGGCGTTGTTCGCCGGCCGATACCGTCAGGGTGTCGGAACGCTCGCCAGGCAAGCCGATGTTCCAGGTCTTCGCCTGGGGATGCTGGCGCGCCAGATAACCGAGGGCCTGTTGCGCGGCGGCGCTTTGCGACAGGCTGGTGGCGGGGATTTCCGGGCGCATCCAGCCGTCGATTTCCTTGTCGAACACCGCCAGGGTGCCGGTCAGGAAGATCGCAAACAGCAACCAGCCAAAAATCAGCCCGCTCCAGGTGTGCAGCCAGGCCATGGATTGGGTCAGGGTCTTGTGTTTCATCCCAGCACCTCGCGCCATTGTGGCCAGAAGCCGATGGCGGCCAATGGCAGCGCCAGGGCCATCCCGGCCCAGGCGCGCCAGGCGTTGCGACAGGCGAAGGTCCAGAGAATCGCCAGGGTATAGATCAGGAAGGAGGGCAGGCTGGCGACCACCAGCGCGTCGACCTTGTCCATGGGCAACAGGCGCGCCAGGGCGGCGGTAAACGCATAGGTAAACAGGTAACCGCCGATCAGCGCGGCGACAATCCGCGAGAGAGTCGGCCAGGCAGGGGATTTGCTTTTCATAGAGGGCTCATCAGCGTTAGACCTGTGGGAGCTGGCTTGCCTGCGATGCAGACGCCTCGGTCTATCAGGTAGTTTTGAGGTGATGCCATCGCAGGCAAGCCAGCTCCCACACAAGCCAATCCCACCTAGATTGAGTGGGTCACAAGTAATCCAGGGCTCGAATGCTAGTGATTCTCATATGGGAGTAAACGCAATTTACAACTTATACACTTTGAGGCGCAGATGCAGGCTCAGCCCGGGCGTGGTGTTCTGCGCCCATAACTGACCGCCTTGCAACTGCACGATGCTGCGCGCAATCGACAAGCCCAGCCCATAACCGTCACCGCCCGGGCGGGCGGCATTGAGGCGGGTGAACGGCAGGAAGATCTGCTCCAGCTTGTCGGGCTCGATGCCCGGGCCTTGGTCCTGGATGCACAGGTGCCAGAAGTCGCCCTCAAGCTTACCGGTCAAGCGCACCACGCCCTGTTCGGGGGAGTGGCGGATGGCATTGCGCAGGATATTTTCCAGGGCCTGGGCCAGGCCATTGAGGTTGCCCAGCACCCAGACGCCTGCGGGCAGCTCGCAGGGCAGGCGCTCGCTTGACCAGCCGCTTTCAAAGCAGGCGTCTTCGCGCAACAGGTCCCACAACGGCTCCATCTCCACCGCTTCCACCGGCATGGATGGGCGTTCGGTATCCAGCCAGACCAGCTCCAGGGTGTTGCCGATCAGGCGTTCCATGCCTTGCACTTCGCGCTCCAGGCGTTGGCGCAGGGCGCCCGGATCGGGCTCGCGCTCGCCGGCCACCCGCAGCCGGCTCAAGGGCGTGCGCAGTTCGTGGGACAAGTCCCGCAGCAAGCGCCGTTGCAGCACCACCGTGCTTTCCAGGCGCTCGGCCATATGATCGAAGGCCCGGGCCAATTCACCCAACTCATCGCGACGGCGCGTCACCTGGGCCCCGACCCGTGACGCCAGGTCCCCGGCGCTCAGGGCATTGGCCTGGCGCCGCAGGATCACCAGCGGCGAAATCAGCACCCGGTACAACAGCACGCCGAACAACAGCGCCAGTGAGGCCGGCAGGACGTGTTGCAGGAGGATGTTCCAGCGGCCATTGTCCTTGCGCGGGTCCAGGTGCAAGGGCAGCTCCATCACCAGCCGCGATTGGCCATCGCTGAACGGGATATAAAACGTCGGCCGGCCACCGGGGCGCCCCACCGGCCAGTCGATCCGGCGCACGAAATCCAACTTGCGCCGCTCAAGCGTGGTCAGCGCCTGGGAAGACAGCGAATGGTGGTCATCCACCACCACCGCCCACACCTGCTCCCGGGCGCGCAAGGTGTTCAGGAACTCGTCGACGCCTGCCGCGCCGCGCTCACGCCAGGCGGCTTCGGCCTGCTGCGCATAATCGGTAAGAATCTGCCGGGTGGGCGCGGGCAAGCGCGCAGTGGCTTCCTGGATACGCTGGCTCACATCCACCTGCAGGCTGACCACCAGCAGGCACAGCACCGCCAGCAGGCCGATCAGTTTCCACAACAGCGAATGACGGTTGGGCAGCCTCATGGCGCCAGCCGGGTCAGGATGTAGCCGGTACTCCTGACCGTCTCCACGCGCCCGGCGGTGTAGCCGATGACCTGCAACTTGCGGCGGATGCGGCTGACATGCATGTCCAGGCTGCGATCATGCCGGGAATAGGCCCGGTGCATCACCTGCTGGTACAGGAACGCCTTGGTCAGCACCTCATCGACATGGGCCACCAGGGTTTCCAGCACCCGATACTCGGTGGTGGTCAGGTCGGCCCACTGCTCATTGAGGCTGACATCGGTGCGCTGTTCGTCGAATGTCAGTTGCGGGTCTTCATTGCGCGCCGTGCCCGGCACCTCGTGTTCATAGGCCACGCGGCGCAGGATCGCATCGATGCGCACATCCATTTCCAGCATGCTGAACGGCTTGGGCAGGTAATCGTCGGCACCCTGGCTGAAACCGGTGATGCGGTCCTGCTCGGCGCCAAGGGCCGACATCAGGATCACCGGCACCCGTTGATGCCGGCGCAGTTGCGCCAGCACCTCCAGGCCGCTGCTGCCTGGCAGCATGATATCCATCAGGATCAGGTCGAAAGGTTGGGCGCGCACCAGCTCGACGATTTCACCCCCGTTCTGGCGCAACGTGACATCGAAGCCGCGTTGGCCCAGGTGGCTGTCCAGATGGGCGGCAAGCACCGGGTCATCCTCGACGGCGAGGATGCGACGCGCTGCGGGGAGCGAAGAGTGGGCGTGCATGGGAATTTCCTGCGAATGCGAATGTTTCTAAGTTGCGCATTCTGGCAAATCTTCCGGCACATTCCTATTGATTGCGGTTTATTGCTGCATTTGCCGGATGATCCGACAGAACACCGGATCATCCAGATACGCCACATTGAGTCGGGTCCAGGGCACCTGGTTCTTGGGTTGGGTGCAGAAAATCGCCCCCGGCGCGAGCATCACACCCTCGGCCAGGCACAGTCGGGTCAGCACATTGGCGTCGTCGATATTGGGAAAACGCGCCCACAGGTACAGGCTCTGCTCGGGGCGGCAAAACACCTCGGCGCCCAATTCGTCGAGCAAGGCCAGGCCGCGGGCGGTAGCTTGGTGCAGGCGATCCTGCAGGCGGGACAAGTGCCGCAGGAACTGGCCTTCGCCGAGGATCACGTCGATAGTCCGCTCGCTGTACTCGGCGCCGCTGTTATGCAGGATCATCTTGATATCGGCCAACTCTTCGACCCGCTGCTTGCTGCCGGCGATAAACCCGACCCGCAACGCCGCCGACACCGACTTGGAGAAACTGCCCAGGTACAGCGTGCGGTTGAGTTGGTCCAGGGCCGAGAGCTTGATCGCCGAGCTAGGCTTGAAGTCGGCCATGGCGTCGTTTTCCACCAGCAGCAGGTCGTAGGTCTCGGCGATCCGCAGCAACTGGTGCGCCTTGGCCGGTGACAGGTCGGAACCGGTGGGGTTGTGGCCGATGGACTGCAAAAAGAACAGCTTGGGGCGATGGGCCTTGAGCAACTGTTCCAACACGTCCAGGTTCGGCCCGTCGGGCTCGCGTGGCACGCCGAGCATAGTCGCGCCTTGCAATTGCAGTTTGCCGAATAGCGGGTAGTAGCCCGGGTCTTCCACCAGCACCGGGTCGCCCGGGTTGACGTAGCGTCGGATGATCAGGTCCATGGCATGGTTGGCCCCAAGCGTTGTGACCAATTGGCGGGTCGAGACCTTGATGTTGTAGTCCGCCAGCTTCTGGACCAGGCGTGCGCGCAGGCCGGCATTGCCCAGGCGCGTGCCGTAGCGAAACAACGTCGTGACCCCGGCCCGCACCACCTGGCGATGGAACTTGTCCAGGCGCATATCCATCAGCCATTCCACCGGCGGGAAACCTTCCCCCAGGGGCGAATGCCCAGGGTCGCGCAGGAACTGCTGGCGCATCATCCAGATGGTGTCCAGCGCGCGGTTGTAAGGCAGGCTGTCGTCTTCTTCGCTGGTCGGCGCCACGCGCGTGGTGACAAAAAAGCCCTGGCCGTGGCGGGCCTCGACCAAACCTTCGGCGGCCAGGTGCTCATAGGCAGTGATCACGGTGTTTTTCGAATGGCCATGCAGGCGCATGTACTCGCGCAGCGACGGCAGCTTCTCGCCGGCCTTCAAGGCGCCGTCGGTGATTTGCTGGGAGATCGCACTGGCTACCTGCTGCGCGAGGGTCGAGCGCGCCATGGGCGTTTCCTTGTAGGGTTGTTGTTATGGGTACAGTCGCGTAACTGTCCGGCAAAACTGTACCTTCTTTCAAGGCTACAGATCGGGCAACTTGGCGTCATCCAATAACAAATGACTCCCCAAGGAGCCCTCGATGCCTATCGATTCCCGCTTGCCCAATTTCCGCAGCCTGTCTCCCAGCCAGCGTCTTGACCACCTCCAGCAACTGTTGGGCCTCAGCTCGGCCGATGCCGACTTGTTGCGCGGTGCCGGCGCGCTGCCATTGGCAATCGCCGACGGCATGATCGAGAACGTGATTGGCACCTTTGAGTTGCCCTACGCCGTGGCCAGCAACTTCCAGATCAACGGCCGCGACGTGCTGATCCCGTTGGTGGTGGAGGAGCCTTCGGTGGTTGCGGCGGCCTCGTTCATGGCCAAGCTGACTCGCCACAGCGGCGGCTTCCAGACCTCCAGCAGCGCGCCATTGATGCGTGCGCAGGTGCAGATTGTCGGGGTCAGCGACCCGTTCAATGCACGCCTGAGCCTGTTGCGGCACAAGGCGGAAATCATCGCCCAGGCCAACAGCAAGGACCAGTTGCTGATCAAGCTGGGCGGCGGTTGCCGCGACATTGAGGTCCACACCTTCGCCGACAGCCCACGCGGGCCGATGCTGGTGGCGCACCTGATCGTCGATGTGCGCGACGCCATGGGCGCCAACACCGTCAACACCATGGCCGAAGCCGTGGCACCGCTGATGGAACGCCTGACTGGCGGCAAGGTGCGCCTGCGCATCCTGTCCAACCTGGCGGACCTGCGTCTGTCCCGTGCCCAACTGCGTATCGCCCCGGAGCATCTGGCCAACGCCGTGTACAGCGGAGAAGAGGTCATTGAAGGGATCATCGACGCCTACACCTTTGCGGTGATCGACCCGTACCGCGCGGCGACCCATAACAAAGGGATCATGAACGGCATCGACCCACTGGTGGTGGCCACCGGCAATGACTGGCGTGCCGTGGAGGCCGGCGCCCACGCCTACGCCTGCCGCAACGGTCACTACGGCTCGCTGACCACCTGGGAAAAGGACAGCGCCGGGCATTTGGTCGGCACCCTGGAGATGCCCATGCCGCTTGGCCTGGTGGGCGGGGCGACGAAGACCCATCCGCTGGCGCAATTGTCGCTGCGCATTCTTGGGGTGCAGACCGCCCAGGAACTGGGGGAAATTGCTGTGGCCGTGGGCCTGGCGCAGAATCTCGGCGCCTTGCGCGCCCTGGCCACCGAAGGCATCCAGCGCGGACATATGGCCTTGCATGCGCGCAACGTCGCGTTGTCGGCCGGCGCCCGCGGTGAGGAGTTGGACTGGCTGGTCAAGCGCATGGTCGAAAGCCATGATGTGCGCGCTGACCGGGCCGCCGAGCTGTTACTTGAAAAGCGCGGGCAATAACCGTGGACGCTGTGCGGTTGGTGGAAGTAGGCGCGCGCGACGGCCTGCAAAATGAAGCCCGCAGCCTGCCGGTAGAAACCCGCGTGGCGCTGCTGGAGGGGTTGGTCGCGGCGGGGCTGAAAACCCTGGAGGCGGGGGCTTTTGTCTCGCCACGCTGGGTGCCGCAGATGGCCGGCACCGACGAAGTGCTGCGCCGTCTCGGGCAGCCCGCCGGGGTGACCTACAGCGCCCTGGTGCCCAACCTGCAAGGCCTGAACGCCGCGCTGGCGGCGGGGTGTCGGGAGGTGGCGGTGTTTGCGGCGGCCTCCGAGGCGTTTTCCCGCAAGAACATCAATTGCTCGATTGCCCAGAGCCTTGAGCGCTTTGGTCCGGTGTTGACCAAGGCCCGCGAGATGGGCGTGGCAGTGCGTGGGTATGTGTCTTGCGCGCTGGGTTGCCCGTTCAGTGGCGAGGTTGCGCCTGGCGAAGTGGCACGGGTGACGACGGCACTGCATGAGATGGGCTGTTATGAAATCAGCCTGGGCGACACCATCGGCGTCGGTACTCCGCAAGCCACTGCCCGGCTGATCGCCGCCTGTGCTGCCGAGGTGCCGGTCAGCGCCCTGGCCGGGCACTTCCATGACACCTACGGCATGGCCGTGGCCAATGTCCAGGCGGCATTGGCGGCTGGGGTCAGGGTGTTCGACAGCTCCGTCTCAGGCCTGGGCGGCTGCCCTTACTCACCGGGTGCCACCGGTAACGTGGCCACCGAAGAATTGGTTTACCTGCTGGAACGCCAGGGCCTGGGCACCGGTGTCGACCTTGAGCGCTTGATCGAGGTCAGCGCGTTTATCGACAGCCAGTTACAGCGCATCGGTGGCTCGCGCGTGGCGAAAGCCATGCAAGCGCGCCAAAGCTTTTCATAAAGAGCCTTAATAAAAACAACAAGCCCGCAAGGGCGCGGAGGGCACCATGCATCAACCTTTTTCACCGCCAAAAAAGCAAAACCTCTACGAGGTCTGGGGCGACACCATCGATGGCCGCGACCTGATGCTGTCCATCGGCATCGGTGCAGTGGTCAGCCTGGGTGCGTATTTCGGCGCTCACTACTTGCTGCAACCGATTGTCGAGTCGGCGCAGATGGCCAAGACCTACGCCATGCTGGTGGGCGTGCTCGGCTGCCTGGGTGCAGGTGTGATCAGCGCCAAGTTGTTCCCGCCCAAGCGTGACGTGCAGGAACACGCGGCTGACCCGGCGTTTCGCGAACAAGTGGTGGCCGACCTGCTCAAGGAGTACGGCAGTCTTGGCCGGCTTGAGGACTTGTCTGACGAAGTGATCGCCGAGTTGCGCGAGCTGGAATTGTACGACTTGTTCCGTGAAGCCCAGGCGCGTGAAGAACAGGCGCACCTGAACGGAGGGCGCCCGTGATGGAAATGCTGATGCATGAAATCATGATGGCGTTCGCCTTGGGGTTGCTGGGGGCGGTGGTGTTTTCCGCCATCGGCCTGGTCTCGGGCACCGACGAAACCGCCACCCTGGCGCCGCTGACCATGCTCGTGGTGTTGCTCGGCGCACCGCCTGCCGGGGTGTTGACGTTCTTTCTTGCCGGCGCTGTCGCCAAGCACATGACCCACGCGGTGCCCACGGCCTTGCTGGGCATTCCCGGCGACACAGTGGCCACCGCCTTGCTCGGCGATGCCAACTACCTGCGCAAACTCGGCGTGCCGCATATCGCCCTGCGCAAAATGATCACCGGCGGCGCGGTGGCGGCGTTGATCGCGGTGCCGCTGTCGGTCCTGTTCGCGGTGTTACTGGCGCCGTTTGGCGGGGTGATCAAGCAGTTCGCACCGTGGGTGTTCCTGTGTGCGGCCCTGGCCATTGCGTACTTTTCTGCCGGCCGCTGGGCCTCGGTGCTGACCCTGGTGCCGTTTGTTGTGGTGATCGTCGCGTTGCAGGCCTTGACCGGCCACTACGGGGTGAAACTGTCGGTGAGTTATTTCCTCGGCATCGCCGTGGCGCCGTTGATTGCTTCACTGTTCTCGCTACTGGCTCCCGGTGAGCGCGAGCAGATGCGTCGCAACGAATACCGAGTGTTCTCCCTGGCGCCGGACGTCAAGGGCTGGAGTGGCTACTTCCCTAACCCGTTCAAGGTCATCAACCGCCGCCAGGTTAAAGTCACCGCCATGGCGGCCAGTGTGTCGAGCGCGACGTTCGTGTTCAGCCCCGTGGCGATGACCGTGATCATGGGCGAAGTGATCGGCGCGCGGATCAAGCAGGCGTATGACCGCCTGACCACGGTGATCACCGCACGAAACGGGGTCACCGAGTCCACGTACATCGCCGAAACCCTGATCCCACTGATGGCCTTCGGTTTGCCCCTGAGCCCCGTGGCTGCCGGCCCGGCCGCGCCGCTGTTCAACGCACCACCACGCTTCTGGGTGGACAACGCCAGCGGCCAGGTCAACAACCTGCATAACCTGCTCAGCACCTGGGACTTCCTCGGTTACGGCATGCTCGCCGTGATTGTGGCGATCCTGGTGGCATACCCGTTCACCATGAACTTCGCCCATGGTGCCGCCGCTTTCGTGGTGCGCAAGATCAGCCATGAAGCGGTGATCGCGACGTTTATAGGCCTGGTGCTGGTGATCGGTATCTGGGAGGGCGGTCTGCTGGGGCTGCTGGTGATCGTCACGGTGGGGTTGCTGGGTGGTTTCCTGGCGCGCTTTCTAGGCTTCAACACCGGTGTGCAGTTCATGGGGTACTACACGGCGGTACTCAGTGTGCCGGCAATCATCGCGCTGGCGGGGTAGCCAGCTCAACGGCGTCTTACCTGCAATAACCACCACACATTCCCCGGCAGATAGCCATTTATCTGCGACGGGAGACTGTTGCCTGCGATCAAGCAAAGGAATAACAACAATGAACATCCTTTCCCGCTCCACCCCTGTGCTGCTGGGCTGCCTGGCAGTCACTGCCAACAGCCACGCCCAAGGTTTTGTCGACGATGCCAAGGGCTCGCTGAACCTGCGCAATTTTTACATCAACCGCAACTTTGTCGATGGCCGCTACCCCCAGGCCAAGGCTGAGGAATGGACGCAGAGTTTTATCCTCGATGCGCGTTCGGGTTTTACGCAAGGCACCGTTGGCTTTGGCCTGGATGTACTGGGCCTGTATTCGCAGAAGCTCGACGGCGGCAAGGGCACTGCCAACACCCAGTTGTTGCCGGTGCACGACGATGGGCGCCCGGCGGATGATTTCGGGCGGTTGGGCGTGGCATTGAAGGCGAAGCTTTCCAACACCGAGCTAAAAGCCGGGGAGTGGGCACCAGCCCTGCCGGTGTTGCGCTCTGACGATGGCCGTTCGCTGACCCAGACCTTTCGCGGCGCGCAATTGACCTCCCGCGAGTTCGATGGCCTGACCCTGTACGGCGGCCAGTTCCGTGGCAACAGCCCGCGCAATGACGCGAGCATGGAAGATATGTTTATGGCCGGGCGCGCGGATGTGACCTCGGACCGTTTCAACTTCGGCGGCGCCGAATACCAGTTCAACGACAAGCGAACCCAGGTGGGCGTGTGGTACTCGGAGTTGGCCGATATCTATCAGCAGCGCTACTTCAACCTGATCCACAGCCAACCCCTGGGCCGTTGGTTATTGGGGGCCAACCTGGGTTATTTCTCCGGCGAAGAAAACGCCAGGGCCCTGGCCGGCGACCTGGAAAACCGCGCGCTGTCGGCGATGCTCTCGGCCAAGTTCAACGCCCATACGTTTTACCTGGGCGGGCAACGCATGTCCGGGAAAAACGGCTGGATGCGCGTCAATGGCACCGCCGGTACCAGCCTGGCCAACGACAGCTATAACTCCAGCTACGACGCCGCGCGTGAGCGTTCCTGGCAACTGCGCTATGACTACGACTTCGCCGCCCTGGGCGTGCCGGGCCTGACGTTGATGACCCGCTACATTCGCGGCAGCAATGCCCATGTGGGGGCGGTGACGGATGGCAAGGAGTGGGGGCGGGAGTCGGAGTTGGCGTATGTGGTGCAAAGCGGGGTGGCGAAGAATCTCAACGTGCGTTGGCGTAATTCGACCTTGCGTCGGGATTACAGCACGCTGGAATTTGATGAGAATCGGTTGATTGTCAGTTATCCGCTTTCGTTGTTTTAAACAGGTAAAACCGGAAACTGCATTCCCCTGTAGGAGCCGGCTTGCCGGCGATGGTGGTGTATCAATCGACAAAGACATCGACTGACCCGCCTCCATCGCCGGCAAGGGGACCTATCCTAGCGCTGGCAAGGATCGTTCTTGTTCAACAGATTCCCCGTCGAATACCACACGCGTTGCGCCGCTGGCCCCAGGTCCAGCGCCACCGGCGCATCTGCGCGCCCCTCCAGCAACGTCGGATAAACCCCAGGCTTGAGCGGCGACTGGCAGACAATCGGCAGCGACTGCACGGTGGTGAAGTTCAAATCCACCGTAGACACCAGTTGCGCCGCCGAAAACGGCGCTGGCGGGCCGGGCAGGGTGATGATTTCCTGGAAGTCCGGATCCTGGGCGATGTAGTGCGTCAAGTGCGCCTCTGTGCCCCGGCCAAACAGGGTGTAGACCAGCTGTTTCGGCCGGTCGATGCCCAGGTTGAACGGCCGGTAGATCACCACCGCCTCGACCGTCACGGGTACGTTGTCAAACAGCACCGGCCCCGGTGTGCCGCCGCCATCGTTGGAGTAGCCGTCAAAGATCGTCGCCTTGAACGAGGTCACTTCACCGGCCTTGAGCTGGGGCAGGGTGAACGTGTCGTCGTCGACGTTGATCAGGTTGTACGGCTTGCTCGGATTGGCCGCGCGCAGGGCCTGGTACTTGGCCATTACGTCTGCGGGCAGGCTGGCCTGGAGCACGATCTGGTACATGTGCTTTTCCGTGGTGAACATTGGCATGTGCACCAGGAACAGGGTCTGCGAGCCGACCATGAACATGCCGTGGTTGCCCGGCGCATCGGCATCGGCGCCGTTGCTGACCGCGTGCAGTTCATGGGGGGAATGGGCAACGGCCAGCGGGGCGAGGGCCATCGATAGCGCAAGCAGCAGGGTTGCAAGGGAGCGTTTCATGGTGGGCCATCCTTGAGGGTTTCGAAGGCATTTACGCGTTTGATCAGGCTTTTTTGCTTGGCCGAATCGGCGTTGTTGAACAGGAACGAAAAGTCCGAGGCCAGGCTGCTGCTGCCGGCAATCGTCGCCTGCTGATGGCAGGCATTGCAGTCCATGCTCTGGACGTAGGTCTCCATGGTGGTATTGGCCACCGGTACGTTGCTATCGCTGATAAAGGCGCCATAGGACAGGGGCACCTTCGCACCCGCGCCCGGCTCCGGGTCCGGTGCGGTCGGGGCGGTGATCCACAGCACATTGACTAGCTTGTAGTACTGGAACACCGACTGGCCGTTGGTCTGCTGGGCGAAGCTGGCCTGCACGGCGCCGTTGAGCGCCTGCATGTCCGAAGGCAAGGGGTGTTCGCGGGTGGTCTGCACCGGCTGGTTGCGTGGATAGGGTTCGGTGCATTCGCGATCAGGGTGGTGCTGCTGGCACTGGATACGGGCCACGTTGGGCGTGCACACGTCAGGGCCACCGGTGCAATTGGGGTTGTAGAAGGTAAAACCGTCAGGCGGTGTCTGTTGCGCGGGCACCTGGCCTGGCTCTTGTACGTTGTCTACTTGCTCGAAGGTGGTCCAGATAAAGTTCGGTGAACTCTGGGTCTTGTTGATGATATGCAGGCCCACCAGGCCCACCACCTGTTGGGTGCACTGCAGGGTGGCGGGGTTCTTGAGCCAGGCCACGGTGGTCAGGTAGCGCCCGTAGAGCTGGGGCTTGCCGGTGAGGATACGCCAGGCGGCCTTGAGTTCCAGGGCACCCAGTTGTTCCTGGGGCAGGGGCTGTGCCGGCATCGAGCGCATCAGCTCGCCGGCGGGCAGGGACAGCCCGGCCGGATGATTGCCATCGCTGTTTTGTGCAACGACCATTTGATTGGCGGCATCGTACAGCCCGTACTTGACGATATAGTCAAACTCGGCCTTGCCCACCTTGCGCTCGAAATACACCAGGTTGCCGGTCTGGTCCGTCAGCCAGCCGCCGGCGGCTTCCATGATCGGGTCGGGAATCGAAGCCAGGGTGCCGCTGGACAAGTGGAAGCGATGCTTGGCGTTGGTCGCGCTTTCCGAGGTGGCGTTCATGAACTTGCGCGCCCCCACCGACAGCGCTTTGAGGCTGCCCTCGCTGCTGCAATTGGACGGCACCAATGTCTGCACGCCCCAGCCTGTGGGCGGTCGGGCGCCGGGCAGGAATATATCGTTAGCGTCTTTAAAGCTTGCCCACACCGGCGCGGTGGTCATGGGTTGCCCGGCGACCTGGGGCACGCCAAATTGCGCCATGCTGATCTTGCGGTTCGGCTCGCCCGCGAGGGCTGCATTGGCTGGCCATCCGGGATCCACGGGCCAGTTCAGGGCAATAAACAGCTGCCAGCCAAAACAGTTCATGAAGCTCTGGCCAGTGGTGTTGAAATTGTTGACGGGTAGAAAACCGCCGCTGTTGGGGTCGAACACCAACTGCTGCTGGACGCAGGTATCGGCATCCGATGCCTGGGCCGTGGGCAGGAGAAACAGCGACAGCAGCGTGCCGACCAGCAGCAGACCACGTAAGCGAAATCTGTACATCATCGCGCTCCTTGCATGAAGGTGAAGCCTCTAGCCGTTGTGTAGGAGCCGGCTTGCCGGCGAAAAACCTGAGAGCACCGCTGGGCATCAGATACCCCGCGTTATCGTTGAGGATTCTCGCTGGCAAGCCAGCTCCCACAGGGGGGGGGTGTTTGCCCTTAAAGGGATGGCACCAGCGCCAGCCCGGACTCCCAAGGGTGGTCCGCCGCGCTGACGTTATCCGCCTCGCCCGGATTGAGCGCGCGCACTGTCACCAGTCCCGGCGCCGCGTTCGCCGCGACGGTGATGGTCATGATGTAACCCTGGGTACCGCCCGCATTGGTCTGGCCGGGAATGGCCGAGGCGTCGGGCAGGAACTGCGTGACCTGCGCCGTGACCCCGGGGTTGTTGAACTGGATCCGTGCGGTGGCGGCGGTGGTCTTGAGGTCGGCGCCTTGCACCACCAGCGCGAATTGCCCGCTGGTACCTGGGGCCAGCCAGGCCGGCAGGTCGGTGGGCGACTGGCCGTAGAACAGGTCCAGCGGCAACAACTGCACCGGCCAGGGCTGCAGGCCATTGACCCGATCCTGCACGCAAGGCGATTGCTGCTGCGCGGTGCTCGGCATGGTGGTGACACTCAGGCCCACCAGCAATTGCTGGGCAATCACCCACACATAGTTCACCGCCTGGCCATTGATGGTGATGTCGTTGATCGAGAACCCGGCACTTTCCGGTACCTCGAACACCGCCTGCAGGATCTGGTCGGAGCCGTTGATCGCCGATTTGGCGGTACCGCGGGTGATGCGCCAGTACTGGCTCACATCCTGGCCTTGGGGGCCTTTCCAGGCATTGAAGTTGGTCGGCTGTTGCAGGTACAGGGCGATGGGGTTGGTCAGGGAAATCCGGCTGGGGGTGGCCCCATCATTCGTCGCCCCGTTGGCTGCAAAGCCGATATGCGGGTCGGAGTTGCGATAGTTCTGCCCATATTGCGCGCAGCAGATCAGCGCCTGGGCGCTCTGGCTGCTTTTCAGGGGGCGCATGATCGTGGCCGCCGCCGCCAGGTACACCTCGGCGCTGAGGGTGTTGGGCCCAGAGGTCAGGTGCATCGCGCCGCCGAACTGGCCAGGGGTGCAGGCGGTGCCGGCGTTCCACTTGTTGACGGTGTCGTAGGCCGGCAGGCCCGTGGTCGGGTCAATCACCGGGTCACCGGCCTTGCCGGTCTTGCAGTCGGCGGTGTAGCGCAGGTAGAGATCTTGCAGTTGCACATTCGGGTCGATGTAGTCGCGATACAAGCCCAGCACGGCATTCGGATCGATGCGCCACATGGCCAGGAAGTACGCCGGGTTTTCACTGGTAAAGGTGATCTTGCGCATCTTGCCGTTGGTATCGCGCACGATCGACCACTCGCAGTATTCGTCCAGCCAGCCACGCGGCCCCGAGGGCGAGAAGTCTTTGTATTTGCCGCTCCAGTCGATAGTCGGGCAGCGGGTTACGGGCAGTTGCAGCAGGGTGCCTTTCTTGTCCGGGTCGTACAGGGTGTACAGGGTGCCGTTGATGGTGATCTGGCCGTTGTCGGTCAGCTCCATGACCTGTTGCAGGGTCATGGCCTTGTTGCCCAGTTGTGGAATCACCGCAGTGCCGTTGTTGTAGAAAAAGGTCCACAGCCGGTTGGGAAAGGGTTGCCAGGTAATCGCCGGCAGGGTGGTGTCGCCATAGCCTTCGACCAGCGGGTTGTAATAGGCCGAGCGGGGCGCGTCATACAGGCCCGACCAGGGGTTGCCGATGATCGCCGCTTCGGTCCAGCCGGTTATGTCGTTGTTCCAGTCGGTTTCGAATTGTGGCAACTGGTCTTCCAGGCCCAGCTTGTTGTAGTCCTTTGGCGCTTGCCCAGCGGGGGAGGTGAATTGCTTGAAGGGCGTGCTCATGACAAATCTCCATGGGGGGTAGAAATGCTGCAGCAACCGGCACTCGGGGGAGGGTCGGCGACGGTCTGGCGCGGGTCATCCCACACCAGTTGGGCGATAAAGCCGGGCAGCGGCGCGTACTCTTGCGGCGCCAATACCCGGCCACTATCGAGATGGGTAACCAGCAGGCTCAACTGCACGGCGTCCGTGGGGCCGAGGTGCAGTGCCGAGGCACTGCGCGCGGCATTGAGCGCGCGGCAGACGCCGTGGGTAATGCAGCGCCCCTTGTCATCCACCAGCCCCATGCCGATGCGGCTGAAGCGCCCGACGTAGTGCGGGTTATCAGCGTTGACCTGTTGGGGCGTGGCGTCGGGCTGGTTGAGGAAAACGTCGATCAGGTAGGTATCGTGGGTGCAGCGCACATGGTCGAACACCACCCACGGGCCGCCGGCCTGCGCCGGATCCTGGGCAGGCGCGGCACTGTGCGGGCAGCAGGCTTTTGCGCTGGCGCTTCGTGCGCCAAACGGCGGCGCGACAGGCATGCCGTAGTCATAGCCGATATGCCGGCTGTCCTGGGCCATATCGCCCAGGGTGGTATAGCGCCAGGCATCGGCACTGGTGAACGTGACGGTCTCGGCCTGGCTGCCGGCAAACGGCTGGAGCAGGCATTGGGTGGTGTACTGCGCCGCCGGGTTGGCGCGGATCCAGATCTCCAGTACGCGATCGATATTGGCGTGGTAGGAGCAGAACACCGGGTCAAACGCGGTGTAGGCGTTATCGGCCATATCACCGCCGATCCAGCCGTGATAGTTGTCGTGGGGCTGTTCAAACAGGCCATCGAAATTCAGCGTGCGGTTGGGGTACAGCTCGTCCTTTTGCGGTGGATCAAACACGGTGATATTGGCCCAGGGATACCCCGGCACGCCCTGGGGCTGGCTGAAGGTCTTGAACGCCAAGGCATCCACCACCTGCTGCTGGAAAATCCGGCTCATGCCATACAACTGGGTGCGCTTGACGCGCTGCTGGTCGCCCTGGGTATAGAACAGCGGGTTGCGCTGCACGAAGCGGCAGTCCAGGCCTTCGACATTGCCCGAGGCACAGACTTTCGAGCGGCCATCCTTGGCCGCCGCATAGCGCAATGGGTTTCGCCGCACTTCGCCGCTGTGCGGGTGCACATAGGTTTCATCGAGAAAGGCCTGGGGCAGGCCGGCCTGCGGGCTGCCATCGATACTGGCGTCCTCGGCCATCCAGTCCCAATAGGGGATCGGGCAGTCGATCAAGGCTTCCAGGTACAGCAGGTAGGCGCGATGCCACAAGGCAAAGGCTTCCTGGTAATGCAGGCACCAGTTGGTATGGATATAGGCATAGCGCTGCCAGGGCGAGCCACTGTCCGGGTTGCCGATCTGCATCACGTCGTCGAGCCGCGCACGGTACAGGTCCAGTTGCGCCTGGCTCAGCGCGCGGATGTCCTGGCGCACGCGCTTGACCGGGTGCGGCAGGTCTGGAGGCGGGATGCGCTCGGCGATATCGAAGGGTGAAAAGCTGTTCAGGCGCCAGCCCTGGTTGACCCACTGCCGGAAGGTTTCCAGGGCGTCGATGGGCCAGAATTGCCGGTCGTCCAGGGTCAACGGCATGTTGCGCGACGCCAGGTGCTGGTAGATAGTTTCGGACCAGGCCTTGACCGAGTCGGGGTCTTCCAGGAACACATCGTAGGCGTTCATGCAGCGCACCCACGAGCCTGCGACGTTGGCGCGATCTGCCGTTGGTATCCAGTAAGGCGCGGTGAAAAGCCCTTGGATATCAGCGGCCCATGTCGGTTTCGCGACTATCATAAGATCCCTCTCATGCGGCCCCAATGCTGGATTTTGCGGGGCTGCTAAGCTGGATTTGATAGTAACGGGCCACTGTGCAGTGATTTGTGCAAATTGGCCGGCCTTTACGGCGGATTCATTGCAGTTTTCTCAAGGAAGAAGTGGAAATAATGACAGACGCCATGGATTTGAAAATTCTCGGCAAGTTGCAGAAGGACTGCACCCAGAGCCTGGACCTGCTCAGCGACAGCGTGGGGCTGTCCTCGACCAGTTGTTACCGGCGCATCCGGCGCCTGGAGAGCGTGGGCATCATCAAGGCCAAAGTCGCGGTGCTGGATGAAAAAAAGCTGGGGATCCAGGTCACGGCGTTCTTTTTGATCAAGCTTGATAAAGACAGCAACGACATTGATCGCAAGATGCAGCACATCCTGGCCAACCACCCGGAGATTCAGGACTGCTACCTGATGACCGGGGAGTTTGATTTTGTGATGGTGGCCAAGTTTCGCGATGCCACGGAGTACACCGAATACATCTATCGGTTTCTTGATACTTACCGGGATATTCCGATCCGCACCTATTCGTCGACGTTGGTGGTGCGCACCGTGAAGAAGTCCTATGAGCTGCCGCTGCAAGGCGTGCAGCACCTTCCTCCAGACCTGTAGACGCCGGCTTGTGTGGGAGCGGGCTTGCCCGCGATTACGGTAGATCAGTCAGCACCTGTCTTGGCTGACCCACCGCCATCGCGGGCAAGCCCGCTCCCACAGGGTTATGCGTTCGCCGTAATGATCCGGTTGTCTATCAGGCCGCCACAGCCTGAAGCTGCAAGCCACCTTCGACATCCTTGACCAACCCGCTGGCCAGCAGCAACGGCAGCAAACGCTTGTGCAACTGCGGCTCGACAAACTCCTTGACCGTCTCCAGCGCCAAGTCGCCACTGCCCGGCAGGTCGGCCTTGGTATAGGACAGCCAGGCCTTTTTCAGCATCTGCAACACATCGCTGCCAGCGGTCAACGCAAAGCGGCGGTGGGTAAGCTGGCCCAGGAAGTTGAAGCTGTGCTGATACTCGTAACCTTTCTCGTCACCCGCGCTGGCAACGCAGCGCACGCAGGTGCAAGGGCCATCGCCAAAGGCAGCCTGCAGGTAGCTATTGAAGTCCACCACGGGCTTGAGCGACAGGCGCTTGTCCACTTCGAACAGGTCGCCGGTCATTTTTGCGTCGTTACTCAAGGTGTATTTCCTCGCAGGTCTGCAGCTAGTTTTTCAAAGCGCGGCATCATACCAGCCGACAGCGAGGCGGGTGGCTACCAACTCGCGATTATTGAATTAAACACCCTCGTTCTGTCGGTCAATAACTCGTTGGGGATCCAGCTTGTCGAGGATGCTGTCATAAAATTTCCCCAGGGGGGCTTGGTTGTCATCATCTGACATTCTCGATATCTCTTTGCGGACAGCCTCCCAAGTATCGGAGTGCCTGTTCACATTTTCAGGAATGAAGTTCAGGAGATACTCCGGCGCAGAGTTCCACAACAGTGCATAGGTTGCGGCCTCTGCTAATTCAGGTGTTGCTCGACCTGTAGCTATCAGATGTGTTTTAAGCCGAGAGAACATATTGGCCGCCATTTCATCCCAGGAGCTTGTTCCTGACGAGTCGAAGTCAAACCCGGCGATTTCACCCGGATCGCCATGTTTTCCTTGAGTTAACAGGGCGGTGATACCTAGGCTCGCCCAAGACAGATCAGACCTGCCAGGGAAAAAATCTTCAAACTGCTCTTTGAGCTTACGACCTAGCTCTTGCGCCATGGGTGTTTGAAGCAGCAGAGACAGGCCATAACTTCGTCCTAGCTCTCGGAATGGTTTGCTTCGGTCAAGTGAAGCGTTCCATTTGTCATCGGGTACTTGGGCTCGCATAGCCTCAAGAGTGGGTGGCGGTTTCATCTGTTGAATGGTGTTGTACATGTTCAAATATGTTTCGTCGTACATCTTGGCGGAGCGGTGCGCTGGCGGAGCACTCGGTTCGGGACGGGCGGAGTTTGTTGTCTTGGTTTCATGACGATCTGTGATGTGGGAGTGATTCGCTAGCGGGGCGGCCAGTGGTTGGTTATTAATGGATGTCATGTGTTTATCCTTCAGAAAAATGGAAAGGCGTGATAGCGACCGCTTACTGTTGACGGTCACTAACCGCTATTTTTCTGTGGCGCGAAAAACTATTCAGGTTCCCGCACCTGTATTTCCACATGGGAAAGTTAGATGCGCAATGTTGCGTCTCACCCTTGGCCCAGCCGCTCCTTGATCCAGTCATACAGGTTATTGCCCTCGCTCGACAGTTCGCTGCTGGCCCGGCGGCACAGGTAGTACTGGCGCCCGTCATCCACCGGCAAGTCGAACAGTTGCACCAATTCACCCCGGGCCACCAGGGGCGCCACCAACGGCGCACGCAGCAGTGAGCAGCCGAGGCCGGTGAGGGTGGCGACCAGGGTCAATTGGCCGTCCTCCAGCAACAGACCATTGTGCGTGTTGCTGTGACTGGCCTCGGCGACATCGAACCATTGCCCCCAGGTGCCGCGTTCTTCGTCGTGCAGCAGCGGCAGTTCGCTGAGCGCCTGCGGTGTGGCGATAGGCCCGTGGCGCTGCAGGAATTCGCGGCTGCAAAACGGCGTGACCGCGCCGCTGATCAGCGGCTCGCTGTGATACCCCGGCCAGTGCCCGGTACCGAAACGGATCGACAGGTCGGCAGCATCGCTGGGGTAGCTGCGGTGGTTGGCGTAGGTGATGTTGATGTCCAGCGCCGGGTTGGCGCTCAAAAACTGCGGCAGGCTCGGGATGAACAGGTTGGTTGCGAACATCGGGATCAGGCTGATGGTGACCTGGCGCGTCGCGCTCTTTTCCCGCACGTGCTCGGTGGCGCTGCGCAGTACCGCGAATGCCGAGCGAATCGCCCGGTAGTACTCGCGACCTTCTTCGGTCAGGCCCAGGTTGCGGCCTTGGCGCATCGTCAGCGGCTGTTGTAGGAAGCTCTCCAGCAAGTGCAGTTGATGACTGACCGCCGAGGGCGACACCCCTAGTTCGCGCGCGGCGGCATTCACGCCCCCATGGCGGGCAAAAGCCTCGAAGGTGCGCACGGCACGTAAAGGTGGATCGTTGGCTAACTGTTCTAAATTATTCATGTATTGAATTAAATACTAAGTAAAAAGATAAATAAAGCGGCTTTAGCCTGGAAAAAACGCTGTAAATAGGGCGTTTTTTATTTGGCATAAACATATTTCTTTCAGATATTTGATAAAAACAGAATAAATAACTAGTGTTCCGCGCTCGGGCTTTTAGTCGGTGCGCCCTGGCACCGACGTTTTTGTGTATGGAGTTGATGGTTCTCATGGATGCGTTTATCCAGCAACTGCTCAACGGCTTGCTGTCGGGCAGTCTCTACGCGCTAGTGGCCTTGGGTTACACCATGGTCTACGGCATTTTGCGGATCATCAACTTTGCCCATGGCGATGTGTTGATGATTGGCGCGCTGGTGGGCCTGTCGGTGATCCGTGTGCTGCAGGCGGCCTTCCCGCAGATGCCGCCGGTGCTGTTGCTGCTGGCAGCGGCGATGATTGCCATGGCCTTTTGTGCGGTGCTGGCGGTGGTGATCGAGCGTGTCGCCTATCGGCGCTTGCGCAACGCCCCGCGCCTGGCGCCGTTGATCAGTGGTATCGGCGTGTCGCTGTTGTTGCAGACCGTCGCCATGCTGGTCTGGACCCGCAACCCACAGATGTTCCCGCAATTGCTGCCCCTGGAACCCATCGAAGTGCTGGCCGGCGATGCCACCCATGCCGCCGTGACCAATGCCACCGCGCTGACCACCATTGGCGTGGCGTTGAGCCTGATGGTCGGGCTGTTGCTGCTGGTCGAGCGCACGCGCTTTGGCCGGGCCATGCGCGCCGTGGCCGAGAACCCGCAAGTGGCGAGCCTGATGGGCATCAACCCCAACCGCATCATCGTCATGACCTTCGCCATCGGCGGCGCCCTGGCCGCGCTGGCAGGCATCATGATGGCCAGCAACTACGGCAGCGCGCATTTCTATATGGGCTTCCTGCCCGGCATCAAGGCCTTTACCGCGGCAGTGCTGGGCGGCATCGGCAACCTCAAGGGCGCCATGCTCGGCGGCCTGCTGCTGGGGCTGATCGAAGCCCTGGGCACCGGCTACCTGGGGGCTGCCACCAACGGCGTGTTCGGCAGCAACTACCAGGATGTGTTCGCCTTTATCGTGTTGATCGCGGTGCTGGTGTTCCGTCCCCAAGGGCTGTTGGGCGAACGATTGGCGACCCGCGCATGAGCCTGGCAACCGCTGTGAGCCCTTCAAGCAAACGCGCCAGCCTGGGCCTGGTGCTGTTCGCCCTGGCCCTGGTGTTGGCCCCATGGATTGTCGGGCATGCCGGCGGCAATACCTGGGTGCGCACCCTGGACTTTGCCCTGCTGTACATCATGTTGGCCCTGGGCCTGAACATCGTGGTGGGTTATGCCGGCCTGCTGGACATGGGCTTTATCGCCTTCTACGCGGTGGGCGCCTACCTGGCGGCATTGCTCTCGTCGCCCCATCTGATGCAACAGTTCCCGGCCTTGCTGGCGCTGATGCCAGAGGGCATGCACACCTCGATCTGGCTGATTTTGCCGCTGGCGGCGCTGTTGGCGGCCGGGTTCGGGGTGATCCTTGGGGCGCCGACCCTGCGTTTGCGCGGCGACTACCTGGCCATCGTCACCCTGGGCTTTGGCGAGATCATCCGCATATTGCTGCGTAACCTGGACCGCCCGGTGAACCTCACCAACGGCCCCAAAGGCATCGCCCAGGTTGATCCGGTGACGCTGCTGGGGGTCAACCTGGGGCGCACCCAGGAACTGTTCGGCCTGCGCTTGCCCTCGGTCTACCTCTATTACTACCTGTTCGCCGCGTTGGTGGTGCTGATCCTGTTTGCCTGCATCCGCCTCGAGCGCTCGCGCATCGGCCGCGCGTGGATGGCGATCCGCGAAGACGAAGAGGCGGCCCAGGCCATGGGCCTCAATACCCTTCGCCTGAAGCTGCTGGCATTTGCCATTGGTGCGGCGTTCGGCGGTATCAGTGGGGCGCTGTTTGCCTCGTTCCAAGGCTTTGTTTCACCCGAATCCTTCACCCTCAATGAGTCCATCGCCGTGCTGGCCATGGTGGTGCTCGGCGGCATGGGGCATATCCCCGGGGTGATTCTGGGCTGCGTGTTGCTCGCGGCCCTGCCCGAAGCGTTGCGCGCCAGCATGGGCCCCTTGCAGCAGGCGCTGTTTGGCCAAGTGCTGGTGGACCCGGAAATTATCCGCCAGCTGTTCTACGGCCTGGCGCTGATTCTGGCGATGCTGTATCGACCCGCCGGCCTCTGGCCGAGCCGCACAGGAGGTGCACCTTGAACCATCCGTTATTACAGATCGAGAAGGTCAATAAACAGTTTGGCGGCGTGGCCGCGCTCGATGACGTGAGCTTGAGTATCGAGGCCGGGGAAATCTACGGCCTGATCGGGCCCAATGGCGCCGGCAAGACCACCTTCTTTAATGTGATGACGGGGTTATACACCCCGGACTCCGGGCGCTTTCAACTCGACGGCCAGGAGTACCAGCCCACGGCGGTACACCAGGTGGCCCGCGCTGGCATCGCGCGCACGTTCCAGAATATCCGCCTGTTCAACGCCATGAGCGCCCTGGAAAACGTCATGGTCGGGCGCCATGTGCGCACCCATAACGGCGTGTGGGCGGCCTTGAGCGGGCATTCGCGCGGGCGCGAGGAAGAAGCGCAGACCCGCGCCCACGCCCATCGCCTGCTGGCCTATGTCGGCCTGGCCGGGTTTGCCCACTACCGTGCCGACAGCCTGTCCTACGGCCACCAGCGGCGCCTGGAAATTGCCCGCGCCCTGGCCACCGAACCGCGCCTGCTGGCCCTCGACGAGCCGGCCGCCGGCATGAATGCCAGCGAGAAAGTGCAACTGCGCAGCCTGCTGGAAAAAATCCGCGATGACGGCCATACCCTGCTGCTGATCGAACACGACGTAAAGCTGGTGATGGGCGTGTGTGACCGCATCAGCGTGCTGGACTATGGACGCGTGATCGCCGTGGGCGCGCCTGCCGAAGTGCGCCGCCACCCGCAAGTGATCCAGGCCTATCTGGGAGCCGGCGCCCATGTCTGAAGCGTTGTTGCAGATTGACGGCCTGAAGGTGCGCTACGGTGCGATCGAGGCGGTCAAGTCCCTGGACCTGCATATAGATGAAGGCGAACGGGTCACCTTGATCGGCGCCAATGGCGCCGGCAAAAGCTCCAGCCTCAAGGCCCTGACCGGGTTGCTGCCGGCCGCTGCGGGGCAGATCCGCTTTGCTGGCCGTTCGATCCTCAACCTGGCGCCCCATGAGCGCCTGACCCTGGGCATCGCCATGGTGCCGGAAGGGCGTGGCATTTTTGCGCGCATGAGCGTGCTGGAAAACCTCCAGGCCGGCGCGTTCCTGCGCCGCGACCCACAGCAAGTCAACCTGGAAATCCGCCAGTTGTTCGAACACTTTCCGCGCCTGGAGGAACGCTTGCAGCAGTCGGCCGGCTTGCTCTCCGGTGGCGAGCAGCAGATGCTCGCCCTGGCCCGTGCGCTGCTGTCCAAGCCCCGCCTGCTGGTGCTTGATGAGCCGTCCATGGGCCTGGCGCCGATCATGGTCGAAAAGCTGTTCCAGGTGATCGATGATGTGTGCCGCCAGGGCATGACCCTGCTGCTGGTGGAGCAGAACGCGCGCCTTGCGCTGCAAGTGACTGACCGCGCCTATGTGATGGACACCGGGCGTATCAGCCTCAGCGGTGCCAGTGACCAATTGCTCGACCACCCCGAGGTGCGCAGTGCCTACCTCGGTGAATAACCCCATAACAAACGCCACCGGACGCCCGGCGTGTTTCGTCAACCCCACAGGCCATGAGGGCCTGCTGAGAAACAGGAAAAAACCATGAACAAGACTGCCCCCTTCAAACGCGTACTGTTGTTGAGCCTGGCCATGAGCGGTGTGGCCCAGGCCGACCAGACGGTACTGATCGGCCTGGCCGGACCCTTGACCGGTCCGTCGGCGCGGATCGGCAAAGACCTGGAAAACGGCGCGCAACTGGCCATTGACCAGGCCAACGCCAAGCACCTGAAAATCAATGGCGAGGCCGTGACGTTCAAGCTGGTTTCCGAGGATGACCAGTCCGATCCACGCACCGCCGTCACCGTGGCCCAGCGCCTGGTGGACGAAGGCGTAGTGGGCGTGGTCGGCCATTGGAACACCGGCACCAGCATTCCGGCAGCGCGGGTCTACCATGACGCCGGGATTGCCCAGGTCGCACCGGTGGCCACCGGTCACGCCTACACCCAGCAAGGTTTCGACACCAGCTTGCGGATCATGGGCCACGACGATGACGGCGGCCAGGTCGCCGGCGACTACGCACTCAAGACCCTCAAGGCGCAGCGCATCGCCGTGATCGACGACCGCACCGCGTTCGGCCAGGGCCTGGCGGACCAGTTCGTCAAATCCATCGAGGCCGGTGGCGCCAAGGTGGTTGCGCGCGAATACGTGGACGACAAGACCATCGACTTCAGTGCGGTGCTGACCAACATCCGTGGGCAAAACCCGGACCTGATCTTCTTTGGCGGCGTCGACTCCCAGGCTGCACCGCTGGCCCGGCGCATCAAGCAGTTGGGGATCAAGGCCCCATTGATGGGCGCCGGTGGCTTTGTCAGCCAGACCTTCCTGCAACTGGCACAGAACGAAGGCGAGGGCGTGATCGCCCTGGAACCGGGCCTGGCCGTGGCGCAGATGCCAGGCGGCAAAGCATTTGAAGAGGCCTACAAGGCGCGCTTCAAGAGCAACATCGAGCTGCACGCACCCTTTGCCTATGACGGTGTGGGCGTGTTGATCGCCGCCATCGAGCAGGCCAACTCCACCGATCCGCAGAAGTACCTGCCGGTACTGCGCGCCATCAGCTATCCGGGCGTGACCGGGACCATCGCATTCGATGCCCAGGGCAATCTGCAGAACCCGTCGTTCACCGTTTACCAGGTCAAGGCCAATCAATGGCAACCGGTGAGCGTGGCTGGCGGCAAAAAGTAACGCGCTGGATTTAAGTGTAGGCGCAGCTCGTGTAGGAGCTGTCTCGCCCGGCGAGGCTGCGATGGGATCACCGCGGTGTATCTGCGACACCGTGGTGTCTGCATCGCAGCCTCGCCGGGCGAGACAGCTCCCACATTGGGCAGCACCCACATTGGATCTTCGCAAGCATTTAGATGAGGCACACCATGAGCAAACTTGAAGGTGAACTGGGCATCCTGGCCCGCCGGCGCATCGAGGCCGAGATCATCAAGCCGATCTACGAAATCCTCGTGCGCGAGCAGGGCAAGGCCTTTGCCGCCGCGGTGATTGGCGAAGCGGTGGGCAACGCCGCGATCCAGGCCGGCAAGCACTTTGCCGCCCAGGAAGAGCAGGGCGCCGACCTCAAGAGCTTCGTTGAGCTGCAAGTGCTGTGGGAAAAGGACGACGCGCTGAAAGTCGAAATCATCGCCAGCGATGCCGAGCACTACGATTACGACGTCAAGCGTTGCCGCTATGCCGAGATGTACCACGAAATGGGCCTGGGCGAGATCGGCCACCTGTTGTCGTGCAACCGCGACGAGCTGTTTATTGTCGGCTACAACCCGAATATCGAATTGACGCGCACCCAGACCATCATGGGCGGCGCGCCAAGCTGTGACTTCCGCTACCACGCCAAGCCCCAGGAGCCGCGCTCGTGAGTGCCCTGGCGCGGGTCAACGGTGAGCGCCTGTGGGACTCGCTGATGGAAATGGCGCAGATCGGCGGCACGCCCAAGGGCGGTGTCTCGCGCCTGGCGCTGACCGACGAAGACCGGCGCGGGCGTGACCTGTTCGTGGCCTGGTGCACAGCGGCCGGGTGCAGCATTCGTGTGGACGCCATGGGCAACATCTTCGCCCGCCGCGCCGGCCGCCTCGACCAGCTGGCCCCGGTGCTGACCGGCTCCCACGGCGACTCGCAGCCAGCGGGCGGCAAGTTCGATGGCATCTACGGCGTGCTGGCCGGCCTGGAAGTGCTGCGCACCTTGAACGACCTGGGCATCGAAACCGATCGACCGATCGAGGTGGTCAACTGGACCAACGAAGAAGGCTCGCGTTTTGCCCCGGCGATGATTTCTTCAGGGGTGTATGCCGGGGTGTTCGACCTGGAATACGGTTTGTCCCGCGAAGACAAGGCCGGCGTGACCATCGGCCAGGCGTTGCAGCAGATCGGCTACGCCGGCCCGCATCCGGTGGGAGGGCAGGCGGTGCATGCGGCGTATGAGCTGCATATCGAGCAAGGCCCGATCCTTGAAGCCCAGGACCTGACCATCGGCGTGGTCACCGGGGCCCAGGGCCAGCGTTGGTATGAAGTCGAACTGAGCGGCCGCAGCGCCCATGCCGGCACCACGCCAATGGATCACCGCCTGGATGCACTGCTGGGCTTTGCCCGGGTGGTGGAGGCGGTCAACCAGATCGGCCTGGCCCAAGGCGCCGAAGGGCGGGCGACGGTGGGCATGGCCAACATCTTCCCCAACTCGCGCAATGTGGTGCCGGGGCGGGTGTTTTTCAGTGTTGAGTTCCGCCATCCCGATGAGACGGTGCTGGGCGTGCAGGACCAGCAACTGCACGAAGCCGTGGCGCGGATTGCCGAGGGGATTGGCCTGCAGGCCAGCGTCAAGCAGATCTTCCAGTACGCGCCGATTGCCTTCGACAAGGATTGCGTAGACGTGGTGCAGACCGCGGCCCAAGTGCTGGGCTATAGCCATCGGCGGATGATTTCCGGCGCGGGGCATGACGCCTGCTACCTGAACCAGGTCGCGCCGACGGCGATGATCTTTGTACCCTGTGTGGATGGCTTGAGTCATAACGAGGCGGAAGAGATCCACCCGCACTGGTCCACGGCCGGGGCGGATGTGTTGTTGCAGGCGATTCTGGCTTCGTCGCGTGAGTGATGGATGGGAGCGGGCTTGCCCGCGAAAGCCATAGGTATCTACACAACTTTCAGAAACTGACGAGCCCCCCTGTGGGAGCGGGCTTGCCCGCGAAAGCGGTGGTTCAGCCACCACCTGTAATCGGCACAAACAGCTGGCTCATCACCTGCAACAAGTGATCATCCGCGCCAGCCGCGCCTATCACTTGCAACCCCACCGGCATGCCCCTCACGTGCCCCACTGGCAGGCTGATCGAGGGCAGGCCGGTGAGGTTCCAGGCGCTGGTATGGCTGAGTACGGCGGCGCGTACGTCAATGTCCTGTTCGCCCACGCGCACTTGGCGTGCGTTTACCTGTGTGGCGGTAATCGGCACAGTGGGTGAAACCAGCAAGTCATAGTCTTCGAACAACCGCGCCATGGCCGCTTTGTACTGCGCCTGGCTGGCCTGTGCGCGAATGTACTGCCAGCCTCTGACCTCGCTCGACACCTCAAGGCGCTCGCGTACCTCCTGGTCAAATTTGTGCGGTGCATCGCGCATGCGTTCGGCATGTACTGCAAAGGCTTCGGCACGTTGCAAGGTCTGCAAGGTGTCCTTCATGCCAGCCGCGATTTTTTGCAGCGCGTCAGTCTCTTGCAGCGCTTCGCCAAACAGCTGTTGCGCCGCCTGGTAGACCTGCTGATGCAGCTCGGCATCCACCGGGCCGAAGCTGGCGCACGTGATCCAGCCCACGCGCAACGCTCGAGGCGTGGCCGCCGGCTGGCAAGCGCGTCCTGCCAGCACTTCGAACAACAGGCGTGCATCTTCAACGTGGTTGGCGATGGGGCCGACGTGGTCGAGGCTGGACGCGAGCGGGAACACCCCGTCCAACGGCACGCTGGCAAACGAGGGCTTGAAGCCGACCGTGCCGCACAAGGCCGCCGGAATCCGGATCGAGCCGCCTGTGTCGGTACCCAGCGCCAGCGGCACCATGCCGCTGGCCACCGCCGCGGCACTGCCGGCGCTGGAACCGCCGGTGATGCAGCGCGCATCCCACGGGTTACGCGCCGCGCCTTGCAGTGAGCGGTCGCCAGTCGGGCCGTAGGCGAACTCATGGGTCAAGGTCTTGCCGATAATCACCGCCCCGGCCTCGCGTACGCGTTGCACGCACAGCGCATCGTGGCTGGGTTTGAAACGGTCGAAGTGCGCTGAACCGTAGGTGGTGATGTAGTCGAACGTGTCGATGTTGTCTTTGACCGCTATCGGCATGCCCTGCAGCGGGCCGAGGTCCTGGCCTTGGGCAAACAGCGCGTCGGCCTTGCGGGCCTGGGCCAGTGCCACGGCGGCATCAACATGAACGAACGCATTCAACACCGGGTTCAAGCGTTCGATGCTGTCCAGCGCGGCCTGCGTCAACTCGACACTGGTCACGCTGCCGGCACGCAGGCGCGCGGCCAGCGTGATGATCGACTGACCAAAAAAGTATCCAGCGTGGGTAGGCTTCACCAGGCTCATAAATGCAACTCCATCAAACAGCAGCGGGTTGAGAGGACGGGGCAACCTGACGCCCGCCCGGGCGCACCATCAGCATTGCGCTCATGCCCAACGCGGTGGCCACGGCGGCGGCCACGAACATCGACGAATAGCCGTAACGCACGGTCAGGTAGCCGGTCAGCATGGGGGCGATAAACGAGGCGGTGTTGGCGATAAAGTGCGTCATGCCGCTGTAGGCACCCACCCGATTGGACGGCGCGGTGTCGATGACCACCGCCCAGTACACGGAGTTGGGCAGGGCATTAAGCGCATTGGCCAACGTCATCAGGGCAATCACGCCCCAGACGGTCTGGGCTTGGGAAACCATGATGAAACACAAGGTTGTCAGCAGCAGGCAGGTCGCGGCCAGCCAGCTGCGGGCGACTTTCAGGTTGCCGGTGCGGCGCAGCAGCAAGTCCGAAATCTTGCCGCCCAGCAGCACGGTGAAGCAGGCGCCGGTCCACGGGATCATGCCCATGTACCACAGCGACGACAGGTTGTAGTGGAACTCGTCCTGCAGGTATTTGGGGGTCCAGGTCAGCAGCAGGAATGTCACGTACACAAACGAGAAGTAACCGACGGCGTTGAACAGCAGGTCCTTGTTCTTGAAGAAGTGCCAGAGCGGCGCGACGCTGGTAGTGGGCGTCGACGCATTGGCGGCCTCGGCGCGCTCTTTGCGCAGGAAGTCGAGTTCGGCCTTGGACACGCGCGGGTTTTCATCCGGGGTGTTGGTGAAGCGCGTCATGAAAAACACCAGCAGCGCCAGGCTGACCACGCCCAACACCACGAACATGCTGCGCCAGCTGCCGGTCAGGGTTTGCAGGCCCACAGCCACAGGCGCGGTGAGCAATGCGCCCAACGGGGTACTCAAGAGGCCGACCGCGACCACAAAACCGCGCTCCTTGGGAGTGGCCCAGTTGGCCACGCTCTTGTTGATCACCGAGTAGGCCGGACCTTCGGCAAAGCCGAACATCACGCGGATCGTGGCGAAACCGGCCATGGCCGAGCCGCCGAGAAACGCCAGGCCGAAGTCGCCGGCAAATGCCGTGGCGATTTCGAAGACCGACCAAGTGCCACCGGCGATCAGCCAGATGCGCTTGGCACCAAAGCGGTCGGCCAGAATGCCGCCGACCAATGCCCCAAGGATGTAGCCGTAACCGAAGTAGCCCAGGACGTTGCCCCAGTCGGCTTTGTCGAAACCGTACTCGGGAAGAATGCTCGCCGACGCATAGGCAATCGCGCCACGGTCGATGTAGTTGAGCAGGGCCATGAGCATGATCAGGAAGAAAATCTGGTAGCGGAAGGACGGGATAGCGGGGCTGTTCATAGGGATCTGACTCTTCAAAATGATGGCAGAAGTCAAAAAGTCGGCCGCGTCCGGCGTATTTTTATTGGTTGCCCAAACGTTTGGGTAGGCGAAATGTAAGGTGGGAAAAAATTTTAGTCAAACGTTTGGGTAAAGATTTATCTGCGGCTGCGGTACGCCCGTTCGGGTAGAATCTGCGCGCTAAATATCAGACAGTCGGAAGCCCCTCAGACATGCCGAGCCCATCTCGTCCAGCCACCTTGAAGTCCATGGCGACCGCACTTGGCGTGCATGTCTCCACGGTGTCCCGGGTACTCAACGGCGACCCGGCCGGGGTCGAGCGCGCGGCGTCTGCCGAAGTGGTGGCGCGTATCCGGGAGTTGGCAAAAGAGCTGGATTATCGACCGAACACGCAGGCATCTAGCCTGAAACTGCGCAAAAGCCAGGAAATCTGTGTGCTGATGCCGCGCCTCACCGACCTGGTGATGGCGACCATTTACGACAGCATCGACAGTGCGGCCGAACAGGCCGGCTACCTGACCTTCGTCTCCAATACCGACGACCAGCAACCCCGCCAGATGGCCCGTGCCGAACATGCCTTACGCCGCTCGGTGGCCGGGCTGATCGTCGGCGACTCACATGTCGGCGAAAGCCAGCCGCTCCTGGAACTGCTGGCGCGCAAGCACATTCCCTACGTGCTGGTCAGTCGCCAGATTGCCGGGCATCTGGCGGCGTGCAGCGACGATGAACGTGGCGGCTGGCTGGCGGCCGAGCACTTGTACCAGTTGGGCTGTCGCGATGTGGCCATTCTGGCGGGCGAACGGCATGCCTCCACCGGGGCTGATCGCACGCGCGGGTTTACCCGTTATTACCGGGAGCAAGGCATTACGCTGCGCCCGGAATGGACGCTCAATGGTCCTTTTGACAGCCTTACCGGGCACCGCCAGGGCGAGTACCTGTTGGGGCTCAGCCCACGGCCACAGGCGTTTTTCGCGGTCAATGACTTCCTGGCCATCGGCTTGATGGGGGCCGCACGTGACAAGGGCCTGATGCCGGGCAAGGACATTGCCGTGGTGGGCTTCAACGACATACCACTGGCCAATGAACTGATGGTGCCCCTGACCAGCGTGCGCCTGCCCCTGGCAGACATGGGCCGGCATGCGGTTGAGCTGCTGCTCAAGCGCATCGAGGGCGAGGCGTGCGAGTCGATCATGGTGGCGCCGCAGTTGCAGGTACGGGCGAGTTCGTCTTTGTTGCACTGACTGAGGGCTGGCCATCGGCGGTAGAAAATGTGGGAGCGGGCTTGCCCGCGATAGCCATAGGTATCTACACAACTTTGCCGCAACGCCTAGATCCAGGCAGATAGCGCAGTTGTGGCGAGCGGGCTTGCCCCGCGCTGGGCTGCGAAGCAGCCCCAATAAGCCGAATGCGTTGTACCAGATACACCGCAGCGGCTGGTTTTGGGGCTGCTTCGCAGGA
>NZ_VFEV01000029.1 GCF_007858275.1 Pseudomonas proteolytica
CACGGTTAGTGTCCACATACTGTCCACATTGGGTGGTAATACTTTCGGAATAACGCTGAAAATATTCCTAAAACCTTGAGTTTTCGGTGTTTTTATCGGTGGGTATTGGGGCGTCTAGTTGATAGGCCATCAATCAGCTCCGCTTCAGAGATCTGCAGGCAATGGTTCTTTCAGCCACTGCATCGCGTTTTTTTCCAGGCTGCCATCAGCCTTGGCGCTGACCAGGATCTGGTTGACCTTCTCCAGCAGTGCCGGCTCGTTTTTGTTCACCCCGACATACACCGGCGAATCCTTGAGCTTGACCTTCAGCGCCGGCACACGCTTGGGGTTGCGCTCACTGATCGCCACCATCACCACGTTGCCACTGGCGATCAGGTCCACCTGGCCGGCGAGGTAGGCGGCGATGGTCGAGTTGTTATCTTCGAAGCGCTTGATCGTGGCTTCCTTGGGGGCGACCGCGCTCAACTCGATATCTTCAATGGCGCCGCGGGTCACGCTGATGGTCTTGCCCTTGAGGTCATCGAGGCTTGCAATGGCCGCGTCAGGCGGGCCGAACACTGCGAGATAGAACGGCGCGTAGGCCTTGGAAAAGTCGATGACCTTCTCGCGATCCGGGTTCTTGCCCAGGCTGGAAATCACCAGGTCCACTTTGCCGGTGGTGAGGAACGGGATGCGGTTGGTGCTGTTGACCGGGGTCAGTTCCAGTTTGACCTTGAGTTGCTCGGCCAGCAGTTTGGCGGTGTCGATGTCCAGGCCGCGTGGTTTCATGTCCGGGCCCACCGAACCGAATGGTGGGAAATCCTGGGGTACGGCAACCTTGAGGGTGCCACGGGCGACGATATCGTCCAGGCCATTGGCCTGGGCAGGTGCCTGGCTGAGCATCAGGCTGGCAAACAAGGCAGTGAGCAGGACGCTGCAACGCTTGGTCATGGCAACTCTCCGAAAAGGGCGAAGGGATTTTCTGAGTGTTGCCAGTGCACAGCCCGTGCCATGGTGCTTTGAAACGCCTGCAAGGCAGGTTTTACGAGGCGTGCGGCGGTCTGACTGGTCTGAACAGTCAGGTCTGGTTTCGCACCCTTTTCGAGCGTCGGCAAAACCGCGCGAGCCCCTTTGGGGCGTGGCTTGCCGGCTGCCGAGAATAGCTTTACAACTAGGCCCACTGTTGACTGAAACCTCGGGTTTTCCATGAATTCCATCGCCCAAGCCGTACCGGAAGCGGCCTTGCAAGCTATCCGCAAACTGATCAAGGAGCAGGGCTTCGGCCCTGGCGATGCCTTGCCTTCGCAGCGGGACCTGGCGATGCAATTGGGGGTCAGTCGTGCTTCCTTGCGCGAGGCCTTGTCGTCGCTCAGCGCACTGGGGCTGGTCAGCGTGCAACCGGGCAAGGGCGTATTTGTGCAGGCGCCGCCGGCGGCCGAGATAAACGGCGTGGCCTGGCCGTTTACGGCCCAGGCCAGCCCGCTGGATATCTTCCAGTTGCGCTATGCCCTGGAGGGGTTTGCGGCGGGGCTGGCGGCCATGACGCTGACCACTGGGGAACTGGATTGGCTCGAAGACAATGTCCAGGCCATGCGCCGGGAGCTCAAGGCCGGTGATTTCGAGGCCGCCGCGCGGCTGGACTTCGCTTTTCACCAGCGCATCCTGTTGGCCAGTGGCAATCAGGCGATGGTGAGCATCCTCAGCGCCAGTGCCGAGGTGTTCCTGGAAAGCCAGAAACTACCGTTCATCCGACCGGAGCGGGCGATGGAGACCTGGCAGGAGCACCGCAAGATCCTCCGTGCGCTGGCCCGGCGCAGCAGCGCGGCGGCGCAAAAAGCCATGCAGGAGCACGTGCGTAACGCCGCCTTGCGCACGGGCATCGCCTTTGTCACACCGGTAACATCCTGAATCGGTAATACCCAAAATGATGGCATTCGATAGCAAGAGTCAATCAGCGGCGGCTTCCTGAACGAAGGAAGGGCAGCTATGATGGGCAACGTTTTTTTTGCTTACAACCCGGAGACATCCATGAGCAACGATCTTATCAAGCACGTCACCGACGCGACCTTTGAGGCCGAAGTACTGCAGGCCCAGGGCCCGGTGCTGGTTGACTACTGGGCTGAGTGGTGCGGTCCTTGCAAAATGATCGCTCCGGTCCTGGACGACATCGCAACCACCTACGAAGGCAAACTGACCATTGCCAAGCTGAACATCGACGAGAACCAGGAAACCCCGGCCAAGCACGGCGTACGTGGTATCCCGACCCTGATGCTGTTCAAGAACGGCAACGTCGAAGCCACCAAGGTTGGCGCACTGTCGAAGTCGCAACTGGCCGCATTCCTCGACGCCAACATCTAAGCGTCGTAAAAAAAGCCCCGCAAATTGCGGGGCTTTTTCGTAAAGCAGGGCTAGACGCTCTGAAATTCAGGTGGTACATTCGGCCCCGCACTGGTTTCTCCACTGCCCCCTGCAAGCCGTCGCCGACGCATTCCTTTCGATTAGTACGCGATCCTGTCGCCTTCTCTGCGGCGCGGCCTCATTAAGCCAAAAGCTTAATTCCCCCCCTCTATAAATGATTACGTCATTCCTATATGAATCTGACTGAACTCAAGCAAAAGCCGATTACCGACCTGCTCCAACTGGCCGAAGAAATGGGCATAGAAAATATGGCCCGTTCGCGCAAGCAGGACGTGATTTTCTCCCTGCTGAAAAAGCACGCGAAAAGCGGCGAGGAAATCTCCGGTGATGGCGTGCTGGAGATTCTCCAGGACGGCTTCGGCTTTCTCCGCTCTGCAGACGCCTCCTATCTCGCCGGCCCAGACGATATCTACGTCTCGCCGAGCCAGATCCGTCGCTTCAACTTGCGCACCGGTGACACCATCGTTGGCAAGATCCGCCCTCCAAAGGAAGGCGAGCGTTATTTCGCCCTGCTCAAGGTCGACACGATCAACTTCGATCGCCCGGAGAACGCGAAGAACAAGATTCTCTTCGAGAACCTGACGCCGCTGTTCCCAACCGTGCGCATGAAGATGGAAGCCGGCAACGGTTCCACCGAAGACTTGACCGGTCGTGTGATCGACCTGTGCGCCCCGATCGGCAAAGGCCAGCGTGGCCTGATCGTCGCGCCGCCGAAAGCCGGTAAGACCATCATGCTGCAGAACATTGCAGCGAACATCGCGCGTAACAATCCTGAAGTTCACCTGATCGTGCTGCTGATCGATGAGCGTCCGGAAGAAGTGACCGAAATGCAGCGCACCGTGCGCGGCGAAGTGGTTGCCTCGACGTTCGATGAGCCGCCAACCCGCCACGTGCAGGTTGCCGAAATGGTGATCGAGAAGGCCAAGCGCCTGGTCGAACACAAGAAGGACGTGGTGATCCTGCTCGACTCCATCACCCGTCTGGCCCGTGCCTACAACACCGTGATCCCGAGCTCCGGCAAAGTGCTCACCGGTGGTGTCGATGCCCACGCCCTGGAGAAGCCGAAACGTTTCTTCGGCGCCGCGCGTAACATCGAAGAAGGCGGCTCGCTGACCATTATCGCCACCGCGCTGGTTGAAACCGGCTCGAAGATGGACGAAGTGATCTACGAAGAGTTCAAGGGTACCGGCAACATGGAACTGCCTCTGGACCGTCGCATCGCTGAAAAGCGTGTGTTCCCGGCCATCAACATCAACCGCTCCGGCACCCGCCGCGAAGAGTTGCTGACGGCCGACGACGAACTGCAGCGCATGTGGATCCTGCGCAAGCTGCTGCACCCGATGGACGAAGTCGCTGCCATCGAGTTCCTGATCGACAAGCTGAAAACCACCAAGACCAACGACGAGTTCTTCCTGTCGATGAAACGCAAGTAATACAGCGTTTCAGGTCCGAAAGAATGGCGCCCCCAGGGGCGCCATTTTTTTGCCTGGGGTTTTTAACGACACCCGGCCGGCAATTGCGCCGCCGATAGGGCTGCCAGCCGCCCTCAGAACAGGTAGGATGTACGCCTATTTTACGGGTGGCATGGTTAATGAAATTCAAGGATCTTCGGGATTTCGTGCAGCAACTTGAGCAGCGCGGAGAGTTGAAACGTATTCAGGTGCCGGTGTCCCCGGTCCTGGAAATGACTGAGATTTGCGACCGCACCTTGCGCAACAAGGGCCCGGCGCTGCTGTTCGAGAACCCCACAGGCTTTGATATCCCGGTGCTCGGTAACCTGTTCGGCACGCCCGACCGGGTGGCATTCGGCATGGGCGCCGAGTCGGTCAGCGAACTGCGCGAAATCGGCAAGCTGCTGGCGTTCCTCAAGGAGCCCGAGCCGCCCAAGGGCCTGAAGGACGCGTGGTCGAAGCTGCCGATCTTTCGCAAGATCATTGCCATGGCGCCCAAGGTGGTCAAGGACGCGGTATGCCAGGAAGTGGTCATTGAAGGCGATGATGTCGACCTGGCGATGCTCCCGGTGCAGACCTGCTGGCCCGGCGACGTCGGCCCGCTGATCACCTGGGGCCTGACCGTCACCAAGGGCCCGAACAAGGACCGCCAGAACCTGGGCATCTACCGCCAGCAAGTGATCGGCCGCAACAAGGTGATCATGCGTTGGTTGAGCCACCGTGGTGGGGCGCTGGATTTCCGTGAGTGGTGCGAGAAGCACCCGGGCCAGCCGTTCCCGGTTTCCGTGGCCCTGGGGGCCGACCCGGCGACGATCCTCGGCGCCGTGACGCCGGTGCCCGACAGCCTTTCCGAATACGCCTTTGCCGGCCTGCTGCGCGGCAACCGCACCGAGCTGGTGAAGTGCCGTGGCAACGACCTGCAAGTACCGGCCACCGCCGAAATCATCCTCGAAGGCGTGATTCATCCGGGCGAGATGGCCGATGAAGGCCCGTATGGCGACCACACCGGCTACTACAATGAAGTCGACAGCTTCCCGGTATTCACCGTCGAGCGTATCACCCACCGGGTCAAACCGATCTACCACAGCACCTACACGGGCCGGCCGCCTGATGAGCCGGCGATCCTCGGTGTGGCGCTGAACGAAGTGTTCGTGCCGATCCTGCAGAAGCAGTTCCCGGAAATCACCGACTTCTACCTGCCGCCGGAAGGCTGCTCGTACCGCATGGCCATCGTGACCATGAAGAAGTCGTACCCGGGCCATGCCAAGCGCGTCATGCTCGGTGTGTGGTCGTTTTTGCGACAGTTCATGTATACCAAGTTCGTTATTGTCACCGACGACGACATCAACGCCCGGGACTGGAACGACGTGATCTGGGCCATCACCACGCGCATGGACCCCAAGCGCGACACGGTGATGATCGATAACACGCCGATCGACTACCTGGACTTTGCCTCGCCGGTGTCGGGCCTGGGATCGAAGATGGGCCTGGATGCCACTCACAAGTGGCCGGGTGAAACCACCCGGGAGTGGGGCCGGGTGATCGTCAAGGATGAAGCCGTGACGGCGCGTGTCGATGCGATGTGGAAAGAATTGGGAATAGATTGATGCGTGTAACCCTGCAACCTTCCGGTGCGGTCCTCGACTTGCAGCCCGGCGAGCGGATTCTTGAAGGCGCGCGGCGCCTGGGCTATGAATGCCCGCAGGCGTGCCGTAATGGGGTGTGCCACGTCTGTGCGGCCCTGTTGGTCGAGGGCCGGGTGCAACAAGCCGGTGAGGTGCGCGATCATGGCGAGTTCTATACCTGCATCGCCGAGCCCTTGGAGGATTGCATCGTGCTATGGGATGGCGTGCTGGCGCCGGGAGAGTTGCCGGTGCGCAAACTTGCCTGCCAGTTGAGCGAGTGCGTGGACCTGGGGGGCGACGTGTGGCGCGTGCGCCTGCGGGCACCGGCCGGCAAGGCGGTGCGCTATCACGCGGGCCAGTACCTGATGATCGAGCGCGAAAACGGCGAGAAGTCGGCGTTTTCCCTGGCTTCGGCGCCCCATGCCGGGCGCGATTTGGAACTGCATGTGCTGGTGCGTGAAGACAGCGCCCGCAGCCTGATCGAGCAGTTGCAGCGTAACCAGATGGCGCGGGTCGAACTGCCATTTGGCGATACCCACCTGGCCGAACTGCCCGACGGGCCGCTGGTGTTGATCGCGGCCGGCACCGGCATGGCCCAGATGCACAGCCTGATCGAGCACTGCCGGGCCAGCGGTTTCAAGCACCCTGTGCACCTGTATTGGGGCGTGCGCCAACCAGATGATTTCTATCAGGTGGAGCATTGGGAGCAATGGCAGCAATTGCCCAATCTGTTCCTGCACAAAGTGGTCAGTGACTTGTGCGGTTGGGAAGGGCGCTGTGGCTTGTTGCATGAGGCGGTGTGTGAAGACATCAGCGACCTCAAGGGCGTGCATGTCTACGCCAGCGGTTCGCCAGCGATGATCTATGGCACGTTGGATGCGCTGGTCAACGCCGGCATGGATGCACACCAGATGCGCGCCGACGTGTTTGCCTACGCACCACGCTCCTGACTTCAAACGGTGTGTGAGCTTGCCTGCGAAAGCGGTGAATCAGTCGCTGGCTGTGTTGACTGACACACCGCATTCGCGGGCAAGCCCGCTCCCACATAGGCCCGGTTCCCACAGGGGATTGTGTCTACTCACGTCTGTCGGTGTCAGAACCGCACACCTGTGGTCACCATCGCCGCATTGAACCCCAGCAATACGAATTCCGCCGCTACCGGCCCATAGTGGGTTCCCACCGACGGAATGATCACCGGCGCCACGCCGTAGCGGTTCAGCGGAATCTTGTCGCGATACTTGCCGCGATAGCCCTGGATCGCCCCGCCGGTGAGCTTCAGATACACCGGATAGTCGCTCATGTCGTAGCGCTTGCCTGCGTACGCGTAGTACGAGCGCTGGCGAAACGAGTTGCGAAAGGTCGCACCGCCATACACCCACCCCGAAGCGTCATTACGCTCCAGGCCGATCAGGTCCTGGTTGTTGTTGTGCTCGGGATCCGGCGCAAAGTGCCGGGTGTAGACGCTGGTCTGGGCGTACCAGAAGCCTTTGTCGTCGTTGGCCGGCGCTTCGGCGGCCAGGGCGGTGGTGGCCTGTGCCAGGAGCAGCAGGCCGGAAAGTCGGTTTTTCATGGGGCGACCTCGATAGTCGGTGGATGCACGGCTAAGTGGGTCGTGACGCGGGCCTATTTTGAGGGCTCGCTCTGCCCAAAGGCTGAACGGGCGCTGAAAGTAGCGGGATTTTCTGGAGCAATCCTGATGAACGGGGTCTGTTGCTTATGCTGTTGCTTATTCTTAAAAGATATTTATTCGTCAAGATGAATATCATTAAGCTATATGTCATCGGGCTACCGACTATCTGCCACTAACCAGTAAATGACCGCCACCGTCCGCCACACGGATCGATCGTATGAACTCAGGGCATTGACGTTCTGACTTTTGATTCCAAGGGGAGCGGTATGGGGAGCTACAACAGGCACGCGCTGTACACGGCGATTTTGTCAGCCAATTTGCTGGCCGCCGTGGGATTCAATCCAGTGATCGCCGCTGAAGCGGCGGCGACCGAAACGCCAAAACTCGACACCGTGATCGTCACGGGTACCCGCGCCCAAGAGCGCACGGCCAGCGCGTCACTATCACCTATTGATGTGATTTCCGGCGAAAGCCTGCGCAGCAGCGGTTCCGATGAGCTGGGCGCGGTACTGGCGCGGCTGATTCCTTCTATCAACTTCCCCCGCCCTAGCCTGGTGGACGGCGCCGAACTGGTGCGCCCGGCGCAACTGCGCGGCCTGTCGCCGGATCAAGTGCTGGTGCTGGTCAATGGCAAGCGGCGCCACACCAGCGCTTTCGTCAACCTGGGTGGTGCGGTCGGCCGCGGTTCGGCCCCGGCGGATTTGAATGCCATCCCGTTGTCGGCGGTCGACCATATTGAAGTGCTGCGTGATGGCGCGTCGGCGCGCTACGGGTCCGATGCAATTGCCGGGGTGATCAACGTGATCCTCAAGCAGACCGACCACGGCGGCTCGGTTTCGAGCAAGTTCGGCCAATACAAGAAAGGCGACGGGATCCAGCGCAACATCAGCGGCAACACCGGCCTGGCCGTAGGCGAGAACGGGTTTATCAACCTTTCGGCCGAAGGTGCCGACAATGACTACACCAACCGCGCCGGCCACGATTACCGCCCGGCCAGCATCGGTTCCACCACGTACGGCCAGCGGGTGTTCCGCCAGGGCGAACCTTCGACCAACGAAGGCAAGCTGTGGCTGAACGCTGGCTACGCTTTCAACGAAGCTGCCGAGTTCTACACTTTTGGCGGCTACAGCAAGCGGCGTGGCGAGACGGCGGCGTTCTACCGGGCGAGCAATGCGTCCAACAACCTCCCGGCGCTCAACCCCAATGGCTACCTGCCGCTGATCCGTGGCAGCCTCGAAGATACCTCGCTGGTGGCCGGCCTGCGCGGGCAGTTGGCGTATGACTGGCACTACGACCTGTCGGCCAACTACGGCAAGAACCAGTACGAACTGCACACCGAAACCATCAACACCTCCCTGGGCCTGGCGACGCCGCGCAAATTCGACAACGGCACCCTGAGCAACGAGCAGAAGCAGCTCAGCCTGGACCTGTCCCGTGAGTTTGACCTGGGCTGGCTGCCGTACCCGGTATCGGTGGCATTCGGCGGCGAATACCTGCACCAGGGCTATGAGATTGAAGCCGGTGAGCCGGCCTCCTATTACCAGACCGGCAGTTCAGGCCTCGGCGGTTTCCGCGATGCCGACGCCGGCAGCACCTCGCGCCACAACTGGGCGCAGTACCTGGACCTGGAAACCAACTTCACCGAGAAGCTCGGGGTTTCGGCGGCGGTGCGCCATGAGGACTACAGCGACTTCGGCTCCAACGTCAGCGGCTCGCTGTCGGCGCGCTATGACTTCACCCCGCAAGTGGCCCTGCGCGGCAGTATTTCCAATGGCTTCCGCGCGCCGTCCCTGGCCCAGCAGAACTTTGCCTACACCTCGTCGCAGTTGATCGGCAACACCATCCAGGAAGCCGGCACCTTCCCGGCCAACAGCCAGGTGGCGCGTTTGCTTGGCGCCGAAGACCTCAAGGCCGAGAAGTCACGCAACTACAGCCTGGGCCTGGTGCTGGAGCCCGCGGATAACCTGACGGTGACGGCGGACGTCTACCGCATCGACATCCGCGACCGCATAAGCCTGTCGTCCAACCTTGCCCTTAACGCGGCGACACGCGCCTATCTGCAAGCCAATGGCGTCGGCAATATCGACTACACCACCGCCCGCTACTTCACCAATGCTACGGACACCAGCACCGACGGCGTCGACCTGGTGGCCAACTACCGCTACCAACTGGACAACGGCATCCGCTGGAACAGCACCGTGGGCTACAACTACAACCACACCAAGGTCACGGACGTGAAGGCCAACCCGGCCATTCTCGATAGCCTGGGCGCCAACCTGGTGCGGGTCGACCGGCGCGAGCGCATCGGTCTGCTGGGCGACACCACGCCCCAGCACAAGCTGAGCCTGGGCAACGATTTCACCTTCGGCAATTGGGCGCTGCACAGCAATCTGGTGCGCTATGGCGAATTCACCAGCTACCAGGCGGACAAGGTCAATGACCAGACCTTCAAGGCCGCCTGGGTGCTGGATTTGTCGGCTGACTACACATTACACAACTGGACCTTCACCGTGGGCGGCGACAACGTGACCGATAAGTACCCGGAAAAGCTCAATGCCTACGCCAGCAGTGGCGGCAACCTGGCCTATAGCACTTTTTCGCCTTACGGTTACAGCGGCGCGTTCTATTACGGTAAAGTCGCCTATAACTGGTAGTAGCTCTTCATTTCCGAGAAAGGAGACCTAAGCGATCCGCCATGACCGTTATTGAATCCGAACTTCTGCAATTGGCTTACCCTCCGCGGCTCGATCTGGGGCCGCAACTCACTCACGAACAATTGATGAGCTCGATGCAGGCCACCATGGGCCTGCACAAGGGTGGGCCGGTCTGGTTGTTTGCCTACGGCTCGCTGATCTGGCGTCCCGAGTGTTCGGCCACCCAGCGCCTGCGGGCACGGGTCCACGGTTATCACCGGGGCCTGTACCTGTGGTCCCACGAGCATCGGGGTACGCCGGAGTTGCCGGGGCTGGTGTTTGGCCTGGATCGCGGCGGCTCGTGCAGTGGCTTTGCCTATCGCCTGCCGGAGGAGCAGCTGGAGGCTTCGCTCTATGCCTTGTGGCAGCGGGAGATGCCTTACCCTTCGTATCGGCCACATTGGCTCAGTTGCCGGCTTGAAGACGGCAGTCAGGTGCAGGCGTTGGGTTTTGTGCTGGAGCGGCACTTGCCCAGCTACGCCGGCAACTTGCCCGACAGCGTGCTGAACCAGGTATTCGCCAGCGCTTGCGGGCGCTACGGCACTACTCGCGATTATGTCGAGCAGACCGTCAACGCCCTGCGTAGCCACGCCATGCCAGACAAGAATCTGGAGGCGCGGCTCAAGCGATGTGCCAAAGGCGTCGCGGCGATTAACGCGCCGAGCTGACGCTATTGGTGTGCCACAGCGTAGGAATCAGGAACGCGATAGCCAACAGGCACGCGCCGATCAGCAGCACAAAGCCGCCATCCCAGCCGAAGTGGTCCACGGTGTAGCCCATGGCCGCACTGGCCGCTACCGAACCGCCCAGGTAACCGAACAGGCCGGTAAAACCTGCGGCTGTACCGGCGGCTTTCTTCGGCGCCAGCTCCAGTGCCTGCAGGCCGATCAGCATCACCGGGCCGTAGATCAGGAAGCCAATGGAGAACAGCGCGATCATGTCGACCATCGGGTTGCCTGGCGGGTTGAGCCAATAAACCAGGGTCGCCACGGTGACCAACGCCATGAACACAATGCCGGTCAGGCCTCGGTTGCCACGGAAGATCTTGTCTGACATCCAGCCGCACAGCAGCGTGCCCGGAATCCCTGCCCACTCATAGAAGAAGTACGCCCAGGACGACTTGTCGACCGTGAAGTGCTTGGCTTCCTTGAGGTAGGTCGGTGCCCAGTCCAGCACGCCGTAGCGCAGCAGGTACACGAACACGTTGGCGAAGGCGATGTACCAGAGCATTTTGTTGCGCAGCACGTACTTGACGAAGATTTCCTTGGCGCTGAATTCGTCTTCGTGGCTGTCGTCGTAACCTTCCGGGTAGTCGTTCTTGTACTTCTCGATAGGCGGCAGGCCCACCGACTGTGGGGTGTCGCGCATGGTGATGAAGGCAAACGCCGCTACCGCCAGGGCGACAGTGGCCGGTACATAGAACGCCGCGTGCCAGTCGTTGAACCAGGCCATGCCCAGCAGGAACAGCGGGCCGATCAGGCCGCCACCGACGTTATGCGCCACGTTCCACACCGACACCACGCCGCCGCGTTCTTTCTGCGACCACCAGTGCACCATGGTCCGTCCGCTCGGCGGCCAGCCCATGCCCTGGGCCCAGCCGTTGATGAACAGCAAAATGAACATCATGGTCACGCTGGAGGTGGCCCAAGGCGCGAAACCGAAAATGAACATCACCCCCGCCGACACCAGCAAGCCAAAAGGCAGGAAGTAGCGCGGGTTGGAGCGGTCGGACACCAGGCCCATGAGGAACTTGGACAGGCCATAGGCAATGGCGATCGCCGACATGGCCAGGCCCAGTTGACCACGGGTGTAACCCTCGTCGATCAAATACGGCATGGCCAGGGAGAAGTTCTTGCGCAGCAGGTAGTAACCCGCGTAGCCAAAGAAAATACCGGCGAAGATCTGCCAGCGCAGTCGTCGGTAGGTACTGTCGATCTTTTCTTCAGGCAGGGGTGCCTGATGAGGGGCAGGACGAAAGAAAGCAAACATTCAAGAGCTCCAAATTTCTTGTTTTGACTGCGGATGCGAATGTTACAGTTTCGTTACCGAAAATAGCATCGCCTCTTATCTGCAAACACAGGAAACTGGAGTAATTGCATGTTCTTTTACGAACATGTCGCTAATAGATAAATATGCGTCGTAATCAAATTCCTCAGAACCCCGCGACTCAACTGTAGGAGCTGGCTTGCCAGCGATAGCGGTGGCTCAGCTAAACAGGTGGAGCTGACGGACCGCTATCGCAGGCAAGCCAGCTCCTCCACAGATCAGTGGCGGACCTGGACGACCACCTTGCCCACCGCCTTGCGCTGCCCCAGGTCATTGATCGCCTGGGCGGCGTTATCCAGCGGGTACACCTGCGAAACCAGTGGCTTCAGCTTCCCCTCGGCATACCAACTGAACAGTTGCTGGAAATTCGCCGCATTATCCTGGGGCTGGCGCTGGGCGAACGAGCCCCAGAACACCCCGACCACCGCCGCGCCCTTGAGCAGCGCCAGGTTCACTGGCAACTCAGGAATACGCCCGCTGGCAAAGCCCACCACCAACAGGCGCCCGTTCCAGGCGATGGCGCGGATGGCCTGGTCAAACAGGTCGCCACCTACCGGGTCGTAGATCACGTCGGCGCCGTTGCCATCGGTCAGGCGCTTGATTTCATCCTTGAGGTTGGTTTCGCTGTAGTTAATCAACTCATCGGCACCCGCCGCCTTGGCCACAGCCAGCTTGTCGGCGCTGCTGGCGGCAGCGATCACCCGGGCGCCCATGGCCTTGCCGATTTCCACAGCGGCCAGCCCCACGCCACCGGACGCACCCAGTACCAGCAGGGTCTCGCCGGCCACCAAGTGGCCGCGCTGCTTGAGCGCGTGCATCGAGGTGCCGTAGGTCATGCTGAAGGCGGCGGCGGTGTTGAAGTCCATGCTCGGCGGGATCGGCAGTACGTTATAGCCCGGTACAGCGACCTGCTCGGCAAAGCTACCCCAGCCGGTCAACGCCATGACCCGGTCGCCGACCTTGAGGTGGCTGACCTTTTCCCCGACTTCGCTGACCACGCCTGCCGCTTCGCCACCCGGCGAGAACGGGAAGGGTGGCTTGAACTGGTACTTGCCCTCGATGATCAGCGTGTCTGGGAAATTCACCCCGGCGGCATGCACATCCAGCAGGATCTCGTTCTTCTTGATCGCGGGGCTGGCGACGTCTTCCAACACCAGGGTTTCGGCAGGGCCGAAGGCTTTGCACAGCACGGCTTTCATCGGACTATTCCTTTTGGCGTATTGGCCGATAAGTGTAGGTGGGTAAGGTCACGGGTCAACGAGCATGCCCCGGCCTGATAAGTCGCCATAAGCTTGTGCTCTGCCTTGCTAGCGTTATGCTACTGGCAACCGAATTTGAGGAATGAACTGTGAAAGCGTGGATCCTGTTGATGCTGGCCCTGACGTTGCCGATGGCGGCCCATGCCGAAGAAGCCAAGGAAGGCGAAGCGCCGAAGGTCAGCTATTACAGCCTGACGCCGCCTTTTGTGGGCAACTACGCCTTGGATGGCGGCCCGAAACTGCGGGTGTACAAGGCCGATGTGGCCCTGCGCGTGACCGGCCCGGAAGCGGCGGCGGCGATCAAGGCCAATGAACCGTTGATTCGCAACCAACTGGTGGCGTTGTTTACCCAGCAGACTGTCGAGAGCATGGGCAGTGTCGAAGGCAAAGAGAAGTTGCGCCAGGAAGCGTTGAAGCAGACCCAACAAGTGATGAACGACGAAACCGGCAAGCCGGTGGTTGAGGACCTGTTGTTCAACAACTTGATCATCCAGTAAAGCCCGCGCTGAAAAGCCGGTGCCCACATTTGACGGTGCTCACCCTCAAAATGTGGGAGCTGGCTTGCCTGCGATGACCATAGGTATCTACACAATTTTGCCGCAACGCCTAAATCCAGGCAGATAGCGTTGTTGTGGCGAGCGGGCTTGCCCCGCGCTGGGCTGCGAAGCAGCCCTAAACCCGGCCATCGCGGTTTATCTGAAGAAACGCGGGGGGCTTTTTGGGGCTGCTTCGCAGCCCAGCGCGGGGCAAGCCCGCTCGCCACAGCGAAGTTCGTCAGTTTCTGAAAGTTGTGTAGATACCGATGCTGCGATGACGGCCTTGCGGGCACCTCAAGACGCCAGGCTTTTCCTGAACCTGGCCAACGCCACCGCAAAAAACAACAACCCAATCGCCGCTAGCGCCAGCAAGTCCGGCCACACCACGCTTACTCCCGCATCCCGGAACAGAATCGCCGCACTCAAGCTCACAAAATGCGTCGACGGCGAGCCCTGCATCACCCATTGCAACCATTCGGGCATGCTGTCCAGCGGCGTGCTGCCGCCAGACAGAAGCAGCATCGGAATGATCACCGGGATTGCCAGCAGACCGAATTGCGGCGTCGAACGGGCGAGGGTGGCCAGGAAGATGCCCAGGGCGGTGCTGGCAAACAGGTACAGTGCCGTCACCAGCAGGAACAAGCTCAACGACCCGGCCAGCGGCACGCCGAGCATGCCCTTGACCACCACTTCCAGCGACAGCCAGGTGCACAGCACCACCACCAGCATGTTGCTCCAGATTTTCGCCAGCATGATCTCCAGCGCTGTCAGCGGCAGCACCAGCAGATGGTCGAGGGTGCCGTGTTCGCGCTCGCGCAGCAGCGCCGTGCCGGTCAGTACGATGGCGAGGATGGTGATGTTGTTGACGATCTGGATCACCGCCAGGAACCAGCCGCCTTCCAGGTTGGTGTTGAACAACGCCCGGGTGGTGAGGGCCGCCGGCGCCCGCTGGCTGGCGTCAGGCTGGCCACTGTAGGTCAGCAGTTCGCGCTGGAAAATCCGCCCGATATAACCCGCACCCATAAAGGCCTGGCTCATCGCCGTGGCATCCACGTTGACCTGTACGCTTGGTTGGCGCCCGGCCAACAGGTCTGCCTGGAAATTGGCCGGCACGTTGATCACGAAGGTGTACTGGCCGCTGTCCATGACCTTGTCCAACTGGTCGTAGGCCAGTGGCACGGCGGGTTGGAATTCCGGTGGCTGCAGGGCTTCGGCCAACTGGCGCGACAATTGGCCGTGGTCCTCATCGACAAAGGCCACGCTTGCGTTGTGCACGCCAATCACCGAGCCGGCCGCTGGCATATAGATGGCGACGGTGAAGGCGTAGAACAGAAACAACAGCAACACACTGTCGTGGCGCAGGCTGGTGAGTTCCTTGATTCCCAGGCGCAGGATATGGGCGAACTTGTGCATCAGGCCTCCTGCTTCTTAAGCATGACCAGGCTCAGCCCAGTGAACCCCAGGAAAAACCCGAACAGCGCCAGGCACTGCGGCCACAACTGGCGCAAGTCCAGGGCTTTGGTGAAGGTGCCGACGGCCACATCCAGGAAGTAACCGGCAGGAAACAGCATGCCCATCAGCGCGGCCGCCCCTTCCAGGGACGAGCGCGGCACGATCAGCCCGGAGAATTGGATGGTCGGCAGGCTGGTGATGATCATGGTGCCGAGGATCGCGGCGATCTGGGTGCGGGTGAACGCGGAAATCAGGAGGCCCATGCTGGTGGTCGCCAGCACGTACAGCAGCCCGCCAAAGGCCAGGGTCAGAGCGCTGCCCTTGAACGGCACGCCGAACAGCCAGCGATTCATTGCCACCAGCAAGGCCAGGTTGATCAGGCTGATGACCAGATACGGCGCCTGTTTGCCGAGGAGGAATTCCAGGCGGGTCAGCGGCGTGGCGTAGAAGTTGGTAATCGAACCCAGCTCCTTCTCACGCACGATGCCCAGGGCAGTGAGCATTGCCGGGATAAAGGCCAGGATCAGGGCCATCACGCCGGGGCCGATGGCATTGACGCTGACCACGTCCTGGTTGTAGCGAAAGCGCGTTTCCAGTTTGGCCGCAGGCGGCTGGGCCCGTGGTGTGCTGTTGAGTTCGGCCAATTGCTGGAGGTTGGCCTGGTGCACGGCTTCTACATAATTGCGGCTGGTCTCGGCGCGAAACGGCATGCCGCCATCAAGCCAGGCGGCCACCGCCGGTTGGCGTCCGGCGTACAGATCGCGGCCAAACCCGGGTGGAATTTCCAGGGCCAGTTTGATCTCCGAGCGCTGCAGGCGCCGGTGCAACTCGGCCGAATCAGTGATCGGCGGCTGTTCGGCGAAGTAGCGTGAACTGCGAAAGGCTTCCAGGTAGGCCCGGCTTTGGGGTGTCTGGTCCTGGTCGTACACGGCGAAGGCAAGCTTCTCCACGTCCAGGGAAATGCCGTAGCCGAAGATCACCATCATGAAAATCGCCCCGAGCAGGGCAAAGGCCATGCGCACTTTGTCGCGCAGCAGTTCCTTGCCTTCACGGCTGGCCACCGCCAGCAGGCGCGCCAGGCTGAAGCCGCGCTTGCTGACGGGCGGCGTAGTCGGCGTGCTGACGGTCGCGCTGGGGGCGTCGGCTTGCGGGGCTTGCTGGGCTTGCTCCAGGCAGGTGACGAACGCGGCTTCCAGGGTCTCGCCGTGGAATTGTTGTTGCAGTGCGTGCGGCGTGTCGCAGGCCAGCACCTTGCCGGCGTGCATCAAGGAAATACGGTCGCAGCGCTGGGCTTCGTTCATAAAGTGGGTGGAGAGGAAAATCGTCACCCCTTGCTCGCGGGACAGCTCCACCAGCAGGCGCCAGAAATCGTCACGTGCGGCGGGGTCCACCCCGGACGTGGGTTCGTCGAGGATCAGCACTTCCGGGCGATGCAGTACCGCCACGGCCAGGGACAGGCGCTGGCGCAAACCCAGGGGCAGCTCGCCGGAGGGTTGCTCAGCGACGCTGCCCAGGTCAAAACGCTGGATCAACTCTTCGATACGCGGGCCGCTGTCAGCCTTGGGCAGGTCGAACAGTTGTGCGTGCAGCACCAGGTTCTGGCGCACGCTGAGCTCGCCGTACAACGAGAAGCTCTGGGACATGAAGCCCACGCGCTTGCGGGTCGCCAGGTCCTTGGCGTTCACCGGGTTGCCCAGCAGTGTGGCGCTGCCTTCGCTGGCCGGCATCAGCCCGGTGAGGACTTTCATGGTGGTGGTCTTGCCACAGCCGTTGGAGCCGAGAAAGCCAAAGATTTCACCACGGCCAATAGCGAAGCTGACTTTGTTCACCGCCGTAAAGTCGCCAAAACGCAGGGTCAGGTCGTGGGCTTCGATGGCGATATCAGTGTTGTCGTTCGCCCGAGGTGGGATCACCAGCGGCTGGTTGTTGTGCGCGCTGTCGCCCTGGAAATGGGTAAAGGCTTCGTCCAGCTTGCCGCTGGGCGTGACAGCCGCCAGGTCGCGGCTCAGGCCATCGGCGATCAGCTTGCCGCGGTCGAGCATCAGGCAATGTTCGAACTGCTCGGCTTCCTCCATGTAGGCCGTGGCCACCAGCAGCGTCAGTTGTGGGCGTTCACTGCGTACGGTTTCCACCAGCTCCCAGAAGCGGCGGCGGGACAATGGGTCGACGCCGGTGGTGGGCTCATCAAGGATCAACAGATCCGGATCGTGGATCAGCGCGCAGCACAGCCCCAGTTTTTGCTTCATCCCGCCCGACAGTTTGCCCGCCGGGCGGTCGGCGAAGCGCGCCAGGTCAGTGGCCAGCAGCAGGTTGTGCATGCGCTGGTCGCAGTCGGCTTTGGATAGGCCAAACAGGGTGGCGAAAAAGCGGATGTTTTCGCTGATGGACAGCTCGGGATACAGGTTGCCGCCCAGGCCCTGGGGCATAAAGGCGATCAACGGGTACAGGCTGTTGCGGTGGCGGCGGTCTTCGATGGAGCCGCCCAGCACCTGCAAGTCTCCGGCCTGCAGCTTTTTAACCCCGGCGATCAAGCCCAGCAGGCTCGACTTGCCCGCGCCATCCGGGCCGATCAGCCCGCAGCGGGTGCCGGCCGGCAGGCTGAAGGCGATGTCGATCAGTGCCTGTTGCTTGCCGTAGCGGTGGTTGATACCCGTGGCGTGCAGCGCCAGGCCGTTCATTGCAGGTTGGCCGGCCAGTCCAGGTCGGCAGTGCGCACGTAGCCGGCGCCGGGCATGCCGGGCTTGGCCTGGGGCACGGCGCTGGGTTGAGTCAGGCGCAGCTTGACGCGGAACACCAGTTTCTGGCGCTCGTCGCGGGTTTCCACTTCTTTGGGGGTGAACTGGGATTTGGCCGCGACAAAGCTGATTTTTGCCGGCAACGGCTGATCCGGCAGGGCATCGAGCACGATCCGCGCTTCGCTGCCCACGGTCAGGCGACCGGTGACCGAGGCGGGCAGGTAGAGGTTCATGTACTGGTCATTCGGGTCGATCAACAACAACACCCGCCCGCCGGCCCCGAGCACTTCGCCGGGTTCGGCCAGGCGCAACTGGATGATGCCGTCGATGGGCGCACGCAGGCTGCTGTCGTCGATCTCGCTGGTCAGTTGCGCCACCTGGGCCTGGGCGGCACCGATGGCGGCCTTGACCGCATTCACCTGGGCCTGGGCCGCGACCACTGCCGCGTTGCCGGTGTTCTGGCGGGCCTGTTGCTGATCGATCAACTGCGCGCTGGCAAAACCGCGTCGGTACAGTTCCTGGGTGCGCTTGAGTTCCTGGCTGGCCAGCAGGTTTTCGCTTTGGCGCAGTTGCACGTTGGCTTCGGCGGCGGCGAAATTTTCCTTGGCGCGCAGCACTTCGGCTTCAGCCTGGGAACGCTGGGCTTCCAGGGTGCGGGTGTCGATACGCGCCAGCAGTTGGCCCTTGAGCACCTTGTCGCCTTCATCGACCCGCACCTCGGCCAGGCGGCCGGGGATTTTGGTGGCGATCTGCACTTCGGTGGATTCCAGCCGGCCGTTGCCCATGCTCAAGCCTTCTGGCAGGCGGTCGAGGGTGGACTTCCAGTAGCCGAAGCCGCCGGCGGCGACCAACAGCAAAATCAGGAGAAAGGCGAAGAATTGCGAACTGCGATGTGACGTCGACATGGGTGCATCCTGCGGTGTTAGCGTCCTAGTTTGCCGGGATCGTAACCGATAGCCGTTGATACCGGTCAAATGAATCCCTGACCCGCTCTTTATGATGCGGTGTTGAGGTGTTGATGGAGGGCTTCTTTGGCCAGGGGGGGTTAGCGCAGGGCCATTACCGCCGCCCATTGCTCGGCTGTCACCGGCATCACGGACAGGCGACTGCCTTTTTGCACCAGGGGCATTTCAGCCAGGGCGGTCTGTTGCTTGAGGTAGCCCAGCCCGAGGACTTTGGGGAAGGTCTTGACGTGGGCAACGGTGATGGCGCTCCACGGATTTTTCTCGGGTGTGGCCTTGGCATCGAAGTAATGGCTGTCAGGTTCCAGCGCGGTCGGGTCGGGGTAAGCCGCTTCGATGATTTTCCCTACGCCGGCAATCCCCGGCTCCGGGCAACTGGAGTGGTAGAAGAAGAACTCATCGCCGACCGCCATGGCCCGCAGGAAGTTGCGCGCCTGGTAATTGCGCACGCCATCCCAGCGCGCCTCGCCGAGTTTTTCCAGGCCCTTGATGGACAGCTCATCGGGCTCGGATTTCATCAGCCAATAGGCCATGGTTTTGCTCCTTCACAGGGGATTGGGCAGGTTGTCTGTCAATTTCATGACAAACCGACGGTCGGTTGACGCCAAGGTTTGCGTGTTGGTTCACGTTAACGCAGAATGCCGGGATTTTAAGCTTGACGCAGCTGGAACGGACTACTTTGGAACGTTGCTGTCATCGTGTGTGATATGCCTGAAGGGGGGCAATCGATGAAACGCAAACCGGATTTACTATGGATTTTGGTTATTTTGTTCGGTCTGGGCGTCGTGACCACCGGGTATGCGCAAAGCCTGTGGTCGAACAAGACCGAAGCGCCCGTTGAATTTGCACAGCAGCAGCAACAAACCTTCAAGCGTTGACGCTATTTCGGCGCCGTTGATTCCAGCGGCGTCCCCTCTGCGACATACCATCTTTTATCGGTAACGGTGCCATTCAACGGCACGTCCCAGCTTGCCTGCGCCAGTCGTTCGACCTTCTGGCACTCATGGGCCAGCCCTAGCAGCGTTGGCTTGCGCCACGACGAACGGCGCGCCAGGTACGCCAGGCTGCGATCGTAAAAGCCGCCGCCCATGCCCAGTCGCCCGCCCGCATCATCGAACCCCACCAATGGCAGCAGCACCAGGTCCAGGGCCCAGACCTTGCGCTGGCGCCCGACATTGACCCGTGGCTCAAGAATGCCAAAGCGATTGGGCGCAAGCTTTTCCCTGGGGCTCACGCGTTGGAACACCATCTTGGTCCGTGGCCAGGCGCTGAGCACCGGCAGGTAGGTGGCCTTGCCCCGGCGCTGGGCTGCGCGCAGCAGCAGGCGCGGATCGATTTCGCCATCCGTCGGCAGGTACAGGGAAATATGTTTGGCCCGGCGAAACAGCGGGTGCTGTGCCAGTTGCCGATACAGGCCAATGGCGGCCCGGCGCTGCTCGCTCGGCGTCAGGGCGCGGCGGGCATTGCGCAACATGCGTCGAAGTTGCGGACGGGAAAGCGGCGCAGGTTCGGTCATGGTGGTCGGCTCATACAACAATGCCAGTCCGGGGACTGGCATTGAGTTTGGGAATCAGGCTCCCCGACAGAACCGCTGTCGACTTAGCCCTTGAACCCGAAAGTTCAAGGTGGAAGATGCAGTAGGCTTTAAGGCTTTCCGTCTAGCGGACATGCACACCAGCCCAACGTGCAACTTCCAGGGTAGTGCGAATCGGCTCAGGGACATCGCCGACTGGCAAGCACGCCAGGGAGTGAGGCGAGTATACCCCAAATAGACGCGGCAATCAGCCCTTGGGTGGTTCCTGATCGGTAGAAAGTACCAGGTCGACACGCTCAAGCAGGTCACGCACTTGCTCGCGTGTCGAGCCGCTGGCCTGTACGTCCGGGCGTTCCTGCTTATGCAATAAATCGTGGGTAATGTTCAGTGCGGCCATCACGGCGATACGGTCGGCGCCGATGACTTTGCCGCTGCTGCGGATCTCGCGCATCTTGCCGTCCAGGTAGCGGGTAGCGCTCATCAGGTTGCTGCGTTCTTCCTGGGGGCAGATGATTGAATACTCTTTGTCGAGAATCTGCACGGTGACGCTATTGCTTGAACTCATGAGTCTTGCTCCAGGGCCTTCAGGCGCGAAATCATCGATTCGACCTTACGCCGGGCGATTTCGTTTTTTTCAATGAGGTGCGCGCGTTCCTCGCGCCAGGTCTTTTCCTGAGCTAATAGGAGTCCGTTTTGACTCTTTAGTTGCTCGACCCGGGTAATTAGCAATTCGAGTCTGGCCATCAGCGCTTGCAAGTCGGTGTCTTCCATTGGGTTCCACTGGATTTGTCTGATGAATGGCAACTGCAGGATAAACGATCTGACGCCCTTGATAGTCGGGTGCGTCTGCCGGTGCTAGGATACAGCGCTTCATTCTAGACATCGCGCCGCCTGGCGCCTAGCTCATCATGCCTATTCAGAATTCCCCGTACGACGCTTTTTCCAAACTGCTGAGCACCAGCGGCCACCCTTGCTCGCCCGCCGAACTGCATGGCGTGCTGTTGGGCCGCAGCTGCACCGGCGTCGGTTTTGACGCCGATAACTGGCTGGCCGACGTGGCCGAGCTGCTGGAAACCGAGCCTACCGAAAACGTGCGCAATGCGTTGATCGGTTTGCAAGAAATGGTTAAAGGCGAACTGACCGGTGATGACGTCACCGTAGTCCTGCTGCTGCCAACCGACGACGCGCCGCTCACCGAGCGTGCTGCGGCTCTGGGCCAATGGTGCCAGGGTTTCCTCCATGGCTTTGGCGTGAACGCCGGCGGCCTGGAACTGAGCACCGACGCCAAGGAAGTGTTGCAAGACCTGGCCGCCATCTCCCAGGTGCAAGATGCCCTGGAAGAGTCCGAAGACGGCGAAGGCGCCTATATGGAAGTCATGGAATACCTGCGCGTCGCGCCGCTGCTGCTGTTCACCGAGACCAAAAAGTCTGCTGAGCCCGCAGCGCCCAAGCCGTCGCTGCACTAAGAGAGGGAACCCACCTGCCCATGATCCATATCCCCAAAGCGGAATACACCCGCCGCCGCAAGGCGCTCATGGCGCAGATGGAACCCAACAGCATCGCGATCCTGCCGGCCGCCGCCGTGGCGATCCGCAATCGTGATGTCGAGCATGTGTACCGCCAGGACAGCGACTTCCAGTACCTGAGCGGCTTCCCCGAGCCCGAAGCGGTGATTGTGCTGATGCCTGGGCGCATTCACGGCGAATACGTGCTGTTCTGCCGCGAACGCAATGCCGAGCGCGAATTATGGGACGGCCTGCGCGCCGGCACCGAAGGCGCGATTCGCGAATACGGTGCCGACGATGCCTTCCCGATCACCGATATCGACGACATCCTGCCCGGCCTCATCGAAGGCCGGGACCGGGTGTACTCGGCCATGGGCAGCAATGCCGAATTCGACCGGCACCTGATGGAATGGATCAACGTGATCCGCTCCAAGGCGCACCTCGGTGCGCAGCCGCCGAACGAATTCGTTGCCCTGGATCATCTGCTGCACGACATGCGCCTGTATAAATCCGCCGCAGAAGTGAAGGTGATGCGCGAAGCCGCGCGGATTTCCTGCGCCGCTCACATCCGGGCGATGCAGGCCAGCCGTGCAGGGTTGCATGAGTTCAGCCTGGAAGCCGAGCTGGACTACGAGTTCCGCCGGGGCGGGGCGAAGATGCCGGCCTATGGCTCCATCGTCGCGTCGGGGCGCAACAGTTGCATCCTGCACTACCAGCAGAATGACGCGCTGCTCAAGGACGGCGACCTGGTATTGATCGACGCCGGTTGTGAAATCGACTGCTATGCCAGCGATATCACCCGCACCTGGCCGGTCAATGGCAAGTTTTCCGCCGAGCAGAAGGCGATCTACGACATTGTGCTGGCCTCCCAGGAAGCCGCCTTTGCGCAGATCGCGCCGAACAAGCATTGGAACCAGGCCCATGAGGCGACGGTGCAAGTCATCACCGCCGGGCTGGTGAAGTTGGGCTTGTTGCAGGGTGATGTGGATGAGCTGATCGCCAGCGAAGCCTACAAGGCGTTCTATATGCACCGCGCCGGGCATTGGCTGGGCATGGATGTGCATGATGTCGGCGAGTACAAGGTCGGCGGCGAATGGCGGGTGCTGGAAGTGGGCATGGCCCTGACCGTGGAGCCGGGCATCTACATTGCCCCGGACAACCAGAACGTGGCAAAGAAATGGCGTGGCATAGGCGTGCGCATCGAGGATGACGTGGTGGTGACCAAGCAAGGCTGTGAAATTCTGACCGGTGGCGTGCCCAAGGGCGTGGCCGAGATCGAAGCACTGATGGCAGCAGCCCGATGAGCCGGGTCAACCTGGCCATTATCGGCGGCGGCCTGGTGGGCGCCAGCCTGGCGCTGGCGTTGCAGGCCGGGGCCAAGGCCCGGGGCTGGAAGATCGTGCTGATCGAACCCTTTGCTCCCGGCGACAGCTATCAGCCGAGCTACGACGCCCGCTCTTCGGCGCTGTCCTTTGGTGCGCGGCAGATCTATCAACGCCTGGGCGTATGGCAGGACATTTCCCGGCGTGCCGAGCCGATCAAGCAAATCCATGTTTCCGATCGTGGCCGCTTCTCTACCGCACGCTTGTCGGCGCTGGAGGAGGGCGTGCCGGCCCTGGGCTATGTGGTGGAAAACGCCTGGCTCGGGCAGTGCCTGTGGCAAGGCCTGGACAAAGACGTGATCAGTTGGCGCTGCCCGGCAGAAGTCAGCCGCATGGAGCCGCTGGCCGACGGCTACCGCCTGACCCTCAACGATGAAACCGTCATCGAATGCGACCTGGCGGTATTGGCCGATGGCGGCCGCTCCGGGCTGCGCGAGCAGTTGGGCATTGGCGTCAAGCAACGGCCTTACAACCAGAGCGCCCTGATCGCCAACATCACCCCCAGCGAAGCCCACAACGGCGAGGCGTTCGAGCGTTTCACCGACGAAGGCCCGATGGCCCTGCTGCCACTGGCGGACAACCGTTGCGCGCTGGTCTGGACCCGTGTCGGCATGGATGCCCAGCGCTTGGCGCAGTTGGATGAGCGCAGCTTCCTCAGTGAATTGCAGGGTGTGTTCGGCTACCGCCTGGGCACCTTGAAACAGGTCGGCGCGCGTCACTTGTATCCGCTGACGCTGGTGGAGGCCGAGGAGCAGGTGCGCTCGCACCTGGTGATCCTCGGCAACGCGGCCCACAGCCTGCACCCGATTGCCGGCCAGGGCTTCAACCTGTCCCTGCGTGATGCCTATGCGTTGGCCGAGGCCTTGCTGGCCGGGCCGGCGGTGCCGGGCGACCTGGCGACCTTGCAGGCTTACCGCGAACGCCAGCGCCTGGATCAGCAGATGACCGTGGGCTTCTCTGATCAGGTCACCCGCCTGTTCGGCAGCGGCCAGCCGCTGGTCGCCATGGGCCGTAACCTCGGCCTGCTGGGCCTGGACCTGTTGCCGCCGGCCAAGCGCTGGTTCGCCCGGCAGGCGATGGGCCTGGGTACGCGTCCTGATGCGTAAGTGGCTGATCGAGCGCCTGGGCAAGGCGCGGTTACTGCGTTGGGTCATGACCTTGTACCCGCCGTATCTGGGCGCAGGGATCAGCGTGCAGCATATGAGCGCGGACTTTCGTCATGTGAAGGTGCGGATGGGGCTGGGCTGGTACAACCGCAACTATGTCGGTACGCAGTTTGGCGGCAGCCTGTATTCGATGGTCGACCCGTTCTACATGCTGATGCTGATGGAGAACCTGGGGCGCGACTACATCGTCTGGGACAAAGCGGCGAGCATCGATTTCATCTCGCCGGGCAAAGGCCCGGTGTTTGCCGAATTCTCTATCGACCAGGCCTTGCTGGATGAGGTGCTGCGGCAGACCGAGGGCGGCGATAAATACTTGCCGCGCCTCCAAGTGCAGATTCACGACGGCTCCGGCACCCTGGTGGCGCGAGTCGACAAAACCCTTTACGTGCGGCGCAAGCCGCCAGCGAAGCAGGCATAAAGCATGGACATGCGCGCAGATGTGCTGATTGTCGGGGCCGGAATGGTCGGAAGCGCCTTGGCGCTGGCGTTGCAAGGCAGTGGCCTGCAAGTGCTGCTGCTCGACGGTAGCCCGTTGAGCGTCAAGCCATTTGATGCCGACGCTCCGTTTGAACCACGGGTGAGCGCCTTGTCGGCTGCCAGCCAGCGCATCCTCGAACGCCTGGGCGTGTGGGACGGCATCGCCAGTCGCCGCGCCAGCCCCTACGGCGAGATGCAGGTGTGGGATGGCAGCGGCACCGGGCAGATCCACTTTTCGGCGGCCAGTGTGCATGCCGAGGTGTTGGGGCATATCGTCGAAAACCGCGTGGTCCAGGACGCCTTGCTCGACCGCCTGCACGACTGCGACCTGGGCCTGCTGGCCAATGCGCGCCTGGAACAGATGCGTCGCTCCGGCGATGACTGGCTGCTGACCCTCGCTGATGGCCGCACCCTGCGCGCGCCGTTGGTGATCGCGGCCGACGGCGCCAATTCGGCGGTGCGCCGCCTGACGGGCACTGCTACCCGCGAATGGGATTACCTGCACAACGCCATTGTCACCAGCGTGCGCAGCAGCCAACCGCACCAGCGCACGGCCTGGCAGCGCTTTACCGACCATGGTCCGCTGGCATTCCTGCCGCTGGTGCGCGATGGCCAGGAAGATTGGTGTTCGATCGTCTGGTCGACCACACCGAGTGAGTCCGAACGCTTGATGGCCCTGGACGACGAAAGCTTCTGCCGCGAACTGGAGCGCGCCTTTGAAGGCCGCCTGGGCAGTGTGATCAGCGCCGATCCACGCCTGTGTGTACCGTTGCGCCAGCGCCACGCCAAGCGTTACGTCGCCGAAGGCCTGGCCCTGATTGGCGATGCCGCCCATGTCATCCACCCGTTGGCGGGGCAGGGCGTGAACCTGGGATTCCTCGACGCGGCGGTGTTGGCCGAGGTGCTGCTGCAGGCGTCCGAGCGCGGTGAACGCTTGGCGGATGTGAAGGTGCTCAGTCGCTACGAGCGCCGGCGTATGCCCCACAACCTGGCGCTGATGGCGGCGATGGAGGGCTTTGAGCGGTTGTTCCAGGCTGACCAACTGCCGTTGCGCTGGTTGCGCAATGCCGGGTTGAAGATGGTCGACCAGATGCCCGAGGCCAAGGCGGTATTTGTGCGCCAGGCATTGGGATTGACTGGGGATCTACCGGAACTGGCCAAAGCCTGAGGCCGGTTGCCGCACCCCGGAAGCCAATCACGCAACATCTCGTAACGCCTCCACCCAGTGTTCGGTTGAGATGCTAAATGTGAGTCCTTATCATTTGCGCTCACTTTTCCTACGAGAGACCGCACCTATGTTGGCACCCAAGCGCCTCCTGACTGCCCTGGCACTCACCCTTATCGCCAGCACCACCGTCCAGGCGGCTGACGAAGTGGTGGTCTACTCCTCTCGTATCGACGAGTTGATCAAGCCGGTGTTCGATGCCTACACCAAGAAAACCGGTGTACAGGTGAAGTTCATCACCGACAAGGAAGCGCCGCTGATGCAGCGCATCAAGGCCGAAGGCCAGAACGCCACCGCCGACCTGCTGTTGACCGTCGATGGCGGCAACCTCTGGCAAGCCGAGCAGATGGGCATTTTGCAGCCGTTCACCTCCAAGGTGATCGACGCCAACATCCCTGCGCAATATCGCGCTTCAAGCCATGCCTGGACCGGCTTGAGCCTGCGGGCGCGGACCATCGCCTACTCCACCGACCGTGTGAAGCCGGGTGAGTTGACCACCTACGAAGCCCTGGCCGACAAGCAATGGGAAGGCCGCCTGTGCCTGCGCACCGCGAAGAAGGTTTATAACCAGTCGCTGACCGCCACCCTGATCGAGACCCATGGCGCGGACAAGACCGAGGAGATCATCAAGGGCTGGGTCAACAACCTGTCCACCGACGTGTTCTCCGATGACATCGCCGTATTGCAGGCAATCAATGCCGGGCAGTGCGATGTGGGCATCGTCAATACCTACTACTACGGGCGCCTGCACAAGCAGGATCCGAAGCTGGCCGTGAAACTGTTCTGGCCTAACCAGGGCGACCGTGGCGTGCACGTCAACCTGTCGGGCATTGGCCTGACCAAATACGCCCCGCACCCGGACGCCGCCAAGGCCCTGGTGGAATGGATGACTACGCCTGAAGCGCAGAAGATCTTTGCCGACGTCAACCAGGAGTTCCCGGCCAACCCGGCGGTCGAGCCTTCGGCTGAAGTGGCGAGCTGGGGCAAGTTCAAGGCTGACACCTTGCCGGTGGAAGTCGCGGGCAAGCGCCAGGCCGAGGCGATTCGCCTGATGGATCGCGCAGGCTGGAACTGAGTACAATTTGTAAGGCTTCACAAATCTAATGTGGGAGCTGGCTTGTGTGGGAGCTGGCTTGCCTGCGATGCAGACACCTCGGTGTATCAGCGATACCGGGGTGATGCTATCGCAGGCAAGCCAGCTCCTACACAAGCCCGCTCCCACAGTGGTTTGTGTATGTCTCCAAATCATCCACTGCTTGGGAATTTCTTTTGGCCCACCCCGCCCAACGCCGCTGGTACCTGCCGGTCTTCACTGTCGCTGCCCTGGTGCTGCTGCCGCTGAGTGTCCTGCTGCTGTCCTGGCAAAGCATTGACACGCAAATCTGGTCGCACCTGTGGGACACCCAGATGCCGCGCCTGCTGGGCAACACCTTGACCTTGGTGTTGGGGGTCGGAGTTGGCGTAACGGTGTTGGGCGTGAGCCTGGCCTGGCTGACCAGCCTCTGTGAATTCCCCGGCCGGCGCTGGCTGGACTGGGCGTTGATGCTGCCGTTTGCCATCCCGGCGTATGTCCTGGCGTTTGTCTTCGTGGGCCTGCTGGATTTCTCCGGGCCGGTGCAGACCCTGCTGCGTGAGTGGTTCGGCACAGGCCTGCGCTTGCCGCGCGTACGCTCCACCAGTGGCGTGATCATCGTGTTGGTGCTGGTGTTCTATCCCTACGTCTACCTGCTGGCGCGCACCGCCTTTCTGGCGCAGGGCAAGGGCTTGATGGAGGCGGCGCGGGTGCTGGGCCAATCACCCTGGCAGGCATTCTGGCGGGTGGCCCTGCCCATGGCGCGCCCGGCCATCGGCGCCGGCGTGGCCCTGGCGCTGATGGAAACCCTGGCGGATTTCGGCGCGGTGTCGGTGTTTAACTTCGACACCTTTACCACCGCCATCTACAAGACCTGGTACGGCTTTTTCAGCCTGTCCAGCGCCGCGCAACTGGCAAGCCTGTTGCTGTTGGTGGTGATGCTGGTGCTCTACGGCGAGCGCCGGGCCCGTGGCGCCAGCCGCCCAAGCAACGAGCGGCCACGGGGCAAGGCGCTGTATCACCTGCATGGGTTCAAAGCCGCCGCCGCGACTGGCTGGTGCGCCCTGGTATTTGCCTGCGCGTTTGTCATTCCGATGATCCAACTGCTGGCCTGGTTTTGGCAGCGCGGGCGTTTCGACCTCGACGAGCGTTACACCGGGCTGATCGTACATACCCTTTACCTGGGCGGCATGGCCGCGCTGATCACCGTCAGCGTGGCGCTGCTGCTGGCGTTTGCCAACCGCCTGGCGCCGACCCGGGCCATCCGCTCCGGGGTGAGCCTGGGTAACCTGGGCTACGCCTTGCCGGGTTCGGTATTGGCGGTGTCGATCATGTTGGCGTTCAGCTATCTGGATCGCGAGTTAGTGATTCCGCTTTCCAGCTGGTTGGGAGGCGCGGGCAAGCCTTTGCTGCTCGGCAGCCTGTCGGCCCTGGTGATGGCTTATCTGGTGCGCTTCCTGGCTGTGGCCTATGGCCCGCTGGAAAACAGCCTGGCGCGCATCCGCCCATCCTTGCCGGAAGCAGCGCGTAGTCTGGGGGTCAGTGGGCCACGACTGTTTTGCAAAGTGTATCTGCCGCTCTTGCTACCAGGCACCTTGAGTGCAGCCTTGCTGGTATTTGTCGATGTACTTAAGGAAATGCCCGCGACCCTGCTGATGCGCCCATTCGGCTGGGATACCCTGGCCGTGCGCATCTTCGAGATGACCAGCGAAGGCGAGTGGGCGCGTGCCTCCTTGCCTGCACTGACCCTGGTATTGGTCGGCCTGTTGCCGGTCATCGGCTTGATCCGACGTTCGGCGCGACGAATCGGTTAGGTGCCAGTCCTACGGCTTGAGGCTACAATGCGCGGCATTCGGTGCGGCCCGTCTTTCGGGCAGGGTGGCTGATTGTGGCTGCAGGCCTTGTATTTCAAGGTGTGTAGCCCGAACGGCGACCGTCCGCACCTTCGCCACGCCCGGAAGGAGAAACCCATGGGACAGCGTACGCCTCTGTATGACCTGCATCTCGCCCTCGGCGCGAAAATGGTCGATTTTGGCGGTTGGGATATGCCTCTGCACTACGGCTCGCAAGTCGAGGAGCACCATCAGGTGCGCCGTGACTGTGGGGTGTTTGATGTTTCCCACATGACCGTGATCGACATCTCGGGCCATCAGGCCAGGGAGTGGCTGCAGTATCTGCTGGCCAATGATGTCGGTCGTTTGCATGGCTGCGGCCATGCGCTGTACAGCGCCATGCTCAACGAGCAGGGCGGGGTGGTGGACGACATGATTGTCTACCGCACCGAAGACGGTTACCGGCTGGTGGTCAACGCGGCCACCCGCGACCAGGATATCGCCTGGATGCAGGCCCAGCTGGGCAGCTACCAGGTGATGATGCGTGAGCGCCCGGACCTGGCCATGCTGGCTATCCAGGGGCCCCAGGCCCGACACAAGATTGCCGAGCTGGTCACCCAGTCTCGTGGCGTGTTGATCCACCAGCTCAAGCCCTTCGAGGGCCGTGCCGACGGCGACTGGTTCATCGCGCGCACAGGCTATACCGGCGAAGATGGCCTGGAAATCGTCCTGCCCGCCGACCAGGCCCCGGGTTTTTTCAACGACCTGGTCGGGGCGGGCATCTCGCCCATCGGCCTGGGCGCGCGCGACACCCTGCGCCTGGAGGCCGGCATGAACCTTTACGGCCAGGATATCCACCTGAATGTGTCCCCTCTGGCCGCCAATATGGCCTGGAGCATCGCCTGGGAACCTGCCAGCCGCGCGTTCATCGGGCGTGCGGCCCTGGAAGCCGAGCGTGAGGCTGGGGTTCAGCTCAAACTGGTGGGTCTGGTGCTGGAGGAGCGTGGGGTTTTACGCGCTCACCAGGTGGTTCGTATCGCCGATGTTGGCGAAGGAGAGATCACCAGTGGTAGTTTCTCTCCTACGCTGAGTAAATCCATTGCCCTGGCGCGTGTACCGATGGCAACCGCCGACCGCGCCGAGGTAGAGATTCGCGGCAAATGGTACCCGGTGCGAGTGGTCAAACCGACCTTCGTGCGCCATGGCAAAACCTTGATCTAACCTTTTCCGGCAGGCCAATGGCCGCTGACATTTCTTTTGAGGACACAGACTATGAGCAATATCCCTGCCGAACTGCGTTTTGCCGAAAGCCACGAATGGGCACGCCTGGAAGCTGATGGCTCGGTGACCGTCGGGATCTCCGATCACGCCCAGGAAGCACTGGGTGATGTGGTCTTCGTTGAGTTGGCTGAAGTGGGCAAGGTATTTGCTGCAGGCGACGCAGCGGGCGTCGTGGAATCAGTGAAGGCTGCTTCGGATATTTACTCTCCAGTGTCGGGTGAAGTGATTGCGGTCAACGAGGATCTGACCGATGCCCCTGAGTCGCTCAACGACAAGCCGTATGAGGCGTGGATCTTCAAGGTCAAGCCAAGCAATACCGCCGAACTGGAAAAACTGCTGGATGCCGCCGGCTACAAGGCTGCCATCGGCGAGTAACACCCCCCTGTGTAGGAGCCGGCAAGCCGGCTCCTACAACAAAGGTCAGGGCTTGAGCACCTGCTTCACCGCCGCAACCGCGCGCTCTACATCCGTCTTGGTCATCGCCGTAAACATCGGCAACGACACAATCAAACGCCCGACTCGTTCTGCCACCGGGAACATGCCTTCCTTGAACCCCTGTGCCCGGTACAAACTCAGCAGATGGATCGGCGGGTAGTGATAGCCAATGCCCACGCCCTGGGCCTGCATCTGCTCCATGAACGTGGCGCGGGCCGGCAGGCCATCCTGGCGCTCAGGCAGTACCAGCTGGAACAAGTGCCAGTTGCTGTTTTCGAAGTCGGCAGGTGGCAACTGCGCGCCGTATGTCGCCTCGAAATCGCTGCCAAAACACTCGAAGTAATGCCGGGCCAGGGCCTGTCGATGGGCAGTGATCTGCTCGATGTTGGCAAATTGGCCCAGGCCCACCGCCGCGGCGACATCGGTCATGTTGAACTTGCCGCCCAGCACATCCACATCCAGGCCATCGAAGCCGCTGCGAGTCACGCCTTGCAGCCGGTACTTTTCCGCCAGGCGTGCTTCTTCGGCGTTGTTCAACACCAGGCAGCCGCCTTCGCAAGAGGTGATGTTCTTGTTTGCCTGGAAGCTGAACGAGACAAAATCCCCGGTGGCGCCGATCCTCTGGCCATCCCAGCTGGCCCCGAGCGCCTGTGCGGCATCTTCGACGACACGCAGCCCGTACTTGTTGGCCAGGGCGTAGAGCATCGGCATGTCCAGCGGCAGGCCGGCCAGGTACACCGGGATAATCGCCTTGGTACGCGGTGTGATAGCGGCTTCCAGTTGGACCAGGTCAATATTGCGGGTCACGGGGTCGATATCGGCAAACACAGGCGTGGCGCCCACCTCCAGAATCACGTTGGCGGTCGCCACCCAGGAAATCGGTGTGGTGATCACCTCATCCCCTTGGCCAACCCCGGCGATGCGCAGGGCAATTTCCATGGTGCAGGTGCCGGAGTTGAAGGTGCGCACCGGCCGTCCACCAAAGTACTCCGATAGCTGTGCTTCGAACGCCTGCACCTTTGGCCCGCTGGTGATCCAGCCCGAGCGCAACACATCACCGACCGCCGCAATGGTGGCTTCGTCAATGCTGGGTTTTGAAAACGGCAGGAAAGGCAGTTGGCTCATGATGTTGAAGGTACCCGCAGGAGAAAGACCAAGAATAAAAACTCAAATCAACCCCGGCATCGTCGCACGGGGCAACTGAATATAGCCTGTCGCCTGTAAACGTATCGTCGAAAAACAAGCAAAAAAAAGCCGCTCTAAAGCGGCTTTTTCACGCACCGGATTTACTCGGCAGCAACTGCGTTTTTCGCCAGGATGGCGTTGGCCAACTCCATGTCGGTGGCTTTCAGGCCTGGATTGTCTGCCCGCACTTTCTGCATGGCGGCTTCCAGGTATGGGCCACGGATACCGCCGTCACTGGCGACGAAGCTGCCGGCGTCGTCCTGGGCGGCGACGACCAGCTTGTGGTCCTTGAAGGTCAGGTACGTCGAGCCGGTGGTGGCGCCCGATGAGATGACATTACGCCAGAAGCTGTCGGCCATGGCCGATCCAACTGGGAGGGAAAGCACGGCGAGGGTGGCGACAGCATATTTGAGACGCATGATGGGTGACTCCGACTGGGTTATCTGAACAGTTTGATTGTAGATAACCCGGTCGAGTTCCATGGCTGACTAAACAGTTTCAATTCGCAAAATCACGCCATCCTGGCCAATCACCCGTACTTGAGCCCCTACAGGTGCGTCAGGCCCGGTGACCATCCATACGCCATCGCCGACCTTGATTTTGCCCCGCCCGTCGATAATCGCCTGATGCACCACAAAGGTGCGGCCAATCAGCTCCGAACCGCGCATGTTCAGGCCCGGCTGGTCGCTGGCCTTGGCGCTGCTGCGCTGGCGCTTCCACCAGTACACCGCCGTCAGGATGGACAGCACCGCAAACAGCAGCAGTTGCAGCTCCAGCCCAAGCCCCGGGATCAGGAACTTGAGCACACCAACGGCCGCCGCCGCGATCCCCATCCACAGCAGATAACCGCCGGCACCAAACACTTCAAGAATCAGCAGCACCGTGCCCAGCGCCAGCCAATCCCAGAACGACAGGTGTTGCAGGAATTCCCACATGGTGCGGGCCTCAGGCTTTCTTGTTGTCGAAGGTGGCCTTGACGATTTCGCCGATGCCTCCCACTGCGCCAATGACCTGGCTGGCTTCCAGCGGCATCAGGATGACTTTGCTGTTGTTGGCCGAGGCCAGCTTGCCAAGGGCGTCGATGTACTTCTGTGCGACAAAGTAGTTGATGGCTTGCACGTTACCGGTGGCGATCGCTTCCGATACCACCTGCGTGGCACGGGCCTCTGCCTCGGCCTGACGTTCACGGGCCTCGGATTCAAGGAATGCGGCCTGGCGACCACCTTCAGCCTCGAGGATCTGCGCCTGCTTCTTGCCTTCGGCGGTCAGGATGGCGGAGGCGCGCAGGCCTTCGGCTTCGAGGATCTGGGCACGCTTGATACGCTCGGCTTTCATCTGGCCGGACATGGCGGCCATCAGGTCGGCGGGCGGGCTGATGTCCTTGATCTCGATACGGGTGATCTTGATGCCCCAAGGTGCGGTGGCTTCATCGACCGTGCGCAGCAGCTTCTCGTTGATGCCGTCGCGCTGGCTGAGCATGGCATCCAGTTCCATCGAGCCGAGCACCGTACGGATGTTGGTTTGCAGCAGATTGCGGATCGCATGTTCGAGGTTGTTGACCTCGTAGGCTGCCTGGGCGGTGTTCACCACCTGGAAGAAACACACCGCGTCGATCTGCACTGTGGCGTTATCGGCGGTGATCACTTCCTGGGGCGGAATATCCAGCACGCTTTCCATCACGTTGATCTTGCGCCCGATGCGGTCCATCACAGGAATGATGATATTCAGGCCAGGCTTGAGCGTGTTGGTGTAGCGGCCGAAGCGTTCCACGGTCCACTGGTAGCCCTGGGGCACGACCTTGAAGCCCATGAACAGGATGGCGATGGCCAAGCCTACGAAGAGGAGAAGCACTGTTCCGATCTGCATAACGATTCCTTGTCTGGTGGTGGCGGTGACGCGAAGTCTGTCGATTGTAACGGGCTTGCCGCAGATAAGAACGGTTTACTCGTTCGCTGGTGTGACCCGTAGCACTTCCTCCAGTGTGGTCAGCCCCGCAGCCACCTTGTGCGCACCTGCCAGACGCAGGCTGTGCATGCCGCCGTTGAGCGCTTCGCGGCGCAGTGCCTGCAAGTCGGTGTCGGCACTGACCAGGGCCCTGGCCCCGTCATTCATCAGCATGATTTCGTAGACCCCGATACGCCCGCGATAGCCACTTTCGCGGCACTCTACGCAGCCATTGGCGCGGTAGACGCTGGCGGGTGGTGCCACGCAGGATTGGGTAGCGCTGTGCCAAGCGTCCTGGTTCAACGCCGTCGGGCTTTTACAGTGTGGGCACAACCGCCGCACCAGGCGCTGGGCCATGACCCCAAGCAGAGTGGCCTTGATCAAGTAATGGGGAATGCCCAGTTCCAGCAGGCGGCTTACTGCGCTGGGAGCGTCGTTGGTGTGCAGGGTCGACAGTACCAGATGACCGGTCAAGGCCGCCTGGATCGCCATTTCAGCGGTTTCCAGGTCGCGGATCTCGCCGATCATGATGATGTCCGGGTCTTGGCGCATGAGCGCGCGGATGCCGCTGGCGAAGGTCAGGTCGATATTGTGCTGGACCTGCATCTGGTTGAAGGCCGGCTCCACCATCTCGATGGGGTCTTCCACCGTGCACAGGTTCACCGTGCGGGAAGCCAGTTGCCGCAGGGTGGTATAGAGGGTGCTGGTCTTGCCTGACCCGGTGGGGCCGGTGACCAGGATGATACCGTTGGCCTGGGCGGTCATGTGCTGCCAGCGCTGCAGGTCATCGGCCGACAGCCCCAGTTGCTGGAAATCCTGGAGCAGCACCTGGGGATCGAAAATCCGCATCACCAGCTTCTCGCCGAAGGCCGTGGGCAGGGTCGAAAGACGCAATTCCACTTCGATACCCGTGGGCGTCTTGGTCTTGACCCGGCCATCCTGGGGCTTGCGCTTCTCGGCGACATTCATCCGCCCGAGGCTTTTCAGGCGGCTGACCACGGCGGTCGTGACCTGGGGCGGAAACTGATAGACATCGTGCAGCAAACCGTCGATACGGAAGCGCACGCGGCCTTGGTCGCCGCCCGGTTCGATATGGATATCGCTGGCGCGCTGGCCGAAGGCAAATTGCAGCAGCCAGTCGACAATATTGACGATATGCGCGTCGTTGGCGTCGGGCTCCTGATCGCCGGCACCGAGGTTGAGCAACTGCTCGGCAGGGGGCGCCGTGGGGTTGGTCTGGTCGGCCCCGCTGACCGACCTGGCCAGCCGGAAGAACTCCTGGGTACAACTGCGGATCGCCTGGGGGTTGGCGACCACGCGCTTGATCGAGCGCTTCAACACATGAGCCAGCCCCGCTTCCCACTCGCGCAGGTAGGGTTCGGCGCTGGCCACCGTCACGCTGTCGCGATCCAGGGCGACGGCGAGGATATGGTGGCGCTGGGCGAAGGCATGGGACATCAGCGGCACCACGCTCGCCACATCGATTTTCAGTGGGTCGATGCGCAGATAGGGCTGGTATACATGACTGGCGAGCCATTGGGTCAGCCGTTCCAGTGATAGCGGCAGGCCAGGCCGCGTGGGGTCGGGCAGTGACTGGCCGGCGAGAAACTCCAGCGGGTGCAGGCCATTGGCCGGAGTTCGCCGCAGGCGTTCGGCCAGGGCAGTGTCGATCAAGCCATGGGCGGTGAGGGCGGGCAGCAGTTCGTCGAGGCAAAGCCTGCGATCCTGGCATTGTGGCGCAACGGGCATGGCGGTTTCCTGGGCGGTTTCATGCGGTAGCGCCAAGGCTAGTTCCATCCTGGTCGCTGTCGCCCAGAGGGTTATTGCCGGTTTTTACTGAGCCATCGCTTGTACGGTCTGCAACCTTGTGGATTCAACAGGTTGCAGCTCCAGCGAGCACACGCTGATCAGGTTACGAAGTTTTTCACCGATCACCTGGGCGCGGTGCCAGCTCAGGCCGTCCATCACTACGTCGATGTTCAGCAGGTCATCGTCGCGTGTCACGTTCACCTGTTGCGGCACGAGGAACTGCAAAGCGAAGTAGTTCAGGATCCGGCACAGCACATCGGGCTCGGCTTCGGCGAGGATCTGGTAGCGCGCCTGGCAATGGCTATTGCTGACTGCCCAGGCATCGACGCGGGTGGGGCTGGCTGGGACTGAATGCATGGCCGTTCTCCAAATTTGACTGGAGAAATTTTTACATGAGCTGTGGGGTATTTCTTATCTATGTTTGAGTGATATGCCTTATAAATGAATAGCACTATTCGAGCGTACGGGATTAAAGGGTATTTTTATGCACAGTGAGTTGGACGTCTACGACCGCCGGATCCTGGCACTGCTGCAGGAAGACGCGTCACTCTCCAGCGCGCAGATTGCCGAACAGGTCGGTCTGTCGCAGTCGCCTTGCTGGCGGCGGATCCAGCGGCTCAAGGAAGAGGGGGTGATTCGCGCCCAGGTGACGTTGCTCGACCGCAAGAAGATTGGCCTCAACACGCAGATCTTTGCCGAGGTCAAACTCAACGCCCACGGGCGGTCCAACTTCACGGAGTTCACCGAGGCGATCCGCGGGTTCCCGGAGGTGCTGGAGTGTTATGTGTTGATGGGAGCGGTGGATTTTCTGTTGCGCATTGTCACCTCGGATATCGAGGCGTATGAGCGGTTTTTCTTTGAGAAGTTGTCGATGGTGCCGGGGATACAGGAGGTCAACTCGATTGTGGCGTTGTCGGAAATCAAGTCGACCACCAGCCTGCCAGTGTTGCGCTGAGCGGCGGCTTGTGGCAACCGGGCTTGTCGTGGCGAGCGGGCTTGCCCCGCGCTGGGCTGCGTAGCAGCCCCAAAACCTGTCGCCTCGGTCCACCTGAAAAATAAGTTGGTCTTGGTTGGGGCTGCTACGCAGCCCAGCGCGGGGCAAGCCCGCTCGCCACGACAAGCCTGTTCCACAAGAGGTCGGCTTGCCACAACAAACCTGGGGGCGCTTACAGACGCAGCAAAGTCTTCCACGCACGATTCTGATACACCGCAATCACCTGATGCATCCGCGCATCCAGCGATTCGTCGGTGATTGGCAGGTTGGCCAGGGCCGCCAACTTGTTCAGCTCACCGTACAAACGATCCAGCTCCGGGATTTCCAGCAGGTGCCGGGCATGGTGCAGCCAAGCCTGCAGACGCTCGATGCGCGGCAGTTGCTCGGCGAGGTCTTCGGGCTGTTGCTGGTAGCGCGGCAGGCGCAGGGCGACGGCTTCGTCGGCCAGCAGGCGCGGCAGCCAGTTGGCGACCTGGGCGGCGCCCTGGCGGTTGCCGCGCACGTTGCGGTCCTGGGTCCAGGTGCGGGCCAGCAGCCAGCGCGAAGTGTTCAGTGAGAACAGGCCCCAGCGCACGTCGGTCAATTCTTCGAGGAACTGTTCCGGCGCGGCCTTGCGCACGTCTTCATCGTCTTCACCGGCCTGGACCAGTGGGCGCCAGTCTTCCAGCAGGGCGTCGAGGGCGCTGCGCAGTTCGCTGGTGGATTGACGTGGCGCAGCCTGGCCGAGGCTACCGATCAGGGCGCGCATTTCGGCGAGGTTTTCCACCCAGTCCTGCAGCAGGCGCCAGTGACCGTTGAAACGGTACTGCTCGGCCAGGCGCTGGCTGCTGCCCAGCAGATGCCAGGTGAGCGCGGCGAAGGCGTCGTCCAGGGGGATTTCTGGTTGCAGTTGCGGGGCCGGCAGGCTCAGGGAATAGCTGTTGGCGTCAAACAGGCGATAGCCGCGCTCGGCCTTGCTGATATCGCACGGCATCAGCGCCAGGGTCTGGGCCAGTTCGGCAGCCAGTTCCAGCAGGGCGGCGGGCTCGCCTTCGCGCAGTTCCAGTTCCAGTTCGCAGATTTCTTCCTTCTGCTTGCCGGCAATCACATGGCCCAGGTCCAGGGCGGCTTCGATTACCACCTTGGCCTTGCCACGGCCCCAGGCGATCTCGGCACGTTCGCGCACGAAGTCGGTGGTGAAGATCGGCTTGAGGGTCTTTTTGTCCAGCTCGGCCAGTTGCTCGGGCCAGCATTCGCCGTCGAGTTTCTTCACGTCGAGCTTGGCTTTAGGCAGCTTCCAGTCGTATTCATTACGTTCCGACAAGCCGGCAACACTGTGGCCGCGGGTCTTGAGGGTCTGGATCACTTCGTCGCCATCCTTGCGCAGGCGCAGGGCAACCTTGGCCTGGGCCAGGTCACGCTCGGGGGTATCGAAGTACTGGTTCATCAACTCACGGCGTTCCCAGCCACTTTTATTGCGTTTTTTCAGGAGCGGGTGCTCACGCAGCGCGGCGAGGGTCTCGCGGCTGACGCGGAGCTTGATTTCGGTTTCTTTTTGCATGGCCGGAACATCCAGGATCGGGAGTGCAGCCGGGGGAATATGTGGCTGCCAAGGTCGTGCAGTGTACAGGACTGAGCCCGGCAACGTGCCGCAACGGGTTTATTGTGCAGCGCAGATGGTTCTATGATGGGTTTCATCTGTGGAAGTTGAGAGACAGCGCATGCCTTTACCGTCCATGAAAGAACAATTTGCCGCTCTGATTGCCGCGCCCTCTGTCAGTTGTACCCAAGCGTCTCTCGACCAGACCAACCGCCCGGTGATCGATCTGCTCGCCACCTGGCTCGGCGAACTGGGCTTTGCCTGCGAGATCCAGCAGGTCAGCCCTGGCAAGTTCAACCTGTTGGCCAGCTTCGGCAGCGGCCCCGGTGGCCTGGTGCTGGCGGGGCACAGCGATACCGTGCCGTACGATGAAGCGCTATGGCAGACCGATCCTTTGAAGTTGACGGAAGTGGACGGGCGCTGGGTAGGACTGGGTAGCTGCGACATGAAAGGCTTTTTCGCGCTGGCCATCGAAGCGGTCCTGCCGCTGCTCGACCAACCGTTCAAGCAGCCGCTGTTGATCCTTGCCACCTGTGATGAAGAAAGCTCCATGGCCGGCGCCCGCGCGCTGGCTGCGGCCGGTCGCCCGCTGGGGCGGGCTGCAGTGATTGGCGAGCCCACGGGCCTCAAACCGATCCGCCTGCACAAGGGCGTGATGATGGAACGTATCGACATCCTCGGGCGCAGTGGTCACTCGTCAGACCCAAGCCTGGGCCACAGCGCCCTCGAAGCCATGCATGATGCCATGGGCGAGCTGCGCGGCCTGCGCCTGGCCTGGCAGCGGGAGTATCGCAACCCACAGTTCAGCGTGCCCCAGCCCACCTTGAATTTTGGCTGCATCCACGGCGGCGACAACCCCAACCGCATTTGCGGCCAATGCTCCCTGGAATTCGACCTGCGGCCCTTGCCCGGCATGGATCCGCAGGTGCTGCGCGACGCCATCCAGCAGAAACTGCGGCCCATCGCCGAACGCCATCAGGTGCAGATCGACTATGCGCCGCTGTTCCCCGAAGTGCCGCCTTTCGAGCAGCCTGAAGATGCCGAGCTGGTGCGGGTCGCGGAACGATTGACCGGCCATCGTGCCGAAGCAGTAGCGTTCGGCACTGAAGCGCCTTATCTTCAGCGCCTTGGTTGTGAAACCCTGGTGCTCGGCCCTGGGGATATTGCCTGCGCCCACCAGCCGGGCGAGTACCTTGAAATGTCACGCTTGACGCCTACAGTGCGTCTATTGCGGGAATTGATTGAACACTACTGCCTCAAACCTGCATAAATTAACCCCATTGCATCCCGTACTTAGAAGGAGAGCGAGCGTGTCGCCAAGCCTGTTCCGACGATAACCATCAGCCCGCTGTGCGTTTAGCGATTCATCCTTTTTTGGCTGCTTTTTATAACAGGCCCAGGTTTATGCCCGAATACGTCAATTGGCTTCGTCACGCTTCCCCTTACATCAATGCCCACCGTGACTGCACCTTTGTGGTCATGCTGCCGGGCGACGGTGTGGATCATCCCAACTTCGGCAACATCGTCCACGATCTGGTGCTGCTGCACAGCCTCGGCGTGCGCCTGGTGCTGGTACATGGTTCGCGCCCGCAAATCGAAACCCGCCTCGCCGCTCGCGGCCTGACCCCGCATTACCACGATGGCATGCGCATCACCGATGCCGCGACCCTGGAGTGCGTGATCGACGCGGTCGGCCACTTGCGTATTGCTATCGAAGCACGACTGTCCATGGACATGGCGTCCTCGCCAATGCAGGGCTCGCGCCTGCGGGTAGCCAGTGGCAACCTGGTGACCGCACGGCCGATCGGCGTGCTGGACGGTATCGATTACCACCATACCGGCGAAGTGCGCCGGGTCGACCGCAAGGGCATCAACCGCCTGCTGGACGAACGCTCCATCGTCGTACTGTCGCCATTGGGCTATTCGCCGACCGGGGAGATTTTCAACCTGGCCTGTGAAGACGTCGCCACCCGCGCCGCCATCGACCTGGGCGCCGACAAGCTGCTGTTGTTTGGCGCCGACCTGGGCCTGATCGACGAAAACGGCCGACTGGTGCGCGAGCTGCGTCCGCAGCAAGTACCGGCGCACCTGCAACGCCTGGGCAACAACTACCAGGCCGAACTGCTGGATGCGGCGGCCGAGGCCTGTCGTGGGGGTGTGGGGCGCAGCCACATCGTCAGTTATGTCGAAGACGGTGCGCTGTTGACCGAACTCTTTACCCGGGACGGCGGCGGTACGCTGGTGGCCCAGGAGCAATTCGAACTGGTGCGGGAGGCGGCGATTGAAGACGTCGGCGGCCTGCTGGACCTGATCAGCCCACTGGAAGAGCAGGGCATTTTGGTGCGCCGCTCGCGGGAAGTGCTGGAGCGGGAAATCGAACAGTTCAGCGTGGTAGAGCGCGAAGGCATGATCATCGCGTGCGCCGCGCTGTACCCCATTGCCGACTCGGAGGCGGGTGAGCTGGCGTGCCTGGCGGTCAATCCGGAATATCGCCATGGCGGCCGTGGTGATGAGCTGCTCGAGCGCATCGAAACCCGCGCCCGCACCCAAGGCTTGAAGACCCTGTTCGTGCTGACGACCCGTACCGCCCACTGGTTCCGCGAGCGCGGCTTTGTGCCAAGCAGCGTGGATCGCCTGCCGTCGGCGCGGGCTTCGCTGTACAACTTCCAGCGTAATTCGAAGATCTTCGAGAAGACCCTGTAAACACGGTATTCGGTACACCCAATACCTAATGTGGGAGCGGGCTTGCTCGCGAAGGCAGTGTGTCAGTCAGCACATTTATTGACTTCACACCGCCTTCGCGAGCAAGCCCGCTCCCACATTCTTTGTCCGGGTTTATTCTTTGATGAATTTTCCGGTCACGTAGGCTGAATAGTCCGGTAGCACTGTCTCTACTTTCCCTTGTTCCTTGAGAAACTTCGCCGTATCTCCAATGGCCTTGGCTGTCCCACCATTAAGCAAGGCGTCGGTTTGCTGCGCCCGGGCATCGGGGAAGGTGCTGCCTTCCAGCAGTTCGGGAATATCTGCGGCGTTTGCGCCGGTCAACCTGGCGATCTTCTGTACCGGCGCCGAATCCACCGTCCAACTGGCTTTATGGGCCGCATACTCGGCAAACGAATCCAGGGTGACCTTGGCAAACTTGGCCACCACCTCAGGATGCTTCTCGGCAAAATCCTTGCGCGCCACCCACACCTCGAACGTCGGCGCGCCCCATTGGCCGACCTGGGCAGCATCGGTGAGGATCCTGCCGGTCTTGCGGATTTCCCCCAGGGCCGGCGACCAGACAAACGCGCCGTCGATATCCCCGCGTTTCCAGGCTGCGGCAATTTCGCCTGGTTGCAGGTTCACCACTTTGACCTGCTTTGTGTCCAGGCCCCAGTGTTTCAAGGCCCCGAGCAGGCTGTAGTGGGATGTGGAGACAAAGGGCGTGGCGATGGTTTTGCCGATCAGGTCCTTGGGTGCGTCAATGTGACTGTCGTTGCGCACTACCAAAGCTTCAGAACTATTGATCTGGGCCGATACGATGAACGCTACGATGGGTAGGTTACGGGATGCGGCGGCCGCCAACGGGCTGGAGCCGAGGTTGCCGATCTGCACATCGCCGGAGGCAATCGCGGTGATCACTTCCGGGCCGCTATTGAAGCGGCGCCAGTCGATTTTCTCGCCGATGGCCTGCTCATAGACGCCGTCGGCCTGGGGCACTTTGCTGGGGTCAACCCCGGTTTGGTAACCGATGGTGAGACTGGCCGCTTGCACGCCAAAAGAAAGTGTAAGTGATAGTAAAACTGTAACAAATTGACTAGAGGATGCGCGTTTGGCCATGATGGCGTCGCCTTTTTGATCGTGAGTGACGTGTGCGAGATTCTGATCACACTAAACGATCTAAAAAATGGCCAATAAATACCCTTTAGGAATTAGCTTATGGAGCGATACCCCGCTGCGGGATTGTCGCGCCATGGAAAGTGTTATTCCTGAATAGTATGAAAAAGGATGAAATAATTCTTTTTGGGTGTATGAAAAACTCATTACCCTGCAGGGACCAAATCAACTGCGGTTAGACGAAGGTAGTAGACACACAAGGTTACGATTGACTTGTCAGTCACGATCTGGCGCTAATCGCGCATCTGTGGATCGAGGGCGTCAGACCCGAGACCAAAGAACTACAAAAATTAGAAACGAGAGGAGCGGTACATGAAGAAGTCCACATTGGCGTTCGCCGTCGCGGCTGGGGTTTTGGCTCAGCAAGCTGGCGCCGCTGGTTTTGTTGAAGACAGCAAGGCAAGCGTTACTGCACGTAACTTTTACATCAACCAAGATAACCGTGATGGCGCCGCCAAGCCTTCCAAGCAGGAAGAATGGGGCCAGGGTTTCATCTTCAACTTCGCCTCGGGCTATACCCAAGGTACCGTTGGTTTCGGTGTTGATGCGATCGGCCTGTACGGCGTCAAGCTGGACTCCGGTAAAGGCACCGCCTACAACAACAACAGCGCCAACAAGGGTGGCGTTGTTTTCCCAAGCGACAGCGACGGTCGTGCGGTAGACGATTTCGCCAGTCTGGGCCTGACGGGCAAGGTCAAGATCTCCAAGACCGAACTGAAGCTGGGTACCTTGCTGCCGAAACTGCCGGTAGTGACGTCCAACGACGGTCGTCTGTTGCCACAAACCTTTGAAGGTGGCCAGATCACTTCCAACGAAATCGACAACCTGACCCTGGTTGGCGGTAAGTTGGAGCACGCCAAAGGTCGTAACTCCAGCAACAATGACTCGCTGACTATCGCTGGCTCCAACGGTGCAACCCGCACCGCCACCGCCAACGCACGTAGCAACGAGTTCTATTATGCCGGTGGTGATTACAAGATCACCAAAGACTTGGTGGCCCAGTACTACTACGGCAACCTGTCCGACTTCTACAAGCAGCACTTCCTGGGCCTGACCCACAACTGGGCGCTGCCAGTAGGTAGCATCAAGTCCGACCTGCGTTACTTCAACAGTGACTCCGACGGCAAGAACTCGAGCCAGGAAGGCCGTATCGCCGGCTACCGTGCGTCGGGCTACCAGAATGGCGGCGAAGTCGATAACCGCACCTGGAGCGCCAAGTTCACGTACAGCCTGCAAGGCCACGCGATCAGCGCCGGCTACCAGCGTGTCAATGGCACCAGCGACTTCCCGTTCCTCAACCAGGGTGACGGTGCTTCCTCGTACCTGATCACTGACATGCAGATCGGCAAGTTCCAACGCGCCGGCGAGCGCACCTGGTTGGCCCAGTACGCTTATGACTTCGCAACCATCGGGTTGCCAGGCCTGACCACCTCTGTTGTCTACCTCAAGGGTGACAACATCGCCACTTCGACCGGCGACAAGGGCGAGTGGGAACGTGACTTCAACCTCGGCTACGTAATCCCGGAAGGCACCTTCAAGGGCCTGGGCCTGGCGTGGAAAAACGCCTCGCTGCGCTCCCAGGTTGCTTCCCAGCGTGACCAGGACGAAAACCGTCTGATCGTCAGCTACACCCTGCCGATCTTGTAATACCAGCAGTAAAACCGGGTAAGCGGATTAAATGGTTGATCTTACCTTTGCATGAGAGTGAGACAGACCGGCATCTCATCGGATTATCTGGTTGATGCTTCACCTACTGCTGGTGCATGTTTCCTTCGCTAATTCCAGCAAGAACCCCACACGCCTCAACTTCCCGGTCATCGTTGCAACTCGCTCTCAGTGAAACGAGTTGTTTCTCAAGCGCTTGCAGAGCGGTTATCTGCGACCGCACATGAGAGATGTGATCATCGAGCAAGGCGTTGACGGCGGTACAAGGCTGATGAGGGTCGTCCTCATAGCTCTGTAGTTCGTGAATCTCAGCCAGTGACAGGCCCAGGATTCTGCAGCGACGGATGAAGGCCAGCCCCTCACCATGCTTCTCGGTATAGACACGGTAACCGTTGTCCTGCCGATCAGGCGGCGGCAACAAGCCCTGCTGTTCATAGAAGCGGATCGTCTGTGTTTCGACCCCTACCAACTGCGCCAACTGACCAATGCGCATCAGCCTCCTCCCCAACGGATTCTTTACTCTATTGACCTTATAGTAGCTTTATAGTTTTAAATGGTACCACAACATTGTTCAAGTGGAGTCGTATCATGAGCAAATCCTGTGGTGGCGCCTGTGGCGGTGATGCAACGTCCGCAGCGGATACCGATATACAGGCCTCCTCCGAGGCGCCAGGGAGATGGGTCAGTGTTTATGCCGTGCCGAAGATGGACTGTCCATCAGAAGAACGAATGATTCGCCTAGCCCTGAACGGCTTTGAGGAAATTCGGGCGCTGTCCTTCGACTTGTCGAACCGCCGGCTGAAGGTCGTGCATGACGGCGAGGTCGAGCCCGTCACCTCGAAACTGAAGACCTTGGGGCTAGGCGCCTCGCTTCAGGAAACCGTCGCTGCAAATCCGGAGACCATCAAGGCCGCCGAGTTTTCGGCAGCTTCTGCTAAGCAAGAATCCGGGACCCTGCGCTGGTTGCTCGGCATCAATGCACTTCTGTTCGTGGTGGAAATGACTGCCGGTCTGATCGCCCGGTCCACCGGCCTGATTGGAGAATCCCTGGACAATTTTGCCGATGCGGCGGTGTACGGGCTTGCCCTTTATGCGGTTGGACATAGCGTGAAAATGCAGGTACGTGCCGCGCATCTTGCTGGTGTACTGCAACTGATCTTGGCTGTGGGCGTGCTCGTAGAGGTGGTGAGACGCTTTGTATTCGGTAGTGAGCCTGAATCGCTGGTGATGATGGCTATCGCATTCGTCGCATTGATTGCCAATACCAGTTGTCTGCTGCTCATATCCAAACATCGGGAAGGCGGGGCGCACATGAAGGCAAGCTGGATATTCTCGGCCAACGACGTGGTGATCAACCTGGGGGTCATCACCGCCGGCGCCCTGGTCGCGTGGACCGGTTCCAATTATCCGGATCTGATTATCGGCACCATCGCGGGGGGCATTGTACTTAACGGTGCCAGACGCATTTTGGCGTTGAAGGGTTAAATAATGCTCATTATTGGCAAAAAGCTCTCGCCGTATGCCCTATTGTCCATATCGGGCCTGCTGGCAGCGTCTGATCAGGCTGTAAAGTGGCTGGTGCAGCAATCAATGGCCTATGGCGAGTATGTTTCGGTGACCCCGTTCTTTAACTGGGTGCACCTATGGAACACCGGTGCCGCATTCAGTCTTTTTGCGAATGGTGGAGGCTGGCAGCGCTACTTTTTTATCGGAATCGCGGTAGTGGTCTCGATTTTTCTGATCAAGCTGATCCTTGAAAATCGTCATAAAGGAGAAGCCATCGCTTACAGTCTTATCCTCGGTGGCGCCATGGGCAACCTGATTGACCGGGTCTTTCGCGGCTATGTTGTGGATTCCTTTGATTTCTATTGGCGAGACTGGCATTGGCCGGCCTTCAACCTGGCTGATATTGCAATTGTCCTCGGTGCCTTACTTTTCGTTTCCAGCAGCTTGTTGGGTAAAAAAGCAAACACCAATGCCGAGTCGGATGGATCTGACTGACACCTACGCCTATACAACACCATGACCGAACTTCCCGACAACATCCTTCACCTGCCGCAATACCAAGTACTGGGCTGCAAATCAACCGACGACGAAATGCACTTCCAGGTGGACGTGCCCGATCCCATCGCCTGCGAGGAATGCGGCGTGCAGGGTGAGTTCGTACGGTTCGGCAAGCGTGACGTTCCCTATCGTGATCTGCCCATCCACGGCAAGCGGGTCACTCTCTGGGTGGTCCGCCGCCGATACACCTGCCGGGCCTGCAAGACAACATTCAGGCCCCAGCTACCGGAGATGGTGGACGGATTCCGTATGACACTGCGGCTGCATGAGTACGTGGAGAAGGAATCCTTCAACCACCCCTACACCTTTGTGGCGGCACAGACCGGCCTGGACGAGAAGACGGTGCGCGACATCTTCAACGCCCGCGCCGAGTTCCTGGGGCGCTGGCACCGCTTCGAGACGCCCCGCATCCTGGGCATTGACGAGCTATACCTGAACAAGCGCTACCGCTGCATTCTGACCAACATTGAGGAGCGAACCCTGCTCGACCTGCTGGCCACCCGCCGCCAGGACGTGGTGACCAACTACCTGATGAAGCTGAAAGACCGGCAGAAGGTCGAGATCGTCAGCATGGACATGTGGAACCCCTACCGGGCAGCGGTCAAGGCTGTGCTGCCCCAGGCCCGTATCGTGGTCGATAAGTTCCATGTGGTGCGCATGGCCAACGATGCCCTAGAGAGAGTGCGCAAGGGCCTCAGAAAGGAGCTGAAACCGTCCCAGAGCCGGACTCTCAAGGGAGACCGGAAAATCCTGCTGAAACGCGCTCACGAAGTCTCAGACCGGGAGCGCCTCATCATGGAGACCTGGACAGGCGCGTTCCCGCAACTGCTGGCCGCCTACGAGCACAAGGAGCGCTTCTACGGCATCTGGGACGCCACCACACGGCTCCAGGCAGAAGCCGCCCTGGACGAGTGGATAGCCACCATCCCGAAGGGCCAAAAGGAAGTCTGGAGCGATCTGGTCAGGGCAGTGGGAAACTGGCGCGAAGAGACCATGACCTACTTCGAGACGGACATGCCCGTCACCAACGCTTACACGGAGTCCATCAACCGACTGGCCAAGGACAAGAACCGTGAAGGGCGCGGTTACTCCTTCGAGGTGATGCGGGCACGAATGCTCTACACCACGAAGCACAAGAAGAAGGCACCGACTGCGAAGGTCTCTCCTTTCTACAAGAAAACCATCGGTTACGGACTGCCGGACTTCGCAGAGGAACTCAACTACGGAGTCGATCTATCAACCATCTGAGGGTGGTATCAGATTGATGGGGTGAAGGTGCCCCATCAACCATTAAATCCGTATACCCGTAAAACCTTGCCCGGCGCAAAGCCGGGCAAGGTGCTGTTGCTTTCAAGTCGGGCTCAACCCCCGCAAGCCCTTCCTGAATCCCTCTTTTTACAGCGTCTCAAGGCCTTCTCGAACCTTGGGCGGCATGTTGGCGTGCGCCTTTTGCAGGGTCCAGTGAACAGATTTTTAATATTCCTATATCGTCTAAATAAATCGATATTTATTCTTTTTAAAATCTCATCGGCGCAGGCACAGTGGGTTGCATAAGCACTCATCAGGAGCCACACCATGAGCCTCAGACTGGGCGATATCGCCCCCGACTTTGAACAGGATTCCAGCGCCGGCAAGATTCGTTTCCACGAGTGGCTGGGCGATAGCTGGGGTGTGCTGTTTTCCCACCCGGCGGACTTCACCCCGGTGTGCACCACCGAGCTGGGCTTCACCGCCAAGCTCAAGGATGAGTTCGCCAAGCGTGGGGTCAAGGCCATTGCTCTGTCGGTGGACCCGGTGGACTCCCACCACAAGTGGATCGAAGACATCAACGAAACCCAGAACACCCTCGTCAACTTCCCGATCCTGGCCGATGCCGACCGCAAGGTCTCGGACCTTTACGACCTGATCCACCCCAATGCCAACGACACCCTTACCGTGCGTTCGCTGTTCGTGATCGACCCGAACAAAAAGATTCGCCTGACCATCACCTACCCGGCCAGCACCGGGCGCAACTTCCACGAAATCCTGCGGGTCATCGACTCGTTGCAACTGACCGACAACTACAAAGTCGCCACTCCGGCCAACTGGCAGGACGGTGATGAAGTGGTGATCGTGCCGTCGCTCAAGGATGAAGACGAGATCAAAAAGCGCTTTCCCAAGGGCTATCGCGTGGTCAAGCCGTATCAGCGGCTGACCCCACAACCTAATCGTTAACCTGAATCCAATGTGGGAGCGGGCTTGCTCGCGAATGCGGTGGATCAGCAAGAAATGTGCTGACTGATACGCCGCATTCGCGAGCAAGCCCGCTCCCACAGGTTGATCGCATTTCAGTGCTCACATAGCAGGGGTTTTCAGGCCGTCTCGACGGCCTTTTTTTTCGCCTGATAAATGATTTTTCTTATATGCAATTTAAGAATAAACAAATGAAAAAATAAGATTTATAGATATATAAATCTGCTGATAAGGTCTGTTCCATCTTGGCGCCATCGCCGCACCGCGAACCGCCGACACTTGCTCAAGGAAACTCCCGATGCTGGTCGTAACACTTGGTGGCAGTCCCAGTCAGCGTTCCCGCTCCGGGGTCTTGCTGGATCACTCCCGGCGCTGGTTGCAGCAGCAAGGCGTGGAAGTGGTGAGTTATCAGGTACGGGACTTCCCGGCCGAAGATTTGCTGTATGCCCGCTTCGACAGCCCGAAGGTCCTCGACCTGCTGGCCCAGGTGGCCAATGCCGATGGTTTGCTGATCGCCACGCCGGTGTACAAGGCGTCGTTTTCCGGCGCGCTGAAAACCGTCCTCGACCTGCTGCCGGAACGCGCCCTGGCCCACAAAGTGGTATTGCCCATGGCCACTGGCGGCAGCATTGCCCACATGCTGGCGGTGGACTACGCCTTGAAGCCAGTGCTGTCGGCACTCAAAGCCCAAGAGCTGCTGCACGGGATTTTTGCCGAGGACAGCCAGATCGCCTACGGCGAAGGCAGTGCCCAGGCGCAGTTGGTGCCGATCCTTGAACAACGCTTGAGCGAAGCCCTGGAGCAGTTCTACAGCGCCATGGCCCGCCGCCCGCAACCGCTGGACCCCCATGTGTTGAATGAACGTTTGTTGAGTGCTCGCTGGAGCATCTAAGCCACACCCGGATATAAGCCACACCCGAATACAAAACCCTCACCTTACTCAGCCGCCAACGGCCAAGCAGGTGCAGCCACAACCCTAATCGTCAATTTGGAGAGCGCCATGCGCACTATCATCTTGCGTCGGGGCCTGGTCGCACTGTTTGCTGCGGCTGTGTCCTTCGGCGCCATTGTTCAAGCCCAGGCCGCTGAAACCCTGCGGATCGGTTATCAGAAATACGGCACCCTGGTGCTGCTCAAAGCCAAGGGTACCCTGGAAAAACGCCTGGCCGAGCAGGGCGTGACCGTGCAGTGGACCGAGTTTCCCGGTGGCCCGCAGTTGCTCGAAGGGCTGAATGTCGGCTCCATCGACTTTGGCGTCACCGGCGAAACCCCACCGGTGTTCGCCCAGGCCGCCGGTGCCGATCTGCTCTACGTCGCCTACGAACCGCCAGCGCCGACCAGCGAGGCCATCCTGGTACCCAAGGACTCGCCGATCAAATCGGTGGCCGAGCTCAAGGGCAAGAAAGTCGTGCTCAACAAAGGCTCCAACGTGCATTACCTGCTGGTGCGCGCCCTGGAAGACGCCGGCCTGAAATACACCGACGTACAGACCGTGTTCCTGCCGCCCGCCGACGCCCGTGCCGCCTTCGAACGAGGCAGTGTCGACGCCTGGGTCATCTGGGACCCGTACCAGGCGGCCGCCGAGCAACAACTGCAAGCCCGCACCCTACGTGACGCCACCGGCATTGCCGACAACCACCAGTTCTACCTGGCCACCAAGCCCTATACCGAAAAACATCCGGACGTGATCAAGGCGCTGGTGGAAGAAGTGCGCGCCGTAGGCGAATGGTCCAAGGCCAACCCCCAGCAAGTCACCCAACAAGTTGCGCCGCTGCTCGGCCTGCCGGCTGACATCACCCTGACCTCGGTCAAACGCCAGGGCTACGGCGCGCTGTTCCTGACCCCGGAAGTGGTCGCCGCGCAGCAGAAAATCGCTGACACCTTCTACCAGCTCAAATTGATTCCCAAGCCCTTGAGCATCAAGGACGTGATCTGGACGCCACCTGCGACCGTTGCCAAAGCGCCGTAATCCGACTTCTTCAGGAGACAACTCCATGAGCCTCAATATTTTCTGGTTCCTGCCTACCCACGGCGACGGCCATTACCTTGGCACTGCCGAAGGCGCTCGCGCCGTAGACCACGGTTATCTGCAGCAGGTGGCCCAGGCCGCTGATCGCCTGGGTTTTGGCGGGGTACTGATCCCCACCGGTCGTTCTTGCGAAGACTCGTGGCTGGTGGCCGCCTCGCTGATCCCGGTGACCCAGCGTCTGAAATTTCTGGTTGCCCTGCGCCCCGGCATCATTTCGCCGACGGTGGCGGCGCGCCAGGCAGCGACCCTGGACCGGCTGTCCGGTGGACGGGCGCTGTTCAACCTGGTGACCGGTGGTGATCCAGAAGAACTGGCCGGTGATGGCCTGTTCCTTAGCCATGAGGAGCGCTACCAGGCCTCGGTGGAATTCACCCGTATCTGGCGGCGCGTGCTGGAAGGCGAAACCGTGGATTACGACGGCCAGCACATCAGCGTCAAAGGCGCCAAGTTGCTCTACCCGCCGATCCAGCAGCCACGCCCGCCGTTGTATTTCGGCGGTTCTTCCGAAGCGGCCCAGGACCTGGCAGCCGAACAAGTGGAAATGGTCCTGACCTGGGGCGAACCACCAGCGGCAGTCGCGGAAAAAATCCAGCAGGTACGGGTCAAGGCGGCCAAGCTTGGGCGCACCGTGCGCTTCGGTATTCGCTTGCATGTGATCGTGCGTGAAACCAACGAGGAGGCATGGAAAGCCGCCGACAAACTGATCTCCCATCTGGACGACGACACCATCGCACGTGCCCAGGCCTCGCTGTCGCGCTTTGATTCGGTTGGCCAGCAGCGCATGGCCGCCTTGCATGGTGGCAGTCGCGACAACCTCGAAGTCAGCCCCAACCTGTGGGCTGGCGTCGGCCTGGTACGCGGCGGCGCCGGCACGGCACTGGTGGGCGATGGGCCGACCGTGGCGGCGCGGGTCAAGGAGTACGCGGACCTGGGCATCGACACCTTTATTTTCTCCGGTTATCCACACCTGGAAGAGTCGTACCGGGTTGCAGAGTTGCTGTTCCCGCACCTGGATATCGAACGTCCCGAGCTGCCGAAAAGTGCCGGTTACGTCAGCCCGTTTGGCGAGATGGTGGCCAACGACATTCTTCCCAAAGCCGCGTCGCAGAGCTGAGGCGCCGTCATGAATAGTCAACGGATTCTGCATCGGCTGGCGCCTTGGGCACTGCCGGTCCTGTTGCTGGCGGTGTGGCAGTTGTCGGTGTCGGCGGGCTGGCTGTCGACCCGGATTTTGCCGGCCCCCAGCGCAGTGATTGCGGCCGGCGTGCACCTGGTCAGTAGCGGTGAGATCTGGACCCACCTGGCCATCAGCGGCTGGCGCGCGGGCCTGGGTTTTGTGATCGGCGGCGGCATTGGCCTGGCCCTGGGTTTTATCACCGGCCTGTCGAAATGGGGCGAGCGCCTGCTGGACAGCTCGGTGCAGATGATTCGTAACGTGCCGCACTTGGCGCTGATCCCGCTGGTGATTTTGTGGTTCGGCATTGATGAGACGGCGAAGATTTTCCTGGTCGCCCTCGGCACGCTGTTCCCCATCTACCTCAACACCTATCACGGCATCCGCAACGTCGACCCGGCACTGGTGGAGATGGCGCGCAGTTATGGCTTGTCGGGTTTCAGCCTGTTTCGCCAGGTGATCCTGCCGGGCGCGTTGCCATCGATTCTGGTGGGGGTGCGTTTTGCCCTGGGCTTTATGTGGCTGACGCTGATCGTCGCGGAAACCATTTCCGCCAGCTCCGGTATCGGCTACCTGGCGATGAATGCCCGGGAGTTCCTGCAAACCGACGTGGTGGTACTGGCGATTGTGCTGTACGCGGTGCTCGGCAAATTGGCGGACCTCGCGGCGCGTGGCCTGGAGCGGGTGTGGCTGCGCTGGCATCCGGCCTATCAAGTACACAAAGGAGGTGCGGCATGACCGCTCAACAACCTCCACGCCTGCTGCGGGGCATTCCGTTAGCGGTGCGCAAGCTGCGCAAGGCGTTCGGCGCGCGGGAAGTCCTGCGCGAGATTGACCTGCACATCCCGGCGGGCCAGTTCGTGGCTGTAGTGGGCCGCAGTGGCTGTGGCAAAAGTACCTTGCTGCGCCTGCTGGCCGGCCTTGATAGCGCCAGCAGTGGCGAGTTGCTTGCAGGCTCTGCACCCCTGAGCGAAGCGCTCGAAGACACGCGGCTGATGTTCCAGGAAGCGCGCCTGCTGCCGTGGAAAAAGATCATCGATAACGTCGGCCTGGGCCTAAAAGGCAACTGGCGGCCCCAGGCGCTTGAGGCGCTGGAGGCGGTCGGCCTGGCCGAGCGTGCCGATGAATGGCCGGCGGCGTTGTCCGGTGGCCAGAAACAACGGGTGGCCCTGGCCCGCGCCCTGATTCACCAGCCGCGCCTGTTGCTGCTGGATGAACCCTTGGGTGCGCTGGATGCCCTGACCCGCATCGAGATGCAGCAACTGATCGAAAACCTGTGGCGCAAGCACGGTTTTACCGTGTTGCTGGTGACCCATGACGTCAGCGAAGCCGTGGCCATTGCCGACCGGGTAATCCTGATCGAAGACGGCGAAATCGGCCTCGACCTGCATGTGGAACTGCCACGCCCGCGGGTCCGTGGCTCCCATCGCCTGGCGGCCCTGGAAACCGAAGTCCTCAACCGTGTGCTGTCACTGCCCGGCACGCCGCCGGAGCCGGAACCTGTTTCACCGTTGCCTACGCAATTGCGTTGGGCGCAATAACTCACTTGTCCCTTAAGGAATAACACCATGACTATCAAAGCGATCAACGTGCGTAACCAGTTCAAAGGCACCATCAAGGAAATCGTCGAAGGCGACGTACTGTCGGAAATCGACGTGCAGACCGCGTCCGGCATCGTCACCTCCGTGATCACCACCCGCTCGGTGAAAGAGCTGGAGTTGGTGATTGGCAGTGAAGTGATTGCGTTTGTGAAGTCCACCGAGGTGTCGATCGCCAAGCTGTGATCGGCTTCAGACCGCTATCGCAGGCAAGCCAGCTCCCACATTCGACCGATTTCCAACATGGGAATGCGGTCGAATGTGGGAGCGGGCTTGCTCGCGATAAGGCCGGCCCAGTCACCACAACCCTTATCGCTTAGGCAAAAACACCGGCAAATAAAGCCCCACATACGCATCAAACACCCGCATCCCTTCCTCCGCCATGCGCGGGGTGATCTGCCCATGCTGATGCACCGAGCGCGCGTAAACGCGGTCGCTTAGCTCCAGCGCCAGGGCAAACACGTCCACATCTGCCGGCAGCACCGGCACTTCAAAGTGGCGGTTGAACACTTGCAGCATCAAGTCCCCCAACTCCAGGTCATGCTGGCGGTCGGCCTGGGTCACTTCGGTGAGGCCGTGCTGGGCGAGGATCAATTGCCGGGCGGCGGCGTCGTTGCTGTAGATGGTCAGCATGCGCAGCTCCACCACGCGCGACAGGTCGCGCCAGTGATGCAGGCTGTCGTGGTCGATGGGGGCTTGTAGCGCGGCGCGGAATGCGGCGTGTACGTCAGCCGTCAATGCTTCGAGCAAGGCCGGTACGCTGGCGAAAAAGTGATACACCGATGACGGCGGAATCTGCGCCCGTTCGGCCACGCTGTAGATCGATAGGCTGGCCACGCCTTCGGCTGCCAGCAAGGTGCGGGCGGCGTCGAGGATCGCGTCGATCCGGGCCTGGCTGCGGGCGCGGGGTTTGCGAGGGGCGGCGGGGCGGGTGGTCATGGAAGTCTCCTACAAGGCAGAGCGCATTGTACGCAGAGATCCATATCGGTACAGATAGGGCTTGTTGTGGGGAGCAGGTTTGTTTGTGGTGAGTGGGCCTGTTGTGGCTAGGGCTTGTTTGTGGTGAGTGGGCTTGTTGTGGCTAGGGCTTGTCTGTGGCGAGCGGGCTTGCCCCGCGCTGGGCTGCGAAGCAGCCCCAAAACAAACACCGCGATGCATCAGATGCATCGCGGTGTTTTTGAATGAGGGCCGCTTCGCAGCCCCGCGCGGGGCAAGCCCGCTCGCCACAGACAAGCCCGCTCGCCACAGACAAGCCTGCTCACCACAAGCAAGCCCGCTCACCACAATCCGTTTACACGGTATGCAGGTACCAGTTGTACTCAAGGTCGGAGATGGAGTGTTCGAACTCCTCCAGCTCGCTTTCCTTGCAGGCGACGAAGATATCGATGTATTTCGGATCGATGTACTTGGCCATCACCTCGCTGTCGTCCAACTCGCGCAGTGCGTCACGCAGGTTGTTCGGCAGGCTTTGCTCGTTCTGCTCGTAGCTGTTGCCTTCCACCGGTGCGCCAGGTTCGATCTTGTTGGTCAGACCGTGGTGCACGCCCGCCAGGACCGAAGCCATCAGCAGGTAAGGGTTGGCATCGGCGCCGGCCACGCGGTGTTCGATACGTACCGCGTCGGACGAGCCGGTAGGGACGCGAATCGCCACGGTGCGGTTGTCCAGGCCCCAGCACGGCGAGTTCGGCACGTAGAACTGTGCGCCGAAACGACGGTAGGAGTTGACGTTGGGGCACAGGAAAGCCATTTGTGCAGGCAGGGTCTCCAGCACACCGCCGATCGCGTGACGCAATGCGGCGTTCTGCTCGGGATCCTCGCTGGCAAAGATGTTCTTGCCTTCTTTGTCCAGGATCGAAATATGCACGTGCAAACCGTTGCCTGCCTGGCCCGGGTAAGGCTTGGCCATGAAGGTGGTGTCCATCTCATGGTCGTAGGCAATGTTCTTGATCAAGCGCTTGAGCAGTACCGCGTAGTCGCATGCCTTGATCGGGTCGGCGACGTGGTGCAGGTTCACTTCGAACTGCGCCGGGGCACTTTCCTTGACGATGGCGTCGGCCGGGATGCCTTGCTCTTTGGCACCTTCCAGAATGTCCTGGAGGCAGTCGACGTATTCGTCGAGGTCGTCGATCAGGTAGACCTGTGTCGAGTGCGGGCGTTTGCCGGAAATCGGCGAGCGGGGAGGTTGTGGGCGGCCGTTCACGTTCTCCTGGTCGATCAGGTAGAACTCAAGCTCGAAGGCTGCGCAGATGGTCAGGCCCATATCGTCAAACTTGGTTACAACTTGGCGGAGCACTTCGCGCGGATCGGCGAAGAAAGGTTCACCTTCAAGTTCGTGCATGGTCATCAGCAGTTGCGCGGTAGGGCGCTTTTGCCAGGGTTCATTGCACAGGGTATCGGGGATTGGATAACAGATTCGGTCAGCATCACCGATGTCCAGACCCAGGCCGGTGCTTTCCACCGTCGAGCCATTGATATCCAGGGCAAATAAAGAGGCAGGCAAGTTGATGCCTTTCTCGTAAACCTTGTGGAGGCTGGTGCGTTCGATGCGCTTACCGCGCACCACACCATTCATATCCGCAATTAGAAGGTCTACGTACAGAACCTCAGGATGATCCTTAAGGAACGCGTTCGCTTCGTTAAGCTGAACGGCACGCGGGGGTACCGACATGATGCAACACCTTTGTTGTTAAAAATATCAATCATTGATCTTTTCTGGTTTCAGTCAACCCGAACGGCATGCCGAAGTCAAGCGAGGCCTTTTTTGCCCTAAAAAAGCGCCTTGAGGGCTTTTTTGCGGCTTTTTTGGGCAGTTTTATCGGTTTGCCCGGCTTGGGACTAGCAGGCTTGAGCGGGCCGTGTTGTATTTTTTACGGGGGTGTTGTGTAAAAAAATGAACAAGGCTAAGCTCGATTCAAACCCATAACAGCAATAATACCGGGGTGCTTCATGTCTGGCCTGCCGTTAATCGGCGTCACCGCCTGCTCCAAACAGGTTGGTCTGCATGCTTATCACATCAGTGGCGACAAATACGTCCGCGCCGTGGCCATCGCTGCCAAGGGCCTGCCATTGATTATTCCGTCCCTGGCGGACCTGTTCGAACCGGCCAATATTCTTGACGGTCTGGACGGCATTCTCTTTACCGGCTCCCCTTCCAATATCGAACCCCATCATTATGACGGTCCGGCCAGCGCGCCAGGGACTGCCCATGATCCTGCCCGTGACCAGAGCACCCTGGCGCTGATTCGCGCCGCGATTGCCGCAGGCGTGCCGGTGCTGGGGATCTGCCGGGGCTTCCAGGAAATGAACGTGGCCCTGGGCGGCAGCCTGCACCAGAAGGTTCATGAGTTGCCGGGTATGCTCGACCACCGCGAAGACGATACCCAGCCGCTGGAAGTCCAGTACGGCCCGGCGCACTCCGTGGCGATCAGCCCGGGTGGCGTATTGGCGAGTCTGGGCTTGCCGGACACGATCCAGGTCAACTCGATCCACAGCCAGGGCGTTGACCGCCTGGCGCCCGGCCTGCAGGTCGAAGCGAGCGCGCCGGACGGCCTGATCGAGGCTTTTTCGCTCAAACAGGGCAAGGCTTTTGCAGACGCTTTTGCATTAGGAGTGCAATGGCACCCTGAATGGCAGGTAAGCTCCAACCCGTACTACCTCGCGATCTTCCAGGCATTTGGCGATGCCTGCCGAACGCGGGCGAAACAAAGAGACGCGCACGCGTCAAACAACGCCTGACCTTTAATGGATGTCAGGAAACCCAGCCCAGAGGCATTTATGAGTAACAACCTCGACCAGCTCACCGATTGGTTGAAAGACCACAAGATCACAGAAGTCGAATGCATGATTGGCGACCTCACGGGGATCACCCGGGGCAAGATCTCGCCGACCAACAAGTTCATCGCCGAAAAAGGCATGCGCCTGCCCGAGAGCGTTCTGTTGCAGACCGTGACCGGCGACTATGTCGAAGACGACATCTATTACGAACTGCTCGACCCGGCCGACATCGACATGATCTGCCGCCCCGACCAGAACGCCGTGTTCCTCGTGCCCTGGGCCATCGAGCCCACCGCCCAGGTGATCCACGACACCTACGACAAGCAAGGCAACCCGATCGAGCTGTCGCCGCGCAACGTACTCAAGAAAGTCCTCAAGCTCTACGCCGACAAAGGCTGGCAGCCCATCGTGGCGCCGGAGATGGAGTTCTACCTGACCAAGCGCTGCGAAGACCCGGACTTCCCGCTGCAACCGCCGATTGGCCGCTCTGGCCGCCCGGAAACCGGTCGCCAGTCCTTCTCTATAGAAGCGGCCAACGAATTCGACCCGTTGTTCGAAGACGTCTATGACTGGTGCGAGCTGCAAGAGCTGGACCTCGACACCCTGATCCACGAGGACGGCACGGCGCAGATGGAAATCAACTTCCGTCACGGCGATGCCCTGTCCCTGGCCGACCAGATCCTGGTGTTCAAGCGCACCATGCGTGAAGCCGCGCTCAAGCACAACGTGGCCGCCACCTTCATGGCCAAGCCCATGACCGGTGAGCCGGGCAGCGCCATGCACCTGCACCAGAGCATCATCGACATCGCCACCGGCAAGAACGTGTTCTCCAATGAGGACGGTTCCAAGAGCGAGCTGTTCCTGCACCACATCGGCGGCCTGCAGAAGTTCATCCCCGAGCTGCTGCCGCTGTTCGCGCCCAACGTCAACTCGTTCCGCCGCTTCCTGCCCGACACCTCGGCGCCGGTGAACGTGGAGTGGGGCGAAGAGAACCGCACCGTCGGCCTGCGCGTACCGGATGCCGGCCCGCAGAACCGTCGCGTGGAAAACCGCCTGCCTGGCGCCGATGCCAACCCTTACCTGGCGATCGCCGCCAGCCTGCTGTGTGGCTATATCGGCATGGTCGAAGGCATCAGCCCAAGCGCGCCTGTTGTGGGTCGTGGTTACGAGCGGCGCAACCTGCGCCTGCCGTTGACCATCGAAGACGCGCTGGAACGCATGGAAAACAGCAAGACCATCGAGAAATACCTGGGTCACAAATTCATCACTGGCTACGTCGCGGTCAAGCGGGCCGAGCATGAAAACTTCAAGCGCGTGATCAGTTCGTGGGAGCGGGAATTCCTGCTCTTCGCCGTCTGATGCGCCGGGTGCGGCCGGGATACGCCGCACCTTCACCTACCTATTGGAGATTGGTATGTCCAGCAACAACCCGCAAACCCGTGAATGGCAAGCCCTGAGCAACGATCATCACCTGGCACCGTTCAGCGACTTCAAGCAGTTGAAAGAGAAAGGCCCGCGCATCATCACCAACGCCAAGGGCGTGTACCTGTGGGACAGCGAAGGCAACAAGATCCTCGACGGCATGGCCGGCCTGTGGTGCGTGGCCATCGGTTATGGCCGCGACGAGCTGGCTGACGCCGCCGCCAAGCAGATGAAACAACTGCCTTACTACAACCTGTTCTTCCAGACCGCCCACCCGCCGGTGCTGGAACTGGCCAAGGCCATCGCCGATATCGCCCCCGCCGGCATGAACCATGTGTTCTTCACCGGTTCCGGCTCCGAAGGCAACGACACCATGTTGCGCATGGTCCGCCACTACTGGGCGATCAAGGGCCAGCCAAACAAGAAAACCATCATCAGCCGCAAGAACGGTTACCACGGCTCCACGGTGGCCGGCGCGAGCCTGGGCGGCATGACCTATATGCACGAGCAGGGCGACTTGCCGATCCCGGGCATCGTGCATATCGCCCAGCCGTACTGGTTCGGCGAAGGCGGCGACATGAGCCCCGAAGAGTTCGGGATCTGGGCGGCCAACCAACTGGAAGAGAAAATTCTGGAAGTCGGCGTGGACAACGTCGGTGCCTTTATTGCCGAGCCGATCCAGGGCGCCGGTGGCGTGATTGTGCCGCCAGCGACCTACTGGCCGCGCATCAAGGAAATCCTCGCCAAGTACGACATCCTGTTTGTCGCCGACGAAGTGATCTGCGGCTTCGGCCGTACCGGTGAGTGGTTCGGAAGCGATTTCTACGATCTCAAGCCGGACATGATGACCATCGCCAAGGGCCTGACCTCGGGCTACATCCCCATGGGCGGCCTGATCGTGCGCGACGAAGTGGTGGCAGTGCTCAACGAAGGTGGCGATTTCAACCACGGCTTCACCTACTCCGGGCACCCGGTGGCGGCTGCGGTGGCCCTGGAAAACATCCGCATCATGCGCGATGAGAAAATTGTCAGCCGTGTACATGACGAAACGGCACCGTATTTGCAAAAGCGTCTACGCGAGCTGGCGGATCATCCGTTGGTGGGCGAAGTCCGTGGTGTCGGCATGTTGGGTGCGATCGAGCTGGTGCAGGACAAGGCCACGCGCAAGCGTTACGAAGGCAAGGGCGTGGGCATGATCTGCCGCACCTTCTGCTTCGAGAATGGCCTGATCATGCGCGCCGTGGGCGACACCATGATCATTTCGCCGCCGCTGGTGATCAGCAAGGCCGAGATTGACGAGCTGGTGACCAAGGCTCGCCAGTGCCTGGACCTGACTTTGGCGGCATTGCAGGGCTAAGTGCTAGGCTCAGAATGCAGCGGCTTGCGGCTGTTGCATTCGGGCAATGATAAATGCGGGGCTTTGGTTGAAAGCCGGCCCCTGAACTTGCCAGACTGTCGCCCTGTTTTGTTGCCCTTCGACGGGCCATGAAACGTAGAAAAATGTGGCCCAAAAAAGAAAAAATTGGAGCATGACCGAATGAAGGCATTAGGTTTGAAGAACGCTGGCAAGACCCTCCTGGCCTTGTCCCTCATGGGCGTGATGGCGGGCGCGGCCCAGGCGGACAGCAAAGTACTGCATGTCTATAACTGGTCCGACTACATTGCACCGGACACCATTGCCAACTTTGAGAAAGAGTCCGGCATCAAAGTGGTGTACGACGTTTTCGACAGCAACGAAACCCTGGAAGCCAAGCTGTTGGCGGGCAAGTCCGGTTACGACGTGGTTGTGCCGTCGAACAACTTCCTGGCCAAGCAGATCAAGGCCGGTGTGTACCAGGAGCTGGACAAGTCCAAGCTGCCAAACTGGAAAAACCTCGATACCGACCTGCTCAAGGCCGTGGGCGATGCCAGTGACAAAGGCAACCTGCACGCATTCCCGTACATGTGGGGCACCATCGGCATCGGCTACAACCCGGACAAGGTCAAGGCTGCGCTGGGCGTAGACAAGATCGACTCTTGGGACGTGCTGTTCAAGCCCGAGAACATCGAGAAACTCAAAAGCTGTGGCGTGAGCTTCCTCGACTCGCCAACCGAAATGATCCCGGTGGCCCTGCACTACCTGGGTTACCCGACCGACAGCCAGGACAAGAAGCAACTGGCTGAAGCCGAAGCACTGTTCCTCAAGATCCGTCCTTCGGTGGGCTACTTCCACTCCTCCAAGTACATCTCGGACCTGGCCAACGGCAACATCTGCGTAGCCGTGGGTTATTCGGGTGACCTGGAACAATCCAAGTCCCGCGCGGCTGAAGCCGGCGGCAAGGTCAAGGTTTCCTATGCCATTCCCAAGGAAGGCGCAGGCAGCTTCTACGACATGGTCGCTATCCCTAAAGATGCCGAGAACCTGGACGCCGCCTACCAGTTCATGAACTACCTGATGAAGCCTGAAGTCATGGCGGCAATCACTAACAGCGTACGTTTCCCGAACGGTAACAAGGCCGCTACGCCGCTGGTGAACAAGGATATCTCGGGCGATCCGAGCATCTATCCGTCGGATGATGTGAAGGCCAAGCTGTATGCAATCAGCGATCTGCCAGCCGCGACCCAGCGTCTGCTGACGCGCAGCTGGACCAAGATCAAGTCGGGTAAATAAGCACGAACCTGTAGGAGCGAGCTTGTGTGGGAGCGGGCTTGCTCGCGAAAGCGGTGTATCAGTAGACATAAATGCTGGCTGACACGCCCCCTTCGCGAGCAAGCCCGCTCCCACCCAGGCCCGCTCTCACAAATTAAATGACAGAAAGTTTTGCCGGATCGGTTTATCGAGGGTAAGTTGCGCGCCGGTTTTGTTGCCGGGCAACAACTTCGGGCCCAACTATTTAAGAGGACCTCCACTTGCCAATTTCTTTATTTCGCAAAGCCTTGCTGGTAGGGGCGGGCCTCACGTTGGCAGTCAGCGTGCAGGCAGCTTCCACCGTGCATGTTTATAACTGGTCGGACTATATCGGCCCCGACACCCTGGCCAACTTTGAAAAGGCCACCGGCATCAAGCCGGTCTACGACGTGTTCGATTCCAACGAAACCCTGGAAGGCAAGTTGCTGGCCGGGCGCACCGGGTATGACGTGGTGGTGCCGTCCAACCACTTCCTGGGCAAGCAGATCAAGGCGGGCGCGTTCCAGAAGATCGACAAGTCGTTGCTCGGCAACTACGCCAATCTCGACCCGGCGTTGCTCAAGCGCCTGGAAAAGAACGACCCGGGCAACCAATACGCGGTGCCGTACCTGTGGGGCACCAACGGCATTGGCTACAACGTCGATAAAGTGAAGGAAGTGCTGGGCGTCGACAAGATCGACTCCTGGGCCGTGCTGTTCGAGCCACAAAACATGAAGAAGCTGGCCAGCTGCGGTGTGTCCTTCATGGACTCGGCCGATGAAATGCTGCCGGCGGTGCTCAACTATATGGGCCTGGACCCTAACAGCACCAACCCGGCTGACTATAAAAAGGCCGAGGAAAAACTCCTGAAAGTGCGGCCCTACGTGACCTACTTCCACTCCTCCAAATACATCTCGGACCTGGCCAACGGCAATATCTGCGTGGCTGCGGGCTTCTCCGGCGATGTGTTCCAGGCCAAGGCCCGGGCGGCCGAGGCTGGCAAGGGCGTGAACATCGCCTACGCGATTCCCAAGGAAGGCGGCAACCTGTGGTTTGACGTGCTGGCGATCCCCAAGGACTCGACCAACGTCAAAGAGGCCCACGCCTTCATCAACTATCTACTGCAACCTGAAGTGATCGCTCAGGTCAGTGATTACGTCGGCTACGCCAACCCTAACCCAGGGGCGGACACGCTGATGGAGCAATCGATACGCACCGACGAAGCGGTTTATCCACCGCAGGCGGTTCTCGACCGGACGTTTGTCAACTTCGAGCTACCCCCGAAAGTGCAACGCTTGATGACCCGTAGCTGGACCAAGGTCAAGACGGGCAAGTAAGGCTAAAACTATCCAACGTTCGTCCGTATTGGACGTTCTGCACTCTTTTTTTCTGGGAGTTTCGTAAATGGCAGTTGCCTCCGGCGCCTATAAGAAAGCCCTCGAGGGCGACCAGACACCGAAAAAGGTGTTGGTCAAAATCGACCGGGTCACGAAGAAGTTCGACGAGACGATTGCCGTGGACGATGTGTCCCTGGAAATCAAGAAAGGCGAGATCTTTGCCTTGCTCGGCGGTTCGGGTTCGGGCAAGTCCACCTTGCTGCGCATGCTCGCAGGTTTCGAGCGCCCGACCGAAGGGCGGATTTTCCTCGACGGTGTGGATATCACCGACATGCCGCCCTACGAGCGGCCGATCAACATGATGTTCCAGTCCTACGCCTTGTTCCCACACATGACCGTGGCGCAGAACATCGCCTTCGGCCTGCAACAGGACAAGATCCCCAAGGCCGAGGTCGAGGCCCGCGTGGCCGAGATGCTCAAGCTGGTGCAGATGAGCCAGTACGCCAAGCGCAAGCCGCACCAGCTGTCGGGCGGCCAGCGTCAGCGCGTGGCCCTGGCCCGGTCCTTGGCCAAACGCCCGAAACTGCTGTTGCTCGATGAGCCGATGGGCGCCCTGGACAAGAAGCTGCGCTCGCAGATGCAACTGGAGTTGGTGGAGATCATCGAGCGCGTCGGCGTGACCTGCGTGATGGTGACCCACGACCAGGAAGAGGCCATGACTATGGCCGAGCGCATCGCGATCATGCACCTGGGCTGGATCGCGCAGATCGGCAGCCCGATCGATATCTACGAAACCCCCACCAGCCGCCTGGTGTGCGAGTTCATCGGCAACGTCAACATCTTCGACACCGTGGTGGTGGATGACGCCGAAGGCCATGCGGTGCTCAAGTGCGCCGACCTGGACCGCGATATCTACGTGGGCTATGGCATCGCCACGTCGGTGGAAGACAAGTCGGTGACCTACGCCATCCGCCCGGAAAAACTGCTGGTCACCACCGAAATGCCGACCTGCGAGCACAACTGGTCCAGCGGCAAGGTGCATGACATTGCCTACCTGGGCGGCCACTCGGTGTTCTACGTCGAACTGCCGAGCGGCAAGCTGGTGCAGTCCTTCGTTGCCAACGCCGAACGCCGTGGCGCGCGGCCGACCTGGGGTGACCAGGTCTACGTGTGGTGGGAAGACGACAGCGGCGTGGTACTTCGCTCATGAACATGAAGAAATTCAAACGGCGACTGCACCGAATAATTCCCAGCGGCAAGCAGGTGGTCATCGGGATTCCGTTCCTGTGGCTGTTCCTGTTCTTCATGCTGCCGTTCTTCATCGTCCTGAAGATCAGCTTTGCCGAAGCCGACGTGGCGATCCCGCCCTACACCGAGATCTACACCTACATCGAGCAGAAGCTGGAGGTGGTGCTCAACCTGGCCAACTACAGCCTGCTGGCCGGCGACGAGCTGTACATCGCCGCCTACCTGGGCTCGTTGAAGATGGCGTTTTTCAGCACGGCCTTGTGCCTGCTGATCGGCTACCCGATGGCCTACGCCATCGCCAGTGCGCGCAAAGAGATGCAGACCGTGCTGGTGCTGCTGATCATGATGCCGACCTGGACCGCGATCCTGATCCGGGTGTATGCGTGGATGGGCATCCTCAGCAACAACGGCTTGCTCAATGGCTTTTTGATGTCCATGGGGTTGATCAACGAACCGTTGCAGATCCTCAACACCAACATCGCGGTGTATATCGGCGTGGTCTATTCGTACCTGCCGTTCATGATCCTGCCGCTGTACGCCAACCTGGTCAAACATGACCAGAGCCTGCTGGAAGCGGCATCGGACCTGGGTTCGAGCACCTTCAACAGCTTCTGGAAAATCACCGTGCCGCTGTCCAAGAACGGCATCATCGCCGGCTGCATGCTGGTGTTCATCCCGGTGGTGGGCGAGTTCGTGATCCCGGAACTGCTGGGCGGCCCGGAAACCCTGATGATCGGTAAAGTGTTGTGGCAAGAGTTCTTCAACAACCGCGACTGGCCGGTGGCTTCTGCCCTGGCGGTGGTGATGCTGGCGATCCTGATCGTGCCCATCATTCTGTTTAACCGCAGCCAAGCCAAAGAGATGGAGGGCAAGGTATGAAGCGCTTCAGTTTCTCCAGCTTCATGCTGGTCGTAGGGCTGCTGTTCATCTACCTGCCGATGCTGATCCTGGTGATCTATTCGTTCAACGAATCGAAACTGGTGACGGTGTGGGGCGGTTGGTCGATCAAGTGGTACGTGGGCCTGCTGGACAACACCCAGTTGATGGGCTCGGTGGCGCGCTCCCTGGAAATCGCCTGCTACACGGCGGTGGCCGCGGTGGCGCTGGGTACGTTGGCAGCGTTTGTGCTGACCCGTATCAGCCAGTTCAAGGGCCGCACGCTGTTCGGCGGCCTGGTGACGGCGCCGCTGGTGATGCCGGAAGTGATCACCGGTCTGTCGCTGTTGCTGCTGTTCGTGGCCATGGCGCAGATGATCGGTTGGCCCCAGGAGCGTGGCATTGTCACCATCTGGATCGCCCACACCACGTTCTGTGCGGCGTATGTGGCGGTGGTGGTGTCGGCGCGCCTGCGTGAGCTGGACCTGTCGATCGAAGAAGCGGCCATGGACCTCGGTGCGCGGCCGTGGAAGGTGTTCTTCCTGATCACCATCCCGATGATCGCGCCGTCGTTGGCGGCGGGCGGCATGATGTCGTTCGCGTTGTCCCTGGATGACCTGGTACTTGCCAGCTTCGTCTCGGGCCCGGGCTCCACCACCTTGCCGATGGAAGTGTTCTCGGCGGTGCGCCTTGGGGTCAAACCCGAGATCAACGCCGTGGCCAGCCTGATCCTGCTGGCGGTGTCGCTGGTGACATTCCTGGTGTGGTACTTCAGCCGTCGCGCTGAAGAGCGGCGCAAGAAGGCGATCCAGCAAGCCATCGAAGAAGCGGCAGCGGATGGCTGGAAACAGCCGGATGTACGCCGCGCGCCCGCACCGGTCTAAAGCCCGGTACTCGGTCAAAATGTGGGAGCTGGCTTGCCTGCGATAGCGGTGCGTCAGTCACTGAAGATGTGACTGATCCATCGCTATCGCAGGCAAGCCAGCTCCCACATTTGATTGCATTTCAAGTTGATTAAGCAGTCCACGGCGACCGGCGAATCACCTCGACAAAGTTCAGCGGCTTGAACCCCGGCTCCTGATCCACCAACACATCGGTCTTCACGTTGCCAAACGTGGTCTGCGGGCGATGGCGCAAGCCGTCGGCAAACGCGCAGATGATGCATTCCTTGAACCCTTCGCCCCGTGGATGCGCATGCACCACTGCCTCGCGCTGCACGTGGGTAAACGCGGCGTAGTCCATGCCCAGCACATCCATCTCCACGCCAGCGGTCACCAGGGCGACGGTAGGGCGCAGGTGCTGAGGTACCCCCGGCGTGGTGTGCAGGGCAATGGACAGCCACACTTGCTCGATATCGTCGTCGCTTAAACCATAGGGCTTGAGAAAGGCGGCGGCAGCGTTGGCGCCGTCCACTTCAAAACGCTCGTTGTCGCTGCGATGGCCTGCCACCAGGCCCAGGTCATGGAACATTGCGCCGACGTAGAGCAGCTCCGGGTTGTAGGTCAATTGCTTGCGCTCGCCGCTCAGGGCGCCAAACAGGAAGACGCGACGGGAGTGGTGGTAGAGCAGGTCGGATTCAATGTCGCGGATGTATTCGGTGGTAGCCTTGGCCAGGGCACTGTCGGGGATTTTGATGCCGGCGATGGTGGTACTCATGGTCATGCTCCTCACGAGGGCGCCGGGTTGGCGCTGGTGAGTGCAGTCTGGACGCGCCTGTGCGCGAGGGCCATCGGGGTGAGGATGCGATCCCGGCCAATGTGCGGTCACATCGTGCCACGTGAAATCGGCTAGGGTGTAGCAGGCACTGCTATCCCTTGAAGCCTGCAACAATCCAAATGTGGGAGCGGGCTTGCTCGCGAATGCGCAGTGTCAGTCACCAGATGTATAGACTGATCCACCGCTTTCGCGAGCAAGCCCGCTCCCACATTTGTTTCTTCGTTTATTCCGGTAGAAAGGTGTGCCATCCATGCACAAGACCGTCGCGATCCTGATCTTCCCCGGCGTCCAGTCACTGGATGTGACCGGTCCCATGGACGTGTTCTGCGAGGCCAATCGCTTCCTGGCGCCTGCGGATCATTACCAGCTCGAAGTCATCGGCCAGGTCCAGGGCCAGATCGCCTGTTCCAACGGCCTGTCATTGCAGGCCCACATCCACTACAGCGAGGCATTGCAAGCCTATGACCTGTTGCTGGTAGCCGGTGGCCCGCAGTTGCCCTTCGAGGATTTCGGCCCGGGGTTCAATCAGTGGCTGCAGGGCGCCAGTGCCAGGGCTCGGCGTTTCGGCTCGATCTGCAATGGCGCGTTCATGCTCGCGCGTGCCGGTTTGCTGGAGGGGCGCACGGTCACCACGCACTGGGGCGACGCGGCGGATCTGGCGCGACTATGCCCCTCGACCCAGGTCGACGCCGACCGCTTGTACGTGCAAGACGCCAACCTCTACACCTCGGCCGGGGTCACGGCGGGCATCGATCTGTCGTTGTACCTGCTGGCCCAGGACCACGGCCCGGAAGTGGCGTTGAGCGTGGCCAAGCGCCTGGTGGTGTTTACCCAGCGCAGCGGCGGGCAGTCCCAGTTCAGCCCGTTCCTGACGCCCCATGCCGAATCTTCCTCGGCCGTGGCGCAGGTGCAGTTGTACGTGCTGGCGAACCTGACCGGTGACCTGGGCATTGCCGACCTGGCCCGCGCGGCCAACATGAGTGCGCGCAACTTTTCGCGGGTATTTGCCCGGGAGGCGCGGATCACCCCGGCGGAATTTGTCGAGCGGGCGCGGGTGGATGCGGCGCGGGTGATGCTCGAAAGCAGCAGCGCGCCGCTCAAGACCGTGGCCTATCAATGCGGCTTTCGCGATGCCCAGCACCTGCGCAGTGTGTTCAACCGCCGGCTGGGCGTGACGCCGCAGCAGTTTCGGCTCAACTTTGCGGCGCCGGTTTAAGCGTGTCGTAGGCTTCCAGCGCGCGCAGCGAGTAGATGTAGGCGGCGCCGGCATTCAGTGAAATGGCAGTGGCCAGCGTTGCGGCGACTTCTTCGCGGGTGGCGCCGGCCTTGATCGCGGCGTCGGCATGTACGCCGATACAACCGTCGCAGCGCGTGGTGATCGCCACTGCAATCGAGATCAGTTCGCGGGTCTTGGCATCCAGGACGTTGTTTTCCTCGGCGGCTTCGCCAAGCGCCATGTAGGCTTTGACCATCTTCGGGTTGCTCTTGCCCAGTGTGCCAAAGGCTTTCTTCACGGTAGGCAGCAAGTCGGACCAGTTATTGAACATTGCGATGACTCCTGAACGGGTTGGGTGTGAAGCCAGTGTGTGCCGTTCGGGTTTGGCGGTATTGTTCGATCCGCTCAACTTTTTGACCGATATTCGCAAATGAACGCTATCGACACCCTGATCACCCTGGCCAACCTGCGCGGCAACCTCGACGTACGTTGCCAGTTCCAGGGCGACTGGGCCCTGGACCATGCGCCCGAGGCCCTGGGCGTGGCGCCGTACCACATTGTGGTCAGTGGCACTTGCCGCGCCGAACTTTCGGCTGGGCAACGAGTGACCCTGGAGGAGGGCGACATCCTGCTGTTGCCCGGCGGCGCGACTCACCTGTTGCGTAGCCAGGGCGCGACGGTACCGGCGATGTTGCCCAGGGTGATCGACGACGGTGTCCTCACGGTGCATCGTCTGGGTGGCGATCAGCCGGAGGTGGAGATGCTCTGTGGCAGTTTTCACTACAACCGCCAGTCGTTGCTGTTCGCGGCCTTGCCGACGTATCTGGTGGTGTCCAGCCGGCAATGGCAGGCCGACGGGCAACTGGCAGCCCTGATTGCCCTGATGCGCAGCGAAGCGGATAGCGAACGGCTCGGTGCGCGGTCGTTCATTGATGCGCTGTCGGTGGCCCTGTTCACCTTGCTGGTGCGCACCTGGCTGGCACAACAGGCCCCGCTGGCGGGGACGTTTGCCTTGCTCATCGACAAACGCCTGGGCCGCGCCTGGCAGGCGATGCTGGCCGAGCCCGGGCATGACTGGACCATCGACAGCCTGGCCGGCGCGGCGTCGATGTCCCGGGCCACGTTCATGCGCGCGTTTGTCAAAGTGGCGGGCGTATCGCCGTGGGTGCTGCTGACCCAGTTGCGCATGGAGCTGGCGTTCAACCTGTTGCAGCAGTCGCGGTTGAGCCTGACGGATATCGCCGCCCGGGTGGGTTATCAATCCCAGGCGGCGTTCAGCAAGAAATTCAAGGAGGCGTATGGCCAGGCGCCCGGTCGGATGCGTAACGCAGATTAAAATTGTGTGTGCGGGCTTGCTCGCGAATGCGGTGGATCAGTCTATACATGTGGTGACTGACACTACGCATTCGCAAGCAAGTCGAATCGTCGCACCGCCCCTCCCACATTTCTTAAGCCATGTTTCGTCAGGGCTGTTGTGGGGGGCGGGCCGGCAATAGCTTGAGGGTGCCGCGAGTATTGGCCTGGACTTCCTCTTCATCAAAATGCGCCTGCTCGTACCCGCCTTCGATGTAGGTCTCGGCCTGGTCGGCATAGTGCTTGTCGAACGGTACGCCGCTCTGTCCGACCGGGTTGATGGTCAGTGCGTGGGCGGCGTCGGCGAAGTCGACCAGGCGTCGGGTAGACGGGCCATAAGTCACCGGCCATGGCGCCGGGCCAATGATTGCGGACAGGTTGTTCGGCACTTCGTGGCTGCCCGGTGAGGCAAACGGGCCGACATTGACGATTTGGTCCAGCGGCTTCTTGATACCCAGCGGATGGCCATGGGTCAGGGTATGGGCCTTGCCCCATTGCCATTGCGCCGGGTCGTCGCCGAAGGTGGTTTTCAGGTGGGCCAGGCTCTTGTCCCAGGCGCGCTTGACCGTCTCGGCCCGCTGCCCGTTCCACCACGGCGAATCGGCGGCGGCGGCCAGGCGTGGCAGGGCGGCGTCGACCACGCGGGTGGTGATCAGGGTCTTGAACATGTCGTCGCCCAGCTTGGGGCGGAAGGCGGCGTCCGTCAGGTCATACAGCAACTGGTTGAACAACGTGGCCGGGATCGACTCCACCGGGTAATCACCTTTCCATCCTGCCAACTGCTCCACCAGTTTGAGCTCGGACGGATCCTTGACCACCTCACGCAGCACCGGCAACAGCGGCGCCAACAGGCGGGGCCCGTAGGCGGTGGTGGTGCCCAGTTGCAGGGCCTGGCTGTTGTCCAGGTCCCATTTGACCTGGTTGTCGCTCAACTGCGCGTTCAACTGTTGGCCGCGGTCCGCCAGGTTGTAATAGCCGGGGATCTGCATGCCAGTAGGCGATACCGGCTGGGCATTGGCCGAGACCACATAACCCCGCGCCGGGTTTTCTTCCTGGGGGTTGGCGCTGAACGGGTAGAAGCCCAGCTTGTCAGACTGAGACGTGCTGCCGTCGAGGATAAACCCGGCATTGGCCCCGGCCGGGCGGATCGGCAACTGCGCCGCGGCCCACCAGCCGATATCGCCCTTGGCATTGGCCCACACGATATTCAGCCCCGGTGCATGTACCTTGGCCACGGCCTGACGGGCCTTGGCCAAGGTGTCGGCGCGGTTGAGTTGGTAGAACCCGTCGAGGATCGGGTTTTCGGTGTCGAGGAACGCCCACCACATGGCAATCGGCGTGGTGCCGGCATTGGCGCCGAGCACGTCGTTGATGATCGGGCCGTGGGGCGACTGGCGTAGCGTCAGCGTCACCGGTGCCTGGCCCTTGACCGCGATCTGTTGCTCGCTGGTGGTCATGTCGACCCACTGGTCGTGGTAGCGCACCTGGTTGGGGTTGTCCGGGTTGACCTTCTCGGCGATCAGGTCGAGGTCATCGTTCTGGAACATCGTCAGGCTCCAGCCAAACGCTTTGTTGTGGCCCAGGAACGCCACCGGGACCAGGGCGTTGTGATAACCGTAGAGTTCGAAGCCGGGCGCCGACAAGTGCGCCTCGTACCACACCGACGGCACCGAAAAGCGGATATGCGGGTCGCCCGCCAGCAACGGCTTGCCGCTCTTGGTACGGTTGCCACTGATGGCCCAGGCGTTGCTGCCCTCGAACTGCGGCAGGCCGTTGTCGGCCAGGGCCTGCTCGCTGAGGCGGGCGATGGCACTCAAGCCTTGCCAGTCGGCGGCGGCCAGGCCGAGGTCGCCCTTGGGCTTCCAGTCGAGGTCAAACACCTTCAGGTAGTCGCTGCCCAGTTGGTCCCGCACATAGGTCAGCAAGGGCTCGGTCCGAAAGGCTGCGGCAAAGCTGTAGGCCAGGTAGCCAGCGATGCTGATGGTGTCTTCGGCGGTGAATGGCCGCTTGGGGATGCCCAGCACGTCGAACTCCATGGGGCTGGCGTGGCTGTCCTGATACTGGTTGATCCCGTCCAGATAGGCTTGCAAGGCCTTCCAGTGCGGCGACTGGCGGTCCATCTGCGCTGCATAGGTAGTGGCGCGCTCGCGGATGCGCAGGCTGCGGAACAGTTTGTCGGTGTCCAGCAACTTGACGCCGAGCACTTCGGCCAACTCGCCTTGGGCCAAGCGCCGCATGATCTCCATCTGGAACAGACGGTCCTGGGCGTGCACATAACCCAGGGCGCGATACAGGTCGGCCTCGTTCTCGGCGCGGATGTGCGGCACGCCCCGGTCGTCGTAGCGCACCGTGACCGAGCCCTGCAGGTTGGCCAGCTCCACCGTGCCCTGGCGGGTGGGTTGCTTGCTGTAGACATACCAGCCGGCCCCGAGGGCGATCAACACCAGCAGGGCCGCGAGACCCGACAAGACGCGCTTCATGAACAATCCTTATTATTAGAAGTGGGACTTTTAGCCTTGTGGCCAGGAACAATAGCAGCCCACCGCCAGGGTGTGGGTCGCATTCACCGCCCGCCCGCTCTTGAGCGCCTGCAGGATCGGTTCGATAAAGCTGTTGCTCGAATTACAGGTCAGGCCCTCACTGTAAGGGCCGAAGTACGCCAGTTTGCCATTGCTGTCCCAGATGCCCACCGCCGGGCTGGCGGGCACTTGGTCGGCGCCGGGCAAGGTGGTGAGGATTTTCATGGCGCCAAGGGTTGCGGGCAATTGGCCGTGGCTGCCGGTTTTTTGCAGGGCATAGAATTCCACGCCCTGGGGCGCGTATTGCTCGATCAGTTCACTCAGGTGCTGTTGGTTGCCGACATTGCACGGGCAGGCCGGGTCCCAGAAGTGCACCAGGCGGATCGGGCCGGGGCCTGCCAGGTCGTCCGGCAGGCGCAGCAGGTCGCCGGAAAACACCGCCGTATGCTCGCTGAATGCCCGCAGATAGCGACCCTGGAACCAGTCATACGCGGCCCACAGCACGGCGGCGCAGATCAGCATGATCAGGCTGGCGAGCAGGGCAGTGCGGTAGGGTTTTCGCATTCAGAACAATCCTCGACGGTGGCGTAGCTTGCCATGCTTGCCCTGACAGATGAATATCGCGACTCGATATTCATCTGTTCAATGCTGTGAAGCCCTAGTCTGGAAGTTCTTATGCCCGTTACCTTTGACCCCGATCATCTGCGCGAAAGCTTGCGGCCCCTGGTGGACGCGCAACCGCTTTCGGCCGAGGCCAGGGTCTACCAGCGCTTCTATGGGCTGGACCTGGCTACGCGCAAAGAGCCTGTGATCAGTCGCCTGGGGCGCTTCGAGGTGGACGGGTTTACGGTGGTCAGCCAGGTCTGGTGGCCGGCGAAACCGGTGGCCACACTGTTTATGTTCCACGGTTTCTACGACCACATGGGGCTGTACCGCAGCGTGGTGGAGTGGGGTCTGGACCAGGGCTTCGTGGTGATTGCCTGCGACTTGCCGGGCCATGGCCTGTCCAGTGGCGCGCGCGCCAGCATCGATGATTTCGCGGTGTACCAGCAGGTGGTGAACGGCTTGTTCGAGCAGGCCGACGCGCTGCAACTGCCCAAGCCCTGGCATCTGTTCGGGCAAAGCACCGGCGGGGCGATTGTGGTGGACCATCTGCTCCACCATGGCCCGGACAGCCCGGCGCAAGGCCAGACCTTCCTGCTGTCGCCGCTGGTGCGGCCGCGAGCCTGGGGCTGGTCGCAGCTCAGTTATTACCTGCTCAAGCCGTTCGTCAAAGGCATCGCCCGGCGCTTCAGCGATAACAGCAACGACCCGGCGTTTCGTCCGTTCCTCGAAGCCGACCCCTTGCAGCCCCGGCAACTGCCTACCGCCTGGGTGGGTGCGCTGGCGCGCTGGATCAAGCGCATCGAAGCCGCCCCGCGCAGCACGCGGCGGCCACTGATCGTGCAGGGCGAGGAGGATATGACGGTGGATTGGCAGCACAACTTGCAGGTGCTACGCGGCAAGTTCGATCAGCCGCAGGTCCTGATGGTGCCGCGTGGGCGGCATCACATGGCAAATGAGCTGCCTGAAATCCGCGAGCAATACTTCAAGTTCCTCACCGATCACCTGAAATAACCCACCCCCCCTGTAGGAGCGAGCTTGCTCGCGAAGAACGTCAACGATAACGCGTGCTGCCTGGTTAGACGCGGCGTCCTTGAGTTCTTCGCGAGCAAGCTCGCTCCTACAGGGGGGAGGGGCGTCAGGGGGCCAGGCTGGAGGTGCTTTGGCCGACCGCCAGGCCGGCGCGGATCGCTGCCAGCGCCGCTTGGTAATACGCCTTGCCTTCCGGCGATTCGGCAAACGTGGCGAACTCTTCCAGCTCCGGGTCTGACAGGTCCCGATACACGTACAGCAAGGTGTTGTTCAGGTCATTGCCGATCTGCTGCATCAACCGCTCGCGCTGGCCGTTGAGCATGCCTTGCGCCTGACCGCCGCCCAACAGGCCGGGGATCATCTGGCTCAGGCTGTCTGCTGCCACGCCGGCAATCGCCAGGCTGACCTCGGCCCCGGCTTCGCGGGCGGGCAACGCCTGGGCCAGGTGGCCGATGATCAGGCTACGGGTGGCGTCGGCCTGGATCTGCGGCAAGCCCTGGGCGTTCTTGGCCAATTGGTCGCGGCGGGTCGCCAGCAACTCGGCGGCGACAATCTTGCGCCCCAGCGGCGACTGGAAAAACGCCAGCGCGGGTTTTGGATCGGCCAGGTTCTGGCGCAACTGGGCTTCGGCGCGCTGATCCATGGCCTTGGGGGCGAAGCGTTTATTGCTGTTGTCCACCAGCGCCTGGTACACCGCCGGCGGCAAGCTGTTGCGGTAGCGCTGCTGGGCGGCACTCAAGGCGTCATTAAAATGCGCACGTTGTTCCGGCCAGCCGGCGACCGCGTACAACTGGTCATGGCTGTCTGCCCAGGCGGGCAACACGCAGAACATCAGCAAGGATAAAAACAAACGACGCATAGGGACTCCTGTCAGTCGGCCACTATTGTCCGTGTCGGGCGTAGGATTTGTCGAGAAGTCCTATCAATCGCCTGACTAAAGTGTATTTAGGCGCTAGGCGGCGCTGTCGGTTTGCCAGGCGTATGGATACTATGCGCGCCATGCAAATATCCCCTGATGACCCGCTGCTGCTACGCATCGTCGACGACCTGGCCGTGAAAGGCTGGTCGCAGCAGAACATCTTCCTGCCAGAGGCTCTGACCCTGGAACTGGCGGCTGAGTGCCATAAACGTGCCGCTGAAGGTGAATTGGCACCGGCCGCTGTCGGACGCGGACCGGCCCAGGAGATTCGCGAGGGGATTCGTGGCGACCATATCCAATGGCTGGAGCCCGGCCAGGCGGCTATCTGCGACCGCTACCTGGTGTTGATGGACAGCCTGCGGCTGGCGATGAACCGGGGGCTGTTTCTGGGGCTGGAAGAGTTTGAATGCCACTTCGCCATGTACCCGCCGGGAGCGTTCTACCTCAAGCACCTTGACCGTTTTCGCGATGATGACCGGCGCATGGTCTCGGCGGTGGTCTACCTGAACCAGGACTGGCTGCCCGAGCACGGAGGCCAGTTGCGCATGTACCTCAAGGATGGCATTGAACACGATGTGGACCCCACCGGTGGTTGCCTGGTGGTGTTCCTGTCGGGGGAAGTGCCCCATGAAGTCCTCCCCGCCCACCGCGAGCGCCTGTCGCTGACGGGCTGGTTTCGCCGGCGGGGCAACGAGCCGTTTTGAGCATGCAAAAGATTCTGGTCAGCCGCTGCCTGCTGGGGCATCGCGTGCGTTATGACGGTGGGGCCAGCGGGCCGTTCGACCAACTGGCCGCCTGGCAGGCCGAAGGGCGAGTGGTTGCGGTGTGCCCAGAGGTCGCTGGCGGCCTGCCTACGCCACGCCCATCCGCCGAGATTCCGGGCGGGCAGGGGATGGATGTGTGGGAAGGCCGCGCCCAAGTGTTGACCGCCGATGGCCAGGACTTCAGCGAAGCCTTCCTGGATGGGGCGCGCCAGGCCCTGGCTCTGGTGCAGCGCCACGGCATCCGTATCGCGGTGCTCAAGGCCAACAGCCCGTCATGCGGCAACCTGCTGACTTATGACGGCACGTTCAGTGGGGTGAAAGTCACGGGTGAAGGGGTGACGGCAGCGTTGCTCAAGCGCCATGGGGTGCAGGTGTTCAGCGAGTTGGAGTTGGCCGAGGCGGCTGCGGCCCTGCTCTCAAACCCCGCCTAAATCCCATGTGAGGGTGGGCTTGTGTGGGAGCGGGCTTGCCCGCGATGGCGCTATATCAGTGACAGATTTTTTGGCTGACCCACCGCAATCGCGGGCAAGCCCGCTCCCACACAAGCCCGCTCCCACACAAACCTGGCCCCACATTGGTTATTTGGCAGGTTTGCTGGTGTCAGCCTCGAACCACTTCTGCGACAGCGCCGTCAGCCGCCCATCGGCCTTGATCCGTTCCAACGCCATGTCCAGGCTCGATTTGAACGCCGGGTTGCCCTTCTGGAAGGGGATGGCCAGGGTCAACGTGGCCTTGGCATCGACACGGCTGCGCAGATCCACGCCCTCGGTGGGCTTGGCGGCAAATTGACTGCTGGTGAGGGTATCCAGGCCACTCAACAGGGGTTTCTGCTGCTTGTTGGCAAGCATCTGGGCATTGGCATAGCTATATGGCGCGCTGAAATCGAAACGATCGCGCAATTGCGCAGTCACAGCGATGTGGTTGATCGCCACGTCGTACTTGCCGCTTTCCACGCCGGGCAGCAAGTCTGCTTCGTCGGTGGTGATAAAGGAGGCGCGTACGTCCATTTCCCGAGCCAGCAACTCACCCAGTTCCACTTCAAAACCGGTGAGTTTGTCGCCTTCCTTGAAGTTGAAGGGCGGCGTGTCGGCCTCCAGGGCAATGCGCAGTTCCCCACGGTCAAACACGTCGTCAAACAGTTCGGCGTGAGCCAAGGGGCTCAAAAAAGGCAGCACAAGTAACAGGCCAGGCAAAAAACGCATGGTCACTCCTAAAGAATTCGAAGGTGCGAGACGCGGTTCAGGCTCGCTTTGCTATGGTGTCGAGTGCCTTGGACAACGTTTCGTCACTAAGTTGTCATAACCCTACAGATTTCACAGAAAAACTGGAGAAGTTAATGAAAGCCATTTTGTCTCGTGCAACCCTGGCCAGCCTGCTGCTGGGGGCTTCCATGCTGGCGTCAGCCGCCGATGTCCCACGTACACCTGCGCCCAAGGGTGCTGAAGTGTTTATTGTCTCGCCTAAGGATGGCGCTACCGTCGACAAGACCTTCACCGTTGAATTTGGCATCAAGGGCATGGACCTGGAACCTATCGACAAACAAGTCCCGGGTGCCGGCCATCACCACTTGCTGGTTGATCAGAAGGAGTTGCCCGACCCAAGCCAGCCGATTCCCGCCACCGATACCGTGATCCATTTCGGCAAGGCACAGACCAAGACTGAACTGACCCTGGCCCCAGGCAAGCACACCCTGCAACTGGTGGCGGGCGATAACGTTCACCGTCAGTTTGAACCTACTGTAGCTTCAAAAGTGATCACCGTTACCGTCAAGTAAGATTTGTTCAGACGAAAAAAAGGGAGCCCTCAGAGGGCTCCCTTCTTCGTGGTGCGTCTGAAACCTTAGAACAACACGCGGCTACGGATAGTACCGCTGATGTGCTGCAGCTTCTCTTGCGCCAGGTCCGAGTACTCGGCGTCGACGTCGATTACCACGTAGCCAACCTTCTCGTTGGTCTGCAGGAACTGACCGGAGATGTTGATGCCGTTTTCCGCGAAGACCTTGTTGATCTCCATCATCACACCCGGGATGTTCTGGTGGATGTGCAGCAGGCGGTGCTTGCCAGGGTGAGCCGGCAGGGCCACTTCCGGGAAGTTGACCGAGGACACCGACGTACCGTTGTCGCTGTACTTGACCAGCTTTTCCGCTACTTCCAGACCGATGTTGGCCTGGGCTTCAGCGGTGGAACCGCCGATGTGCGGGGTCAGGATCACGTTGTCCAGGCCACGCAGCGGGCTTTCGAAAATGTCGTCGTTGGAGCGCGGCTCCACCGGGAACACGTCGATGGCGGCGCCGATCAGGTGCTTGTCCTTGATCGCGTCGGCCAGGGCATCCAGCTCGACCACGGTGCCGCGAGCGGCGTTGATCAGGATCCCGCCCTTCTTGATGGCGCGGATTTCCTTTTCGCCGATCATCCACTGGGTCTCAGCGGTTTCCGGCACGTGCAGGGTCACGATATCGGACATGCCCAGCAGCTCGGTCAGGCTCGACACCTGGGTGGCGTTGCCCAATGGCAGCTTGGTCAGGGTGTCATAGAAGAACACCTGCATGCCCAGGCCTTCGGCCAGTACCGACAATTGCGTGCCGATCGAACCGTAACCGACGATACCCAGCTTCTTGCCGCGGATTTCGAAGGAGTTGGCCGCGCTTTTGATCCAGCCGCCACGGTGGCAGGAAGCGTTCTTCTCAGGGATGCCGCGCAGCAACAGGATGGCCTCGGCCAATACCAGCTCCGCCACGGAACGGGTGTTGGAGTACGGGGCGTTGAACACTGCGATACCGCGCTCGCGCGCTGCATTGAGGTCAACCTGGTTGGTGCCGATGCAGAAACAGCCGACAGCTACCAGCTTCTTGGCGTGGTCGAAGATTTCTTCGGTCAGCTGGGTGCGGGAGCGAATGCCGATAAAGTGCGCGTCGGCGATCTTTTCCTTGAGCTGGGATTCCGGCAGAGAACTGGTGATGTACTCAATGCTGGTGTACCCGGCGGCCTTTAGGACGTCGACGGCCGATGGGTGGACGCCTTCCAGAAGAAGGAACTTGATCTTGCTCTTATCGAGAGAAGTCTTGCTCATCTGCGTAAACCTGTGTCCCGGAGAAAAATGGCAGGGAATCGGATCGCCGGATGTGCCCTGATTCACCAATACTGTTCCCGTTTGACGGCGTCTGTTGCCGTCATGCTGCGTTGCCGCTCCTCCCCATAGCCAGCTATGAGTCGTCGCGGCGCCTTGCCTGACGACAACAGCCACTCGCCAAACAGAAACGTATTGGTAAATCAGGGCACAGAGCTGACCCGGACGGCAGGAAAGCCGTCACCGCAGAAACGCCCTTGGGCTCTGTCCTGCGGGGGCGGTATGCTAGCATACGCGCCCCGCTAAACACTCATTCCTGCGACGTGAAGCGTTCTCAGGATGACCATGAATTGTTCGAGAGTTCTGTCGATGACCCATCCTGCCCTGATTGATGAGCTAAAGACCCTGGTTGAGCCCGGCAAAGTGCTGACCGATGCAGACTCCCTGGAGGCTTACGGCAAGGATTGGACCAAGCATTTCGCCCCCGCGCCGACCGCTATCGTCTTCCCCAAGACCATTGAGCAGGTACAGGCCATTGTCCGTTGGGCCAATGAACACAAGGTGGCGCTGGTGCCATCCGGTGGGCGTACCGGCTTGTCGGCGGCGGCCGTTGCCGCGAATGGCGAAGTGGTGGTGTCGTTCGACTACATGAACCAGATCCTCGACGTGAACCTCACCGACCGCACCGCCGTGTGCCAGCCGGGCGTGGTCACCAAGCAATTGCAGAACGTCGCCGAAGAAAACGGCCTGTATTACCCGGTGGACTTCGCTTCGTCCGGTTCCAGCCAGATTGGCGGCAATATCGGCACCAATGCCGGCGGGATCAAGGTCATTCGCTACGGCATGACCCGCAATTGGGTGGCCGGCATGAAGGTCGTCACCGGCAAGGGTGATGTACTGGAGCTCAACCGCGACCTGATCAAGAACGCCACCGGCTACGACATGCGCCAGCTGTTTATCGGTGCTGAAGGCACCCTGGGCTTTGTGGTCGAAGCCACCATGCGCCTGGACCGTGCGCCGAAAAACCTCACCGCCATGGTGCTCGGCACCACTGACTTCGACTCGATCATGCCGGTGTTGCATGCGTTCCAGAGCAAGCTGGATCTGACGGCCTTTGAGTTTTTCTCCGACAAGGCCCTGGCCAAAGTCCTCGGCCGTGGCGATGTGCCGGCGCCGTTCGAGACCGATTGCCCGTTCTATGCCCTGCTGGAATTTGAAGCCACCACCGAAGAAGTCGCCAACCACGCCCTGGAAACCTTTGAGCACTGTGTGGAGCAGGGCTGGGTGCTGGATGGCGTGATGAGCCAGAGCGAAACCCAGCTGCACAACCTGTGGAAGCTGCGCGAGTACATCTCCGAGACCATCTCCCACTGGACGCCATACAAGAACGACATTTCGGTCACCGTGTCGAAAGTGCCGGCGTTCTTGAAGGAAGTCGACGCGATCGTCGGCGAACACTACCCCGACTTCGAAATCGTCTGGTTCGGCCACATCGGCGATGGCAACCTGCACTTGAACATCCTCAAGCCGGAAAACCTGTCCAAGGACGAGTTCTTCGCCAAGTGCGCCACCGTCAACAAGTGGGTGTTTGAAACCGTCGAGAAGTACAACGGTTCGATCTCCGCCGAACATGGCGTGGGCATGACCAAGCGTGACTACCTGACCTACAGCCGCTCCCCGGTTGAAATCGAATATATGAAGGCAGTGAAGGCCGTGTTTGACCCGAACGGGATCATGAACCCGGGCAAGATCTTCGCTGTTTAACCATCACGAAAGAGGAAGCGGTCCATGAGCTATCAGCACAAGTACGTCGACGGCACCAATATCCACTTTCCGCTGGGCAAAGTGGTCTGCATCGGGCGCAACTACGCCGAACACGCCAAGGAATTGGATAACCCGGTGCCGACCGAGCCCCTGCTGTTTATCAAGCCGGGCAGTTGCGTGGTGCCATTGGAAGGCGGTTTTGCCATTCCAGCCGACCGTGGGTCGGTGCACTACGAAGCGGAAATCGCGGTGCTGATCGGCAAGCCCTTGTCGAAAACCCCGAGCCGTGAAGAAGTGCTGGACGCCATCTCCGGCTTCGCCCCGGCCCTGGACCTGACCCTGCGCGACAAGCAGTCCGAGCTCAAGGCCAAGGGCCTGCCGTGGGAAATTGCCAAGTCCTTCGACGGTGCGGCAGTCATTGCGCCGTTCGTGGTGGGCAGCACCTTCCCGGACCTGACCGACATCGGCATTCGCCTGACCATCAACGGCCAGGTGCGCCAGGACGGCAACAGTGCGCAGATGCTCAACCCGATCGTGCCGATGATCCAGCACATGGCCGGCTGCTTCTCGCTGCAGGCCGGTGATGTGATCCTGACCGGTACGCCTGTGGGCGTGGGCCCGCTGGAAGTGGGTGATGAACTGGTGCTGGAATTGCCCGGCGTGAGCCGCTTCGAAAGCTCCGTACGCTAACCCCATCCCTCTGTAGGCGCCGGCTTGTGTGGGAGCTGGCTTGCCTGCGATAGCATCACCGCGGTGTGCCTGATACACCACAGTGCTTGCACCGCGGGCAAGCCCGGCTCCCACACAAGCTCGTACACAGATTATTTGTGCGTACTGCGCAAATCGGCGCTTTGCATTTTTTTCACACGCCATCTGGATAATCCTCGGCCATATGGCACGCAGGCGGTCTAAGCCTGGGCTATCACCTACAGCCGATTATCTGGAATGCCTCTATGGCCGTACCTCTCCCTTCTGTGAAACCCGCTCCGCGCCCGCGCCTGAATATGCGTTGGTACTCCTGGCTGTTCCTGGTCGGGGCCGTCATGTATGGGATTTCCTGGTTGATGCACTGGGACGACCGGGGCGCGTTATGGGTGTTGGAGCGGTTTGAAAGCCCCATGGAGCGTCGGGAGAGTGTCTGGCTTCCGGATTACCAGACGGTGATTGACGCCAAGCCGTTGCCCGGCATGGAAAAGGACGAAGCGTCGGATCTGGCCTACGACCCCAGGACCAAGACCCTGTACGCGGTCATGGGCCGCAACCCGTTCCTGGTGGAGCTGAGCCTGCAGGGCGATGTGTTGCGCAAGATCCCCCTGGTGGGCTGGAGCAACCCGGAAGGCGTGACGGTCATGGAAAACGGCGTGCTGGCCATCGTCGATGAGCGCAGGCACAACATGACGCTGGTCAAGGTCGATGCCGACACGCGCCAACTGGCCTTCGCTGACTTCCCCAGCTACGACCTGGGACCCTCCGAAAACCAGAACAAGGCATTCGAGGCCATCACCTGGGACAAGCGCAATCAACAACTGGTGTTGGGTATCGAACGGCCAGCGCAGCTGTTCACCTGGCACAGCGACGGCGGCCAGGTCCTGGCTGGCAACAAGCAGAAACTGCCCAGCTCAGAGTTGGATATTCGCAACCTCTCGGCCCTGAGCGTCGATCCGCGTACCGGCCACCTGTTGGTACTGTCCGCCGACTCCCATCTGCTGCTGGAGCTGGACGAAAAAGGCAAGCAAGTCAGCTTCATGACGGTGCTTGGCGGCTTCAATGGCCTGAAAAAAACCATCCCCCGCGCCGAAGGCGTGACCATGGATGAAAACGGCACGCTGTACATGGTCAGCGAGCCCAATCTGTTCTACCGCTTCGAAAAGCAGAAATAGCCGACTGATACGTCGGATTCTTCTCTATGAGCGGCATTCCCCAGACACTGAGCTGCGTTTAAGTTTAAATTCAGATGGCTGTGATATTCATTTGCCAGTTTTGACTTTGAGCCAGCCCCCATGCGCCGATTTGCCCGCCCCAAACCCGCCCTGTTTATCCTGTTGTTGATCGCCCTGGTTGCTGTGGGCGTGGTCGCCCAGCAGTTTCGTTTATTCGAACGTGTATGGTTCAACTGGCAGACCTGGCGACAGCCGGTGGACGAACGATCCATTGGCCTGGCGGATTATCACGTGGTGCTGGAAGCCCAGGTGATCGACGGCCTGGACGATGACGTCTCGGCACTGACCTTCGATCCGGTGCGCAAGAGCCTGTTTACCGTGACCAACCAAAACGCCGAACTGGTCGAACTGTCCCTGGACGGCAAGATCTTGCGGCGTATCAACCTGGTGGGCTTTGGCGATGCCGAAGCGGTGGAGTTCATCAGCGAGAACACCTATGTGGTCAGCGATGAACGCCAACAGCGCTTGATCAAGATACATCTGGAGGACGACACGCAGTTCCTCGACGCGGCCGACGCCGAGCAGATGACCCTGGGTGTGCACCTCAAGGGCAATAAAGGGTTTGAAGGGCTGGCCTATGACTCGGTGGGCAAGCGCCTGTTTGTCGCCAAGGAGCGGGACCCGATGTTGATCTACGAAGTGCATGGGTTTCCCCATTTCAAACCCGAAAAGACCTACTCGGTCCATGTCGTCAACAACCCACGGCGCGATGCCGGGCTGTTTGTGCGCGACCTGTCCAGCTTGCAATACGATGAGCGCAGCGGCCACTTGCTGGCGCTGTCCGATGAGTCGTACCTGGTGTTGGAATTGGATATCGACGGTCGCCCCTTGAGCAGTCTGTCATTGCTCAAGGGGCGCCATGGCCTGAAGAAGCGCGTGCCCCAGGCCGAGGGCATCGCCATGGATGACGATGGCACGCTGTATTTGGTCAGTGAGCCGAACTTGTTCTACGTGTTCAAGAAAAAAACCGACCCAATGTAGGCGCGAGCAAGCTCGCTCCTGCAAGGATCAGAACATCCACTGTACGCCCAGGGAATAGCCGGTCTGGCTGCCTTCGGCATGGCCCAGGCGCCCGTTCACTTCGGCGTACACCCCAAGCTGCGGGGTGATCGCCAATTGGCTGCCGACCTGTGCGCGGCCAAAACTCTTGTCTACTGAACCCAGGCGCGCAGTGCGCACCTGGCCATCAGCTCGTGCAGTCAGGTCCAGGTCGTCCAGGCGGCCGTCGGCCAGCTCCTTGACCCAGGCGATATCGCCGTAGGGCATCAGGCTCAGGCCGTAAGGCAGGGCCACAGCACCACGCATGCGCCAACCGAGGCTGGCTTCCAGGGAATCGAAAGACTGCTCTTCATATTCAAGGGCCGTGCGCAGGTTCTGCTTCTCGTGGAACTTGTCGATACGCGAGTGGCTGTAATCCAGGCCGGCAAACGGTCCGGTCTTGATCGCACCCAGGTCGAAGTCATAGCCGCCGAGCAACCGGGCACCCAGGGACAAGGCATCGGTCTCGCCAGTCAGTTGCTGGTCAAGCAACACGGGGCCGCCATTGGCCTGGATCACCAGGTTACGTTTTGAGTCAAAGCTGCTGTGGCCCACGCTCAGGTCGCCGGCCAGCCAGGTCGGGCCGCCATCGTTCAACAAGGCATAGACTGCGGCTTGCCAGGTGTCGCTTTCCAGCTTGCCACGGTGCTCGAGTTTGTCGCGACCGTTGAGGTAGCTGAGGCTGGCGCCGATGTTCAAGCTGCTGCTCAGTTGATAGTCGCCCAGGGCATGCAGGCCCAGGCGTCGCGCTTCGGGGTTGGGAGCGGTGTCGAAGCCACTGTCCGGGTTGTACTCGCCGTCCACGCCGATCTCGCCATCGAAGGTGCCCACTTCACGGCTGGCCGATTGCAACGTCAGCCAGCGGCGATCGTGCAAACGCACCATGGCCTGGTGCTGGCGCTGCAGGTTGTCCTGCATATTGCGCGCAACCGCGCCGCCCGAGGTGGTGGAGGCCATCAAGTCGGCATTGGTCAGCTCCAGCACCAGGCGGCTGAGCAGGCGCGAATAATCGCGCAGGCGCTGGTCGATGCGTTCCTGGCCGAAAGCATTGGTCAGGACGGTCTTGTTGTCTTCGTTGGGGTCGTGCCAGGTCGAGCCGCCGGGGATCGCTGGGTTGTCGGTCTGGGTGTAGCCGTCCAGGTCGCCCAGTTCCCAGTTGGTGGCTTCGATATACAGGATCGGGATATTCAGCGCCTCGAAGGCTTCGCCATCACTGCAGCAACCGGTGCCGGCGGGGTATTGCGCGTCCAGGCCGGGGTTGGTGAACAGGTTGATGTTCAATTCCTTGGCGATCTGGAACGTGTGTTCGCGCAACGATGCCAGGGCCGGGTTGGCGGTGCTGTTCTGGCCGGCGTGGGCGTACATCATGTCGCCGGTGATCAGGCTGTCGAGGTTGATCATGGCCAGCATATTGGCGCGCTGGCTGGCGCTCAGCGAATCGACAAATGCCCGGGAGCCGCGCAGGCCTTCCTCTTCGGCGCCGAAGCCGACGATCTGCAAGCCGTTTTCCAGTTGCAGGCCGCCAAGGTTCTTCGCCACTTCGGTCAGCACACTGGCGCCGGAGCCGTTGTCGTCCAGGCCTTGCAGGGTCGGGCGGCCAAAATAGGTATCGAAGTGCGCGCCAATCACCACGTATTGCGGTTTGGTGCCGGCGGCATAGGCCACCACGTTTTGCGAAGCGCGGCTGCCGCCATTCCAAGTGAAGTCCTGGCGGCTGATGTTATAGGCGCTGCCCATCTGGCTCTGCATCCAGTCGGCGGCGCCGGCGAAGTTGGCCGTGCCTCGGTAGCGGCCGGGGTAGTCGGTGATCAGCTTTTCCAGGGTGGTATTGGCGTGCTCGCCGTAATCATAGGCATTGGATTGAGTCGACAGCAGGGCACAGGCAACGCTGACAGCGAGAGCTAGGGGCTTGATCACAAGGTCTTCCTTGAAGAGGTTGAGGGAGTTGCTCGGCGGGACCGATTGCACAATGCGCGCCTCATTCCGTGGGGCGGTCGCGAATTGGCGCGTTGTTGGAAGTGGGGGTCGCCTGGCTATAAGTTGTAACGGATTTGATACCAGATGCGGCAGGGGATGCCGTGACTTGGCGCACAAATTGGGGCGGGCGGGGGAGAGGCTGCTGCGAAAAGTAGCGTTTTTGTTACATGCCCATCGAACGGAGCGCGGTCAAAAAGGTGGGAGATTCTATGTTGCAGGTAAACCCTGCAACCTTAAGTTCGGTTGGTATTCGCTCTGGTTTTTCATCAGCGCGAATGCCACCCGGCAGAGCTTGCGGGCGAGGATTACCAGGGCTTGGGTCTT
>NZ_VFEV01000002.1 GCF_007858275.1 Pseudomonas proteolytica
TGGGCTGCGAAGCAGCCCTAAACCCTGCCATCGCGGTTTACCTGAAGAAACGCGGCGGGCTTTTCGGGGCTGCTTCGCAGCCCAGCGCGGGGCAAGCCCGCTCGCCACGGGGGGTGTCAGTTTCTGAAAGTTGTGTAGATACCTATGCTGCGATAGCGCCAGCCCAACCAACACATACTTAACGTTACAAAAAAGGGCGGCACCCTAACGGATGCCGCCCTTTTTACCGCGCCCGCTTTTTACAGCTTGGCGCTCAGCAATGCCTCCAGCTTCTCCTGGTCACGAGCAAACTGGCGAATGCCCTCAGCCAGCTTCTCCGTGGCCATCGCATCCTCGTTGGACTCCCAGCGGAACTGCGCTTCTGTCATATGCACACGAGGTTCACCGGCATGGCCTGGCGCCAGTTTGCGTTCCAGCTTGCCATTGTCGGCCGCCAGTTTCTCCAGCAAGTCCGGGCTGATGGTCAGGCGGTCGCAGCCGGCCAACTCTTCGATCTGGCTCAGGTTGCGGAAGCTCGCGCCCATCACCACCGTCTTGTAGCCATTGGCCTTGTAGTAGTTGTAGATGCGCGTTACCGACTGCACGCCTGGATCATCGGTGCCGGTGTAGTCGTTGCCATTGGCCTTTTTGTACCAGTCGTAGATACGACCGACAAACGGCGAAATCAGGAACACCCCGGCTTCAGCGCAGGCCACAGCCTGGGCGAAGGAGAACAGCAGGGTCAGGTTGGTCTGGATGCCTTCCTTTTCCAATTGCTCGGCGGCGCGAATGCCTTCCCAGGTGGATGCAATCTTGATCAGCACGCGGTCGCGGCCAATACCTGCCTTTTCGTACAGGTCGATCAGGCGATGCGCACGCTTGAGTACCGCGTCAGTGTCGAACGACAGGCGCGCATCCACCTCGGTGGAAATACGCCCCGGCACCACTTTGAGGATCTCTTGACCTACAGCCACCGCAAAACGGTCACTGGCCAGGCCCACATCACCGTTGCAATCCTGCACGCAGGCATCCAGCAGCTTGGCGTAGGCTGGAATTGACGCAGCCTTGAGCAAGAGGGAAGGGTTAGTGGTGGCATCCTGCGGCTTGACGCGAGCGATAGCTTCAAAATCGCCGGTGTCGGCAACTACAGTGGTGAATTGCTTGAGTTGTTCCAGCTTGGAAGTCATGGGCGTGCTCTGTCCTATGGGTCTGATGACATTACCCGAGGGCTGCTAGCCGCTCAAGGGCGCAAATGCGTTCGATCGTTTGCGAGGGCAACAACCTGAAAACAGGCGTTTGAATGACCGACCTTGCAGGTAAATAGGAGGGCAAAATCGTAATCGGGTTCAACCCGATGCAATAAACACCGAGAGCAAAGGTGGGAGCGGGCTTGCCCGCGATAGCGACGGACCGAGCACCGCATAAACTGACTGGCACCCTCCGTCAGCGACCCTCCAGCAGCGCCCCAGCCTGATCCAGCAAAGCCAGCGGGTCCGCAGCCTTATGAATATCCACCGACAACAACTGCCGAAACCTGCGCGCCCCAGGAAACCCGGTGCCCAACCCCAGCACGTGCCGCGTAATGTGATGCATCGCCCCACCCGTAGCCAGGTGCGCGGCGATATACGGCCGCAACTGCGCCAACGCCTCGGCCCGACTGATCACCGGCGCTGTACTGCCAAATAGCCGCTGATCCACTTCTGCCAGCAAATACGGGTTGTGATAGGCCTCGCGCCCCAGCATCACCCCATCAAACACCTGCAAATGCTCCGCGCACTGCTCCAGCGTCTTGATCCCGCCATTGAGAACAATCTCCAGCTCGGGAAAATCGCGCTTCAACTGCGCCGCCACGTCATAACGCAGCGGCGGAATGTCCCGATTCTCCTTGGGCGAGAGCCCCTCCAGAATCGCAATCCGCGCATGCACGGTAAAACTGGTGCAACCGGCGTCCTTCACCTGCCCGACGAAATCACACAGCTGGGCATAACTGTCCCGCCCGTTAATCCCGATACGATGCTTGACCGTCACCGGAATCGACACCGCATCGCGCATTGCCTTCACACAGTCCGCCACAAGAGCGGGGTGCCCCATCAGGCATGCCCCGATCATATTGTTCTGCACCCGGTCGCTGGGGCAGCCGACGTTCAGATTCACCTCGTCATAACCCGCGTCCTGGGCCATGCGGGCACAAGCGGCCAAATCCGCCGGAACACTGCCGCCCAACTGCAACGCCAACGGGTGCTCGGCTTCGTTGTGACGCAGGAAACGTTCGTGATCGCCATGGAGGATGGCGCCAGTGGTGACCATCTCGGTGTAGAGCAGGGCGTGCTTGGAGAGCAGGCGCAGGAAGTAGCGGCAGTGGTGGTCGGTCCAGTCCATCATAGGTGCAACGCTAAAGCGCCGAGACAGTGCGGGGCTTGATTCTGCTGGGCTAAAGCTCTGTTTATCTAGCATTTTACTCAACGTGTTCTTGGCGTGTTATAGGGCGTTTTCAGGCGTTTTTCAGGGCTCGGTGGTACGATGTACCACCTCAAAACTGACGCGTACCACTTTCGATATGGCGACTATCAGGGCAAGAAAACTGGCGGATGGGACTGTGAGCTACACGGCTCAGATCCGCATCAAGCGCGACGGAGTGCAAGTCTACCAAGAGAGCCAGACCTTCGCCCGGAAACAGGCAGCCCAGGCGTGGACGCGTAAGCGTGAGTCGGAGCTTGATGAGCCCGGCGCGATAGAAAGGGCGAGCCGGCAGGGCGTCACCGTCAAAGAAATGATCGAGCAGTACCTGCTGGAAGTGGAAAAGGCCCGGCCGTTGGGCAAAACCAAGAAAGCCACGCTTGAAGCCATCGGCAAGATGGATATCGGCAAGCTCAACGATACTGACGTCACCACCCAATGCCTGGTCGACTTCGCCCTTTGGCGAATGAGCCGAGAGGGTGGTGGGGTTCAGCCACAAACCGCTGGCAACGACCTGGCGCACCTCGGCGCTGTCCTGGCCATCGCCAAAGATGCCTGGGGCTACCAGGTCGATCCGCTCGCCATGGGCGGTGCCAGGCGTGTGCTGCGTAAGCTGGGCTACAACCTAAAAAGCCGGGAGCGTGACCGCCGACCAACTTTGGACGAGCTGGGAAAGGTGCTGACGCACTACCAGGCTATGCAGGCAAGGCGCCCGACGGTCATCAACATGTTGAAAGTCGTGGGTTTTGCCCTGTTCTCCACACGGCGGCTGGATGAAATAACCCGTATTCGCTGGGCGGACGTCGACGAGCCTGGTCAGCGGGTGCTGGTGCGCGACATGAAGAACCCCGGCCAGAAGATCGGCAACGATGTTTGGTGTTTTCTGCCGGACGAGGCGTGGCAGATCGTCCAGTCAATGCCAAAGGCTGGCGACGAAATATTCCCCTACAGCCCTGAATCTATCTCGACGTCCTGGGCGAAAGCCTGCAAGTTCCTGGAAATTGTAGACCTGCACTTTCACGACCTCCGTCATGAAGGTGTGAGCCGCCTGTTTGAGATGGACTGGGATATCCCGCGTGTGGCGAGTGTTTCCGGGCACAGGGATTGGAACTCTATGCGGCGATACACCCACCTGCGTGGGAAGGGTGACCGATATGTTGGCTGGGAATGGCACGAGAAAATATTGAGGGCGCCCGTCCAACTGGGCGCCGCATCAATGAAGTGGCTCAAACGGCGGGTTTTATCCCGTTGAGCTGGTTGTGTTCTTTAACTGCTGCGGCGCGCTGTAGGTCGAGGTAGACGGCCAGATCAGTGAGGTGGATGCCCCTGGCAGACTTTTGGCTCGGCTCCATGCGGGTGATGGGCAACTTGATCTGACCGCCCATCACCTTGCGCTGAAACATGTCTGGCGTCAGGTGCGTGAAGTAGTCCCGACAAACCAGCTCCAGCGGGATAATTGCTTGGCCGGCGTATTGGGCCATCAGGATAAAGGCTGTATTCATAGCTAAACTCCTGGGCGGCCTTTGAAGGCGATCCAAATGTAGTGGCGACCCTTGGCGGTAACCTTGATTTTGCCCACCTGTTTATTCCAGCTGATCAGGCGAAGCTCTTGCAGGATGGTGGTCAGCGTGTGGCCCTGGTGCCAACCCGCCAACGCCTTTATGCAGCCCTGGGCCAGGAGACCACGGAAGTCTGTGTGCCCGAAGTTGGTGCCTTGGAATGCGGCTTGCATTTGCTCATCGCTCACCAGGTCGGTGATGACGCGCACGTTCGGGTCGCGTCGGTAGCACTTATGCGTCATCGCGGCCGCCCTCTGTTACCCGGCCTTGCGTGACCCGTTTGAAACCGATCACCCAAACCCAAGGATTCGCGAAGTAGTCGCCTCCGGTGCTTTCCCAGATGTATCGGAAGTGCTCTTGCACCGTTGCGTTGTAGATGTAGCCGGGAATTGACCCGTGACCGCCCTTAGCTCCCTCGGCAATGCATTGCTCATTTGTAATCGCGTGCAGTCGCTCGACGCGCACGTCGGTTATCTCCAGCAGGATGCGGCTGACCCAGCGCGGCATGTGAATGGACGGGCGGCTCTTTCCTAACGTGACCATTGCGCATCCGGTTTGCCTGACAGCCCCATCTGCTGGGTAATGGATCGGCTCACCTTTGCTCAGGTCTCGCGGCGCGACCGCATCAACCTGTGCGTCCGCCGCCCAGGTCTCGCGCACCCACAGGCGGTCGCCGGGTGTCCCGTAGGGGCATTTGGCGGGAATCGGCACCAGCTCACCCGTGGCAGAGGTCTCCCAAAAGCCATGCGGTATCTTGAGTACCCGCCGCGTGACTGTCTTCTGGCCGGAAAGGATGGTTTGCACCATGGTGCCGCTGAACAAAATTGGTCGTTCAGTTGTTGTGCTCATGATTTTCTCCCCATCACATCCAAAGCGATTGATGAATGAACGTCGGGCGGGTCTTCAGTTCTGCGGGATGCGCGCCATCCGCCTGGACCTCGCACACAAATCGGTGCCTCTCGCGGTTTGGTGCAGTCAGGGCTTTCGTGAGATCAGGCACTGCACCTATGCATTGCTCGTATGCATCTGGTCCTTGCCAGAGTTGAGCCGGCAGCACCTGGCAATCTGTGCGGGTTGCGTCTGCGCACAGATAAAGCAGGAGAAGGACGGTCATAGAGTGACCTCCCGTTGTGCCACGCTCAGGGCAATTGCTACCGGCTGCACCCAAATCGACACGTTGCTGAGCATGAACGTCTCCCCAGCTTCGGAAAGCAGCAACGTCATGCCAAACACGTCTGCCATGGCCTTTGCCGCTGCGCGCGGTACCGCGTTTCCGATCCGCTCCCGGTGGTTACCGTCGTTGATGCCATCCAGCATGAAGAACTGCGCCTGCTCAATCTTGCGCACACGTTGCATCACCTGAATTTCATGGGCTGTCTGCGGATCTGTTGACCAGTGATCCTCTGGATCAAACAGCGATTGCAGCGCGGCCAGCTCTAGGGTGGTGAACGGGCGGTGCCAGGTGCCGTCGAGACTGGTGATCATGCAGGTCAGTCGGTCGTTGGGCGCCGGCATACGCTGATCGGCAACCGACCATCGGCCATTGTCGTGGCAGGCACTGGCGGAAACGGCACCGGCCGGGGTGTTGTAGTCGACCACTCCGTAATGCCCGCCGGTCAGGTATGCGTCGCCCTTGGTGCGCGACATGCCCGGGCGCGGATCTGCGATCGATAAAGCACCGCTGGCAACCTGCTGCGAGCCGGTCACTGTCTTGGCGCTCTCGCTCCAGGGAGTGATCCGTAGCTTTTGCGTGCTGGCGTTCGGGTGCCAATTTTTGTAAGCCGGATCTGCCACAGCGAAAGCGCCTTGCCCGGTGGTGCTGCCGGCGATCACGGTGCCGGCCGGCTTGCTGTAGTCGGTGACCAGGTATTTGCCGAAGCCTTTCCCGGCGCGGCGTGGATCTTGGACGCAATGCCCTGAGCCGTGGGCGCTGGTCACTGATTGTGCTGATCGATTCCACGGCACAACGCGGAATTCGTTGCTGTGTTTGGCGGGGCCGGCATGGCGAGGGTCGGCAACGCTGAACGTGCCTTGTCCTGGGCTGCGCTGCCCGGTGACAACACCACAGTGCCGGTCGAAGGGCAGCACTCCGTACTGGGTGTATTCAAACTTGCTAGTAGGCCGAGGGTCGGCCACCGAGAACTTGCCGTTGGTTGGGCTCGACCGGCCAGCCACGGTGCCGGCGGTGTCCTGCCAGTCATGCACACCGAGATAACCAGCGCGATATTCCGGCACGATCACAAAGTCCCGCAGATGCCCGTCCTCAATTGCAAACCGGCTCAGACTGCGCCAGTCCTTCCCTGCTTCGACCAGGGCGAGGCGCACCCACGTTTTCCATTGCAGCGCGGGCACCCGGTGCATTGGCCCCGCCTGATCGATATCGCCGGCAAGCGGCATACGACTTAAAACGTCGCCAACTGCCTGTAGGCTACGTTTTTCCGGCTCATACAAGAAAGCCGGCACCTTCTCGACGTGCCTGGCCACCAGCAAGAAACGCTTGCGGCTTTGCGCCAATCCGCCGATTTCGCCGCAGTCATGGGTGGTTTCGGCCACGGCATAGCCGTAGAAGCTGAGCAGTTTGTTGATCTGGTCCAGCAGGTGACGACCACGGGTCGCCAGCCGTGGCACGTTTTCAAATACGATCAGCGACACTGGGTTGTGCTTCCAAGCCTCGCACATCAACCAAACACAGCGCAGTGTCAGCTCGTTGAGTGCCTGGTACTTCGGTGTCTGGCTCATGGTTTCTGACAAGAGGCCCGAGGCGCCTTTGCAGGGGCTGCTGATAAACACCGCGTTCGGATCTTCGTTGCCGGCGGCACGGCGTAGATCCTCGGCAGTGGCTTCTTTCCAGCCTGGGGGCGGCTGCTGGCCGTGGAACGCGGTGTATTGCTCGCGGGTGAACAAGTCCATCAGCGTGCCAGGTACGCCGGTCATCATCTGGAAGTCACGTAACCCGGCCGGGTCGACGTCGACCCCACCCAAGCAGCGCCATTCGGCTTGGACTGGGCCCAGAGCTGGCTTGGAGTCGCTGAAACCAGCGGCGCCGCTGCCGAGGCCGCAGCAGAGGTGGAAGTGGGTCAGGGTGCGCTTAAACATTAGAAGCACCTCGCGCACCGGAGCATTTTTTGCACTCTTGGTCGGCTGTGTTTGCGAGCAACTCGTCTGCATTCCAGCCGTGGTCGCGCCGTAGATTCATCAGGTCTAAGACTTTTTGCGCTCGTACAGCGATGAAAGCCGGGTATGAGCAGTCTCCAGCCGCCAGATCTTCGACAAACTCTTCCAAAGCGAACATGGCCGCCATTTCATGGCCGCGACTCCAAGAGACGACTTCACCGCCGTCTACTTCTTTTGGTACAACAGATCCCTTTGCACCACGGATAACAATGGTGTCGTATCGTGGTGTGGTAGCCTCTACGGTGCCGCCTTTGGGTTGATTCACTTGCATGGTGCTTCTCCTTTGGGTGGTCGGTGTCGAGGGGTTGCAGCCCCTCGGCACCACCTTCTTACTGGCTTTCGCCGATAGGGTTTTGCTTGCGCACCAGGTGCACCAGCAGGTTTTCAAACTCGACAACTTCATCTGTCTCGGATTGCCACTCCAGAACTGCCTGGATCTGTTCCCGGCTGCACTCCAACACCAGGATCTCTTCGTTGTTAACCGCCTGAACCTCCAGAATATCGACCAGCCCGGCTGGGTCGTAGGCTTCGGCGTGAACGATTTTCCCGGTCTCGCCAATCCAGTCCTTAAGGCCTTTCAGAAGCCTGAGCCGGATTGTTTCCCCGTTCTGGCCGTCACCGGTGATGACTTGTACGTGCATGGTGCTTCTCCTTTGGGTGGCAGGCGTTGCAGCGCCAAAACCGAGGATTTCAGAACTGAACGAAGTCGGTTTCGACGACATGCCGAACCGCGCTCAATGAATTGAGGCGTTGTTCACTGGTGAGGTTGAGCAGCAGGCTGAGAGCGTCCACAAGAGCCATCAACTGCCCAGCGTTTTTTGCTTCGCGCAGACTTAACTGATGGCCGTGTTCATCGAGCAGCGAGGCCGTGTAGGCAGGCGCGAGCTTGTTGAAGGTGCTGACTAACTGGTCTTCACGCTGTGCTACGGCGTGGCCGAAAGCCCCCGCTTGTTGGGCGGTGAGTTGACTCAGGGCAGAAGCGCTCTTCTGGCTTTCTGTTGTGTGAGTAATGCCGAGGTGAATATGGGCAATGCGGCTTTCGAGGGCTTCACTGCACTGGATGGGCTGGCTGCTAACGATTGTTAGCGCACCTCGAAAGTACGTTGTTTGCGATTCGCTCTGCAGGGCGTGCCGGGTGGTGCCGCCGCTGCTGTACAACTCGCGGAGTTCGTCCCAGTCAAAAGTTGATTCAGCGTTTGATATCGATTCGAAAATAACGATGGGCTTGCTTGCGTCGAACAGAGCGCGCGTACGGCCAGTCGGCGTCGCATATTCCGGCGAACAGGCTGTGAACTCTTCTTCGCCGAGGAGTTTCCAGAGGTAGCTGATAAGGAAGGATTTGCCGCTGCCCGCTGCGCCTTCGACGTGCAGGAAGGGGAAGCTATGATGATCTGAGCGGATTCGGTCGGCGTGCACCGCTCCGAGCCACCAGGCCATTGCGACAATCCCTTTCGTGCCAAAAACGGTGAAAAAGTCGTCAAATTGAATCGCTGCTTTCAGTTCGTTTTGCATGGTGCTGCTCCTGTTGTTGCGGTGGTTACACGCCCTGGAATACCCAGCAGCGAATGGTTTTCGGTTTGTCGAAAGCGTCCAGCGCCCGCGCCGAGTTGACGGCCTTGTTGGACTCCAGAAACTTGGGTGATTTGCTGGTCTTGAGCAGGCGCTTCAGGTCACTGAGTGCCGGTACCTGCTGGCGCTTGTTGGCCGCCATCTCTACAAATTCGTTGAGGTTCACGGCAATCAGCTCATCCCGGCGGGCGTGGTTGAGCGCCCCTGTTTCGTCCATACCGTTGAGGAAGTCGTACAGGTCCCAAAACTCAGTAACGGTTGGGTGGTCGGCGTTGATTGCTTGCTGGCGCTCCAGGGCCATGCGACTGACCTCGGCGTGTGCCAGGGCTTTACGGTGCTCGCCAAGCGGTACAACGTCGGCCAGGGCGTCCACCAGGCTGCGCAACTGGGCGTGGTTTTTCGCGATACGCACCGTGCGAATGCCGGGTTGTGCCAGCAGCTCCTGCTCGTAGCCGGAGGTGTTTTCTTCCATCAGGCGCATGGTGTTGGCTTCGCGTTGCAACGCCTTGACCAGGAAGCCGCTGATCCTTTCCATCGGCATGCGCTCCAGCTGCTCGGCGAACTGCTTGGTTTCCGGGGTGTGGTGCTCGCGGGTCAGGTGGACGTGGCAGAGGCGCTGAAGGATCGGTTCTGAGGCGTTCACTGCGTTGTTCTGCGCAATCAGCAGCGCGGCGCGGAATGGCGGTTCGTGGGTGTCGTTGCCATTGTTTTTCACGCCAGTAGAGCGAACGCTGCGCCCGTTGTAGGCGGTTTTCAGTTCGTCCCAGTCGAAGTGCTTTACGGGCTGGCCTTCCTTCTGTTCACGCTCGGACTCGATCAGTACCACCGGCAGGTTGCTGACCTGCGAGAAGTTGCGCGCCCTGCTGGCCGCTGTTGCTTTGGATGGGTCGAAACCTTCGTAATCAGTGCGTCCGACCAGTTTCCACAGCAGCTCGACCAGGGTGGTTTTACCTGAGCCGGCCTCGCCTACCAGTTCCAGGAACATCAGTGATTTGTGGATCTGGCGGATCTGCTCGGCATGCAAAGCGCCCAGCCACCAGGCCAGCACCACAAGGCCCTGGACGCCAAAGCAGCGCCAGTAGATGTCGAACCAACCTTCGTTGTAGGCATTGAGGTCGGTATTGATATGCAGCACGGGCGACTGGCTCTGGGACTTGATACTCAGCTTGCCCAGGTCGAAAAAGTCTTCTTTGTTGCGCACCTGTGCCGCCCCGCCGAAGAAGGCAAGGTCGTTGAAAACATAAGCGCCGTGCTCGCGGCTGTAACCAATCCATTCGATGGTGTTGACGGTTTTCAGGCAATCGAGCTGTGGCGCCAGAATCCGTTTCAGTTGTTGGGCGCTGCCCTCAAACATCGCCCCGTTAGAGACGTTGAGCAGGCGATTGGCGAACTCAGGCGCCGACGTGAGTTGCTTGGCCGTGAACGTGCTTTTAATGGCAGGCCCTTGTGGGCGCTCGATACGGAAGTAGTACCAGGCCTCGTCGGTAAGGTCGTTGCGCATGTAGTACAGCGCTTGGAAGTTGCAGTTGGCGATGCAGGCCACTGAGCCGGCTTGGCGCAGTGCCTTGTAACGCTTTTGTTCATCGTTGAGCAGTTGGTCCTCGTGACGCTGTGAACTCTCAAGGTCACTCATGGCGCGGTCGTACTTATCAATGTCAAGCCGGAACCAGTACAGGCGCTTGCGGAATGTGAAGTTGAATTCCTTGCGTTCGTCGCGCAGGTAGATGAGGAACCCCTTTTCCTCAGCCGAGTCAGCCAGCAGCAGGTCACCCTGGTGGCGAGCGTCATCAAGGTCTTGCTCGATGCGCTCAGCACGTTTCTCGTCGCCCTCGATCGACTTCCAGCGGTGGTGCAGATCGTTCCAGTCGACCTTTTTACCGTTGGGCTGCGGGATCACTGCCGCTTTGCAGGTGAAGCCCAGGTCGCGGGCCTCTTTGACCCAGCGGCGTGTATTGGCTTTAGCCACCGGTTCGTTATCCAGTGCCCACACCAGGGTCGGCAGGCGCTTGTCAGCGTCATGGCGCAGCTTGACCAGGGCCTTGAGTGAGTCAATCGGGCAGGGAGCACTGGACATCATCGACACAGCCGACACGTCGTTATGCAGCAGCGCGATAGCGTCGAAGATCCCTTCGACGATAAACAGCTCGTCGACCTCCAACAGGTCTACGCTTGGCGGGCACCACCACACGCCTTTGTAGCCTGTTGCACCTTCGCCGGTAGGGCGAAAGCGCGCTTTCATCTTGCCGAAGCGGTCAGGCCGATCTATCAGGCGTTCCCAGTAGCCGCCTTTCTCCAGGGCAAAACGCACCGTGGCGCTGCCGATATTGAGCCGGCTATCCCAGTAGTTTTCCTGGGTGAACCATCCGGCGATCAGCTCAAATTTGAAGCCCCGCGCAAACTCCAGGTAGGCGCGGGCGGTGGCAAGGGGATTGTCCGGTGTCGACGGGGCGGTCTTGCTCCAGTCGTTGAACAGGTCGTCATACACGTCCTTTATATAGACGCGGTGGTCGCACTTTTCCGGCCGTCCACAGATCAACGTCCAGGGCGAATCGTAGAAGGTGTACAGAGTCTTCTGGCCACAGGCAGGGCAAACACCCTTACGCATATAGTCGGTGCCGCGCATGTGCTTGAGCTGGTAATCCCGCTCAATGCGTTGGATGACGTCGGCGCGCAGCCTTTCTTTCATTTCCATCGGGGCTTACTTCGCTTCGTCGAGACTGTGTTTAAGGGCGCCGATCAGGCGTTTCTGTGCAGCCATCACCGGGAAGGCGACGAGCAGCGAGCCATGCCGCAAACCCTCGGGGATCATGCGAAAGCGGTCGTCGTACCAATGCTCGTTGAACTGCTGTGCGTACTGAGCACGCAGCACCTGAAGCAGGGCCTCGGCCTGGTCGCGAGGCAGTTTTGCGGTGATGGCGACGTCGATTTCCATGGTCCACCTCGGATTTCGGGCAAAGCTCACCCAAACCCACGGCAACCGGGGAAGGGCGGGATGTTAAAAAGGGGCTTACTGAGGGTGTGGTTTGTGCACGGTGTTGCGTTGGTCGAGCAGTTTTTGCGGGAGCAGTCGTCCCGAAATAGGGCGGCGCTGTTGGGTCAAGGTGTCCAGCAGCCAAATGACAGGCCGGAATGGGCCGCTACTGGGGTAGATCCCGAGCCAGGCAATGCGGTTGCACGTCATGCTTTCAAACTCGGCCACGGCCAATTCAGCAATGCGTTGCACCAGGTGCGGCGGCACTTCCAATGACAGCGTCAGGTACTGGGCGCAGTTATCCAGCAGTTGGGTGTCACCGGCCAGGTGTTGGGAGCGGTGGCGGTACAGATAGGCCACGGCCGCTTGCTGCATCGCTACGCGATAGTCGCTGGTGGGGTTGGCGGTTAAGTTGATGGCGTTCATACGGATGCAGTCTCCACGTCCAGTTGGTCCAGCAAATCGGGTTGGTTGGTATCGGAGCGGCTATCGCGTATCGCCTTTTGGCGAGCTATGTACGGCGCGATTGGGACTATGGTCAGCGGCTTATCAACACCCGATGGACTGAGTTGAAAGTCGATGGTTTGAGTGCCAGTGAAAGTTGCTCCGCACACCACGTTCGTGCATTGGTAATACAAAGAGCGGAAACATGGCGTTTGCCCCTCAGACGTCCGAATACGCAGCGGGCCGTAGCAGGCAGGGCAAACCAGCTTGTAGGTGCTCAATGCTTTTGCCCCCGGCCGTGCAGCATGATCGTTGCCAGAACCTCGGAATGGCGCGCCGCTTGGTAATGGCTATGAGCGCTCAAAATGGCCTCAGCTTCGTCTCGCTCAATGACCCCGTCGTCCAATGCCTTGGCGATGATCTGGTCGACGACGCCGCGCTTGGCGGCAGCGTTTACTGACCGGCTGTAGAGGTCGACGTTGTCGAGCGTTTCAGGCTTGGCCAGGGGCACAAACATGCCGCCGTACATGGCTGCTATGTATTCCGGCAGATGGGTGGTGCCGGCGTCCTGCTCCAGCATATGGATCTGCTCATCACTCAAAGGCCGGCTGCCGGCATTTTCGTAGATGTGGTTATCGAATTTTTTGATTTCGTAACCGAGGCGCGCCGCAGCGCATTCGCGACCACCTTTGTAGTCGCTGATGACAGCGCTCATGACTTGCCGCTTGGTCGCTAGAACTGGGCGTTTCATCTTCTGGTTTCCCCTTGGAGCCAGAGGCCCTAGTTTGTAATGACGCCGTCTTTGATTCCGAGCAGCACGGCGGCGCGGTGAGCTTCACCGCGCAAACACTTCTTCTGTCCGTTCAAAACCGCGTACACCGTCGACGGGTTGAATTCATTTTTTTCAGCCCAGTCTTTGGCCGAGATCCCGAGACGTGCGAGACGGTCACGGGCCTCTTGGCAGGCTTGCTCGATAGGGGATGCGTTCGGCATAGTCTCGTTTCGTGTGGTTTCGTGTGGTGATAGGCGAAGTATTTCCCATGTTTGTGGGATCGTCAAGTCTTGATGGAGACAAATGTGGGTATTGGTGACCGCCTCAAAGAGGAACGGGAGCGCTTAGGGTTCAGTCAGACTGAATTTGCAGCCGTCGCAGGGGCTTCGAAAAATAGCCAGTACAACTACGAGAAAGGTGAACGAAGCCCAGATGCGGTTTACCTCGCAGCTGTGGCTGGGAAAGGGGTGGACATTCTTTATGTGGTGACTGGAGAGCGTAAGCCGCGGTCGACCGACAGCATCGGTGCTGATGCTGCAGAGCTACTGGATGCTTATCAGCACATCAATGAAGCAGATCGTCAGGTCTTGCTACGCATGGCCTTGGCGTTTGCATTGGTGGGTAGGGCCGCCACCGAGTAGCTGAGGTTAGGCAGACGGATGCAACACACCGACCAAGATGGTCGGTTTTTTATGGAAGCTCAAAGGAGAAGATGAATGGCGCTGAAGCCTTGTAAATCTTGTAAGCACACCGTGGATACCACAGCAAAACTCTGTCCAAGCTGCGGCGTTAAAGATCCAGGTGTAACCGTAGGGCAGCAGGTGTTCGGGCTTGTAATTCTGCTTGTCATCATCGCGGTGACTGTTTCGATGTGCTCAGGCAGTGGCGATAACAAGCCTGCCGAAAAAGCAACTCAAAGCGCTGCTTTGCCCTCTTACTCAATTACCCAAGACGATTATCGAGAGGGCAGGCCTCGAAAAGTTGAGGTCATGCTGACCAAGCGTTTGAGTGACGCAGAGCTTGCCGAAGTAGCCAAAGCTGTTCGCGCTGATACAAATGTTAAGGCTGAAAAAACTTTCATCGGGTTCCGAGTGGAAGGGCAAAGCGACAAAGCATATTGGGCCAACGCTAGTTTCGACCCTGACTACAGAGCGTCTCTCATCGGCACTAGCGCTCAGGACTACCAAACCCTGAAAACGATGGACCTCAAGTCCTACCCGGACATGATTGGTAGTTGGTTGCAGGATGGGGCGCTGGGCCATGTGATGGTGCTGTACAAGCGGGATGGCAAGTACTTCATTGACTCTATTTTCCCCGGTGGAGGGAAAAACACAGAGAGCTTCACCGCCAAAAAACTACCTGATGGGGGGTTACGTCTGGACGATCCCGAGCAAGACTTTGGCGAGTATTACGTCGTCGACGCAAAGGGTAATTTGCAGGGTTGGGGCGAGAATGGTGTGTACATGACGTTGCAGCCCCACAAGCCAGAGTTGTAACAGAGGCTCACAGTTTTTTTGTTCGTGGGCTGATGACACACCAACTTTGTGATGAGCATCCGTTGTTCTCCGGGAGACCTTGACGGTGCCGTGTTGGCACCGGGCTCCCGTTGCATGTGAAAGGAGTAATCGCATGATGGGGAACAATAGCGTCTCGAACAGCCAGTCGTCAGCCGTAAACTCGGACTGCCTGAGTGAACAAGAAGTCATATTGTTGGCGTTGTTTCGGGCCATAAGTGCCCAACAACAAAATGATGTGATACGACTTTTGGAAGTGTTTGCGCAGGCTCCTGAGTAACGCCCACAGGGCCCCGGCCAGGTGCCGGGGTTTATGCCAACTTGTCGGCTTGCGCCTTTTTCCACTCACGATCTACGGCGCGTTTGGCCGTCTTCTCACTGGCATACAACCACCGCAACCGCCTCGGCTTCGCCTGATCTCCCGCAGTTATGGTTTTTTCCTTCCCGCTTTTCTCATCCCGGTAGTACGCAATAATCCCTGTGTAATCCCCCGCGTTTTCCTCTGCCAGATCCTCAACATTGTCCTCGGGCAGCTTGCTCTCCAGCTCCAGGCTCACGGTGTAACCGCCGTCAGCAGTGAGGCTGTGTTGCACATTCCCGCCGTACCAGATGATCTCGTCGATTTCCGTCTTAACGCCCTGGAGCGTATAGGTCAGTTCGGGAATCAGATCCGGCCGGCCCATGGCGAGGGTATAGCTGAGGGTGGCGCTGCCGCGTTGCAGGCGCCGGAATTCGGCACGGGCAGCGCGCAGGGCTGATTGTTGGTCGCTGTAAGTGTGGCGCAGGTCTTTGAGGTTGTCGCCGCCGCCGGCAATGGCTTCCTGTTTCTTGGCGCTGTTGACGTCGTAGTAATAGGCACGCACGCCGTCGTAGCTGTCGCGGTCGGCTTGCAGGTAACGGTGCTGGTCACCGTCGATGCGGGTCAGGGTGATGTGTGGCAGATCCAGGCCGCTGGCGGTCTTGCCGCCTCCGGCCGGGAGGCACAGCAGGCAGCCGGCTTTGACGCTGGCCACCGCGTCGAACTCTTCGCCCAGGCGGCTGATCAGGTTGGCGTCGGATTCGTTGGCCTGGTCCAACTGCAGGATGGGCAGGCTGTCCAGGGCGCCGGCAATGGTGGCGGTGAGGTTGTTGCCGATGGCGATATCGCCCAGGACTTCGCCGAGGGTGGTGTTGCTCCAGCTGCGCTCGCGTTTGGTCTTCAGGCCCTTGCGCAGGTCCGCTGAGCGGGCGCGGATGCTCAGGACGTCCGGCGCGCCGCTGTGTTCGGTTTCGTCGACGGTGTAGGTGCCTTTGTCTACCAGGCCTGTATCACTCCAACCCAGCCACAGCCGCAACACTGCGCCCTTGGGCGGGATGGTCAGCATGCCGTCGTGGTCGCTGAGGGTGATGGTGAGTTGATCGGCCTCGACGCCGCGATTGTCGGTCAGCTCCAGGCTCATCAGGCGCGGGCTGATCTTCTGGGCGATATCGAGGCCGTCCACGGACAGACGGAACGCCGGCACCGGGTAGGCCGCGTCACGGATGAAGCGTTGGGCTGTGTCCTTGAGGTAGCCGGTGACCTTGGACAGGGCGGCCTCGATCACAGCAACCCCCGCAGGATGTTGACGCCGATGTTGGTGGCAGCGCCGAGCAGGTCGATACGGTCGTCGTCGGTGCGTTTGAGGCTCAGGGTGAACTCAATACGCCGTGGTGTGCCATTGCTGAAAAATATGGTTTTGGTTTCGCTGAGGCTCTCGATCACCCAAAGGCCGTAGATTCGGCCGCTGCCTTCAACCATCGGCCAGGCCTTGCCGGTGTTTGCCATCAGGCGCAGGGCGTCCAGGCTGAGGGCGCTGCCGGCCAGTTCCGGGAAAATGATGCCGGGGAGGGTGATGGAGTCGTCGCCACGGCCCACGAACTGCCGCGCGGGAGCGGCGCCGACGCGGTTGTTGCTGGCGTGGCGCCAATCGGTTTGGCGTTGCAGCTCTTGGTAAGCGGCTGTGGAGAGGCTGAACACGAACATGCCGAGGGCACACATCATGGTGATTATTCCCGGTCAGAGAGTTTGCTGCGCTGACGCGCCTTTTTTTCGTTTTCGATCTTGTTGAGCATGGCGCGCAGGGTCTTTTCCATGCCCTGCAGGTCCATGCCTGGCGCCGCTGTTATGGTGAATTCATAGGTGTCGTGGCTGTCGTACACGGCTGCGGCCGGTGAGCTGCTGATGGGCGGGCGGTTATCCACGGCCAGCGCCGGCATGGCGGTGGCGCTCAGGGCCAGGGTACCGGCTGCTGTAAGTTGCTTGCCCATGCTACTCAGTGCGTCGAGCGGACCTTTCTGGCCGCCCTCCAAGCCTTTGGTCAGGCCTGCCATGGTGAACCCACCCAACTCGGCGAACACTCGTGACGGGCTGTGAATGCCGAGCTTTTCCTTGAACCAACCGATGCTGGCGTCGCCGATTGAGCTGATGGCCGTCTTGACGCTGCCAAGTCCAGCCATGAGGCCGTTGACCAGGCCGTTGACGATCATGTTGCCGAACTCGGTAAAGCGGCTGGGCAGATCCACGCCCAGGTAACTCAGCACCCCGGCGAAGGCCTGGTAAATCAGGCCGATGGGGCTGAAGTTGGCCAGGGTGTTGATGATGCCGCCGATCCCGCCGCTGAAGCCGGCTTTGATCTCCGTCCAGGCGTTGGCGAAGTAGTTTTTCACCGCGTCCCAGTTGGTGTAGATCAGGTAGGCACCTGCGGCCAGGGCGGCGACCACGGCGGCGATGACCAGGACAATCGGGTTAGCCGAAAGCCCCCACAAAGCGATGCCGACAGTGCGCAATGCAGTCACCAGCGGCCCGATCAAGATGCCGCCCAAGGTTCGTAGAACCGTTCCGAACACCTTGAAGATGCCGATGATGCTAGGCAGTTTGATACCGAACATTGCCAGGCCGAAACGCAGCATCAGGAACGGCCCGAGAATGCCCGCGAGTGTAAGGGCGAGACCGCCGAACAAGGCGGACAGTACAGCCACGCTGGCGACAACCTTCAACAGGGACGCGGTGAGGGCGGGGTTGGCCTTGACCCATCCGTTGACTTTGTCCAGCACGCCGCCGAGTGCATCCATGACGTCGACCATGGTGGCTCGCATGGTCTCTCCCGCACTGCTTTTGGTGTTGAACAGCTTGTTCTGTAACACCTGCCACCGGCCTTCGATGGCATCGGCACGGATATCCATTTCTTTTTGCATGGAGCCATTGGCGGCTGTGTCATCGACCAGTTTGAGCTGGCGGCGCAGTTCATCCAGGTTGTTGACCAGCTTGGCGGCGTCCTTGCCGTACTCTTTACCGAAAATTCGCGTGGCTACTTCGGTCCGTTGCTTGGGGTCTATCGTTTTGATGCGTTCAAGTACCGCCATCATCGTGCCCATGGCATCGGTGGTCATGCCGCCCTGGACCTCATTCAGGTCCATGTTCACCATTTTCATGCCTTCACGGAATGTCTTGCTCTGCATGTTCGCGATAGCCAGCTCGCGCACCATCGCCCGGGAGGCGCTGGCGGCGACTTCGGGTGCCGCGCCCAGCGACAGGAACGTGCTGCCCAGGGCCGCAGCCTTGCGATAGTCGAGCTTGTCGGCCACGTCACTCATGCGGGTAAGCGTTTCAATGATGTCGCCACCCTTCGAGCGGGTGCTGTCATCGAGGTAGTTGAGCGCGTCACCCAACTCGGCGATGTTCTTGATCGGCACCTTGTACAAGCCGGCGATCCGGCCCATGTCTTCGCCGACCTGCTCAGCGGGAAGGTCAAAGGCAACTGCGGCAGTGGCCGAGACTTTTGCCATGGTCAGCAAATTTTCTTTGCCCTGGATACCGGCCCGGGCCTGGGCTTCGACCAGGGCGGCAAATTCGGTCGTGGCGATGGGCATTTCGTTGCTGGCCGCTTTGATCGCGTCTGCAAACTCGTAGTAGGTGCTGGTGAGTTTGCCGTTGTCGTCGCGCGCGCCGTCCACCTGTTTGGCAACGCCCATCATGGCGCTTTCGAAGTCGACGTATTCCTTGACCACGCCGATGACCGGGCGGCTGGCCGCGTAGGCCACACCCAGGCTGGCACCACCTGCGACAGCCGCGCTGCCGGCGAACTGCTGCCCCTTGTCATACGCACTACGGGCCGTCGCTGCGCGCTTGTGCTGGGCGGTCAGCTCGGCCATCCGCTTACCCTGCGCGCTGATGCTGGCGTTGGTGGCGCTGATTTGCTCGCGCAGCTGGCGTTCGTGTGTGCCCAGGTTCTTGGTGCTGATCCCCGCGTCATACAGTCGTGAGCGCAGCCCCTGGAGCTGCTCGCTCTGCTGTTGGTGCTGCTGTTTCAGCCGCTGGGCCTCGCGCACGGCCGTTCGAAAATCCTTTGCCATCGCCCTGGTCGGCACGCCGGTCGCGGCAAACTGCTGGCTGAGGGTTTTGACTTTGGCCTGCGCAGCATTCAACGCCTCGTTGGTCTGCTCGACAGCTGCACGCTGTGACCGCCAGACGGTGACGTCTTTCTGCTGGGTGTTGAGTTCCTTCAGGCGGTCGCGGGCAGCCTTGAGTGCGCGGGCGGTCTCCAGGCTGCCGTTGTTGATTTGCTTCAGCGGGCGGGTGGCTTTGTCGATGGCACTGAGCAGCACCTGAAGTTTCAGATCATTTGCCATCGGTGGAACTCCGCACCCTGGCACGCTCGCGCCAGTCCATCAGGTCTTGCAGGCCCAACTGATCCATATCAGCCGGTGCCCAGTGAAAAACCACGGCCAGATCGGCCATGGCGTCCTCTACGCAACGAGGGATGCATCCGTCTTCGCCGACTTCTGCAACAAAAAACCACTGATCTTGCTGCTGAGGGCGAGCAGATCGGCCGGGTCCATGCCGGAGACTTCAATGGCGGTGAGGGTTGGGCTGCTGATGCGCGGTACGACCTTGATCAGGCTGGCGACGTCCATTTGCAGCAGGTCCACCAGGCTCACGCCGCGCAGCTCGCCCGAGCTGGGTTTGCGCAGGGTGATGCTGTCGATGGTGGTGACGCCGCGACGGATCGGGGAGTCGAGGACGACGGTGTTGTCGTCGGCCAGTGGTTGAACGTCGGGTTGCTCGGTGGCTGCTGGTTTCATTGGAAAAGCTCCTAGTGATGAACGTGTGGGGTTGTCGATCGAGGGCGGGGATCAGACCCCGATGGCCTTGCGCTGTTTCTCCAGCATGTCCTTGCCACCGACCTTCTCGATGAAGTTGAGCAGGTCGATTTCGATGATTTCTTCGTTGTCGACGGTCAGCTTGTAGTAGGTGCAAGTGGTGGTGATGGAGTGTTCGGTGTCTTCGCCTGGCTGGGCGTCGCCCATTTCGATGGTTTCGTGACGGCCGCGCACCACGATTTCCACGGCGCTGACTTCGCCTGTGTCGTCCTGCTCATAGGCGCCGGAAAAGCGCAGTGCCACACCCGAGGCGTTGACTGCGCCGAACTGTTTGAGGCTGATCAGGTCGAGGCCACCGGTTTTCCATTCCAACTGGATGCCGTCATCGGAAAAGCCCAGGTCTGCCTTGACCGGGCCGTTCATGCCGCCGCCGCGATAGGCTTCCATTTTGCGGCCGAGGGCGGGCAGGGTGACGGACTTAACCAAGCCACGGTAGATGTTGGCGTCGTTGAACAACATGAGGTTTTTGAGCTTGTGGGGCAGGGCCATGGCGGTGTTCTCCGGGGGGATGGCACAGGGTTAACTCCCCTCGCGGGGAGGCCCGGTTTAGCTGTTGATCTGGCTGGCGAACTGCATCAGGTAGCGGTCGGTGATGCGCTGGCGAAGCGTGAGGTCTTCCAGGGGCGGCACTGGGGTGTAGTCGTAGTCCAGGGTCAGCTTGCCGGCCTTGAGGGTGTCCTTGTCGTTAATGTCTTCGGGGTACCAGCAACTGCCGCCGATCAGGTAGCCCTGGGCGATCCATTCGCGGAACTTGGCGTTAACGCCCTCGATGATGTCCCGCACCAGGGAGGCGTGCATGGGCTTGTCGACCGCCCACATGTGCGCCTCGGCCATGGTGTCGGCAAGGATCTGCGCGGTACGGGTGTAGTTTTCGAAGGCGAACAGCGGATCGTCGCTGCACGTACGGCTGCCCCAGAATCGGAAGCCGCCCTCGTTGATCAGCGTGGTGACTTCGTTGCTGTTGAGGTAGTTGGCATCGGTTGCCGGGTTTTGCAGATCCCAGAACACGTCGGCGCTGATGCCGGTCACGCCATTGACGGCGACGTTGGAGATAGTTTTGTGCCAGCCGATTTCCTGATCGATCTTGGCTCGCAGGCCCAGGGCGCGCGCCACTGCCGAGGCGGTAACGGTTGCATTGGTGACGGTGCTCCAGTTCTGGAACTCCGGCCAGATCACCATCACTTCACGGGCGCCGAAGCTTTCGCGGTAGGCGACCACTTCTTCCTTGGTTTTGCAGTCCCAAGCACTGACGTAAGCGAAGGCGCGCAGGTCCTTGGCAATCGATACCAGGGCGGTGGCTACCGGCTGGCTGTCGAGGCCTGGCACGCCGAGAATGCGCGGCGTCATGCCCACACGGGCTTTGGCAGCGAGCAAGGCTTTCATGCCGGTGTACTTGCCATCGGCGGTGGTGGTGCCGATCAGGGCGCTGGTGGTGGCCGCTTCGTCGGCGCCTTCCTTGACTCGCACCACGATGGTATAGGGCTTGGTCTGGTCTGCGATGGCTTGCAGGCTGGATGCCAGGGTGCCTTTGACACCGGCTTTGGCAATGGCGCTTTGCACATTGGTCAGCAGGACCGGGGTGTCCAGCGGAAACATCAGGGGGTCTGCATCCTCAGCCGTGCAAACCAGGCCGATGACTGCGGTGGAGATGGTGCGAATGGGGCGGGTGCCGTCGTTGAGTTCGATGACCCGCACGCCGTGGAGATAGTCTGAACCGGCCATGGGTGGTTGCCTGCGCTGTGATGGAATGACAGTGCACAGGCTGCCGCGCGCGCGCCGATTGGGCGAGCGCGCGGGCTTGTAGTCGCAACGCTTACAAGTTCTTGGCAGCGACCCAATCTGGTATTACTGGCCGGAATTGTCTGTCTGGAAAATGTTCCGCGACGGGCCAGGCTCGCAGGTCCAAGCGATAACGCTGCAACTGCTGATACTGTTCAGTTGTAAGCGTTGTAGCCTGTTGAAGCTCTAACTCGTCACGATGGCGCACAACCAAGCCGTCGGTGTTTGCCAGCGCTGAGTCGCGCCAAATTCGTTCGCGCCGTTCAAGTTCTGCGTCACTGGGCAGTGGTGGGTCAACGGCAACAGGCTCTCCCTTTGAATTGGCTTGAATGACTTTACCTTGGGACTGTGCGACTAGGAGCGCCAGGTACTTGTCCTGGGGCAGGTCCCGCAGTTCGGCCTTCGGAGGCAGCGAGCATTTAGGGTTCGGCACTTCAATTAGGGGCGGAGCCGCGTCAGGGTCGGGGACGCTAATCTGTGGGGCCTCTGCGCCTTCATCAGCATCACCAGGAACCCAATCGGGATCAGTAATCTTGATTTCTGGTTGTTCCCACTTGGGATCAACTACCAGGATAGTCCGGGGGCCGTGAACCTCATCGGTATAGAACCCGACACTTTTTGAGTGAAAATACGCGCTCATCTTAATAACCCTCCGCTTCTACGATAAGTGTCAGCCCGTACTGCGGATTTAACCCCCATTCATCTACGCGCAAATTGCATCCTGTGCGGGTCAGGTCGGCATACGCACATGAAACGGTTGCCGGCGAGCCATTGGTATGAAGAAACGAAAGTTTCACTGAGTCAGCTTGCTCTGCAAAGGCAACAGGCCATGTAACCGCACCCGCCCATGCCGTCGAGACATCACCGATATAGATGGAGACCCGCTGACGTAGCAGGCCGGTATCGGCGCATTTCCACCAGCCTGGAATACCTTTCTGGCAGGTGTTTTTCGGCAGGGTGGTTTGGGTGATGAAGTAAACCGGCTGTTCATCAAAAGCCCTCCTGAAGTACGGAAGATTTATGTCGCCGCCCCATAATCCAGCCACGCTAATCGCGTCGCGGGTCAGCTTTTGATTGAACTTTACATCTGACTGAGATACGGAGTAGACGTCGTAGATCCCATGCCCAACAGCGGTAGGCGGAAGCCCATCCAGATCGGAAAATGCATGACGATGCACTTTGCGAGCAAGTTGCAAAATATTGCCGGTTGAAGTCTGCAAAAAGTAAGGAAGGTCGGGGTTATCCGATACCAATCCTGCTTGGCTAATCCAATCACTGACAATGCGCTGGGCTAAGCGCACATCTGTCTGCCCAATGGTGTAGGTATTGTTCTTATCTGCTTTGTCAGCCGGGTTGAAATTGGTGCTGTACCACAGGTGCCCAAGCTCTACCGCATCAACCTTTGCCGCCAATCCCTCATTGCCCCAGGCTAGGGACAAAAGGTTGCTAGCACCGTTCGCAACATAGCGCTGTCTTGTTTCGTCTATGGTGAGAACGTCCCGAAGGTCGTAACCATTCCTTGTCGTGGGCTTGTTACTCAAGCTATCGAAGCTGTGTCCGTGGGAAGACAATGACAGGTTAATGATATGGCCCACTGAGCCATCAGGTTTCTTGAACCTAAAATACGGGGCGGCTGGATCTCCATTCACCACACCCGCCGCCAGTATGCTGTCTGCTGCAACCCGCTGTTCAAGCAGATCATTGGTCTGGTCTTTGGTGTAAGCGTTGTTGATGCCGAATCCGTCGAGCGTGGTTGGATTGCTGCCCGACTCCACAATGCCCCGCGCGTTGATCGTAACTCGGTGATAAGTACCCGGCGCTTTGTCCGCCGGCAGCACAGCACCAATCGAGCGATCCACATAATCCCGAGTTGCCAGGACTACTGACGGATCAATCTTCAGCACGATGTTGGCCAGGCTGGAAACGATCAGATTCATTCGAATAATCTGCGTTCGACCGGACCCTTGAGTCAGCAGCGGCTTGAAAGTTGGTGCGCAGTTGGCGACGGCCACCAGATCGCCGTCCGTGTCGTACAGGCCTATTTCCCGAATCCAGAAACCGCCGACGTTTTCTGGGATGACTTGTTCGGCAATGATGATGCCGGCGTTTTTCGGGTCTGGCTTGAGCTGGTTGAGCGGTGCACGGCGCCACTCGTTGATCAGCTTGGTTTGCAGGCGGTCGGGGAACGGGTCGGTGCCGTTGGCATCACCCACACCCATCTGCGCGAACGTCCAGGGGACGCCCAGGGCATCCGCGTTTGCCTGTTTGGCCTCGCCGATGGCCGTAAGAATGGCTTGAAACTGGCTGTTCTGGTCGATCATGGGAGGATGTCCATCGTATCAATGTGATGTTCGCGACCGCCCAGGCGCAGATAGCCGCTGACTTCGATGTCGCGTTGGGTCGGTGGGTAAACGCTGAGTTCATCGCCTTCGTTGACGCAGGCGCCGATATAGAAACTGCCGGTGGTTTCCAGGCTGATGGCCAGGCCGGTGAGGTGGCGGCTGCGAGGTTTGGCGTCATCGATCAGGAAGGTCAGCTCCTGATACATTTCTTCGGTGATACCGGTTTCCAGCACGCCGACTTTGAGCTTGAAGGTGCCCGGTACACCGACCGGCACGTCCTGCCACCACTCAATAATCTCGATCAGATAGCCCAGGGGCTCGACCACTCGGCGCAACGCCCCGATGGTGCCCTTGTGCGAATGCAGGTAGTACGCGGCCCGGATCGCCGCGCGCTTGGTTGACTCCGACCAGGTGCTGTCCCAGCGGTCGACCGAAAATGACCAGGCCAGGTACGGCAACACAGCGAGCGGGCACAGGTCCGGGTTCCACAGCAGACGAATCGGAATAGGCACCCGCTGGATCTGCGCCAGTGCCACGGCCGCGTCACGCTCCAACTGCGTCGAGTTGCCGGGTAGCAGGTGCTGGGCGCCCATCACTCCACCCCAACCGATAATTGAATCTCGGTGCAGAACGGCGCCTGGTAAGGCGTGGCGATGATGTCGGTCCAGCCTTCCAGCACGACCTTGCGCACGCCCTCGACGTGCAGCGCGGCGTGGATTGCTGATTCTGAGACTTCCATGCCCAGTCGACGGCGTTGATAGACGTAGTCCCTCAGGCGTTGTTCGGCTGCGGCCCGTGCAGGTTCAGTTTCCGGGCCACTGGTTTTCAGGTAGAGCTTGGCTTTGACCTGGTAGCGCAGGATCTGCGCGGCCTGGACGGTGAGCCGGTCGGCGACTGGGCGGCGGTCATCGTCACTGAGGTAGGCATTCACTACGGCCAGCAGCCCAGGTTCGGCGCTGCCATCGTTGAGCATGCCTTGCACTGTCACCACGACCACGGCCGGGGAAGGGCTTTCCGCCGTGGCGTCGGCAACCCGGCCGTCAGCAGCGCGGGCGTGGAAGATATAGCTGTTGCGCGGGCCGGCGGTGCTGAGGCCTTCCCAGGCCATCTGCGTGCGTTCGCGCAGGCTATCTTCATCTTCCATGACGCGCGCCACGGGCGGGGATGCTGATGCATTGCCCTCCTGAATCACCAGGCGCTTGACGTTGAAGTTGGAGGCCAGGTTGTCGAGGTCGGAGCCTTTGGCAAAGGGCAGCAGATTGGCGATTGCCGCTTCGTTGACGCGCTGACGCCAGATCGTCTCGCGGTAAGCGTTCTCTTGCAGCAGCTTGGTCAGCGGCTCCGACTCCAGCTCAAGGCGCGCGGCGATTTTTGCCTGTTCCTCGACCGGCCACAGGCTGATAGCGTAGGCCTTGCGCTCGGCAAGGATCTGCTCGTAATCGATCTGCTCGACGATCTGCGGCGCGGGCAACAGGCTGAGGTCGATGGCGGCGAACGTGTTCATACACTGGCCCCCAATTGCAGCGGCAGGCTCATGCTCAACGGCTCATTGGTGTCGACCAGGGTGCCGTCCAGGTCCAGCACCGATTGGCCTTGCAGATTGGCGCCAAGGAACTGCACCCGGTTCAGGCTGATACGCGGTTCCCAGCGCATCAACGCCATGACCGTTGCCGCGTACACGCGCAGGCGTGTGGCATCGTTGAAGGGGTGGTCCACCAGCTCGGGCAGCAGGCTGCCGTATTCGCGGCGCATGACGCGGGTGCCGATCCGGGTGGTGAGGATGTCGGTAATCGACTGGCTGATGAGGTCCAGATCGCCGATGGCGCCGCCGGTTTCTCGGTTCATTCTGGTTTCCCCGTCTTGCCGCTGCCTGGCATGACACCGCCGTGCGGGTGTTCCACCAGGCTGATACCGGCCGCAACCACGTCTTCGGAGACGGTTACGAGGCCGACCACGTTCTGGTTGCCGGTTTGGTTGTAATCGCCCTGGTGATTGATAGGGCCGATGATGTTGATGCCGCCCTTGCTGACCAAGCTGGTTGTGCCGCTGTCGGGCAGGGTGGCGTTCAGGTGGTGGGTGACACTGTCGTACTCGATCACCGCGCCATCGGCGTAGGTGCGACGGTGCAGGCCGGCGCGGTTGCCGTTGGCGGGGATGTGATCGCTGAACAGACCGGTCACGACGACGCCATTGGCGAGCTGGCCGGATGGGCTGAACAACATGACTTGTTCGCCCTCTGTCGGCGGGTCCCATGCCTGATCGGCTCCCGCGCGTTGAGCGATCCATGGCAGCCAGGCGGTGGTCAATTCGCCGGTCTTTACCTTCACGCGCGGGGGCATCATCTGGACTTCGGCGATGACGCCGAGGCGGATGAGGTTTTCGAGCATGCGGGAGAGGGCGGCGAAATTGTTCATGGCGCCGATGGTGGCGCCACGCGTGCGCGGGTGCAGCTTCGCTGCCTTGTAGGGAGGGGTTTTACAGTGTCAGGTGCGCAAGCAAGCTGTCACGGATCACATCAAGATCCGCCTCGGTGAATCCCAGCACTTCACGTTGTTCGTATTGCACGTCTGGAGCGCCACGCTCTGCGCGGTCCTTCAGCCCGTACTGGTGAACCCTGGCAATTCGGGCGATTCGCCCGGTAAAGCCCACGGATATGGCGTTGCTGTCGCCTCGGGCCTTGAGGTAGGTGGCGTTCTTCAGCTTCTTGAACATTTCCAACTTGCGGCGGATATGCCCCTGCTTACCACGCAGATTGCGCTGTTTACGGGGGGCAAACTTGCTGCCGTCCGGGTTCTGCTGGGCAGTAACCCGTTTTTGTTGGCTGCGGCGCAGCTCCTGGCCGATGCTGCGGGCCAGTTGATTGCGTGCCCCAGGCTCAAGCCGTTCCAGCAGCGTCGCTGCCCAGGTCTCGAGGGCTTCCAGATCATTTGCCATCGGGCACAAACCATTCGCTGGTGTTGCCCTGGGCGCCAGGCTTCCAGTTCGGGTCGAGGTATCCCGCTACACGCTGTGGCTCGTTTGGGTGCTTGACGGTGGTGTTGCCCTGGTCATCTTGGCCGACGATCACTTTCTCTGTCAGCGGCAGGGTAATACTGAGGTCCACCAGGTCTTTATTGAGAATTTCGGCCTCAAATTGGAAGCCGTTCTTCACTTTATCGAGGTTGTCGAGCAGCTCGGATTGGTTGACGCTGAGCCAGCCCAGCAGTGGGAGCATTACGCTATCAGGGTGTCCTGCGAACTCTGTGAGGATGATCTGCAGTTCAAAGCTGTACTCAAAAGAGAGGCTTGGCGCAGAGGTGCAACGAACTTTGCCGTTGTTGATAAAGATCAGCAGCCGGTCAGGGTTGTGCTTGAACTCGGCGACCGTGGCCAGGAGGTGGGCGCGCAGGCTTTCGGGTTTGTTCATGGTGCTGCCTGCTGATGTTGATAAACCATATCGACCTGCGCCGCACAGTCGGCCCAGGCGGCTTCGACGCGGTCCTGGTCGGTGAGCTGGTCGCCATTATTGCGTGGGCTGGTCGCCGGCAACTGGCACGGCACCACGGCCGGACATCCACTGACGATAAGCGTCGGCGCCGGTAAGGGCGGGGCGCTCCCGCAGCCGGCGAGCAGCATCAGGCAAAGGCTGAGTAGCCCAGGTGCGTAGTTCGGCGTTTTCACGTTTCAGTTCCTCTATGGTTCGCTTGCGCTTTGCCAGGCCTTGGCGCAACTGATCCTGTTGAGTGCGCAGGGCGCTCTGGGCGTCTCGCTCCTGCTTCAGGGTTTTAGTGAGCGTGTTTGCGGTGGTCAGGTTGCGGTCGGCGTCTGCGCGGGCGGTCTCGGCCGCCGCCTTTGCCAGCTCTGTGTTGCCCTCGGCGATGTTGATGCGCTGTTGCTGACCCCAGATCAGCAGCGCCAAGGCCCCGAGCAGGGCAATGCCGTACAGGGCCTGGCGCAGTGTGCTCATGCGCGGTACCAGCCCAGTTTGTTCATGACTTCGCTATCAAGGTGAGTGATTGGGCCGCGCACTATCACGCATCTGCATCTGTTCATTAGGTGGAGTGCTTCGCCCAATTCCCGCATGTCGTCCTGTTCTGTGCTTTCCGGCACCACCAGCAGATCGCCGTCCTGCACCCGCAGTTTTTGCACCGCTTTGAAGTCGATCATGCCGCCACCCCTTGCCCGCAACCGCAGTCGGTGTGGCGTTCGTAGGCGCGCTGTAGCTTCACGTCGTAGAGGTTTCGCTGATAGTTCGGGCCGTTGTAGAGCTTGGCGAATTCGGCCCATTTGCGGGCTTTCAGCGCCTTGTGCAACACCGGGTCGGTTTCAATGAAACGGGTGAAGGCGTCGAACTGCTGCGATTCGCCGGCACTCATGGCCGCCACGAAGTCCTGCACGCTGGTGTAGCCCAGGCGCTGCCAGTGAAAGCCCATGATCTGGAACGCCCCCCAGGACGCAGATTCAAGGGCGGCGTTGTCGTCGATCAGACGGGCCATCGCCAAGCGCTGGTGTTCGGCGGTACCGCCGGAGTATCCGCCCGACTTTGGGTTGACCAGGGCGGGATTGACGGCGGCGAGCTGGTCGGCGTGATATTTGAGTTCGGCGGCGTCGTCGCCTTCGTGCCGAACCTTGGCGAGCTGGCGGTACATGATGTGCCGTTCGAAAAGGATCACTGGTTTGCCGTTGTCGAGGAAGCCCTTGCCCTTGGATTCCACTTCGTTGATGGCATAGATGCTTGCCAGCGGCACGCCGAGGCGTTCGGCGGCAGCGATCAGATCGTTGTTGCGCAGCAGCTGGGCGCAGTCACCGCCGGCCAGGCTGGTTTGGGTTTTTTCGCCGGCTACGCCATCAACGACCAGACCAACCTTGAGCTGATAGGCACGGACAGCGATTTCGGTGTTGTCGCCGTAGCTGCCGTCCACATCCAGCTTGGCGCCGTGGGTGTTGAGGTTCTTTTGCAGTGTGCGGACGGCTTGCGAGCGGTCGCCGTGGCGTAGGGTGGTGGTCATGCGCTGGGCCTCAACAGGGCGGCGACGTTGCCGCGAGAACGGAATATCAGGGTGCAGAGCAGCACGATGGAGACGGCTTGCCAGAGGCTGGTGGGCTGGCGGTACAGGAGGATTTCCAGACCGCAGATGCACAGCGCGGATCCAAACAGGCTGGCGAGTAGCGAGATGCTGCGCCGGTACCGCGCAGCGCCTCGGGTGTAGCAGGCCAGGCGCAAGGCGCTGAGCAGATAGGCCACGGCCGTGATCAACTGCACGATCAATTCGATGTTTGGCATCTCAGCTGCCCCCTCTGATGCGGCGGACGATTTCCCAAAAGTCAGCTTTCTCAACCCAGACCATGAGCTTGATGCTGATGGGGATGATCACCAGGGCGCAGCCGAACGCGGCGCCGCCGCTGGTGATAAATGGCAGGGCTTGCAGCGCCATGGGGGCAAAGAGGTAGCCCACACCGGCCGACAGGAACAGAGAGCCCAGACGCTGCCAGACCTTGAGGTCGTGCTTGGTACTGGTCACCAGCCAAGCGCCGAGGATCGCGCCGAACAGGGCTTCCCCGTCGATGATGGGCGTGATGGTTGCCAGGCCCAGGCCCATGAGCAGGCCGGTCACGGCGCTGGAAGTCGGATCAGCCATGGTGTGGGTTTCCTTGGTTACAGGGGATCAGTCCCATAGCTGCACCATCTGCCGCTGCGGGGCGCTGGCTTGGGCTTCGGGCATGTTGACGACAAGGCCTTGCGGCAGGATTGGGCCGTGATCGGCCAGGCCGGGGTTGGCTTCAAGGACGGCTTCGGTGACGCCTGCGGTGCGGCCGTAGAAACGCCAGCACAGCACGTCGACCGTGTCGTTTTGATTGGCACGGACGGCGACGGCCATCACACCAGCTCCACGGTGGTACGGGGGCGATCAAGAAAGTCGCGCACAGCCCAGCGCAGGTCGCGGCGGTAGTCGTCGATGGTGGGGGTGACTTCTTCGGCCTTCTGGCTGCCAGTATTGGTGGCGCTGTAATCGCGGTAACGCTCGCAGACTTCGGCACCGGTAGCGGCTTCAATGGCACGGCGGTAGAGGTGGACCTTTACCGACACGTCTTTGATGCGGTCACCTGGTACGTCTTCCAGCGTGGCGTGGCCGGCCGCTTGCTGGGTTTCCCGCCACTCGGCCAGCTCGCGGTTGAGGTTGATGGCGGCAGAAATAACGGCAGTTTCCAGGCGCGCCGGGGTGACGCTGTCGTTGATGCGCAGCGTGGCGCGCAAGTGGTCCAGGTCAATCGACGGCCAGAAGGGGTCGGTGTTGATATGACCGCCTGCGACTGGGCCGCTGGCTACAAATGCGCTCATGAACTGCACTCGAAAATAGGTCGCCGGTGGTCGGGGCTTCACGTTCAGGAGGAGCGGCCTGGCCGATCCGCCCCGAGCCGGCGGGGTGCGTGGGGACGCTCGGTTAGCTGCTTGGTGCAGCGTGTTTCTTGAGGAGACGCTCAACGCGCTCCAGATCCTTCTTGCCGCCGCAGTTGGTGTTCAGCTCAATAGCGCGGGCCAAATGTTTCTTCGCGGAGTCCAGGTAGCCGAAGACGATTACCTGATTTTCGGAGGTGTCATCGTCAGCAACCTTTTCGGCGAATGCCTTGCCCAACGCCAGATGCAGCTTGGCTTTAGCCTGGTCGGGCATGTCTTCTTCACCCGCGATCTGCTCGGTGCGCAGCAGCAGACCCAGATCAAAGGTGCCACCAGCCTTTTGCGCCTTCAGGGCCACTTCGGCGATTTCTTCCGCGACGATGGTGCCGGTGGTGCGTTCGAAGCGGTCAGGCATCAGCAGCGCGTAGTTGATGACGTATTCGGCAATGTCCAGGGCCCCGGCAAAGTCCCCGGCGTCCATCCGCCAGACCATTAACGTGGTCAGCACCTGGTCCTGGGCGCCTTTGCCTTCGGCAAGAACACCCTCCACATAGGGGACGTACTCCGGCAACAGCTGCCGTTTCAGCTCCGCTTTGCCTTCGGTCGACTGCACCTGTTTCAGGCGCAGATAGTCCTGTTGGAGCTTGGCGAGGTGCAGTTCGTAAACGGTTGAACCTTCCATGGTCATGGCAGGACCGGCCACGGCAGCCGCTGCAACGGCTGCTGTGACGCGCTGGAAGTGACGACGGCAAGGGTTGGTCATGATTGCCGGCCTCAGCTCAAGGTGATGTTTTCGGCCATGGCAGCGCAGCCCAGGTCTTCAATCACGTAGCTTTCATTGACCGATTCGAAGTTTTCGATGCGGTCGCGTTTGGCGTTGTCGACGACAGTGCGGCGGCGGGTGTTTTCCTGCCAGTAGATCGACAGGTTGTCGAGACGAGTCACCAGCAGCCCGTTGGCCGGGAAGTGCGGCACACGCACGGCTGGCAAGTTGCCGATGCGTTTTTGGCTGGTGACGATATCGGCCGCAAGCATTTCGGTCGGAGCCTGGGTTTTGTTGATGATCGGGAAGTACTTGTCGGCCAGCAGTTGGCGACCGCAGATCACGACCAGGTCGGTGTCTTCCTGGTACCAGGGCTCGATAAGCTCGTTGACCATGCTCACGACCAGGGCGTCGATGTTTTCGAAGTCCTTGCCGGCGCCGATCTGGATTTTTCCGCTGCCATCGACCACTTCCTTCATCACCCGGGCGGGGTTTTCCAGGCGCATTTTTTCCAGCCAGCCGACGTTGACGTCCTGCAACAGTTGGTTGATTGCCGGGTTGGAGGTTGCGGCGCGGCTGGTACCGTTCCAGCCGATCATGATCCGGTTGAGTGCTTGGGCCTTGATGATGGCGTCGCGAATGCGCGCCTGAAAGTCCTTGAACTTGGCCCATTGGTCCAGCTTCTGGTAGCGGATGCCCGTGTCGAAGTTGGTCTGAGTACAGACGTACCCACGGTTGTCCAGGCCGCTTGGGTCGCGGGGTTCACGGTCTTTGACGGTGGTGTCGGTGGTACTGGCAATGGTGCCGTCGATACCAATACCGATTTTTTCACCCGACTGCTCGGAGACACCAAACACGTTGATGGAGCTGAGGAACGCGCTGGATTCCTGAATACGGGTTTCCAGAGTCTGCGCGACGCTTGGGGCGGCGGTGAATTTGGTGGTGACGTCGCCCACCCCGTGCAATTGGGCGAGTTGTTGCAGGTAGGCGTTGAAAAGGACGCGAGTATCGTTACGCATGGTGTTCTCCGATGTTCCTTGGCTGGGTGTTGTCCGTGATGTGGATCAGCAGTCGGTGACGAGCTTCCCGTCACCACCCGTAGCAGCAGGGCGAGCGGCGAACTGCGTTTTCGTGCCGTTGTTGTCCGGGGTGTTTTCGAGCTTTTTGACCAGATCGCTGAAGTCAGCAGATAGCTTTTCGTGGGCTGCCTGCAGCTTCTCGCGAGCGGATTTTTCAGCGGCAAAGGCTTCGCCTTGGCTGGCAACATGCTCGGCCATGGCCTCAACGGATTCGCCGAGTTCTGCAAAAATAGCGGCGTCCTTGCCTTCCTTGTCCTTGCTCTTGCCGAGGGCTTCGAGAACGCGGCTGAAAATGCCTACAACTTTGCTGCTTTCGTCCTCGACGTCTTCGAATTCAAGTGCGACCTCGATAGCCTCGGAAAACAGGTTTTCGGGGTTGCTTTTGCGACTTGCCAGCGGGTTTTTGTCCGGGTGCTGGGAGCTGAAGGCAAGCATTTCAGTGCCCAGGCTCGCCGGGCTGTCGGTGACCGCGATACCGTCCAGATAGGCGCGGCCGGTGTCTGCGAACTTTGGGCGAATCTCGATGCTGGTGAACATTTTCTGCCGGGCCTTGTTCATGGTGACCAGGTCGGCAGTCGGTTCGATTTGGGCAAACAGCGCCAGCTTTTTAGCCCCGGCAATTTCGATTTCTTCAGTCTTCAGCGCAACCACATCACCGTAGGCACGGAAAGGGCTGTCGGGCAGCATGCTGCGCATGTGCTCGATCCAAACTCGTGCCCCGTAGGTGTTTTGGCTGTAGGTCTCGGCGGCATCGACCAGCCATTGCCGTTCGATCTGGCGACCGTCAGTGGTGGCGCCTTCAACGGCGACGCGGAAAAACTTGGAGCGTTGTTTCTTGGCTGGGGTGTCGGTTTTGCCGGCCATGCGTGAATCCTCAGTGCGGTGGCTGTGTGCCTTGGCGATGAGCGCATGTTGTTGAGCGCGAGCGTGACGGGCAATGACGTGCTCTTGTAGAACGGGCTGTTACAAGGACGGGCGCGGGTACTGTACGCGCGCGGGCGGCAGCATCTGCGCCATGAATGCCATCGTCGAATTACCTACCGATCACCGCCGCCATGCCAAACACCTGTATTGGCAGGGCTATCGCGTGTGCGAGATCGCCGAACTGATCGGGGAGAAGGAAAAAACCCTGCACAGCTGGAAGGCCCGTGACGAATGGGACCGGGCCACGCCTCTGGAGCGTATTCAGGCCGCGACCGAAGCGCGGTTGGTGCAGTTGATCCTCAAAGACCCCAAGTCAGGATCGGACTACAAGGAAATTGACCTGCTGCACCGCCAGCTTGAGCGGCAGGCGCGCATTCAGCGCTTCAATGAGGGCGGTACCGAAACCGAACTGAATCCGAACCTGGCCAAGCGCAACGAAGGGCCGAAGAAAGCGCCGAAACGCAACGAGTTCGACGAAGAACATATCGAAAAGCTGACCGAGGCCTTCATTGATGGCTGTTTCGGCTACCAGCTCGATTGGTACAAGGCCGGCAATCAACGCACCCGCGCAATCCTCAAATCCCGGCAGATCGGCGCGACGTACTATTTTGCTCGGGAGGCGTTGATTGATGCGCTGACCACAGGGCGCAACCAGATTTTCCTGTCGGCTTCGAAGAATCAAGCGCACATCTTCAAGGCCTATATCCAGGCGTTTGCCCGTGAGGTGGTCGGTGTTGAACTGACTGGCGACCCGATCATTCTGAGCAACGGCGCCGAGCTGCACTTTCTGGGCACCAACGCCCGGACGGCCCAGGGCTATCACGGCAATTTCTACTTCGACGAATTCTTCTGGACGTTCAAGTTCAAGGAACTGAACAAGGTCGCCAGCGGCATGGCGATGCAGAAGCAGTACCGCCGGACCTACTTTTCGACGCCTTCCAGCATGGCGCACGAAGCCTATACGTTCTGGACGGGGGAGCGCTTCAACAAGGGCAAGCCAGCGGCGCAGCGGGTCAAAATCGACGTTTCCCACGACTCGCTGCAACAGGGCCGGCTTTGCGAGGACCGTGTCTGGCGGCAGATCGTCACCATCCTGGATGCTGAAGACCGTGGCTGCGACCTGTTCGACCTCGACGAACTGCGGCAGGAGTACGACGCCGAGGCGTTCCAGAACCTGCTGATGTGCCAGTTCATCGACGACGGCGCCAGTATTTTCCCGCTGGCAATGCTGCAGCCTTGCATGGTCGACAGTTGGGACCTATGGGCCGAGGACTACAAACCGTTTGCTGCCCGGCCGTTTGGGGATCGTCAGGTCTGGGTCGGTTACGACCCCGCCGAGAATGGTGACAGCGCGGGGCTGGTGGTAATCGGCCCGCCCACGGTGCCTGGCGGCAAATTCAGGGTGCTGGAAAAACACCAGTTCCGGGGTATGGACTTTGCGGCCCAGGCCGAAGCCATCCGCCAGGTCACCAGGCGCTATTGGGTGACATATATCGGGATCGACATCACTGGCATGGGCTCCGGCGTGGCGCAGTTGGTGAAGCAGTTCTTCCCGAACATCACCACTTTCAGCTATTCGCCCGAAGTCAAAACCCGCCTGGTGCTGAAGGCTTATGACGTCATCAAAAACGGCCGCCTGGAGTTCGATGCCGGCTGGACGAACATGGCGCAATCACTGATGGCTATCCGCAAAACAATCACCGCCTCCGGGCGCATGTTCACTTACACGGCCGGTCGCACAGACGAGACGGGCCATGCCGACTTGGCGTGGGCGCTGTTCCACGCGCTGCACAACGAACCCCTTGAAGGGCAGACCACGGCGAATACCGGATTTATGGAGTCTTACTGATGAGCAGACGCAAGCGCGGAACCCAATTAGCCACCGCCCAGCCTCCCATTGAGGGGGATCTGCTGCCACCCGAGGCTGGACCCGTTGAGGCGTTTACCTTTGGCGACCCGACGCCGGTACTCGATGGCAGGGAAGTCCTGGACTATCTGGAGTGCTGGGCCAATGGGCGTTGGTTTGAAACCCCCATGTCCATGGATGGCCTGGCGAAGACGACGCGGGCCAGCGTGTACCTTCAGTCGGGGCTGAACTTCAAACGCAACATGTTGGCCCGCACGTTCGTTCCCCACCGGCTGCTGAGTCGCCAGGCCTTTGAGCAATTCGCCCTGGACTGGCTCTGGTGCGGCAACTGCTACCTGGAGAAACGCAGCAACATGCTGCGCGGCACCATGGGCCTGCTGCCACCGCTGGCGAAGTACATGCGCCGGGGTGTCGACTTGGAGACCTATTACCAGGTGCGTGGCTGGAAAGATGAGCACGAATTTGCCCCCGGCTCGATCTGCCACCTGCGTGAGGCGGATATCAATCAGGAGATCTACGGCTTGCCAGAGTGGCTGGCTGCGCTGCAAAGCGCGTTGCTCAACGAGAGCGCCACGCTGTTCCGTCGCAAGTACTACAACAACGGCAGCCATGCCGGTTTCATCCTGTACATGACCGACGCGGCGCAGAAGGAAGAGGACATTGACTCACTGCGCACGGCGCTGAAGAACTCCAAGGGACCAGGCAACTTTCGCAACCTGTTCGTCTATGCCCCGGCCGGGAAGAAGGACGGTATCCAACTCATTCCCGTGAGTGAGGTAGCGGCCAAGGATGAATTCAGCTCGATCAAGAACATCAGCCGCGACGACTTGCTCGCGGCGTTGCGCATTCCGCCACAGTTGATGGGCATCGTGCCACAGAACGCGGGTGGGTTTGGATCGTTGCGGGAGGCTGCTGAGGTTTGGGCGGTCAACGAGCTGGAGCCGCTGCAGGCTCGCCTGGCCCAGGTCAATGACTGGCTGGGTGAGGAGGTTGTCAGCTTTAAGGAGTTTGAGCTTCCAACGGGGGGGAAGTAGTACCCCCGCGCAGTAAACGAGGCGACGAGCTGGTGCGCTAACACCCGCTCGACGCTGAATCACTCGTACATGCCGAGTGCTCCAACCAAGGCCTCGCCCCACTGCGCAGGGGGTGCGAAGCCTAAGCGAATCCAATTGTCGAAACAAGGATCACTTATGAGCACACCAATAATCCCGTGGATGGGCGGCAAGCGTCGCCTGGCAGATCGCCTTATTCCGCTGTTTCCGCCTCACGAATGCTACGTCGAGGTCTTTGCCGGCGGCGCTGCGCTTTACTTCATGCGGCCCCAAGCGGCACCCGTTGAAGTCCTCAACGATATCAACGGCGACCTGGTGACGTTGTACCGGGTTGTGCAGAACCACCTGGAAGAGTTCGTGCGCCAGTTCAAGTGGGCGCTCAGCTCCCGCCAGGTGTTCGAATGGCAGAAGATGACCAGGCCGGAAACCCTCACCGATATCCAGCGGGCTGCCCGGTTTTTCTACCTGCAGCACCATGCCTTCGCCGGCAAGGTCAGCGGGCAGACCTTCGGGACCGCCACCACTGGACCGGCTATCAACCTGCTGCGGATCGAGGAAAACTTGTCAGCAGCCTGGCAACGGCTGTCTGGCACCTACGTTGAGAACCTGGGCTGGCTTGAATGCGCCGAGCGGTACGACCGCCCGCACACCTTCCATTACATGGACCCGCCTTACTGGCAAACCGCTGGTTATGGGGTGGACTTCCCGTTTGAGAACTATGAGCGGATGGCCGAGTTCATGCGGCGCTGCAAGGGCAAGGTGATGGTCAGCATTAACGACCACCCAGATATCCGACGTGTGTTTTCGGGGTTCCATTTCGAGACGGTGGACATTCGATACAGCACGGCGAATCAACGGCAGGGGAAAGCCGAGGTCAGTGGAGAGCTGGTGATCATGAACTGGGAGCCGTCGGCATTGGGAGGGTTGTTCTGATCTGATTGCAGCGTCAAAACAATGAGCCGCCCTTGAGGCGGCTTTTTGCTGTCTGGAGGTTGGCTTTCACCATGGAAAAGTCCGCACGGAACGATGAAAGTTCGCCCATCTTCGGCGTGAAAAAACCCAGTCCAACATAGCATTTGCACGGTATCACGGCAAGGTTAAAGGGTTGTTCGGGCCAGTAAATGCTGGGCTTTCTTGGGGGTGAGGCTCTATCGCCAGTGGCGGCAGTGAGGGTCGATGACTCGCGTTCGTGGAGTTGGCGTGCCACAGGTCGAGCGTGGGGGACTGACGTGCTACATGGCGAGCCAGTGACGTGGTCCTGCACCTGGCGCGCGCCGTCGTCCCCCCACCTCGCCTGCGGGCTAAATGGGTCGCTTTTTCTGCACACCTGCACCCCCCTCAACACGGGGCTGGCTGGGGGCCGCTTTCCGATTTCCGAACTCGGAAATACCTGCGGAACCCTGCACCGAGGGGGTATTTTGTGGAAGGGCCTTGGAGGCTCTGTTGTTGAGTGGGAGGGGGGGAGTTTCAAAAAGAGTAATTTCAGTAATCTCCCCACAGGAACGGTCTGGAGACCACGTATTCCGTGGGTTTTGAGATTACAAAAAGGAGTAACAGAGAAGTAATTGAAAAGGTAATTTATTATCAAGCTGTTGATTTTAAAGGGTTTTATAAAAGTGGAGAATTACATTTATAAAGAGTAATCAGATTACTTCAATATTACTTAAAGATTACCTTTTTCTCGAAACATAAAACCATTTAATTTCAATGGCTTGAGCGTGAAAGGCGGTCAAGATTACTTATGTTACTCTTTTTTTTTGCCCGAAAAATTTTCGAGTCTCAGCCCCCTCTACGTGCATGTGCGCACGTGTGGACCGCTTCTGTTGATCACGGTGATTAATCTGGGCGATAGGAGATGCTTGGGCGGTGTGTGGATAGTGCCGGGGTTGGAGCGACAGAACATCGCGACAGGAGTAAGCGCGGTGGCTCTAGCGGTCCTGGTGGAATGCTGGTTTGGCAGGTAGGTGGTACGAAAGTGGTACGGGGAGTTTTTGAGTGGTCTGTATGCCTTGTGTTTCGTGGCCTACAGAATTAATAGTTCCAATCCATCATGGGTGCAACAGAAAACCTCCTAGATACCGTATCTGCTGGGTTAGCTATTGTTTCTGGGGGAATTGTCTGCATTTAGGTACTTCTCATTTACTACCATTTACCACTGTTTTTGCTTATTTTCGAAAGTCCGTTGCTACAATGTAGCAACTCAATCCAGTCGTGTAGCAAAACCCATGGGATCTATCACCGTTCGCAAGCGCAAGGATGGCTCTGTAGCGTACACCGCACAGATCCGCATCATGCAAAAGGGTGTGACAGTTTATCAGGAAAGCCAGACTTTCGACCGCAAGACCACGGCCCAGGCTTGGCTCAAGCGACGCGAAACCGAAATGGCCGAGCCGGGTGCAATTACCAAGGCCAACCGCAAGGGCGCGACGGTAAAGGAGATGATCGAGCGCTATCTTGATGAATACGAAAGGCTCCGGCCGCTGGGCAAGACGAAGCGCGCCACCCTCAAGGCGATCAGTGAGACCTGGCTGGGCAAGCTCGAAGACAAGGGCATCACCAGTCAGAAGCTGGTCGAGTACGCCAATGACCGAATGCAGAAAGACGGCATTCAGCCGCAGACCGTGGGTAACGATTTGGCGCATTTGGGTGCAGTGCTGTCGGTGGCTCGGCCCGCCTGGGGTTACGACATTGATCCGATGGCGATGCCGGATGCGCGCAGGGTGCTGCGCAAGATGGGTGCGGTATCTAAGAGCAAGGAGCGCGAGCGCCGGCCGACCCTGAAAGAGCTGGACGCCCTGCTGCAATATTTCGGCGAGATGCGCGACCGCCGCAAGCAAGAGATCGACATGGTCAGGGTGACCGTGTTTGCGCTGTTCTCCACGCGCCGTCAGGAAGAGATCACGCGGATCAAGTGGGGTTCTATAGATGAGGCGCGCCGGATGGTCCTGATCACCGATATGAAGAACCCCGGCCAGAAATACGGCAATGACGTCTGGTGCCTTGTGCCTGACGAGGCCTGGGCGGTCATGCAGTCGATGCCGAAAGTGGCGGATGAGGTGTTTCCGTACAATGCACGGTCGGTGTCAGCCTCATTTACCCGGGCGTGCCACTTTCTGGAAATTGACGACCTGCATTTTCACGACCTGCGGCATGACGGCGTAAGCCGGTTATTTGAAATGGGATGGGATATCCCGAAAGTCGCCTCTGTTTCTGGGCACCGGGATTGGAACTCGATGCGTCGGTACACGCATTTGAAGGGAAGCGGCGATCACTACAAAGATTGGCCGTGGCTGGAGCGGGTTATATCGGGCCCCACGATCGAGGCCCGGAAGCGTGTCAGGAAACCCGACGCAAGCTAGATCTCCCCATCAGTTTTTCATGCTCGGTTCGCGCCCTGGCGTGCTGAGCATCCAGATAGGCGGCCAAGTCGTTGAGGTGCACGCCGCGCGCTGACTTTTGGCTGCTTTCCAGGCGCACCAGCGGCAGGTCGATCTCGCCGGCAGCCACCTTAAGCTTCATTTTCTCTGGGGTCAGGTGGCTGAAGTAGTCAGCACAAACGCGCTCCAGGGGAATGATGGCCATGCCGCTGTACTGGGCCAATAGGAGAAACGGGGTATTCATTTGATGCTCCATGCCGCGCGTGGCGGCAGAAGGTTGGTAGGGGTTAGCCGGCAACAGCATCTTCGCAGCGGATATCCATTGTGTGTTTCGCTTTCACGCAAGAAAAGCGACGGAAATCAAAAGGCGGAAAATTCCCTGCCAGGGGATGAGCCCTCCTCAACGTGATGTGAATCCGGTAGTCCTGTAAAACTCAAGGGCCACCTTAGGTCGGCTGTGGTTTTTTCTGCTCGTATGCGATGCGGTTCATTACGCAAACTGGAATTGCAAATCCTTGGATATTTGTTTTGAGGGTTTCACAACCGTCTTCGACGATTCCGCAGGCCACACCTCGACGGAAACGCATTCCCCTCCCGAGGTAATTGCGCAGGATGATTTCCCATGACTCGTCGTCGTAATAGAAACCCGTGATCTCAGTCCACTTGGCCGTAAAGCCGTTTCCAACAATGCCTTTAGATGTGAGGCAGAAAATTTCTATTTGGTGTTCCTGTTTGACTGGTACGGCGTAAATTCGGCCGTTCGGTGCTACTGGCGGGAACGTCTGTCCATTGCCTAAGTGACGAAATTCCATGGTGCCGCTCCGCATGCATAAGGTTGCATGACACCGTATGCCAGGCTCTGAAAAGCCCAAGCCTACAAATCTCAACGCCTTACGCCATTGGGTTTCCTAAAAGCCTTCGTAAGCTGTCGGAATCAAAAGAAGGAGTGGCGCCATGGGTAAAAAAACAACAACGATACGACACGGTTTGCTGGCCGCGGCACTGGCCTTTCTGGTTGGGTGCTCTGGCACGCAGGGGGCTAGGGCTGTGCAGCTTCCTGAGCCAAAGGATGTGCCGAGAGAAAAGTGGTCTGATGCTATGCATGTCTTGACCTCAATGGGGATTTCGGGGCAGCGGGATGTTCCAATCGAGCGGTCGGATGCAGTTGATGAAGCAGGCCCTGTCGGCGGCTCTGGAGTAGTGCTTGGGGATGCTGGATTAAGCGCGGTTAGCTTCGCGTCGCCACCTACAGACCAGAGTGATGGCGCAGCAGCGGGAATTGGCATGGGTTTGATGCTGTTAGGTGGGGCGAGCGATCCGGCGCGCGCAATCCAGGTCGTTGCTTGGGTGCCCGCTGACCAGGCAAACACATCGGACGAAGCATCTGCTCTTGCATTGCGTAAGGTCGAAGAGGCCCGTAAGAAGGTCTTTACCAATGGCTTATCGAAGCTGCTAATGCAGACAGGCAAATATCCTGATGGCCATTCCCGCGGCTACGCCTCCCTGACAGATAGCTACGCGGAGAAGCCGATTCCATACAGTGATGAGATTGCTAAATCGCCGAGTTTTCTGAGATCGCCTTTCAGCTACGGGCCGATCTTCATTCGTAACAACCAGTTCACCCTTGATGCCTACAAGAACAACATGACGACTTCGGAAGCCATGCTGCTTGCATCGAAACACCTGCCAGAGTGGATCTACATCTACCACCCTGGACAGCGGCTGAGAAAAAACTCGATCCCTGCAGCAATCTTCAATCAGGGCAGGGCACTCTACTTTGTAGGGAAGTAGATCTGCTGGACTGTAGCGCCGTGGGTTTTCGAAAACCTGCGGCGATTTGTTGGGTATGCCTATCCAGATACAGGCTTATTTTACCTATTTCGGGCTTCCTGCTTGATAAGTAACACCCAAAGTGCAACAGTATTAGTAGAACGCCCTAACTGATACAGGCACCCATCATGTTCATCCGCGCATACCTCCGAGCATCCACCGAAGAGCAAGACGCCGGCCGCGCCCGCGCCTCGCTCGAGCAGTTCGCCAGCGACCATAACAAGGTCATCGCCAGCGTGTACCTAGAGAACGCCAGCGGCGCCACCGCTGACCGGCCGGAGCTGCTGCGCCTGTTGAAAGATGCGCGCAAGGGTGACGTGTTGCTGGTGGAGTCGATAGATCGGCTATCCCGTCTCCCGGTGGAGGACTGGCAAAAGCTCAAGGCGGCTATTGACTCCAAGGGCCTGCGCATCGTCGCGCTCGATCTGCCGACCAGCCACCAGGGAATGCAGGACACGAAGGGGGACGAGTTCACCGGGCGAATGCTGGGTGCGATCAATTCAATGCTCGTGGAAATGATGGCCGCTATTGCGCGCAAGGATTACGAACAGCGCCGCGAGCGCCAGGCTCAAGGCATCGAGAAGGCGAAGGCCGCCGGCAAGTACCAGGGGCGCCCAGTGGACGCCGATCTGCACAAGCGCGTGACCGAGTTACTCGGCGCCGGCCTGGGGATTCGCGCGACGGCACGGCACGCCAACTGCTCGACCACCACCGTGCTGAGGATCAGGGACCAGATCGCTTTAGCCTGAAAAGGGCAAAGTGGAAATCAAAAATAAACGCTTTTTGGTTTGGCTTGGCGTGCAAAGGAAAATGCACATATTCTCAGAGCTCTACTCGGCCAGTGCTGTCGAGCTCTATTCCCCAACCCTGCGGAAAAAAGAATGGAAGCAAACTGGGTTTTTGGCATCGGTACCATCGTTGCCACACTGCTTGGACCGATCCTTGCGGTTCAAGCACAAAAATATCTTGAGCGCGTAAACGAGTCCAGAAACCAAAAAACCTGGATCTTCAGCACCTTGATGGCGACTCGGGGGGCAAGGCTCTCACCCGATCATGTTCGCGCATTGAACATGATTGATCTCGCTTTCAACGGGGGCCGCTCAAACCGCCGAAAGGCGTCAGAAACAGACGTGTTGGATACCTGGCGCGATTATCTGGACCACCTTACCTCAACGATAAACGAGAGCAACGCGGAAAGGTGGATAGAGAAGCAGCAAGAGCTACTGATCCTAATGTTGAGTGCAATGGCCGCGGATCTAAATCTTCGGTATGACCGGGTCCTTCTACGAAACGGAGCCTACATTCCAAAAGGCCACACAGATCTTGAGCTCGACCAGCAAAAGCTCAGACACTACGCAATTGAAGTCCTTTCAGGGCAGCAACCGATTAGCATGAACGTGACCGGCTTCCCTTTCAGCGAGGAAATGACAAATTCGCAAATTAAGTTGCAGGAAGGACTTTCTGACGTTTTGGCCGGGCAAGGTCACTTGAAAGTTAGGATAGAGCCCACAAGCGCACCAGAAACTGACGAGAAGGCTCCCACCTAAACACTGTCAGATCGGCGGCCGGAAAAAAGTAGATCCATTATCGGTAACAAAAAAGCCCCACCAGAAAGATTCTGAGTGGGGCTTTTTCAGGCCTACTGCTGCCACCCTGCTGTCACGGAGAAATGATACCGACAGAGGAATAGCGTCAAAGGCCTGATTTATATGGTGTCCCAGGGCCGGTTCGAACGGCCAACCTTCCCCTTAGGAGGGGCAAAATTTTCCGATGTTTACAAAGGTCAGCCTGAAAAGGGGCTGCATCAGCGCGTTGGTGGGCTGCTTGGCGCTGGCCAGGGCATTCGGGCAACAGGGTTCAGTACCACCACAGCGCTTAAATCCGCTATGAAATGAACAAGTAGCGACGCGGCTTTGCGCACTGTCGAGCAGCAGTGACATCCTTTCCGAGTTCTACCCAGGCTGTATTCGCCGCCTGAGTAGTATTCCGGCCGCATGGAATGCGCTGGCTCGTCTAACGGCTCAGGTGCCGTAGCAATGTCCTGATAATTCTGGCGCGCAGGAGGAAGCTTGCGACTGACACCGCAAGCGTCATACCGCCTGCCAGTTCGCCGAAACGGGCGAACGCAGCGATGTTCACCAAGGCGAGAAGCATGATGCCGTAGAACTCGGCATTGGCCTTGCCGGCAGCCAGAACCTGATGTTCGGTGAGCATCCACTTCTGCGACAGGCAGAAGGGGCATACGGACGACTCCGGCTCACGGCCGCCCACCGGTACTCCATTGATGTAGAAAGGCGCGCTGGTGACCACCTTTGGAACCATCATCTTCTTGCAGCACTGGCACTTAACTTTGCTCATGACGTGAACCGGCTGGACTTGGCACATGCCTGAACGTTACCCGAGCACTGGCGAATCCCAAGCCACCACCATGCGCATCTGCCGATGTGCTGAAAAATCAGTCGGTGTGATGCTTCTTATCGAGATGATCTGCGACCTTGTAGCCAATCACCGCAGCCGCTCCCAGCGTGCCGACCACGCCGATGACCGCATAAACCAGTAGCTCAATCGAGTCCATGTCTTGCTCCTTCTGGGTTGAAAAATTTGCACTGGCTTCAGCTTCTCACCCGTTGTGCCAATCCCAAGGATTTCAATTCTTCTCAACTCCCTTTCCGCCGGTAGCTGGCTGATTGAATTCGAGGGCAACCAGCGCACCGCTGATATCCGCTTCGCGACACGTTTCAAAAAAGCATGCTCACTCCCCATCTATTGCTTATGGAAGTCTGACGCGTAACTTCCCATAGAGAATCGCCGGTTTAGGCGAAGGGGTGTCGTGAAGAGGTGTTGCCGCTGTAGCCCGCATGGTTACTGGGTTTCAGGTTTTTTAGGGTGTCTTTTACAGGTTAAGGGGTGTCGTAAAGGGGTTTTGTCGCCCAGGTAAGGGGTGTCGTGAAGAGGTGTTGCCGCTGTAGCCCGCATGGTTACTGGGTTTCAGGTTTTTTAGGGTGTCTTTTACAGGTTAAGGGGTGTCGTAAAGGGGTTTTGTCGCCCAGGTAAGGGGTGTCGTGAAGAGGTGTTGCCGCTGGTGTCGTAAAGGGGTTTTGTCGCCCAGGTAAGGGGTGTCGTGAAGAGGTGTTGCCGCTGCAACCCGCATGGTTGCTGGGGTGCAGGTTTTTCAGGGCGTCTTGTGCAGGTTAAGGGGTGTTATAAAGGGGTGTCGTCGTCCAGGTAAGGGGTGTCGTAAGAAAGTGTCGTCGCTACAGTCCCGGGACTTCACAGTTACAATGTGCCGTATGACAGCGGGGGATCGACGACGGATGACAACAGAGGGTCTGAAGGCATCCGTCAGGCGCGCAATGTTACAACAAATGGTCGATAGATGACGATCTACTCACAGAGGGAAAGGGTGTGTTCGGCACAGAAAAGATTTAAGGTGTCAAGCCATAAGCTTGATGGAACTGCGGGATAAGCCCCCCCTATCATTTGAGGGGCTTGGGTATTGATTGCGTTCGACTACGAAGCGGTTGCCTGTGGTCGACCTTAGCTATGGATACTGGCTTCGCACCACTTCTATGTCATCTGCGGTAAGCTCAGGATCAATAGTACTCATGAAATCGTGAATTTCTTGCTTGGCTTGAAACTGTTCAAACCAGAGGAGGAAAGCAGTTTCATATACTATTGTCTTTACTACTCCATAAATAATTTTTGAAATTTCTTCGAATTTATCGTGCAACTCAAATCCTTGACAGAGTCGTACAGCATCAGCGAGCCTGTCTGGTCGAACACCAAGTTTCCGGGCGAATCCATGCATATCGGATTGAACGACTGACATTAACTCTTCTTCAGGGGCAAGGCTGCCAGGAAGGAAGTCAAATATAGGCGCAGTGTATTTGACTACTCCTTTCTGGTCTGCATCAATAATCCCTTTTATCGCGAAATTTTTACTCTGCCTAGCATATCTGACAACCACCTCGTATACGTGTGACTCTCCGTTTAAAAAAATTATCTCATGAGTTCTTCTGATATTGCTTCCGTATATATCCAGAAGTTTCTCAAAAAAAACTTTGGCTTTATTATCCTCAAGGAAAAAAACCCCTTTTCTAACGGGGGCTACTCCTAGTTCATTAAGGTAATTGTTGTTTAATGCTGCCCCCCAATGAGCAACCTCAGGCCGCTTCATAACTATTACGCGCTCAGCACCGAGCTTAGAAACTATGAAAGGTGAGTGAGTTGCTAAGAAAAGTTGCTTTTTCCTATCAGAGGAGAGGTAAGCTAATAAATCTACAATACGATCTTGTGCCGCTGGAGTAAGGCCTGTTTCGGGCTCTTCTACAAAAAACACTCCTGGCCGATTGTATTTCTTCGACAACGTCCAGTAAATGAACAATACAAGTTGCTCACCCATTGAGGCTGTGAAGTTGTCGTGCTCATTTCCATTTTTTGTAAAGACGAAACGAGGGCAGCTTTCATCGTCCCCCGTCGCAACTTCTTCAATACAAATTGAGTCGTAACTGCTGCCTAACACGTAATTTACCAGGCTGAGTTCTTTTTCTGGCAACTCAGCTATACCCCCTTGACCAAAAGTACTTTTGAAATTTACAAGGGTAGCGTTGGCTGTACGAAGGTCGGAAAGTGGTTCCGTGACGATCGCCGACAATGCGCCACCAGGAAAGTTAATGACCTCCCCGTTATGAAGCACCACTTCATGCCTATAGAATTCAATCCTGTTGTAGCCTAGATCTGTAAGATAAGAAAAGAAGCTACTCTTTCCCGCACCGTTTGCGCCCACAACGGCGAAAATCCCCCCAGTTGCAAATTCACGGTCGGCACTACCCGGAATAAATTGCTTCAAAGATATTATACCTTTAGCAGCAACAGGGACATCTTTTAGTCTGTTCCAGTAGTCAGCAATAGCGGCCTTTTTCATTGTAAGCCCCAGTGCTCTTCTTCCATAAATGTAATGACCATTTCCTCGGTCAAACTGTCCGACTGATAAATTTTATCTAGTATCGCCCGCGCGCTCTTTCCAACATGGCTGTCATAGACTTGGCCTTCCATCCAGCCAATCAGATAAATAACTAGTAGCCGCAATTGAACAGGAATAGCGTCGTTCACACTTGATGCGGCGCGCTCTTGGTAAATACCTAGCAGGAAAACAAGCTTACTATTATCCTCGCTATTGCCCTTGATGGACTCTCTCATGCGTTCAAAGCTAGACAGGTGTAAAATATTCTGTTCTGACCGATCATTAGCAAAGTATATAAGCCACGTTAGCAGAGTAGACTTATTTAGTTTGAACTTACTGCCAGAGCGGACGTTAGCGCTACATGCCGCAGCAAGTGCGTCGATAGCGCTTGTCACCTGCATCTCAGTGTCTCTTGGAACAGGCGTCCCTGCTCTATAGAACTCAACAAGATTTACGTCAGTTATTTTTTTGCTGATAATCTTGGTGTGAACTGCATATGTGAAACGAGCAATGACATCATCATAAGCCAATCTATTATTGTTGAAGCCTATTCGCGATCCATCAATATCCAAACTACTCATGTAGGAGACGAAGTTTTTAATCTGTTCGCGAACAGGGCCAAAGAAGGTGTTTCGTTTTTCCGCAGGTGTTAATGTTACACCTTGATTGAGCCTAAAAAATAACTCATAAGGTTCACCTTCCTGATAATCATACAGTTCATGGATTCTAATGGAGTACTGCTCAATCCGAAATCGCACACGGTCTGGAAGTTGGTCAAATCGTAGCCCGTTCAGCTTTTGGATCTCTTCGTCGTAAGGTTCGATGTTGCCATCAATAGCGAACTCATTTTCAAGAAACTCAACTATAGCACTTAATCTTTGCTGTCCGTCGAGTACTTCCATCAATTGATCATTTCCCGTTACCACAAAAAACACAGGAGGGAACTTCCAATCTCTAAGTATAGTATCAATAAGACCTTGCTTCTTGGCCCTGTTCCATACCATGTCGCGCTGAAAATCTGGACGGAGGTCTATGCTTCCTCGCTTGATCCTTTGATATATGCTTGAAATGTCTGGATCTTTAGCGTTTATTTTCATGACTTCCTTCTCGTGTATCCGACGGTTTCGCGGCATTTGAAGCGCGCATTCATATTGCTAACGGTTGTCATAACTCATGTGTATTTCGTGCTATCACTATTATTAGAGTATTGCTGTAGTACGATCCGAGTAGGTGGCTACGAATCGTTTGGCTTAATTGCCAATCAATAGTCCCCCTAGTGAGCCCCGAAATTTACTCGCTCATTGGGAAACGATCAAAACCCTCAGCTTGATGCCATATACGGCTCGGGTAAACTCGAAAGCTACTATTTGGCCAGCTCTCTGTCTACGTTCGACTCATTCTTGCTGCCTACACCGAGTTGGCTCTAACCGAATTCTGCCGTTGCCCACCGGCGATTTTTGGCCGACTCCAGCCCGATGCAAATGATGATTCCCGGGCAATAGCGGCCGGTCGCGACCCGCAGCTCTCGACCTGTGGCGGCCTCTCGGATATTTAAGCTAGTCAAGCATTCATGATGTCACTAGGGGTACTCTCTATCCCTTTGAAACATGCTCAGGGAGCGTATTAGGACAAATTGCTCCATGTCTCATGATGGCCATTTTTTCCACAGTTGTGGCTAGGCAGCGTCAGCTGAATGAGCCAAGCTGAAGCGACCATCAAGCACAGGGATTTGCGGAAATGCGCGTTATCAATCTGAAGATTGAGAATTTTCGTGGTGTTAAGTCGGCTGACCTCACGTTTGACGGGCACACCCTGTTGGTAGGGGGCAACAACGTCGGGAAGAGTACGATTTGCGAAGCCTTGGATCTGGTTCTAAGCCCCGACAGGCTTTCCCGCTTTCCCCCGGTTCAAGAATTCGACTTTTACAACGCCTCGTACCTGGATGCTGACGGGGCGATTCCTGTAAAGATCAAGATCGAAGTCATGCTGATAGACCTCAGTGGAGAGGTTGAGCGCACCTGCGCCGCTCACACGGAGCTGTGGCATGTCAAAGATAAACGTCTGCTGGAGGCTGGTGAGATAGATGCCGCCGCGCCTCCCGATGTCATTCGATGCCTGCGCATTGAAACCCAAGCTTTCTACAACCCGGAGGAGGACGAGTTCGAGGCGGACACGTTCTTTTCATACAGCCCCAGCCTCGATGATGGCGAGCTTCAGCGTGTAAAGAAAACAGTGAAGCGGCTGTTTGGATTCCTATATCTCAGGACCTTGCGCACAGGCTCACGCGCTCTCAGTCTTGAGCGGGGTTCTCTGCTCGACCTGATCCTCCGGTTGCAAGGCGTACGCACGGGCTTATGGGAAAAGTCCATCAAGCGGCTTCGAGAGCTGGATCCTCCGATTGATTCGGATGCCGCTGACCTTCGACCCGTACTGGACTCGATTGAAGACAGGCTTGCCCAGTACATTTCCGTGGGTGGAGCTTGTAAGACCACTCAGCTATTCGTTTCGCAGCTGACGAGAGAACACCTACGCAAGACGATGTCGTTCTTTATTTCCATCACAGCGGATCAAAAGCCAGTCCCATTCCAGCATGTTGGGACCGGTACACTGAACACGCTTGTGCTGGCACTGTTGTCTTTCATCGCTGAGGTGAAGAAGGATAACGTGATTTTCGCAATGGAAGAGCCTGAGATAGCCCTGCCTCCGCATACGCAGCGCAGAATTGCGAAGTACCTCTTAGAGGAGACGACTCAGTGTTTTGTCACCTCGCACTCGCCGTATGTGATCGAACGATTCGACCCCTCACAGATCATCATCCTACGGCGTAATGGCGAGGCAGCAGTGGAGTCGACGACCGTAGCATCCGGCACGACGCTAAAAGGCAAGATGTACAAACGCCATGCGCGCCGTGGCTTGGCGGAAGCGATGTTGGGGCCTGGGGTGATTATTGCGGAGGGGATCACTGAGCACAGTGCACTGACCGCAGTCGCTGAGAAGATGGAGCAGGCCAACCCGGATCTGTTCGCCTTGGATCTAGCAGGCATCACAATTTTCCCGGTCGAGGGCGACGGTTCGTTGCCTAATTTCGGTGCTTTCTTCAAGGCACTTGGGCTACGTACGTATGCGTTCTATGACTACAAGCCACGCAAGGCCGAGGAAAATCAGAAGTTTGCTGAGGCCTTCGATTTTCCGAACGAGATTCCATACCCAAACATCGAACAACTCCTGGTAACTCAGACACCGGTCGAGCACCAATGGACATTCCTGTCCGCACTCCGTGAATCTGGTGATCAGGGGAACATTGGCATTCCTGCCGAGCGCCCTGACGACAAGGGAGTTAAAGACAATATGCTCAAGGCGCTTAAGAGCAATAAGGGGAATGGATATGCAGCCCGGTTGCTGGATCTTTGCGCGCTGCATGAGCTACCTCCGGGCATCACCGACTTCCTTACGCGTGTTTATAACGACTTTCCAAAACCTGCTCCTGCTGCTCGGCCTGGTGATGGACCGGCTGAGGAAGAGGATGAAGAAGATCTAGTAGGCGCCTCATGATCATCTGTGAGCGGCGTCAGACGATTCTGGACGAAGATGGCCACCTCCTGATAGTCGGAGGGCCTGGCAGCGGGAAAACCACTATCGCCCTCCAGAAAGCCACGAGGATTATTGCTGCTGGGTTGCTGCCGGGGCAATCAATACTCTTCCTCAGTTTTTCTCGCGCAGCTGTGGCTCGGGTTGCAGAGGCGTCCAGCTTGCTGGTCGAGAAGACGGTACGTTCGCAGCTAAGTCTTCAGACCTTTCATTCCTTTTGCTGGTCATTGCTCAAAAGCCATGGCTACCTGCTTGGCTCACCCAAGGGCAAGCTCAAGATACTACTGCCTCAAGATGAAAAGTCCCTGTCCGGTGGTGTGAAAGCACCGAAGAAAGGAGAGCAGGGGACGGCCGAGTGGCTCTCGTGGCAAACCGAGCGGGAGCGGTTGTTCGCTGAAGATGGACGAATCTGTTTTGACTGGTTTGCCCCGAAAACAAGTGAACTGCTCGAAAGGTGTCAGTTGCTTCGTGAGCTGGTGGCAGACACTCACCCTGTGATCATTGTTGATGAAGCTCAAGACACTGGGAGTGCGGCTTGGGGTTGCATTCAGAAGCTAGCCGACCTTTGTCAAATCATTTGCCTGGCTGATCTTGATCAGCAGATTTTTGACCACTTGGAAGGTGTAGGTCCGGAGCGAATCGAGAGTATCAAAGAGGCTTTAGCTCCCGTTTTTGTAGATCTTGGCTCCGAAAACAACCGTAGCCCAGGCACAGACATCGCTGCTTTCGGCAATGACATCTTGGCGAAAACGCCGAGAAAAGTCCCATACGCCGGTGTTGGTCGCATGCTGTACGACCCAAAAAAGGAACCACTTCAGTGGATACGTGTGGCGCTCGGTCGATTTTTCAATGGCGCTAAAGCTGATGGTCTGAAATTGGAAAACTTGGTCATCCTCGCAACAACCGGCAGTGGCGTCGCCAAAATTTCAGCTGCCTTGAACGGGGGCGCCAAGCCTATTCCCCACAAAGTGTTGTTCGACGAAGCCGCAGTTCTGCTTTCGGCCAGATTGGCAGCCTTCCTTCTGGAGCCCAAGCTTCCTGAGCGGCGTGCAGCTGATATCGCAACATGCCTCGAATTGCTTGCCTCAATCAGGCGTGCGGATGGAAGTGCTACGGCGATCAAGCAGGCAGCAACCTACTTGATGTGGAGTGCCAATATTGCCGCAGGCAAGCCCCCAAAGACGAATCTCGCGAAGAGCGCTGAAGCAATCATCAGCGGTGCTGCTGACCTTGTACTTACCGGTGACCCTGGCAGGGATTGGATACTAATCAAAACGCTGCTCTACCGGACCGGAGTTACGGAGTTCATACAGGTCGCGGGAGCCCTCGACTATTTGATCGCTTTCAATCGTGGCAAGCGAATCAGTGCGAACTTGTCTGAGATGTGGATGACGTCTGGTGCCTACACCAAAGCCCGTCAGGGGCTGGATAACGCACTGGTGCAGGACCAGTTGCTTGCTGACGGGAACGATACCGGAGGTATACATGTGATGACGATCCACAAATCGAAGGGCAAGCAGTTTGATGCGGTGATCTTGGTTCGAGAAAGCATCAGGCAAGGCGCCAGGGAGTTTCGCTCCTCCTTGGTCTGGCGGGGTGATGCACCACCATACGACCGCAGCCGGAAAATCCTTCGCGTTGGGGTTACCCGTGCACGACGTTACGTTCTGATGCTGGAACCGGTATTTCCAGCATGTCCTATTATGTCCGGCTTCAGATTGTGAAGAAGATACGGACACCCTCCAGCCCTGTCGCAACTCAGGCGCTGTCGCCTCGAAGTGAACCTCCGTACCGTACGACTTAAGCTGACCGACGAATCGTTCTACCAGTTGCTGTGAAGGTTGACCAGGCCTCACTGAATATGAACCCCTTTCGAAACCGCCGGCTGGCGGTCTCAGCATTCCGTACTTTTTCAACGATTGATCTGATTCTCATCATTGGATTCGCGTCTGCTACTGACTGAAATTGCTCACGCTCGATGGCGTCGGCGAGTAAATGCGTGGCAGGTCCACAGGTTACAGATAGATGCAGTTTGGATCTTTAACCATCATTCCACTGAAGCTCACCCGGTTGCGTAGGATCATTAAATCGGCATGCTGGACGCATGCATAAGCGTCTGCTTTTGGCCGAGGTCGTGTAAAAACGTTTTTGACTGCGTCAGGTGCTCAAAACCGGACTGGAAATCGCGTCTCTACGCGAAATCCACATCTGCAGACGAGCCGATAAATTTCAGATTTAATGTAGACGCGGACACTTCAATTTTGGCGAAGCGTTTTACACACTCTGGGCCGTTAGCCGCCTCTGGCATTTTTATATTTTTGCCTGCTGCATTCGTGTAAAGGTGCCTCTATAAAGAGTGCAGATTATTCCTCCCAGCCATGGAGGGGCTACCTACGAAACCTACAGAACCTAGTTTCGTAGGTTTTGTAGGTCGACCTACCGGCCTTTTGAGTAAATAAGCAGGGACGAGGCTATGTATTTCGCCAGACATATCGCGTCGATGGGCGGCCACCTTTCTCACCGACAACCTCGTAGCCAACGATGAAGTCGTGTTCTACCAGAATTGCGAGCGCATTATTCACGGCGTCCTGCGAGCCCAATCCCGTCCAGTCCTTCTGGCGCACCTCTCGTGCGGTAAACGGCTCGGGTAATTTCTGCTGACGTTCCAGGAGCAGGCGGGCCCCCAGTAGTGGGGCGTTAATTGCTGCACCGTACAACCGCTCTGCATGGCTCATCAGGTAGGCCGCCCAGTCAATTGCTCGGGTAGCAGCCTCTGTGCTGACCACTTGCTGTCCTCCGCCCATAAGCTCGAATAGAAGTGCTAATCCGGCAATGGTCTGCGGCATTTTTAGGAAGTGGGACTGCAATGCTGGATGTAATTCTTCTCTCCGGCTTTCCTGCATGTGACGGGTATACCAAGCGTTAAATATCTCCTGTGCCTCTGGGCTGAATCTGAGTGCAGAACGAGGCTCATCGGGTATTTGGTCTAGCTGCTCTATAACCCAATCCACGCGCTCAGTGGCGGCTTTGTTCGGCCAGCGGTCCACCAGACGCCATTCGCGGACATCGTCGGGATAGACGGCGAGTTGTAGGCGCTGAATCAGGCCGTCATCCAATTCGCCGCTGATCGCGGCGCGCACCAGCGATGCGATTCGTGACGGTTGAATGCCGCCGATCAAGGATAAGCAGCATGACTCGATGAAAATGGTGCCGCGCCCAATGCGGTCGTAGGTGAATGAGCCGTTGCCATCGAAACACTCCAGGTAGAACGCGCGCGCAACAGAACCGTCCTCGCTCTGTATCGTCGCCAGCCAGCCTCCCAGCTCGTCACGCACTAGCAGTAGGCCGTTGGGGTTTTCGTTGAGCAGTTCGCCGAGTTTCTCGACAGTTGAGTCGTTGACCATATACCGGCGCAGGACTGGAGCCTGCATGTCGCTGGAAAGTCTGTTCAGTTCCGCCAAAGCTGCGTTCTTGTCGCCGTTACCGAGAAGTTTTTTTGCCTTGACCTTGGCGGCGTTGCGCTCCATTTCGAGTAGCTCGCTGCTGGCCTTGTGCTCGGCCTCAGCCAAGCCGTACTGTTTGCGCTCCCTGGACTCCAGGGCATGCAGTGGGCGCAGTGCCTGTTTGAGTGCTGGCGATTTCATCGCTGATGGCCGACCGATGATGACGCCCCATTGATTGGGGACTACCATCCAGTCGTCGTGCTGTTTCGGGTGGATGGTAAATTTGCGACCCACCACAGCGCTGACAGCAACCACGAGTGCGACCCCAATAAAATCTGGTGGGCACTGGGTTCGTTCAGCGACGTCACGTACATATTCCCGCAGGTCGGCTGGCAATAGCTCGTCACGCCAGGGCATGACCTGAGACAGCCCGCTCGGGAGCGGCTTTGGCGCAATTTCCAGACTCAGATATGAGTTAAGTGCCGGTTCGGGCATCTCTGCCAAGAACGGCGGGATCTGCTCGTGTGTGGTCATTGCTCATTTCTCTCGCAGAGATCCTGAGTGACGCCATCGCGCTCGCTGATCTTGCTCTCCAGCCAGGCCTCCACCTCCGCGACGACGAAGTAAACGCCAGCCTGTTTGCTCGGTCCAAACTTGATGGGGCGAGGGAAGCTGGGGTCGGTTTCGCGCAGCTTTTCGAGGCCAGAGCGGCTCTTGTCAAAGCAGTGCTGCAGAGAGGTGTGACTAATCAGGTATTTCTTGGGGGCATGTGTCGGCATGTGTGAGTCTCTGTGTGTAAGCCGACACAGATTTAATACCCCAGACAGACCGCTGTGGCGCGTTTTCAAACCGGAATAGCGACGGAAAACGTGTTGTCGGTTGTTGAGGTAAAGACGACAGCCAAGGATGGACTCCGCGGGCAGGAAGGCTGTCATAAAGCTGGCATAACCGAGCTAAAACCACCCATTCAGGCACAAATCAGGCATTTTCGATTAACGCTAAGCTAATGATTTATATATATTATTTTGTGAGTTTGGGGGGCTGGTCTTCCTCTGTTTCAAACCGAAGACGGCAATCGCACAGAGCGGCGCCCTGACAATAATCCGGCATGTCAGCGATTGGACATACTCTCGCGTGAAAAATGGCTCTTTCTGAGGGTATATTCCCAAATCCCTGCTTAATTTTTGCTACAGCAAGGACAATATTTTCAATATAGCACTGAAAAATAAAGGATTTTTATATCAGTAGCTTCGATCCATCATCGGCGCGACAGAGAAACGGCGTGAGAGTCCAGCAGTTTGTAGGGACATTGGAAATCTGAGTCAACAAGGCGAGTGGCGCGCAGTTTATCAGGGATGGATCTTGGGTGTCGGGAGAGGCGAGTGCTTTCATGGCGCACGCAGGTCTGGAGTATTAATGCGGTTGTACGGATTTCGCTGGTCGAGAGTCCCTGGAAGTGTGGGAGAAAACCCTGCGTGATAGGCGCGCCATCAGTTGCAGAGCTTTGTGAGGACCGGCGTTCCCATATTGGCGCGCCGGTGGGCTCAGTGGCGTGGGCGTTAGTGCCCGCCCTTCATGCGGCGGGCGATCAGGTAGAGCCCTAAACCGACCAGTGCTGTCGCTGCGCCTATGTAGCCGGTGCTGGTCCAGCCATACCCTGCGGTAATTGCCATTCCGCCAAACCACGGTCCCAGGGCATTCGCCAGGTTGAACGCGGCATGGTTGGAAGCCGCGGCCAAGCTCGGTGCTTCATGGGCGATGTCCATCAGGCGGATCTGCAACGGTGCGGCCAAGGCCACCATGGTGCCGACCAGACCCATGCTCAGCAGCACGCCCCATAGCGAGGACGCCGCGAAGGGGAAAAACAGCAACACCGCCATCGACCACACCAGAATCAAGCCGACTGCGCGAAACTGCATGCGATCAAACAATTTGCCGCCCGCGATGTTGCCGATAATGCCGCCCACACCAAACGCGGCGAGGCCGAATGGGATCCACTGCGGCGACACTTTGGTCACTTCCAGCATGGTCGGGGCGAGGTAGCTGAATACGCAGAACATTCCCGCAAAGCCAATAGCACCAATGGACAGCGCCATCCACACCTGCGGCTTGGTGAAGGCGCGCAGTTCCTTGCGCGGGTCGCTACGTTGTTCATCATGGCGGTGGGGGACGAATTGCCAGACCAGGGCGATGGTGAAGAGGGCGATCACGCTGACCAGGGCAAACGCTGAACGCCAGCCCAGATGCTGGCCGAGGAAGGTGGCGATGGGGTTGCCGAGCAGCATCGCCAGGGTCAGGCCCATCATCACGCGGGCGACGGCACCGGCGCGTTTGTCGTTAGGCACCATACTCGATGCCACTACAGCGGCAATGCCGAAGTAGGCGCCGTGGGGCAGGCCGCTGATAAAGCGGAATGCCACCAGCGAGCCAAAGGTCGGGGTGAACGCGGTGGCCAGGTTGCCCAGGGCATACAGCCCCATCAGCAACAGCAACATATGCTTGCGCAGCAGCTTGGCGCCGAGGATGGCCAGTAGCGGAGCACCGACCATTACGCCCAGGGCGTAAGCGCTAATGGCGTGGCCAACCTGAGGTTCGCTTAAACCCAGATTGCCGGCGATGTCGGGCATCAGGCCCATGATGGCGAATTCGCCGGTGCCGATCGCGAAAGCGCCCACGGCCATGGCAGCTTCCATTTTGGCGGCGCTGCGCGCGGGCAATACGTGCCCGGGTGTTTGGTGGATAGACATGGATCGCTCTGTTTGAGTGGATTGCACGAAGGAACGCCGCCGATCCTACGTAAGCAGCGGCGAAAGTGTCTAGAACAGGCTTTTTTCACAGAGTTCCATGTGGATGGCGGCCCTGTGACTCCACGTCGCGTCTCCCGCGCTTGACACTGGCGCGTTAAAACCCTCGATTTAGAGCTGTCAATTGGCCAAACGGCGCATAAACGCCTTTTGCCGTGATATTCTGCGCGCCGTCTTGGTCTAGTCTTTCTCTGGTGCGTACATCCGCATACGTCCCAGCGATTGGCTGTCGCCGAGGTAGCTGAAGCCAATAATGATAAGAAGTCAGCGCAGAAGGGACATAAAAGTGAGGTCGATACGTCGGCCTTGTGTGCCCACCCTGCAGTTCTTGCGAGTACGGGAACCAGCAAAACATTGCCTGATGTTTTGCGCACCACGGTTGCCGGAAGGTCGAGGGCGGTAGGGCGGAAGGCGTTTTATCATAGGTGCTACGATGTTTAAAAAAGTGAACACCGCCCTGCTGGGGTTGGCTTTGTCGATGGGGATTACTTCCGTTCAGGCGGAAGAGGCAAAGAAAGTTGATGTGCTGCTGATCGGCGGCGGCATCATGAGCGCGACCCTGGGTGTCTGGCTCAATGAGCTGGAGCCGCAATGGTCGATGGAGATGGTCGAGCGCCTGGACGGCGTCGCCGAAGAAAGCTCCAACGGTTGGAACAACGCCGGTACCGGTCACTCCGCGTTGGCTGAGCTGAACTACACCCCGGAAAACAAGGACGGCATCGTTGAGATCCCGAAAGCGGTCGAGATCAACGAAGCGTTCCAGATCTCCCGCCAGTTCTGGTCGTGGCAGGTTCAGCAAGGCGTTCTGAAGAACCCTCGCTCGTTCATCAACTCCACGCCGCACATGAGCTTTGTGTGGGGCGATGACAACATCAAGTTCCTGAAGAAGCGTTACGAAGCGCTGCAGGCGAGTCCGCTGTTTGCCGGCATGGAATACTCCGAAGATCCGGTACAGATCAAGAAGTGGGTTCCGCTGATGATGGAAGGGCGTGACCCGAACCAGAAAATCGCCGCTACCTGGTCTCCGATCGGTACCGATGTGAACTTCGGCGAGATCACCCGCCAGTTCGTCGCTCACCTGCAGACCACGCCCAAGTTCGACCTGAAACTGTCGAGCGAAGTGCAGGACATCACCAAGAACGCCGACGGTTCGTGGCGCGTCAGCTACAAAAACCTGAAAGACGGCACCAAGACCGAGACCGACGCCAAGTTCGTGTTCATCGGCGCGGGCGGCGGTGCCCTGCACCTGCTGCAAAAGTCGGGCATTCCTGAAGGCAAGGAATACGCCGGCTTCCCGGTTGGCGGCTCGTTCCTGGTAACCGAGAACCCAACGATTGCCGAGCAGCATCTGGCCAAGGCCTACGGCAAGGCTTCGGTGGGTTCGCCGCCGATGTCGGTGCCGCACCTGGACACCCGTGTGCTGGATGGCAAGCGCGTGATCCTGTTTGGCCCATTCGCGACCTTCTCCACCAAGTTCCTGAAAGAAGGCTCGTACCTGGACCTGCTGACCAGCACCACGACCCACAACATCTGGCCAATGACCAAAGTCGGTATTCGTGAATACCCGCTGGTCGAGTACCTTGCCGGCCAACTGATGCAGTCGGATGACGACCGCTTCAAGGCGCTGCAAGAGTACTTCCCGAACGCCAAGAAAGAAGACTGGCGCCTGTGGCAGGCCGGTCAGCGTGTGCAGATCATCAAGCGTGACGAAGAGCAGGGCGGCGTCCTGAAACTCGGTACCGAAGTGGTCAGCTCTGCCGACAACACCATCGCAGGCCTGTTGGGTGCATCGCCAGGTGCGTCCACCGCAGCGCCGATCATGCTGACCGTGATGGAAAAAGTGTTCAAGGACAAGGTGGCTACCCCGGCCTGGCAGGAAAAGCTGAAGCAGATCGTGCCTAGCTATGGCACCAAGCTGAACGGCAGCCCTGAGCGCGTTGCGCAAGAATGGGCCTACACCGCCAAGGTTCTGCAACTGACGCCTCCGCCAGCCATTCCTGAAATGGCAGCGCCTCAAGCGACCGAGGCTGCCAAGCCTGCGGCCGAGCCGAGCAAGCCGGCGGCTGATATCGCGCTGTAAGCGGTTGAGGCAGTCCTGATCCAGGGCTGCATCGATACTTGAAAACCCGCTGAACCGGAAACGGTCAGCGGGTTTTTTGGTTGTGGCGTTTCGATGTATTTACACCGGTCAAATACGGAAACCTTTTTTGACCTGTTCATGCAGATGAAGCGCCAGGTGATTGCCGCTATCAGACAGTAGATAAACCTGATGCGGCGACAACCCCGGTAACTGAACGCCAGGAATGACTTGGGTCAGCCCTGCGACCATACGTTCCTCCTCGATCAGCCCCACCGCCAACCCACACATGATGGCGGCTTCTACGGCTGTTGAACTGGCGCTCTCAAGCAGGATTCGGTAATACACCCCGTGCTCTTTCAGCACACGCAGGGCCGACTCCCGGTATGGGCACCCGCTCAACTGGACGGCGATGGGAAGCGGTGCCTGTTCAGGTCTCTGGAAGTGCTCGGCCACGACCCACACCGGCTGTATTGCACCCAGCCGCTCGCCTTGTTCCAGCGGTTGCGCGCTGACGATCAATGCCAGGTCAACTTGCTCACGACTGAACATCATGGACAGTTCGCCGCTGGACCTTGCCTCCACTTCCAGCTCGAGCAGAGGGTTGTCTGCAATCAGTTGCGGAAGGAAGTCACGCATAAACGCCGGCGCGTAGGAGTCAGGTAAACCCAGGCGGATTTTGCCCTGCATGCGCTGTGGGGTTAGCGAGGCGAGTAAACGGTCATGGCTTTTCAGGAAATCAGTGGTCTCACTCAGCAATTTCTTGCCATACATCGTCAGCTCCACACCCTGGTTGTTGCGACTGAAGAGCCTCTGGCCTACCAGGTTCTCCAGCTTGTGAATTTGTGTCGTGACGGTCGAGGCGCTGCGATGCACATGGTTGGCGGCTTCGTTGAAACGCCTGAAGCGGGCAACAGCATGAAAGGTACGCAAGAGGTCAATGTTCAGTTGCTTGTTCATGATCCCTCTTTTCGGGATTAGTTATGCTGATTATTCAAATATACAAAATCATGCCTTCATCCTAGTCTTTGGGTCAAACAGGAGCGCGCTGCATATCGAATAAAAAAGAGTCGGAGCGTACATATGGATATCAACACGCTGGTTGTCGCATCTTTGCAGAATCATCATGAGTTTGGCGGGCACATTTGGACGATTGAAAACGCTGAGAAATATTCGACATTGCCTGGGTACACCTCGGCCCTTAATCAACAGGTCAGTGAAGAAATACTGGCACTGATGACAAAGTTGAACACTGAGGGCATAAGCGATGCAGGCTTGTGTGCCGCGCCTTGTGGGTCGGGCTCCTTGGGCGAAATCCTGTATTCGGTTGCCTCTGACTTGGTTGATCTTCTGGGACCGGGGAGCTTGCATTACGTTGAGCTGGGTCCGGAACCGGTGAAGACGTCTGCGCTGATGGGCTATTTGCTTGACTGCGGCAGCGAACCGCAACACTACACAGCAGTGGATATCAACAGCGCTTCGCAGGCGGTCATGCGTCGAGTGGTAGAACCGCTGCTGCCAACTCCCCAAGGGTTTTCCTACCTGGCCACTGACTTTCGTGACCTGCACAGGCATCAGCTCGAACGGGGGCAGGATGTAACGCTGATCACAATGCTGGGGTTTCAAGAGGGCAACGAGTTGCCCGACACCATTGGCGAGATCATCCGCCGGGTAGGCGGTACGCGAACGTACGTCTTATCAGAAATGCAGCTGTCCACCGCTGAGGGGGACGCTCATATCCATCGTTTTTATGGGCACGATTGCATGAGCCGGTTTTCTGACCTGATCGGTTTGAAACTGGGCTTGAAGAAAACGGATGACCATCGAGTCGTCATTTCCCAGATTGAGCACCACGACCACTGCTACCGCGTCGCCGCAACGTTGCTCCCTGTCAATGATGGTCACAATGACGGCTATCTGTTGACGAATGTCTGCCTGAAATACACCCGTGAACAATTCATCCGTGTGCGGCAGGAATACGGCAGTTGCCGGGTCATTGGCGAGTATTGCAGTGGCGATGGCAGTGTCATGTATCAGCTGGCTGAGTACTGCCTGGACCACGAGGGAGGTTTGTAACGATGAGGCGAGACAGTGACCTACCCGTCTTTGCACAGGGGGCCGGACGGCTGAAGTTGGCATTGCAGGCATCGCTTTCGCCATCATCGTTGCGCTGCAAGCATCCTGGTGCATTGCTGGATACCTTGCAGCATTGGAATGATGGCTACTTGAACAAGACGGCGCCTGTGCTTGGGTACCAGCGAAGCCTAGCCGAACTGGGCTATGCCAGTTCGTCGGTGGATATTGCCGCGGCTGAACAGTTGACAGCAGTGGCACAGGTTTCGGGGTTGTTCAGTGAAGAAGGCGTCGTGCAATTACGCCGGGCCTGTTATCAATTGGAAGCAGGCTCTACCACCAGTGATTGGATTATTTCCAATCGTACCCGGGCGGCTACCGAATCTTCGACCCTGCTGCGGGAAATGATGGGCAGTCGCGCCTTCTTGTTAGCGGTGTCACGGATTGCAGGCGTTCCCTTGGTGCCACATCCGTTTTTGCGGGCGCGTTCGCAGGTTAACTATTTTTACCCGCCTCAGGCCCCCGAGGCCAAGGCCCAAGTCGGCATGTGGCATACCGATGGTACGAGTTTCGTCTTGAATATCCTGCTATCGGGCCCTGACGAGTATGAGGGTGGGGAGTTTGTCTTTTTTGAGGGGCCAAACGAGCTCTTTGATGTGAATGACTTGGGTGAACGTCTTTGCACCAGTGTGGCCAAGGCCTGCGGTGATGCTGTTTATATCTACGGCAGTCGTGTGTTTCATGGGGTTCGCCCACTCATCTCCGGTAGGCGCATGTCGCTGGTGCTTTCATTCCATTGTCCTTACAGCGCAGCCGATGTGAACAAGTTCTGGCACCTTGCTTCCGATGACGGTGTGTTGAGGACGATCAGGCCATGGCTTCAACTTAAGCGCGACTTGGCCTTACCTGCCGATGAGCAATACCGGCGGCTCGATATTGAGCCTATTACCTTTGCCGACCTGGCGGTTCGCCAATGAGGTTTCTCAAACTCATGCGCCTGGATGCGCTGAAGCTACTGCTATTGCAGGTTGTATTTGTCCTGTCTTGGAGTTCCGGTTTCATTGGGGCCAAGATGGGCGCCCAGGATGCCGGCGCGTTCAACTTGCTGTTCTGGCGTTTCTTGCTGGTGTCAGTGTGCCTGGCGCTGTTTTTGAATGTCGCACTGCTGAAGATTTCCTGGGCGCAAATCCGCCATCATGCGGTGATTGGTTTCCTGTCGCAGTTTCTCTATTTGAGTTGCGTCTATGTGGCCATTCAAAATGGTTTGCCTCCAGGCATTGCGGCGATCATTGCTGCCCTACAGCCGCTGATGACAGCGGCCCTTTCTTCAGGCAGTACCGTGGAGCGCAGCGGGGGCTGGCAGTGGTTGGGGTTGATGATCGGTTTTTGTGGCGTGTCGATTGTGATCGCTGGGCAATACCGCAATAGCGGTGCCGAGGTCGGGCTGGTCATGTATCTACTGCCGCTTGTTTCGGCATTGGGGCTGACGATGGCAACGCTGTATGAGCGCCGCGCAGCACTGACGCAAACTCATCGCAGTACGCTGAGCCTGTCGCTGTTCATTCAGTCGCTGTTTACCTTGATCGGCTTTACCGCTGCAGTGCTCTACACCGATACGTTGAGTGTTCCACAGGGGGCTGGCGTGTTGATCTCGATCGTTTGGTTGACGGTTTTTTCAACGTTTATCGCGTATCTGAGCCTTTGGATGCTGCTAAGGGTAATGACGGCCACCCATGTGGCGGTCCTGGTTTACCTGGAGCCACCCGTGACGTTGGTCTGGGCAGCACTCATGTTTGGCGATGTGATTTATACATCGACCTATGTGGGCATCGTGGTGGTGGTGGCGGGGCTGATTCTGGTGCGTTTGAAACGACAAACCATGGTGTGTACGCCATAAGCCGGGAGCGCTTTTTTGCCCCACTAGGTCGGCTTTTTCGTTCCCAGCAACCGCAGTTCCTTGAGCAACGCTGCCCCCAGTTGTTCGGTGCCCACCTCCTTGTACCCCACAGCCTTGATCTTGCCATTCTGTTCCGCCTGGATGATGACCACCGGGGTCTCCTTAAGCGTACCTGCCTCGATGTGCATGGCGTATTGGGGAATGTCCATTTTGATCGGTGTACCGGCTGCCTTGCCCTTCACATTGATCAGAAACGCCGCGCAACCACTGTCTACATCCTCGTTGGTGGCGGACCGCCCGCTGACAAAGCAGGTCTCCGGCAGGTCGGGCCAGGCGATGGTTTGCCCCAAGGCCAGGGCGGGTGTCAGGAACAGGGCAGCGAGCAGAAGCGTACGCACGTTGGGCAGTCTCTCAAGGGCAATGGAACACAGGTTTTACCAAAGCAGGCCCGTTGCAGCAACGCCAGGGTTCAGCCCAGGCGCCGCATACCAGCGGCTTTCGCGGCGTCTAGATCAAAGGTGGCGGTGTATTCACACCCGGCGGCGTGGGCACAGCGTTCGATCAGGCAGTCGGCGAAATCCGCCTTGGTTGTGGTAAATCGGCGCACGGCCTGCCAGATGACTTCGGCATGTTCGATGATCAGTTCGCGGGTACGCAACAGGGTTTCCAGAACGGCTACCACTTGCGTCTTGGTGCAGGGGTAGCAGCTCTGTAGTACCCAGACCAGTTCCACCACCGAAACCAGGCTGACGAAACCGGGCGCAGCAACGGTCAGGGATTCGATCAGGTGCGAGGCCTTGGCCGATTGCGCCGGATCATCCTGGGTGACGTAGCGCACCAGCACATTGGTATCCAGGCCAATCATCCAGCCTTCGCTCCCTGCGCGGCGATTGCCTGGTTCATGTGTTCAATGCTGACGGCCTTGGCGGGTTTGCGGATCAGCCCCTTGAGGTCCTGGATGCTGTGGTTGGCGGCGATGATGGCGAACTTGCCATCTTCCATTTCGACAAATTCCACCCGGTCTCCGGTGTCCAGGCCCAATGCGGTCCGGACTTGAACGGGGATGGTGATTTGCCCTTTTGAGGTGAGTGTGGCGGTGGCCATAATGAAGGTCTCCATCGGGATATTCCTTACCTTAGGGTAAGGAATAATGGAGGACAAGATCCGTTGGTCCATAGGTTGCTCTTCTGTGGGGTCAGTGATCGGAATAGTTAAAACCCTAGTCCGCTTTCGTTCCCTCGACACCCCACAGACAGCCCTAAAGCAATACAACCTATGACCTGGCAATTTGCCTTATTGCACGACTCGATAGCACGGCACATACGCCGCGCCGCCGGGCAGCTTCATCCGGTGCTGCTCCACGAACGCTTTCAACAACTCATCCAGCGGCTTCATGATGGTCGGGTCGCCGTGGATCTCATAGGGCCCGTTCTGTTCGATCAGGCGGATGCCCTTGTCCTTGACGTTACCCGCTACGATCCCTGAGAACGCCCGGCGCAGGTTGGCCGCCAGTTCATGGGCGGGCAGGGCGTGGCTCAGTTGCAGGCTGGCCATGTTGGCGTGGGTCGGGTCGAACGGGCGCTGGAAGCCTTCGTCGATCTTAAGCAGCCAGTTGAAGTGGAAGGCGTCGTTGCGCTCGCGGCGGAACTGTTTGACCGACTTCAGGCCTGCGGTCATCTGCCGGGCGACTTCCGCGGGGTCATCAATGATGATCTGGTAGTGGGCCTGGGCCGCTTCACCGAGGGTCGCACCGACAAACGCATGTAGCTGTTGCAGGTACGGCGCCGCTTGTTTGGGCCCGGTGAGGATGACCGGGAACGGCACATCACGGTTGTCCGGGTGCATCAGGATGCCCAGCAGGTACAGGAACTCTTCGGCCGTGCCAGCGCCACCCGGGAAGATGATGATGCCGTGGCCGACGCGCACGAAGGCTTCCAGGCGTTTTTCGATATCCGGCAGGATCACCAGTTCGTTGACGATCGGGTTCGGTGCCTCGGCGGCGATGATGCCCGGCTCGGTGAGGCCCAGGTAGCGCCCGCCGGTGATGCGTTGCTTGGCGTGGGAAATGGTCGCGCCCTTCATCGGGCCTTTCATCACGCCCGGGCCGCAACCGGTGCACACGTCGAGGCTGCGCAGGCCCAGTTCGTGCCCGACTTTCTTGGTGTATTTGTATTCTTCGGTATTGATCGAGTGCCCACCCCAGCACACCACGATCTTTGGCTCGACCCCGGGCCGCAACGTGCGCGCGTTGCGCAGCAGGTGGAACACGTAGTCGGTGATGCCCTGGGAGGTGCTCAGGTCGATGCGTTGGCTATCGAGTTCGTTTTCGGTGTAGACGATATCGCGCAGGGCGCTGAACAGCATTTCGCGGGTGCTGGCGATCATTTCACCATCGACGAATGCATCGGCGGGCGCGTTCAACAGTTCCAGGCGTACGCCGCGATCCTGTTGATGGATACGGACTTCAAAATCCTTGTAGGCGTCGAGGATGGTCTTGGCATTGTCGATATGGGCGCCGGTGTTGAGGATTGCCAGGGCGCATTGGCGGAAAAGCGTATAGATGCTGCCGGAACCGGCTTCGCTCAGTTGCTGAACTTCACGTTGCGACAGCGTTTCGAGACTGCCCTTGGGGCTGACGGAGGCATTGATGACTTGGCGTTGAGGCATTCTTATTCCCTGAAAGCGCAGCCACCGGGCGATGAACAGCCAGTGGCATGAGGATGACGAGCGCCGAATACGGTCGCACAGGACGGGCATTTTCCCTGCCCTACAGGCAGGACGCAAACTCCGTACAGCTTCATCATGCCGCACAATTTGCGCAATTCGCGTCCTTGTTGGAAAAATATAGTGCCTTTCCCCGCTGTGGATTGGATTTTGAGAACAGAAGAATTGCGACTATCGTGACGCTTCGGTTTTTCGGACGTCATAGACCAGTACGATTGACGCCGTAATGGCCACCATTGGCCATCGGCACCTTGGAAGAGGCAGAAATTTTATGATCATCAAACCGCGGGTTCGTGGCTTTATCTGTGTGACCGCCCACCCTGTTGGCTGCGAAGCGAACGTCAAAGAGCAGATCGACTACGTGACCGAGCACGGTGCCATCGAAGGCGGCCCGAAGAAAGTCCTGGTGCTCGGTGCGTCCACCGGCTACGGCCTGGCAGCACGTATCAGTGCCGCTTTTGGTTGTGGCGCCGACACCCTTGGCGTGTTTTTTGAAAAAGAAGGCGAAGAAGGCAAGCTCAGTTCTGCCGGCTGGTACAACAGCGCCGCTTTCCACAAGTTTGCCGCCGAAAAAGGCCTGTACGCCAAGAGCATCAATGGCGATGCGTTCTCTGACGAGATCAAGCGCCTGACCATCGAAACCATCAAGAAAGACCTGGGCAAGATCGACCTGGTGGTCTACAGCCTGGCCGCGCCACGCCGCACCGACCCGCAAGGCGTCGTGCATAACTCTACCCTCAAGCCGATCGGCAAGGCTGTGACCCTGCGCGGGATCAACACCGACAAGGGCGTTGTGGTCGACACCACGCTGGAGCCGGCGACCCAGGAAGAAATCGACGGCACCGTCAAAGTGATGGGCGGCGAGGACTGGCAACTGTGGATCGACGCCCTGCGTGACGCCGACGTGTTGGCCGAAGGCGCCAAGACTACAGCGTTCACTTACCTGGGCGAAAAGCTGACCCAGGATATCTACTGGAACGGCTCCATCGGCGAGGCCAAGAAAGACCTCGACAAGAAAGTCCTGACCCTGCGCGACAACCTTGCCGCACTCAAGGGCGATGCCCGTGTATCGGTGCTCAAGGCCGTGGTCACCCAGGCCAGCTCGGCAATCCCGATCATGCCGCTGTACCTGTCGCTGCTGTTCAAGGTGATGAAAGAGCAGGGCACCCACGAAGGCTGCATCGAGCAGGTCTACGGTCTGTTCAAGGACAGCTTGTACGGCAGCGAGCCGAAGCTTGACGCCGATGGCCGCCTGCGTGCCGACCTGGCTGAGCTGGAGCCAAAGGTCCAGGACGCCGTCGCGGCGCTGTGGAACCAGGTCACCGACGACAACGTCAACGAGATCAGCGATTTCGCCGGCTACAAGGCCGAGTTCCTGCGTCTGTTCGGTTTTGAGATTGATGGCGTGGATTACGACGCTGACGTCAATCCGACCGTGAAGATCGAAGGTCTGGTCCAGGCTTAACCCCTTGTAGGAGCCGGCTTGCCGGCGAAAATCGTCAACGATTACGCGGGGTGCCTGGCGCCCCGTGGCGTTCTCGGGTTTTTCGCCGGCAAGCCGGCTCCTACAAAAAGCTCACATTTGGGAACCGTCCTACCTTTCCTTGCTTGCCCCTTCTTGACCTTGGTGTGCCAGACTGCGTCCGTTATCACACTAGGCTAACGGAGGATCTTCATGACGATTCGTGCAGTAGTTTTTGATTTCGGCGGTGTCCTGTTTGACTGGAGCCCGCAGCATCTGTACCGCAAGCTGATTACCGGTGACGAGGAGCGCCGATGGTTCCTCGAGAACATCTGTACCCAGGCCTGGAACACTGAACAGGACGCTGGGCGCACCCTGGCTGAGGCTACCCACAGCCTGATCGCCGAACACCCGCAACATGAGGCCTTGATCCGGGCCTACTACGACCGCTGGCATGAAATGCTGCGCGGCCCGCTCGCCGATGGCGTGGCGATTCTTGAAGACCTGCATGAAGCCAAAGTACCGTTGTTCGGCTTGACCAACTGGTCCGCAGAAACCTTCCCCTATGCCCGCGCCAACTACCCGTTTCTCAAATACTTTCGCAACATCGTAGTGTCCGGCGAGGTGAAGCTGATCAAGCCTGACCCGGCGATCTACCGCGCCAGCCTCGATCAGGTGCGTGCCCATCTGCCGGATATCCGGGCCGAAGAACTGGTGTTTATCGACGATGTGGCCGAAAACGCCAATGCCGCCAGTGCCCTGGGCTGGCAGGGTATTCACCACGTATCACCCGAGCAGACCCGGCGCCAGTTGCAGGCTTTGGGGGTGAGCGTCTAGCGCGCCCATTGTTCGATCACGAAGTCGACAAAGGCCCGCAGCTTGGGCAGGCGATAGCGGTCCTGCGCATATAAAAGGTGCATCGAGCGCGAGGGTGGCTGGTAGCTTGGCAGCAGCGCCACCAGCCGCCCCGCCAGTAGATCGGCGCCGACCAGGGCATCGGGCAGCATCACGATGCCCATGCCTTCGACAGCGGCACGGTGCAGCGCCTGGGAGCTGTTGATGGTCATGGGTCCGGACACGGCGACTTCCACTTCACCCTCGGCTCCCCGCAGGCGCCAGAGTTTGTCGGCGTTGCGCCAGTCATCGGTCGACGGGTAGGCGAAAGCCAGGCAGTCATGGGCCTGCAAATCCATGGGCTGCTGGGGCGTACCCCGGCGCGCCAGGTAGTGCGGCGACGCGCACAGGGTCATGGTGTAGTCCTGCAGGGGCCTGGCGATCAGGCTGGAAGGTTGCAGCTCACCCAAGCGGATCGCCACGTCGAAGCCGCTATCGATCAGGTCCATGGCTTGATTGCTCAGGACCACGTACAGCTGGATCTTTGGGTAGCGTCGGGAAAACTCACTGAGCGCCGGTGCCAGGCGCTCGGCACCGAACGCGGGCGGCGCGGTGATGCGTAGCAACCCTTGTGGCGCCTTGCTGTGGATTTGCTCCGCCAATTGCTCGGAGTTGGCCACCAACCCCAGTACCTCCAGGCAGCGCTGGTAATAGAGGCCGCCGAACTCGGTCAGGCTTTGCTTACGGGTGGTGCGTTTAAGCAGGCTGACGCCCAGGCGTTGCTCCAGGGCGCGCAGGTGGTTGCCGACCATGGTGGTCGACAGGCCGCAAGCCTGGGCCGCCGCGGTCATGCTGCCGGCCTCTACCACTTTGACGTAGACGGTCATTGCCTGGAACAAATCCATTATCAACCCTTGATTCAAAGTCATTGCAGATGTGCGCAGTTTATCCAGCTTGAGTGGCTAACGATACTAAGGCCCTGACCCCTATGGAGCCCGATGCCATGACCGCCGCTTGCCTGATGACCACCTATCAACCCCTGGCCCTGAGTTTTACCCGTGGCTTGGGCACGCGCCTGTGGGACCAGCAGGGCCGTGAGTACCTGGACGCCGTGGCCGGAGTCGCTGTGACCAATGTCGGTCACTCCCACCCGCGGCTGGTGACGGCAATCAGCGAGCAAGCCGGGTTGCTGTTGCATACCTCCAATTTGTACAGCATCGACTGGCAGCAGCGCTTGGCCCAACGGTTAGCCCAGTTGTCCGGCCTGGATCAGGCGTTCTTCAACAATTCCGGCGCCGAAGCCAATGAAACCGCGTTGAAACTGGCGCGCCTGCATGGCTGGAAAAAAGGCATCGAGCAGCCGCTGGTGGTGGTTATGGAGAACGCCTTCCACGGCCGCACCCTGGGCACCATGGCCGCCAGCGATGGGCCGTCGGTGCGCCTGGGGTTCCAGCGCCTGCCGGGGGACTTCATCAAGGTGGGCTTTGGTGATTTGCTGGCATTGGAGGCGGTGACCCGTGAGTTCGGCCCCAGGATAGTTGCCGTATTGCTGGAGCCGATCCAGGGTGAAAGTGGTGTGCAACTGGCTGCGCCGGGTTACCTGAAAGCGCTGCGCGCGCACTGCACCCAGCATGGTTGGCTATTGATGCTCGATGAGATCCAGACCGGCATCGGGCGTACCGGCACCTGGTTTGCTTTCCAGCAGGAGGGAATCGTCCCGGACGTCATGACCCTGGCCAAGGGCCTGGGCAACGGTATCCCGATTGGCGCCTGCCTGGCGCGCGCCGCGGTGGCCAAGCTCTTCACCCCCGGCAGCCATGGCAGCACCTTTGGCGGTAACCCGCTGGCGTGTCGCGTGGGCTGTACGGTGCTGGATATCATCGAGGAACAAGGCCTGCTGGAGAACGCCGCGCATCAAGGCGAGCGGCTGCTGGCGCGGCTCCGGGTGGAATTGAGCGAGCACCCGCAAGTGCTGGCGATCCGTGGGCGCGGCTTGATGATCGGCATTGAACTGGCCACGCCGCAGCGCGACCTGGCCGAGCGGGCTGCACGGGAGCAGGGGTTGTTGCTCAATGTCACGCGCGGCAAGGTCATTCGCCTGCTGCCGCCCCTGACCCTGGATAGCAAGGAGGTGGAGATGATTGTGCGGGCCATCGCTCGTTTACTGTAAATCTGGCCCGTTCAGCCACTCCTGGTTCATCGTTTGGCTGTCGCCCAGGTACTCCAGCAGCCAGGTCATGGCCGGGGACAATTTGTTCTGCGCCCAGGCCACGCAGGACGGGCTGGCCGGGAAGGGCCGTGACAGTTGCAGCGCCGCCAACTCGCCACTGTCGATCAACGGTTGCACCAGATGCGCCGGAACCATGCCGACGCAGAGCCCATCCTGTAGGCAATCCATGGCCGATGCCCAGTTGGGGACCACCAGGCGCCGTTGGTTGTCCAGGGTCCAGGTGTCGCGCTTGGGCAGGTTGCGTGAGGTGTCGGTCATGCACAGCGACGCAAAGGGCCGCAGTTGATCGTCACTGAGCAAACCCTCGACCTGCGCCAGCGGATGCCGGGCGCTGGCCACGCATAACCAGTTCAATAGCCCCATGTCACGAAAGGTGAAGTGGCTGGCCACCGGCACCGCGCTGGTGGCGCCGATCACGATATCGGTGCGTTCGTCTGCCAGGGCGTCCCATACGCCGTTGTACACCTCGTACTCCAGCAGCAGTTCCACGTCGGGGAACTGGCGATAGAAGTCCAGGACCAACTGCCGGCAGCGCTGTTGTTTGACGATGGAGTCCACCGCCACTTTCAACTGGCCGCTCCAGCCATTGGCCACCTGCTGGCACAGGCGGCGGGTGCCGAGCATGGTTTTCATCACGCCACGGGCTTCGTCGATGAACAGGCGTCCGGCAGGTGTCAGCTCCACATCACGGTGGCGGCGGACAAACAACGGCACCGCCAGCCATTCCTCGATTTGCCGTACGGTGTAGCTGATGGCCGAGGGTACGCGGTGCAGTTCCTGGGCGGCGGCGCTGAAGCTGCCATGGCGAGCTACCGCATCCACCACATCCAGGGAGTATTCGGACCACATGGGCGTTGCCTTCAAAAATATTGATAAGAGTGTTCAATTATTATCGCTTCACAGCGCAACTGTCAGCTTCATAATAGGCGCCAGTCAGCAAATTGTTTGATGGCAGTACCTACAAGGCTTCAATGAAAAATTCTTTTGGTTTTACCTGGTACCTGGCGGGGCTGAGCATGCTCGGCTACCTGGCCATGGATATGTACTTGCCCGCGTTCGGCGCCATGGGCGAGCACCTGCAGATTTCACCCGGTGCAGTGGGCGCCAGTCTGAGCATTTTCCTCGCCGGTTTTGCCTTGGGGCAACTGCTCTGGGGGCCACTGTCTGATCGCCTGGGGCGCAAGCCAATCCTGCTGGCCGGCCTGAGCCTGTTTGTGCTCGGCTGCCTGGGGATGTTCTGGGTCGAGACCGCGCCGCAACTGCTGGCCTTGCGCTTTGTGCAGTCGATTGGGGTGTGCAGCGCTGCCGTCAGTTGGCAGGCGCTGGTGATTGACCGTTACCCGGCCGACAAGGCGCATCGGGTCTTCGCCAGCATCATGCCGCTGATGTCCCTGTCTCCGGCGCTGGCGCCGCTGTTGGGCGCGGTGGTGTTGAATCACTGGGGCTGGCAGGCGATCTTCGCCGTGTTGCTGGGTGTCTCGCTGTTATTGCTGGTACCCACGCTGTTACTCAAACCTATGCCCAAGCGCCTGGCCGCCGATGGCGAAAAAGCCCGGCTGGGCTACGGGCAACTGTTCAAGTCGCGGGTGTTCACCGGCAATGTGATGATCTTTGCCGCGTGCTCCGCCAGTTTCTTCGCCTGGCTGACCGCATCGCCATTTATTCTCGGTGGCATGGGCTACAGCCCCAATGACATCGGCCTGAGTTATGTCCTGCCGACCCTGGCGTTTCTGGTGGGTGGCTACAGTTGCCGCAGTGCCTTGCAACGATTCCAGGGCAAAGTCCTGTTGCCCTGATTGCTGGTGGCGTACTGCATCAGCATGGTGGTTCTGTATCTGGTGGCGACCCTGACGGTGCCGACACTGACCACCTTGCTGATTCCGTTCTGCCTGATGGCCCTGGTCAACGGCGCCAGCTACCCAATTGTAGTGGCGAATGCGCTGATGCCTTTTTCGGAAAACTCCGGCAAGGCTGCCGCGCTGCAAAACACTCTGCAATTGGGTTTGTGCTTCGTCGCCAGCCTGCTGGTGTCGTCGCTGATCGAAGAGCCCTTGCAGATCACCGTGATCGTGATGCTGGCGACCGCACCGCTGGCGGTATTGGGTTACTGGCTGGCGCGGTCCAAGTCGGATGAGTCGCAGTTGGCGGCCGCTTAAAACGTCACTTCCATGTTCACGGTTGGCGTCGAGGTACGGCTGCCTCGGCCGCCATCCACACCGAACTTGTTATGCCAGTATTCGTAGCCCACCCCCAGGTACAGGTTGGGCTTGACGCTTTTACCCGGTCGTACCGCAACCATCAGCGCGGTGCGCATCAGGGTCTCGGCGGCGGTGTCGCGGCTGTTGTAGTCGTGGCCCTTGTCACCGACATGGTTGATGAACCCCTGGAACTTCGCGCCATGGTTGCCGATTTCGAACGGGCGCATCCACGTCAGGTTGAGCATGTAGGTGTCGTCGAAGGTGTGGTTCGGATCCTTCGCGCCAGGGATACCGGAATGGTTGTTTTCCTTGTAGTACATCAGGCTTAGGTCCAGCACCCCGACGGTATTGAACTTCAGGGTCGGCCCGATCACCACGGCGCGTTTTTTCGCCGAGGCCAGGTTGTTGTTGCGGTTGGCATCGAAGCCCAGGGTCAGCGCGTAGTCCTTGATCAGCCCGGTGCCCAGTGGCCTGTCGAATACCCGTGATGCATACAGTTGGTGCCGGTAGACCGCATACACTTCGCTGCCACCGTGGTCGGTGCCCTTGCGCGGGTCGCGGCTGTCGGACAGGAATACGTCGAGATGCAGAAAGTTGCTGCCGTACTGGTAGCCGCTGGCATGGGTGAAGCTGTAGATGCGTTTGCTGAAGTCGTTGGGGTTGTTTGGATTGGTGAACTGTTGCCCGTAGCGAAATCCTACGCTGTTGTTCATCCATTCCACCGCGACAGCCTCCCCGCCGCCGAGGAGTGTGAGTAAAACGGTTGCGCCGTGCAGTGCCTTTTTCATTGTTTTAGTTCCTTTGGCGTTTGGCTCATGGCAGCCGTGCCGGGCCGCCGGGCGCAGTATCGGCACAATCGCCGTGATGCTCAAAGAACAGAATATCGACTGGCCTGCTGCCGAATCGGCAGCGCGCAAGTTGGCCCGAAGGTCAGGAAATACGGGGGGTACAGGGGGATTCTTCGCGTTCGCGCAAAGCGATTTCCTCGCCTATCAGGTGGGCCATCGACTCGACCGCTGTAGGCAAATCCCGGCCCTTGCGCGCATACAGCCCCAGGTCGCTGAACATCCCGCCTTGATCGCTCAAGGGGATATGCAGCAGTTCACCCCTGGCCAAGTCGGCCTCGATCCCGATCCGTGTCTGGAATGCCACCCCTAGCTGCTGGCGCGCCAACTGCCGTGCCAGTTCCATGGAATTGCTTTGCAGCAACGGTTTGTACGCGGCCGGCGAACGCTTGTGCAGTGGGGCGATCAAGTGATGGATCGACAGTTCACTGTTGGCCTGGATCACCCCGTGTTCAGCGCACAGGGTGTAGCTGACGCTGGCATGGGCGGCCAATGGATGTCCCGGTGCCACCAACGCACCAAGGCGGAAATGGCCGACACACAGTTGCGTGGTTTCCGCACTGCGCGGTAGCGCGAAGGCCAACCCCAGGTCTGCCTGGCCGTTGATCACCGCTGCCGGAATCGATTGTGAGCCCTGCACGGTTACACCGATGGTCACCGCCGGGTAACGCTGGCGCATGCGCTTGAGCACGGCTGGCAGCAACTCCACCGTCGCGCCTTCCACCGTGGCGATTTCCACATGCCCGGTCTGTACCTGGTTCAGGCCTTCCAGTTCGCCGCGTACCCGTTCCACATCCTGCAACACCAAGGTCACATGGCGAGTCAGGATTTCCCCGGCAGCGGTCAGGCGCAGCCCGCCTGGCAGGCGCTCGAACAGGGTCGCGCCCACTTCGTCTTCGAGTTTGAGAATCTGCCGGTTCACCGCCGACGAGGCGACGTTCAGTCGGCGCGCGGCTTCACGGATCGAATGGCAGCGGCGGACCATATCGAAGTAGCCAATGGCCGCAGAGTGGATGCGCAGCGTGCGGTTGAGCATTTTTTTCTGATCCTTGTGGGCACGGCTTCGAGCCTTGGGGCAGGGCGGCTGAATGGATTTTTGTAACGTCGATGCCAGGCATCTTGTGGAAATGATTGTATACAACTCTATGGACATCCAATCTTTCTATTGCATACAGTGAGCGCACAACAAAAACAGAGATCCCCTCACCATGACTATCCCGAAGGCGTCACCGCAACGGCCAGAAGATGAGAATCTTGGCGTCGCTGCCAACATGGCTTACGGCCTGCAGCATGTACTGACCATGTACGGCGGTATCGTGGCCGTGCCGTTGATCGTCGGTCAGGCGGCTGGGTTGTCCCCGGCCGATATTGGCCTGCTGATCGCCGCGTCACTGTTTGCCGGTGGCCTGGCCACGTTGCTGCAAACCCTGGGCCTACCGTTTTTTGGCTGCCAGTTGCCCTTGGTGCAAGGGGTGTCGTTTGCCGGTGTGGCAACCATGGTGGCGATTGTCGGCAGCGACGGTGCGGGCGGTGTGCCGGCGATCCTTGGCGCGGTGATGGCCGCGTCGCTGATCGGATTGCTGATCACCCCGATCTTTTCGCGAATTACCAAGTTCTTCCCGCCCCTGGTCACGGGGATCGTGATTACCACCATCGGCCTTACGCTGATGCCGGTCGCCGCCCGTTGGGCCATGGGCGGTAACAGCCGCGCCGCCGATTTTGGCAGCATGCCGAACATTGGCCTGGCGGCCATCACCCTGGTGCTGGTGCTGTTGTTGAGCAAGGTGGGCAGCGCCACTATCTCGCGCCTGTCGATCCTGCTGGCGATGGTTTTTGGTACGTTGATCGCGGTATTTCTGGGCATGGCGGACTTCTCCACCGTGACCCAAGGCCCGATGATCGGCTTCCCCACGCCGTTCCACTTCGGCATGCCGACTTTCCATGTGGCCGCGATCCTTTCCATGTGCATCGTGGTCATGGTGACATTGGTGGAAACCTCGGCGGATATCCTCGCGGTGGGCGAGATCATCGACACCAAGGTTGACTCCAAGCGCCTGGGCAACGGCCTGCGTGCAGACATGTTGTCGAGCATGTTTGCGCCGATCTTCGGTTCGTTCACCCAAAGCGCCTTCGCCCAGAACGTGGGCCTGGTGGCGGTGACCGGGGTCAAGAGCCGTTATGTGGTGGCCACGGGCGGCCTGTTTTTGGTGATCCTTGGCCTGTTGCCCTTTATGGGCCGGGTGATTGCAGCAGTACCAACCTCGGTACTGGGCGGTGCCGGGATCGTGTTGTTCGGCACCGTGGCGGCCAGCGGGATCCGCACACTGTCCAAGGTCGATTACCGCAACAACATGAACCTGATCATTGTCGCCACCTCCATCGGCTTTGGCATGATCCCCATTGCCGCGCCGAGCTTCTACGATCAGTTCCCCAGCTGGTTCGCCACCATCTTCCACTCGGGGATCAGTTCCTCGGCGATCATGGCGATCCTGCTGAACCTGGCGTTCAACCACTTCACCGCCGGTAACTCAGACCAGCAGTCGGTGTTCGTCGCCGGCACCGAGCGCAGCCTGTGCTTCCAGGATGTGGCGGCACTGCGGGATGGGGATTACTTCAGCAAAGGCAAATTGTTTGATGCCGAGGGCAAGGAGATACCGGTGGTAGCGGACTCGCAGCACAAAGCGACGGCGCCGGGCAGGGCTGAAACCAGCGAGGTTTAGCCCGAATACCACGCACTAAATGTGGGAGCGGGCTTGCTCGCGAAAGCGGTGGATCAGTCGGTACATCCGGCGACTGAAAAACTGCTTTCGCGAGCAAGTCGAATCGTCGCACCGCCGCTCCCACATTTGATTTGTGTGGTTTCAAAATCGGGGGCGACAGGCTTCATCCAAAAACTTCACCACGGTGCCCATGCAGGCCTGGCGTTCTTCGACATGGGGCATATGGTTGGAGTCTTCGAACAGCGCCCGGCGCGCACCCTTGATCTCCAGCGGTGTGGCCTGGTCGTGCCGCCCGCAAATCATCAGGGTCGGTACTTGGATCTGCGTTAACCGGCCATTGCTGATCGGCCCGTGCAAGGCGTTGTACACCGTTGGATCGGCCGCCATCTGGGCGAAGGTGCGTGCCACTTCTGCGGGCCACGGGTTGATTCGGCACAGGGGCTGATCATCGAAGCCGGCAGCCAGGTTGGCGGCGATAAACGCGCGCAGGCCCTCGGGTTGGCGAGTCGCGTGTTCACTGCCGAGCCTGGCGCCCCAGGCATGCCCGAGGATCGCGTAATGCCCGCTGATGTGCAGGTGGTCGAGCAGGTTGTCCAGTTCGTCGAGAAATAGTTCAACCGTCCAGAAATCGTCGGGCTGGTGGGGCAGGTGGGTGGAGTGGCCATTGCCCAGTTGATCGTAGTGAATCACCGCATGGCCACTGGCAGCCACGTCCTTGAAGGCGTCCAGATAGTCATGGGTACCGCCGGGGCCACCATGGAGGATGACCAATGGGGTCTTGCCGCTGTCGAGGTTCCCGGTCACGTGATACCAGGTCTGATAGCCGCGAAAGGCGGCGTAGCCCTGGCGGGTCTGTTCGATGAATTCCATTTCCGGCCCTGCCATCAACAATTGGTCAGGTACACGATAATTTGAACAAAGCGTTTAAGTAACTGGCAAAACGGCTAGGTTTTTCAGCGGGACCTGCACTAGCGCCTTTTGTAGGAGCCGGCTTGCCGGCTCCTACAGGGGGTTATTGCTTTTGCGGATCAAACTGCTTGTCACGGATGAACAGCGCCGGGATCACCCCGCAGATAAAGTACGCGGCGCCCATCACCAAAAAGCCCACGCCAATCGAGCCATGGGACGCCAGGAAGCCAATGGCCGCCGGCGCGACCGCCGCGCCAATCCGCCCAATGTTGTAGGCACCGCCCACGGCTGATCCGCGAAATTTCGCCTCGAAACTCTCGGTCATGTAGGTCGCATTCACGCCGTAGGGAATGCCATACAAAAAGCCGAAGGCAATCAGCAGCCAGAGGATATTGTCCGGGCTCTGGTACAGCACGATCACCGGCAGGAACACCGCCGTGCCCAAGGCGCCGAAGGCAAACACCACGCGCCGACCCAGGCGATCAGCCGCGAGGCCGGCGAGGATCTTGCCGAAAATCATCGCCGCGTAGGTACCGACCATGTAGCTGGTCATCGACTTGAAGTTCATCCCCAGTTCGCCTTCCAGGTAGGACGGCATCCAGTTGTTGACCCCGTAGTAGCCGAACTGCAGGAAGCCTGCGGTCAGCGCCCAGAGCAGGAACATGCGGCTGGCCTTGGGGTCGCTGAAGATCAGCTTGAACATGCCATCGGGCTTTTTCGCCGAGACGTGCTGGATGCCTTCGGCTTTTTCCCGCGCGCGGGCGGCCTGGGCGTTGAGCCAGGCCTGGGGTTCCGGCACCAGGCGCTGCATCAGCACGGCGAGGATCACCGGGATGATCGCCACGTAGAACAGCCAGCGCCAGCCGTGGTCCGGCAGGATCCAGCCGGCCAACAAGGTGGCGACGATATAGCCCACCGACCAGCCGGCCTGCAGGGTGCCGAGCACGGTGGTGCGGTAGCGGGTCGGTACGTATTCGGCCATCAGGGTGTTGCAGGCGACATACAGCGCGCCCAGCCCGAGAGAGGCGAAGAAGCGGGTGGCTGCAAACTGCCAGTAGCTGTGGGTCAGACCGAGAATCGCAGTGCCTACCGAGAACAGCATGATGCTCCACACCACGGTCTTGACCCGACCAAAGCGGTCGCAGGCCCAGCCTCCATAAATCCCGCCGACCGCCATCCCGGCCAGGGTGAAACTGCCCAGGCTGCCGGCCTCGACACTGGTCAGGCCGAACTCGGCCTTGAGGCTGCTGAGGCTGTAGGACAGGAGCATCAAGTCTGCGCCATCGATCAGAAGGCCGAGGAAGCAGAAGATGAAGACAATGATCCACAGGTTGTTTTTTGCGGGCGACAACGCACCCGCCGATGTGGCGACTTCCATAGCGATACCTTGTTGTAGTTGTAGGGCACAGGTTATGGGTGTTGCAGGTTGGAACGCTGTTGCATGAACAAAGAAGATCTACTGTGGGAGCGGGCTTGCTCGCGAAAGCGGCGTGTCAGTCAACTTTAATATCGAATGATGCACCGTCATCGCGGCATAGGTATCTACACAACTTTCAGAAACTGACGAACTCTCCTGTGGCGAGCGGGCTTGCCCCGCGCTGGGCTGCGAAGCAGCCCCAAAAAGCCCCCCGCGTTTCTTCAGATAAATCTCGATGGCCGGGTTTAGGGCTGCTTCGCAGCCCAGCGCGGGCAAGCCCGCTCGCCACAACGGCGCTATCTGCCTGGATTTAGGCGTTGCGGCAAAGTTGTGTAGATACCTATGGTCATCGCGAGCAAGCCCGCTCCCACACAAGCCCGGTTCCCACATAGGGTTGTGTGGGGTTTAGCGCTGGGCCTCGCGAATCATGTTGCGTGCGATCACCAACTGCTGGATCTGCGTGGTGCCTTCATACAACCGGAACAGGCGCACATCACGGTAGAACCGCTCGATCGCGTATTCGCTCACATAACCCGCGCCGCCGTGGATCTGCACGCAACGGTCAGCCACCCGGCCGCACATTTCCGTGGCAAACATCTTCGCGCAGGAGGCTTGGGTGCCGATATCCAGGCCCTCGTCACGCTTGCGCGCCGCGTCCAGCACCATGCAGTGGGCCGCATAGATCTCGGCCTTGCTGTCGGCGAGCATGGCTTGGATCAACTGGAATTCGGCAATCGGCTGGCCGAATTGCTTGCGGTCGATGGCGTAGCGCAGGGCATCGTCGAGCATGCGTTCGGCGGCGCCCACGCTGACGGCGGCGATGTGCAGGCGGCCCTTGTCGAGTACTTTCATCGCCGTCTTGAAACCCACGCCTTCGACGCCGCCGATCAGTTGCTCGGCGGGCACCCGCACATTGTCGAATATCACGTCGCTGGTATGGGCGCCTTGCTGGCCCATCTTATGGTCGCGCTTGCCCAGGGACACGCCCGGTGTATTGCGCTCGATGATAAAGGCGCTGATGCCACCGGAGCCCTTGATGTGCGGGTTGGTACGGGCCATCACTGTGAAAATCCCGGCGTGGGGCGCGTTGGTGATAAAGCGCTTGGTGCCATTGATCACGTAATGCTCGCCATCGCGCACGGCGGTGGTTTTCAGCGAGGCGGCATCGGAGCCGGAATCCGGTTCGGTCAAACAGAACGAACTGAGCAACTCGCCGCTGGCAAGCTTGGGCAAGTAGTGTTGTTTCTGCGCCTCGGTACCGTCCAGCAGGATGCCGAGGGAGCCGATGCCGTTGTTGGTGCCGAAGTAGGAGCGGAATGCTGGCGAGGTGCGGCCCAGCTCGAAGGCGATATGCACTTCTTCTTCCATGGTCACGCCCAGGCCGCCATAGGCTTCGGGCAGGGTCAGGCCGAACAGGCCCATGTCCTGGAATTGCTGGACGATGTCCGCCGGGATTTCATCCGTCTCGGCGACTTCGTTTTCCCGTGGGATCAGCGCTTCGTTGACGAACTGGCGAATGGAGTCCAGCAGGATATGAAGCGTTTGCGAATCTCGGATCATGTACATTCCTCGGCGGCCCGTTCGGCGGGCCGTTTGTATTGGATCTGCGGGCCGCGCACCGATCTGTCTAGCGGGCGGCGGCCTCGATGTTATTGACCATGTGCTTGAGACGCGGCCCGATGTCGTCTTCGAGTTTTTCCCGGGAAAGGTGAAAACTCGGCCCGCCACAGTTGAACGTCAGCAGCCCATGTTGTGTGTGCAGCATGGGCACGGCGATGGCGTTGACATCGCGGTGCCACTCACCGATCGACATGCAATAGCCGAAGTCGGTGTAATCCCTGAATGCGCGCTCCAGCCCTTTGCGAATCGTCGGCCAATCCTCCAGATGGCGCTGGCGGATATGTTCGAGCATGAACTCCCGCTCACTCTCCGGCATTGCCGCCAGGCAGGCGCGGCCCGCCGAACTCAAGTGCAGCGGCAGGCGCGTGCCGATCTGGCGGCGCATGGTCATGTTCGCTTCGCCCTGGACCACGTCCAGGTACACCATGTCCAGGCGATCCCGGGAGGCCATCGCGACGGCAGCCTGGGCGTACTTGGCCATGGTCTCCATCAGCGGGTGGGCGGCGGCCCGCACCGACAAGTTGGATAGCATCGCGTAACCAAATGCCATCACCCCCACATTCAACTGGTACCGGCCAGACTGCGGTAGGTGCTTGAGGTAGCCCAGGCGGGTCAGGGTGTGGGTCATGCGCGTCACCGTCGGTTTCGGCAGGCCGGTCTTGCGCGCCAGTTCCTGGTTACCCAGCACGCTTTCGCTGGGGGTAAAACAGCGCAGCAGTTCCAGGCCTCGGGCCAGCGCGGTGATGAACTGCCGGTCCTTGTCTTCCTCCTCTTCGTTGCTCATCGGATCCAGCCTCACGTGTTCAAAACCATGGGGGCCTGCAGGTGTCTGGGATGGACTTGGGTCCGGGTTGCGACGGTGCATGGTAATCATCCTTTTTTTGTAAAATCAACAAAACAAAATATGATTTCGCTGTGCGGAATTGTTGGTTATGTTGGTTTTTTATCGCTGCTCTCTAATTAGTCTTTTTAAAACAATAGCTTATGGTTTTATTCGATGGGTTGCCGTGCTTTTGCATTTACATCTGCCATATCGGCACATACTATTTTGTGTAATTACGAAATACTATTTCGCACAGCAAAACAATAGCTGGCTACGTCAGAAAATCCGGCAGTCGGCGACACAGACCTTCAGGAATAACAACAATGGGTGCATTAACAGGTTTGCGCGTACTGGATTTGAGCCGGGTCTTGGCCGGCCCATGGTGTGGTCAGGTGTTGGCGGACCTGGGCGCGGAAGTGATCAAGATCGAGCGCCCGCACAGTGGCGATGACACACGCGGCTGGGGACCGCCGTGGATGCAGACCGCCGCTGGCGAGTCATCCGGGCAGGCTTCGTATTACCAGTCCACCAACCGCGGCAAGTTGTCGGTGGCCATCGATCTGGCCAGCGTCGAAGGCCAGGAACTGGTGCGGGCGCTGGCGGCCAGTTCCGATGTGCTGATCGAGAACTACAAGGCCGGCTCCTTAGCCCGATATGGCCTGGACTACGCGACCCTGGCCGCGCTCAACCCGCGCCTGGTGTATTGCTCCATCACCGGCTTCGGCCAGACCGGCCCACGTGCCGAAGAGCCTGGCTACGACTTCATCATCCAAGGTATTGGCGGCCTGATGAGCATCACCGGCGAGCGCGATGACTTGCCGGGGGGCGGCCCGCAAAAAGTCGGTGTGGCCTTTTCCGACCTGATGACCGGGCTGTATTCCACCGTGGCGATCCAGGCCGCGCTGCTCAGCCGTGAACGCACGGGCGTCGGCCAGCATATCGATATGGCCCTGCTGGACGTGCAAGTCGCGACCCTGGCCAACCAGAGCATGAACTACCTGGCCTCCGGCAAAGTGCCTCAGCGCTTTGGCAACGCCCACGCCAATATCGTGCCGTACCAGGTGTTCCGTGCGGCAGACCGCGACTTCATCATCGCCTGCGGCAACGACAGCCAATTTATCGCCTTGTGCCAGAGCATCGGCTTGCCACATCTGCCGGATGATCCGCGCTTTCGGCGCAATGCCGATCGTGTTGCCCATCGGGGCGAAATCGTCGAGTTGCTGTCGGCGCATTTCCTCGGCCGCACGGCAGACGAGTGGGTCAGCTGCATCCACGCCTCGAAAGTGCCGGTGGGCGCGATCAACAACATCGCGCAATCGCTGGAAGAACCGCAGGTAATCGCCCGCGAACTGATGGTGAAGATTCCCCACCCGCAAAACCCGGATTTCGCCATGGTCGGCAGCCCGATCAAGATGTCCGGCACCCCGGTGGAGTACGTACGGCCAGCGCCGATGTTGGGCCAGCATACGGATGAGGTGTTGGCTGGGCGGTTGGGGTTGTCCGGTGAGCAGTTGGGGCAGTTGAAGCGTAGTGGGGTAATTGAGCAGTTGCCGTAACGAGGGGCCTTTTGGTCAGCGCTGCAATATTTTGCCCAACGCGCCCATGTCCATGGCCTCATTCATGCTCAACGGGCCGGAAAAGGTGAAGGGTTCCTTGTAAAGCGATTCATAGTGCATCTCTACAAATACGTCATTCCTTTGCAGGAAAAAGCTCATTTGCAGTAGGCACAAGGGGCCGAACTGTGTGCTTTTAGTCGGCTCCAGAATCGCGATGTCATTACCAGGCCTGACCGCAGCGCCTTCGGTGGGCCAGCCTTTGGCGAAGCACTCGGGATTCAATCGCGCCTTCTCCAGCACGGCGGGCCAGCGACTGTCCCCCAGCCCGTTGAACTGCTCGTCGCCGACGCGAACAGTGAACGAGGTGATGATGCCCGGCCCGATCCCTTCGTTGGACAAATACAGCCCGCTTTTTTCCGCCGTCAAATGCGGTGTAATCCCCAGGTAGGGCCTTACGGAGAGGCGGTTGTGCTCGCGCATCAAGTCCAGTTGCCAGAAGGAAATCGACGCGGCGGCAATGGAAATCACCACCGCTGCCAGTGACAGGAGCGTGCCGAAGGAAAACCTGGGCTTTTTCGGTGTCGGTGTGGCGGTGGGGCGGCGGGGCTTGAAAAAGGGGTGGTGATGCATTTTTTTCACGGAGCGACTTCCTGTCGGTTTGGTTTGCCACTTTTCTTGGGTTCATGCTGTAGAGCGTTGCGGCTTGCTGTAGACAGCCGGGCGATGATAGCGCACCCAAACAGCGCCTTGTGCACACGTAAAAGCGCATTAAATGGTTGACTTATCCTTTTCAATCAGTAAGATACGCCGCATTCCGCGATAGCTCAGTTGGTAGAGCAAATGACTGTTAATCATTGGGTCCCTGGTTCGAGTCCAGGTCGTGGAGCCAGACAAGGTTCCAGAGAAGGCTTTCAAAATCTCTGAGACCCCCGAAAAACCCGCCTTCTGGCGGGTTTTTTCGTTTTGGCGTTCTGTCGGATTCCGGTGGATACCAGCCATTTTAAGGGTAGAGTTTGGGATAAAGGTCAGTTCGATAAAAGGGAGTACCCTTATGTCGCGCACTACTGCTCCACTCTCCGACGCCGCTTGCCGTTCGGCCAAGCCCACAGACCGCGCCTACAAGCTTTTCGACGGCGACGGCCTTTACCTTCTAGTCCAACCCAATGGCCGCAAAGGCTGGCGTCTCAGATACGTCAAACCTGATGGCCGGGAAGGACTGACCTCATTCGGCAACTACCCCATCGTTGGCCTCGCGGATGCGCGCCGCAAGCGCTTGGAGGTCAAGCGAATGCTGGCGGCTGGCATTGACCCTATAGGAGCCAAGAACCAAGCCAAGACGGACGCTCTGATCAAAGGCCGCACCTTTGAAAGCGTTGCCCTCGGCTGGCACACGGAAATGTCAGCCAAGTGGGCACCGGACTATTCCAAGACAGTGATGAGTCGCCTCAAAACTCACCTCTTCCCGCTGATCGGCGCCCGCGCCATTGTCGACCTTGATACCCACGACCTTATGCGGCCCCTGGACGCGATTAAGAAGCGCGGAACGATAGACATTGCTTTAAGGGTACAAAACTACCTGCAGAGCATCATGCGCGAGGCAAAGCGCCTCCGGCTTATCACCGTAAACCCTGCTTACGACCTCGTAGGCTCGATCAAAGCCTCGCGGGTCGTCCACCGCCCCGCCTTATCCTTATCGCGCTTGCCTGAATTGCAGGAACGGATCGACACCTATAAAGGCCGCGCACTTACCCGGCTGACGGTCTTGCTGTCGCTGCACGTGTTTGTACGCTCCAGCGAGCTGCGCTTCGCCCGCTGGAGCGAGTTCGACCTCAAACGTGGTGTCTGGGAAATACCCGACACGCGACCAGCGTTGGAAGGCGTACCCTTTTCCACAAGGGGTACGAAGATGGCAGGCGATATCCATCTTGTACCCTTATCGCCGCAAGCGATCGCCCTGCTCGAGCAGATCCACGCAATCACAGGCAAATTTGACTTGGTGTTCGCAGGCGATACCAAGTCTTGGAAACCAATGTCCGAAAACACGGTGAACAGCGCGCTTAGGAAGATGGGGTACGACACCAAATCCGAGATCTGTGGGCATGGGTTTCGTTCGATGGCCTGCAGCGCACTGATCGAGTCAAGTTTGTGGACGGACACAGCCATCGAGCGGCAGATGAGCCACAAGGAACGCAACAACGTCCGCGCCGCCTACATCCACAAGGCCGAGTTCATCGAGGAGCGCAGGCTGATCATGAACTGGTGGAGTCGCTACCTTGAGGCTAATCAGCAGAAGCATGTCAGCCCACGCGAATTCGCCAATCAGACGGGTGCGAATGTCACTCGCCTAAAAGCAAAACGTGGCGCAACTGAGTAAGCGCTCGGTCCTCATATCTCAGTGATCCGTTTGTCCACGCGGGTCCATCCAAACAGGGCTGCAAAGCCGCCCTGTTTGGATGGACCTCACTTAAAAAATCTAAAGCCCACGCAATTGTCTGTGGAAAACCACTGATTTCCATTAGTGGATAATTTCATCCACAGCCGCAGAACTCCCGAAAATTCGAGCCTTGACCCTAATTCTCCACAGGCGTAGAAAAGGTCGGGCAAAGCGCTGTCGTTGACAGCAACCCAGGTAGCCAGAACCTTTAAGGCTACGCCACACCGTGGTGGTTCTCCCAAAGTGCGATTAGCGTCCGGCGGCTCGCACGGTCACAGCGATGTGATGGATGCCTACTTTTACTAGTGTGCCCACTGCGGCAACTCATACCCCTTCATATCTGCCCTGCAGCAACTTATCCGCGTGGCCATTTCATTGCGCCAACCTGCGCCCGTCTCTTTCTCCCGGAAAGAGACGGGCGCACCTACCACTGCTGCAGCCCACCTCGTACCAGGCTTTGCGGCATTCCCCCTCGTGACAATCGGCGCGACAAACACCGATGTCACCAGCAACAGCGATGCCGATGATGGTGCCGCAGCCCAGGGAATGGACTGCACCTGACTGACAGTCAGGTATGCCCCGGTCGTCGCTTCACTGCCTTCACCTGACTCAGGATCTCGCGGCGATGGTCTCGTCAGCCAATGCAGCCTCCACCCGCCCACTTCCTCGGAAGTGTTCAGGAGGCCAGATCATGAGATGCCCAAGCTCCCGGTCGTAAGGAGCCGCCAGTCCCGCGTTAGTGGACAACCCTCACAGGTCGCAGGGGCCTTGATCCCTGATAACACTCAACATTCTTGGCGGGATGACGTGGGGGAAGGTTTTAAGAGTTTGGCTTCGAGAGGAATGTGATCATGGCGTTGGTAGGTAGACGGGATGGGCGCAATTTTGGCTATGGTCGGCAGCTGAGCTATGCCGGGCCGCAAGCGCTAAAAGATCTGTTTGGCGGCGGGCATTACGGCACGGTGATCGCTGGCAGGCGTTTGTGCGCTGGTGTCGGTCGGAGGATGGCCCGGGGTTTAACGATGCTCGGCAGATTGATCGGCAGACCTTGCTGGATTACGCGGCGCATCTGCGTCACCTGGTTGAGCGCAGCGATCTCGCCATCGCTACCGCACAAAATCGGCTGTCCAGCGTGAATCGGACCATGGCTGCGCTTCGCGGTGATCAATATGTGAAAGTGCCAAGTCCGAGCAAGGCTTTGGGAACACAGCGCATCACCGTGCGCACGACAAATCCTCAAGGCCAAGATCACGAACACGTGATGCGCATCGTCGAAGCGCTCCGCGAACAGCATCCGCGTGCCGCCGCCATCGCTCAATTGGCACGTGCCACTGGCATGCGTCTGCGAGAAGCGATTCTGGCCGACCTACCGCGACTCAAGCGTGAAGCCGAACACTACGACAAGATCAACATCCAGGACGGCACCAAAGGTGGCCGCGGCGGCGCAACCGCGCCTCGTTGGATCACGGTGGATGACCATATTCGCGAAGCGCTCAGGTACGCCGAACAGGTCTCTCCCGACGGTAGCCGCAACTTCCTGGCACCGAACGAGAGCTACCTTGATTTCCAACGGGAAATCGTCCGCCCCGCCCGAGATATCCTCCATACGCACAACCTCAAAGGCTTCCACGAACTGCGCGCGGCTTATGCGTGCGAACGCTATGAGCAGATCACCCATCACCTAGCGCCCATCAACGGTGGCAGGTGCAGGCGCCTCGATCCACGCCTTGATCGAGAGGCCCGCTTACAAATCAGCTATGAGCTGGGACACGGTCGAATCGACGTGGTATCGGCGTACATCGGTGGTCGGGTATGAATAAACCATTCGATATGGAGATCTTCTTGGCTGGGGCACTGACTGGCGCACATGCCACACGCGAACGTCACATCCGCCAGGCCAAGACTATTCAAGCAGCCATTTCTGAACGCTGGAGCCGAGATAATCCATGGACATGGCAAAGAAAGCATCTCGTTTGGTTTTTGAACCATCACATGAGCTCAAACTCGAAATCGACGCGCTACTACTACCTGCTGACCACAAGCCTGATCACTCTGCGCCTAGGAAAATCCTGGAATTTTCCACGTTAGCCGAATGCCAGCAACTGCGCGCTCTGTATCCCTCACCGGCAGATTGAGCCAGCCAACGACTTGACGGGGATTAGGGCGGACCTCTTGAGCCCCTGAACCTAACCTCTGTTGTTTGATAACCTCTATGTATTACTGATGGACTGAGGGTTGTAGCTCGAGGCTACAGGCTTCACCTGAGACGTAGAGGCTGAAGGCGGTGATAAACAGTAGTCTGGTGGCGAAGCTAAGGGCTGAGAATGCAAGATTGGTTGCCTTGCTGGATGCTCATGGCATCGAATGGCGCCCGCCTGCTGAGCCAGTCAAGATAGCGATTGTCCAAGCAGAACAATCACAGCAACTCGATACTGATGGAAAGCTTGCCCTATTCCGAAGCTTGTTTCGTGGTAGGACGGACGTTTATCCCACCCGCTGGGAAAGCAAGGCAGGCAAATCAGGATACGCACCCGCTTGCGCAAACGAATGGAGGCCTGGCGTTTGTGAGAAGCCCCGAATTAAATGTGGCGACTGCGGTAACCGCCAGCTGCTTCCGCTGACCGATGAGGTGGTCTATCGCCATCTGGCGGGCGAAGTGGTCGTTGGTATCTACCCCCTACTCTCTGATGACACTTGTTATTTTTTGGCGGTCGACTTCGATGAGGCCGAATGGCGTGATGATTCCAAAGCTTTTGTGCAGTCATGCCATGAGCTGAACGTCCCGGTGGCGCTGGAAATATCGCGCTCAGGCCAAGGGGCTCATGGCTGGATTTTCTTTGAGCGTAATGTTCCTGCCTGCGATGCGCGCCGCCTCGGTGCCGCAATCATCAGTCATGCCTGTGAGCGCACCCGCCAGTTGGCGCTCAGCTCCTATGATCGACTGTTTCCAAACCAGGACTATATGCCCAAAGGCGGCTTTGGAAATCTCATCGCGCTCCCTTTGCAAAAGCGGGCCAGGGCCCAAAACAATAGCGTTTTTGTAGACGACTCGCTTGAGCCTCATCCTGATCAATGGGCCTTCCTGGCATCGATTCAGCGCATGAGTCCAGAAGATATCCAGCCCGTTATTATCCAGGCGATGGGTAATCGGGACCCTCTAGGGGTCGCCTATGTCGATGACGAAGGTGATGCAGAACCTTGGAAAGATCGTGAATCGAGATCACGTAAATTGACATGCCCGTTGCCTGCTGCTGTCAACATCACGCTGGCTAACTTAATTTACTTTGAAAAGTCGGAATTGCCACAGCCATTGGCAAACCAGCTTGTCCGGCTCGCTGCCTTTCAAAATCCTGAGTTCTACAAAGCTCAGGCCATGCGCATGTCAGTGTGGAACAAGCCAAGGATTATCGGCTGTGCCCAGAACTTCCCCAAACATGTTGCGTTACCACGTGGCTGTTTGGATGCTGCGCTGGAGCTTTTAGGGGAAAACGGGGTTACCGCTATTCTTAAAGACGAACGCTTCGCGGGCGACCCCATCGACGTGAGTTTTCTCGGGACCCTGCGTTCTGACCAAGAGGCTGCTGTCAGCGCAATGCTAAGTCATGACACCGGTATCCTCTGCGCACCGACTGCTTTCGGTAAAACAGTGAGTGCTGCTGCGTTGATTGCCGCACGTGGCATTAACACGTTGGTGCTTGTGCATCGGACGGAACTGTTAAGGCAGTGGCAAGAGCGCTTGCAGGTGTTCTTGGGAGTCGGGAATGGTGTCGTTGGAACTCTTGGAGGCGGAAAAGCGAAGCTTACCGGCATCATCGACATTGCCGTAATGCAGTCGTTATCGCGAAAAGGCGAGATCAGCGATCAGGTAAAAAACTACGGCCAGATCATCGTTGATGAGTGTCATCACCTATCAGCAGTGTCATTCGAGACACTACTGAGGAGCGCGACCGCGCGGTACGTGCTGGGACTCACGGCAACCCCAGTGCGCCGAGATGGGCAGCAGCCTATTATTTTCATGCAGTGCGGACCGATCCGACATTCTGCTGCTCGGCCAGCGAATGCGCCTCATGACCTATCTGTCGTGCCTCGATTGCTGTCCAAACCAATAGTGGTCCCCGACGGCTTTGGGATTCAGGACGTTTTTCGGCGTCTAGCCGACGACTCTGAGCGGACAGCCAAAATCGTCTCGGAGATTGAGCTGGCGTACAACGAGGGTAGAAAAATTCTAGTGCTAACGGAGCGGACGGAACATGTGGATGCCCTTGAATTAGAATTGAAGCAGCGTGTGCATAACCTTTTCACGCTTCATGGGCGAGTGCCTAAGAAACAGCGCCTTTCCCGTATGCATGAGCTTGAGTCCCTTCCCCCTGATGCTCCACGGGTGCTGTTGGCAACAGGAAAACTAGTAGGTGAAGGCTTCGATCACCCGCCGTTGGACACGCTGGTGCTGGCAATGCCCATCTCATGGAAGGGAATCCTTCAGCAATATGCGGGGCGGTTGCATCGATCGCATGCCGATAAGGCCGACGTGCGAGTGATCGACTTCGTTGACGAGGGTAATGTCGCGCTGCTGAGGATGTGGGATAAGCGCCAGGCGGGTTACAAAGCGATGGGCTACCGTATGGCTGATTCCATGGCCACCATGGACCTACTCTAACTCTAACGTGGTTGACAGTTGATCATCCTATTAAGTGAGACGTGGTTCGTAGGCCTGTTCCCGCCGTGCCGCTCGAAGAATTGCTAACTTGGAGGTAGCTATGTCCTCAATTGAGTTTTATGTGCCTGGTGATTATGACAGCCCTTTAACAGCCAGCGGTCGAGGTCGCACTATCGCAGCGTTTCATCTTGCGCAGGGTGACGTTGAGTTTTTGACCAAAGTTACTGAAATGCGTCGCGACGTACTTAATCGTCTCATGAGCCCTTCTGCCGTGAGCTATTGGATCGCTCAGAAATGGCTGGAGAAAGCCCATGATGTCGGGAGGATTCAGCTTCTTCGACTCACAGCTAAGGGTTTGGTCACATGTAAAAACAGTGTCAATGGCGGAGGAAATGTACCTACAACCGCAGCGCTGGTAGCTCGGTGGAGGGCCAATATGAAACGAGGCGGCGTATCCTCGTTCACGCTAGTTTCGTTTGATCCGATCCCTGACTGAGTAGCCGCTGAGCTTTGGCCAGGTGGCTTTGTTTGTCGAGGCACATACACGCATTCAAACCAGACTGACGACACAGCGTACTTATACAGAAGTCACATCGACCGGTTGAATCCACAGCCAAAGCAGTCACTCGGATGTGTTTTCCTCATCCATCACAGTATGGCCTGCGTACGCCACCTTCAGAAGCTTGCTGCCGCCGTGCTCATGGGGTATCGAAAGAACTCCAATAAAAATACGGGCTTGATTAGGATAATCGTAGGGATATGAATACTAAAAATCAGCATAATTTCATTGTAAAACAAATACTTATTTTTTTATTCGAGTCCAGGTCGTGGAGCCAGATAGAGAAAAGCCTGCAGCGATGCAGGCTTTTTTTTGCTTGGGATTTGATGCCTGATACTACCCGTCAATGTTGGGCAATGCTGCCAGATAGAGCTGCCCATACGCCTCAACCAGCTGTTCCAGGTTAAACGCCAAGTTCCGTCCACTGGGGTTGGGCAGCACCCAGACCGCAGCATCCCCCAACGTCCGGGATTGCAGGCCCCACGCGACCTCTCGCTGACCCGACAGTGCGCAGTAACCCGCCTTGCCCAAGAACGCCACATAGCGCGGTGCATAATGGCGGATCTTGTTTTCAAAACCCTCAGCCGCCGCCTTGAATTCCTCTCGCGACAATTGATCCGCCCGCGCCGTCGGCCGCTCTACGACCGTTGTCAGCCCGCAGTGGTGCTGCAAGAGCGTCCGGTCATCCTCGGGCCGCACTTGATGCGGGGTAAACCCGGCCAGGTGCAAGGTGCGCCAGAAGCGGTTGCCGCGCCCAGCAAAGTGATGGCCCTGGGCTGCTGCGAGCAGGCCCGGATTGATCCCGCAAAAAATCACTGCCAGCCGCTCGGCCAGGATGTCTTCCAGTCCTTCATTCATACGGGGCACCCTGCGCCAGGTTGTTCAGCAACCACTGGCTGAAGCTGCGCGCCAGTGGGTCGTTTTCGCTGTCGCGGTGGGTCAGCAGGGCCCAGTTGGGGCCGCGGATGGTCGCGTCGACCAACGGTTGCAGCAGGCCGCTGTCCCGTGCGTGCTGGCTTAGCAATAGGCTGACCAGCGCGATGCCCAGGCCGCCACAGGCTGCGTCCAGCAATAGGCCAGGGTCGGAGAAGTTCAGGCCCTGGTCCTGCTGGCCTACGTCGATCCCGGCCTCTACCGCCCAATGGCTCCAGTCCATTTCCCGCTCGCCATGCAGGGTAGTGCGCTGCTCGCGGGGCAGTGCCAGTACGCGGGGATGGGCGGCCGGATACAGGCGGTCGGCATGCAGCACTTTGAAGCTGCATTCGGCCTGGGCGCTGATGTCATCGCGTACGGCGAGGTCGATGGTCTGGGTGCCCATGTCCGGTACTTCATCGGTGCTGAACAACCATAAATCCACGTCCGGGTGGCGCTGGCGGAAGTCGGCCAGGCGCGGCAGCAGCCAGTGGCGGGCAAAGGCGGGGGTGGTGTTGAGCACCAGTTGATTGGCTTTGCGGTACTGCCCTAGCCGGCGCACGCCCACCGACAGTTGTTGCAACAGGGCCTGGGTGGTGCTGAGGAAATCGTGGCCGGCATCGGTCAGGGCGACGCTGCGTCCATTGCGAAAGAACAACGGCTGTTCCAGGTACGCTTCCAGGCTGCGGATCTGCTGGCTGATGGCCGATTGGGTCAGGTGCAGCTCGTTGGCAGCCTTGTGAAAACTGCCCAGCCGCGCTGCCGCTTCAAAGCCACGCAGTGCCCCCAGGGGCGGCCAGTGCTTAAGCATGCTGATAAGTTTCTCTAATCATTTGTCTGCAAAATCCATCGTTTGTCCGGCGATTTTGCCAAACGTAGCATGCATCCTCATAACGTGTACGCCGTTTTTGGTGAACACAAGGGCTTAACTCAGAAGGGGTTTGTCATGCTGCATAACGACATGCAACACAGCGATTGGTGGATGCCGGCGGAGTGGGCCAGGCATGCGGCGACCTGGATGGTCTGGCCCCACAATCAGGCGCTCTGGGAGTCGGGATGGCGTGTGACCTTGTCCCAGGTGCAGGCGGATTTTGCCCGGGTCGCCAATGCCATTGCGCGTTTCGAACCGGTGAAACTGGTGGTTGACCCGTCTGCACTCGACAGTGCCAAAGCCCTGTGCGGCCCCAACATTGAACTGATCGCACTGGCGGTCAACGACAGTTGGTGCCGCGATTCCGGCCCCAGCTTTATTGGTCACCCGCAACTGGGGCTGGCCGGTGTCAGTTGGCGCTTTAACGCATGGGGTGGCAAGTCGGCCCATGACCTGGATGAAAGCCTGGCCAGGCGTACCCTCAACCACTTGGGCCTGCCTTGTTTCGGCACGCCGTTGAGCAATGAAGGCGGGGCGATCCATGTGGATGGTCAGGGTACGTTGATCACCACCGAGTCGGTGTTACTCAACCCCAACCGCAACCCGGGCATGAGCAAAACCGAGATGGAGGCGATCTTTGCGCGCTGGTTGGGGGTGACAAAAACCATCTGGCTGCCGGGCGATCCGCAGTATGTCACCGGGGACATGACCGATGGCCATGTCGATGGCGTGTGTGCCTTTGCCCGGCCTGGCGTGTTGCTGGTCGACGCCACCCATGATCAGGCTTCGGTTTACGCCGAAGTAGCCAGGGAAAACCGTCGCGCCCTGGAATTGGCTACCGATGCCCAGGGTCGCCGGTTCGAGTTGATCGAACTCTATGAGGCCAGCGAGGCGGTGGAAACCGACGCCGAGGTGTTTTGTGCGTCCTACACCAACTTCTACATCGCCAATGGCGCGATCATCATGCCGGCCTATGGCATTGCGGCCGACCAGGTCGCCGCCGATGTGCTGGCCCAGGCATTCCCTGGTCGTGAGGTGGTGCCGGTGCGTATCAACCACCTGGCCCATGGCGGCGGCGGTGTGCATTGCATCACCCAGCAGCAGCCGGCCTGGCCGGTAAAGGGGTGATGCCATGACCCTGCTGACCATCGCCACCACCCAGATGCCCTGCACTTGGAATTTGCAGCACAACCTTGATCAAGCCGAGCGCCTGGTGCGTGAGGCGGCCAGCCAGGGCGCCCAGGTCATCCTGCTGCAAGAGCTGTTCGCCACGCCGTATTTCTGCATCGAACAACAACACAAGCACCTGGCTTTGGCCGAGGAGTATCGACATAGCACGCTGCTCAAGCGCTTCGCCGCGCTGGCCAAAGAACTGGGAGTGGTGCTGCCGTTGAGCTGGTTCGAAAAGGCCGGCAATGCCTACTTCAACTCATTGAGCATGGCCGATGCTGACGGGCAGTTGCTGGGGGTGTATCGCAAGACTCATATCCCCAATGCCATCGGCTATCAGGAGAAGGAATACTTCAGCCCCGGCGACACCGGTTTCAAGGTCTGGGACACCGCGTTTGGCCGTCTCGGCGTGGGCATCTGCTGGGACCAGTGGTTCCCCGAGACCGCACGCTGCCTGGCGTTGCTGGGTGCTGAGGTGTTGCTGTTTCCCACCGCCATCGGTTCCGAACCCGGCTGTGCCAGCCTGGACTCCCGTGATCACTGGCAGATGACCATGCGCGGGCATGCGGCGGCCAATCTGCTGCCGGTGGTGGCGGCCAATCGTGTTGGCCGGGAAGTGGCGACCACTGATGCGGCCTTGCAGATGGACTTCTACGGCTCGTCGTTTATCTGCAATCACAAAGGCGCGCTGCTGGCCGAGGCTGACCGCACCAGCAGCGGTGTGCTGCTCCAGCGCCTGGACCTGGCGAGCATGGCCGAAGAGCGCCTGACCTGGGGCATCTACCGCGACCGCCGTCCGGAAATGTATGGCGGCTTGCTGACCCAGGACGGTCGCCACCTGCATCCACGCTGGCAGACCCAAGGGGTATGACATGAAGCTGATCCACTGCACCCTGGCCCTGAGCATCGTCATCCCGACGGTCCAGGCCGATGAAAAGATCCTGCGCCTGTACAACTGGGCCGACTATTTTGCCGAGGACACCCTGGCCCGCTTCACCGCCGAAACCGGGATCCAGGTGATCTACGACGTGATGGACAGCAGCGAGACCCTGGAGGCCAAGCTGATGGCCGGTGGCAGTGGCTACGATCTGATTTTTCCTGGCGATACCGTGGGCGAACGCTTGATGCGCGCTGGCAGCCTGCAACCGCTGGATCCGGCAAAACTTGAGGCTTTGGCGGATATCGAGCCGGGCCTGCAACAACTGCGCAACCATTACCGTGCGTCCAATCAGGCCACAGTGCCCTACACCTGGGGCACGATTGGCCTGACCTATAACGCTGAGCAAATCCTACAGCGTATGCCGAATGCACCGGTCAATAGCCTGGACCTGTTGTTCAAGCCAGAGCTGGCCCGCCAATTTGCCGATTGCGGCATCTCGCTGATCGACTCGCCCGATGAAGTACTGGCCGTTGCGCTGATCTACCTGGGGCGCGAACCGCGCAGTGCCAAGCCCGAGGACCTGGCTGCGGCCAGTGAACTGTTGCTCAAGCTGCGGCCATTTATCCGCAAGTTCCAGTCGCAGCCGGTGACCGACCTGGTCAATGGCAACCTGTGCCTGTCCCTGGGCTACAGCGGCGACATGACCCAGGCGCAACGGGCGGCCGATGCGGCGGGTAAAAAGGTACGGTTCCAGTACCACATTCCCCGCGAAGGCACGACGGTGTGGATGGACACCATGGCCATACCCGTGGATGCCCGGCATCCGGAATACGCCTACGCGTTCATCAACTTTGTCATGCGCCCAGAGAACATGGCGGCCATCAGTAACACCACCGGTTACCCCACGGCCAATGCCAAGGCTCGTGCCGGCGTTGATCCCACCATGGGCAATAACCCGCAGATTTATCCGGACGCCACCACGTTCCAGCGGCTGGTGGCCGGCCAGGATATTCCCCAGGCCGATATGCGTGCACGCATGCGGGTATGGACTAAATTCAAGACGGCCATCGGTCAATGATGGCCCACACAGAGGTACACATGAGTACACGTCGCCAATTCATCAAACAGGCCGCAGTGGTGGCCAGCCTGGGCGCCGCCACGTCCATGGGGCTGCCCGTTTTAGCGGCGGTCCAGGGCCGCTGGTTCATGCTCGATGAGGGTGAGAAACACCAGCGCGCCTTTATCGCCTTTGGCGCTCAGGAGTCGATCCACGAAGACTTTACCCCCGCCGTGCAAGACGCCTTGGGCCGTATCGCCAGGGCGATTGCCGAGTACGAGCCAGTCACGGTGTTCTGTCGCGAGGATGAGCGTGAGCTGGCCGAAGAAAAATGCGGCACCCGCAATATCACCTTCGTACACGCCGAGTTGGATGACATCTGGATGCGTGACACCAGCGCCAACTTTGTCGTGGATGACCAGGGCCAGTTGGGCGCGGTGGACTTCAACTTCAATGGCTGGGGCAACAAGCAGCAGCACGCCGACGACGCCGAGTTGGCGGCGCACGTTGCCGAGCTGGCAGGCGCAACCTCTATCCGCACCGACCTGGTAGGTGAGGGCGGTGCCATCGAAGTGGATGGACACGGTACCGGGATCATGACCCAAAGCAGTTGGATCAATGCCAACCGCAACCCGGGCTGGAGCAAGGCCGATGTGGAGGCCGAACTGAAAGCCCGGCTGGGCTTGCGCAAGATCATCTGGTTGCCGGGCATCAAGGGCAAAGACATTACCGACGCCCATGTCGACTTTTACGCACGTTTTGTCGCGCCGGGCGTGGTCATCGCCAACCTGGACACTGACCCTGAGTCTTACGACCACAAAGTCACTTTGGCCCACTTGGACATTCTCAAGCAGGCCACCGATGCCGATGGCCGGCCGCTGCAAGTGCACACTGTGTCGCCGCCACTCAACCCCCGCAGCAACCGCTTTAGCCGTGACAACCCGGATTATGCCGCCGGCTACATCAACTACTTTGTGATCAATGGCGCGGTGATTGCGCCAGAGTTTGGCGACAAGGCCGCCGACCGCAAGGCCTTCGACCTGTTGTCCAAACTCTATCCGGGGCGCAAGGTGGTGCAGCTCAATATCGACGCCATCGCCGCAGGCGGCGGTGGTATTCACTGCGTGACCAGCCACCAGCCTTGGGTTTAGCCCGTTGCCCCGGCAAGGCGCCCGAGCCGCAGCCAGCCAATCAATACGGCGGCGATCAGCAGGAAACCCAGGTAGCCAAACAGCGGGTATACCTGGCCGACCAGGCTGATAAAGCCGATCAGGCTGCCGGCAAAAGCCAGCGCAGCAAAGGCCGCCGACCCCACACGGAATTTACGGGTGCCGGGTGGCAGCAGGCGCGCCGAGAAGGAGTACAAGGTGCCGACGGCGGTGTTGAGGATCATCAGGAAGATAATCACCGCCATCAGCAGGCCGAGGGCTGGCGAGGCTTCGCTGGCGATGGACAGCATGGGCATCGGCAGGTCTGCCACGCTGTCCAGGCGCGACAACAGTCCCAGGCTCATCACCAGCATCAGCAGGCCCAAGATGGCGCCGCCGAGAATCCCGCCCCACACCGCCTGTTTTTCGCTTTTCGCCGCGCCGCCCATGATCGCCAGGATCGGCACGCCGGCCACGATGTTGTAGGACACGTACAACAATGCCCCCAGCAGCCAATGGCTGGCGCCGGCACTCTGGCGGCTGGCCACCTGATCCAGCTCGGCGAAGCTCAAGCCCCGGGTCGCCGCGCCGTAGAGTGCTACGCCGACGGCGGTGAGGATCAGAAACGGCGTGACCGAACTGATCAGGCCGATGACTTTGTGTACGTCCAGGCACACGATAGCGATTACCACCAGGGTGACCGCCACGCTGCCCAATGTGGCGGGGATGCCGAACTGCTGCTCCAGCAACGCGCCGCCGCCTGCCAGCATGACCACGGTGACCGCAAACATGAAAAAGGTGATCATCAGGTCGACCAGTACCCCCAGGTGTCGCCCGCACAACGCATACACCACGTCTTTATGGGAGGTGGCACGCAGGCGGTTGCCCATGCCCGCCAGCGCCATGCCGAGGAAGGTGAACAGTGCGGCGCTGAGCACCGCACCGAGCAACCCCCATACGCCGAAATCGACGAACATCAGCAACAGTTCCCGGCCCGAGGCGAACCCCGCACCAACGATCACACCGACAAATGCACCGGCAATCTTCAGACTTTCTTTCATGACGACTTCCCTTGAATTGTTGTTGTTAAGGGGCGTGCGAGCTTGCTTGTGAAACACCGTGACGACAACGGGCTGTCCTCGCCAGGTATCAGCGGGTTGGCGGGCCGACCCAGGCCTGGACTTCGATTTCTACATCGACCCCCAGCGCCAGTTGCGCCCCGACGGTGGAGCGCACCGGGAAACCTTGTTTGAAGTAGCGCGCATACACCTCGTTGAAACCGGCGAAGTGCTGCATATCCGACAGCCACACCGTGGCCTTGACCACTTGATCAAACCCCACGCCGCATTCGGCCAGGGTTTCGCCGATGCGGCTCATGACGGCTTCGGTTTGCTGCTGGATATCACCGCGTACCACTTCGCCTTTCGGGTCCATGGGCACTTGCCCAGAGAGGTACAGCAAATCGCCCACCCGAATGGCTTTGGAAAACGGGTAGGGCAGGTGGCTGGGGTAACGCTGGAGACTTTCTGGCATGACAGGGAACCTCTGCAGAGTGAATGATCAGCGCAAGCGGGCGGGAGCCATGCGCTGTGGTTCGACGCCCTGGCGCCGCAGCGCTTCGGGCAAGGGTTGGTCGAGCAATAGGGCAAAGGCCAGTTGCGAGACTCCGGCCGCCGACTGGATGCCATAACCGCCCTGGGCGGCGAGCCAGAAGAAGCCTTCACAGCGCTCGTCCCAACCGACCACCAGGTCGCCATCGGGCACGAAAGAGCGCAGGCCGGCCCAGCTGTGACGGGGCCGCCGAATGCTCAGGGAGGTGGCGGCTTCGATGTGATAAATCCCGGTGGCGATGTCCAGCTCTTCGGGCATCACGTCCTGTGGCGGAACCGGATCGGCGTTGGCCGGTGAGCCCAGCAGTTGGCCGGCGTCGGGTTTGAAGTAAAAACTTTCGTCGATGCCGATAACGGCGGGCCAATTTGCAAAGTCCAGGCCTTCGGGGCCGTCGAAGGTAAAGGCGGTACGCCGACAGGGTTGCAGGCCGATCGGTGCTACGCCGCATTGCTGTGCCACCTCATCGGCCCAGGCGCCAGCGGCGTTGACCAGGTTGCGCGCGCGCAGTTGTCGGCCGTTGGCCAGTGTCAGTAGCCAATGACGGTCTTGGCGGGTGGCGCTGCTCAACTGCGCGTCACACTGCAAGACCCCTCCGGCACGACGCATGGCCCGCAGGAAACCCTGGTGTAGCGCATGTACATCGAGGTCGCGGGCCTCGGTTTCAAGCATGGCGCCGGCGATGACGTCCGGGCGCAGGCAAGGCACCAATGCCAACGCCTGTTCGCGATCAATCAGCGCGACATTGGCCGCGCTGGCCTGATGGCTGTCGAAGGTTTTGTGTAGCAACGCTTGCTGCTCGTGACTGGCCACATACAGGCAGCCGCGTGGCTCGAGCAGCGCGTGCTCGGTAAAGCCTGCCGGTGGTTGCTCGTAGAAGGCCCGACTGGCGCGGGTCAGCGCTTGAATCTGCGCAGTGCCGTAGGCTTCCATGAACATGGCGGCAGAGCGTCCGGTAGCGTGGTAGCCCGGCTGGCTCTCACGTTCGAGCACCACCACACTGGCTTCGCCGGCCAGGCGATAGGCCAGGGACGCCCCCGCAATGCCGCCGCCAATGATGGCGAAATCGAAACAGTCACTGTCCTGCATGCCGAAGTCCCTTCTGTGTGCGAATGAGGTTTTTCTCGTTTTTGATAATTCTCACATAAGAGAAATGTAGGATATGAGAATTTTCCAGTCAAGCCTTCGTCGTGGGTTAATATTCCGGCCCTAGTCCTTACCCCGTTTTTTGTGCGACAGAGAGTCCGTATGAGTTCCGATCAGACAGCGCCCGCTTCGTATTCCACGGCCCATCCGCTGATAGATCGCAGCCAGGTAGGTGCCCGTTTGCGGGGGATTCGCAAAGACCAGAAGCTGACGCTCAAGCAGTTGTCCGAGCGTTCGGGCGTGGCGCTGTCGACCCTGTCGAAGATGGAGTTGGCGCAGGTCTCGGTCAGCTACGAAAAGCTGGCGGCGGCGGCGCGGGCGCTGGGCGTGGACATTGCGCAGTTATTCAGCCCGGTGAAGACTGCGCTGAACCTGGTCCAGCCCACGGTGGTCAGCACCGCCATTGATAGCGCGGCGGGCTACAGCACGGGCAATTACGATTACCACCCGATGGCAGGGGATTTCCCCGGGCGGCGCATGACGCCGATGTACGCGCGCATTTTCGCCCGGGAGCTGACCCAGTTTGACGACTACATCCGCCACCCCGGCCAGGAGTTTGCGGTGGTGCTGTCCGGGCGGGTGCGGATTCAATTCGAAACGGGCGAGTCCATCAGCATTGGCTGCCGCGAAACCGCCTATTTCAACAGCGGCATCGGCCATATCTACCTGGCGGAAAGCGAGGCAGACGCTGAAGTGATGGTGGTGATGACGGATTACTGAGGCGCGCTGGCGCCACTGCTCATCCGGTACTCCGCCTGGCCGCTGTGTTCATCGACCTGTTCATGGGTCACCACAAACCCTTGCGACAGATAGAACTGGCAACTGGCGGTGTTGTTTTTATACACCGCCAGGGTCAGCACGGGCCGCTGCGTCCTGGCGTGAGCCATCAAGCGTTTACCGATGCCCTGGCCCTGGCAGTCGGGGGCGACAAACAGCGCGGCCATCTGGTTATCGAGCAGCGAGTAGAAACCCACGACCCTTGAGTCGCGTTCCATGACGTAGGTTTCCGAGGCCGGGATATACAGGTTGCGCATGTTCTCGACCTGCGACTGCCAGAAGGCGGCGTCGATAAAGTCGTGGGCGATGAGCGAGGCATCCAGCCAGATTTGCAGGACGCTATCGAGGTCTTTGGGTTGCAGGAGTCTGATCATTTTTCCAGTCTTGCGATGGGTTATTCGACACTCAGGCCGGCCGCTTTCCACTCGTCAAACCCGGCGCGCAGCCGACGCGCGGGCAAGCCATGGGCGTGCAAGGTGTTGATGGCATCGGTGGACAGCACGCAATAAGGCCCGCGGCAGTAGGCGACCACGTGCTTGCCTTTTGGCAGCTCTGCCAAACGCTGTTGCAGGGCCTGCGCCGGGATGTTCAGCGCGCCGGGCAAGTGCCCTGATGCGAACTCATCTTCGGGGCGTACATCCAGCAACACCACGCTCTGGCTTTGCATCTGCAACAGTAACTCCTCGATGGAGATACCCTCCAGGCGCTCACGTCGCGACAGGCTGTCGAGGGCGACCTCGCGTATCTCGGCATGCTGGAACGCCAGGTAGCCACGCAATGCTTCCAGCAAGGGCGCCACCGGACCGGCTCCCAGGCTATAGAGCACCCGTTTGCCATCGCGGCGCGTCTGCACGATGCCCGCGCGCTTGAGTTGCTGCAAATGCTGCGAAGCATTGGCGACAGACACCCCGGACAGTTGCGCCAGTTGTTCGACAGAGCGTTCTTCCTGGGCAATGTGTTCAAGCAGGGCCAGGCGATGGGCATGGCCCAGGGTCCGGGCAATGTCAGCCAGGGCAGTGAAATGATCGGCGGGGAATACGGGGCTTGACGTTTTCATGGCAAAGATCCTAGCATCGGCCAAACATTCAATCAATTAATTGAATGTTTGCTTGGAGGCGCCTAAGCCTCTGTGTTGCTCTCACCGCCAACGATCAAAAGGAGTAGGGACGTGCTTGAGTTTCTTGGGTATTCGGTGGTTATCGGGGCCGGTGCGACCTTGGTCATGGACCTTTGGGCGTTGTTGCTCAAGCGCTGCCTGGGCGTGCCCTCCCTGGATTTCACTATGGTGGGCCGTTGGGTCGGCCATCTGCCACGTGGGCGCTGGATGCATGCCGGTATCGCCAAATCGCCTCCCGTGCCGGGGGAGCGTCTGTTGGGGTGGGTCACCCATTACCTGATCGGGGTGTTCTTCGCGGCTTTGCTACTGCTGATGGTGGGAATTGAGTGGGCGCGGCAGCCGACGTTGCTGCCGGCCTTGAGCTTTGGCGTGCTGTCTGTGGTCGCCCCGTTCTTTGTCTTGCAACCGGCGATGGGGGCAGGCATCGCTGCGTCCAGAACGCCCCAGCCCAACACTGCGCGGTTGCGCAGCATTGTGGCCCATGGGGTGTTTGGGATGGGGCTGTACCTGGCCGCTTGGGCGTTGCTTCTGATTACAGGGTCTGCACGATGATCTGGCTCTTCAGGTCGCTGACCATGCTTTCGATCACCGGCTTCATCGCCTTGAAGTCCTCGGGGCTGCACACCGTGTTGGCATGGGCAAACTTGAAGTAGCGGGTGATCAGGACCGTATTGCCTTCCTTGGCGTAGGTGGCCTGGTAGTCAAAGCCGGCCTGTTGCAGGGACTGCGGCTTGGGCACGGCGAGGACGGTGACTTCCTTGGGGAACTCGAAGCGGGCCTGCTCCTGGGTTTCTCCCGAGAGGCAACCGAAGCCTTGGGTGCGGTCTTTTTCCGAGGCGAAGGCAAATACGTTCTGCGCAATGCCGCCCACCAGACTGCTGAGCGCCGGCACGCCGGTGGGGCCTGGCAGGTTGACCAGGTTGTCGGTGCGCCCTTCAAGGGTGTTCTTGAACGGGTTGACTTCATCTTGCAGCGAGTCGCTTTTGAACGTGCCCTGGCCCGTTTGCCCGTACCAGCCGAGGACATTGCGGATCATCGAGTCGCGGTCTGCTGGTTTCATGGCATTGAGCAGGTAGCGATTGAACTCCGAACCCCAGCCTTCCACGGTGGTGGCGTGCACAAAGTCCGCCGCACCGTTGCTGTCGACCTTGAACAGCAGGTCGTTGCTGACCTTGCCGGTTTGCCCGGCCGGGGTCTTGGCCAGTTCGCCGGACTGCGTCAACAGCACCGGTTTGCCCAGCACCGGAATCGGCAGGTAGCCCGCGGCGATGGCCGCGGCAGTCGAGTCCAGGTACAGATCCAGGGCCGGCACGTAAGTGATCGCATGGTTGAGCACACCCAGGGTAGGCACTTTGGCCAGGGTGTAGCTGTTTCCCTGGTTGACCAGCACCGGTGAGCTTTCGATTGCTACCGCGCGCAGCATGGCTTCAAGCAGGGCCACGTGGTCCTTGCAGTCGCCATAGCGGTTATCCAGCACGGCCTGGGCCGGATGCGGCACTACGCCGCCCGCGCCAACATATACCGCCACATAACGAATGTTCTTGCGCACCCAGTCGCTCAGGGCCAGGGCTTTGCTGCGCGGGGTGGTCAGGTTGGCCGTGAGTTGCTTGGCCAGGGCGGCAATGGCCGGTGTCACTTCTACCTGGGCCCTGGCCTTATAGGCCTGGGCAAAGTCCTTGTAGCTGGCGAAGGTCGAGACCGCGAGGAATTGCCCGTAATCGACATAGGACACGGCGCCGTTTTCAATGCGCGCCTTGGCCTGCGGTACGTAGTCCCAACGGTACACCTTGCGCCCAGCGGCGGCGGCCGGGGTACTGGCCTTGAAGCCCCGGGCGTCGACAAACAGCGGCTTGTCGGCCGGCAAGTCGTAGCTCAGGCTCAACTGCTCGGCGTCATAGAAGTCCGGCACGAAGAAGTCTTCGAATTGCTGGGGGAACAGTGCCGTAGTGCGCTGGCGCTGGTAACGCAGGACCAGCCGGTCACCGACCGTCACCTGCGGGAAAATCACCACCTTGACCCGCGAGTCCTGGAACATCGGCGCCTGCGAAGAGGCTGTCTCCTGTTGTTCCTTGATCTGCTCGGCGCTCACCTTTACCTGGCGGCCGTCGGGTTTACGGGTGAAGGCTTCAAGCACTTCGAGGGTTTCCAGAGAACGGTTGTAGCTCAACGAACGTTGCGCGTTGCTCTTGATCGCGCGCTCTTCGTTGATCCGCGTAACCAGTTCAATGGTCTGGACGAAACTGCCATCGGCATTGATCACGTAGGACTGTTGATTTTTTTCGAAGGTGGCCGAGTGGTCGGTTTCATCGGTGGCGGCCTGGGCCGTCAGTGAACAAGCCGCCAAAAACAGTACGCCCAGCAGGCGCAGGGAGGGCAGGTAAAAGCCTTGCATAGAGATCCTTCTGACTAATGCGACGCTCACCCGGCGAGGGCGAGCGCATTGCGATAAACAAAGTGTTTAATGCGACGCATTATTATATAGATGCTCGGACAATGCAGGCTTTTTAATGGCAACCACGTGGCTGCGGGTCAGCGGTTGTGCACATCGCCCAACGAATCACGCTGCATCGACTGCAGGTTTTTTTCGATGGTTTCGCAGATGGCTTCGGTCTGGATCTGGTGTTCACTGGAGCGAAACGGGCTTTGCAGGTCGGTGCCGATCCGTTCGATGGCCAGCAGCATAAACCCCACCACCGTCGATGCCAGCGGGGTGAACCAGCCCAGGGACTCCACCAACCCCACCGGCACAATCAGGCAGAACAGCGAAATAAACAGCCGTGGAAAATACACATACGGGTAGGGCAACGGCGTATTGGCGATGCGCTCCATACCGCCCTGGCTGTTGGACAGGTCGACCATGGTGGATTCGATCCGCGCCAGGCGAATGCTGTCCAGGCGCCCGGCCTTGTACTCGCGGGCCAGCAGGGCGGCGGAACCAGTGAGGATGTCGTTGGCAAAGTTGTTGGTGGCACCGTTGCGCGCGAACTCGTCCATGGGAATAAACGCCCGCACTTCCTCGGGGCACGGCTCGCCCCGCAGGTGCGCCGCCAGGCAATTCACATACGCCACATGGCGGCGCAGCAGGGTCGACTTGATCGGGTTGACCTCGTTGTCGGGGTCGTCCAGCAACGTCAGCACCTGGCGCGCAAAGCTACGCGAATTATTCACCATCGCGCCCCACAGCGTGCGTGCTTCCCACCAGCGGTTATAGGCGCTGGTGTTGCGAAAACTGATCAGCACCACCAGCGCCGAACCGAGCAGCGTCAGGGGCATCAGCGGCAGGTTGATCTTGGCGTTGAGGAACAGCATGAAGTCCACGGTGACCGCAATATCCCAAAGCAGCAGCCAGAACAATGCCCAGCCTACATAACCCATGGTCTTGATAATCAGGCGGTACTTTTTGACGATGGCAGCTTTCAAACACAAACCTCCGAGCGGGCGAAAAGCATCAATGCCCTAGCTCGGACGGTATATGTGCAAGAAAGGTTCGCTGGTGGCCTACCCCAGTGAGCAGACTGAGGGTTGCCGTGGCGAGGGGGCTTGTCCCCCGTTGGGCTGCGCAGCAGCCCCAAAACCACCCCCTCAGCCCACCTGAAGAAACTCAATGGTCTTATTGAAATGGGGCTGCTGCGCAGCCCAACGGGGGACAAGCCCCCTCGCCACTACCAGCTTCTTTATCCGCTGCTCTCTACAGCCAAACTCAGGCGTCGTGCAGGGAAATACGCGAGGTTTCCGGCAGGGCCAGGCCACCGGCCAGGGCCAGCAAGGCCACGGCAATCAGGTAAAACGCTGGCGACAGGTTGCTGCCGGTTGTGCTGATCAACCACGTGGCCACCAGTGGCGCAGTGCCGCCAAAGATCGTGTAGGCCATGTTGTAGGTAATCGCCGAAGCGGTGTAGCGCGTGCGGGTCGGGAAGGTTTCCGAGAGCAGGGCGGCCGTGACCACACCGCACAACACCGCACCCACCGCCAGCAGCATCACGCCGACGATCGACGCAACGAACGAGCCGGAGCTGGCCATCAAAAACGACGGATACACCACCACCATCAACAGCCCGCAGGCGGTCATCACCGTGACGCGTCGCCCGACGCGGTCGGAGTACCAGCCCGCCGCCGGGCACATCGCCGCGGCGAAGATCAGCGCAATCAGCGACACCAGCAGCGCCGTCGCCCGACTCAGGCCACCGGCCACTTGCAGGTACGTCGCAAAGTAGGTGGTGAACATATAAAACGACAGCGCCGTCAGCGACACAAACGCGCCCAGGCAGCAGATCGCTGCGCCATGGTTGCGCAGGGTTTCCTTGAGCGGCGAGTGGGCCACGGCATGCTCTTGTTTCACCGCCTGGAACGCCGGTGTTTCATCCAGCCGCCAGCGCAGGTACAGCCCCACCAGGCCCAGCGGCGCGGCGATCAGGAACGGCAGGCGCCAGCCCCAACTGCCCATGGCCTCGGCTGACAGCGAGGCTTCCAGCGCATAGGCCACCACCGCCGCCGAGGCGAAGGCGGCAAAGGTCGACACGGGGATAAAGCTGCCGTACCACGCCCGTTTGTCGCTGGGCGCGTGCTCCATCAGGTAGGCACAGGCCCCGGCGTATTCACCCCCGGCGGAAAAGCCCTGGGCGCAGCGGATCAACGACAACAGGATCGGCGCCGTAACGCCAATCGCAGCATAGGTGGGCAACAAGCCGATCAAGGTCGTCGCACCAGCCATCAGCAATATCGTCATTGCCAGGGTGCGCTTGCGGCCGATGCGATCGCCCAGCATGCCGAAAAAGATCCCGCCCAGGGGCCTGAACGCAAAGGCCACGGCAAATACCGCGAACGTCTTGAGCAACGCCGCGCTGGCATCGCCACTGGGGAAAAACTGCTGGGCGATGGTGGTGGCGAGAAAGCCATACACGGCAAAGTCGAACCACTCGACAAAATTGCCGATACCGGCGGCGACGATGACTTTTCTCAGGGTTTGCGGCGGGACCTGTTCAGTAGATGCGCGCGTCATGGCGGGGCCTCGGCATTTCGTCAGTGATCGCTCGATTATCAGGAAAGAGCCCGCAGCGACTTACTTCAAAAGTGTCATCGGCGTAGTCAGCACCGACCTGCCAAGGCAATGAAGATCAAATGTGGGAGCTGGCTGGCCGGCGATAGCGACAGGTCAGCCAACATCAATCCCAGCAATGCCGCCGCCAGCGCAGCCTCGCAGGGCGAGACAGCTCCCACCTTGATCTTCAGGGATTGGAAGATTGCATTTCAGATCCGCTGGCTGGCGCGTTCGAGGATCCTTGGGCCCGGGCCTTCCTGGGCCAAGGTGTCGCTGGGGTTGCGCAAGGGGCAGTCGTTGAGTGACAGGCAGCCGCAACCGATGCAGTTGTCCAGGCTGTCACGCAGGGCTTCCAGGGTGCGGATGCGTTCGTTGAGGTTGTCGCGCCAGGCCGAGGACATTTCTCCCCATTGCGCGGCCGTCAGTTTGCTGTTCGGTGGATAGCGGCCCATGGCGCGCTTGATCTCTTCCAGGGGGATGCCGGTGCGCTGCGCCACCTTGATGATCGCGATGCTGCGCAGCACCAGCGACGGGAAGCGTCGTTGGTTGCCAGCGTTGCGCGTGCTGGCGATCAAGCCCTTGGATTCGTAGAAGTGCAGGGTGGAGATCGGTACGCCGCTGCGCCTGGCAACCTCGCCGATGGTGAGGGAGCGCACACCGTCGGGGTTCTTTTCTGCTGCCATGGGTGTTGCCCTCAAGTTAAGTTGAGGTTTTATAGTCCTGCCCGATCTTTGCTGCAACCGCTTTCCATCGCCAGTGCGGGGTGGGGCGGCAGCGAACACACCACAAATGAGCGGAGCAGGGCATGGGCAGAAGGATGCTAGTGGGCGGGGGCGTGGCAGCGGTAGCGGTGCTGGCCCTGGTTATCACGTTATGGGGTAATCAACCCTCAACCCAGGCCGCAGCGGCGTGGCCGGTGGCCAAGGTGGCGCTGGCCAAGGTGCGCCAGGGTGAGGCCCCTCGCCAGGCCTTTGCCGCCGGGGAACTGGAGGCGGCCAACCAGGTAGAGGTGGCGGCGGAAACCGCCGGGCGTATCACGCGGATCGCCTTCGAATCCGGGCAAGGGGTCAAGGCCGGGCAGTTGTTGGTCCAACTCAATGACGCCCCCGAACAGGCCGACCGTTTGCGCCTGCACGCCCAACTGCGCAATGCCCAGACGCTGTTCCTGCGCCTTAAAAAGCTTGCGGCCGTGAATGTTGCGACCCAGGAACAACTGGACAACGCCACCGCCGCCCTCGACATGGCCAAGGGCGAGCTGCAACAGGTCGATGCGCTGATTGCGCAAAAAGCTATCCGTGCGCCATTCGCCGGGCAGGTGGGGATCCGCCGCGTGCATCAAGGCCAGTACCTGCAGACCGGGGAAGCCATCGCCAGCCTGGTGGATGCCCAGCGCCTGCATGTGAATTTTGCCCTGGCTGAACAGGCGGCCCCTGGCTTGCGCGTCGGCCAGAGCGCCCAGCTCACGGTGGATGCCTTGCCGGGCGAGCATTTCCTGGCGCAGATCAATGCCATCGACCCGCTGATCGGCCAGTCGCGCTCGGTGCGGGTGCAAGCCACCCTGGCCAATCCGGGCGGGCAGTTGCAGGCTGGGATGTACGCCAGCGTGCGTCTATCGGCGGTGCAATCACCCACGGTGCTGGTGGTGCCGGAAACCGCCATCACCTACACCGCCTACGGGCAGACCGTGTTTATCGCCAGCGCCGATCCGGCCGGCGCCTTGAGTGTGCGCCGCGTGCAGGTGACCACCGGGGAGCGCTGGCAGGGCCTGGTGGAAATCACCTCGGGCCTGGCACTGGGCGACCAGGTGGTGGTTTCCGGGCAGCTCAAGCTCAGCGACGGCATGCCCGTCGAAGCGGTCGAGCAAAACACGTTGGACGTTGAAGGGAATCGCGCCTCATGAGCTTCACCGACAGTTTTGTACGGCGCCCGGTACTGGCGCTGGTCGTCAGCAGCCTGATCGTCCTCGCCGGCCTGTTTGCCCTCGGCAAATTACCGGTGCGCCAGTACCCGTTGCTGGAAAGCTCGACCATCACCGTCAGCACCGAATACCCCGGTGCCTCGGCCGAATTGATGCAAGGCTTTGTCACCCAACCGCTCACCCAGGCCGTGTCGTCGGTGGAGGGTATCGATTACCTGGCGTCGTCGTCGGTCCAGGGGCGTAGCGTGATTACCCTGCGCATGACCCTCAACCGCGACTCGACCCTGGCGTTGGCCGAGACCATGGCCAAGGTCAATCAAGTGCGTTACCGCTTGCCCGATGATGCCTACGACCCGGTGGTCGAACTCTCGGCCGGCGACTCCACCGCCGTGGCCTACGTGGGGTTTCCCAGTGACACGCTGTCGATTCCCGAGCTCAGCGACTACCTGTCGCGGGTGGTCGAACCGCAGTTGTCCGGGATCGACGGGGTCGCCAAGGTGCAAACCTTCGGCGGCCAGAACCTGGCGATGCGCCTGTGGCTGGACAGCGATCGCATGGCCGGGCGCGGGGTGACCGCCGCCGATGTGGCACAAGCGGTGCGCAGCAATAACTACCAGGCCACGCCAGGGCAGATCCGTGGCCAATTCGTGCTGGCCGATATCCATATCGACACGGACCTGACCAGTGTCGAGGCCTTCCGTGACCTGGTGATCCGCAATGACGGCACGGCCCTGGTCCGCCTGCGCGATGTGGGCACCGTGGAGTTGGGCGCAGCGGCGACCCAGACCAGCGCCACCATGAATGGCCGTCCGGCGGTGCATCTGGGGCTGTTTCCCACACCGTCGGGCAACCCCCTGGTGATCGTCGATGGAATTCGTCAACTACTGCCGCAAATCCAGCAGACGCTGCCACCTGGGGTCAACGTCGCCCTGGCCTACGAGACCGCACGCTTTATCGAGGCGTCCATCGAGGAGGTGCTGCACACCTTGCTGGAGGCCATGCTGATCGTGGTGCTGGTGATCTGGCTGTGCCTGGGTTCGCTGCGCAGCGTGGCGATCCCGGTACTGGCGATTCCGTTGTCGATGCTCGGGGCAGCGGCCTTGATGCTGTTCTTCGGCTTCAGCCTCAACCTGCTGACCCTGCTGGCGATGGTACTGGCCATCGGCCTGGTGGTGGACGACGCCATTGTGGTGGTGGAAAACGTCCACCGGCATATCGAAGAAGGCCTGACCCCGGTGGCCGCGGCGTTGGTTGGCGCCCGCGAAATCGCCGGGCCGGTGGTTGCCATGACCCTGACGCTGGCGGCGGTGTACGCGCCCATCGGCCTGATCGGCGGCCTGACCGGCACGTTGTTCCGCGAATTTGCCCTGACCCTGGCGGGGGCGGTGATGGTCTCGGGCGTGGTCGCCTTGACCTTGTCGCCGGTGATGAGCTCGCTGCTGCTCAAGCCTGGGCAGCAAGAAGGGCGCATGGCCAAGTGGGCTGAACGGGTGTTTGGCGGGCTGGCCGCGACCTATGGCCGGGTGCTGGGTTACTCCCTGGCGCGGCGCTGGATCAGCGGCGGCGTTGCCTTGCTGGTGTGCCTGAGTCTGCCGTGGTTGTACACGTTGCCCCAGCGCGAGCTGGCGCCTCCCGAGGACCAGGCGGCGATATTGACCGCCATCAAGGCCCCGCAATACGCCAGCCTCGACTACGCGGAACGCTTTGCGAGCAAGCTCAACCGGATCATGGAGAGCCTGCCGGAAACCACCGACACCTGGATCATCAATGGCACTGACGGGCCGGCGGCCAGTTTCGGCGGGATCAACCTCAGCGCCTGGCAGGCCCGCGAGCGTTCGGCCGAGCAGGTCCAGGCCCAGTTGCAGCAGGCCGTGGGCGAGGTCGAAGGCAGCAGCATCTTTGCCTTCCAGGTCGCCTCGCTGCCCGGCTCCAGCGGTGGCCTGCCGGTGCAGATGGTGCTGCGCAGCGCCCTGGATTACCCGGTGCTGTACCAGACCATGGAAACCCTCAAGCAGCGGGCCCGTGACAGCGGCCTGTTTGCCGTGGTCGACAGCGACCTGGACTACAACAATCCGGTAGTCAAAGTCAGCGTCGATCGGGCCAAGGCGGCGAGCCTGGGCATTGGCATGCGCGATATCGGCGACTCGCTGGCGGTGCTGGTGGGCGAGCAGTACATCAACCGCTTCGCCTTGTATGGGCGCTCGTATGATGTGATTACGCAAAGCACCGAAGAACAGCGCCTGACCCCCCAGGCCCTGGCCCGCCAGTATGTGCGGACCGAAGGCGGCCAGTTGATCCCGCTGTCGGCCCTGGTGCATCTGGATATCACGGTGGCGCCGAACCGCCTGTTGCAGTTCGATCAGCAGAACGCCAGCACCCTGCAGGCCATCCCGGCGCCCGGCGTTTCCCAGGGGCAGGCGGTGGCTCTGCTGGAGCAACTGGCCGACGAACTGCCGCCGGGGTTCAGTCATGACTGGCAGTCCGAGTCACGCCAATACGTGCAGGAGGGCAGTGCGCTGGTATGGGCGTTTCTCGCCGCGATGGTGGTGATCTATCTGGTGCTCGCGGCGCAGTACGAAAGCCTGGTCGATCCGTTGATCATTCTGGTCACCGTGCCGTTATCCATTTGCGGCGCGCTGATCCCGCTGGCACTGGGCTGGGCCACGCTGAATATCTACACGCAGATCGGGCTCGTGACCTTGATTGGCCTGATCAGCAAACACGGGATCCTGATGGTGGAGTTTGCCAATGAGATCCAGGTGCGCGAGCACCTCGACCGCGCCGAAGCAATTATCCGCGCCGCGCAGATCCGCTTGCGGCCGGTGCTGATGACCACGGCGGCGATGACCTTCGGCGTATTGCCGCTGCTGTTCGCCGACGGTGCCGGGGCCAATAGTCGCTTTGGCCTGGGCGTGGTGATCGTCTGCGGGATGCTGGTTGGCACGCTGTTTACGCTGTTTGTCCTTCCCACTATCTATGCCTGGTTGGCGCGCGATCATCGGGTGCAGGGCCTGCGCCAGCGGCAACTGGCGGATGCCGAACGCCACCTGGCGCCCGGGCATGTCGAGGTGCGCCCATGAACATATTTATTCATTATCCGTTGTTGCTGGGGACGCTGGCCTGCCTGGGTGCCTGCTCGGTGGGGCCGCAATACCGCGCCCCCGAGATCGCGCCGATTCAGCTGGCCAGCCCGCAGGCCGAGGACTTCGCCCAGGGAACCGCGCAGCCGCTGGCCGCCTGGTGGACCTTCTTCGACGACGCCCAACTGGCGCGCTTGATCGAGAGCGCCGTGGCCCACAACCACGATGTGCGCCAAGCGCGGGCAAACCTGCTGTTGGCCCGTGCGTACGTCGACGAGCAAGCGTTGCAGCGCCTGCCGACCGTCACCAGCACGGCGGCGTACCAGCGCAGCCTGGAGCAGCAGCCGGTGACGGGCGCGCGGCCGAGCCGCAGCTTGTCCGAGTCGTGGCGTGCCGGCCTGGACCTGCAATGGGAGCTGGACCTGTTCGGTCGCCTCGACCACTTGAACCGCGCCGCGCAATCACGGGCCGAGGCCTCGCAGGCCGACCTTGAACAGGTGCAACTGAGCATCGCCGCACAAGTGGCCCATGCCTATTACGCGGCGCAGGGCCAGCGCCAGCAACTGCAACTGGCACATGATGCCGTGCGCAGTTGGCAAGTGACCGTCGGCCTGACCGAGGCGCAAAGCCAGGCCGGGAGTGGCCTGCCAGAAGAGTTGGAGAGTGCCCGGGGCAATGCGCTGCGCGCCCAGGCGACGATTGCGCCCTTGCAGAGCCAGCTGCAACGTAGCCTTTACCGGCTGCAAGTGTTGTCGGGGCAGCGCCCGGGCAGTTTCAGCGTCGACCTCGACCCCTTGGCGCCGGGGCCACTGGCGCGGCAATTGCCGCTGGGGGATGTCGACCGGTTGATCCGCAATCGACCGGATGTGCTGCAGGCCGAACGGCTGCTGGCGGCGCGCGTCGAGGACGTGGGCGCCGCCACCGCCGACCTGTATCCGCGCTTGAACCTGGGTGGGTTTATCGGCTTCTTCGCCTTGCGCGATGGGGATCTGGGCAGCGCCTCCCGGGCTTTCGAATTGACCCCGGGCTTGACCTGGCCGGCACTCAACCTGGGCACGGTGCGTGCACGCCTGCGCGGCGCCCAGGCCCTATCGCAACGGGAGACCGCACACTTCGAACAGGTGCTGTTGGTGGCCGTGGAAGAAGTGGAGGGCGCCATTACCCAACTGGCCGAACACCAGCGGCATCTGCTCAACCTGGTGCAATCGGCCCGGCATGTGGAGACGGCGCTGGATATCGCGCAGCGGCGTTACAGCGCAGGTTCCGGCAGTTACTTGTCGGTGCAGCAGAGCCAGCGCGACCTGCTCAGCCTGCGCCAGGCCATTGCCCAGGCGCAGGCCGCGTCCTATGGCAATGCGGTGGACTTGTACAAGGCGCTGGCCTGGCGGGCGCCGAGGCTTTACCCTGCGGCCCTCAGCGAGGCCAACGGTGCCTTGAAAAGGAACAGCAGTTGAACCAAAACACATTGTCCATGCGCCTGGAGTGCGTGGCGGCGCAGGTACCCGCCGGTGCGCGCCTGGCTGATATCGGCTCGGATCACGGCTACCTGCCGGTGGCGTTGATGAACCGGGGCGCCATCGTCGCGGCAGTGGCCGGCGAGGTGGCGCTGACCCCGTTCCGCGCGGCCCAGCGGACCGTGTGCGACAACGGCCAGGAATCGCACATCCACGTGCGCCTGGCAGATGGCCTGGCGGCCATCGAGCCGGCAGACCGGATCGACACGGTCAGCCTCTGCGGCATGGGCGGCGAGACCATCCGCGACATTCTTGAGCGCGGCAAGCTGTACCTCAGCGGCCAGGAGCGTCTGATCCTGCAACCCAACGGCGGCGAACAACCGCTGCGCCTGTGGCTGATGGACAACGGTTACCGCATCCTCTGCGAGGAGCTGCTGCGGGAAAATCGCTTCGACTATGAAATCATCGTCGCCGAGCGCAGCGGGCCGGTGAGCTACAGCGCCGAGCAACTGTACTTCGGCCCGCTGCAGATGCAGGCCCGCAGCGAGGCGTTCCTGGGCAAGTGGCAGCGCCTGTTGCGCTACAAGCAACGGACCCTGGACCAATTGGCCGAGGCGCGACAGGCGCTACCTGAGCAGAAGGTTGCGGAGCTGACGCAGGAGGTGCGCTGGATCACCGAGTTGCTGGTGTAGATCGCCACCCTCAGAAATGCTCCAATACGCCATCCTCCGACCCAGGTGACCCGCATGCCAGACGCTACAGACCAAGCCTTCTACGACCGTGCCGATGCGCATATCGAGCTGTCGAACGAGCAACTGAAAACCCTCGAGAACCTTGGCCAGGTCAGCGCCTCGATGATGTTCGGCACGACCCGTTTCAATGCCTGGGCGAGTGCGCGCAACTTCAAGTCCGGCGCACAAATGGCCGAGTCGCGGGAAGCGATGCTGAAGTATTTCTGCGACCAGTACCGGATGATGCTGGAAGACAATCTGGATGATCACATCAACAATTTCAGCCAGTACATGACGGCCCCAGGCAACTGACCGTCATTTAAGGGCGGGCGTTTACTCAATACCCGGCTGTTTACTTGGCAAACGCATATTCCCCACCCTGTTCCAGCGCCTTGCGATAGGCCGGCCGGGCCTGGAACCGCTGGACCCACGCCGCGAGGTTCGGGTAGGCCTGCAACTTGCCCTGGGCCTTGGCGATTTCGCCAATAAAACTCATCTGGATATCCGCGCCGCTCAGCTCCTCACCCAGCAGGTACGGTGACTGCGCCAGGGCGTTGTTCAGGTAACCCAGGTAATTGGCCAGTTCCGACTCGATCCGCGGATGCAATGGCGCGCCGGCTTCACCCAGGCGGCCGACATACAGGTTGAGCATCAGCGGCAGCATCGCCGAGCCTTCGGCGAAGTGCAGCCATTGCACGTAGGTGTCGTAGGCGGCTGTGGCGGGGTCCGGTTGCAGGCGGCCCTGGCCATGGCGGCGGATCAGGTAGTCGACAATGGCGCCGGACTCGATCACCACACGCGAGCCATCTTCAAGCACCGGCGATTTGCCCAGCGCATTGATCGCCTTGAGCTCTGGTGGCGCGAGGTTGGTTTTTGGGTCGCGCTGATAGCACTTGAGCGCGTAGGGCAGGCCGAGTTCTTCGAGCAGCCAGAGAATGCGCTGCGAGCGTGAGTTGTTGAGGTGGTGAACAATCATCATGGGAGGCTCCGCCGGGCGAGAGTGGGGTGTCTGGGAACAGACTGCTGTGCGGGCCTAGAGTGCCCTGAATCAGCTGGGCGTGTCAGAGGCAATCGGCGTGTCCTGGGCAGCTTCGGCTTCCAGTTTCAACCGGTCGGCCTTGCTGATGTACTTGTCTTTGCTCTTGGGGGCCAATTTGGCATTGGCCTTCTTGGCGTTGGCTTTCAAAATCTGGTTGAGTTTCTTACGACGGTTCATGCTTTCTACTCAGCGCGTTAATGCCTGGATGATATCAGTATGGCGAGCGGGCTCGCGCTGCCATTTATCAGGCGCGAACAACCCCTGTGGCGAGCGGGCTTGTCGGAACGCCGCATCGCCCGCGCTGGGCTGCGCAGCAGCCCCAATAAACACTCCGAGTTTTACCAGATAATCCGAGGTAGCTGATTTTGGGGCTGCTGCGCAGCCCAGCGCGGGCGATGCGGCGTTCCGACAAGCCCGCTCGCCACAGGTCATCACCCTAACCACAGATCGCTTGGGCTCTGGGTTAACGCACTACATCCAGCGCGGTGTATTCATACACGTAATGGATTTTGTCCGACGTTGACTCCAAGGTCATGGCGAGCCCCAAGTCCTCGATAAACGCGCGCGTGGTTTTATAGTCGCCCTGGTCGCATTCCAGTTTGATCGCGTCGCCCGTCAAGCTGGCAAACACCTGCCGCGCTGGAAAGCGTTGGCCCACCACGCAGTTCAAGGGCGTGATGCGGGATGTGTCGGTCGGCTTGGCCGGCACATCGGCCATGGTCATGCGCGCGCTCAGCGTTTGGCCTGGGGTCCAGGTTGGCGGAATATCCAGCGTGATTTCGTGGGTCAGCAGTACGCGCCCATCGCCTATGCCATTCATCTTCGACTTCAACTGGATCAGGTCGGCCTGGGTGAGGCGGTCGACGTTGAAGCGCTCGCTGTAGATCTCCTTCTTCTTCAGCAAGCCACCCTGGGCAGTGAACGTCTCGGAAACCGGGCTATCCTTGCTGCCGTCATCCTTGGTGGACTGGGACGTGTAGGTCAGCGTCTTGAACTTCGGTTGCAGCAGCGGCGAATCAAGGCGCTGGAGCACGCTGGTCGGCACCTGGACATCGTCGATATGAGTTTCGGCCACGGTTCGAGGATAGTCAGCCGGTGCAATGTCCGGACGCAAGCGGGCGAGCAACGCACCGTCCACGCCACCCTGCAGCGAACAACTGACCCGCGATTGCGTGCCCTGTTTGCCCTCCGGCTCGACCAGCAGCACCCGCTCTACCCGCCGTGTGCCGGGCGCGGAGCCGGGCTGGGGCGGCATGGCCTGCCACTGGTCGCCGACCTTGAGCTCGCTGCGAACGTACACCGGGCTGTTTTTTTGCAACGACCCAGGTTGTTCCAGCAGTGGCGCGATGCGTTTGGCGACGTCGTCGACACCGCCTTCAACCACAAAACCCCAGTAATAGTAGAGCCCCAACTTGCCGAGGTCGGTGCTCTCGTCGAAGTAGGACAACAGCTTCAAGCCGGCGATCGGCGGGGCGCTGACCAGCACTGAATTTTCCTCGCCGTTGGCGCGATTTTTAACCGCGATCCACGTGGTGTTCTTCTCCCGCACCAGCGGCGCATAGGCCTGCCAGGCGTCGCCGTGGGCGTGCAGGCTGGTGAAGAAACGGGCGTCACACTGGGTGAACGCCTTGAGCGTGTCGGTCAAGGCGGCGTCGCTGGCATGGGCCAGGGACGGCAGCAGCAGGGCAGAGGCGAGCAGCAGCGTAGGCGTGGGCAACTTCATTGGCGGGGATGTCCTTATCGGCGTGGGAGCTGGGCATTATCCAGACATTTATTGGCCTGGGGCAACGCAGCTCAGTGTTTGCGCTGCGTTTCAACCTTGCAGGCGCGGGCCCCAGTCCTCGGTCATGCCTTTTTCCAGGCGCCGTTCCAGGGTACGCCGCCATGACGGCACCAGCGGCAGCGCCAGGCATTCGCGCAACAACTCGGTCTCTACTTGCTTGTCGAACAGCACGGCGGACAAGCGAGCCAGTGACCAGTCGGCAAAGGGCCGTTCGACCCGTTGCAGGCTATCGCCCGCGCTCACCACGCCTTCCTCCAGCACCCGGTAGTACCAGCCGGTGCGGCCCGATTGCTGCACGCGCAGGGCCAGGTTGGCGACGGCGAAGCGGTCGCTGAGCTTCCAGCACGGCATGCGTCCCTGGGACACCTCGAGCAATGCCGTCCCGACCCGAATCCGATCGCCCAGGCAGACGTCATGCTCGCTCCAGCCGGTGGTACTGAAGTTCTCGCCAAAGGCCCCCGGCTGCGTCAGCAAGGGATGAGCGCCCAATTCGTCGGCCCAACGGGCGTAGTGCTCGAGCGGGTAGTGGTGAATGGCTTTTTCCACCCCGCCATGTACGCGCAGGTCGCCCTGTTCGTCGCCGTGAAGGCCCAGGGTGCAGACCTTCAGTTGGCCCTGTTGCGGCTGTTTATCGATGGCGCTCTGGGTGCCTGGGCGGGTGAATGGCTGCACGCGGCCGGTGAGCAAGGTGTCGAGGCGGATAGTGGGCAGACTCATGCAGGGACCTCCGGTATTTGATGTTCACGACAGATCAACGCGGGTGGCGAGCGCCGGCTGCTTGAAAGCGGCCCGGAAGGCGTTCGCGTGCTGCACAGCGAACCGATCTTCAAGAATGCGGTGTTGCCCTAGGTGGCAGGGCAACGGACAAATCGATCAGGACGGCATGGAGCAAGCGCAGAGGATACCTTGCCGTCGATGATCTCTTCACTGGCAAGACGTCCCACCACCGCCGCCAACATCACCCCAGGGTGCATGGCGCACACGTACACACCGCCGACCTGTGGCAGGTAACCGATGATGGGAATGCCGTCGGCCGGCATTGGCCTGAGCCCGACGCAGGCCAGTTCAGGCTCAATGCTGACCACGCCTTGGAGTTCATTCTGGATCGCTTGCGCCGTGCGTCGTGCAATCGCTATTGGCTGGTTGTCCAGGGTGTCGTCCAGGTAATCCTCTGCCGCCAGCAACGTACCGTCCGCAGCGTGCCGAACTTCCATTTCAGGGCTGGAGATCAAGGTTTTTACCAGGCTGGTGTGGGTCTTGTAGCGGATGAAAATCGCCGGGGAGGCGTTGATTGGGAGCTCGGCGCCGAGCATCTCAGCCAGCTTCGCAGTGCCTGTGCCCGCGGCCAGCACGACCACATCGGCCGCAATAAACCCCCTTGGCGTCTCGACCCCCGTTACCTGATCACCTTGAGTGGCAAAGCCCAGCACCTGAGTCTGGGTGAGCACCGTGGCCCCATGGGCCTGGGCACCATTGACCAACACGTGGGTGGCGGCCACGGCATCCAGGGCACCCTCTTCAGCGGCATAGGTTGCTTGTTCGGGTGGATGCTTGAGGTTGGGCTCAAGGTCGAGAATCTGCGAACGGCATACGCGACCGGCTGAAGGCACAGGTGCTGCGCCGTAAGTCAGGGCGCCAGTCCAACGGATCTCCAGCCCTGGGAGCTGGGCCTGGAGGCGGTGATATTCCTGGATGGCTGCACCACGTAATTGCCCAATCGGGTCGGGGGCTGGATGGGTGGTGTTGATCCAGGCGAATGAAGTCTTGGTTACGCCGCAGGCGATATCCTGGGCCTCGATCAGGGTGACCTTCGCGCCCTGGGTGGCCAGGTGATAGGCCAGGGAAGCGCCGACGATACCGGCACCGATGACGATGATTGTGTGGGCTGGGCTGTTTTCCATGGCAACCTCGGGTTTGTCGACATGGGAAGGGTACGACAGTGGGCAGTTGGGGAGTACGCTTACTGACTGACAATGGGCACAGGGCGCCTGCAATGCCGAGCGCGACCGGCTGAAAACGACCCGGAGCGCAAGGTGAGGTATCTGCGGTTGCTTCGACGCTTTTGTATGAGCATCATCAGGCTTCGACAAGGAGACGCCCCTATGCCAAAACCCGTGCTTCATCTGATGTCAGGCAAGATTGCATCCGGTAAATCAACGCTGGCCAAAAACTTGGCAGCCGAACAGTCGGCGATCCTGCTGAGTGAGGATAATTGGCTGTCGCGGCTTTACCCTGATCAGATCAAGTCAGTCACCGATTACGTGCGTCTGTCACGTCAGATTAGAGAGGTGCTGGGCCCGCTCGTCATCGATATGCTCAATACGGGCGTGACGGTGGTCTTGGACTTTCCCGCCAACACACCTGAAGATCGACGATGGTTGCGCAGCCTCGCTGACTCAGCCGAGGTTCCCCATTGTGTCCACTACCTTGAGGTGGACGAGGACATATGTCGAGGCCGGTTGCATAGGCGCAACCGCCGCGCCGAACATGAGTTTTCTGCGACAGATGCGCAGTTCGATCTGATCACTCGCTACTTTCGGGCGCCGGACGAGGATGAAGGACTCCAGATTAAAACCCACCGCCTTTGACGGGCAGCAGCGCCTGGAGAGGACATCCGAAGTGTCCGCTTCTGCCCCAGCGTGAATCGACCGGGCTTTCGTGGACATCTCAGGGCTGCAATGTTCGAGAGCGACAACATTGCTCTAGCCCGCGCTCAACCCCCACAACACATCCAGCACATGTTGCGTCGGCCGCTCGACGTCCCCACCACGGTGGGCAATACCGAGTTCACGCCACAACAAGGGCTGTAATGGCCGCATGACGATCCTGGTATCGGGCAGTGGCGTGGAGGCTTCATGGGGCAACAGCGTCGCGCCATAACCGGCCGCGACCAGGCTTTTGATCGCATCGTTGTAGTTCAGTTGAATGCGCGGCGTGGGCTGTCGTCCATCACTGGCGAACCACTCCGAGGTCAAGCGCGAAAGCCGAGTGGTGTTGTCATTCAGAATCAATGGCTGAGCGGCCAGCCAACCAGGGTTCACCACATCCGGGCAATCCCAGCGTGCCGGCAAGAAAGCCATGACCGGGTCCCGCCGCCAGGGCTCGATCCGCAATCCCTTCACCGGGGTCTGTGGCAGCGCGACCAGACCGATCTCCAAAGAGCCCTCGGCAAGCTTCTTCAATGTTTCCTGCGACGTGAGCACCGCGACCTGCACATCGATAGCGGGATGGCGTTGGCTCAATGTCTCCAACGCTTGCGGCATCAGCTGTGCGATCGCCCCGGTGGAGGCACCCAGTCGCACACGCCCGGCCAAGCCCTGCACCTGACGCTGCACGTCCTCAAGCGCTTGCTCTGCATCCGCCAACAGGCGCCGCGCGCGCTCCACCAGTGTTTCTCCAATCGCCGACGGCTGAACGCGCCCACGCGTGCGCGACAACAGCTTGCCGCCAACCCGCGACTCCAGGTCGGCGATATGCAAACTGACCGTGGGTGGCGCGAGGTGTAGCACACGGGCCGCCTCGGCAAACGAACCCAGGTCGGCAATGGCCACCAACGTGCGCAGACGGTCCAGGCTGATTTCGCGCATGAGTCATTCCTTGTTCAGAAAAACTGAATTTCATCGTTTGGAAATTCAACTTTTCCTATCTTAGCCCCGGATTGAAGGTTGGAGCTCCTGATTTCCTATGTGCGAGAGCATTCCATGGCAAGCCCCCTTGTATTCATCGACGGCGACCAAGGCACCACCGGGTTGCAAATCCACCAACGTTTAAGCGGCAGGACCGATCTGCGGCTCATCACCCTCAGCCCCGAACACCGCAAGGATCCGCAACGTCGTGCCGAAATCATCAACGCCTGCGACATCGCGATTCTCTGCTTGCCCGACGAAGCCGCCCGCGACGCTGTAGCGAGCATCGAAAACCCCGCCGTTCGGGTGATCGATGCGAGTTCGGCGCACCGCACTCATCCAGACTGGACCTATGGTTTTGCCGAGATGGACGCGCAGCAGGCCCAACGCATCGCCACGGCGCGGCGGGTCAGCAATCCCGGTTGCTATCCCACGGGGGCGATAGGGCTCCTGCGCCCATTGCTGCAGGCCGGGCTACTGCCCAGGGACTTCCCGACGAACATTCATGCGGTGTCGGGCTATTCCGGAAAAGGGCGCGCCGGAGTGCAAGAGCATGAGGGAGAGGGCGCATCACAGGCGCCGGCGTTTCAGGTTTATGGCCTGGGGCTGGCACACAAACATATTCCGGAGATTGAGCAGCAAAGCGGTCTGATGGAGCGGCCGATGTTTGTGCCGGCCTATGGGGCTTTTCGGCAGGGGATCGTGCTGACCATACCGTTGCAACTTCGGTTGTTGGCGCCGGGCGTGGATGCGGTGCGGCTGCATGCGTGCCTTACGCAGCACTACATCGATGCAGACCATGTACAGGTGATGTCGATGCAGGAGGCCAAAGGGTTGACGCACCTTGATCCTCAGGCGCTCAACGGGACTGATAGTTTGCGATTGGTGGTGTGTGCAAATGATGAAACGGGGCAGGTTGTGTTGGCTGCAGTGTTTGACAATCTGGGGAAGGGAGCCGCTGGAGCGGCGGTGCAGAATCTGGATCTGATGCTTGCCGCAACATGACTGCGACTACCCACGGGCTCTCGAGTCTATGGCTGGAATGTTCGTGCGGGTGTTCCTCTAGGGATAGATCGCTCTAAAACCTCAATGCATCATGTCTCGCTGCCAGGTCTATTTATGCCGCTGGGTTTTCATAAAATGCACGCCAATGGCGATGATTTCGTTGTCGTAGACTCGCGAACTTCCCCCAATCCAATCGCAAGCAATTTGGCTGGGCTATTGGGGGATCGCAATCGAGGAATCGGCTTCAATCAAATCGCGGTGATGCTCGATTGCGATGATGCAGATGCGCGCTTGATGTTCTGGAATGCGGATGGCTCATCGCTGGACGCTTGCGGCAGCGCAACGCGGGGGGCGGCGGATATATTGATGCGCGAATCGGATATTACGTCGGTAGCCCTGCGAACCAACCGTGGCCTGCTGACTTGTGAACGCACTTCAACCGGCGCCATTTCCGTCAATATGGGAAAGCCGCTTTTCAACTGGTCGGATATTCCTCTGGCTCTTGAAATGGATACTTCGGTGTTGCCACTTGCCGGTGACCCAGCAGCTTGTAGCATGGGAAATCCGCACTGCACCTATTTTGTGGATGACCTGTCAGCCGTTGAGATAGCGACGATTGGACCAGTAATTGAAACCAACCCTTTGTTTCCCCTCAGGACAAACGTGCATTTCGTCCAGATCATTGACCCAGAGCACATCCGGTTGCGTATTTGGGAGCGCGGAGGGGGCATTGCGCTGGGGTCAGGTTCCTGCTGTTGTGGCGCCGCGGTCAATGGAATTCGTCGTGGTTTTTTAGACAATTGCGTTGAGGTTGAATGTGACGGGGGAGCTGTAACGGTTCAATGGGATGGCGTGGGACCAGTCTTTCTCACCGGGCCGGTGGAGACGACCTTTTCAGGAATAATCACGGATACGCTGTTGAAAATCTGAGTTTAGGTGGGCCGCTATCTGAGGGAACGGGACCGAGGGAAAGCCAAGGCACAGACGGGACGGGACAGATTTATTGCGCCCTGCTTTAAATGTCTGTTATTGGTTGGTTTCGGTCTTTCTCGACCGGCTACAGTCGGCCAGAAGCGGACGCTGCCAGTGAAATTCAGCGTTAGCGTTAACGAGCCGGCAGGGATGATGTGTTAATCACTTAGCCCACCCTTCTGGGTCTCATTATCCGCCACACTAATGCCGCGGTGATAAATGCACCAATTACGGCTCCTGGCATGACAACGAAGAGCACCAGTAAGCCAAGACCAAAGTCATCTGCTAACTCAGCTCTTGATTTGGCTCCCGTGCTAGCCATTTCAAACATCACAACTGCTTCACCAAGCAACCAGTAGGCTGAAGGGAGTGCTATGAGAAAGGCCAGTATAGTGATTGCGGCACGCTTATACATTCTGAAAGCCTAACGATGAGGGTTTACTGAATTCAGTATAAATCACGCAGCTCCTGGCCGAGTAGCAGCCACACGCGAATGGGGCGCTATGCGTCGCGGGGGCTGCTTTGTGTCGTTATCTGCCTGATGCCTAAGGCGGCTAGTCAGGGCGGAGGTATGGATCGAAAGGAGTCCGATGGTACATAAATGGTACGAGCTAAAGCTGGGTTAGCTGTAGGCCTTTGTTTTAAAGACTCTTTGGTTTAGTAGTTCCAATCCATCACCGATAAAGCCGTTGACCTTGCGCTTGACCGGCAGCAATCGACCCTAAGCTGCCTTTCATGATGGCCTGCTAGCGGCCATAAGCCCACGTTCGATCACGGACTACGTTACAAGCTTCGAATGCACCAGCGCTATGCCGTTTAACGCTCCGCGACAGCACTGCCTTATTGCTCGCGGGTTGAGTGACCAAAGGGCGTTGAGCCGAGTTTCTTTCTTCGCAGAAGAGTGTGCGTGTCCCTACAGAGATACCGTTCAGACAAAGTCTCAAAGCGTAATGTCATCTGTAATCAGCCATTAATTGCAGCGAGAAATTTCCTACAGCCGGAACGGCTATTTCCTTCGAGTAGGGTTAGCTTCGCCCGCCACTATAGCCATCTTCGAGTCTGCAAAGCGGTTGATGAAGATGGTCTCACCACGTGTTCTGGTAATGGAAAACCACAGTCCCCGGCGCAGCGCTCTGGTCAATATGTTACGTCGGCTCGGAGTAAGGGAGGTGTTGCAAGCCAGCACCAGCGAACAGGCGATGATCCTTATGCAGCGCACCGGCGGCGTGGATATTGTGCTGTGCAACCTGGGGAGCAAGAGCTCTGAGCAAGTGGAGTTCCTGCGTTATGCCAGCCAAATCGGTCTGGTGCAGGCCGTCGGATTGTCCAATGAGATGCGTCCGGAGCTATGTCGGGCCTTGAGCCACATGGATTTTTTTTCGGGTGTACAACTACTTGGCATCCTGAGTACCCCGTTGCAGCCACAAGCGCTGGATCGCTTGCTTAAGCGCTATCGGTCGGTACCGCCGGCACCACTCAAGCCTCCGGCGGGGGTACCGCTTCCCAGCGAAGAGGAGATACGCCTGGGCCTGGCCCTGGGCGAGTTCCGCGGTTGGTTCCAGCCCAAGCGGATGATGAACGATGGCAGTCTCGCTGGCGTGGAGGCTTTGGCGCGCTGGGAACACCCTGCCCGTGGTTTATTGTTGCCCAAGGATTTCCTCGCGGCGGTGCTGGCTTATGACCTGATCGATGAAATGTTCAAGCAACTGCTCGAACAAGGCCTGAAATTGCTCGCCGTGCTGCATCGGCAGGGCTCCGAGCTGGAAATGTCGTTTAACCTGCATGCTTCGCAACTGGCCCGCCATGGTCTGATCGAGCATATCCAGGGCGCACTGCAACGCTACGGCCTGTGCGCTTCGGTGTTGGTGTTCGAGCTGGCTGAAAACGGCTTGCTGGACTTGCAATCTCCCACCCAGGAAAACCTGCTGCGCCTGCGCTTGATGGGCTGCGGCTTGTCGATCGATGATTTCGGCGTGGGTTTCTCGTCACTCAAGTTGCTGTGCCAATTGCCGTTCAACCAGATCAAGCTCGATGGCGACCTTATCCGCACTTTGAATGAGCCGCGTAGCCAAGCCATGGTCGGCAGCACTCTGGCCCTGGCCCGTTCGCTGGACATGAGCCTGGTGATTGAAGGCGTCAGCAGCCGGCATATTCGTGATGCTCTGATCAGCCTCGGTTGTGAAGTGGGCCAGGGGTTTTTCCTGGCCCGGCCAATGACCGGCCACGACCTCCTGCATTGGCTGGCGCGTGAGGACGTACAGCCGGTAACTTCGCCGGCGAGTTAGGCGGCAAAACCTCAGAATTTTCCTACAATTCAGTCGTGTTCGTGTAACTTGAGCGACGCGTCGGCTGGTCGTTTATCCATCGTTTTGCGTCGACCGAAGCCTTCCGGCGCGCCTTACAGGAGGTTACATGTATACCGCTTTGGTTGTGGATGACCATCCCTTCATTCGCTCGTCCGTCAAGATGCTGCTCAGCCAGGTTCAGTTCGAAGTCGTGGCCGAAGCGGATAACGGCGCAGATGCCGTGCAATTGGCACGCGAGCATGTGCCCGACCTGATCATTCTCGACATCGGCATGCCCAAGCTCGACGGCCTTGAGGTGCTTAACCGAATCGCGTCCCTGCGCCTGCCGAGTAAAATCCTGGTGTTCACCTCGCAGTCGGCGCTGTTCTATTCAATGCGCTGCATGAAAGCCGGTGCGGCAGGGTTTATTTCCAAGACCAATGACATGGAGGAAGTGACCAAGGCGATCAAGGCGGTGATGGACGGCTACACTTTCTTTCCCAACCTGGCACACAGCTCGGTACGGCGCAGTGATCTCGAGGCCACGGACCACGAGTTGATCCAGAATCTCTCTGACCGTGAACTGACGATTTTGCAACAACTGTCCCAAGGGCTGACCAACAAGGAAATCGGCGACGCCATGCTGATCAGCAACAAGACAGTAAGCACATACAAGACTCGCCTGATCGAAAAGCTCAACGTCAAATCGGTGGTGTACCTGGCCGATTTTGCCAAGCGTAATAACCTCATCTGAATGAACATTTTTCTTCGACACGGCTTGCTGGGCCTCCTGTTGCTCGGTTCCCTGGGCCATGCCCTGGCGGCGCCGCAAATGCTCAAGCTGCACGGTCGCTCCGACGTCAGCGACTACAGCGTGGGCCTGGACGAGGCCGACTGGGGCTGGCTACGGAGCAAGGGCACGCTGGTGTTGGGGTCTTCGGCGCCGGACTACTCGCCGTTCAGCATCACCAGTAACCGCCACGATTACGAAGGTTTCACAGCCGACTACGCGCAGTTAATGGCGCAGTTGCTGCACGTCAACGTGCGCGTGCAGCGGTATGCCTCGCGCAATGAGGTGCTGGCGGCGCTCAAGTCTGGCGACGTCGATATGCTGGGCAGTTCCAACGGTTTTGAGGCGGCGTACGCGGAGCTTCAGCTGTCTGACGCCTATGCAGAGGACCAGCCGACCCTGGTCAGCCGGGTCGGCGACAGCCAGAGCCTCGACCCCGAACTGGCCGGCAAGCGCGTGGCAATGCTTTACCACTACCTGCCACCCAAAACCGTGGAAGACTTTTATCCCAAGGCCACCTTGCAGCTGTACCCGTCCACCCTCAGCGCCATAGGCGCCGTGGCGTTCGGCCAAGCCGATGTGTACCTGGGGGACGCGATCAGCGCCAATTATCTGATCAACCGCAACTACCTGAACAACGTGCAACTGGCGGACTTCTCTCGCCTGGAAGTCAGCAACTTTTCGTTTTCGGTAAAGCGTGATAACACGCGCCTGCTGCGGATAATCAATGCGGCACTGGCGGCGGTCCCGGTTACCGAGCGCCAGACCATCCTGCGCCGCTGGAGCGCAGGCGGAGCAAGCATGCCTGGTCAGCATCCGTTGCATTTCAGCGTCAGTGAGCAGCGGTGGTTGGACAAGAACCCACGGTTGCGGGTGGCGATTGATGAAGGCTTCCTGCCAATGTCGTTCTACGGCGCCGACGGCGAATTTCGTGGTATCAGCGCCGACGTCCTGGCCAAGGTGGCCCTGCGCACCGGCTTGAAGTTTGATATCCAGCGGGTGAGTTCGGTGCGCGAGATGATCGACTCCCTCACCAGCAACGAGGCTGACCTGCTGATCACCATTACCCCAAGCGAACAGCGCGAAGCGGTCCTGCGCTTTACCCGCCCGTACCTGGCCACGCCGTTTGTACTGGTCAGTCGTACCACGGCCGGCAGCCCCAGTACCCTGGACGATATGCATGGCAAGCGACTGGCGGTCATCAGCGGCGACTCCAGCCGCGACATGCTAACCGAGCAATACCCGGGTATCCGCCTGGTGGATGCCGACAGCGCCCATGACGCGATGGAGAAAGTCGCCAATGGCGAGGCTGATGCAGCGGTCAACTCGCTGATCACCGCACGCTATATGATTTCACGGCAATACCGCGATCGCTTGCGTATCACCAGCACCGTGGGCGTTACCAACTCGCGCATGGCCTTTGCTACGGCCCGCGGCTCGCTGGAACTGTTCTCTATCCTGGACAAAGCGCTGCTCAGCATCGCCCCCGAGGAAATGGACGAACTGACTAATCGCTGGCGCAGCGAGGTGGTGGTGGGCGACAGCTATTGGCTGCGCAACCGCAGCGCAATCATTCAGGGTTTCGTGATTGCCGCCGTGTTGCTGTTGATTGCCCTGGGCTGGATCGCTTACCTGCGGATGCTGATGCGCAAGCGCAAGCAGGCCGAGCAGGCGTTGAGCGACCAGGTTGAGTTCATGCGGGTATTGATCAACGGCACACCGCACCCGATCTATGTGCGCGACCGCCAGGGCAAGCTGCTGATCTGTAACAGCGGTTACCTGGAAGTGTTCAACGTCGAGCGCGAGCAGGTGATCGGCAAGACCGTATTGGACGGTGTACTGGGCGATCCGGATGAGGCCGCGGCGTATCACCGTGACTACCTGCAGGTGATGGAAAGCGGCGAGGCGCAGTTGCAGGATCGCAGCTTGATCATGCCCGATGGCCGAGTACTGACCATCTACCACTGGATGCTGCCGTACCGCAGCAGCACGGGCGAAGTCAGCGGCATGATCGCTGGCTGGATCGACATCAGCGAGCGCCAGCGTCTGCTGGAGGACGTCCACGCCGCCAACCGCGCCAAGACGACCTTCCTTGCGACAATGAGCCATGAAATCCGTACGCCGATGAACGCGGTGATCGGCATGCTCGAACTGGCGACAAAAAAGGCCGACCAGGGCGTGATGGATCGTTTTGCGATTGATGTCGCTTCAGGCGCGGCGCGTGGTTTGCTAGACCTGATCGGCGACATTCTTGACATCGCCCGAATCGAGTCCGGGCGTTTGTCCCTGAACCCGGAGCGCGCCAACCTGCGGGAGTTGCTGGAATCGGTGGTGCGCATTTTTGAAGGCCTGGCGCGGCAGAAACAGCTGCAACTGCAACTGCAGCTGGACCTGGAGGCCGGCGTCAATTGCGATGTGCTGATCGATCCGCTGCGCTTCAAGCAGATCGTGTCCAACCTGCTGAGCAACGCCATCAAGTTCACCGCCCAGGGCCACGTGCGCTTGAGTGTTCGAGCCCAGGCAGGCAAGGAACAGTTGGCGTTGAGGTTACGGGTGGAGGACTCCGGTATCGGCATAGGCGAAGAGGACCAGAAGCGCCTGTTCAGCCCCTTTACGCAAGCCAGCAACAATGACCAGTCGGCGCGCAGCGGCTCGGGCCTGGGCTTAGTCATCAGCCGCACCCTCTGCGAAATGATGGGAGGGCACCTGACCCTCGACAGCGCATTGGGTGAAGGCACTCGCATCGACGTCAGGCTTGACCTGACCACGCTTGAGCCGTTGGCCGACGTTACCCCGGTCGAGGATGAGCCGGCAGTAACGAGCCCCGCTTTGAGCATTCTGGTTATTGATGACTACCCGGCCAACCGCCAGTTGCTCACCCAGCAACTCAATTACCTGGGGCACCGGGTCGAGGACGCCGAAGATGGTGCCCACGGATTGCGGGCCTGGCGTAACGGGCAGTTCGATGTGGTGATCACCGACTGCAATATGCCGCTGATGAACGGCTACGAATTGGCGAGGGCTATCCGGGCCGAAGAAACTGCCCGCGGCGTACCGCCGAGTCTGATTCTGGGGTTTACCGCCAATGCACAGCCGGAAGAGAAGGGCCGGTGCCTGGCCGCCGGCATGGATGACTGCCTGTTCAAGCCCATCAGCCTCAAGGACTTGAGCGCACGCTTGGCCGGCCTGGCGACGGAGCAGGGGAGTGCTCCCCCCGGATGTTCCACAGATGACGATATCGACCTGACCAGCGTTGAGCATCTGGCCGGCGGCAACATTGCTTCGATCAAAAGCCTGTTGGGCGACCTGGCCGCCAGCAATGAACAGGACATGGCGCGCTTGATGCAGTTGTTTACTCGACACGACTTGCAAGGCCTTGCCGACCTGGCTCACCGGGTCAAGGGCGGCGCACGAATCATCAAGGCCCAGGGGCTGATTCGCTGCTGTGAAGACCTAGAGAACGCCTGCAACGGGCTGGAATCTGCGCAATTGACCGAGGCGGTGGATGCGCTGCATCAACAGATGGAACACCTCGGCGAGCGATTGGAGCGCTATCTGGCCTGAGCTATCGGTAGGAAATTTCCTACAAGAACGCGGCACCGTTCGTACGTAGTCCACTCCCCCCAACACCGATACTGAGCCTCGTTGAACGGCCCTACCGACCAAGCGGACCGGGCCCTGCAACCTGATTGAAGCCCAACCGGGCTTCAGACTTTCCTCAATATCTGGATTACGTTATGAACAAGTTTGCGCTCAAAGGTCTGTTTGCCGCTGTCGTCCTCGCTGCTGCTTCCCAAGCTGCCATGGCCGCTGACGGTGAAATCAACTTCGTCGGCAGCGTGACCGACAACACCTGCCCAGTGGTCGTGACTGACCTGAACGGTTCGGCCGGTGCCGGCGATGTGGGCCTGGGCGATGTGCCTGCCACCTCCCTGGCGACCGTCGGTGCTATTGCCGGTGGCGGCGCGTTCACCCTGACCATCGACACCACTGCTCCTGGTTGCAGCGTTACCGGCAAGAGCGCCGTGGTCAAGTTCCTGTCCCTGAGCGGCACTGCCGGTGCCAGCGGCCAGTGGATCGGCATCAGCCCGGACGCCGGTCACGCCACCAACGTTGCGGTACAGATCAAGGACGCCACCGACAAGGACGTGCAACTGGGCCTGGAATCGGCTCCGTACCTGGACCTGACCCAACCGTTGCGCTTCACCGCCAACTACATCGCCACCGGCACTGCGACTTCCGGTCCGGCCAACGCCAAGGCTGCGTTCACCGTCGAGTACCAGTAAGCCCTGTTGATGCGCCGCTGCAGCGTTGATGCGCGCAGCGGCCATCCCCTCGCTCACGGCAAGAGGATGATCGAAATGAGCGTTTCCCCCTTCAAGAAAGCATCGGCTCTGGCACTGTTGCTCAGTGCGGCACTGCTCAGCACGGCCAGCCAGGCCGGCGTGATGCTCGGCGGCACGCGGATCGTGTTTGACGGCAACAAGCGTGACGCAGCGATCACCGTCAGCAACACCACGGCGCAGCCGTACATGGTGCAGACCTGGGTCAACACCGAAGCCGATGACATGACCACCGCCACGCCCTTCGTGTCCACGCCACCGCTGTTCCGCCTGGACCCGCGCAAAGAGCAAATGGTGCGTATCCAGAAAGTCGCCGGCAACCTGCCGACCGACCGTGAATCGGTGTTCTATTTCAACGCCCAGGAAATTCCGGTCGCCAGCGAAGGCAATGCCAATACGCTGAAGATCGCCATGCGCACCCGCGTCAAATTGTTCTATCGCCCAGCCGGACTCAAGGGCAATGCGATGCAAGCGCCGTCGAAACTGACCTGGAGCCTTACGCAGGAACAGGGTAAGGCAGTGCTGGTGGTCAGCAATCCGTCGCCGTTCCACATCTCGTTTATTGGTGTGACCGCAAAGTCCGCAGGGCAGAGCGTCGAGGTCAACGAGCCAACGATGGTCGCGCCGATGAGCAGCCAGCGTTATCCGCTGCCGGGTTTCAAAGGCACCACGGGTGAGGTGGTGTTCTCGGCCATCAACGACTACGGCGGCTACAGCGAGCCGCAGACCGTGCCACTGAACCGCTGATTCCTTTTCTTTCTGTAGATGTTTGCGCGTGCCACGGCTGTGGCGCGGCGGCCGGGTATTGCCATGCGAATCGATAACTCCTTCAGCTTTAGTCGTTTGCCCTTGTGGGTCGCCGTGGCGGCCGCCTGTGCCGGTGAGCTGGCCCTGGCCGGTGAGCCCGCCAAGTTCGATGCCAGTTTCATGCATTCGTTTGGCGGCACCGGTGCCGGTCCCAACCTCGACCTGGATGCGGTGGCGAACAGCGGCAGCATCGGCCCCGGAACTTACCCGGTACTGATTCGCTTGAACCAGAGCTTTTTCGACCGCCGTGACATGACCTTCATCAAGGATGAGCAGGGCAGCGATGTGCGTGTATGCCTGTCCGAAGCCTTTCTCAGGGAGCTGGGTGTGAAGCTGGATGCATTTAAAGTGCCCGGCGAAACGCTGCCCGCGTGCATCGACCTGGCGGCGCTGATTGAAGGCGCCTCGGTGACCTTCAACGCCAACTATCTGGCCCTGGATATCAGCGTGCCGCAGATCGCCCTGACCCGGGATGCGGCCGGCTACGTGGCGCCCTCGGAATGGGACCGTGGCATCAATGCCGCGATGCTCAACTACCAGTTTTCCGCCGCGCAAACCAACAGCGACGCCCGCGGCACCGGCAACCAATACAACCTGTATGCAACGGGTGGTTTTAACCTCGGCGACTGGCGTTTTCGCTCCAGCTCATCGTTTCGCCAGGACGATGAAGGTGGCCGCCAGTGGCAGCGCAGCAATACCTATGCGCAGAGGGACATCACGCCACTGAAGGCCACGCTGACGATGGGCGAGAGCTTCACACCCGGTGACGTGTTCGACAGCGTGCCGTTTCGCGGCGTGCAACTGGCGTCGGACATGGGCATGTTGCCGGACTCGATGCAGGGCTACGCCCCAGTGATCCGCGGCATCGCCGAAACCCAGGCCAAGGTCGAAGTACGCCAGAACGGCTACTCGCTGTACACCACCTACGTGGCGCCGGGCGCCTTTGAGATCAACGACCTCAACGCCGCCTCGGGCAGCGGCGACCTGGAAGTGATCATCACCGAAGCCGATGGCCGCGAACGCCGCTTCACCCAGCCATACGCGACCCTGGCCAACATGCTGCGGGAAAATACCTGGCGCTACAGTGCGACGGTGGGCGAGTACAACTCGGCCAACGGTGGCGAGCGGCCGATGTTTACCCAGGCGTCGCTGGCCTATGGCTTGCCGTTCGACCTGACGCTGTACGGTGGCTTTTTGGGGGCAGATTTTTACCGTGCCGGTGTGGTGGGCGTGGGCAAGAGCCTGGGCAGCATCGGCGCCGTGTCGATCGACGTCACCCAGGCCCAGACTGACGTGCCCAAGGCCGTCACAACCAAAGGCGAAAGCAAAAAAGGCCAGAGCATCGGCCTGCGCTACGGCAAGGCATTTGAAAGCGGTACCTCGGTGCGCTTCGCCGGTTACCGCTATTCCACCGAAGGCTATCGCGACTTCAGCGAAGCCGTGGATTTGCAGCAACCCAACGACTACAGCCAGTTCTCCAAGCGCAGCAAGGTCGAGGCCAGCGTCAACCAGGCCCTGGACAACTACGGCTCGCTGTACTTGAACCTGAGCAAGCAGAACTACTGGGGCTCCTCCCGGGAAGACAAGCAGATGCAGCTGGGTTTCAACACCCAGTACAAGGGCGTGACTTATGGTGTGTACGCCAGCAAGACCCTCACTGACAACTTCGGCGAGAACAACCAGGTGGTGTTTACCGTGTCCATGCCCCTGGGACAAACCCGCAGTACCGGCACGTTCAGCGTTACCCGCAACAACGACGGCAGCCTGGATCAACGGGCCGGCCTCAGCGGCCGCGATGGCAACCTGAACTACAACGTCAACGCCAACCGCGTGGAAAACCCCGGCAACAACGGTTCGGCTCTGCTCGGCTACCGCGCACCGTTTGCCCAGTTGGGCGCTGGTGTGAGCGTCGGCTCGGGCTACCGGCAGACGTCGGTCAGCGCGGCGGGCTCGGTGCTGGCCCATGCCGACGGCGTCGAGTTCGGCCAGACCCTGGGCGAGACCGTGGCGCTGGTGGAGGTCAAGGACACGCCGAAGGTCGGCCTGCTGAATGCCCCGGGCACCCTGACCAACGACAAGGGTTACGCCCTGGTGCCGTACGTCACGCCGTATCGCAAGAACCGCGTGGCCGTGGACACCAGCGAGCTGGAAACCAACGTCGATATCGCCGAAGGCGTGACCAACGTGGTGCCGCGTCGCGGTGCGGTGGTCAAGGCGGTATTCGCCGCCAGCCGTTCGGAAAAAATACTGCTCAACGTACGGCTGCAGGACGGCTCGCTTTTACCTTTCGGCACCACCGTGCAGGACGACCAGGGCGCCAGCGTCGGCGTGGTCGGCCAGGCCGGGCAAGTGCTGCTGTCGGCCAGCAAGGGCACGACCTACACGATGAAGTGGGGCGGCAAGGCTGCCCAGCAATGTGAAATCAATTTGGATATCAACAGCACGCCAGCCACCGACGGTTACCGGCTGATGGATGCTATTTGCAGAGAACCTCGTCCATGAAAACTTTTAGTGTTGCGTCCTCGGCCCCAGCCTTGGTTTTGCCCACTCGTCATGTCTGGAAGAAACGCTTGATGCTGAGTGCGCTGGCAGTGCTGCCAGTGGCTATTTCGCAGATGGCTGCAGCTGACTGTACTTCCACCGATGCGACCCAGAGCATTCATGCGGTGGGCGACCTGTTCATCCCTCAGGACGCCCCGGTGGGATCGACCATTGGCTTGGTCAAGTACACCCGGTTTCCTATCATCAACTGTACAACGACTACCCCGTTTTCAATCCAGTCCACCATGCTGACTGCCAAGGCACCTACGGTCACCGCAGCCATTGGCTCGGCTCAAGGCAGCCAGCTCTACGCGACTAACGTTCCTGGCATCGGGGTAGGGGTTGTCAACGAGACACGCCCCAGCTACCTGTGTTTGACCTCCGGTAGCTGGTACTTTCCGCTCGCATTCAACGGCTGCAATACCGGTGGGTTTAGCGCGAACACCAACAATAGCCTGATCCTGATCAAAACCGGACCTATCCCGGCGGGAATCAACGATTTCGGCAACTTGCAGGTGTACACCGTCGATATCAACAACAACGGCACCCCGTTCAACTGGATTGATGGTCGCCTGACCGGAACGGTGACCGTTGCCGGCTGCAGCATGCCCGCAGCCGTGGGCAATATCATCGACGTGCCCATGAAAAACTGGGAGAAGCGCGTCTTCAACGGCCCGGGCAGCGTCACGCCCACCGAAGGGTTCAACATCGCGCTCAACAACTGCGTGGCCGGGACCTATGCCGGGAATCCTACCTGGAACTATTTCCGCGGCAACAACGCGAACATCCGTCTGGACGGCGCCAAGGGCTCGACGATTGTCGACGCCAGCCAAGGTGTGCTCGGCCTGAACAGCGAAGCCACCGCTACAGGCGTCGCCGTGCAAGTGCTGAAGCAGGATGGAACCCCGCTGCCACTGGGCGTCGACGTACCGATCATGCCGGTCCAGGACGGCAATACCACTTTGCAGTTTGGTGCGCGTTACATCCAGACCGCAGGCGACTCCACCGGGCCGCAGCCTGGCATCGCCAACGCCACTGCCAATTTCACCATTACCTACAAATAGGAACGACCCCATGCAACGTTTTACCCGTCGCTTCATGGCTGCATGCGTACTGTCCACCGTGGTTGCCAGCGGTGCAGCAATCGCCAACGATCACCCGACCATCCGCGCCATGTCCGGTGCCGAGCAAATCACACAATTGCCGGCCGCCAAGACCGCGCTGATCGTGATCGACTTCCAGAACGAATACTTCACTGGGCGCATGCCGATCCCGGACGGCGCCAGCGCACTGGCGAAAGCCCGTGAGCTGATCAAGTATGCCGATAACCACAAGATTCCGGTCTACCACGTGCAACACGTGTCGCCGGCTGGCGCTGCGGTATTTGCCATTGATGGCGAGACCGTGAAATTCCACAAGGATATGCAGCCGCGTCCTCAGGATCACGTCGTGCAAAAGAACACCGTCAGCGTGTTCGCCAGCACTGACCTGGCCGCACAGCTGAGCAAGGCCGGGATCAATACGCTGATCATCAGCGGTCTGATGACCCACGCCTGTGTCGCCGGTGCAGCCCGTGATGCAGCGCCACTGGGCTTCAACGTAATCGTGGCGTCCGATGCGTCCGCCACCCGTGCGATCACCCGTCTCAATGGCCAGAGCGTCGACAAGGACGCCTTGCATCAATCGGCACTGGCCGAAGTTGAAGACACCTTCGGCGACGTGATGACCACCGAGCAGATCATCAAGCTGCCCGTGCGCTAAGTCGCTGCAACCCGCCCGGCGTCACACCCGGGCGACCTTATTCCTTTCAGATGAGCCGACTTCAATGACGAGTTTTCCCATACGCGTGCTGGTTCTCGAGGATCATCCTTTTCAACGTGCGGTCGCCGTGAGCATGTTGCGCCAGTTGGGTTGCCGCGAGGTCTTCGAGGCAGTGGACGGCTTACACGCCCTGGCTGTGTTGGATCAAGTGGGCGCAGTGGACATTGCCCTGTGCGACTTGTGCATGGAAGGCATGGATGGCCTGGAGTTTCTTCAGCAGGTGGGAAGTTCCGGACTGGTCGGCTCAGTGATTATCAGCAGCTCCCTGTCGGCCGATGTACGCCGCACGGTGCAGCAGATTGTTTCGTTGCTGGGCCTGGAAATGCTCGGGGATGTCGGAAAGCCGTTGCAGGCGCACACCCTGGAGAACTTGCTAAAAAAGCGCTCCAGTGGCCCTGGTGTCGCGCCGCCCGACGCTGCGCCGGTACGCCTGGCCAGCGATGAAGAAGTGCGCTGGGCCCTCAACGAACAGCAATTGCAAGCCTGGTACCAGCCCAAGGTCGACATGAATACCGATGACGTCTGCGGCGTGGAGGTGCTGACCCGCTGGGTGCACCCGTTGCGCGGCATCCTGTCACCGGCGGTGTTCATGCCCGTGCTGGAACGCTGCGGCTTGCTCGATACGCTGCTGTTCATGCAGATGAACCAAGCCCTGAGCCTGCAGCGACTGGCAAAAAATACCGGCCTGAAGCTCGACCTGTCGTTCAACCTGCACACCAGCCAACTGACCAACAGCAACCTGACCGCGGTGATCAAAGGCATTCTGTCCCTGCACGAAGCAGTGCCCGCCAGCCTGACCTTCGAACTCACCGAAAGCGGCTTGCTGGAAGCCCCGGCCACCAGCCTGGAAACCCTGGTACGCCTGCGCATGATGGGCTGCAAATTGTCCATCGACGACTTCGGCGCCGGCTTCTCGTCGTTGCAGCGCTTGTGCCAGCTGCCGTTCAACGAGATCAAACTCGACGGTGAGTTTATACGCACCTTGCTACACGAACCGCGCTGTCGGGCAATCGTCAGCAGCACCCTGGCATTGGGGGAGACCCTGGGGATGTCCGTGGTAGTGGAGGGCATCGAGACTGAGGAACAGCGCGAGACGTTGCTCGCGATGGGATGCACTCAAGGACAGGGCTACCTGTTCGCCCGGCCCATGAATGATGTGGATCTGCTGCGATGGCTACCGGCCGCATCGAGAGTTGATGGACAATTATGATCTTCCCTCCGGCCACTATGTACGAACTAAAATCCGCGCACTGAACCATCCTGTTTTCGTTGAAGCGTCATGCCGTTGTCTCAGCCCAGGAGCGGACCACATGCGAATGTCTGCTTTTGGCTGGTTGCGGCCTGTCATGAAGGGCAGCCACCGACCCATTGCCACCGTTCAGCATTTGGCTAAAATCGACCAAGAATAGACTGCCACCCATAAGTGAAAACTGATGTTTACCTGCCCATGCTGCGGATATGCAGTCTTCGAGCAACACCCAGGGTCATACGACATTTGCCCAATTTGCTTCTGGGAGGATGACGTGTTCCAACTCTATTACCCTCACCAGGTGGGTGGACCGAATAGATGTAGCTTGATCGAGGCGCAGGTCAATTTCGTCCAGTTCGGTGCCTGCGAGCGAAGCATGTTGAAGAATGTGCGAATGGTTAGCGATAGCGATATGCGGGATGGTGAGTGGTTCCCACTCTGGACTCGCCGAGTCGCCATTCCAGATCCCGACTCCGACAACCAGCATCCTCAACACATGAAGTCGAAGTACGACCTCTACTATTGGCTGCGGACCTAGCAGCGCAAATTGGCGTACTAAGTCCAAATTGATCGGAAGCAGTCTATTCCAAACGGCTGCTTTTGGCCGATTTCTGCCGGTGACAACCGACTGAAAACGGCCAAAAGCTGCCCCCTCATCCCCATACCGGTCTACCATGCCACCCCGACAGTGGCCAAACGCGCTATCGGCCCCAAGCCCTCAAGGTATCGCCAATGACCTCGTTTACCCGTAACAGCCCATCCTCAACCTCATCGAAGGCGGCGCAATGAGCATCGACCAGATCAGCCTGCCCAAGGGCGTAGGCCCGCACGCTAGCAAGTTGTTGGACGCGATTACCGGCGCCAGCACCCTCGACGACCTTAACCGCGCTGGCGGCAAGGCCGAAGGCTTTGTGTTGGGGCTGGAAGCCAGCAAAGCCATCAAGAGCCAGATCGCCGAGTCGTTGTATGTGGCATATGACGACGCCGCGAGTCATCGGGCCAGCGAACTGAAGGGCTAGCCACTACAGGGCATGTCGCCGCACACGTAGCCCCGCAACTCGCCCGATGGGCAGATGCTTGTGTAGGAGCTGGCTTGCCAGCGAAAAACCGGAGAGCGACGCAGAACACCTGATGTCCTGCGTTATCGCTGGCAAGTCAGCTCCTACGAGCGGGAACCGGAAGCGCACGGTGGACGAGTTTCTACAGTTCATTGAATTTTTGGTGGCGGGTTTGAGTCATTGATAAGGGCTCGGCACCACTTGCGAGCGCCATCTACATAGGGACCGCCAATGACCTTCTTTATCTTCCTGCTCGCCTGCGCCACCGCCGCCAGCACCGGCATCATGTTCAAGCCGGGTGCCTGGTATGAATCCCTGGTCAAGCCGCGTTTTACCCCGCCCAACTGGCTGTTCCCGGTGGCCTGGACGCTGATCTACCTGCTGCTGGCCTGGGCCGGTTATCGCTTGAGCCTGATCCCCGGCAGTCAAACGGTACTGGCCTTGTGGGCTGCGCAGATTGCATTGAATACGCTGTGGACCCCGGTGTTTTTCGGCGCGCATCGGATCTTCGCCGCGATGGTGGTTATCACCCTGCTTTGGCTCACCGTGGCAACCATGGTGGTGTTGGCGGTGCGCCTGGACCTGATCACTGGATTGATCCTGTTCCCGTACCTGGCGTGGCTGTGTGTGGCCGCGGCGTTGAATTTCTCGATCCTGCGCAGTAACCGTTGATGGCCTACCAGCCTTGGCCCGCCAGTGCGCCTGAACTGGCACAAATGCGCCGCTTCAATAAAAAGCTTGCCTGGCTGCCGCGCTTTAAAATCCGCAATCGGGTCACCCCTCGATTAATCCAGGCGTTATTGCGCGTCAGTCAACACAGCAAGAAGGGGCCCGCGGCTGAGGCTCGGTTGGTAGGTGTAGATGGCGCTCAAGTGCCCGTGCGCATTCTGCGGCCCAGCGGCAGAATCAAAGGCGTGGTCCTGGATATCCACGGCGGCGGCTGGGTGATTGGCAATGCGCAGATGGATGATGAGTTGAACCTGGGCATGCTGCGGGAGTGCGAGGTGGCGGTGGTTTCGGTGGATTATCGGCTCGCGGTGGACACGCCGATTGAAGGGCTGATGGACGACTGCCTGAGCGCCGCGCGCTGGTTGCTCACTGAGCACGAGTTTGCCGGCCTGCCGATGATTGTTGTGGGCGAATCGGCTGGTGCCCACCTGGCCGCGGCGACGTTGCTGGCGTTGAAGCAGTGGCCGCAACTGCTCGCGCGGGTCAGCGGGGCGCTGTTGTATTACGGCGTCTACGATTTGGCCGGCACGCCGAGCGTACACGCAGCCGGGCCGCAGACGCTGTTGCTCGATGGTCCGGGGATGGTCGACGCACTGCGCCTGCTGACCCCGGGCTTGAGCGATGAGGCGCGTCGGCAGCCGCCGTTGTCGCCACTGTATGGCGACTTTACCGGCTTGCCGGCTGCGTTGATGTTTGTCGGCGAGTTGGACCCGCTCAAGGATGACACCCTGGACATCGCCAAGCGCTGGGGGGCGGCCGCGCAGGTGCAGGCGTATCTCTTACCGGAGTCGGCACATGGCTTTATTCATTTTCCGGTGGCGTTGGCCGAGCGCGTGCTTGTGCATGGTCGTGCGTGGATAACCGCCAGGATCCAGGCGTCGGATCGTTAAGCGTGTACGCCGGTCCTGAGACCTGGCAGGGCGGGCCGGTTTGGCTTCAGCCTGCTGCGCGGTGGAGTTTTTTCACCCGGTACATATCGCCATCGGCATAGCTGAGCAGGGTGTCGGCATCTTCCCCATCAGCCGGGTAGCGCGCCACGCCGATACTGCAGGATGGCATCTTCACCGGGCCGAATTCAGGGCCAAGGGGGGCGGCCATGATGGCGAGAATCTGCTGCACCTTCTCGGCCACGGCGTCTTCTGAATGAAGGTCGGTCAACAGTACGGTGAACTCATCGCCACCCATTCGCGCCACCGTGTCGGTCTCACGCACGCAGCTTTCCAGGCGCCGCGCAATGGTGCACAGCACGCGGTCGCCCGCGACGTGCCCGTGCACATCGTTGATGCCCTTGAAGTCATTGATATCCAGGAACAGCAAGGCCAGGGTGCTGTTCTGTCGGCGTACGTTGCGCAAGGCCGAGTCCAGCCGATCATTGAACAGCGAGCGGTTGGTCAGGGCGGTCAGCGGGTCGTGATGGGCGAGGAAGCGCAGTTCCTCCTCGGCCTGGGTGAGGGCCGTTATATCCCGTGCCACGCCGATCCGCGCGCCGACGTCCTCGGACCAGAATGCTGCCCACAGAATATGGACGATGCCGCCATCCTTGCGGATATAGCGGTTGCGGAAGTCGACATGGGGCTGGCCGTTCATCACCCGGATAATCGAGGCTCGGGTGGCCGCCAGGTCCTCAGGGTGCATGTAGTCGGTGATCAAAGTCCCGGTCAGCTCGTCGGCACGGTAGCCGAGCAACGCCTCGCAGGCGTCGCTGACAAATGCAATCTGGTTGTCCCTGTCGACCACGAAAACCGTATCCAGCATCAGATGGATCAGTTTGGGATAGAGCGCTTGCAGGTCAACGGGCATAGGTCAGTGCTGTCCGGTTCAAATAACGGCCTGATCATATCCTGAACCCGCAAGCTGGCAACGAGGAATCTTGACGATCGGCCTACCGCCGATCTACCCATACCGTCTGCGCATTGCAGAATTCCCGCACGCCGAAATGTGACAATTCGCGGCCAAACCCACTCTTTTTCACCCCGCCAAACGCCACCCGAGGATCGGACACGCTGTAGGCGTTGATAAAGATCCCGCCGGTTTCCAGTTGGTTGGCGATTTCTCGGGCCTTGGCCGGGTCGTTGCTGAAGATGCTCGCGGTAAGGCCGAACTCGCTGTCGTTGGCCAGGGCTACCGCATGGTCGGCGTCGCGGGCGCTGATGATCGAGGCGACGGGGCCAAACAGTTCCTGTTTGAAGGAGGTCATTTGGTCGGTGACATTGGCCAGTACGGTGGGGGCGTAGTAGTTGCCCGGCCCTTCGATGGGATGGCCGCCGAGCAACAGGGTGGCGCCTTCTTCCAGGGTGGCCTGGACCTGGCCGTGCAACTCGTCACGCAGGTCGAAACGGGCCATGGGGCCGATGTAGGTGTCGTTCGATGTCGGGTCGCCCATCACCAGTTGGCGGCTGGCTTCGAGGAACTTGGCGGTGAAGGCTTCGACCACGCCTTGCTCGATGATCAGGCGCTTGGCGGCGGCGCAGACCTGGCCGGAGTTCTGGAAACGGCCGATCAGGGCGGCTTGCACAGCGGCGTCGAGGTCGGCGTCGTCGAGCACGATGAACGGGTCGGAGCCGCCCAGTTCCAACACGCACTTTTTCAACGCGGCGCCGGCCTGGGAGCCAATGGCGATACCGGCGCGCACGCTGCCGGTAAGGGTCACGGCGGCGATGCGTGGGTCAGCGATGGCCTTGGATACGCCGTCCGGGGTGACGTTGATCACTTCGAACAACCCCTCGGCAAAACCGGCTTTATGGAAGGCTTGTTTCATCAGGTAGGCGCTGCCCATCACGTTGGGCGCATGCTTGAGCACGTAGGTATTGCCGCTGAGCATGGTCGGCACCGCGCCGCGCAATACCTGCCAGACCGGGAAGTTCCACGGCATCACGGCGAGGATCGGGCCCAGTGGGCGGTACTCAATCTGGGCGCTGCCGTTGTCCACCAGCGTCGGCTCCGGCGCAAGCATGGCGGGGCCATGGGCGGCGTACCACTCGGCCAGCAAGGCGCATTTCTCGATTTCGCCACGGGCCTGGGCGATGGGCTTGCCCATCTCCAGGGTGATCATTTGCGCCATCTGCTCGGCTTGCTCGCGCAGGGCGCCGGCCAGGGCCAGCAGCAATTGGGCGCGTTGTGCCACGGGCGTGTTGCGACCATTGGCAAAGGCGGTGCTGGCGCGGGTGAGGGCGGCGTCCAGTTGCGCGGCGGACTCGTACGGGTAACTGCCCACGGTTTGGCCATTGGCGGGGTTGATCGACAAGGCATGGGTCTGGTGAGAAATAGCGTTCATGGCACCGTCCTGCGCAACATTGGGGAAGGTGCCCAGCGTACGGGGCTGTATCTTTTCCGGGAACTGAATAATATTAAGCAATACGTTCACGATTGGAGAATGAATTGGATCTGGTGCAACTGGAGATTTTCAAGGCCGTAGCCGAGCAAGGCAGCATCAGTGCCGCCGCGCAGTTGATTCACCGTGTGCCGTCGAACCTGACCACGCGCATCAAGCAACTGGAGCAGGACCTGGGAGTCGAGCTGTTTATCCGTGAGAAAAGTCGACTGCGCCTGTCGCCTGCCGGCTGGAATTTTTTGGGCTACGCGCGGCGCATTCTCGATCTGGTGCAAGAGGCCCGCGCCACTGTGGCGGGGGAGGAACCCCAGGGGCCATTTGCCCTGGGTTCGCTGGAGAGCACCGCCGCCGTGCGTATCCCGGCGTTGCTCGCCGCCTATAACCAGAAACACGCCAAGGTCGAACTGGACCTGAGCACCGGGCCCTCGGGGACGATGATCGAAGGCGTGCTATCGGGCCGACTGGCGGCCGCGTTTGTCGATGGCCCGGTGCTGCATCCGACCCTGGAGGGGGTGGCGGTGTTTGAAGAAGAGATGGTGGTGATTGCGCCGTTGCATCATGGGCCGATCACCCGTGGGCAGGATGTGAACGGGGAGAGCATCTACACCTTCCGTTCCAACTGTTCGTACCGGCACCACTTTGAGCGCTGGTTTTCCCAGGATGGCGCGGTGCCGGGGAAGATCTTCGAGATGGAGTCGTACCACGGCATGCTCGCCTGCGTCAGCGCCGGCGCGGGTTTGGCGCTGATGCCACGCAGCATGCTGGAGAGCATGCCGGGGTTTACCACGGTGAGCGTGTGGCCGCTGGCGGACGAGTTCCGCCTGCTGAACACCTGGCTGATCTGGCGTCGGGGCACGGTGTCACAGAGCCTGGACAGTTTTGTGCAACTGCTCCAAGAGCGGACCCATTGTGGCGAGCGGGCTAGCCCCGCGCTGGGCTGCGAAGCGGCCCTAAACCCCTAGCGCGGTGTTTTTGCCTGAATAAGTAGTGGGGCTGCTGCGCAGCCCAGCGCGGGGCAAGCCCGCTCGCCACGGTGGGTTTTTGTCAGCTAGCGAATCGTCAATTTCGCCATCAGTGGCGTGGCGCCCAACTGCGCCAGACAAAGGCGTGTGGCCGTTGGAGGATGAATACTCGGTGCCTCATGTGGCGAGCGGGCTAGCCCCGCGTTGGGCTGCGAAGCGGCCCTAAACCCCTAGCGCGGTGTTTTTGCCTGAATAAGTAGTGGGGCTGCTGCGCAGCCCAGCGCGGGGCAAGCCCGCTCGCCACAGGGGGGGGTGTCAGCCACCGAACTGCAGGGTGCCCATCGCCAATTTGGCCATCAGCGCTGTGGCGCCCAATTGCACGAGCCACAAGGCCAGACCGCCGAGGAAGACGCCCAGGGCGACTTGCAGGACCAGGCTTTTTTGCCGCTTGGCTTGAGGCGTGCGCGGGGTGAAGTGGTCCAGTTCGTCGCGGTCGGCACGCAGGTCCAGGTCGTCGTTTCTCATAGAAAGTCTCATCGCAAAGGGCAGTCGTGCTTCAGTCTAAGTGGCTTGCCTTGCCAGCGCTGAGCTTTTTGTAGGAGCGAGCTTGCTCGCAAAGGATCCGAGGGCGTCGGCTCCTTCAACGGGCTCGCGTTATCGTTGAGGTTTTTCGTCGGAACGCCGCCCGGAGACAAGCTCGCTCCTACGGGGGCAAGGCACAAAAAAGGGGAAGCCATTGGCTTCCCCTTTGTACCTCGCGATCAGGCTTACAGCACCTGCACAATCGCCTTGGTCACGGCATCGATGTTCGCCTGGTTCAACGCGGCCACGCAGATGCGGCCGGTGTCGAGGGCGTAGATGCCGAATTCGCTGCGCAGGCGGGTGACTTGCTCTACGGTCAGGCCCGAGTAGGAGAACATCCCGCGCTGGCGACCGACGAAGCTGAAGTCGTGGCCCGGAGCAGCCTTGGCCAGTTCGCTGACCATCTGCTCGCGCATGCCACGGATGCGCAGGCGCATTTCGGCCAGTTCGGCTTCCCACTGGGCGCGCAGTTGCGGGTTGTTGAGCACCGCCGCCACGATCGCCGCACCGTGGGTCGGCGGGTTGGAGTAGTTGGTGCGGATCACGCGCTTGACCTGGGACAGGATGCGCGCGCTTTCTTCTTTTGATTCGCTGACGATGGAGAGTGCACCCACGCGCTCGCCGTACAGCGAGAACGATTTGGAGAACGAGCTGGACACAAAGAAGGTCAGGCCGGACTCGGCGAACAAGCGCACCGCCGCGGCGTCTTCGTCGATACCGTCGCCAAAGCCCTGGTAGGCCATGTCGAGGAATGGCACCAGGTTCTTGGCCTTGACCACTTCCAGTACGTCTTTCCAGTCGGCCGGGCTCAGGTCGACGCCGGTCGGGTTGTGGCAGCAGGCGTGCAGCACGACGATGGACTGGGCGGGCAGGGCGTTGAGGTCTTCCAGCAGGCCGGCACGGTTTACGTCGTGGGTAGCAGCGTCGTAGTAGCGGTAGGTCTGCACCGGGAAGCCGGCTTTTTCAAACAGCGCCTGGTGGTTTTCCCAGCTTGGGTCGCTGATGGCGACGACGGCGTTGGGCAGCAGTTGCTTGAGGAAGTCGGCGCCGATTTTCAGTGCGCCGGTGCCGCCAACGGCTTGGGCGGTGATCACACGACCAGCGCTCAACAGCGGTGATTGCTCGCCGAACAGCAGCTTTTGCACGGCCAGGTCGTAGGCGGCAATGCCATCGATCGGCAAGTAGCCACGGGCGGCGTGTTGCGCCACGCGAATGGCTTCCGCTTCGGCAACGGCACGCAGGAGTGGAATCTTCCCCTCCTCGTTGCAGTAAACGCCTACGCCAAGGTTGACCTTGGTAGTACGGGTATCGGCGTTGAATGCTTCGTTGAGGCCCAGGATAGGATCGCGTGGTGCCATTTCGACAGCGGAGAACAGGCTCATTTTTGCGGCAGCTCTATGGGGGAATGGAGGGACGTGTCGCGCTCCAGCCGAATGCACTAGAGCGGTGCACAAACGGGGAGCTAGTATAGAGGCCAACACCGCTCGCGGCGACAGCCGAAACGGCTTTTCGGCCAAGTTTTTCGGTTTATTTATCGACCGTTAGTCTTATTGCAACATTGATGGCCTCAGGCATGTAGGGCGGTTGCCTTGAAACCCGTCACATTCGCCTCCACTTCTACAGCTATCATGGTTTTTTCCTACTGCCTGCTCTGAAGTTTTGCGGGCTGTGGTCTTTTTCGTCCCCGACGGGTTTACAGTCTGGGGTGACTTCAAGAGGTACGTTATGTCGGATTTCCAACTAGTCACCCGCTTTGAACCTGCTGGCGACCAGCCCGAAGCTATTCGCCTGATGGTCGAAGGCATCGAGGCCGGCCTGGCGCACCAGACGCTGCTCGGGGTGACCGGTTCGGGCAAGACCTTCAGCATCGCCAACGTGATTGCACAGATCAACCGCCCGACCCTGGTGCTGGCGCCGAACAAGACCCTGGCCGCGCAGCTGTACGGTGAGTTCAAGGCGTTCTTCCCGAACAACGCGGTGGAGTACTTCGTTTCCTATTACGACTACTACCAGCCCGAAGCCTATGTGCCGTCTTCCGATACCTTTATCGAGAAGGATGCGTCGATCAACGACCATATCGAGCAGATGCGACTGTCGGCGACCAAAGCCCTGCTGGAGCGCAAGGATGCGATCATCGTCACCACGGTGTCGTGCATCTACGGCCTGGGCAGCCCGGAAACCTATCTGAAGATGGTGCTGCACGTCGATCGCGGCGACAAACTCGACCAGCGTGCCTTGCTGCGGCGCCTGGCGGATTTGCAGTACACCCGCAACGACATGGACTTCGCCCGCGCGACCTTCCGGGTGCGGGGTGATGTGATCGATATCTACCCGGCCGAATCGGACCTGGAAGCGATCCGTATCGAGCTGTTCGATGATGAAGTCGAGAGCCTGTCGGCCTTCGACCCGTTGACCGGCGAAGTGATCCGCAAACTGCCGCGCTTCACCTTCTATCCAAAAAGCCACTACGTGACCCCGCGTGAAACCCTTTTGGATGCCATGGAAGGGATCAAGGCCGAGCTTGCCGAGCGCCTCGAATACCTGCGCGCCAACAATAAACTGGTGGAAGCCCAGCGGTTGGAGCAGCGCACGCGTTTTGACCTGGAGATGATCCTGGAGCTGGGTTACTGCAACGGCATCGAAAACTACTCGCGCTACCTGTCGGGTCGTGAGTCCGGTGCGCCGCCGCCGACCCTCTACGACTACCTGCCGGCAGATGCATTGCTGGTGATCGACGAATCCCACGTCAGCGTGCCGCAAGTCGGCGCCATGTATAAAGGCGACCGCTCGCGCAAGGAAACCCTGGTGGAGTACGGCTTCCGCCTGCCTTCGGCACTGGATAACCGGCCGATGCGCTTTGACGAATGGGAAAGCATCAGCCCGCAGACCATCTTTGTTTCTGCCACGCCGGGCAACTACGAGGCCGAGCATGCTGGGCGGGTGATCGAGCAACTGGTGCGCCCCACCGGCCTGGTCGACCCGCAAATCGAAATCCGCCCGGCCCTGACCCAGGTCGACGACCTGCTGTCGGAAATCACCAAGCGCGTGGCCCTGGAAGAACGGGTGCTGGTCACCACGCTGACCAAGCGCATGTCCGAAGACCTTACCGATTACCTGGCCGACCACGGTGTGCGTGTGCGTTACCTGCACTCGGACATCGATACCGTGGAACGTGTAGAGATCATCCGCGACCTGCGTCTGGGTACCTTCGATGTGCTGGTGGGGATCAACCTGCTGCGTGAAGGCCTGGACATGCCCGAGGTGTCGCTGGTGGCGATTCTCGATGCCGACAAAGAAGGTTTCCTGCGCTCCGAGCGCTCGCTGATCCAGACCATCGGCCGTGCCGCGCGTAACCTCAATGGCCGCGCCATCCTGTATGCCGACCGCATCACCGGCTCCATGGAGCGCGCCATTGGTGAGACCGAGCGCCGTCGCGAAAAGCAGATTGCGTTCAACCTGGCCAATGGCATCACCCCTAAAGGTGTGTTCAAGGACGTGGCCGACATCATGGAAGGCGCCACCGTGCCCGGTTCGCGCAGCAAGAAGCGCAAAGGCATGGCCAAGGCCGCCGAAGAAAGCGCCAAGTACGAAAACGAACTGCGTTCGCCGAGTGAAATCACCAAGCGGATCCGCCAGTTGGAAGAGAAAATGTACCAGCTGGCGCGGGACCTGGAGTTTGAAGCGGCGGCGCAGATGCGTGACGAGATTGGCAAGTTGCGTGAGCGGTTGCTGGCGGTCTGATTTGCGCTGACTGTTGGGCCTCATCGCAGCATAGGTATCTACACAACTTTCAGAAACTGACGAACTCCCCCGTGGCGAGCGGGCTTGCCCCGCGCTGGGCTGCGAAGCAGCCCTAAAACCAGCCACTACGGAGTATCTGATACACCGCATACGGCTTGTTGGGGCTGCTGCGTTGCGGCAAAGTTGTGTAGATACTTATGCTCATCGCAGGCAAGCCAGCTCTCACATTCGGATGTGTGAATACATTCAGATGTGGGAGCTGGCTTGCCTGCGATGGCGGCGCCTCGGTCTAATGGGCTTCCCCCGCCTTGAGCCCCGCCGGCAACGCCTTGGTCAAAAAGATCGCCAGCATACTCACCGCCAACGCCAACCCGACAAAGTGAAACGCATCGTTATAGGCCATGATCTGTGCCTGCTGATGGGCAATTTCACTGAGCTTGGCTAGCGCCGCCGTTTCATTGCCAAACGTCTGCGTCAGCGTCGCCATGCGCTCGGCCACTTGCGGGTTGGTCGGGACAATCGCCTCGCGCAAGTAATCAAAGTAGGTCTTGGTTCGCGCATCCAGCAGGGTTGCCAGCAGCGCAATGCCGATGGCCCCGCCCAGGTTGCGCAGGATGTTGAACAGGCTCGACGCCGAGCCCGCGTCCTGAGGCAGGATGTACGCCGTGGCGATCAACGAAATGGTGACCATGATCAGTGGCTGGCCAAGGGCACGGATGATCTGGATCTGGTTGAACTGGCTGCCGGCAAAGTCTGGATTGAGCACGCCCGAGGAAAAACTCGCGAAACCAAACAGGCCGAATCCCACCGCGCAAAGCCATTTCGGTGACACGTATTTCATCAATTTCGGCACCAACGGGATCAGGAACAGCTGCGGCACGCCCATCCACATGATCACTTCGCCGATTTGCAGGGCGTTGTAGTTCTGGATCTGCGCCAGGTACAGCGGCAGCAGGTAGATCGAGCCATACAGCCCCACGCCCATGCCCAGGCTGGAAATACTCGACAGGCCGAAGTTGCGGTTGGCCAGGATACCCAGGTTGATCAGCGGGTTGGGCTTGGACAGTTGCACGATGACGAAAGTGATCAAGCTCAACAGCGCGATGCTGCCCAGGCTGACGATCAGGCTCGACTCCAGCCAGTCCTTGCGATGCCCCTCTTCAAGAAACACCTGCAAACAACCGAGGCCCACGGCCAGGGTCAGGATGCCCATGTAGTCGGTGCTTTTGAGTAGCTCCCAGTGCGCGGCCTTTTTCTCCAGGCCGTAGAGCAGGCCGGCGATCATTAACAGCCCTGGCGGTACGTTGATATAGAAGATGTATTCCCAGCCCCAGTTTTCCGTGAGCCAGCCGCCGATGGTCGGGCCGATGGACGGCGCAAAGGTGGCGGTCATGGCGAACATCGCCATGCCCTTGGCGCGATGGTGTTCGGGCAGTTTGATCAGGGTCAGGGTGAAGGCCAGGGGGATCAGCGCGCCGCCGGTAAAGCCTTGCAGGGCACGGAATACAATCATGCTTTCCAGGCTCCAGGCCATGGAGCACATCAGCGAGGCGATCAGGAAACCCACCGAGACCCACACCGCCAGGCGCCGTGCCGACAGCAACTGCACCAGCCAGGCGGTGAGGGGGATCATGATGATTTCGGCGACAAGGTAGGAGGTGGAAATCCACGAGCCTTCTTCCAGGGTGGCCGACAGCGCGCCCTGGATATCCTTGAGCGAGGAGTTGGTGATCTGGATGTCGAGCACCGCCATAAAGGCGCCGAGCATCACGCTCATCACCGCGATCCAGTCGCGCCGGGTCGGTTCGCCGACCGGGCGCAGCAGTTGATCACCGGCCATGGTCAGGGTCTTGGATCTGCACTTTGACAGTTACCGACATGCCGGGGCGGATCTTGCCCTGCAACGGGTTGTCGGCGGCAAACGTAAGTTTTACCGGGATCCGTTGTACGACTTTGGTGAAGTTGCCGGTGGCATTGTCTGGCGGCAATAGGCTGAACTGCGCGCCGGAAGCCGCGAACAAACTGTCGACGCGGGCTTCGATAGGGGTGTCGCCATAGGCATCGAAGATCAGTTCGGCTTTTTGCCCTGGGGCCATATGGCCGATCTGGGTTTCCTTGAAGTTGGCCTGGATCCAGATGTCTTGGTCTGGAACGATGGACAGCAGATACGCGCCGGTCTGCACATATTGGCCGTTGCGCGCGGCGCGCTGGCCGACCAGGCCACTGATGGGGGCGTGGATTTCGCTGCGGGTCAGGTTCAACTCGGCTTGGGCCAGGTCGGCGCGGGCATTGGCGATCTGCGCGTCGAGGCGCTTGATCTCGGCGTTCAGGGCGCTGACCTGTTGGCGCTGGCCTTGCAGGTCAGCCTGGGCCTTGGCGACCTGGGAGCGGGCGATGTGGTTGTCGGCAGACAGGGTAGTGACGCGTTCTTCCGAGACATAGCCGGGTTTGCGCAGGGTTTGCGCGCGGGACAAGTCGATCTGCGCGCGGCCCAGGGTCGCCTGGCTGGACGATACCTGGGCATCGGCGGCGGCGATCAGGCTGGCCTGCTGGGTCAGTTTGCTCGTGGCCTGCAGGCGTTCGGCCTCGCGGGTGGCGAGGGTCGCGTTGGCGCGGTCGATGGCCAGCAGGAAGTCGTCCTGTTCCAGGATGACCAGCAACTGGCCTTTTTCCACGTGCTCGTTGTCGCCCACCTTGACCTCGGCGATGCGCGCGCCGAGCTGGCTGGAGACCCGGGTGATTTCGCCCTGCACGTAGGCGTTGTCGGTGCTTTCATAAAAGCGCCCCTTGAAGAACCAATGGGCAAAGAAGCCCGCGGCGATCAGGGCGACGATAAACAGGAAGATAAACAGGCGGCGTTTGAGTTGGGCAGGCATGGCGGCGCAGTGTCAGTTACAAAAGGTAATGGAATATAGCCAGCTAACGATCTGGCAAATAGCTATGTCGTGGTTGCAGGCCCAACCTTGGCTTATATGCCCTTTGTTGATCGGCCCACGCTGGAGCCGGGGGGCTTGGGGCTGTTACCATTCGCCCCTTGTTTTATTTTCAGCTTTATTGCCCATTCGAGACCCGCCATGACCACCGTCCGCACGCGCATCGCGCCATCGCCTACTGGGGATCCCCACGTCGGCACTGCCTACATCGCCTTGTTCAACTACTGCTTTGCCAAGCAGCACGGCGGTGAATTCATCCTGCGGATCGAAGACACGGACCAAGTGCGTTCGACCCGTGAGTCGGAACAGCAGATTTTCGATGCCCTGCGCTGGCTGGGCATTACCTGGGCAGAAGGCCCGGATGTGGGCGGCCCACACGGCCCTTATCGCCAGAGCGAACGCAGCGACATCTACAAGAAGTACACCCAGCAACTGGTCGACATGGGCCACGCCTTCCCGTGCTTCTGTACCGCTGAAGAGCTGGACCAGATGCGCGCCGAGCAACAGGCCCGTGGCGAAACCCCGCGCTACGACGGCCGCGCGCTGCTGCTGTCGAAGGAAGAAGTGGCCGCGCGCCTGGCCGCTGGCGAGCCTCATGTGATCCGCATGAAGGTGCCGAGCGAAGGCGTTTGCGTGGTACCGGACATGCTGCGTGGCGACGTGGAGATCCCGTGGGATCGCATGGACATGCAAGTGCTGATGAAGACCGACGGCCTGCCGACGTACTTCCTGGCCAACGTGGTCGATGACCACCTGATGGGCATCACCCATGTGCTGCGTGGCGAAGAGTGGCTGCCGTCGGCACCGAAACTGATCCTGCTCTACGAATACTTCGGCTGGGAACAACCGCAGTTGTGCTACATGCCGCTGCTGCGTAACCCGGACAAGAGCAAGCTGTCCAAGCGCAAGAACCCGACTTCGGTGACGTTCTACGAGCGCATGGGCTTTATGCCTGAAGCGATGCTCAACTACTTGGGCCGCATGGGCTGGTCGATGCCGGACGAGCGCGAGAAGTTCTCGTTGCAGGAAATGGTCGATAACTTCGACCTGTCCCGCGTGTCGCTGGGCGGGCCGATCTTTGATATCGAGAAGCTGTCGTGGCTCAACGGCCAATGGTTGCGTGACCTGCCGGTAGAAGAGTTCGCCAGCCGTGTGCAGCAGTGGGCGTTGAACCCCGAGTACATGATGAAGATCGCGCCGCTGGTGCAGGGCAGGGTGGAGACGTTCAGCCAGGTCGCCCCTCTGGCCAGCTTCTTCTTTGCCGGTGGCGTGAACCCGGATGCCAAGCTGTTCGAGTCCAAGAAACTCTCGGGGGACCAGGTCCGCCAGTTGATGCAGTTGATCCTGTGGAAGCTCGAAAGCCTGCGCCAGTGGGAGAAGGATGCGATCACCGCGACTATCCAGGCCGTGGTCGAATCCCTGGAATTGAAGCTGCGCGACGCGATGCCACTGATGTTTGCCGCGATTACCGGGCAAGGCAGTTCGGTGTCGGTGCTTGATGCGATGGAAATCCTTGGTCCGGACCTGACCCGTTTCCGTCTGCGCCAAGCCCTTGATTTGCTTGGTGGTGTGTCGAAGAAAGAAAACAAGGAATGGGAAAAGCTGCTGGGCGCGATCGCCTAGTCAGGTGTTGGTGAGGTCAAAACCCCGGCTTTGCGGGGTTTTGATGGTAAGTGATTGTTATCCCGGCAAAAAACTTTGGAAATTGTTGAAAATAAATTTGACAGCCTTTCAAAGCGCCATTAAGATTCGCCCCGTCCTCACCGATGAGGGGCTATAGCTCAGCTGGGAGAGCGCTTGCATGGCATGCAAGAGGTCAACGGTTCGATCCCGTTTAGCTCCACCAATTTACAGGTTCAAGGTCTGGCCACACCGTCCTTGAATCGATCAGAACTCAGCTCTGATCAGTTGTACAGAAGGTTTTGTCCCCTTCGTCTAGTGGCCTAGGACACCGCCCTTTCACGGCGGTAACAGGGGTTCGAGTCCCCTAGGGGACGCCAGTTTCAACAAGCAGCTCGCAAGGTCTGCTGCGTCGCGAGACGAAAAATCCGGGGCTATAGCTCAGCTGGGAGAGCGCTTGCATGGCATGCAAGAGGTCAACGGTTCGATCCCGTTTAGCTCCACCAATTTACAGGTTCAAGGTCTGGCCACACCGTACTTGAATCGATCAGTTCTCAGCGCTGATCAGTTGTATAGAAGGTTTGTGTCCCCTTCGTCTAGTGGCCTAGGACACCGCCCTTTCACGGCGGTAACAGGGGTTCGAGTCCCCTAGGGGACGCCACGATTACCCGCTCTGCGGGATTTTTAAGGGTCATTCAATTATTGAATGGCCCTTTTGTTTGTCTGGCGTTTGGGTTTTCTCCCTCCCTCTTCAAAAAACCTCTTCTGACCAGCGGTCGAATTCACCGCTTGCTAAAAAGTATTATGCAGATAATATTTTAACCGTAATATTCGGAGGCCGTCATGAGCGATAAAAAAGCGCAAACCCGTGAACGTATTCTGCAAGCCGCCAGTTCCGCGCTGATCCAGCGTGGCCCGGCCGAACCGAGTGTGGGTGAAGTCATGGGCGCCGCGGGGCTGACCGTGGGTGGCTTCTACGCCCACTTTGAAAGCAAGGACGCTCTGATGCTGGAGGCGTTCGAGCAGCTCTTGGCGCGGCGTCGGGCATCTATCGACGATATGGACCCCAGCCTGACAGGCGAAGAGCGCCGAGCCCTGGTAGCCGCGTTCTACCTCTCGCGCAAACACCGCGATTCTACCGCCCAGGCCTGCCCGATCCCGGCCACGGTCGGCGAGATGAGCCGGCTGCCGGATGAGTTTCGCGATGTATTGAACCAGCATGTCGAGTTGATGGCCGCACAACTGGCCGCCAGCCCGGAAGACACCGACAAGGCCCTGGCCGACATGGCCTTGATGATTGGTGGCCTGGCATTGGCCAGGGCTTTGGGGCCGGGCGAATTATCGGATCGTGTATTACGCGCCTCCAAGTCGGCAGTGCGCTGAACAAGGCTTGTGAGCCTGGGGAGTGAATGGATGAGCACCTTGAGCTGGATTCGTCGAGTCAACGGCACCGTGGGCAGGCTGGCGCCGCAAACCATCGCCAACCAGATGCGGCGTGCCTTCATGACGCCACGAGACTTGCCGCCGCGTGATTGGGAGTTGCCATTGCTGGCGCAGGCCGAGCGCGTCACCTTGCGCTTTGGCCTGTCGGCCCTGCGCTGGGGCCAGGGCCCAGCGGTGCTGATGATGCATGGCTGGGAAGGGCGCCCGACCCAATTCGCCAGCCTGATCGACGCACTGGTGGGCGCGGGTTACTCGGTGATTGCCCTCGATGGCCCGGCCCATGGTCGTTCGCCGGGCCGCGAAGCCCATGTGGTGCTATTTGCCCGAGCGATGCTGGAGGCCGCCGCTGAATTGCCGCCCTTGCACGCGGTGGTTGGCCATTCCATGGGTGGCGCCAGTGCGATGCTGGCCATCCAGTTGGGCCTGCGCACCAATGCGCTGGTGAGCATTGCTGCCCCTTCACGCTTGCTCGATGTATTGCGCGGCTTTGCTGGCGTAGTCGGCATGCCGGCGCGGGCGCGTGCGGCGTTTATCCAGGAGGTCGAGTACTCCCTGGGCATTCCGCTCAAGCACCTGGATGTGGCCCACTATCAAATGAATATCCCCGGGCTGATCGTGCATGCCGAAGACGATACCTTCGTCCCGGTCAAAGCTTCGCAGATGATCCACGAGGCCTGGTTCGACAGCCGCCTTTTACGCCTGGAGCAGGGCGGCCATCAAAAAGTCCTGGCCGACCCAAGGGTGGTCGAAGGTGTGCTGGCGCTGCTCGCCGGCTGCCGTGAGCCGGCCCGGCAAACCGCTTGAGCCAGGCGATAGGTTACACTGCTCCCCGCCGACATTAATCGACCGGGAGCAGGGCATGGGCTGGGACTTGGCAAAGCCGTTTATCTTCGATCTGCAGGTGGCCCCTGAGGACATCGACGGCCTGGGGCATGCCAACAATGCCGTCTACGTGTCTTGGCTGGAGCGTTGCGCCTGGCGCCATTCCCAGCGCCTGGGCCTGGACCTCACCGAGTACCGGCGCCTGGACCGGGCCATGGCGGTGGTGCGCCACGAAATCGATTACCTGGCGGCCGGCTACGAAGGCGATGAGCTGCAGCTGGCAACCTGGATCGTCGATTGGGACCAGCGTCTGAAAATGACCCGACGCTTCCAACTGATGCGCCCCAGCGATGGCACCACCTTGTTGCGTGCGCAAACCACCTTTGTCTGTATCGAGCTCTCCAGTGGCAAGCCCAAGCGCATGCCAGCGGAGTTTATCGAGGGCTATGGCGTAGCGCTTACGGCATTGTCCATGTAGGAGCGAGCTTGCTCGCGAAGAACGTCAACGATAACGCGGTCGATCAGTTTTACCGTGTCGTCTGGGCGTTTTTCGCGAGCAAGCTCGCTCCTACTGGGGGCGGTAGGGTTAACGGTTGCTGTGGGAAACCCAGTAAACTGCGCCACGTTTTTCGTTGAGTGTTTTCCATGCAAATTGCTTTGGCGCCCATGGAGGGGTTGGTCGACAACATCCTGCGGGACGTGCTGACCCAGGTGGGTGGTATCGATTGGTGCGTGACCGAATTTATTCGGGTCAACGACCGCCTGCTGACCCCGGCCTATTTCCACAAGCTTGCCCCTGAACTGCTGCACGGTGCCAAGACCGCTGCGGGCGTGCCGTTGCGCGTGCAGTTGCTCGGTTCCGACCCGGTGTGCCTGGCGGAAAACGCCGCACTGGCCTGTGAGTTGGGCTCTGAGGTTATCGACCTGAACTTCGGCTGCCCGGCCAAGACCGTCAACAAGTCCCGCGGTGGCGCGGTGCTGCTCAAGGAGCCGGAGCTGCTCAACCAGATCGTCGAACACGTGCGCCGTGCCGTGCCTGCGCATATCCCAGTGACCGCCAAGATGCGCCTGGGCTTTGACAGCCCGGACGGCGCTCTGGTGTGCGCCACGGCCCTGGCTGAAGGTGGCGCGGCGCATATTGTGGTGCATGCGCGGACCAAGGCCGATGGCTACAAGCCGCCTGCACACTGGGAGTGGATCCCGCGGGTGCAGGACGTGGTCAAGGTCCCGGTATTTGCCAATGGTGATATCTGGTGTGTCGAGGATTGGCGGCGCTGCCGTGAGATCAGCGGGGTCGAAGACATCATGCTCGGTCGCGGCCTGGTAGCGCGTCCCGACCTGGCCCGGCAAATCGCCGCCGCGCGCGCTGGTCAGGACGTGGTGGAGATGACCTGGGAGGACATGCAGCCCATGCTCCAGGAGTTCTGGAGGCAGTCCGTGGCGCAATTGACCGAACGCCAGGCGCCGGGCCGACTGAAGCAGTGGCTGGCCATGCTGACGCGAAATTACCCGCAAGCCGTGGAGCTGTTTACCGCGTTGCGCAGGGAAACCGATCTTCAGCAGGTTAGCCGTCTACTCGGAATGCCCCATCCGCAAGGGGCCTGAAATTTTTCCTGCAGCCTCTCTTGAAATGTAATTGGCGGTCCTTATCTAGGGATTACACGATGCCGAATTCGGGTCGTGGAGATAAAGAACCTTGCTGATATTTCAGGAGATTTGACTATGAGTACTGCATTTTCCCTGGCGCCGCTGTTCCGCTCCTCCGTCGGTTTTGATCGTTTCAACGATCTGTTCGAGACCGCACTGCGCAATGAGCCGGGCAGCAGCTACCCACCCTACAACGTCGAGAAGCATGGTGAAGACGAGTACCGCATTGTCATCGCGGCTGCCGGCTTCCAGGAAGACGATCTGGAGCTACAGGTGGAGAAAGGCGTATTGACCGTCAGTGGCGGCAAGCGCGACACCAAGGCTGAGAGCGTTACCTATCTGCACCAAGGTATTGCCCAGCGCGCCTTCAAACTGTCGTTCCGCTTGGCGGACCACATTGAAATCAAGGCGGCGGACCTGAGCAACGGCTTGTTGAGTATCGATCTGTTGCGGGTGGTGCCGGAAGAAGCCAAGGCCAAGCGCATTCCCATCAATGGCGCGCAGAAGCCAGCTTTGCAACATTGAGTCCATGTATTTAAGTTTTTCACCTCCTCTGAAAAGGGCGCCTCTGGCGCCCTTTTTTTGTTTAAGGTTCTGTTGGGCGGGCAAGTAATTCAGATGCCGTCAGTTAAATTCATGTTTGGTTTGATTGTATATTTTGAGCATTTTGAGAGTAGGTGTGTGTAACTTTTTTGTAGTTCTAGTCAACTGTGAGTGTTGCAGCGGTTTTTTGTTTTTTGATTTTGCTTGGCGTGGCAGCAGTATTAAACGTGCGGGAAATATCATGGGTGATGCAAAGACAGTTCAAACAATCGTGACGTTCTTTTTCCATGGCGCAGTTTATTAGCGAGTATGACCTGTTTTTTTCAAGGGACGGCCTTGTAAGGCAGGCCTTTGCAGAAGTCTATAGGTAAAAGTCCGAAATTGTCTTTTGATGTCCTTATGTTTTCCGCGATTTCTGGAACTCGAACGTTTTTTACTCCACGAAACTAGGGACTTCGAATCGGTGGCTGCCGTTTCAAGTCATAAGTAAACACTGTTCGTTATGGGGGCCTGAGCGCCCTGTGCTGTCTTGAGAAGAGGAATGACGCATGTCTTATCTATCTATAAACAATCCTCCAAGCGCGAATGTCGCTAATCGCCAGTTTGATTTGCCGACACCGGTACCCACGCCACCTGGAGGAAGCGATGCGAGCAAGTTGCTGGGTAATAAGTTGAATGTGTTGCCGGAATATAACCGGGCTACAGGCGGCGGACGCGACAATATTGTTGTGAGTGTTGATTCTCTTGCAAAACTGTTCGACATGTTTGAGCTTGTTTTCAAGGCGATGCGAGACCTGTTGTCTGGCAAAAAGCCCTTACCCGAACCAACACCGGGGGATAAAACGGTAACTACCGGCCTGGACGGCAAAGTGCAGGTTGACGCTGGCAAACAACCGGAGAAGAAGGCACAGATCGACAGCAAGCCCCAGATACTCGGCAATGACGCCAAGGTGCAGGTCGAGGCTGAAAAATCGCAGGAGAAGAAGACGCAGGCCGATGGCAAGCCCGTGATGCCAGGTGCAGATACGAAAGTGAATTCGGATGTGGGCAGGCACCCCGTGGTGCTACCCAATATCACAATTACACCGAGGGTTCCTGGTACCGACTCCAAGGCATCGTCTGACACGGTTGTGCGGGTAAACGTCGATCTCAATGTGAACAATTGCCACTGCCCGGAGGACTCTCATCCTGCTGTGCCAAAGGTCGACACTCGTGTGCGGCCGCATCCGAGGCCGCTCCCGACGATCGACCCGCAAGCCCGGCCCGACTTGGTTCACAGGCCAATAGTGTCCTTGACCGACCGCCAGGTAACACCTGATCGGGTGCCTGATTTGGCAGTACCGGAAACCGACGCGCAGGTGCCGCCTGCTGTTCGTCCCCGGCCAACCCCAGTGATGCCGTCGCACGACCCCAAGCCTGAGCCAGACCTGACGTCGCCTGGCCCTGATTGCCGCCCGGGTGAAAGAAGCTGGGCGCGGGGCTTGTCTCGCCGGTTCTAGTGCGTCCGCTACATCAGTAAACACCCACTAAAGTTCTTGATTTCAATCAGTGACCTCTTCGGCAAAGTTTAGGCCGGAGGGGCACTTTGTGGCAGGAAAACTAATGTCTAACTTAACTATTAACAGAGCTACAAACGTGCCATGTGATTGTTTGGGTAGGGTAGAGGGGGACTTTAACTCGTTGCAGCCACAGCGTCTTAGGCAGACCGCGGGCTTCGTTGACCTATCTAACAGTTTCACGGATTTCAGGGGTGACGTTGCAACTAAGGAGGCGGAACTAAAAAATCTTGTTTCAGCGTTCATGAATCTGCTGAGTCAGCTATCAGCGTTGTTGTCAGGACGGGATAAAGAGAAACGCGTCCAAACCGATGTGATTCCTGACAAGCCTACACCGGCAGTGCCAACGCCCGATTCACACCCGGTCAGGATTGAGGGGCTTTCGGAAAAGCGCAACGGGGCCAAGGCCGATGATATCTGGAGCGGCTTTCGTCAGGGCCCGGATGGTAACTGCGTAACGGTATCGGCAATCAAGGCGGCGATGCATAAATTCGGACAGAGCCCTACTGATATTTATAAAGAAGTCAGTAAAACCGAGCGCGGTTATCACGTTGTGATGCGAGATGGCTTTCGCTTGACGCTGACTCATGAGGAGTTGAAGCAAGCGGCGCAGGGCGCGCGTTTTGTTGGAAAAGACAAGGGAATGCTCAAGGATGCTCAGTTTCTGTTTGCCGTCAGCGCCAAGCGCGCCCAAATGGAAAACAACGATGGCCGAGCGGCTAGAAGTTTTAGCGCGGCAATCCGCAGCCTGAATGATGGTGAGGATGAGAGAGGGGCGGGAGAGGGTTTCCTGCGGTTGGGCTTGAAGAAGCACATGAAGCGTGTGGCGGTAAGTGTGCTGGCCAGGGGGCAAGTCGGCATGGTCAACCGCACCGGGCATTCGGTTGCGGTGATTGGTGGCAAGGAAGAGTTGTGGGGCCGGAAAGGAAGGACGCCCAGCCAGGGGCACGCAGTCGCGTTAGTCGACTGATGGGGGGTGGTTGGTAGGTAAATAGCGGTTTTTACAGTGGGTGTTGATTCAAGAATAAAAGTGGTTGTTTTTATCCTGCGCAGGTTTTTATTCGTCATTGTGTTTTTAAGTTTGAATTCGTCACTTATCGGCTCTGTGTTGTTTGTCGTGTCTTTAATAATGTTTTTAGGTAGGAGACTCCTATGAGTATCGGTATGTTTGGTCGGGTGTTGTTTGATGGTTTGAATGCGGCTCATGAATCTGTCCGGCGTTTATCGACAGTCACATTGTCGGCGGCCGGGGGGAACAAACCCCGCGATATTTTGAATGCGTTTGCCGCCACGCGACGTAACTTTGGTGAGTCTTTTGATAATAGTACCCATGCCGCAGTCATTAAATTGATGATGATGACCTTTGGTCAAAGTCCACATGATATGTTTGAAAAGGTCAAGGCGGTGGGCGACGGTTATGAAATCACGATGAAAGATGAGTTCAGGGTTCATGTGTCTGCCGAGGAACTAAGGATGACCGCGCAGGCATCACGGTTTGCCGGGAACGATGGCATGGCGGTTTCGGACGCCAACGTAGTGCTTGCGGCATTTATCAAGCGCAAGCAACTGACCGGCAATCATGAGCGTTTCGAAGACGTCCTGCTCAAGAGTCTAGAAGGTGAAACTACCCAAAACTTCTTGCGTGGTATGGGCCTGATGGGTTTTGCCCAGTTTGTGCCTGCAACCTATATGGCGGCGCGTGGCGCATTGGGTGTCGTGGAGACCCATAACTTCGGCTCGGCTTTTGTGATGGACAACACCCAACATCTTTATTCGGAGCAGCGCAAGGTAGATAAAAGTTATGGGTTCATGTTGTTCAATGATAAAAAAACGCCTGATGTGTCGCCCGAAATAGTTGATGAAAAGGCCCCGCCTCTTTCCAGTGTGCCAGTGGGTATCCGCCCCGCTAATATCTGGAGTGGTTTTTACCAGGGCGTAGAAGGTAACTGTGTCACCGTGTCAGCGATCAAGGCCGCCATGATGAAGTTTGGGCAGAATCCGCAAGGCATCTATAAAAAAATCTCCGCCACCGCTGACGGATACGAAGTGGTCATGCGCGATGGCTACAAACTGACGTTGACCCGCGACGAATTGAACAAGGCCAAGGTGCAATCAGGTTTGAAGGGCAGCAATCAATCCCTTTTGGACGATGCCAATTTTTTGTACGCCGTAAGTGCCAAACGGGCGCAATTGGAGAACAACGACGGCCGGGGAAACCAGAGCTATGAGGTCGCCATGGATACCTTGAACGACGGTGAGTATCCCGGATCGGCGCTGCGCAGGCTGGGGCTGTATGCCTACATCCGAGAAAGCACTGTGCAAGAACTGGCTGACGGGGCCATTGGAACGCTGGCGGACACCCACCATTCAGTGACGGTCGTTGATGGGATGTTCGACATGTATGGAGAAAAGCGCAGCCTGGCGCCCTCCAACTGGAAGGGCTACTTCGTGCGAGCGTTGAAATTGGTCTGATGCCCCGTGCTGGGCCTGGCGGTTCATCTGGCGGATTGTTTTCAGCCTCCGGCAGCGCCCCTCAAAAGTTGCGTGAACGCGTCCACCGGCAGTGGCCGGCTATGCAAATAGCCCTGATACAGATGGCACCCCAAGCCTTGCAGGAACGCCAGTTGCTCGCAGGTTTCCACGCCTTCGGCAATCACTTCCAGGTTGAGGCTGCGCGCCATGGCTACGATCGCGCGGATGATCTCTGCATCGTTGGGGTCGTGGGTGGCATCGCGCACAAATGACTGATCGATTTTCAAGGCATCGACCGGCAGGCGCTTGAGATAGGTCAATGACGAATACCCGGTACCGAAGTCGTCCATGGCAAAGCTGACCCCGAGTTTTTTCAGGCGGCGCATTTTGCCGATGGTGTCGTCCAGGTTCTGGATCACGATGCCTTCGGTGATTTCCAGCTTCAGCAGGCTAAATGGCAGTTGGTGCTGCTTGAGGCTGCGTTCCACCCGTTCGACAAAGTCGTTCTGGCGAAACTGCCGGGGGCTGATGTTCACGCACAGGCTGAAACCTTTGGGCTCAATCAGGCCTTCGGCAATCAGCCTGGCAAAGGTGGCGCACGCTTCATCGAGGATCCAGGTGCCCACCTCGAGGATCAGACCGCTGTCCTCCAGGACCTTGATGAACTCTGTCGGTGATTGTGCGCCCAGTTGCGGATGCTGCCAGCGCACCAGAGCTTCGGCGCCGACAATGCGATTGCCCCGGGCATCGACCTGGGGTTGGTAATGCACGCTGAACTCGCCCCGCGACAACGCCAGGCGCAGGTCGGTCTCCATGCGCAAGCGCTCGCTGGCGGTGCGTTGCATGCTGTTATGGAACATCTGCGTGGTGTTGCGCCCGGAGTCCTTGGCCCGGTACAGGGCAATATCCGCGCGCTTGAGCAGGTCGGCCGGGGTCGAGCCGTGATCGGGAATCAGCGCAACACCAATACTGGGGGTGACCTGCAAGCGCTGGCCGTCGAGGAACATCGGTTCCGACAGCAGCTCGCGCAGGGTGTCGGACAGCAGCTGCACCTGCTTGCTGACCTCCATGCGCGTACCTTCCAGGCCGCTGAGCAGCACGACAAACTCATCGCCACCCAGGCGCGCCACGGTGTCCTCCATGCGCACGCTGGCTTCCAGGCGCGCGGTGACGATTTTCAGCACGGTATCGCCCACCGGGTGCCCGAGGGAGTCGTTGATGTGCTTGAAATGATCCAGGTCCAGAAACAACAGCGCGCCTCGCAGGTTATGACGCTTGAGCAGGGCAATCTGCTGGCTCAGGCGGTCCATCAGCAAGGCGCGGTTGGGCAGGTTGGTCAGCGGGTCGTGATAGGCCAGGTGGCGGATCTGCGCCTGCGCGCTTTTCAGCAGGCTCACATCCCGTGCGGTCAGCAGCAGGCATGGCGTTTCATTGAGGGTAATGGGCTCGACCGACACTTCCACTGCCAGCAACTCGCCGCGCTTGTTGTGCCAGAGCATGTCCAGGTGGTGGATGCGGCCCTTGATCTGCAGTTCGGCGAGCAATGCCGAGCGTTGGTTCTCATCGGCCCAGATGCCGATCTGGTACAGGGTCAGGCCAATGGCTTCCTCGGCGCGGTAGCCGGTCAGGCGGCAGAAGCCGTCGTTGACCTCCACGTAGCGCCCGGTGTCACGCTCGGTAATGGACACCGCGTCGGGGCTAGAGTGAAAGGCCTTGGCGAATTTTTCCTCGCTGGCCTTGAGCGCCGCTTCCGAGCGCTGTTGCTGGGTGATATCGCGCAGGGTGGTGACCACGCAGGGCTGGTTGCCGACCGTGATCAGCCGGCTGGAAATCATGCAGGTCAGACGCTGGCCATTCTTGTGGTGGACGATGATCGCCACGTTGTTCAGCGCTTGCTCGCGGATCACCTGCTCGATGCGCTGCAGGCGTTGGGTCGGCTCATCCCACAAGCCGATCTGCTCGGCGGTGTGATTGATGACTTCGGCGGCGGTCCAGCCAAAGGTCTGGCAGAAGCTGGGATTGATTTCGATGAATTCGCCGCTCGACAGGCGGGTGACGCAGATCGGGTCGGGGCTAGCGAGGAACAGGCTGGCGAACTTCTCTTCAGAGGCGCTCAGGCGCTGTTCGCGTTCCACCTGGTCGGTGATATCCAGCAGCGTGCCGGCCATGCGCAGGGGCGCGCCCTGGGCGTCCCGGTAAAGGCGGGCGCGGCTTTCCAGGTAGCGCGAACTGCCGTCCTCCAGTTGCACGCGGTAGGTCAGCTGGTAATTGCCTGCCGGGCCTTCACGCAGGGTGCGATAGGCGTCGCGCATGCTGGCGCGCTCCTCATCGGGCATACCTTCAAAAAACGCATCGAAGGACTCATGGAACGGATGCGGCTCCAGGCCGTGCAACTGCGCCGCCCGGGCTGAGCCGTAGAGCATGCCGCTGGGGATATGCCAGTCCCAGGTGCCCAGTTGGGCCGAATCCAGGGCCAGGTCCAGGCGTTCCTGGCTGTCCTTGAGGGCCTGTTCGGCGTTCTTGCGCTCGGTGGTGTCGAGGAACGTGCTGATCAGGTAGGCCTGGCCGTCGAGTTCGACCTTTTGGGCACTGAGGGTGCCGTCATGGATTTGCCCATTGCTGGCGCGAAACTGCACTTCCATGGTGATGGGTTCGCCCTTGCGCTGGGTCGCCTTGACCAGCAAGGCCCGTTGCTCAGGATGCACCCACAGCCCCAGGTCCAGAGTGGTACGACCGATGGCATCGGCCACCGGCCAGCCGAACAGGCTTTCAAAATACTGGTTGGCCTCACTGATCAGGCCGTCTTCCTGGCGAGTCAGCAGGACCATGTTCGGGCACAGATGAAACAGGGTGGCGAAGCGTTTTTCCGAGTGGCCCAGGGCATGTTCGCGCTCGCGTTGCTGGGTGGTTTCGCGAATCACCCCGATCATGCGCCGCCGCCCGGACGCGTCCGGCAGCAGGCTGCCGTTGATTTCCAGCCAGTGCAGGCTGCCGTCCGGCCACTGGATGCGGTGGTGCATGGCGTGTTCGAAGGGCGCGCCCGCCAGGACGGCGTGAAAGGCCCGGATCACGCGGCCGCGGTCCTCGGCGGGCAGCAGGTCGAGGTAATCCAGGTCTTTGGGCAATGGCTGGCGGGGGTCAAAACCAAACAGCGCCTGGGTGCCGCGCGACCAACTGATTCGCCCGCTGTCGATATCCCAGCTCCAGGCGCCGAGCCGTGCGGCATTGAGCGCCGCCAGCAGCTGCGGGGCGTTCTCCCAGCTTTGTTCCGCCTGCTGGGGGTCCAGGGCGTGAATGCGAGGCAGCGGCGGCACGGGATCGACAGTGTTGGGCATTATCAAGGGGCCTTGGCTCGATGGGCATTCGGCGCGGGAGCAGGGTCTACAGGCCGCACGGCCTCATGCCGGCATCCCCGCCGGATCAACCTGTGCATCCAATAGGCTCATGAAAGCCCGCGCAGCGTTCGACAACGTCCTTTCGGTGTGCACGATATAGCCTAGCTGGCGACTGAGCTGTATGCCCGGTAAAGCGATGCTGGCCACTTGATCATCAAGCATAGTGCGCGGCAACACGCTCCAGGCCAGGCCGATCGAAACCATCATCTTGATGGTTTCCAGGTAGTTGGTGCTCATGGCGATGTTCGGCGTCAGGCCCTGGGCCTCGAACAGCCGGTGCACGATATGGTGGGTAAAGGTATTGCCGCCAGGGAAAACCGCCGGATGGCGGGCAATGTCGGCAAGGCTGATAGTGCCGTTATTGGCCAGGCTGTGTTCGGGCGCCACCACGAAATCCAGGGGGTCATCCCATACCGGGGTGGCCCGCACCAGGCTGTGGGGCTCCGGCGCCAGGGTGATGACGGCGACTTCGGCGCGGCCATGGAGGATTTCCTCGTAGGCGACTTCCGAATCCAGGAACTGAATATCCAGCGCCACGTTCGGGTATTCCCGGGTAAACGTGCGCAATACCGGCGGCAGGCGGTGCAGACCGATGTGATGGCTGGTGGCCAGGGTCAGGCGCCCGCTGACTTCGCCGGTCAGGTTGGTCAGGGCGCGACGAGTGTCATCCAGCACATTAAGGATCTGATAGGCGCGGGGCAGCAGGGCGCGCCCGGCTTCTGTCAGGCCCACTTCACGGCCCAGTCGATCAAACAGGCGCACCTTCAGTTGCTGCTCAAGGCCGGCGATACGCTTGCTGATTGCCGGTTGCGTCAGGTGCAGGCGTTCCCCGGCTCCGGAGAAGCTGCCGGTTTCGGCGATAGCAATAAAGGCATTGAGGTTGGCCAGATCCATGGTGGTATTCCAGTGAGTTATCCAAAGCATGAAAAATATGAATTTGAGTTATTTAATGTAACGCCATAGCATCAGCCTCACAAGCCAAAGGGTTATTGAATCGTTCAACGCCCAGGGCATAGAAAGACGCTGATGAGGACCGACTGATGGCCGGCAAAACGCTTTACGACAAACTCTGGGATTCCCATGAAGTGAAACGGCGCGATGATGGGTCGTCGCTGATCTACATCGACCGTCACATCATCCACGAAGTGACCTCGCCACAAGCGTTCGAAGGCCTGCGACTGGCCGGGCGCAAGCCTTGGCGCGTCGATTCGATCATCGCGACCCCGGACCACAACGTGCCGACCACCCCGGAGCGCAAGGGCGGCATCGAAGCCATTGCCGACCAGGTCTCGCGCTTGCAGGTCCAGACCCTCGACGACTATTGCGACGAGTACGGCATCACCGAATTCAAGATGAATGACGTGCGCCAGGGCATCGTCCACGTTATCGGCCCGGAGCAGGGCGCAACCTTGCCGGGCATGACCGTGGTCTGCGGCGACTCCCATACCTCCACCCATGGTGCGTTCGGCGCCCTGGCCCACGGTATCGGCACCTCCGAGGTGGAACATGTGTTCGCCACCCAGTGCCTGGTCGCCAAGAAAATGAAGAACATGCTGGTGCTGGTCGAAGGCACCTTGCCCTTTGGCGTCACCGCCAAGGACATCGTGCTGGCCGTGATCGGCAAAATTGGCACCGCTGGCGGTAACGGCCATGCCATTGAGTTCGCCGGTAGCGCGATTCGTGATTTGTCCATCGAAGGCCGCATGACCATCTGCAACATGTCCATCGAAGCCGGTGCCCGTGTGGGCATGGTGGCGGCGGATGAAAAAACCGTGGAGTACGTCAAGGGCCGTCCATTCGCTCCACAAGGCGCCGATTGGGATGCCGCCGTGGAGGCCTGGAAAGACCTGGTTTCTGACAAAGATGCGGTGTTCGACACCGTGGTCGAACTCGACGCTGCCCAGATCAAGCCACAAGTCAGCTGGGGCACTTCGCCGGAAATGGTCCTGGCCGTCGACCAGAACGTGCCGGACCCGGCCAAGGAAGCCGACCTGGTCAAGCGTGGTTCCATCGAGCGGGCCTTGAAGTACATGGGCTTGAAAGCCAACCAGGCGATCACCGACATCCAGTTGGACCGGGTGTTTATCGGTTCCTGCACCAACTCGCGGATCGAAGACCTGCGCGCCGCGGCGGTGATCGCCAAGGGCCGCAAAGTGGCCGCGACCATCAAGCAAGCCATTGTGGTGCCAGGTTCGGGCCTGGTGAAGGCCCAGGCCGAAGCCGAAGGCCTGGACAAGATCTTCCTCGAAGCCGGTTTTGAATGGCGCGAGCCGGGTTGCTCCATGTGCCTGGCGATGAACCCGGACCGTTTGGAGTCCGGCGAGCATTGCGCGTCCACCTCCAACCGTAACTTTGAAGGGCGTCAGGGCGCCGGTGGCCGCACCCACCTGGTGAGCCCGGCCATGGCCGCTGCGGCTGCCGTCAACGGTCGTTTCATCGACGTTCGCGAATTGATCTGAGGAATACCCGATGAGAGCTTTTACCCAACACACAGGTCTTGTCGCACCGTTGGACCGTGCCAACGTGGACACCGACCAGATCATCCCCAAGCAGTTCTTGAAGTCGATCAAGCGCACCGGTTTCGGCCCGAACCTGTTCGACGAGTGGCGCTACCTGGACGTGGGCTACGCCTACCAGGACAACTCCAAGCGCCCGCTGAACAAAGACTTCGTGCTCAATGCCGAGCGTTACCAGGGCGCCAGTGTGTTGCTGGCCCGGGAGAACTTCGGTTGCGGTTCCAGCCGTGAACACGCGCCATGGGCCCTGGAAGAATATGGCTTTCGCAGCATCATCGCGCCGAGCTACGCCGATATCTTCTTCAACAACAGCTTCAAGAACGGTTTGTTGCCGATCATCTTGAGCGATGCCGAAGTGGACGAGTTGTTCCAGCAAGTGGAAGCCAATGTCGGCTACCAATTGACCGTCGACCTCGCGGCGCAAACCGTGACCCGTCCGGACGGCAAGGTGTACCACTTTGAAGTGGATGCGTTCCGTAAGCACTGCCTGATCAACGGCCTGGACGATATCGGCCTGACCTTGCAGGACGGCGATGCCATTGCGGCGTTTGAAGCCAAGCACCGGGCCAGCCAGCCTTGGTTGTTTCGTGATGCCTGATTCTATGTAGGCTGGACTGGCCCCTTCGCGAGCAAGCCCGCTCCCACATTCGATCGCATTTCAACTGAAGGAACTCGGTCGAATGTGGGAGCGGGCTTGCTCGCGAAAGGGCCTGTATGAACAACACAAAAGCCAGGAGCATCACCATGACCAGCACCGCCCACACCCAAGTCGTGCAAAAACAATTCGGTGAACAGGCCTCGGCCTACCTGAGCAGTGCCGTGCACGCCCAAGGCACTGAATTCGCACTGCTGCAGGCCGAACTGGCCGGGCAGGGCGCGGCGCGCCTGCTGGACCTGGGTTGTGGCGCCGGTCACGTGAGTTTCCACGTAGCACCGCTGGTCAAGGAAGTGGTGGCCTACGACCTGTCGCAGCAAATGCTCGACGTGGTCGCCGCCGCTGCCGCCGACCGTGGGCTGGACAATATCCGCACCCTGCACGGGGCCGCCGAGCGCCTGCCGTTTGCCGATGGCGAGTTCGACTTCGTGTTCAGCCGCTACTCGGCCCATCACTGGAGCGACCTGGGCCTGGCGCTGCGCGAAGTGCGCCGGGTGCTCAAGCCGGGCGGCGTGGCGGCATTTGTCGACGTTTTGTCACCGGGCAGCCCGCTGTTGGACACTTACCTGCAAACCGTCGAAGTGCTGCGCGACACCAGCCATGTGCGCGACTATTCCGCTGGCGAGTGGATGCGCCAGCTCAGCGAAGCCGGCTTGCATGTACGCAATAGCAGTCGCCAGCGCCTGCGCCTGGAATACACCTCGTGGGTCGAGCGCATGCGCACGCCAGAGGTATTGCGCGCAGCGATCCTGGCACTGCAAAAGGCGATGGGCCAGGAAGTGCGCGATTATTTTGAGATTCAAGCCGATGGCACCTTCAGCACCGACGTGCTGGTGGTCTGGGCCGAACGCTAATAATTTTCCCGACCTGCCCGAGGGCGGGTCGCTTGATGAAATGAGGAACGCATGAGCAAGCAGATTCTGATTCTCCCTGGCGACGGCATTGGTCCGGAAATCATGGCCGAAGCGGTCAAGGTCCTGGAATTGGCCAACAGCAAGTACAGCCTGGGCTTTGAATTGAGCCACGACGTGATCGGCGGCGCGGCCATCGACAAGCATGGCGTGCCCCTGGCCGACGAAACCCTGGACCGTGCCCGCGCTGCCGACGCCGTGCTGCTCGGCGCCGTGGGTGGGCCGAAATGGGACAAGATCGAACGTGATATCCGCCCGGAGCGCGGCCTGCTGAAAATCCGCGCGCAACTGGGCCTGTTCGGCAACCTGCGCCCGGCGATCCTCTATCCGCAACTGGCCGACGCATCGAGCCTCAAGCCGGAAGTGGTGGCAGGCCTGGATATCCTGATCGTGCGCGAGCTGACCGGCGGTATCTATTTCGGCTCGCCACGGGGTGTGCGCGAGCTGGAAAATGGCGAGCGCCAGGCCTATGACACCCTGCCGTACAGCGAGAGCGAAATCCGCCGTATCGCCCGAGTCGGTTTCGACATGGCCCGCGTGCGTGGCAAGAAGGTCTGCTCGGTGGACAAGGCCAACGTCCTGGCCTCCAGCCAGTTGTGGCGCGAAATCGTCGAAGAAGTGGCCAAGGACTACCCGGACGTCGAGTTGAGCCACATGTACGTCGATAACGCCGCCATGCAACTGGTGCGTGCACCCAAGCAGTTCGACGTGATCGTCACCGACAACCTGTTTGGCGACATCCTGTCCGACCAGGCCTCGATGCTCACCGGTTCCATCGGCATGCTGCCGTCGGCGTCCCTGGACACCCACAACAAGGGCATGTACGAGCCGTGCCACGGTTCGGCGCCGGATATCGCGGGGCAGGGCATTGCCAACCCGCTGGCGACCATCCTGTCGGTCTCGATGATGCTGCGTTACAGCTTCAACCTGAGCGAAGCGGCGGACGCGATCGAGAAGGCGGTGAGCCTGGTGCTGGACCAGGGCCTGCGTACCGGCGACATCTGGTCGCAGGGTTGCACCAAGGTCGGGACGCAGGAAATGGGCGACGCAGTAGTCGCCGCGCTGCGGAATCTGTAATCTCTCGGGCCCGCTTGCAGTTGTTGCTGCAAGGCGGCCCACTTTTTAACAAGGTGTAGTTGCGATGAAACGTGTAGGTCTGATCGGTTGGCGCGGTATGGTCGGTTCCGTGCTCATGCAGCGGATGCTGGAAGAGCAGGATTTCGATCTTATTGAGCCGGTGTTTTTCACCACTTCGAATGTCGGTGGCCAAGGGCCGTCCGTGGGCAAGGATATCGCCCCGCTCAAGGACGCCTACAACATTGAAGAGCTCAAGACCCTCGACGTCATTCTGACCTGCCAGGGCGGCGACTACACCAGCGAAGTCTTCCCCAAGCTGCGTGAAGCCGGCTGGCAGGGTTACTGGATCGACGCCGCCTCGAGCCTGCGCATGCAGGACGACGCCGTGATCATCCTCGACCCGGTCAACCGCAAGGTCATCGACCAGCAGCTCGACGCCGGCACCAAGAACTATGTCGGCGGCAACTGCACCGTCAGCCTGATGCTGATGGGCCTGGGTGGCCTGTTCGAAGCCGGGCTGGTGGAGTGGATGAGCGCCATGACCTATCAGGCGGCCTCCGGTGCCGGTGCGCAGAACATGCGTGAGCTGATCAAGCAGATGGGCGCGACCCACGCGGCCGTCGCCGATCAACTGGCCGACCCGGCCAGCGCGATCCTCGACATCGACCGTCGTGTGGCCGAGGCCATGCGCAGCGACGCCTATCCGACCGAGAACTTCGGTGTGCCATTGGCCGGTAGCCTGATCCCGTGGATCGACAAAGAACTGCCGAACGGCCAGAGCCGCGAAGAGTGGAAGGCCCAGGCCGAGACCAACAAGATCCTGGGGCGCTTCAAGAACCCGATCCCGGTGGACGGTATCTGCGTGCGCATCGGCGCCATGCGCTGCCACAGCCAGGCGCTGACCATCAAGCTGAACAAAGACGTACCGATCGCCGATATCGAAGGGCTGATCAGCCAGCACAACCCATGGGTCAAACTGGTGCCGAACAACCGCGATATCAGCATGCAGGAGCTGAGCCCGACCAAGGTCACTGGCACCCTGAATGTTCCGGTGGGGCGTCTGCGCAAGCTGAACATGGGCACCCAGTACCTGGGCGCCTTCACCGTGGGTGACCAACTGCTGTGGGGCGCGGCCGAGCCGTTGCGCCGGATGTTGCGGATCCTGCTGGAGCGTTGATCGCTTTTTGGTGTTGAACAAACCCGCGTTCTGGTGACAGGCGCGGGTTTTTTATTGCGCCTGGGGCCGTCATCGCGGGCAAGCCCGCTCCTACACTTGAATGTGTTCACAAATCAAAATGTAGGAGCGGGCTTGCCCGCGATAACGGCCCCCATCACACCACAAAGCCTGGGTTAATTGCCTCACCCCCCACCACCCGGTAAAGTGCCGCTCCCCCCGCAATGCCCGAGGCAGCCTCCATGACCCAGACCTTTGATATCGCCGTGATCGGCGCCACCGGCACCGTTGGCGAAACCCTGGTACAGATCCTCGAAGAGCTGGATTTCCCGGTCGGCACCCTGCACCTGCTGGCCAGCAGTGAGTCGGCCGGCGCTTCGGTGCCATTTCGCGGCAAAAACGTGCGGGTGCGGGAAGTCGACGAGTTTGATTTCAGCAAGGTGCAACTGGCCTTTTTCGCGGCTGGCCCGGCGGTCACCTTGAGTTTTGCCCCGCGCGCCACTGCGGCGGGGTGCTCGCTGATCGACTTGTCTGGGGCCTTGCCGGCCGAGCAGGCACCTCAGGTGGTGCCGGAAGCCAATGCCCACGTTCTGGACGGCTTGAGAAAGCCCTTCCAGGTCGGCAGCCCGAGCCCGTGCGCCACTCATCTGGCGGTGGTCCTGGCGCCTTTGCGAGGCTTGCTGGGCATCCAGCGCGTCAGTGTCACCGCCAGCCTGGCCGTGTCTGCCCAGGGCCGTGAAGCCGTGAGTGAGCTGGCCCGGCAAACCGCCGAATTGTTGAATGTGCGCCCCCTGGAGCCAAAGTTCTTCGATCGGCAAATGGCCTTCAACCTGCTGGCCCAGGTCGGTACGCCGGACGCCCAGGGCCACACGGCCCTGGAAAAACGCCTGGTCCACGAACTGCGCGTCTTGCTTGATTTACCGTTGCTGAAGATTTCCGCAACCTGCGTTCAAGCTCCGGTGTTTTTTGGCGATAGCCTGAGCGTGTCCCTGCAACTGGCGGGCCCTGTGGACCTTGGCGCAGTCAATCGCGTGCTGGAGTCGGCGCCGGGCATCGAACTGGTGGAAGAGGGCGATTACCCTACCGCTGTTGGGGATGCGGTCGGTCAGGATGTGGTCTACGTGGGCCGGGTGCGAGCGGGCATTGACGACCCAGCGGAACTAAACTTGTGGCTGACGTCAGATAACGTACGCAAAGGTGCTGCGCTTAACGCGGTGCAACTGGCGCAGTTGTTGATAAAAGACCTTGCGTAAAAGATACTTGGCGGCAATTTGTAGATTGATTCTAGCTAAGCGCTATGCTTGGCCCCATGCACGAAAAGTTGCGCGTCGGTGACCTATCGGCTCGCCATGCCGAATGGCAGCGGTACCCAACCTTCTCGCGGGCCGAGGAGTGTTCAAACAAAGGATGAGGCTATGGTTCAAGTTCGCAAACTGGTGTTAGCAATAGCGGCCGCCTCGGCGCTGTCCTCCGGTATGGCGCAAGCGCTGCAACTTGGGGAGATGACACTCAAGTCGAAGTTGAACCAGCCGTTGTCGGTGGAGATCGAGCTGCTCGATGTAGGCGGGCTGAGCGCCTCCGACATCGTACCCAGCCTCGCGTCTTCCCAGGCCTTTGTGGATGCGGGCGTGGATCGCCAGGCGTTCCTTGATGAACTGAGCTTTACCCCGGTGCTCAACCCCAGCGGTCGCAGCGTGGTTCGCGTTACCTCCAGCAAGCCCTTGCCCGACTCCTATGTGCGCTTCCTGTTGCAGGTGCAATGGCCCAATGGGCGATTGATGCGCGACTACAGCGTCTTGCTGGACCCGGCCAAGTTCGAGCAAAAGGCCCCGGAGGCCATTGCCCCGGCACCGCGCCTTGCCCCGCCTGCGGCCAGCAGCGTCAGCAAGGCGGCTGAACACACTACGACTTCCCGCGACACCCTGTGGGAAATCGCCGCTAAAAATCGCAATGGCGGCTCGATCCAGCAGACGATGCTGGCGATCCAGGCGCTGAACCCTGGGGCTTTTGTCGACGGCAATATCAACCGCATGAAAACCGGCCAGGTACTGCGCCTGCCGGACCCGGTACAAAGCACCAGCCTGCCGCAACCTCAGGCGATTGCCGAAGTGACTGCGCAGAACGCGGCCTGGCGTCAGGGGCGTCGCGGTGCCACCAATCAGGCAGCGGGGCGGCAGCAACTGGACGCCACCAAGCGCACCCAGGCCGGTGCCGCGCCGTCGCAAACGGCTGCCAAGGACAACCTCAGCCTGGTCTCGGCCGAGGCTGCCAAGGCTGGAGTCAAAGGCGCCGCAGGGGATAGCAAGGCTTTGAACAACAAGCTGGCGGTGACCCAGGAAAGCCTGGATTCGACCCGCCGCGAAAATGAAGAACTGAAAAGCCGCATGACTGACCTGCAAAGTCAGTTGGACAAGTTGCAGCGGCTGATTGAACTGAAGAACAACCAATTGGCCAAGTTGCAGGCCGAGGGTGGCGCACCGGCGCAGCCGGCGGCCATGCCTGCGGAGTTGGCGGCGGCGCCCGTTGCACCAGCACCTGCTACCCCGGCGCCAGCCGCCGAAGCGCCCGTGGTTGCGCCTGTGGAAAGCCCGGCTGAGCCCGCGCCCGTGGCCAGCACCGAAGGCAAGTTCAATGACCTGCTGACCAATCCCATCGTTCTCGGGGTGATTGGCGGTGCCGCTGGCCTGCTGGTATTGCTGCTCCTGCTGCTATGGGCGCGTCATCGCAATGCGCGCCTGGAAGAGGAAAAACACCTGCGCATGGCGCGGGCGCTGGCCGAGGAACCGGAGTTCTCCTCGAGCCTTGACCAGGACATGCCGTCGGACAGTTTCGAAGGCCTTGAAGTCCCTGCGGCAAACGTCAAGCTGGCTCCAGCTCCAGCTCCAGCTCCAGCTCCAGCTCCAGCTCCAGTTGCCGTGGCGCCTGTGCCTGCACCGGTGACCAGCATGGCGCCGCCGAGCAAGCCGATCATCGAACCCGGCTCCTCCGACGCCCTGGCGCTGGCCCAGTCCCACCTGGATCGTGGTCACCTGAACCAGGCGGCCGCCGTGCTGGAAGAAGCGATCAAGCTGGAGCCCAAGCGCAGCGATCTGCGTCTCAAGCTCCTGGAAGTCTATGGTCAGCAGGGCGACAAAGATGGCTTCGTAACCCAGGAGCGCCAACTGGTCGCCAATGGCGAAAATCACGCCCAGGTCGAACTGTTGAAAAACCGCTACCCGGCCATGGCCGTGCTGGCAGCGGGTGTCAGTGCTGCCGTCGCCGCCGCTGCGCTGGATGCACAGTACGTCAAGGATCTGCTCCAGGAAGATCCGGCGCCCGCCGCCACGCCTGAGGCCGATGGGTTCGACACCGACTTCGACCTGAGCCTGGATGACCTGGAAGCCGCTTCGCCGGCCGTGGTTGCACCAGAGCCCGAGATCGGTGATCTGAGCTTCGAGTCGGTATTGCAGCAGCAGAATGAAGCCAAGGCCAGCGAGGACGATCTATCGGATTTTGACCTCGACTTGCAATTGGATGCGCCAGCCTCTGCGTCCGATGACGACTTCCTCTCCGGTCTGGAAGAACAGATGAAGGACCTGCCGCCGGTAGAGCCGCCCACCCTGACACCGGCCGCGCTGGAAGATTTTGACCTGCCGGAAGACTTTGATCTGTCCCTGGCGGACGAACCCCCGGCGTCAGCCAAGCCGGACGCATTCGCTTCGGAGCTTGACGATGTCAACGCCGAACTGGAGCGTCTGTCCCAGAGCCTGGAAAGCCCGTCGATCGAGCCGAGCTTCACTGCCGAAGACGCCGCCAAGGGCGACGATGAGCCGGAGTTCGACTTCCTGTCGGGCACCGACGAAGTCGCCACCAAGCTGGACTTGGCCCAGGCTTATATCGATATGGGGGATGAGGGCGGTGCGCGCGACATCCTCGCCGAAGTCCTTACCGAAGGCGATGAAAAGCAACGGGATGAAGCCAAGGAAATGCTCAGCAACCTGGCCTAAAGCCATTACGCAATTCCTGTAGGAGCGAGCTTGCTCGCGAAAAACTCAAGGGCACCGCGTTCTTCCAGGATGGACGCGTTATCGTTGACGATCTTCGCGAGCAAGCTCGCTCCTACAAAAATCCTCAAGCCATATATAATGGCTGCCTTTGCGCAACTCATCAGGCCCTCAGCTCTTGGCAAATATAGATAACGCGGCCGCCGAAATGGCGGCCGCTGGCTTTTTCAGAATCGCCCTGGGCGTTGAATACAAAGGCTCGCGCTATCGCGGCTGGCAGCGCCAGGCCTCGGGCGTGCCGACCGTACAGGAAACCCTGGAGAAGGCCCTGTCGAAGGTCGCCGACTCGCCGGTTTCATTGATGTGCGCCGGGCGTACCGACGCCGGCGTGCATGCCTGCGGGCAAGTGGTGCATTTTGACACCCAGGCCGAGCGTTCGATGAAAGCCTGGGTCATGGGCGCCAATATCAATCTGCCCCACGATGTTAGCGTCAGTTGGGCCAAGGTCATGCCGGCGCACTTCCATGCGCGGTTCAAGGCGATTGCCCGGCGCTACCGCTACGTGATCTATAACGATCAGATCCGTCCGGCACACTTGAACGAAGAAATCACCTGGAACCACCGCCCGTTGGACGCCGAGCGTATGGCGGAGGCGGCCCAGCACCTGGTGGGGATCCATGATTTCAGCGCATTCCGGGCTGGCCAGTGCCAGGCCAAGTCGCCGATCAAGGAAGTCCACCACCTGCGCGTCACGCGCCACGGCAAGATGATTGTCCTGGATATCCGTGCCGGTGCGTTCCTGCACCATATGGTGCGCAATATCGCCGGCGTACTGATGACCATTGGCACCGGCGAGCGCCCGGTGGAATGGGCCAAGGAAGTGCTGGAGAGTCGGGTGCGTCGTACCGGTGGGGTGACGGCGCACCCGTTCGGCCTGTATCTGGTGGATGTGGAATACCGCGATGAGTTCGAGTTGCCGCAGCGTTTCATCGGGCCACACTTCCTCACAGGTTTCACTGAACTTGACGGCTGACGCCTGGAAAAGCATTTGTTACCATCCGGGACTTTCCTGGACAGCCCCCTGAGGTTCCGACGATATGTCAGGCGTTCGCAGCAAGATTTGCGGGATTACCCGCATGGAAGACGCGCTGGCGGCAGTCGAGGCGGGGGCTGACGCCATTGGTTTTGTGTTTTATGCCAAGAGCCCGCGTGCGGTTACGGTGCAGCAGGCGCGGGCGATCATTGCCGGCTTGCCGCCGTTCGTGACCACCGTGGGGCTGTTCGTCAACGCCAGCGCCTGTGAGCTCAACGAAACCCTGGATGCCGTCCCCCTGGACCTGCTGCAGTTCCATGGCGACGAAACCCCGGATGAGTGCGCCGGCTACCATCGCCCTTATATCAAGGCCTTGCGGGTCAAGGCCGGGGACGATATCGCCGCCAGTTGCGCCGCCTACGCCGGGGCCAGCGGGATTTTGCTCGATGCCTATGTCGAGGGCATTCCTGGTGGTACGGGCGAGGCCTTTGACTGGTCGCTGATTCCCCAGGGCTTGAGCAAGCCGATCATCCTGGCCGGCGGCCTGTGTGCCGAAAACGTGGCGCAGGCCATCGCCCAGGTTCGCCCGTATGCGGTGGACGTCAGCGGCGGGGTGGAGCAGGGCAAGGGCATCAAGGATTCTGCCAAGATTCGCGCATTCATGCAGGCAGTGCGCAGCAGCAGTGGCGCGATGTGACGGCTGGCAGTCTGCCGCCGTCAGTAACTACCACTGTGTGAAACAGGCCGGCGTTGCCCTCGGGCGGCGCCAATGAAGTGGCAGCCACGCGTTGGCGGGTTGTCTGGAAGGCTGAGGGCAGGTGCAGGAAATGGCTGGTCGAACGTCTGACCCCGTCCTGCAGCTGTTATCGCCACATCAATGAATTTAGCTCAAGGGCATACGCGGGGCTGTGTTCAAGCCACCGGTACTGGAGAAAGAAAGCATGAGCAACTGGTTAGTAGACAAACTGATCCCCTCGATCATGCGTTCCGAGGTGAAGAAAAGCTCGGTCCCTGAAGGTCTGTGGCACAAGTGCCCATCCTGCGACGCGGTGTTGTACCGCCCAGAGCTGGAAAAGACCCTGGACGTTTGCCCCAAGTGCAACCACCACATGCGTATCGGCGCCCGCGCCCGTATCGACATCTTCCTCGACGCCGATGGCCGTGCCGAGCTGGGCGCTGACCTGGAGCCGGTGGACCGTCTCAAGTTCCGCGACGGCAAGAAGTACAAGGACCGCCTGACCGCTGCGCAGAAGCAGACCGGTGAAAAAGACGCGCTGATCTCGATCAGCGGCAAGCTGCTGGGCATGCCGGTGGTGGTATCGGCCTTTGAATTCTCCTTCATGGGTGGTTCGATGGGCGCCATTGTCGGTGAGCGCTTTGTACGTGCCGCCAACTACGCCCTGGAAAACCGTTGCCCAATGATCTGCTTCGCCGCCTCGGGTGGTGCGCGGATGCAGGAGGCGTTGATCTCGCTGATGCAAATGGCCAAGACCTCTGCGGTACTGGCGCGTCTGCGCGAGGAAGGCATCCCGTTCATCTCCGTGCTGACCGACCCGGTCTACGGCGGCGTTTCCGCCAGCCTGGCGATGCTCGGCGACGTAATCGTTGGCGAGCCCAAGGCACTGATCGGCTTTGCCGGCCCACGTGTGATCGAGCAGACCGTGCGCGAAAAGCTGCCGGAAGGCTTCCAGCGCAGCGAGTTCCTGCTGGAGCACGGGGCGATTGACATGATCATCGCCCGCTCCGAACTGCGTCCACGCCTGGGTAACCTGCTGGCACAGATGATGGGCTTGCCGACACCAGAATACGTCGCGCCTAAAGTCGAACCTATCGTCGTTCCGCCGGTGCCTGCAAACCTATGACCCAACGAACCCTGGGCGAGTGGCTCGCCTACCTTGAGCAGTTGCATCCGTCAGCCATCGACATGGGCCTGGAGCGCTCGCAACAGGTAGCGGCCCGCCTCGGGTTGGGTCGGCCCGCGCCGCGAGTGATCACGGTCACGGGTACCAACGGCAAGGGCTCTACCTGCGCCTTTGTCGCTGCGTTGCTGCAGGCCCAGGGCTTGAAGGTGGGTGTCTATAGCTCGCCGCACTTGCTGCGTTACAACGAGCGCGTGCAACTCAACGGTGTTGAAGCCACCGACGAGCAATTGTGCGAAGCCTTTGCGGCGCTGGATGCCGGGCGCGGCGATACCTCCCTGACCTATTTCGAGATGGGCACCCTGGCTGCGTTCTGGTTGTTCGAGCGCGAACAGCTGGATGCCGTGGTACTGGAAGTGGGCCTGGGTGGTCGCCTGGATACTGTCAATGTGGTGGACGCCGACCTGGCGTTGATCACAAGCATTGGCGTGGACCATACCGATTACCTGGGTGATACCCGTGAATCGGTGGCCTATGAAAAGGCCGGGATCCTGCGCCCAGGCAAGCCGGCACTGTGTGGTGACCTGGATCCGCCGCATACCTTGCTGGACAAGGTGCGCGAACTGGATTGCCCCTTCTTCCTGCGGGGCCGGGATTTTTCCCTGGACGTGGCAGACGATCATTGGTCGTGGCGTGGTGTCGATGCGCGGGGTCTGGGCGTCGAGTTGCACGGCCTGCCGCTGCTGAACCTGCCCATGGAAAACGCCGCACTCGCCCTGCAAGCCTACCTGTTGCTGGATCTGCCATGGAATGCCGGGCAGATTGCCGATACCTTGCAACGTACACGGGTGGTCGGGCGTCTGGATCGCCGCGCGTTCGAGTGGCAAGGCAAGCGCCTTGACCTGTTGCTGGACGTTGGTCATAACCCGCATGCTGCGCAGTACTTGGCGCGCCGTTTGGCCAGCCATGTGCCGACGGGTCGACGCCTGGCGGTGTTCGGCTTGCTGTCGGACAAAGACCTGGAAGGTGTGGTCGCACCCTTGCTGAGCAGTGTGCAGGCGTGGGCGGTTGCGCCGCTGGATACACCTCGCAGCCGTTCGGCCGATGATGTACAGGCGCTGCTGCAGAACCTTGGTGCGACGGTGACGTCCCATGCAAGCGTGACCGCTGCATTGGAGGCTCAATGCGCGGTAGCAACGGCCGAGGACGAGATTCTGTTGTTCGGATCATTTTATTGTGTTGCCGAGGCGCTTGAGTGGTTGGCCCGGCGCTCCACGGAGGAAGCTGCACATGGCATTACTGGATAGCGCATACAAGCAGCGAATGGTCGGAGCCTTGGTGCTGGTGGCATTGGCGGTGATATTCCTGCCGATGCTGTTTTCCCGTCAGGACGAGCAGCGCCAGGTCACGGTTGAAGCGCCGGCTGCGCCCCAGGCCCCGGTAATGCCTCAGGTTCAGGTCGAGCCGGTGGTGGTGCCTGAGCCGCAGGCGCTGCCCGAGGAAGAGCCAGTGCCGACGGATGCAGAAATTGCCCAGCAGCAGGCACCCACGGCGCCAATTCAACCCAGCGTTCCCGTAGTCAAGCCAGCGCCAGTCGTGGCCGCCAAGCCTGCGGCGCCTGCTCCAGCGCCAAAACCTGTCGCGCCGCAGCCTGCTGCGCCAGGCAAGCCGGATGTCGGTCAAAGCCGTATTGATCCCAATGGCCTGCCGATCAGTTGGTCGGTGCAGCTTGCCAGTCTGTCCAACCGCGAAAGTGCCGAAGCCTTGCAGAAGACCCTGCGCAGCCAGGGCTATAACGCTTATATCCGTACTGCCGATGGCAAGAACCGGGTGTTTGTCGGGCCGCTGATTGAGCGTGCCGAGGCTGACCGCCTGCGTGACTTGCTGGGGCGTCAGCAGAATCTGAAGGGTTTTGTGGTGCGCTTCCAGCCAGAACGCGGCTGATTCTGGCTCCAAATGTGTGTGCAGGCTTGTGTGGGGGCGGGCTTGCCCGCGATGACGGTGCATCAGTCGATATTAAAGTTGACTGACACGCCGCTATCGCGGGCAAGCCCGCTCCCACATTGGTTTATGCCCGTCTGAGATGGCCGCAGCTTGCCACAACCCATTGATTTGCAATGGACCGCCAATCACCGCTTACCGATAGCCCAGCGCTCTGCTAAAATGCGCCGCCTTATCCGTCTGTAGGCTGCACTGTGCCATTTACCTGGGTTGATTGGGCGATCGTAGCCATCATCGCCATCTCCGCATTGATCAGTCTAAGCCGCGGCTTCGTCAAAGAAGCATTATCGCTGCTGACCTGGATCGTTGCAGGAGTCGTCGCCTGGATGTTCGGCGGATCTCTGGCCGTTTACTTGGCTGGCTACATCGAAACACCTTCGGCTCGTGTCATCGCGGGCTGCGCCATCATGTTCATCGCCACGCTGCTGGTGGGAGCAATGGTCAATTATCTTATCGGCGAATTGATACGTGTCACCGGCCTCTCCGGGACCGATCGATTTCTCGGCATGGCCTTCGGTGCCGCGCGTGGCGCGTTGCTAGGGGTCGTTGCGGTCGGGCTGTTGAGCCTGGGCCCGGTGCAGCAGGATGCTTGGTGGCAGGAGTCGAGTCTCGTGCCAAAATTTCTATTGGTTGCAGACTGGTCCAAGAACCTCATATTGGGGTGGAGTAGTCAGTGGCTGGCCAGCGGTATCAGCGTACCCGCTGATATTCCGTTCAAGGAGCACCTCTTGCCGGGCAACACGCCGCAGTAAGTAGTGTTCAGTCAAGATTCATTAAGTAGGGGTTGCGTCGCATGTGTGGCATCGTCGGTATCGTCGGTAAGTCGAACGTCAATCAGGCGCTGTATGACGCGCTAACCGTCCTCCAGCACCGCGGCCAGGACGCTGCCGGTATTGTGACCAGCCACGACGGCCGGTTATTCCTGCGCAAGGACAATGGCCTGGTACGTGACGTGTTTCATCAGCGTCACATGCAGCGCCTGGTCGGGCATATGGGTATTGGCCATGTGCGTTATCCGACTGCCGGTAGCTCGACTTCGGCCGAAGCTCAACCGTTTTACGTCAACTCGCCCTACGGCATTACCTTGGCGCACAACGGTAACCTGACCAATGTTGAACAGTTGGCCAAGGAGATTTACGAATCTGATCTGCGCCACGTCAACACCAGTTCCGATTCGGAAGTGCTGCTCAACGTGTTTGCCCACGAACTGGCCCAGCGCGGCAAGTTGCAGCCAACCGAAGAAGACGTGTTCGCCGCTGTGACCGACGTGCATAACCGTTGCGTGGGTGGCTACGCAGTCGTGGCAATGATCACCGGCTACGGGATCGTCGGTTTCCGCGACCCGCATGGCATCCGTCCTATCGTGTTCGGCCAGCGTCACACCGACGAAGGCGTCGAGTACATGATCGCCTCCGAAAGCGTATCCCTGGATGTACTGGGCTTTACCCTGGTGCGCGACCTGGCCCCGGGCGAAGCGGTGTACATCACTGAAGATGGCAAACTGCACACCCGCCAGTGCGCGATCAACCCCAAGCTCACCCCGTGCATCTTCGAGCACGTGTACCTGGCGCGCCCGGATTCGATCATCGACGGTGTCTCGGTGTACAAGGCGCGCCTGCGCATGGGTGAGAAGCTCGCCGAGAAGATCCTGCGCGAGCGTCCAGAGCACGACATCGACGTGGTGATCCCGATCCCGGACACCAGCCGCACCGCTGCGCTGGAATTGGCCACCCGCCTGGGCGTCAAGTTCCGCGAAGGTTTCGTCAAGAACCGCTACATCGGCCGCACCTTCATCATGCCGGGCCAGGCGGCTCGCAAGAAGTCGGTACGCCAGAAGCTCAACGCCATCGAGCTGGAGTTCCGCGGCAAGAACGTGATGTTGGTGGATGACTCCATCGTGCGTGGCACCACCTGCAAGCAGATCATCCAGATGGCCCGTGAAGCCGGGGCGAAGAACGTGTACTTCTGTTCCGCTGCGCCTGCCGTGCGTTACCCGAACGTGTACGGTATCGACATGCCGAGCGCCCACGAACTGATTGCGCACAATCGTTCGACCCAGGATGTGGCTGATCTGATTGGCGCTGATTGGCTGATCTATCAGGATCTTCCTGACTTGATCGAGGCGGTTGGCGGCGGCAAGATCAAGATCGAGCAGTTTGATTGTGCGGTTTTCGATGGCAAGTACGTGACCGGTGATGTCGATGAGGCTTACCTGAACAAGATCGAGCAGGCGCGCAACGACTCCTCGAAGATCAAGACCCAGGCGGTCAGCGCGATCATCGATCTGTACAACAACTGATTGACTACCGGCCCTGAGGGGCCGGTTTTGTATCTTAAATAAAGAATTGAGTGAAGGAGTGGCAGCATGAGTCAGGAATGGGATGCCGGTCGGTTGGACAGCGACCTCGATGGCGTGGCTTTCGATACCCTGGCTGTGCGCGCCGGCCAGCACCGCACGCCGGAAGGTGAACACGGTGACCCGATGTTCTTCACCTCCAGCTACGTGTTCCGCACTGCGGCGGACGCGGCGGCTCGCTTTGCTGGCGAAGTGCCGGGTAACGTTTACTCCCGTTATACCAACCCGACCGTACGTGCCTTCGAAGAGCGTATCGCGGCCCTGGAAGGTGCAGAGCAGGCCGTCGCTACGGCAACGGGCATGGCGGCCATCCTCGCGGTGGTCATGAGCCTGTGCAGCGCCGGTGACCATGTATTGGTATCGCGTAGCGTGTTTGGTTCGACCATCAGCCTGTTCGAGAAGTACTTCAAGCGCTTTGGCATTGAAGTCGACTACGTGCCGCTGGCAGACCTTTCTGGCTGGGATGGGGCCATCAAGGCCAATACCAAATTGCTGTTCGTCGAGTCACCGTCCAATCCGCTGGCAGAGCTCGTAGACATCACCGCCCTTGCCGAAGTAGCGCACGCCAAAGGTGCGATGCTGGTAGTGGATAACTGCTTCTGCACGCCCGCCCTGCAGCAACCGCTGAAGCTGGGCGCAGATATCGTGGTGCATTCGGCTACCAAGTTCATCGATGGCCAGGGCCGTTGCATGGGCGGTGTAGTGGCCGGTCGTGGCGAGCAGATGAAAGAAGTAGTGGGTTTCTTGCGCACCGCAGGCCCGACCCTGAGCCCGTTCAACGCCTGGATTTTCCTCAAGGGCCTGGAAACCCTCAGCCTGCGGATGAAAGCCCATTGCGCCAACGCCCAGGCCCTGGCCGAGTGGCTGGAACAGCAGGACGGCATCGAAAAAGTTCACTACGCCGGCTTGAAGAGCCACCCGCAACATGAGTTGGCCCAGCGTCAGCAGCGCGGGTTTGGGGCGGTGGTGAGTTTTGAGGTCAAGGGCGGTAAAGAGGGCGCATGGCGCTTTATCGACGCCACGCGCCTGATTTCCATCACCGCCAACCTGGGTGACAGCAAAACCACCATTACCCATCCAAGCACCACCTCCCATGGGCGCCTGGCCCCGCAGGAGCGTGAAGCGGCCGGTATCCGCGACAGCCTGATCCGGGTTGCAGTGGGGCTGGAAGACGTGGCTGACTTGCAGGCCGATCTGGCCCGCGGGCTGGCTGCCTTGTGATCGAGTGGTCCCAGGAGGCGGCTGGCGCCAGTAATGGCCGGGTCGCGTTGGTAACGGGCGCTGCACGGGGTATCGGCCTGGGGATCGCTGCCTGGCTGATCAGCGAAGGCTGGCAAGTGGTGTTGGCCGATCTTGATCGCGAGCGGGGCGCCAAAGTGTCCAAGGTGCTGGGCGATAACGCCTGGTTTATCACCATGGACGTGGCCGATGAGCAGCAGGTGGCCCTTGGGGTTGCTGAAGTGCTGGGCCAGTTCGGGCGCCTGGATGCCCTGGTGTGCAATGCCGCGGTGGCCGACCCGCGCAATATCACGTTGGATAGCCTGGACCTGGCTTACTGGAATCGGGTGCTGGCGGTGAACCTCAGTGGGCCGATGCTGCTGGCCAAGCACTGTGCACCGTATCTGCGTGCCCACGGCGGTTCTATCGTCAATCTGGCTTCTACCCGGGCCAGGCAGTCGGAGCCGGACACCGAGGCCTATGCGGCGAGCAAGGGTGGCCTGCTGGCCCTGACCCATGCGCTGGCCATCAGCCTGGGGCCGGAGGTTCGGGTCAATGCTGTCAGCCCTGGCTGGATCGATGCCCGTGATCCCGCCGCGCGCCGCGCAGAGCCGTTGAGTGACGCCGATCATGCGCAGCATCCTGCGGGCCGGGTTGGGACGGTTGAGGATGTGGCCGCCATGGTGGCGTGGCTGCTGTCGCGCAGCGCTGGGTTTGTGACGGGGCAAGAGTTCGTGGTGGATGGCGGCATGAGCAAGAAGATGATTTACAGCGAGTAGGGCGGGTAGCTGTCTTGACGTGATTTTGTCTTTTTCAGAAAAACTTCAAGCAGGCTATTGACTTAGGTCCGCTATCTGCGTAAATTTCGCGGCCTCAACGAAGCAAAGGGTGATTAGCTCAGCTGGGAGAGCATCTGCCTTACAAGCAGAGGGTCGGCGGTTCGATCCCGTCATCACCCACCACTTCTTGAGAGTTTTGCCTTCGGGTAAGACGCAACGTTAAAAGTTGCACCGACGCGCAGCGGTAGTTCAGTCGGTTAGAATACCGGCCTGTCACGCCGGGGGTCGCGGGTTCGAGTCCCGTCCGCTGCGCCATATTTTCCAGGTCCGACATGTCGGGTTTGAGATTGAACAGCCAAGGCTGCTCAATCAGATGTTTGAAGGCGGTTGAAGGTGACACTTCAGCAGTCTGAGCGATACGCAGCGGTAGTTCAGTCGGTTAGAATACCGGCCTGTCACGCCGGGGGTCGCGGGTTCGAGTCCCGTCCGCTGCGCCATATCTGTTCCGGGGTCCACTGAACACCCCGAGAGCGCCAAAGCAAGCTTCATGCTTGATTGGATCGATAGCAAAGACCCTGGTCGAAAGACCGGGGTTTTTTGTGTCTGCGATTTGATGATGCGACCTGTAGGGGAGGGCTTGCCAGCGATAGCGTCGTCAAGATCGCCATCGCCGGCAAGCCGGTTCCTGCAGGGTGTCGATCAGAAGCCCAGCTTGTCCCGCAGCCCGTAATACCACGCGCCCATCGCTGCAAATGGAGTGCGCAGCAGTTGGCCGCCCGGGAACGGGTAGTGCGGCAGGTCGGCAAACGCGTCAAAACGCTCCGCTTGGCCTCTGAGGGCTTCGGCCAGTACCTTGCCCGCCAGGTGCGTATACGTCACGCCATGCCCACTACAGCCCTGGGAGTAGTAGATGTTATCGCCGATGCGGCCAACCTGGGGCAGGCGAGACAAGGTCAGCAGGAAGTTGCCGGTCCAGGCGTAGTCGATTTTTACATCCTTCAATTGCGGGAAGGCCTTGAGCATCTTCGGTCGGATGATTGCTTCGATATTCGCCGGATCCCGCGCGCCATACACCACGCCACCACCGAAGATCAGGCGCTTGTCGCTGGTCAGTCGGTAGTAGTCGAGCAAGTAGTTGCAGTCTTCGACGCAGAAGTCCTGGGGTAGCAGGGTTTTAGCCAGTTCATCCCCCAGAGGTGCGGTGGTGATCACTTGTGTGCCGCATGGCATCGACTTGGCTGCCAGTTCGGGCACGAGGTTGCCCAGGTACGCGTTGCCGGCGACGATGATGAATTTAGCCTTTACCTTGCCTTGCGCCGTGTGGACCACAGGGGTGGCGCCACGCTCGATACGCACGGCGGCGGACTGTTCGTAGATAGTGCCGCCCAGGGACTCCACTGCCGCCGCTTCACCCAATGCCAGGTTCAGCGGATGGATATGCCCGCCACTCATGTCCAGCAGGCCGCCCACGTAGTTCTCACAGGCCACTACCTCGCGGATGCGCCGCTCGTCGAGCAACTCCAGCTGCGTATGGCCGTAGCGCTCCCACAAACGCTTCTGCGATTCCAGGTGGCCCATGTGCTTGCTATTGAGCGCAGCGAAGACCCCGCCGTCCTTCAAGTCGCACTGAATCTGGTATTTGGCTACCCGCTCACGAATGATCCTGCCGCCCTCAAATGCCATTTGTCCCAATAGCTGTGCCTGTTGGGGGCCGACGCTGCGTTCGATCACATCGATATCACGGCTGTAGCTGTTGACGATCTGGCCACCGTTGCGCCCAGATGCACCGAAACCTACCTTGGCGGCTTCCAGTACCGTCACGCGAAAGCCGTTCTCCAGCAGGAACAGCGCGCTCGACAACCCGGTATAGCCGGCGCCGATCACGCACACATCGGTTTCGACTTCACCTTGCAGCGCTGGCCGGGGAGGAACCGCATTGGCGGACGCTGCGTAATACGACTGGGGGTAGGGGGTGTTCGCCATACTGGAACCTCTGTTTTATATTTTTTACGAGTGCGCCGATCCTACCTCAGTTGAAAATACCCTGCCAGCCACCCGGAAAAAGCCGCGCGGCTAATGAAAAATAAAAAATTCGCATATTCATAGGCTTAGCTTCAAAAAAGGTGTTGACACCCCTCGGGAATTCCGTAGAATGCCGCCTCACAGCAGGCACGTAGCTCAGTTGGTTAGAGCACCACCTTGACATGGTGGGGGTCGTTGGTTCGAGTCCAATCGCGCCTACCAAACAAAATCCGCTCTGCTGGGCGGTCTAGAAGGGCTCACCGAAAGGTGGGCCCTTTTTTGTTGTCTTGGATTTCTACAGAACGTTCACAAAATATCGGGTTCGTTCACGCTGGGCAAATTGAGCGCTGATCTCGTTACGGTCAGGGTGTGGCTGGAGTCAGGCAATGTTCGTTGAGGGTGATGCCGAGGGTGACAATTTCATTGTGCATTTCGACTGTGCCTTGCAGCACCTCTTGTACCCAATAGCTCTTAAATTCTTTTCGGTGATGCTTGAAGGCCGCTACCTCCGCCCCACCTCCAAGATATTCACCAGTACCCTCTTCGTACTTCTGTGATGTCTTGTGCGATATGAGTTGGCGGTGTTTGATTGTGTTGCTGAATCCAGCTAGATATCGAAACCAATGGAGCTTAGTGGCTCGTGTTATTTCCTTTCTCAGTGGGCCTTCAGGAAGGGTGTCACGCACCTTGCTGATGGTGCAATCCTCGATGGGTATTGGATTGGGGAGTGCCATGGCGTTAACTATCTGAGCAAAGATATCGAATGTATTGCGGGTAATATTGATTGCGGCAATCAGGTTTGCTTCGCTCGCGATCTTGGCAGCCGCGAACTCCTCTAGCTCCTCGTCTGACCCTGCCATCATTGCGGCAGCAAACATTTTAATTCCGTCTGGGTCGTGATCAGCGTAATAGGCGGCAAACGCCTTGCGAGCCGCATTCTTGTGGTACTGATATATGCATAGGGATTGATAAACCGAGTCGACGGTACTAAGCAGCCATTTTTTGTCGGGTTCGCTGGTGCGAATATGATCCTTGAGTGCAGGTAAATCCCACCTTCTCCGCATGGTTGCTCCTTTGACTGTTTATTTTATGGGATAGCTTACGATAGACATCTGGGCAGTCAGTGCGACCATCTGATCCCCTTGCAACTCGACCGCAGGGAAGCTGGAGAGTCGAACATTCTGACCCGAAAGATCCAAAAACAGCGTAAGCGGTCAGGCATCATCTCTTGCGTGACTAAGCCGGTTGCCAGCGATGTGGTAAGAACTCCCCAATTTCACTTGCCCGCTGCGTCGGCACCGCGCCGTCGGCCAGATAACAACTCAACGCTGTCCAGCGTTTGAAGCTGGAATACAAGGCTTCGGTAATCGAATCAAGGCGTTAAAAGGCCCGCTCTCGGCACTGATCTTGGTGTAGTCGTCGGATTGCTTTTGCATGGGGCACCTATTGGGAAGCGTGTGGTCGCCTCTCAGTGAGGGGACTTGCGTAAGGACTGAGCAAGATTAAAAATTAACTAATGGCCCAATCGGGGACTAACATATCGCTCATTGCCTCAAAGCGGGTAGGCTTTTGATTAGCCACGGGCCGTTTAATTAGGAAGTGGGTTTGACTCGTGTTTTCTCTTACACAAAGCCCGCGACAGTCCAAGGCAAGCATGAAATCAGGCTCCGAAATTTCCTTGATTACTGGATGCACCTGAAACTGACCATGAGGATCATCCACTATATTAGCGAGCATATTTGCGGTATCCCTGAGGTAATCAGAACTGCGCCCAACCCGCAGAGAGGTTCCAGCTGAAGTTATCCCACCGCCCGGGCCCATATACACCTTGCCGTCATGTTCAACAAATGTAGTGATTCCTGCCTCGCGCAATTGACTGATATCTGAGGAAGAAAAGGTATTTCCCGCAAGTACTCCATTAAGTTCATATTGCGCGATGTATTGAGGCCATGAGTTAGCCAGCGTTGCAAAGAGGTCGGTATTAGCGAATCCCGCTCGATTTGGGTGAGGGAGCACGTCTACCACGGCCACTACATCTCCCCCTATCATACAAAAAGCAAGGTAGTCTGCTGGTTTGGAGAAGAATTGTCCTGACGGGATGATTTCGTCGCTTAGGTGGAAGTGCAACATGTTCCAGTCTGCATACAGCAAGTCAGTTCGAGTGTGTTTTTTTGACCCGCTGGTGTCGTTGCGGATAATCAGCCCTCGACCTTGATAGGGATTGACATTCTCTCCAGCAGTGAATTTCCTTAGCAAGCTTGACAACCCGCGTTGCGCGCTCAGCGGAAGATTGGCCTTTGGGAATGCATTAGACAATGCAACCTTGCGCGGTAAAGGAGCAATGTAACGACATCTGAAGTCCAGCCATCTATCTAGCGGGCAGTTCAATTTCTCGTCTTCTTGCTTAAACCTGAGACCAAATTTTCGAATCAGTATTAATGCAATATCATCAATGTTTTTCTGAAAGACATCATTCGTACTCGGCATTCATTCCCCTTGAGGCTCAGGTAATCTGGTGGAATATAGACGCATCAATTTTATGAGGAAACACTCAGGTTAACCTCACGCTTATAGTGTAGAAAGTTAAGCTCCGAGCATCCCCTCTTGCGCAGCTAAGCCGATTGCTACCGATGCGGCTGCAACTCCCCAATCTCACATGAAGAGCTTGATGCTTTGATGATGCTTGTGCGGAAAGAACCAGTAGAAGATGTCGTGTGTATCGCTCATGGCGTGATCATCACCCAGCACAAACTCCTTCAGTGGATCTAAGTAGGGTGTGGAGTGGCCGGTTTTTAAAAATTCCTCTACCGACGTGGCAGATAGTAAGTGACCAACCATGGCGCGTGCGTACTTCAGGGCGTTTACTGGGGTGTGGACACTCGAAACCGGGCTGTTCGCATACTTGAAGAAAAGGTTGATTTTGAGCGTTAGAGACTCACGCCAGCTATACAGGCTGTGAGTCAGAGATGGAGGCATCCCGTGGACTCAGTCAATGTGTCCACGGGATTATTTGGTGACGTCACCGTGAAGCTGCTAGCTCGCATTTTTGCAGGTGTGCTTGACCTACTGCCTCAGGCACCACAGTGAGACTGGCACCACCAACAAACACCCCCATCCTTATTGACTGTCGGATGTAGTAATTCTTGCCACCCACCGCAACCAAGTTAATCACGTTGTCGCTGAATTCCGACTCTGTACCAATCGTGTGGCTACCCGCGTTTACCAGTCGGTAGAAGTAGACGCGATTAGCTGTCTCACCAATCGTCTTGCCATCCACTGTCACGGTCTTTTTTAAGCCCTGACCCGCGAAGCTATCCCGGTAAATGTAAAGTCCTGCTTGGTCCTGTGGGGGCGCTGAGAAGGTCTTTAGCTTGGCATCTGCATCAGGGGCACCCATTGGCACTGATGCGCAGCCGGTGAGGAAAGCGAAGCCAATAGCGGCTCCAAGCATCTTAATGCGAGTGTGCATCGTAAGTCCTTTATCGGTTAGGGCTCTATCGGGTGTCAGGCGACTCCAAGCTGCCGTCGATAGTATTGTGCCATGATTCAATAGCCGCATCAGATACCAAGGAGTGTCCGGGATTAGTAGACCACTACAGAGGTTTAAGAGCAGATTGCTTACTGAGTGACGTAAGCATATTGAGATGAGAACGATTTTCTCCTCAGGTGGGCCCTTTTTTGTTGCTTTCTTGCCGGCCTCTGCCTTGGCGACCGCGAAGTTCATACCAAACACTGCGAAAGCGCTCATGGCTTACCTCCCTGCGTGCGCCTGCCTCGCCGGCTGGCGTGATTCGTTAAAGTGGGTGATATGCTTTGCTGCTTATCAAACAAGGAGGTGGTAATGGCCGGTAAAAAGCTTGAAGCGTTCCGCGAGTGGTTCACCCCGCGTAAGCGGTTATGGGCTGGGGTCACTTTTCTTGCCACTGCGGCATTCGGGCCGCTTTTCTATCCAGGCCTAAATGGTTATTGGGGTTGCTTGATTGGTCCCGGCGCCATACTTCTCGGCAGTACATGGAATCCCCAAGCTCACGATAAGCAACAGTGAAGTGTTCGGCAGCGGGGTCACGCTTCGCACGCCGCTGGGGAATCAAGGCAATACAGGACTGTTGTGGGGCGCTACTTCAACCCCGACCTGACAGCGCGCAGCCTCGGTGGCTTTGCGCAACTGCAACATAAGCTCAATGAGCGCTCCTGCGCCGGCGGTAGCTTTACCTGGATGAAGGTCCGGGAGCAGCCTGAAGGTCGTGACTGGCTACCGCATCCCACCGCTCAAACTGACCGCTTACCTTGAGTTCAAGTCGAGTGAAGCCTGGAGCAACCGCGTGCAGGCCACTTATTTCGACGCGCTGATTATCGCCTGGATGGCGTTGCCAGCTTTGGACGACGCAAGGTCGACCGCTACACCACCGTCGATATGATCAGCCAATACCAACTCAGTGAAAATGATCAGGTCAGCACGGGCATTCAGAACCTGTTCAATCGCAGTACTACCTGCTCTACAGTCAACAATACCATCCACCTGCCGGCGCCAGGCACGGTGTTGACCGCAAGTTACACACCGCTGGTAAATGCGGGAGTTGCGCCTGATTGATCCACGATCGCGACACTCATATTGAGCCGACCTGCAGGGTGTTATAGAACAACACCCTTGCAGTGCCTTCTGAGGCTGTCTGGACCTTAATTATGGGTTTGAAAATGAAAGTAGAGAAAAACAACAAGATCTTCGCCGCTCCCATTCTCTTCTCGTTATTGATGCTTCAGTGTGCGCCGGTATGGTCAGGGCAAGTCACAAGTGTTGTTTCCAATGATCTGACTTCAGCCGTCGCCTGGAGGCAGACGGCTGCCGAGTTCGAGGCGCTTTACTATCAAGGTTTCAATATTGCCAAGATGCGCCTGGACAGTGCCCTGCAAGCGCACAAAGCCGGCGATCGGCCGTTGGCGATTATCAGCGACATCGACGACACCGTCTTGAGCAGCAACAGCTACTGGGGCTACATGATCAATTCGGGCAAGGAGTTCTTCGATGATGCCGCCTGGGATAAATGGGTGGCTGAAAACGGCCCGGTGGCCACGCCCGGCGCAGTGGAGTTTTTGAATTATGCGCAATCAAAAGGGGTAGAGGTTTTCTACGTCACGAGCCGTGACCAGGGCGACAAAACCTATGAATACGCCTTGGCAAACCTGCGCAATAGCAAGCTTCCCTTTGCGGATGAAAAGCACCTGACGGTTTACCGCGACACATCCAATAAAGAGCCCAGGCAACTGGAAATTGCCAAGGATTATGAAGTGGTCGTGATGTTGGGCGACAACCTCAATGACTTCAAGCGCAAGTACTACGTGTCCGATGTGCAGCAGCGCATGGCGCTGATGACCGAAGACAAGCAACAGTTCGGTCGCAAGTTTGTTCTCTTCCCCAACCCTACCGATGGGCACTGGCTTAAAGCTATTTTTGGTGATTCCGAGCCACCAGCCACACCGCAAAACAGCGCCAAATTCAAGGCCGCAGCTGCGTCCAGAGCTTGGCAGCCCTGATCAAGCAGGTTCACCCGGCAGGGCATGCCACGATTTGAACCACGCAAATCGTGGCATGCCTGTAATTGCCTGCCATCCCCTCACAAACTTTATTGGTTTGCAGCAACAATTTTTCTTGTTGGACACCCTCCGCTCCAAGCAGCAAAGATGCCCGCCAATGACCCTCGACCTACCCGGTCAATAATAAAAATCCGCGTCGGGCTCCCCGCCATTGCTTATCAGCGAGGCAGGCGTCGCAGCACGCAATCAAGGACTCAACGCCATGCAAACTGTTGTGAACCTTTGGCCGCTGATTGGCGTGCTCGTCATCGTGGTCGGCTTCGTGTTGCGCTTCAATCCGTTGCTGGTGGTGACGGCGGCAGCGATTGCCACCGGATTTGCCGCGCACTTCCCCTTGGAAAAAATCCTCGCCACCATGGGCGATGGCTTCCTGCAGACCCGCGCCTTGCAACTGATCCTGTTGCTGCCCCTGGCCGTTATCGGCCTGCTGGAGCGCCATGGCCTGCGCCTGCACGCGCAGAACTGGATTGCGCGCTTCGAGCGCGCCACCGTCGGGCGTCTGTTGATCATTTATCTGTTTGTTCGCGAATCCACAGCGGCCATGGGCCTGACCAGTCTTGGCGGGCATCCGCAAATGGTGCGCCCATTGCTGGCGCCCATGGCGGAAGGCGCGGCCGAGAAACGCTTTGGCAAACTGCCGGACAAGGTGCGCCACAAGGTCCTGGCGATGTGCGCCGCCACGGACAACGTGGGGCTGTTTTTTGGTGAAGACATCTTCGTGGCCTTTGGTGCGATTGCCTTGATGCACACCTTCCTGCTGGGCTCTGGCATTGATGTCGAACCGCTGCATATTGCGGTCTGGGGCATCCCCACGGCGATTTGTGCGTTCATTGTGCACGCGATACGTTTGCACCGCTTTGACCGAAGATTGACCCGCGAACTGACAGCCACCGCGCCCGCCAGCGTTCAGCCGGAGGCCGCGCAATGATCATTTCTATCCAATATCTGTATTGGCTCGCCGGGGTTTTGTTGCTGATTACCGCGGGCATGATCCTGGCTGACCGCACCCACCCCAAACGCTGGTCAAGTGCGTTGTTCTGGCTACTGTTCGCCATCCCGTTCCTGGTGGGCGAGCACTTGCCGTCGGTGGTCGTGGGCGTCGGCGTGGTGCTGATGGCGTTGATCGCCGGGCTCGGCGGGGTGGGGCGTGGTGCCCATGTCGAGCTGCATGACAAAGCCTCCCGTGCCAGCGCCGGCCGGCTGGGTCATAAACTGTTTATTCCGGCCCTGGCCATTCCGTTGACCACCGTAATCGGCTCTGTGCTGCTCAAGAACGTCGAGATTGGCGGCGTGCCACTGCTGGACCCGAAAAACACCACGTTCGTATCCCTCGGCCTCGGCTGCCTGATCGCCCTGGGCCTGGCCTGCTGGCTGACCCGCGACACGCCGGTGCAGGCCTTGCGGGAGTCGCGACGCCTGACCGAAGCCCTGGGCTGGGCCATGGTCTTGCCGCAGATGCTGGCGATGCTCGGCTTGCTGTTTAACGAGGCTGGCGTAGGGACGGCCGTGGCTCACGTCACCACCACCTATATCAACCTGGATTACAAGCTGGTGGCGGTGATGGTCTATGTGTTGGGCATGGCGCTGTTCACGGTGATCATGGGCAACGGTTTTGCCGCCTTCCCGGTGATGACCGGCGGTGTTGGTGTGCCGGTACTGGTGGGGATTTATGGTGGCAACCCGGCGGTAATGGCGGCCATTGGCATGTTTTCCGGGTACTGCGGTACGTTGATGACGCCGATGGCGGCGAACTTCAATATTGTGCCCGCGGCGCTACTGGAATTGCCTGACAAAAACGCGGTGATCAAGGCGCAGATGCCCACGGCGTTGATGATGTTGCTGGTCAACATCGTCCTTCTTTATGTGTTGATGTGAGGTGGTGATGGGGACTGTGCTACTGACGGGGTTTGAGCCGTTCGATCAAGACCTGATCAACCCGTCCTGGGAAGCTGTGCGTCAACTGGACGGGGTGCAATTGCAAGAAGGCGTCACCATCATCGCCCGCCAATTGCCCTGTGCCTTTGCCACTGCGGTTATCTGTTTGAACCAGTTGCTGGCCGAGCATCAACCGCAACTGGTAATTGCCACCGGCCTGGGGCCAGGGCGCAGTGATATTTCTATCGAGCGAGTGGCGATCAACCTCAACGATGCGCGGATCCCGGACAACCTGGGGGCTCAGCCTGTCGATACGGCGGTGATCCCTGAAGGGCCAGCGGCCTATTTCAGTACCTTGCCGGTCAAGGCCATGGTCAAGGCGGTGCGCGACGCTGGCATCGCCGCTTCGGTCTCGCACACGGCGGGCACCTTTGTGTGTAACCAAGTGTTCTACAGCTTGCAGCATGCCTTGGCGGGGTCTGGCGTGCGCAGTGGGTTTATCCATGTTCCTTTTCTGCCAGGGCAGGGGGCCGGGCCTCAGCCCTCAATGGCACTGGGGGCTACAGTCGAAGGGCTTAGGGTCGCGGTACTGGCCGCGTGGAATACGCCGCAAGATATCCCGGAGAGCGGCGGTCAGGTTTGCTGACGGCCTGGCGTCATCCTTCGTTTACAAGGCCTGGGCCGATCCGTAGATTGCATCAGGGCCCGATAATGGGCAGCGAGCATAAGAGGGAGCCCAGCAGTGTCCGTCAAAGAATCGGCTGTATTTGATCGTCCGTACCGTGCATTTCTGTTTGATATGGACGGTACCCTACTCAACTCTATTGCTGCCGCAGAGCGGGTCTGGGCTGCCTGGGCGCGGCGCCACGGGCTGGATGTCGAGGCGTTTCTGGGGACCATCCACGGTGTTCGGGCCATCGATACGATCAACCGCCAGGCGTTGCCGGGGGTGGACGCGCAGGCTGAGGCGCGAGGGATTACCGAGGCAGAGATCGAGGATGTGGAGGGCGTACTGGCAATCCCAGGCGCTGTGGCATTTTTGCAGAGTTTGCCTGCCCACCGCTGGGCCGTGGTCACGTCTGCGCCCAAGGCCCTTGCCCTGCGCCGTATGCACGCGGCAGGCCTGGTGCCGCCGGCTGTCATGATCACGGCTGAGGATGTGGCCAGCGGCAAGCCGGATCCGGCCTGTTACCTGCTGGGCGCCCAGCGTCTGGGGGTGCCGATAGGTGAATGCCTGGTGTTCGAGGATGCCCCGGTGGGGATCCGCGCCGGTGAGGCGGCGGGTGCGGACGTCCTAGTGGTGACCTCGGCGCATGGGGAGCCAATGGTGACGGATCATCCGACGATTGCGAGTTATGACCGCGTACATGTCCAGTGCGACGCCGCCGGTTCACTGCGCTTGCGGCCTTCTACACCGGCTTGAATGCCTCGCCACGCTTGGTCAGCAGGATGTTTTCAGCGCTAGCCCACTGGTAGCCCAATGGATCTTTGATGCTCCCGTGGGTAATGGTGCCCGTGATCAGGTGCAGCAGATGAAGTTGACGCAGGCCCGCGAGGACGTCATCGGGCTTGCCGTGCAATTGCGCGGAAGACTTTGGGTGATCTGCCGAGAGTTGTGCGATCAAGAACAATAGGTTCTTGGCGTTATGTTCTATGTCCATATCGATAACGTTTTTTATGGGATGTATGGGTATGGGTGCTACCGAAGTGGATAGTTCCTCCTGATTTAAGCATGGGATCCAATCGCTGTTTCAAGAGGGGGTTTTCTGGCGGGCCTGGCGAAACGCTCGACGACTGAGTTTTCGCTGGATCGCAGCCTGGATGGGCTTGAGGCAGAAGCAGAACAGATAGCCACCGAGAAACAACGCCAGGTCTGGCCATGAATTGGCATCCTGGACGGTGGTAGTGCCTTCCATATAAAACCTGAGGCCATACCCGATCGCTACGAAAGCCAGGGCAATCACCAGGGCGATTATCCAGGATTTACGGGTATAGGGCTCTTTGCGGGATCGCCTCATTAACGCGCTCCGAGGGCACTGTAAGGTTTTGTAGCGTTCCTGGAGGGGTTTGTCTGTTAAACGGCCCGCAAGTTCCGCGGGTGAGCCGGGGGAGGGGATGGCAAGTGGCTGGGCCTGGCGCGAATGCTGCGCTGATCACGGAATACCGTAGACAGGCCAAGAGGCTTTCGCCAGCCGTTACAGGGGACGAGCGGGCTGGCTACTGGGAGGGCTTCAAGGTGTTTCGCGTTTGTCCGGTGCAGTCAGGCCTGCCTGGATGCGCTGGTAAATCTCTTCGCGATGCACGGCAACATCTTTGGGAGCATTGATGCCGATTCTTACTTGCTGGCCGCTAACGCCCAGAATGGTGATCGTAATGTCATCACCGATATTTATGCTTTCACCGACTTTGCGGGTGAGTATCAGCATGGACTTCTCCTTGATTGCTTTGAAGGACGCATGTTCTAACAGGGCGGATGTCGGTTGCGTGTAGCTTACTGTGAAGCGCTTCCCTGTGGCTGCCTCTTTTAGGACGCATGGAGGCGGCATTAATTCCCATGGCGCCATCATACAGGTCTGGGAAACATCCTTCGCAATGTTTAAGCCAACGTTTATGACGGCCAGAATAGGCAGCGAATGATAAAGTTGCCTCTTTGATCATTAAAGGGGCAGGGCAGTGCGTAAAGTAGCGATGGCAATTGTGGTATTGGCGTTGGCCGGATGCGGTGAAGGGCCCAATCTCGACACCCCCCGAGACAAAGCTGAAGCCGCCAAGGCCCAGGCGCCTGCGGTTGCCGCTGTGCAGTGGGATATCCTGGTGCGCTCGCCCGACAACAAACTGCAGGCGCTGACCGACCTGACCGCCTGGTTGCTGGAAAACGGCTTTACTTTCTATCTGGCCAAGGAAGACGGCAAGGACCTGGTGCTGTTGGGACCATTCGCCAGCAAGGCCGAGGCCGAGGCTCGCCAGGTCCAGTTGCAGGAAAGGCTGGTGAAAAAGAAGAAGACCGACGCCGAGTCGCTGGTGATCGAGCACAAGGTCCGCCAGTAACAAGGGGGTTGGCGGGATCCGCGGATCCCGCTCGCGTTTATCCGCAGGCCTTGAGGTTCACCGGGCCGACGAACTCGTTGCCGCGCCCCATCACGCATGCCACGGTTTGATTGCGCTGGCGCTCCCAAGGCTGCACGGGATAGGTCCGGTTCCAGGCTTCATACAACTGGCGGTCCTGTTTCGACAGGCGCAGACCGTATTGTTTACTCATGTAAAAGTAAGTCCGGGCAATCATGCCGCGGATAGATGGCCTGGGCATGACCTTCTTGGCCTTGAAGTCCACTTGAGTCAGGCATGAACCGTATTGCCCGCTCTGCACTGGCAACCAGCCAAAGCTGAAGTTGTTGCGATCGCCATTGACCTCGCCGATGCTCGGTACCAGGTTGTGCAGGTCGGCTTCCGCGCGCTTGAAGACAGTATCGGTACGCGTGCAGTTTTTGCGTCCGCCGTCTTGCCAGCACTGGCGTTGATGCCCGATCTGCCAAGCCGGGACAATATGCTCCCACTCGATGCGCGCGGCCCGGTTCGCGTTTTTACGTGGGATGTAGCCGCAGGCTTTCAGGTCTACCCGGTTACCCGTGTATTTGCAGCCGCAATAAAACTCCGTGGATTGCGGAGCGTAGAGTTTCCAGGCGATTTTCTTGGCTTCACTGAAGGTGCGTGGGGCTTGGGCGTGGGCGGCGGTGGCAAAAAAAACACAGAACAGGGCGATAAAACGGACACTCATTGACTCAATCTTCCTTCGGCACGACCCAGAAAATCTGCACCCCACCATCATCGCGATAGGCGAGGGTGACGTTGTCGTTTTCTGCGATTTCCTCCAGTAGTCGTGCCCATTCGTCCTCTGGTTCCTCGGGCAGGCGAAAAATCAACGCGGCTTTGTTTTTTTGGGCGTTGGTGGAATTGATGATTTTTTGCACGCGGATCGCCAGGCGTTGGTAGGCGTCGGGAGGTGTTGGTGTTGCAGCGGAGGGCTTGGCCACGGAGGAGTCCTTAGTTAGCTGTACGAACATACAGTATTTAACTGTGAGAAAATTCGCAACTGCTTAAAATCCAAGAAGTCTGTGTGGCGGCAAATTTATGAAAGGCAGGAATGTTTTTTATAGGGGCCGGCTTACCGGCGATAGGGGGATGTCAGTCAATGATGCAACATCAGGTAGACCGCTATCGCTGGTAAGCCTGCGCCTACAGCGATAGCGGCGTATCGGTTACCGAGTGAACTCAGTATTCCCAGAAGATGCGCTGCAGTTCCTTGCTGTCCTGGGTCTTGGTCAAGGCGACCATGGCCAGGATGCGGGCTTTCTGCGGGTTCAGGTCATGGGCCACGACCCAGTCGTACTTGTCGTCAGGCTGTTCGGCGTTGCGCAGAACGAAACCGCCGGCATTGACGTGGGAAGAGCGAATGATCTGTACGCCTTCCTTACGCAGTTCCTGCAGGGCAGGCACTACCTTGGCCGGTACCGAGCCATTGCCGGTGCCGGCATGGATGATGGCTTTGGCGCCAGCCTGGGCCAGGGCTTTGTAGGCGGTGTCGCTGACGTTGCCATAGCCGTAGGCAATTTCAACATCCGGCAGGCTCTTGATGTTCTTGATATCGAACTCCGAGCCCATGGTGTGACGCTTGGCTGGCTGGCGGAACCAGTAGGACTTGCCCTCTACAACCATGCCCAGTGGGCCCCAGGCGCTTTTGAAGGCCTCAGTCTTGATGTTGATCATCTTGCTCACGTCGCGACCCGACTGGATCTCGTCGTTCATGGTCACCAGTACGCCTTTGCCGCGTGCGTCCTTGCTGCCGGCTACGGCCACGGCGTTGTACAGGTTCAGCATGCCGTCGGCGGACATGGCAGTGCCCGGGCGCATGGAGCCCACGACGACGATTGGCTTGTCGGTCTTTTCCACCAGGTTGAGGAAGTAGGCGGTTTCTTCGAGGGTGTCGGTGCCGTGGGTGATCACGATGCCGTCCACGTCCTTGCTGTCGGCAAGTTCGGCGACACGACGACCCAGTTGCAGCAGGTTTTCGTTGGTGATGCTCTCGGAAGCAATCTGCATCACTTGCTCGCCACGCACGTTGGCGATCTGGCTGAGCTCGGGAATGCCGGCGATCAATTGTTCGATACCGACCTTGGCCGCCTGGTAGGTGGCGCTGTTGGCCGCGCTGGCGCCAGCGCCGGCGATGGTGCCGCCAGTGGCCAGTACCACCACGTTGGACAGCTTGGTCTTGGATTCAACTTCCTTGGCCTGGGCGGCAACCGGGAAGAGCAGCAGCAGGGCTAAGGCGCCCGGAACAAAGTTCTTGAGTGCAGATTTCATTATTTTTCTCTCTAGTTTTGATGAGTGCATGTGCAGGTTCATCCAGAACACCCCGGGCTGCGCTGAGCACCACAAGGTGCTGATTAAGAGCAGGATTTGTACCAGCGAGATTTTGTTTGAGGATTGTTTTTAACCTGCTGATTTAAAACAAATTTTTAACGGTGTGTGAGTTTTTGGCTTTAGCTCGTGTCCGAATTTCCGAACGCTGGCGGCTTCGGCGTTCGGTTGTCCGAAATTCATTCCGGAAAAATCAACAAGACGCTTCTGAAATGCGGCCGCAGGTCTGTCGTTTTAGAGAACGATCGCCTAGCCCGGATGTTTAGGCACGAGGGGGGTGGGCTGTAGGGCAGGAAGTAGAGCGTGCACGGAAAAAGCCCGTTTCTTTCGTTGACAAAATTCAGCCTTATTCGCATAGTTTGTTTAGCGCAAACGTTTGCGAGATGTTTCACGAGCACTCCGTGAGTGAGGTGAAGCTGCAGGCGTTGCTCAAAATAATCATAAGATCGGAGTGAACCCATGAAGCTGCCATTCGCTGGACGTTTGCTTGCTGCCGCTGTCCTGGCTGCCGCATCCGCTGCCCTGCCTCTTTCCTCTGCATTCGCTGATGACAGCGCCGCCAAACCCAAGGTCGGCCTGGTGATGAAGTCCCTGGCCAATGAGTTTTTCGTCACCATGCAAGACGGTGCCAAGGACTATCAGAAAGCCCATGCCGCCGATTTCGACATGATCACCAACGGGATCAAGAACGAAACCGACACCTCGGCCCAGATTGATATCGTCAACCAGATGATCCTCGCGAAAGTCAACGCAATCGTCATCGCGCCCGCCGACTCCAAGGCCCTGGTCAACGTACTGAAGAAAGCCTCCGATGCCGGGATCAAGGTGGTCAACATCGATAACCGCCTCGACCCAGAAGTGCTGAAAAGCAAAAACCTCGAGGTTCCCTTCGTAGGCCCGGATAACCGCAAGGGTTCGCGCCTGGTCGGCGAGTACCTGGCCAAGCAGTTGGCGAGCGGCGACAAGGTCGGGATTATCGAAGGTGTGCCGACCACCACCAACGCCCAGCAACGCACCGCCGGCTTCAAGGATGCGATGGATGGGGCGGGTATGAAGATTGTCTCCGTGCAGTCCGGTAACTGGGAGATCGACCAGGGCAACAAGGTCGCGGCTGCCATGTTGAGCGAATACCCAGACCTCAAGGCGCTGCTGGCCGGTAATGACAATATGGCCTTGGGTGCCGTTTCTGCGGTACGTGCGGCAGGCAAGGCCGGCAAGGTCCAGGTGGTTGGCTACGACAATATCGCCGCGATCAAACCGATGCTCAAGGACGGCCGCATCCTGGCCACCGCCGACCAGGCGGCTGCGCAGCAAGCAGTGTTTGGTATCCAGAACGCGCTGAAGCTGGTCAAGGGTGAAAAGGTCGAGTCCGTGGATGGCGTGATCGAAACGCCGGTAGAACTCGTCCTCAAGCAATAATCCCTGGCTGCGCACTACAGCGCCCGTTCACGTCGAGCGGGCGCCTGGAGATTTTCCTATGTCATCTTCCGCACCGACCACTGTCCTCTCGGTCAGCGGTATCGGTAAGACCTATGCCCAGCCTGTCTTGTCTGACATTACCCTGACGCTCAATCGCGGCGAGGTGTTGGCACTGACCGGTGAGAATGGCGCGGGCAAAAGCACCCTGTCGAAGATCATCGGTGGCCTGGTTACACCCACCACCGGGCAGATGCAGTTCAACGGCCAGGACTATGCCCCGGCCAGCCGCACCCAGGCGGAAAAGCAGGGGATCCGCATGGTGATGCAGGAGCTCAACCTGCTGCCGACCCTGACCGTAGCCGAAAACCTGTTCCTCGATAACCTGCCCAGTCGTGGTGGCTGGATCAGCCGCAAGCAACTGCGCAAGGCCGCGATCGAGGCCATGGCACACGTGGGGCTGGATGCCATCGACCCGGACACCCTGGTTGGCAGCCTGGGCATCGGTCATCAGCAGATGGTCGAGATCGCCCGCAACCTGATCGGCGACTGCCATGTGCTGATCCTCGACGAACCGACGGCAATGCTTACCGCCCGTGAAGTCGAGATGCTGTTTGAGCAAATCAGCCGCCTGCAGGCTCGGGGCGTGGCAATTATCTACATTTCCCATCGCCTGGAAGAGCTGGCCCGCGTGGCCCAGCGCATTGCGGTGCTGCGTGACGGCCAACTGGTGTGTGTCGAGCCAATGGCCAACTACAACAGCGAGCAACTGGTCACGCTGATGGTCGGTCGCGAGTTGGGCGAGCACATCGACCTCGGCCCGCGCACCATTGGCGCGCCTGCCTTGACGGTCACGGGCCTGACCCGTTCGGACAAGGTCCGGGATGTGTCCTTTGAGGTGCGCGCCGGTGAGATCTACGGCATCTCCGGACTGATCGGTGCCGGTCGTACGGAGTTGCTGCGCCTGATCTTTGGTGCCGACCTGGCCGACAGTGGCACGGTGGCCCTCGGCTCGCCGGCCCGGGTGGTGAGCATTCGCTCGCCGGTGGATGCGGTAGGGCACGGCATCGCGCTGATCACCGAGGATCGCAAGGGCGAGGGCCTGTTGCTCAGCCAGTCCATCAGCGCCAACACGGCCCTGGGCAATATGGCCAAGGTGTCCAGCGCCGGCCTGGTCAATGGGCGTGATGAAGCGGCGCTGGCCAAGCGGCAGATCGACGCCATGCGCATCCGCAGCTCCAGCCCCGCGCAATTGGTGTCCGAGCTGTCGGGAGGCAATCAGCAAAAGGTGGTGATCGGCCGCTGGCTTGAGCGCGATTGCGCGGTGATGCTGTTCGACGAACCGACCCGTGGCATCGACGTCGGCGCCAAATTTGATATCTATGCGCTGCTTGGCGACTTGACCCGCCAGGGCAAGGCGCTGGTGGTGGTGTCCAGCGACTTGCGCGAGCTGATGCTGATCTGCGACCGCATCGGCGTGCTGTCTGCCGGACGCTTGATCGAAACCTTCGCGCGTGACAGCTGGACCCAGGACGAATTGCTTGCCGCCGCGTTTGCCGGCTATCAGAAACGTGATGCGTTGCTCAACGAAGCAGCGCCCAGGACAACCCCATGAAAACAGCAACTCCAACCGCAAAAGCCGGCGGCAATTTCTACGGCCTGGGCACTTACCTGGGCCTGGCAGGTGCCTTGATGGCGATGATTGCGCTGTTCTCGGCCCTGAGCAGCCACTTTTGGTCCTATGACACCTTCAGCACCATCGCCAACCAGATTCCCGACCTGATGGTGCTGGCGGTCGGCATGACGTTCATCCTGATCATCGGCGGCATCGACCTGTCGGTGGGTTCGGTGCTGGCCCTGGCAGCATCTGCGGTCAGCGTGGCGATCCTCGGCTGGGGCTGGAGCGTAGTCCCGGCGGCGTTGCTCGGCATGGGCTGTGCGGCCCTGGCCGGGACCATCACCGGTTCCATCACCGTGGCCTGGCGTATTCCGTCGTTCATCGTGTCCCTCGGCGTGCTGGAAATGGCCCGTGGCGCGGCCTACCAGATGACAGGCTCGCGCACCGCCTATATCGGCGACTCCTTTGCCTGGCTGTCCAACCCGGTGGCATTTGGTATCTCGCCATCATTCATCATTGCCTTGCTGGTGATTATCGTTGCCCAGGCGGTCCTGACGCGCACTGTGTTCGGTCGCTACCTGATTGGTATCGGCACCAATGAAGAAGCGGTGCGTCTGGCGGGGATCAATCCAAAACCCTACAAGATCCTGGTGTTCAGCCTGATGGGGCTGTTGGCCGGTGTGGCGGCACTGTTCCAGATTTCCCGCCTGGAAGCGGCCGACCCGAATGCCGGCTCCGGCCTGGAGCTGCAGGTGATTGCCGCAGTGGTGATCGGTGGCACCAGCCTGATGGGCGGGCGTGGTTCGGTGATCAGCACGTTCTTTGGGGTGTTGATCATTTCTGTATTGGCAGCCGGCCTGGCGCAGATCGGCGCGACCGAGCCGACCAAGCGCATCATTACCGGCGCCGTTATCGTGATTGCCGTGGTGCTGGACACCTACCGCAGCCAACGCGCAAGCCGGCGGGGTTGAGACATGGCAACCATCAAGGATGTGGCGGCGCTTGCGGGCATTTCCTACACCACGGTTTCCCATGTGGTGAACAGGACGCGCCCGGTCAGCGAGCCCGTGCGGCTCAAGGTCGAAGCAGCGATCAAGCAGCTGGACTATGTACCCAGCGCAGTCGCCCGTTCGCTGAAGGCCAAGACCACCGCGACCATCGGCCTGTTGGTGCCCAACAGCCTGAACCCGTATTTCGCGGAGCTGGCCAGGGGCATCGAGGATTACTGCGAGCGCAATGGCTACTGCGTGATCCTGTGCAATTCCGATGATAACGCCGATAAACAGCGCAACTATTTGCGGGTGTTGCTGGAGAAGCGCGTCGATGGCCTGATCGTTACCTCGGTTGGTGGCGATGACAGTGGCCTGGCGACTGGCCTCAAGGCGGTGCGCACGCCCATGGTCATTGTCGACCGGGGCCTGGAGGGCGTTGATGTGGATCTGGTGCGCATCGATCATGAGCAGGGCGCTTATCTGGCAACCCGGCATTTGCTGGAGCTGGGGCACCGGGATATCGCCTGTATCGGCGGACCGGCGCACACGCGTGTCGCGCAGATGCGACTGGCCGGCTACCAGCGGGCGTTGCAGGAGGCCGGTGTGGCGGCTCCTGCCAGCCGCGTATTGGAAAGTGATTTCACCAGTACCGGTGGCTATGCGGCGGCGGTGCAGTTGCTGGCGGATAATCCGCCCAGCGCGATATTCGCCGGCAACGATATGATCGGCTTCGGTGTGCTGCGTGCGGCCGCCGAACGCAACCTGCGGGTGCCCGCCGAGCTGTCGGTGATTGGTTTTGATGACATTCAAATGAGCCGCTATGTCTACCCCGCGTTGACCACCGTGGGCCAGTCGATCCTGCAATTGGGGGAGATGGCGGCGGAGTTGTTATTGCGACGGATTGCGACACCGCAATTGCCGGCTGACCAACGCATTGTCACGCCGAGCATTGTCTTGCGTGAGTCAACGGCGCCGTTGGCTGGCGTGTTTGCCTCAAACCGCTGAACGAATTGATGAGTATTGATGTATGCCAGCAAAAGTAGTGGTAGTAGGCAGCCTGAACATGGACCTGGTGACCCGCGCCAGCCGGCTGCCTCGCGGCGGTGAAACCCTGGTCGGCCAGTCGTTTGCCACCGTGCCGGGCGGTAAGGGCGCCAATCAGGCGGTCGCTGCGGCGCGTCTGGGGGCTGACGTTGCGATGATCGGCTGCGTGGGCAGCGATGCCTATGGCGCCCAGTTGCGTGACGCGTTGTTGGTGGAGGGGATCGACTGCCAGGCCGTCAACGAGGTAGAGGGCTCCAGCGGTGTTGCGCTGATTGTGGTGGATGACAGCAGTCAGAATGCGATCGTGATTGTGGCTGGCAGCAACGGCCAACTGACACCCGCGTCGCTGCTGGCGTTCGACGCTGTGCTGCAGGCGGCCGAGGTGATTGTCTGCCAGCTCGAAGTGCCCATGGACACTGTGGGGTATGCCCTCAAGCGCGCTCGCGCACTGGGCAAGACGGTGATCTTCAACCCCGCGCCCGCCAGCGGGCCGTTGCCGGCAGACTGGTACGCGGCGATCGACTACCTGATCCCCAACGAAAGCGAAGCATCGGCCTTGAGCGGTGTGCCGGTGGATTCGCTGGACGCGGCCAAGGTCGCGGCTACGCATCTGCTAAATGCCGGTGCGGGCAAGGTGATTGTGACCCTGGGCTCGCAAGGCGCGCTGTTCGCCGATGGCCAGGGTTTCGAGCATCTGCCGGCGCCCAAGGTCCAGGCGGTGGATACCACGGCGGCGGGCGATACCTTTGTCGGCGGCTTTGCCGCAGCACTGGCCAACGGGCAGGGCGAGGCCGAGGCCATACGTTTTGGCCAGGTCGCGGCGGCTCTGTCGGTCACCCGTGCCGGGGCGCAACCCTCTATTCCCACATTGCATGATGTTCAAGGCTTTGTTCGCCCATGAAGAAGACTCCATTGCTCAACATTGCCCTGTCGCGGTTGATTGCCTCCCTCGGCCATGGCGACATCCTGGTGATCGGCGATGCCGGCCTGCCGGTGCCGCCGGGGGTGGAGTTGATCGATCTGGCGCTGACCCAGGGCATTCCTGATTTCATCAGCACCCTGCGCATTGTGCTCACGGAGATGCAGGTTGAAAGCCACGTGTTGGCTGAGGAAATCCTGCACAAGCAGCCGCCGGCGCTGGCGGATCTCAACGCGCTGGACCCGCGCGACCTGGGTGAGCGCCGCCTGCTCAGTCATGAGGCGTTCAAGCAGCTCAGCCACAAGGCGCGCGCGGTGGTGCGTACTGGCGAGTGCCAGCCCTACTGTAATATCGCGCTGGTGTCTGGCGTGACTTTCTAGCATTTCCCACAATGACAAGGAGTGCGTCATGCAACATAGAATCCCAACCCTGCGACACCTGTTTCGGAGTGTGCTGCTTTTGTCCGTGCTAACTGCTGCAAGCGCCCAGGCGGCGGAAAAAATCGACCTGATCATTGATACCGATCCGGGCGCCGACGATGTAGTGGCATTGCTGTTTGCGATGGCCTCGCCACAGGAGCTGAACATTCGTGCATTGACCACGGTGGCCGGCAATGTGCGCCTGGACAAGACCTCGCGCAATGCGCGACTCGCCCGTGAGTGGGCAGGGCGCGAGGAGATCCCTGTGTATGCCGGCGCGCCGCAGCCGCTGCTGCGCACGCCGATCTATGCCGAGAATATTCACGGCAAGGAAGGCATTTCTGGTGTGACCGTGCACGAGCCGAAAAAAGGCCTGGCCGACGGCAATGCGGTCGACTACTTGATCAGCACCCTGAGCACCGCCAAGCCCCATAGCATCACCATCGCCATGCTCGGCCCGCAGACTAACCTGGCTCTGGCGCTGACCCAGGCGCCGGAAATCACCCAGGGCATCAAGGAAGTGGTGGTCATGGGCGGCGCGCACTTCAATGGCGGCAACATTACCCCTGTGGCCGAATTCAATCTGTTTGCCGATCCGCTGGCGGCTGAAATTGTCCTTAAAAGTGGCGTCAAACTGACCTATCTGCCGCTGGACGTGACCCACAAGATACTGACCAGCGAGGCGCGCCTGAAGAAGATCGCCGACCTGAACAACAACGCCAGCAAGGTGGTAGGCGATATTCTCAATGAATACGTCAAGGGCGATATGGAGCACTACGGTATGACGGGCGGCCCGGTGCACGACGCGACCGTGATCGGCTACCTACTCAAGCCCGAACTGTTCACCGGACGCCAGGCCAATATGGTGATCGATAGCCGCGAAGGCCCGACGTTTGGCCAGACCATCGTCGACTGGTACGACGGCCTCAAGCACGACAAGAATGTGTTCTGGGTTGAAAACGGTGATGCCCAGGGCTTTTTCGACCTGCTCACCGAACGCCTGGCGCGCCTTGAGTAAGGCGCCTGCCGGTTGGTTGCTATTCGCGTAGCGGGTCTTCGACCCCCATATGGTCGGCCGGGTATTTCTCGAATATCTGGCCGATGAAGGCCTGTGCGGCCTGGGTGCCCAGTTCCTTGACCAGCAGGTCTATGCCGATGATTGCCAATTCTTCCGGGCTGCCTGGGCTGTAGGAGCTTTGCCCTTGAGGCCATTTGGCTTTGATATCGGCATTGATGGTAACGATGGTCATCGGGTTCTCGCGGTTCGCAAAGGCTGGACTGGCGCGCAGAGTTAACCATTTTGCGCCGCGTTTGGCACTGCTACTTAGGCATGAAGTGAGCGCTGTGCGACACTGGTGCCCTGTTTAATTGTCAGGACAAGCCACGTGCACATCGATTTGACCAACCCCAAGAGCCTTACATTGGAAGCCGTTCGCCAAATGATTGCCAGTGCCAGCGACGACCAGCACACCCAATTGCGTGTGACCAAGGCCGGTATTGCCTATATCTCCTCCTGCGTGGTGGGAGGGATGGAGGTCAACGGGCTGTTGTTCCGCCTGGAAACATGGGCGGCAGGGTCTGGCTACGTGGGCAGGGTGGCGGCCAGTGATGAGGTGTGGGTGACGCAGATTTATAACGCGCTGAAACAGAACTGGCCAAACCCGCCCTTTGACTACATCGACATCTACTGACACTTGTTCATATCTGGTGACGATTGATTCATCAGGCCGTGGCGCTGAGTCAGGCAGACTCGCTTACGGCCAATTGTGACAATTCTGAAACCAATTGGCCAAATCACGGTCGCACGATCTCTGTCCATTTTTTATCAAAGGAGGCTTCATGCCTTGGAAGCTCGCATCATTCGGTACCTTGTTGGCGGCAGCCGTCCTGGCGGGCTGCAGCACTGCGGGTACCTCTGAGCCGGCCAAAGACACGGCTGCGGCTGAGCCTGTTCATACACGCTGCGAATCGAAGGCTGCAGAGTTTGCGGTCGGCCAGAAAGCTTCGCCGCAATTGCTGGAGCAGGCCCGTACCCGTGCGGGTGCGCAGAATGCACGCATTCTCAAGCCCAACGATATGATCACCCTCGAATACCGCTCCGATCGCCTGAACCTCAATACCGATGACAACCTGGTGATCACCCGCGTCAATTGCGGCTAATAACGCTTTTGCATCACCCATAAAAAACCCCGTCACATGGACGGGGTTTTTTTGATTGGCGTAGAGATTACTCTGCGCGAACCTGTGCAGCTTGCATACCCTTTTGGCCTTTCTCAGCCACGAAGGAAACGGTTTGGCCTTCTTTCAGGCTTTTGAAACCGTCGCTTTCGATAGCTTTGAAGTGTACGAACAGGTCGTCACCGCCACCTTGAGGAGTGATGAAGCCGAAGCCTTTTTCATCGTTGAACCATTTAACGGTGCCGGTTTGGCGATTAGACATGGTGTATCTCCAAGAAACATATATTTTCAGTAGTGCTGTGCTGCTCAGGCCAACTGGGCACACTGGGCTATCATAGTCGAAATGTTCGGCTTGGGAGCCCCCCCAAGGCACTGTTTGCTAATCAATCGCGTCTTCTTCAGTGCCATGGCTGGCTGTAAGCCCCGGTTTACGGGGCTTTAGCACGAAATATCAGCTAGTAAAAAAAGCCGTAAAAGCTGTGTAAATTGTGCGAAATAGCAGTTTTCAGAGGGTTTTCAGGTCATTTTGGTGGGCTGATTTCTCGCCACGCTTACTTTTTCTTCACGACCTTGCAGGACGAAATAGCCGCGACTGCTTTGTTTTTTAGCTCCTCGCTGGCGTTCTGGTTAGTCATCAGTTCCTTGATTTCCGCCGTGCTCAATTCCGCGTTGATTTTGTCCGCGCCGCATTCGCAATGGGCTTTGGCGATTTTGGCATCAACGTTCTGGCTGGCGGCGTCGCTGCAGTCCTTTACAAAGCTATCGCGGGCACCAGCGGGCCAGTTGGAGGGGGCGGCGGCCTGAGCGCCAATGGAGAACAGGGCCAGGGAAGCGGCAAGGGCGAAGATCGAGGTGCTGCGCATGGTGAGATGCTCCTTGAGTCGATAGGACGGACGGCGATTTTCAGTGTGTTTGAGGCCTGTCGTACAGCCCAAGTTCACTTTTGGCTGCAAAAGCCTGGGGTTTGTCGCTACCAGGCTGCAGGGGCGCGCCATGACCGTTCATCTGTGCTAGCATCCACAGCCTGGCTTTTTTCTTGCCAGATTCCTTTTTGTTTAACTCCAGTCACTCTGGTTCGATTATCGGTTGGCCGAAAGGCTCCTGCCGCTGTAAGGCAGGCGTTCAGCAATGAGCGGCCTGGTGTTGGATCTTGTACTGGCTCATCCCAACCCACGTGACCTTTGGTAGGGGTCACCACTAGGAGAGGAGGCGCCATGCCAACTATTACTCTTCCCGACGGCAGTCAACGTTCATTCGATCATTCGGTTTCCGTAGCCGAGGTCGCCGCATCCATCGGTGCAGGCCTGGCCAAGGCCACCGTAGCCGGCAAGGTCGACGGCAAGCTGGTTGACGCCAGCGACCTGATCTCCACCGATGCCAGCCTGCAAATCATCACGCCCAAGGATCAAGAGGGGCTGGAGATCATTCGCCACTCTTGCGCGCACTTGATTGGCCATGCGGTCAAGCAGCTGTATCCAACCGCGAAGATGGTGATCGGCCCGGTCATCGACGAAGGCTTCTATTACGACATCGCCTACGAGCGTCCTTTCACTCCGGACGACCTGGCGGCCATCGAACAGCGCATGCATGCACTGATCGAGAAAGATTACGACGTCATCAAGAAAGTCACGCCGCGCGCCGAAGTGATCGACGTGTTCACCGCCCGTGGCGAGGACTACAAGTTGCGTCTGGTGGAAGACATGCCGGACGAGCAGGCCATGGGCCTGTATTACCACGAAGAATATGTCGACATGTGCCGTGGCCCGCACGTGCCGAACACGCGCTTCCTCAAGTCGTTCAAGTTGACCAAGCTGTCCGGTGCCTACTGGCGCGGTGACGCGAAGAACGAGCAATTGCAGCGCATCTACGGCACCGCCTGGGCTGACAAGAAGCAGTTGGCCGCCTACATCCAGCGCATCGAAGAAGCCGAAAAACGCGACCACCGCAAAATCGGTAAGCGCCTGAACCTGTTTCACCTCCAGGAAGAAGCGCCGGGCATGGTGTTCTGGCACCCGAACGGCTGGACCCTGTACCAAGTGCTTGAGCAGTACATGCGCAAGGTTCAGCGCGAAAACGGCTACCTGGAGATCAAGACTCCCCAGGTCGTCGATCGCAGCCTGTGGGAGAAATCCGGGCACTGGGCCAACTATGCCGACAACATGTTCACCACCCAGTCGGAAAACCGCGACTACGCCATCAAGCCGATGAACTGCCCGTGCCACGTACAGGTGTTCAACCAGGGCCTGAAGAGTTACCGCGAGTTGCCGATGCGCCTGGCCGAGTTCGGTGCCTGCCACCGTAACGAGCCATCGGGTGCGCTGCACGGCATCATGCGCGTGCGCGGCTTCACCCAGGATGACGCCCACATCTTCTGCACCGAAGAGCAGATGCAGGCCGAATCCGCCGCTTTCATCAAGCTGACCATGGACGTTTATCGCGATTTCGGCTTTACCGAAGTGGAAATGAAGCTGTCCACTCGTCCGGAAAAACGCGTTGGCTCCGACGAATTGTGGGATCGCGCCGAAGCTGCACTGGCCGCAGCGCTAGACAGTGCGGGGCTTGCGTACGATCTGCAGCCGGGCGAAGGCGCCTTCTACGGGCCTAAGATCGAGTTCTCGCTGAAAGATTGCCTTGGCCGTGTCTGGCAATGTGGTACCTTGCAGCTCGATTTTAACCTGCCGATCCGTCTGGGAGCCGAATACGTCTCCGAAGACAACAGCCGTAAACACCCGGTTATGCTGCACCGGGCGATCCTCGGCTCGTTCGAGCGGTTCGTCGGGATCCTGATCGAGCACTACGAGGGCGCGTTCCCTGCGTGGCTGGCTCCGACTCAGGCAGTGATCATGAATATCACTGATAAACAGGCCGATTTTGCCGCTGAAGTGGAAAAAACACTCAACGAAAGCGGATTTCGTGCCAAGTCCGACTTGAGAAATGAAAAGATCGGCTTTAAAATCCGCGAGCATACTTTGCTCAAGGTTCCCTATCTTTTGGTTATCGGAGATCGGGAAGTCGAGATGCAGACTGTCGCTGTGCGTACTCGTGAAGGTGCTGACCTGGGCTCGATGCCCGTCGCCCAGTTCGCTGAGTTCCTCGCGCAAGCGGTTTCCCGGCGTGGTCGCCCAGATTCGGAGTAATTATTATTAAGCGTGAAATGAGACAAGATAAACGAGCTGCACCGAAAGCCCCGATCAACGAGAATATCTCGGCACGCGAGGTTCGTTTAATTGGGGCTGAGGGTGAGCAGCTTGGGATTGTGTCAATTGAAGACGCGCTTCTTAAGGCTGAAGAAGCCAAGCTCGATTTGGTGGAAATTTCCGCCGATGCTGTACCGCCTGTCTGCAAGCTGATGGACTACGGCAAATCGATCTTCGAAAAGAAGAAGCAGATTGCCGCAGCCAAGAAAAACCAGAAGCAGATCCAGGTTAAAGAAATCAAGTTTCGTCCAGGGACGGAGGAAGGGGATTACCAGGTAAAACTGCGCAACCTGGTACGTTTCCTGAGTGATGGGGACAGGGCCAAGGTATCCTTGCGATTCCGCGGCCGTGAGATGGCCCACCAGGAGCTGGGTATGGAACTCCTCAAGCGGGTTGAAGCTGACCTGCTGGAGTACGGTTCCGTCGAACAGCATCCTAAGATGGAAGGACGCCAGCTGATCATGGTCATCGCCCCGAAAAAGAAGAAGTAATCAATAGGGCACGGCAGGCCTTCTGATTATGTTTATCAACTGAATGCGGAGTATCCGAACATGCCAAAGATGAAGACTAAAAGTGGTGCTGCTAAGCGGTTTCTGAAAACTGCTAACGGTATCAAGCACAAGCACGCTTTCAAGAGCCACATCCTGACCAAAATGTCGACCAAGCGTAAGCGTCAACTGCGCGGTAGCAGCTTGCTGCATCCGTCTGACGTGGCAAAAGTCGAGCGCATGCTGCGCCTTCGTTAATTTTGGATCAAGAATAGAGGAAGTAACTCATGGCTCGTGTAAAGCGTGGCGTCATTGCCCGTAAGCGTCACAAAAAAATTCTGAAACTCGCTAAAGGCTACTACGGCGCGCGTTCACGCGTATTCCGTGTTGCCAAGCAAGCGGTAATCAAGGCAGGCCAATACGCCTACCGTGACCGTCGTCAGAAAAAACGTCAGTTCCGCGCTCTGTGGATCGCTCGTATCAACGCTGGTGCTCGTGTTAACGGTCTGTCCTACAGCCGTTTCATCGCTGGCCTGAAAAAAGCGTCCATCGAAATCGACCGTAAGGTTCTGGCTGAACTGGCCGTGAACGAAAAAGCGGTGTTTGCTGCGATTGTCGAGAAAGCTAAAGCCACCTTGGCTTAAGTACCCCCGACAGTCACCCTGGGCTACTCCGTAGTCCAAGGTGGTAAACGTCATAAATAGGGGAAGAGCCTTCAAGCTCTTCCCCTATTTTGTATCTGGAGTCTGTACATGGAAAACCTGGACGCGCTGGTTGCTCAAGCTCTTGAAGCTGTGCAAAGCGCTGAAGATATCAATGCCCTGGAGCAAATCCGGGTTCACTACCTTGGCAAAAAGGGTGAATTGACTCAGGTGATGAAGACCCTGGGCAATCTGCCGGCAGAAGAGCGCCCGCAAGTCGGCGCGCTGATCAACGTTGCCAAGGAGCGTGTCACAGAGGTTCTCAATGCGCGCAAGGCGTTGTTCGAGGAGGCCGATCTTGCGGCCAAGCTCGCCGCCGAGTCCATTGACGTGACCCTGCCTGGCCGCGGCCAGACCTCTGGCGGTCTGCATCCGGTTACCCGGACTCTGGAACGTATCGAGCAGTTTTTTACCCACATCGGCTACGGCATTGCCGAAGGCCCTGAGGTCGAAGACGACTATCACAACTTCGAGGCGCTCAACATCCCAGGCCATCACCCGGCCCGGTCGATGCACGACACCTTCTATTTCAATGCGAACATGTTGTTGCGCACCCATACCTCGCCGGTACAGGTCCGCACCATGGAATCGCAGCAGCCGCCGATCCGCATCGTCTGCCCAGGCCGTGTGTACCGTAGCGACTCCGATATCACCCACTCGCCGATGTTCCACCAGGTCGAAGGCCTGCTGGTTGATCGCGATATCAATTTCGCCGACCTCAAAGGCACCATCGAAGAATTCCTACGGGTGTTCTTCGAAAAAGAGCTGGCGGTACGTTTCCGCCCGTCGTACTTCCCGTTCACCGAGCCTTCCGCTGAAGTCGACATGGAGTGCGTGATGTGCAGCGGTAAAGGCTGCCGCGTCTGCAAGCAGACCGGCTGGCTGGAAGTCATGGGCTGCGGCATGGTTCACCCCAACGTGCTGCGCATGTCCGGGATCGACCCGGAAGAATTCTCGGGCTTTGCCTTCGGTATGGGCGTCGAGCGTCTGGCCATGCTGCGTTACGGCGTGAACGACTTGCGCCTGTTCTTCGACAACGACTTGCGGTTTCTCGCGCAATTTCGCTAGTCGTAACGAACCTTTAGGAGAGCAGGATGAAATTCAGTGAACAATGGCTGCGTGGCTGGGTAAGCCCGCAGGTAAATCGCGATGAGCTGGTTGCTCGTCTGTCGATGGCCGGTCTTGAGGTCGATAGCGTTACGCCGGCCGCCGGTGTTTTCAGTGGTGTGGTAGTGGGCGAGGTGCTGAGCACCGAGCAGCACCCGGACGCCGACAAGCTGCGTGTGTGCCAGGTCAGCAATGGCGCGCAAACCTTCCAGGTCGTATGCGGAGCGCCAAATGTGCGCCCGGGCCTGAAGATTCCGTTCGCGATGATCGGTGCCGAACTGCCCGGTGATTTCAAGATCAAGAAAGCCAAGCTGCGTGGTGTCGAGTCCAACGGCATGCTGTGCTCCCAGGCGGAGTTGCAGGTTGGCGAAGGCAATGATGGCTTGATGGAGCTGCCGACCGATGCGCCAGTAGGCCAGGACATTCGTGTCTACCTGGACCTGGAAGACGCCAGCATCGAAGTCGACCTGACCCCGAACCGTGGCGACTGCCTGTCCCTGGCAGGCCTGGCCCGTGAAGTGGGCGCGTTGTACAACGCGCCGGTCACCCGTCCAGTGGTTGCTGCTGTGCCTGCGGTGCACGATGAAGTGCGCTCGATCGAAGTGCTGGCGCCAAGCGCGTGCCCGCGCTACTTGGGGCGTGTGATCCGCAATGTCGACCTGTCCAAGCCGACCCCCCTGTGGATGGTCGAGCGCCTGCGTCGGGCCGATGTACGCAGCATCGATGCTGCCGTCGACATCACCAACTACGTGATGCTGGAGCTGGGTCAGCCGCTGCACGCCTTCGACCTTGCCGAAATCAACGGTGGGATTCGTGTGCGTATGGCCGAGGAAGGCGAAAAGCTGGTCTTGCTCGATGGTCAGGAAGTCACCCTGCGCAGCGATACCCTGGTGATCGCTGATCACTCACGCGCCCTGGCCATTGCCGGTGTGATGGGTGGTGAGCACAGTGGCGTATCCGCGACGACCCGTGATGTGTTCCTGGAAAGCGCTTTCTTTGACCAGATCGCCGTGGCAGGCAAGGCTCGTTCCTACGGCCTGCACACCGATGCCTCGCACCGCTATGAGCGTGGCGTGGACTGGCAACTGGCCCGTGAAGCCATGGAGCGCGCTACTGGCCTGCTGCTGGAAATCACTGGTGGTGAAGCCGGCCCGATCACTGAGACCGTCAGCGAGCAGCACTTGCCGTCGATTGCACCGGTGACGCTGCGCGCCCAGCGCGTTGAGCAAATGCTCGGCCTGGTGATTGAAGACGCGGAAATCGTCCGCCTGCTGACCGGCCTTGGCCTGGGCATCAGCGCTGATGGGGCAGGGCAGTGGCGTGTAGCAGTGCCAAGCCATCGCTTCGATATCAGCCTTGAAGTCGACCTGATCGAAGAGCTGGCCCGTCTATACGGCTACAACCGCCTGCCGGTTCGTTATCCGCAAGCGCGGCTGGCCCCGCAACCCAAGGCTGAAGCTCGTGCGCATCTGCCAGAGCTACGCCGTCTGCTGGTCGCCCGTGGTTATCAGGAAGCCGTGACCTACAGCTTCATCGATCCCAAGCAATTCGAACTGTTCAACCCGGGCGTCGAGCCATTGTTGCTGGCCAACCCGATTTCCAACGACATGGCAGCCATGCGCTCGTCCCTGTGGCCGGGCCTGGTGAAAGCACTTTCCCACAACCTGAACCGCCAGCAGGACCGCGTACGTATGTTTGAAAGCGGCCTGCGCTTTGTCGGCCAATTGGACGGCCTGAAGCAAGAGCCAATGCTGGCCGGTGTAGTCTGCGGCAGCCGTCTGCCGGAAGGTTGGGCGCAGGGTCGCGACCCAGTGGACTTCTTTGACGTCAAGGCCGACGTGGAAGCGGTGCTGGGCTTCGCTGGCGCGCTGGATGCCTTCGCGTTTGTTCCCGGCAGCCACCCAGCGTTGCATCCGGGCCAGACTGCGCGTATCGAGCGCGAAGGTCGCCTGGTTGGTTTCGTTGGTGCCATCCACCCTGAACTGTCGAAAACCCTCGGTCTCGACCGTCCGGTCTTCGTCTTCGAGTTGGTATTGGCTGAAGTCGCTGCAGGCAAGATGCCTAAATTCAGCGAGCTGTCGCGTTTCCCGGAAGTACGTCGTGACCTGGCCCTGGTGGCAGATCGTGATGTAGCGGCCAGCGCTGTGCTGGAAGTAATCCGAGAAAATGCAGGCGAATGGCTGACGGACCTCAGGCTATTTGACGTCTATCAGGGTAAAGGCATTGATCCGCATAGAAAAAGCCTTGCAGTTGGCTTGACCTGGCAGCATCCATCGCGCACTCTTAATGACGATGAGGTGAATACCACGACGCAAAATATCCTCACCTCGCTCGAACAAAGGTTGAACGCCACGTTAAGGAAGTGACGTATGGGGGCTTTGACGAAAGCTGAGATGGCGGAACGTCTGTACGAAGAGTTGGGTCTGAACAAGCGCGAGGCCAAGGAATTGGTCGAGCTGTTTTTTGAAGAAATCAGGCACGCTCTGGAAGACAACGAACAGGTCAAATTGTCCGGTTTCGGCAATTTTGACCTGCGGGACAAACGCCAGCGGCCTGGCCGCAATCCAAAAACGGGAGAAGAAATCCCGATCACGGCTCGCCGTGTGGTCACCTTTCGTCCAGGGCAGAAGTTGAAGGCCCGAGTTGAGGCTTATGCTGGAACCAAGTCATAACGACGAGCTACCCGTCATCCCAGGCAAACGCTACTTCACCATCGGTGAAGTCAGCGAGCTATGTGCGGTAAAACCGCACGTACTGCGCTATTGGGAGCAGGAGTTTCCTCAACTCAACCCCGTCAAACGCACAGGGAACCGTCGGTATTATCAGCGCCAGGATGTGCTGATGATCCGACAGATCCGTGCGTTGCTGTACGACCAGGGGTTCACCATCAGCGGCGCACGCCAGCGTATGTCCGGTGATGAAGCCAAAGACGACACCACCCAATACAAGCAACTGATCCGCCAGATGATCTCCGAACTGGAAGATGTACTGGTTGTTTTGAAGAAGTGAAACAAGCCTTTAAAATACTTCCACATTTCAAATGCTTGCGGTATATTCCTGATCGCTTCGTTACGAAGCGAACCCAGTTTCACGCCTAGTCGGGGCGTAGCGCAGTCCGGTAGCGCACTAGCATGGGGTGCTAGGGGTAGAGTGTTCGAATCACTCCGTCCCGACCATATAATTCAAGGGGTTGCGAGATTTTATTTCGCGACCCCTTTTTATTTTCTATCGGTTTTACTCCCACAAATCGTCTGGCTTTCGGTGGAATCCTCATTGTTTCCGTGTAGAGCTGAAGCCAGCTTTGGCGCTCTCTAGCACGTTTTTTAGGACGACGTTGTCGCCCTTTCTTGGTGCTTTCAGTATCTAAGGTGCTCTTCTCTTACAAGCCATCGACAGGGTACCCATCGGTTTGTACTCGTCAGGCCGACGGAGCCTTCCCGCGTAGAGGTAGTCTTCTTGGAGATACCAGGATCGAATAGCCATTGGGAGCTGCGCAGGCCGCAGAGTGCCTCTGCTTTTCTTAGGAGTGCGCGTATAGGCGTCAAAGCTATCCACAAAGGGCGTGGGTATATCTGTGGATAATGACCCAGGCACTGCGGAATACAGGGCTTGCAATGTGCTGGTCATTAATTGAGCAGGTTTCGTGTGCAGCTGACGTCGGCGAGCAGGCTTAGGGGCGCGAAGTCGCTATCGTTCGGCTTGGATCTACAGTTTTACGTCACGCCTGCACTCGTCAGCCAACCATGCCTCAATACCTAATGCCGTAAGTGGATCAATACCAGCAGAGTAGATCCCACGCGGCCCTTCCATACTCACCTTGCGCCACCCGCTGCCCACGGCCAAGGCTTCGGCCTCAGTGTATTGCCTGTCCGGTGGCCGCCTGGTGTTGGTCGTGGAATTGGGGGACCGGGCCGTGGAGTTCCTGCAATCCCCTTACGGCGAAATGTTCGGTGTGAGATACCCAAGCCCGCCAGTCACCTGCCGACGCTGGTGACCGAGACAGCGGTCAGCCGATGGGGATTGCGCGTAATTCCGATGGCTGGATCACTTACCCACGCGGTCTTCAATTGCAGGCGGAAATGGTCGCACGCTGGCAGGCAGCGGTAACAGCTTATGCACCGGGTGTGTTCAAGCCTTTCGTGCAGTCGCTTTACATCGAAATGGCCGAACATCCCGACCATTCACCGAGCCCAATTCACTTGATATTGCGCGCCGGGTGCAATGTGATCCTGCAGTTTCTCGAAGGACTCAGTGCGGCCGGTGTCAACCATGTGGTTTTGAATTTCAAGTACGGCGAACGCGATGCCGCTCAGGTGGTGGAAGAAGTTGGCCGAGAAATTTTGCCGCGACTTGAGGACAGCGAAGCCGGCCGAATGGGAGCAATCTGATACGGTTTCTTATGGTGGATCTGAGCCTTTTTTGTGGCTAGGTCGGTGCTTTATAAAGTGCGCGACCGGAGTGCGAGCGGATTGTGCCCGGCCGGCCACTTTTTCAGACTCTTTGAAGATCGATGGTCTCGGCAGTCCTCAGGAACCACCATGAATACCCGCCGCACGAGATTTCATTCATGGAATGGCCATTGGTCCACAGGAAGGAACCTGCGGCACCGCAGCGTTCCGTCGCGAGCTGGTGGTCACCGAAGACATCCCCCGGGACCCAAGCTGGGAGCGTTTTCGCGGCCTGGCGCTGGGGCATAACCTGCGTTCCTGCTGGTCGGTGCCTTTGCTCTCCCATCAAGGATGCGTGTTGGGTACATTTGCCCTGTACCAGAACCGCGCCCATGCGCCGGACGAGGCGCAGATTCAGCGACTGGCCTGCGCGGCCCAACTGGCAGTCATTGCGATCCGCCATGAGCGTGACGGCCAACGTCTGGAGGAAAGCGAACAACGTTTTCGTTCATTGTTCACTTACAACCCCAACCCGGTGTTCGCCCTCGATCTGGCCGGCAACATCCAGAGTGTGAATCCAGCAGGCCTTAAGCTAAAGCCGCACACCGCAACCGATTTTATTGGCCATCACTTTTCCCATCTGGTGCTCGAAGAAGACCTGCAGCGGGTCAGTCAGCATTTTTCCGCAGCCCGCGCCGGAACGCCTCAACGCTTCGAGGCACGGGTTCGCGACGAGGGAGAGAAGCTGTTGACCATGGACATCTCTAACCTGCCGATCATGGTCAATGGAGAGATCGTTGGGGTATTTGGCATTGCCCGGGACATCAGCGAGCAGAAGCATTTCGAGCGCCAATTGAGCTTTAACGCCAGCCATGATCGGCTGACTGGTTTGCTTAACCGTGTTTCGCTTGAAGACCAGCTCATTCTGGACTGTCACATCAGTCGTCGGCGTAAGCGTCGTCTGGCGGTGATGTGCATTGATCTGGACGGATTCAAATCCATCAACGATTCGATCGGGCACTACTTCGGCGATCAGGTGCTGATTGAGGTGGCGCAGCGTATGACCCAGCAGGTTCGTCCTGGTGATACCATCGTGCGCATGGGCGGTGATGAATTTATCGTGCTGCTGCCGGACCTGCTTCGTGATGAGGACGTTGTACCGGTGGCCGAGCGCTTGATGGCCAGCATTGCCAAACCCTACTGCATCCAGGGCATGGACCTGCACGTGAGTGCAAGTGTCGGTATCACCCTGAGCGATGGTCACATCGAGCAGCCGATGCAGCTGATCCAGCAGGCTGACATGGCCATGTACAAAGCCAAGCAGCAAGGCCGCAACAACTTCCAATGGTACACCAGCGATCTTAATCAGCGCGTTTGCGAGCACGCGAGCCTGCGCAATGACCTGCAAAAGGCTATCGAAACTCAGTCGTTCAGGCTGCACTATCAACCGCAGATAGACGCGCGCACGGGGCGGGTGGTCGGGATCGAAGCGTTGCTGCGCTGGGAGCATCTGGAAAAAGGATTCATCTCGCCAGCGGTGTTTGTGCCGGTGGCGGAGGATAGTGGTCAGATCATCCCACTGAGCCTTTGGGTCCTCGATACAGCCTGCGCGCAGCTGCGCCAGCTAGGCGAGCAGGGCGTCACAGGAATCTCGATGGCCGTAAATATTTCGCCGATGCATTTCCAGCGTGGCCAGTTCGTCGAGTGTATCCAGACAGTGCTGAGCAAGCACGGACTTAGCGCGGGGCAGTTGGAGCTGGAGATTACCGAGTCGCTCTTGCTGCATAACGTTGAACAGGCGATCGATACGTTGCACCAGGTCAAGGCCTTGGGGGTGCGAATTGCGCTCGATGATTTCGGCACCGGTTTTTCCAGCCTCAGCTACCTCAAGCGTTTGCCCATCGACAAAATCAAGATTGACCGCTCGTTCATCCAGGAAATCGCCACCGACCATCACGATGCAGCGATTACCCAAGGCATTATTTCCATGGCCCATCACCTCAGCCTGACGGTGGTTGCCGAAGGCGTGGAAACTGCTTCTCAGGTGGATTTCCTGAAGGGCAGTCGCTGCGATATTTTTCAGGGGTATTACTTTGCCAAACCGATGCCCTATGCAGAAATCGAAGCGTTCCTGAGCCAACCCGCATCCCACCCCTGACCGGCAGTTCTGCCGGGCCCCAGGCCTGAAAATCAGACGCAAAGGTAAATTTTCAGACTCCCGCGCAGAACTCCCTCTCCCCAGGCAAGGCGCTCCCTGCGCCTTTCTCACACACTCGGCTCTAACGCTATCGCGCTGCATAACAACAAGAGCCGCGAAAAAAATGACCAGTTTCCAACCTGCTACCGAAAGCCAGACCGGCCACATTGGCGCCCGTCAGACCCGTGTCGAGGACGCCGCATTGTTGCGTGGCCTGGGCTGCTATGCCGATGACGCTGCGATCCCTCCGGGCACGCTACATGCGGCGATCATCCGTTCACCCCACGCTCATGCGCGGATTACCTCGGTGGACTTTTCCAGAGCGCTGCTGATGAAAGGCGTGCACGGTGTGCTGGTCGGCGAAGACGTCAAACGCTGGGCGCTGCCGTTTCCGGTGGGTGTGCGTCAGCCGATGGAGCACTGGTGCGTCGCCGTCGACAAGGTGCGTTATGTCGGAGAGCCGGTGGCCGTGGTGATCGCCGAGAGCCGCTACCTGGCCGAGGACGCCATCGAAGGTGTGCGCGTTGAATACGAGCCGCTGCCCCCGATCATCGATCCTGAACTGGCCACCGCCGAACAGGCGCCGATCCTGCACGAAGCTGTCGGCAGCAACGTGGTCAACGAACGGCGCTTTCGTTATGGCGAGCCGGAGCAGGCGTTCGAGCAGGCGCCGCACAAGGTCTCGCTCAAAGTGAAGTTTCCGCGCAGTTCCTGCACACCCATCGAATGCTATGTGGTGCTGGCTCAGTACGAGCGCGCCACCGGCATTTATGACGTGCTCGCCAATTTCCAGGGTCCCTATGCGTTGCACACGGTCATGGCGCGCGCACTGAATGTGCCCGGCAACCGCTTGCGTTTGCGCACGCCGAAAGATTCCGGCGGCAGCTTTGGCATCAAGCAGGGCGTGTTCCCTTACGTGGTGATGATGGGCCTAGCGTCACGCAAGGTCGGCGCACCGGTGAAATGGGTCGAGGACCGTCTGGAACATCTTCAGGGGGCTTCTTCTGCGACCAATCGGGTGACCGAAATTGAAGCGGCAGTAGAAGCCGATGGCCGCATCACCGCTTTGCGTTATGACCAGATCGACGACTGTGGTGCCTACCTGAGAGCGCCCGAACCGGCGACGTTCTACCGCATGCACGGCAACCTGACGGGGGCCTATGCAATCCGCAATTTGCAAGTGCGCAACCGGGTGGTGCTGACCAACAAAACCCCTTCAGGCCTGAACCGTGGTTTTGGTGGCCCGCAGGTGTATTTTGCCCTGGAGCGGCTGCTGCAACACATCGCCGTGCAGTTGAAGCTTGATCCGTTGGACGTGATCCGCCGCAACCTGGTGCCGGCCGATGCCTTCCCTTATCGCGCGGCCGCCGGTGCGTTGCTCGACTCCGGCAATTACCAGGCAGGCATTGCCTTGGCGGCGGCTGATGGCGGTCTCGACGAGTTGCTCAAGCGTCGTGATCAGGCGCGTGCCGAAGGCCGAATCTATGGCATCGGTTATGCCGCCGTCATCGAACCGTCGATTTCCAACATGGGTTACATCACCACCGCGATGACACCCGAAGAGCGACGCAAGGCCGGTCCGAAAAACGGCGCTGTCGCAACCGCAACCATCAACGTCGGCCCATTGGGTGACGTCAGTGTGCACGTGTCCTCGGCACCGCAAGGGCAGGGCCATCAAACCACGGTCGCTCAGGTCGTCGCCGAAGTGCTCGGGGTTGCGCTGGAGTCCATCGTGGTCAACGTCGAACTGGATACCCAGAAGGACGCTTGGTCGATTGCCTCGGGCAACTATTCCAGCCGCTTCGCCGGTGCTGTGGCTGGTGCCGTCTACAAGGCAGCGCTGAAGATCCGTGATCGCCTCGCCGCGATTGCCGCCGAGCAATTGCAGGCCAGTCCCGAGGATATTCGTTTCGCGGGCGGCAAGATTTTTGTGGTCAATGGCGGGGCGGTGGCGCCATTCCATCGGATTGCCGGTGCGACCCACTGGTCGCCGGGCCTGCTGCCGGAAGGTGAAAGCGGCGGTCTGCGCGAAACCGCCTTCTGGAGCCCGCCGCAATTGGTGGCACCGGACGACCAGGATCAGGTCAATAGCTCGCTGTGCTACGGCTTTGTCTTCGACATCTGTGGTCTGGAAATCGACCGCATGACCGGCGAGATCCACATCGATCGCTACGTCACCTGTCATGACGCCGGCCGCCTGCTCAACCCGGCGCTGGTCGATGGCCAGATTCGTGGTGGCTTTACCCAGGGCCTCGGCGCGGCACTGATGGAAGAGTTCGCCTATGGCGAGGACGGCAGCTTCCTCTCTGGCACATTCGCCGATTATCTGGTGCCGACCGCACCGGAAGCGATCGAACCGGTGATCCTTCACATGGAAACGCCATCGCCATTCACCCCACTGGGCGCCAAGGGGGTGGGCGAGGGTAACAATATGAGCACGCCGGTATGCATCGCCAACGCGGTGGCCGACGCCCTTGGTCGCTCGGACATTCGTCTGCCACTGACGCCATCAAAAGTACGCACGCTCATCGGGATTGACGAGCCGCCACGGCCCGCGGGGATGGAGCCCGATGAAAACCTGGACGCGGAACCTGCCGCTGGACCGGCACTGCGGGCCAACGACGCGGTGGTGATTCCTGCTTCGCCGCAACAGGTCTTCGATACCTTGCTCGACCCGCAAACGCTGGCAGCGATCATTCCCGGTTGTCACGACCTCGTGCTTGAAGGTGAAAACCGTTATCGCGCAGACGTCACCGTCGGCGTCGGCATGATCCGCGCGCGCTTCGAGGCCAAGGTTGCCCTGAGTGATCTGGACCCTCCGTATTCATTGCGTCTGTCCGGTTCCGGCAGCAGCTCGATGGGTTCGGCCCAGGGGCAGGCCAAGGTGCGTTTCGTCGAACTGGAAAATGGCCACACGCGTCTGGAATACCAATACCAGGTGGCGGTCAGCGGCAAAGTCGCCGCAGTCGGCGGCCGAATGTTGCAAGGGGCCTCGAAAGTGATCATCGGACAAATATTTACTCGCCTGTCACAACGGGTCAGCGGCCGAGCCATCTCCACCGGCTGGTGGGCGCGGATGCGGGCCTCGCTTGGCGCGCTGTTTGGCAAGGGAGGTGCGCAATGAAACCGGCTGCTTTCGATTACGTTCGGGCTGACACTCGTCGTCAGGTGGTTGAACTGCTCGCCGAGTACGGCCAGGAGGCTCGCATCATCGCCGGTGGCCAATCGCTGATGGCGGTGCTGAACATGCGCCTGGCTCAACCCAAGTTGCTGATCGACATCAATCATGTGGCTGAACTGGCCTATATCGAACTGCGCAAGGATTGCCTGGCCGTAGGCGCCGGGGTACGACAGGCGCAACTGCTGGCGCGTTCGACCCTGATGGACGAGGTGCCTTTACTGGCACTGGCGATGCCCTGGATCGGCCACTTCCAGACGCGTAATCGCGGCACGGTCTGCGGTTCGGTGGCTCACGCCGACCCCAGCGCCGAGTTGCCGCTGTGCCTGGTGACGCTGGGCGGTGAGATCGTTCTGGAGTCGAAAAAAGGCAAGCGCATCGTCAAGGCTGCCGACTTCTTCCAAGGCATTCTCACCACCGACAAGCGTGCAGATGAGCTGGTTGTCGAGGTGCGTTTTCCGCTCAAGAGCGAAGGCATCACTTATCGCTTCCGCGAAATCGCCATGCGCCACGGCGACTTTGCAATTGTCTCCCTGGCCGCGGCCATTGGCGCGGACCAGGTCGAGCTTGGCATCGGCGGGGTCGCCGACCGTCCGCAACGTCGCAGTCTGCCTCGTGGTGCGGCATTGCCGGACGCGCTCAATCAAACCGCCTGGTCGCTTGATGCACAGGACGACGTGCAGGCCAGCGCTGCCTATCGCCGCCAACTGATTCGCGAGCTGGGTCATCAGCTGATTGAAGGAGTCTGAACATGCGTGTAACTGCCGACCAAACCTTTGCGATTCGCCTGGAACTCAATGGCCGCTCCCGTGAAGCCCTGGCTGAACCGCGGACCCAACTCTGCGACTTCCTGCGCCACGACCTCGGTGCCACCGGCGTCCATGTCGGATGTGAACACGGCGTCTGCGGTGCCTGCACGGTGCTGGTGGACGGGGTCGCCATGCGTTCCTGCCTGATGCTAGCGGTACAGGGGCACGAGCGGCGTATCGAGACTGTCGAGTCCCTGGCTGACGACGACACGCTGAGCGACCTGCAACAAGCTTTTCGTCGTCATCACGCCTTGCAGTGCGGCTTTTGCACAGCGGGCATTCTCATGTCCTGCGTGGATTTCCTCGAACGGGTACCCAACCCGGACGAGACCCAGGTACGCGACATGCTTTCGGGGCATCTATGTCGCTGCACCGGCTACACCGGCATCGTCCAGGCCGTGCTCGAAGTCGCTGCCCAGCGCCAAACGAACAAAGGGGTATAACAAAAATGTTCGATCTCGGACGCAGTTTCCTCGCTGCCGTTGAACGCCGACCGCACGCCGTGGCGGTCAGTGACGGTGCGTTGAAGAAAACCTATGAAGACTGGTTCGTTGATATCCAGAGCGCCGCTTGGGGCTTGCAATGCCTCGGGCTGCAACGCGGTGATCGACTGCTGGTAGCGATGCAAAACCGCTGGCAGATGGCAACCCTGCATTGGGCCTGTCAGTTTGCGGGCATCGTCATGACCCCCTTGAACTGGCGTTCGACTGCCGAGGAACTGGGCTACTGCATCGAAGATGCGCAAATCCGTGCGGTGGCTTACGACGACGCTACCGTGACTGTCGTGGCCGGTTGCAGCGCCGCCACAAGGCTGCCACGGATCGCCGCCGGACTCCGTGCCGCCAACACCGATCTGAGTTTCGAGGAACTGTGTTCGCAGACCCCCTCCGGCATCATTTTGCAGGCCGACGCCGAAGACATTTCACTGTTGCTGTACACCTCCGGAACCACCAGCAAGCCCAAGGGCGTGCCCCGTCGGCACCGTTGTGAGCGCGCCGCGGCGGTTGCCCACGTAGCGCAAAACCTCTACCGCCAGAACGAGTGCACGCTAGGTGTCATGCCGCTTTACCACACCATGGGCGTTCGATCGCTGCTGTCCATGGCGCTGATCGACGGACATTTCGTCTGTGTGCCGAAGTTTGACGTGGAAGCCACGCTGCAGGCCATCGAGCGGGAAAAGGTCAGCAATCTGTACTTGGTGCCGACGCTCTACCACATGCTCATCGAACACCCGGCCTTTGCCCGCGAGCGAGTAGCCAGTGTGGAGAAGATCGGCTTTGCCGGTGCGCCGATGAGCGACGGTTTGATGCGTCGCGTCGAGCAGGCGTTCCAGCCGCAATTGTTCGTCAATCATTACGGCAGCTCGGAGATCTACACCTTCACCATCGACCAGCAAGCCAGCCGCAAACCCGGTTCGTCAGGGCGCAGTGCAATGAACCAGCGCGTGCGCGTGGTGCCGATCGATGCTGAAACAGCCGACGTGCAGGTCAACCCATTGGAGGAGGGCCAGATCATCGCCGACCTGGCGAGTGACGAGGCGTTCGAAGGCTACCTGAACCGCCCTGAAGCGACCGCCAAGGCGTTGCGTGACGGATGGTATTTCACCGGTGACATCGGCTACTTCGATCTGGAGGGCGATCTGTTCGTCACGGGTCGTGTCGATGACTTGATCATCACCGGCGGCGAAAACGTCAGCCCGGCAGAAATAGAAAACATGCTCTCTCTGCACCCGGCGGTGGAAGAGGTGGTGGTGGTCGGTCTGCCCGACGAGCAATGGGGCAAGATTATTGCCGCGTTTATCAAGCTGCGCGCTGAGGTCTCGGAAGGCGACCTCGATGCCCATTGCATCGCTTCGGGCCTGGCCAAATTCAAGCGGCCACGGCGTTACCAGTTCATCGACCAGATTCCCAAATCTCCAGTGGGCAAGGTGCTGCGGCGCGTGCTGCTGGCCCAATTTCAGGAACAGGCCTTGAAGGCCATCAGCTAATCATCCAGAGGACACTCCCATGCAACAACAAGCGATCCAGCAATTTCTCGACACCCAGTTCGATGGCTTCCAGGTTGACGTTGATGTGTCTCGCGAGCGCGCTGACATCATCCTCAACCGGGCGCCGTTGAACGTCATTTCCATGGGGCAGCGCGATCAACTGCGCCTGGTCTTCGAAGCCCTCGATGCACACAAAGACGTGCGCGTCATCGTGCTGCGCTCGGTGGGTGAACACTTCTCCAGCGGCGGCGACATCAAGGGCTTTCTCGAAGCATCGCCGGAGCACGTTTCGAAGCTGGCCTGGAATGTCGCGGCACCGGCACGTTGCGAAAAACCGGTGATCGTTGCCAACCGTGGTTACACCTTCGGCGTCGGCTTCGAACTGTCCCTGGCCTGCGATTTCCGCATCGCTTCGCAAACCACTCGCTACGCCCTGCCTGAGCAGAACCTGGGGCAGATCCCGGGCTCGGGTGGCTCCGCGCGCCTGCAGAAAATCATCGGCATCACCCGCACCAAGCACATGGTGATGCGCGCCAAACGCATCACGGGCGACCAGGCCTATGCTTGGGGTATCGCGACCGAGGTCGTGCCGGACACCGAACTGGAAAGCACCGTCGATGCGCTGGTCGATGAACTGCGGCGCTTCTCGCCGCTGGCTCAGCGCACGGCGAAAAAACTGATCAACGACAACGAAGACGCACCGCTGACCGTCGCGATCGAAATGGAAGGCCACTGCTACAGCCGCCTGCGTAGCTCCAAGGACTTCAAGGAAGGCGTTGAAGCGTTTCACAGCAAGCGTGCGGCCGTGTTTATCGGCGAGTAAATGCGTACCGGCGAGCAGGCCCGGGAGCATGTCGGCAACGGCGTGCGCCTCTACGGAGCAGGGCCTGCCGCCCCTTCACTGAGACTGATAGGACGCATCAATATTCGTTAATGGAAAACCTGTTGCGGGGCTCTTAGGGTGAGATCGGCTGCACCGAAATCCGTCCAATAAATATAAAAATCGGAGTTCCACTTATGGCTTCTAGCTGGCTGGTATTAACCATCGTGGCCGCCTACATGGTGGTCTTGGCGTTGATCAGTTTCTGGGTTCGACGCTCTACACAAAGCGCGAAAAACTTCACAACAGGAGGCAAGGACTTTCCGGCGATGCTGATCGGTTTTCTGATGATGTCCGAGTTCATCGGCACTACCGCGAGCATTGGTACGGCCCAGGCGGGTTACACCTATGGCATTTCCGCTGCCTGGAACATCGCCGCCCTGGGCGTCGGGTTCGTGATCTTCTCCATGCTGTTGGCGAAGAAGTACAAAGACCTCGGCGAGAACACCATTTCCGGGGCGCTGGCCCGCACTTACGGCGAGCCGGTACGCTTCGCGACGTCAGTGATCATGATCTGCGCGCTGTCGATCGTTGCGGTCTCGATCTATGCCAGCGGCGGGGCCGTGCTCGCGACCTTGCTGGGCATCGAGCGGACTTCGGCGATCATCATCGTCGGTATTGTTTCGGTGCTGTATGTCGGCATCGGCGGCATGCGTTCAGTTATCTATACCAACGTCTTGCACGCGATAATGATGTACGCCGGGATCGTCCTCGCCCTGGGTTTTGCCTTGAGCAAGATTGGCGGCATGGGCGAGTTGGTGGCGCGACTGCCAGCGCCGATGTTCGAAGTCGACAACGTCGGTTGGCCGAAGATTTTCGCCTGGCTGGTGGCCGGTATCGGCGCGACGTTCGCCACCCAGTACGTGGTGCAGGCAGTGAATACCGTCAGTGACGGGCGCAAGGCCCAACATGCGAGTTTCTACTGTGCATTGATGTTGATTCCCTACGGCCTGATCGCTGCGATGGTGGGGATGTGCAGCGCGGTGTTGTTTCCGCAGATTCCCTCGTTGCAGGCCTTTCCGCAAATCCTCGGGCACATGCACGAATGGATGGCCGGGATCGTCGTCGCGGGACTGGCCGGGGCGCTGTTCGGCACCATGGCCGCGCTCACCATGGGCATCGCCACATTGTTGCTCAAGGACTTCTATCAGCCGTTCTTCAACCCCCGAGGGAATGATCGCAAGAATCTCAACTTTGCCCGGACCGCGACCATCGTCGCCGGCCTGCTGCCCATCGCACTGGCGCTGTACGCCTCCGACGTTCTGGTGGTGACCTTCCTCGCCAAGGCCTTGCGCGCTTCACTCGCGGTGCTGGTGCTGATGGTGTTTTACGCGCCGACATTCGGCACGCGGCAGGGTGCGTTCATCAGCATCATCGCGTCACTGATCATCACCATCGGCTGGTTCCTGATGGGCAATCCCTATGGCATCGACAACGCCTACATCGCACTGGCCACGCCGCTCGTGATCATGACCTTGAGCCATTTGCTGCGCGGTGGCAAACCCGAACATGCCGACAGCACCAGGCCCGTCAGTGCGAGCACTACCGGAAACTGAATCCCGACGATTCAAACGGGCATGCCATCGGGGTGACCGGGCATGCCACCAAAACAATAATGATGAGGTAAGGCCATGCAGCCTGTGACTCTTTCCACCCCCGAAGCCGACAAGGCCGGGGACCTGCCAGCAGGCGCCAGCCTGCGTGGCTGGCTCGACCATTTGCAGCGCCGGCAGCGTTTGACAATGATACGTCCCGGCGTGGACCTGCGTTTCGGCGTTGCAGCGATTGCCAATCGTCTGGACGGCAAGAGCGCTTCACTGTTCCCCCAGCCGGGCGGCCATTCGATCGCGGTGGTGTCCGGTCTGTTGTCCGACCGGCAGTGGATGGCCGAGGCCATGGGCGTGGAGTCCGCTGAAGTGTTGGCGCGTTTCGAGGCGGCCAGCCTCAATCCCCTGCCGTGGCGCGAAGTCAGCGATGCAGTTTGCCAGCAAGTGGTGCATCGCGAGATCGACCTGAATCGACTGCTGCCAATTCCCACCCACAACGAGCACGACAGCGGCCCTTACATCACTGCTGGCCTGTTGATTACCCGCAACCCGCGCACCGGGGTGCAGAACGTTTCGATTCACCGCTTGCAGGTGAGCAGCCCAAATCGCCTGGGCGCGCTGCTGCTGCCACGCCATGCGCTGGCCTTCTTTCAGGAAGTCGAGGCGCTGGGTGAGGATCTGGAGGTGGCGGTGGTCATTGGGGCTGATCCGCTGACCTTGCTGGCATCCCAGGCCATCGTGCCCATCGATCACGACGAACTGGAAATTGCCGGTGCGCTGCATGGCCGTCCGCTGGCAGTAACGCGTTGTGTGACCAACCAGATTCGCGTACCTGCCGATGCCGAGATCGTCATCGAGGGCCGGTTGCTGGCCAAGGCGCGGGAGATGGAGGGCCCGTTCGGCGAGTTTCCGCAGTACTACGGCGAGCGCGCCGAACGCCATGTGATCGAAGTCGACGCCGTAACCCATAGTCACGACCCGATCTTTCACACCATCGTCGGCGGCGGCCTGGAACACTTGCTGCTCGGCGGCATCCCGCGGGAAGCGACCATGCTTGCGCACTTGCGCCGCAGCTTTCCGTGCGTGCGTGACGTGCACCTGAGCAAGGGCGGAGTGTGTCGTTATCACCTTTATGTGCAGATCGACAAACGCTCCGAAGGCGAGGGCAAGAACGTCATCCTCGGCGCGCTGGGCGGTCACTACGACATCAAGCACGTCACCGTGGTGGATATGGATGTGGACATTCATGACCCCATCGAAGTCGAGTGGGCTATTGCCACCCGTTTCCAGGCCGACCGCGACCTGGTGCTGATCCACGAATCCCAGGGCTCGAAGCTCGATCCGTCCACCCGCGACGGTGTCGGCTCGAAGATGGGCTACGACGCCACGGTGCCGCTGTCGGCACCGACCATGCGCTTCAAGCGAATCCAGGTGCCGGGCCAACAGGAAGTCGAGCTCGACAAGGTGGCGCACGCGGCACCGCAGGATTGGCAGTGCGTGCTCCAGAAGCACGATTGAACCCGGAGGCCGCTGGTGTTTAGCGGCCTGTTCCCGATAGTTCCAACCAGCTCAAGACACGTCTTGTGTGAGGCAACCATGACCACGACAACAACAACTGCACCGCCAACCAGCGCCGCTACCGACACACCGCAGATTCCACCGGGAAAGGCCTTGCTTGCGGCATTTGCCTCGACATTCGGCTGGGCGCTGGATTTGTTTGACCTGTTCATTCTGCTCTACGTGGCGCCGATCATCGGCCGTATGTTCTTCCCCTCGGACACCCCGACACTGTCGCTGGCCGCGGTGTATGCCTCGTTCGCCGTGGCCTTGCTGGTGCGTCCCCTGGGCTCGGCGATCTTCGGCGCGTATGCCGACAAACACGGGCGCAAGCGTGCGCTGATGGTGTCGATGGTCGGCGTCGGTATTTCCACGGCACTGTTCGGCGCCTTGCCCACCATTCATCAGGCCGGCATATTGGCCCCGATACTGTTTCTGCTATTGCGGGTGATTCAGGGCATTTTCGTTGGCGGCATCGTGGCCTCCACTCACACCATCGGCACCGAATCCATCTCGCCGCGCTATCGCGGCCTGATGTCCGGGTTGATCGGTGGTGCCGGTGCCGGCATGGGCGCGCTGTTGGCGTCGTTCACTTACCTGGTGTTGTCGGAAATTTTCCCCGGGGATGAATTTGACGTCTGGGGCTGGCGCTTCATGTTCTTCTGCGGGCTGCTCAGCACGTTTTTCGGGCTGGTGATGTTCCGCTATCTGGAAGAAACCCCGGTCTGGCAGCAACTGCAACAAGCGCGCAAGACCAAGGGGCCGGCGGTAGTGGTCGTGTCGCCGCTCAAGCGTCTGTTTGGTCGCGAGTACCGCAGCGTGATGCTGGTCAATCTGCTGATTACATTCGGCGGCGGAGCAACGTATTACCTGGCCTGCGGTTATCTGCCGACCTTGCTCAACGTGGTCGCCAAAGTGCCCCATACGCAAACTTCGCAGATGCTCATGTACGGGTCGGTGGCAACCATTGTCGGAGCACTGGCCTTCGGTTACCTGAGTGACCTGATCGGTCGCAAGAAGACCTTCATGCTACTGGGTGTGATTAACCTGGTGAGCTTGCCGATGATGTTCCTCGGTGTCGCCGAGCCGGGTTCGCTGACCCGCACTGCGCTGTATTGCGTGGGCATCGCCTTCATGGGCGGGGCGATCATCGCGCCGATCCTGATCTTCCTCAACGAACGCTTCAGCACCGAGCTGCGCGCCAGCGGCACAGGATTGTCCTGGAACATCGGTTTCGCCCTCGGTGGAACCATGCCGACCTTTGTGTCCCTGTTCAGCAGCAGCCCCGCGCAGATCCCCATGGTACTGGCGATTTTCGCCGCCGGCCTGTCGGTGATCTACCTGATCGGCAGCGTGGTGATTCCGGAAACCCAAGGCAACTTCAAGTGAAGGAGATGGCAATGAACAGATTGACCGGCAAGGTCGCTATCGTCACCGGCGCGGCCCAAGGTATCGGCGCCACCTACGCCAAGGCGCTGGCGGCCGAGGGCGCGAAGGTGGTGCTCTGCGATTTGAAGGCGCCTGACGAAACCGCTGCCGCGATCCGCAACAAGGGCGGTACGGCCCTGGCAATCGCTTGCGACGTGACCGACGGTGCCGCGGTGCAAGCCATGGTCGAGGAAGCCGTGGCGCAGTTCAGCGGTGTGCACGTGCTGATCAACAACGCGGCGTTGTTCGCCACCCTGGAACTCAAACCTTTCGAGCAGACCAGCTCGGCGGAATGGGACCGGATCATGGCAGTCAACGTGCGCGGTTCCTTCGAGTGCGCGAAGGCGGTAATGCCGGTGATGCGCCGTCAGGGCTACGGCAAGATCGTCAATATTGCCTCGGCAACGGCTTTCAAAGGCGCGCCGATGATGGCGGCGTATGTCGCGTCGAAGGGCGCGGTGATTGCCCTGACACGCTCGATAGCGCGCGAAGTCGGCGACGCCGGCATCCGCTGCAACTGCCTGGCCCCCGGCCTGACCATGAGCGCCAACGTCCAGGCCAACGCCGCCTGGGCCGGCGACATCGTGCGCAACAACATCGCCAGCCGCTGCATCAAGCGCGAGGCGGTACCGGAAGACCTGGTCGGCGCGCTGCTGTTTCTGGCCAGCGCCGACAGCGATTTCATGAGCGGCCAGACTGTGGTGGTCGACGGCGGCTCGGTGACCCACTGATAGGGGGAGTCCATGCGCAGCCGATATTTCATTGAAAGGGTAAACCGTTATGAATCGTGAACAACAAATCGTTGAGCGTTCGCACGCATACCGCGAGAGCTATCGTGCGTCCACACCCAAGTGGTATCGCGGCGAAATGCACCTGGCTTTCACCCTGCTGTTCACCGGCGGGGTGCTCTGGTACTGCGCCAGCCAGATTGTCGATGCGAGCTGGCAGGAGTGGTTGCTGGTGGTAGTGCCGATGTTCCTGTTCGGCAATTGGGCCGAATGGGCGGGCCACCGTTATTTGCTACACAGCCCGAGGAGCTGGCTCAAGCCGGCCTACAAGCGGCATGTCGCCACCCACCATCAGTTCTTCTCGCACAAGACGCTGGACTATCACGGCCATCAGGATTGGCGCGCTCTGCTGTTTCCCCCATTCGCTCCGGTGTTGTTCGTGATGGCCGCGCTGCCGCTGGCCCTGCTGCTGGGCACGTTATGGACGGCCAACGCCGGCTATATCGCAATGTTGACGATGGCGGCCTACTTCCTGATGTACGAAGGCCTGCACACGCTGTCGCACCTCGAGCATCCGCTGCTCGATGCCATGCCGCTGGTCAACACGGTGCGCCGCATGCATGTCCTGCATCACAACCCGGACTTCATGCACACGCGCAATTTCAACCTGACCTTTCCGATCTGCGATGCACTGTTTGGCACCAGCGACTTGAACAAGGGCGTGCTGGGCACGCTGTTCAATGGCATGTCGGATGCGGCGCGCAAACCCGAGGACCAGGCTCGCGTTGATGCGCAGCAGGTCGAGCGCGCGTCCAAAGCGGCTACCGAACACCAGCTCTGACAGCGACTCAATGAGCGGTCGGTTCTGGTGGTCGACCGCTGCTCGCTGACCCACGGAATACCGGAGGACTCATGCAAAGCAGACATTTCATCGATGGGCAATGGACCGACGCGGGACATTGGGCGGACAGCTTCGACCCGGCCAGCTGCGAGTTGATCGGCCGCTTCGCCGATGGCGGCGAAGCCGAGGCGCAAGCGGCGGTCTCCGCCGCCGCGCGCGCCTTCGCCAACCCGCAGTGGTCACAGAATCCGCGCCTGCGTCAGCAATTGCTGCTGGATTGGGCCGCAGGCCTCAAGGCACGCCAGGAGGAACTGGCGCAGCTGCTCACCCGCGAGAATGGCAAGGCCCTGGTGCAATCGCGCGGCGAGATAGCCGGGGCGATTTCCGAGATTGTCTATTATGCCGGTCTGGCCCGACACAATCCCGGCCATGTGATGGAGGTGGCGCCTGGCGAGTTCTCCAACATGCTGCGTGAACCGGCCGGGGTCGCGGGGCTGATCATTCCATGGAATGCCCCGGCGGTGCTGCTGGTGCGCGCCCTCGCCCCGGCATTGGCGGCCGGCTGCACCGCGGTGATCAAGCCGGCGCCGCAGACCGCGCTATTCAACGCGGCCATGCTCGAGCCGCTATTCGCCCTACCGGGCCTACCGGCCGGCGCGGTCAACCTGTTCGCTGAAACTGGGCATGTCGGCGCGGCGTACCTGGTGGCTTCGCCGCTGGTAGATGTGCTCAGCTTTACTGGCTCCACCGCAACCGGCCAGCGCATCATGCAAGACGCCGCAGCGACCATGAAGAAGCTGTCCCTTGAACTCGGCGGCAAATCCTGTTGCCTGGTCTTCGAGGATACCGACGTCGAGGCTATCGCACCGAAACTGGCGGCAGCAGCAACCATCATTTCCGGCCAACAGTGCACCGCCGCACGGCGCGTGCTGGTGCAGGCCAGCCGTTTTGCCGAGATGAAACGTGCGCTCAGTGCCGCGCTCGGCGAAATCCGCCTGGGCCACGGTTTGGAGGCGGCGACGCAAATGGGCCCGCTGATCGACTGGCAGTCGCGCGACAAGGTCGAGAGGCGCATCGCCGAGGCGCTGGACTGTTGCGACGAGGTGCTGCTGGCCGGCGGCCGCCCGGATGGCGCGCTGAGTCAGGGCGCCTTCCTCGCCCCTGCACTGATCGCCCACCGCGACAGCGGCGCGTTCTTCTGCCAGGAGGAAATCTTCGGCCCGTTGCTGGTGCTGGAGTCCTTCGAAGATGAAGCCGAGGCAGTAGCGCGCGCCAACCATACCGAGTTCGGTCTGTCGGCGAGTGTCTGGACCGGGCAGGGCGCTCGCGCCTGGCGTGTCGCTCGGGCACTGCGCAACGGTACGGTGTGGCTGAACGACCACAACAAATTGTTCGCCGAGGCGGAAACCGGTGGCTACCGCAAGAGCGGCCTGGGGCGCTTGCATGGCGTCGATGCGCTGCTGGATTTCAGCGAGCTCAAACACATTTATCAGAACGTCGGCACGCTCGGTTGAGCGCGCACGCGAGGGTGACCATGGAGCTGCGCCATCTGAAGTATTTTACCTGCCTTTATGAGGAAGGCTCCGTCACCCGGGCTGCGCAGCGCTTGAATATCGTGCAACCGGCGTTGTCGATGCAGATCGCCAGGCTTGAGGAAGAACTCGGGCAGACGTTGTTCGAGCGCAGCTCCAAGGGCATGGCGCCGACCGAGGCCGGCGATCAGGCTTATCGTTTGTTCATGCCGATTCTTGGCCAGCTGCTGGCGGCGCGTCAGGCCCTGATCGACCGTAGCGGCCAGATCGGCGGACGCATCAGTGCCGGGCTGATCGCGTCTGCCGCCAACAACGCGTTGGCCAGCACCCTGGCGCATTTCGTCGAGCATCAGCCACAGGTTGAATTGAGCGTCACCTCGGGCTACAGCCAGGAGTTGATCGCGAAGGTCCTGACCGGCGTGCTGGATTTCGCGGTCATCAACCAAAGCTTTCAGCATGAGCACCTGATCGGCCACGACATTTTCGATGAGGAGCTACTGGTCGCCACCGGTGCAGCCAATCGCCTTAACGGAGCGTTGCCCTTGCCGTTGGCCAGTCTGGCGGGATTCAAACTGGTGCTGCCCTCGCGTCGTCACGGGCTGCGTATGGTCATCGACCAGCACCTTGCCGCCCAGGGCATTGAAGTCACCCCGCAGTTGGAGGTGGACGATCTGGCGGTCATTGAGGACTTCTTGCGTCGCAGCGACTGGGTCAGCGTGCTGCCGGCAACCGTCTTGCATCGCGGATTGCACGAAGGCGCGTTGCGCGCCTATCCGCTGGCCGCGCCGGGGATCAGCCGGCGCATGGTCTGTGTGCACGACGCCCGTCGACCACTGACCCCGGCGGCAATGCTGTTCATCGAGATGATCGGCAAAACCATGACCACCGCACTCGACGCCATCCATTTCTACAAAGAAGGCCCGATAGAGGAAGGCGACCATGAGCGTTCCCAGTAATAGCCGGCCGCAGCGGCTGATCGTAGGAATTTCCGGTGCCTCCGGCGCCGTTTATGGCGTACGTCTACTGGAGCTGTTGCGCGACACGCCGATTGAAACCCATCTGGTGGTCAGCAAGTCGGCGCTGATTACTTTGGCCCATGAAACCGAGATGTCCTGGTCTCAGATCAAGACCCTTGCTGACGTTAGCTACATCAATCAGGACATCGGCGCGGCAATTGCCAGTGGCTCGTTCAAAACCATGGGCATGATCATCGCGCCGTGTTCGATACGCAGCCTGTCAGAAATTGCCAGCGGCGTGACCTCAACGCTGCTGACCCGCGCCGCCGACGTGGTGCTCAAGGAGCGCCGGCGCCTGGTGCTGATGGTTCGCGAGACGCCACTGCACCGCAATCACCTGCGCAGCATGACCGAGTTGGCTGAACTCGGTGCGGTGATCGCGCCGCCAGTGCCTGCGTTCTATGCCAAGCCGACCAGCCTGGATGACATGATCGATCACACTGTAGGAAGGGTGCTGGATATGTTCGATATCGAACTGGGTGTCGTCCGTCGCTGGCGCGAACGACCGGAGCGCGTAGCAACGCTGGATGAGGTGATCGATGGTTGAGTCACATTCGGGGCATTCAGGCGGGGAGGCGCTCCAGGAATTCGCAGATCAGCTGCAAGGTCCGCTCGGTCGCTTCGGTCTGGGGAAAGTGCCGGCAGTTATCCAGCAACACACAGCGGCACGGCCCAGGCACCTGTCGCTGGATGACCATCAGTTGCTCGGGCGTGGCGTAGTGGTCTTCGCGACCCTGAATGACCAGCAGCGGCCTTTCGATATAAGCCAACTGCGCTTCGAGATCGTCCAAGGAAAAGTCCGGGTGCAACCAGCTGTCGCTCCAACCGTGAAAGGCGCCGTCGACATTGGTCCCATGGTGGCGTGCCAGGCGTTCGCGCAATTCGCCCTGATGCCAAACCTCGGTGGTATGGCGAATGCCATCGAGGCTCTCGGTCTCGACAATCACGTGAGGCGCCAGTGCAATGCTGCCCAATACGCGGGGATCATTGGCGGCGGCATAGGCGAGGACAATGGAGGCGCCGTCACTGTGACCGAGCAAAACCACTTGCGGCAGTTGCAAGGCATCGAGCAATTGCCGCAGTTCACGAGGGCCGTCGCTGCTCAGGTAGTTCAGCGGACGCGGCAGGGTTACCGGGCTCGATTGCCCATAACCCTGACGACTGTAGGTGACCACACCGCAACCGCTGGCCTGGGCCAGGCGCTGGGGGAAGTCTTTCCATTGATCGGCGCTGCCGAGGCCTTCGTGCAACAGCACAAGCGTCGGTCGCGATGGGTCAGCCGCAGGAATTTGGCGATATTCCAGGCGCAGCGGCCCAAGTTGCAGAAATTGTTGTGGCGACATGTTGAATCAACGATTGAACAAGGTTGCTCGCAGGTTACCGTAAACGTAACCCTGTCTGCAGCACCACGCTTTGCTTGAGGTACAGAAAACATGCGTCATCTCGATGTTCAGGTGATCGACCAGGCACTGCAATGGGCTCGCGCCGGGCAGGCCCAGTGGCTGTGTACGGTGCTCTCCACCTATGGCTCGGCGCCGCGTGCGCCGGGGGCGATGCTGGTGACCAATGGCTCGGGCGAACACGTCGGCTCGCTGTCGGGTGGCTGCGTCGAGGAGGAGTTTCTCGAAAGCCTGACGCGCGGTGAATTACGCGAACCGGCGCAGATCGTCAGTTATGGCGACAGCGTCGAGCAACGCCACCGTCTGCGATTACCCTGTGGTGGCGTGCTGATCGTGCTGGTCGAGCACCGCGCTGCGAGTCTCGAATGGATCGAGCACCTGGAGAGTCTGCAAGCGGCGTTACTGGGTCAGCGGCGTCTGCTGCGCCATGTCGAGTTGAGCAGCGGAGCCTTGCGCCTGGACGCAGACATCGGACACGGCAGCGAGCGGGTGCAAGTCGTCGACGAGACGGTGCGCATCAGTGTTGGCCCTGCGTTGCGACTGATTCTGGCCGGGCTGTCGCCGGTCGCTGAAGTTTGCGCCAGTTTCGCCCGCGCCATCGGCTGCGAAGTCATCGCCTGCGACCCCCGGGATGAGATGCAGCATGTGCAGCTCGAAGGCGTGGAGATGCAACGCGTGCTGCCCTCGATGTACATCGCCGCTGGTGGTTGCCATGCGGCGACTGCGGTGGTGGCGCTGACTCACGATCCTCGAATCGATGATCTGGCGCTGATGGAAGCGGTTCACACCCCGGCGTTTTACATCGGTGCCATGGGTTCTCAGGCAACCTCGGCCAAGCGCGCCGAGCGGCTCAAGCGCATCGGTGGTCTGACGGATGAACAGATTGCCCGTTTGCACATGCCCATCGGCCTCGATCTGGGCAGCAAGGCCCCGGCGGAGATCGCTCTGGCGGTGGTGGCCGATATCCTGCGCGCTTATCACGGCAAAGAACGCCATGCCTTGTAAGGCGGTTTTTCCGACGAACGTGGGGGCTGCGAAAGTCGAGGTAGACGCTCGGTCATTCGCGCGCGATAGTGGCCAGCCAAGTCTGGCTGAACCATGGACCGATCGACGGGCTTGAGAAATAGATAAGCGCCCCGATGATATGCATTGAGGCCGATAACAATATCGGTTCAAGCGAGGAGGAATCTGATGTCGATTGCCCAACGGGTTTTCCACGGCAGGTTTGGCCGGGTCGCCTTGCTGAATATGGATCATTCGCTGGTCACCCATACCCATTCCGAATGCCATGTGCTGGTCAAAGTGTCCGGCGAGGATACTTACTTCAACGTTAACGGTCGACGGGTTCCGCTCAGTGATCGCACCGCGGTGTTGGTCAACGCCTGGGAGCCGCATTTCTACGATCCGCAGCCGGGTGCCGGTGCCACGCTAATCCTGGCGCTTTACATAGAGCCCGCCTGGCTGGCCACTGCCCAGCAATCGCTGGCGCTCAGCGGTCGGCCGGACTTTTTTGCCCAATCATGCATCGAGCTGTCGAGTCGAAATCGCACTCTGGCCGACATCCTGGTCGCCGAAGCGCATGGTTGTGGGATCGTGCCGAAAGAGCGTTTGGAGTTCATGCTGTTCGACTTCCTGATCGAACTGATCGAGGACTTTTCCAGCTGGCGGCATTTGTCGCTACTGGGTGCGCCCAACACAGGTGAGTTCCGGGATGCGCGCGTGCGCCGTGGCACCGCCTGGTTGCTTGAGCACCTCGATGATCCGAACCCGATCGACAACGCCGCGCGGGCCTGTGGTCTGTCTCGGGCACACTTCTTTGCGCTGTTCAAGAAAGACACCGGCATGACCCCGACCCTGCTGCTTAACGACGCGCGCATGCGCCGGGCTTTTGCCTGGCTGGAGCGTGAGCGCAGTGGCACGTTGGGCCTGTTGTCTGAGAACCTCGGGTTCTCCGAGCAAGGTCATTTCACACGGGTTTTCCGTCAGCACATCGGCGCTTCCCCCAGCCAGTATCGGCGTGTGGTTGATAGTTATACGGCGGTTTGAACCGAGAGGAGGGCGGGAGTATTGGGTAATGCTCCCGCCGATGAAGTTAGTCTTTCATCTTGAAACTCTGAGCTTTTAAAGGTTACGAAATTTGTAGCGTCTATTAATTGTCCATAAAGTCATAAATCTCTTTCATGCGTTCTTCGCGCATCAATTCAAGTTCTTCCTTGGTTTCGGCCGCCCACTGCAGGATGAAGTCCCAGCAATCGCAGCCGTGCGCGTCGGCTTCTGCTTCAAATGCTTCTTTCAGAAATTTAAGGCGATATTCTTCTGGCGAGAGCCCGCAGTTTTCAGCGAGGCTGTAATTCAGCTCGCTGAGTTCAAGCTGAATCCATAGATTGGCGTCCAGGAATTTCTTCAGGGCAAGTTCAGCTCTAAGTTCTTTTGCGATCATGAATGCTCTCTTGTGGCATGCAATAAGTAGCTGGTTGTTCAAGGTCGGCCCAGCGCTAAATTGGACTATGTCAATTTCCTGCCATCATCCATCCTCGAACGCCATGACTTTCACTCAGCTCTTTCACGACTCGAGCCGCGTCCTGCTTATGTTTATATGGGCCTATGACGACAAAATTGTTTTCTTTACGCGCTACCGGCAACTCCAGTTGCTGAATGGCTTTTAGTGCGCGATGGCGGCTGGGCGTATTCAATGCGGGCGTGAATTCGTCGGGAAGATTTGTACTGATTTCTGTCGCAAACTTTATTAGCGATGTCGTCAAATTCTTGCTCGAAGTCTGTCACTTTTTGCTGGATGTATGAATTGTCGACGTTATTTTCACAAGTTGGTCCTGTGGACGTGTAGGTCCATAGTAGAGCTGATAGTTGCCCTAAAACGCCAGTTACCAGTAAGCCCAAGCCAAGCTTTCGCACGGCGCCCTCTCCAAATCAAGTGAATAGTTATTTGTGCCATTTCTTTTTATAAAGAAAGGTTTTATTTCTGATCCTGAGATGGTCTGAGTTCTCGAGCGCGTCAGTGTGCCCAAGCGCCAAAATTAGTTGGCTGCTTTTTGTTGTTTTAAAGAACATCGGGCGTGCACTTTATAGACTACTGATTCACGAAAAAGGCTCAGATAGTCGAAAAAAACCATGTCAGAATGGGAGAGGTTAATCCTATGAAATACTTGTATTTAAGATAAATATCGTGGCCAAAGTGCCTTGTGGAAAACCGCGAAGGATCTGCATTCGCCACTTATGTGATGAACGCTCAAAATTAAAAAGTTATAGAGCCCGGTCGCTATCCATAAAGTCATCGAAGTCGTCGAACATGACCGGAATTGTGTCGGGTCCCAGCCCCTTAAATCAGACGCAAAGACAAATTTCCAGACTTCGGCGCAAAACTCCATCTCCCCAGGCAAAGCGCTCCCTGCGCCTTTCACACACACTTGGCTCTAGCGCTCTCGCGCTGTAAAACAACAAGAGCCACGAAAAATGACCAGATTCCCACCTGCTATCGAAAGCCAGACCGGCCATATCGGCGCCCTACGGGTACGCTACATGCGACGATCATCCGTTCACCTCATGCTCATGTGCAGATCACCTCGGTGGTTTTTTCCAACGCGCTGCCATGGAGCAGGATGTTCAGAAGAATAAAATGGCGTGCCAATTATTGGGCTAGTTGAAATTGACTAAGTACCGGTCCTTCGTGTGCGTTGCGTTGACCTCTAAGATTTTGCGTTGCTTCTATTACTTTAAAATAACAAATGGAGCGCTATACAATTGAGTAGGAAAAAAATTGCTGCAAGTTCGGTGTTTCTTGGTATCACCCTGAGTGCACAGGCGTATGCTGACTTTCTAAGTGATAGCAAGGCCACCTTGGGGATGAGGAACTTCTACTTCAATAACGACAACCGCGATGGCACTGCCGCCCCTTCCAAAACCGAAGAATGGGCGCAGGGTTTCATGTTGGGCTTCAAATCGGGTTATACCGATGGCATGGTTGGCTTTGGTGTCGATGGCCTGGGATTGCTGGGGGTTACCCTGGACAGCGGCAAAGGACGGCATGTCGGCAGCACCATGATGCCTTCTGACAGTGACAACCGTGCCGTCGACGAGTGGAGCCGGGTGGGGCTGACCGGAAAAGTCAAAATGTCGAAAACTGAACTTCGCTACGGCACCTTGATTCCGAAACTCCCAATTCTGGTTGCCAACGATGGGCGCGTACTTCCACAAACCTTCGAGGGCGGTCAAATCACCTCGAGCGAGTTCAAGGGGCTGACCTTGACTGGAGGTCGGATCGAACATGCGACAGGGCGTGGTTCAAGCGATCAGACGGGGTTGGCCGTTGCTGGTGGTACGCGTGAGAGCAATCAGTTTGACTTCGCCGGGGGCGATTGGAGTGTCACAAAGGATCTGACAGCTCAGTACTACTACGCAAACCTCGATAACTACTATACGCAGCATTTTTTTGGATTGATTCACACCCTTGCGCTCTCGGACAATCAGTCCCTTAAAACCGACCTGCGCTACTTCAAAACTGACTCGTCAGGTGCAAATAGCTCCGGTACGTCAGGCTACAGAATTAATGGCTACACCAAAAACGGTGATGGAGAGATCGACAACCGTACCTGGAGTGCCGCGTTGATTTACACGCTGGGTGGCCACGCGATTACTGCGGGGTACCAAAGTGTGTCGGATGGCAGCAACTTCACTCAACTCAATCAGGGCAGCCTGATAGACAAGGGCGCCGGTGGAGCAAGCCTGTATCTGTATACAGACCGCCTGATCCAAACGTTCACCCGCGCAGGCGAGCGCACAGCTTTCGGTCAGTATGCTTACGACTTTGCCGCTCTGGGAGTTCCTGGCCTGAAAGGCTCGGTCATGTACCTCTCCGGCGATAATATTAAAACTACGTCCGGCGACAACCAAAAGGAATGGGAAAGAGACATTAGCCTGGACTACGTCCTTCAGTCCGGAGCGCTTAAAGGTGTCGGGTTCGGCTGGCGTAACGGCAAGTCCAACAGCGAAGCGGCTCGTAACGTAGATCAGAACCGAGTTTTTGTAAGCTATAGCATTCCGCTTCTCTAACGAGTGTCATGAGGACGAATAGCCGCTTTCAGTCCGGCCACGCTGAGGAAGGCACCCGATAACACGGGTGCTTCTGTGCAGGATTATCCGCCCGACGCTCAGGACATTAGGTAGGTGGTGCAGCCGGTTTGATTTATTTTGTCTACGCCCTCTTAGAAGCCTTCCAGCACGATCTTGCCCTTCGCCTTGCCGCTTTCCAGCAGAGCATGGGCTCGACGAAGATTTTCTGCGCTGATGCGCCCGTAGTTTTCGCCAACGGTGGTGCGCAAGTCACCCGCATCAATGCGCCGCGCAATTTCGTTGAGGATGTTGTGCTGCTCTTGCATGTCCTCTGTCTCGTAAAGCGAGCGGGTGTACATCAGCTCCCAGTGCAACGACAGGCTCTTGCGCTTGAGCGGTACGGCGTCAAGCGTGGCCGGGTCATCGATCAGGCCCAGCTTGCCCTGAGGCTTCAGTGATTCGATGATTTGCTCGTAGTGCCGATCGGTCTGGGTCAGGCTAGCGACATGGCTGACTTGTGCGATACCGATGCGCTTGAGCTCCTCGCTGAGTGGCTTGGTATGGTCGATGACATGATGCGCACCAAGCTCGGTGACCCAGGTCTGGGTTTCAGGGCGCGAAGCCGTACCAATGATCGTCAACCCGGTTAGCTGACGCGCCAGCTGAGTCAGGATTGAACCCACCCCGCCTGCAGCGCCGATGATCAGCAGCGTTTCGCCCCGGTCGGTGGTATCGCGTGCAACACCGAGGCGATCAAACAGCAATTCCCAAGCGGTCAAGGAAGTCAGTGGCAATGCCGCAGCCTCGCTGAAATCCAGCGACTGGGGTATTGAGCCGACGATACGCTCGTCCACCAGTTGCAGCTCACTGTTGCTGCCCGGGCGGATCAGCGATCCGGCGTACCAGACCCTGTCACCGGGCTTGAAGAGCGTTACGTCGCTGCCGACCGACTTGACCACGCCGGCAGCGTCCCAACCGAGGATGCGCGGCTGGCTTTCGTCCTCGTGCGGTACGTAGCCCTGCCGCACCTTGGTATCGACAGGATTGACCGATACGGCCTTTACCTCTACGAGCAAGTCGCGCGGCCCCGGCACTGGCTCGGGTATATCGATCTCCACCAAGGCGTCGGGATGTTCAATAGGCAGGCATTTGAAGTGTGCAATGGCTTTCATTCGAAGATCCTCAGGAGATGCGATACATTTTCGTGATGGTGAGCTTTTCAGCAGCGCGTTCGATGAAAGGGAGCGCTGCCTGAAAATGCGGTGTCGCTTCGTGAGCAGTCAGCGCCGCTTCGTCCCGCCACTGCTCGATCATGTGGAAAGTGCGAGCCTGCTCGGCATCACGGTGGAAATCGTACTGGATGCAGTCCGCTTCGCTTCGGCTTGGGCCTTGCAGGCCCTGCAGCGTCTGCTCGAGCTCGACTTCGAAGCCGGCCTTGGCGACCAAGGTGGCAATCAGTGTCAGAGGGGTGGTCATCAAACCTCCTGTCTGTGTGCGATATGAAGAGGGAGCATTGGCTGGCACGGGTGTATCGAAGATGTCCATGCCGGCCATGCGGCCAAAAACCTGAATCCGGGTGAGAGCGCGACAACAATCTTGCCCACTTGGGCATTCGACCAAGTTGATAGCCCTAAGGCCACGCGAGCGCTCTCGCTCCGGCGGGATCACCTGTAGCGTTCAAGCCAATGGGCATAGGGAGCGGGCAAGGTCCAGGCAGCACGCTCTACACCCAGCGCCTGGGCGGCTGAATAGGACCAGTTAGGATTGCCCAGGTGCGCCCGGCCAATCATCGCCAGGTCCAGTTGACCACTTCTCACCGCTTCTTCGGCGACGCTCGGCGTGCCGAAGCCCCATGCCGAGGCCACCGCAATCCCCGTCTCGCGCCGTACCCGCTGGGTAACTTCGCCCATGAAACCGGGGGCCCAAGGAATGTTGGATTCAGGGATGGTGAACCCGATACTGACGCTGAGCAAGTCCAAACCACCGTCCTTGAAACGACGTGTCAGTTCGATAGCCTCTGACAAGGTCTGTTCATCCCGGCCGTCGTATTCGATAACACCCAGGCGAGCGGTCAGCGGCAAGTGCTCTGGCCATACTTCGCGAACCGCCGCCAGTGTTTCCAGCAGAAAGCGGCTACGGTTATCGAAGTTTCCGCCATAGGCGTCGTCACGAAGGTTGGAGTGTTCAGAGAGGAATGACTGGGCCAGATAGCCATGGGCGAAATGCAGCTCTAACCACTCGAAGCCAGCTTCACGTGCACGGCGAGCGGCTGAGACAAAATCCTCGCGCACCCGGGCGATATCCTCCAGCGTCATGGCTTTCGGCTGCTTGGCGAGCTGAGCGCCAAAGGCAACAGCCGACGGGGCGATGGTCTGCCAGCCACGCGAATCATCCTCGCCGATATGATCGTCACCTTCCCAAGGACGGTTCGCACTGGCCTTGCGCCCCGCGTGGGCAATCTGGATACCTGGCACTGCGCCGGCAGCCTTGATCGATTGCACCACCGGCACGAAGGCACGGGCGAGCTCATCATTCCAGATACCAGCGCAGCCAGGCGTGATCCGTCCTTCGGGTGACACGGCAGTCGCCTCGACGACCACCAGTCCTGCGCCGCCACGCGCGAGGGTGGCATAGTGCACAGTGTGCCAATCGTTGATCAGGCCATCATTGGCCGAGTACATGCACATGGGGGGAATCGCGATCCGGTTGCGAAGGGAGACATCCTTGAGCGTGAAAGGTTGGAACAGCGCAGACATTAGGTTTTTCTCCGAGGGATACTATTTCTCTTGTTCGATAATATTCGAACTATTGACATAGAGCAAACCCGTGTATGATTCGCTCATGCGCCCCTTCAAACACCTTCCTCTCAGTGAATTCGTTCTTGAGCGTCTGTTTTACGCCTTGAGCGACCCTGTACGCCTGGAGATTGTCCGGCGCCTCGCCGAGCTGGGAGAGGCCAGCTGTGGCGAGCTGGACGGTGGCCGTGCGAAGTCCACCATGTCCCACCATTTCCGGGTGCTGCGAGATGCCGGACTGGTTCAAACCCAGACCATCGGCACGACCCACATGAACTCGTTGCGTAGGGAAGACTTGAGTCACCGTTTTCCGGGCCTGCTGGAAACGATCCTGTCCCAGTACGACGAAAAAGGAAGATGAGGCTCACGGGTGTTTTTCCACCCAACTCTTTCAGCGCGCGCTCTGCGCAAAAACACGCGGATCTGAGAAGCAGTTGACCAGGTGGTCGTACACCAGCCTCACTCTCGGTGCCACGGGCCCTGATTGCGGGCGATACATGATCAATTCGGAAGGCGGCGGGGCATCGTGTTGCATGAGCTCGACCAGTCGCCCTTCAGACAGATAGGGTTCTGCCAGATAACCGGGCATTTGCCCAAAGGCGATTCCCGCCAGAACAATCTCTCGCTCGGTTTCTGGATCGTCGCAGGTAAATGCCGGGGAGGCAGGCAGGAACGTTTGCCCCTCGGCAAGCACCCACGGCCAGGGGCGGCCGTTTTTGCGATCGATCAGCATCGACAGGGGCAAGCGTTTCAGATCCTCGATGCTGCCAGGGCATTGCACGGTGTCGAGGAGTGACGGCGCCGCGACGATTTTCAGGTCGACATGGGCCACCGTTCTGGCGATATAGCGCCGATCCCGCACAGCTCCAACACGAATACCGATGTCAATCTTGTTGGCCACCGCGTCGGTGAGCTGGTCATCCAGGCTCAGGTCGATGCTCAGGCCGGGATTCTCCCGCATCAGCGGTTTCAGAAACTCAATCAGATACAGCTTGCCAATGGCGTGGGGGGCCGTGATGCCGACGACGCCTTTTGCCTCCTGTTTACTGTTGGCGATAAACAACTGATCCACCCGTTCCAGGGTTTCCCGGGCTTGCAAGGCGAGTTTGGCACCAAAAGCGGTGACGTGAACCTGCCGCGTGCTGCGGTGGAACAACAGCTCCCCAAGCGTGCGCTCCAGTTCTTTGATGGCGCGTGTCACGGTCTGCGGAGAGGTGCCGAGGCGGGTGGCTGCATCGCGAAACGTGGTCGATTGCGCCGCCACCGAAAAGATCCGAATCAGCTCCATGCGATTGAGCATTGGCGTCAACTCCCGTTCCAGAAAATGGAATTCTCAAATCCGAACTCTTCCATTTTCTGACGAATAAAACCAGCGCAGACTGCACTCATCAACCCAAACAGGTCTCAACAGGAGCGCTGAACATGAGTAAAAACATCCAGGGTAAAGTGGTCGTTATCACCGGTGCGAGTAGCGGTCTGGGCGAAGCAACGGCGCGTCATCTGGCAGCGCTCGGCGCCCATGTAGTGCTTGGCGCCCGTCGCCAGGATCGTCTGGACGCGATTGTCCGGGAGATCGCCGCAGCAGGCGGCAAGGCGATTGCCCATCCGATCGATGTCACAAACAAAGAGGACTTGTCTGCGCTGGTCGCCAAGGCTGTCGAGGCATTCGGTCGCATCGATGTGATGATCAACAATGCAGGGCTGATGGCGATCTCTCCGATTTCGCAGCTGCGCGTCGAAGAGTGGGATCGCATGATCGACATCAACATCAAGGGCGTGTTGTATGGCATCGCGGCCGCGTTGCCGCTTTTCGAACAACAGGCCAGCGGTCACTTCATCAACATCTCTTCGGTTGCCGGCATCAAGGTGTTCAGCCCCGGTGGATCGGTGTACAGCGGTACCAAATTTGCGGTGCGCGCTATTTCCGATGGCCTGCGTCATGAAGTCGGCGGGAATATTCGCACGACGACCATCGAGCCGGGCGCGGTGGATTCCGAGCTCAAGTTCGGCAGCGGGCACCAGCCGAGCGCCGAGGTCGTTGGCGAGTTTTACAAGAAGGCCATCCCGGCTGATTCGGTTGCACGGGCCATCGCTTACGCGATCGAGCAACCTGCCGATGTCGATATCAACGAGATTGTTCTGCGTCCGACGGCGCAAGACTTCTGATAGTTAACCTGTGCCGTTTGTGCCCTTGCGCAAAAGCACGGGCGCGAGCGACTAAGCTTTAGCACTATTGAATACTTCGAATGTCTGGCCTGGAGCCAAACTTCCACGCAAGCCAACCAATATCGGTGATATCAACCCGTTTGTTTTTACCGTGAAGGCGGGAAGCTTTACCGCCGCGGCGATTACACTGGGCATGGACCCGCATTGTTCGCTTGGAGGACCGGATGGGCGCACGGTTGCTCAATCGCACGACGCGCAAACTGAGCCTGACAAACGAGGGGCAGATTGCGTATGAGCGCTGGCGGCAGATTATCGAGGATCTTGATGAGGTCGAGGTGACCATGGTCCGGGCCGTGGGCGGCCGACCGGTACCTTTAAACTCACGGTCCCGCTGTCCTTTGGTCAGCGCCATGTCCTGCCGATCCTTGATGCCTATCTGAAGCAGTGGCCTGAGCTGCACGTGGAGTTGTGGTTTACCGATCGCTTTGTCGACGCCCTTTTTACCACAGATGTAGCCGACTCCACATCCTTCCCAGGAGCGTCATCCCGTTTTTCAACGCCTGTTTCAACCAGAAGCACTCACTATCGGTCCGATTTTGCCGCTGGAAACCCATCCCGGCCGAGCGGCCCCGACCATGCGCGGTCATTTCGAGATGGCGCAACGCGTCGAAGCGCTGGACTTTGGTGCGCTCTGGATGCGTGACATTCTTTTCTACGATCCGGATTATGGCGACGTGGCGCAGATGTTCGAACCGCTGGGCCATCCACAGCCAGCCAAGCGCCTATGCCAACAGCCAGCCGATGATGGTCCTCACCGACACGGCCGTGTTCCCAATAATGTGAATATAAGCAGCTCGCATGTTGTGGTCACGGCTATCCACTTCAAGGTTGTTGTGAGCATGCTCCGTGAATTCGACGGTCCGTTCACTAGATGGCAGAGCAACGGCTACTTTTGAACCCGTGCGGCTCCGGAATTTCGCTGGTGGTTTCCAGAAAGCCGGCTGTCTGCATAGTTAAACACTTGCCGCGAACCGTCCTGGCGTATCGTCGTAACAGTGACATAGCCGGCCGAGAGAATACCATTCATCCGGAAGTCACTGTTGATAGGGGGGGGCGAACCTGTGAAAAGCTTACCATTGACTGGTCTAATCCCATTCAGTCTGGAATCTTCAGCATGCGAACTGTCGACATCCAGCAGGCAAGAATAAACCTGTCCCAGCGTTGATGAGGCTGTCAAAGGATGTCATTCCTGATTTCCAAGTCCGGCAGGCGGCTCTCCTCATCTGTTGTACGGAGTTGGTAATATCGGGACGTGTTGGCAACGGGTGCCACCTTAAGTTGTAGGCTGGTTTCTACGGAGAGCGGCGGTGCAGTGGCGGTGAGTCGGGCGAGAACATTTAGGATGTGATCGGCACTCAGGGCGCCAGACAATCCTCGCAAGCGCCAATCGATTTCGCGCGTGCCGCGCTCAGCGCTTCACACAGGGGGACCGAAGGTCCCGACTCAAGCACCAGTTCTACCGCTACCAGCACCGGGTCGAGACCAGCGATGGGCACAGCAGCCAATACCTACGTCATAATTTGATCACCGTTGCTGTGATGTCTCAGGCCCCGCTTGAGAAGCCGCAACGGAGTGGGCAGATCAGCAAACGGCGTGCCATTGCACAGTGCACTGGGTTTGCGTTCGATGAGTGGGATGTAATGCTGCCAGTCAAAACTGACCTGATCTCGATCAAATAGGCACTCGTGGCTGGCAATCATCGTGTCATCGGCGATGACCCTGATCCGGGAGGGATATAGACGGCTGCTGACCCACTGGCCGACTCGCTCACACGGCACCGAATCGCGATTTCGTGCCACGCAGATCAGGCAGGTGCTGGAGACCCTTACGGTGTGCTCGACGTAGCCATCAAAGGCGGTCGGCATCCATTTCGACCCGCTCCAGCTCCAAAACGTCCGCCACCGTCAGCCCGTTGCACTAGGGGTGTAGCAGCTCGCTCCAGAGCGCACGCACGACAGCGTTGGCCCAGCCAGGCATTCAGTTCCTCGAGGGTGTGGAACATGCAGTTTGAGCGTCAATCCAGATGCGCCGTCGACTGCCTTGAACGTTCTTATCGACAAGAGGGTTGGCCGGGATTCGCACCAAATTCGCCAAAATGCAATTAAGCTTATGATTTAAAAGCTAAAACTGAATCTTGTAGTCAATCGGTTTGATCTTCCGATCGAGGTCCAGGGTGTAGTCGCCGAAACGATTGATATGACTCGTCCGATGCGGCGACAGCGCCTTGAGCACCGCCTCATCCACTGGGTGTCCCTGCCGCTGCAGATCCTTGAGCACCCTTGACATTTCCTGCGCGTTGTGCAGGATCACCAGATTCGCCACTAGGTGGTTGTACTTGATGACTTTGCGCTGCTCATGCCGCACGTTCTCGGCAATGATGCCCTCTCCGCCGAAGAACAGCCACTTAGTGAAGTTGTTGAACTCTTCGCTCTTGTTGGTGGCTGCGTGGATGTTCCGGCGGAGTTCGATATCGTTGATGTAATTCAGCAGGAACATCGTACGCACCACGCGGCCGAGCTCGCGGAAGGCGAAGTACAGCTTGTTTTTCCGGCTGTAGGTCCCCAGTCGGCGCAGGATCATTGAAGGTGTGATCTTGCCGGCTTTGATCGAGATGGCTACTCGAAGCATGTCTGGAACGTGGCGCTCAATCAGCGCCCAGTCGATGGAGGCTCTGAACAGGCTGTTGATATGGCGATAGTGGCTTCCCTTCTCCGGTTTGAAGAAAACGAGCTCCTTGATATTGCGAATTCTCGGCATCAGCTGGATACCGAGCAGATGCGCTAGACCAAACACAGGGGCATTCTGGGCCTGGGTATCACCATGCACGGTGTCCGGCTGAATATCCGAGTCGTTTTTGACCAGGCCATCCAGGATGTAAACCGCCTCGTAGACCCCGCAGGGAATGAAGCGGCTGAACAGGGCGATATACATGTCGGAAACATGGTAGTAGCCGATACCGCCGTAACCACCGTAGCGGATGTGGTACTCGGAAAGCAGATTCTGTTCGTAGACATTCCACTTGGTGCCGTCCGCGGAGGCGGCCTTTCCGCTCCCCCAATATCGCGGCAAGGCAAAGCGGTTGTAGGCGTTGATAGCCGCCACGATGGCCTTGTCAAGCCGCTCTTCGGTGACGTGTTTGAGATTAAGCCAGGCCACTTGTTTGCGACTGAAACCTTTAACCGAACGCGCGGTTTGGGATGCGCCTAGGTTGCAGCCATAGCAGAACAGTGTGGTGATGAAACGCTTACGTGGCTCATCGAGCTTGGCCTCGAAGCCAGAAAGCGGGCCAAACAGGCGGTGCAGGTCAAGCCAACGCTCTGTTTCAGTCAGTACGTCCAAGATGCTTTTGGGTTCGGCGGTTGCCGTGATGGCTTGATCGATGATGGGCAGCTGGGGCGGCGGCTCCCTTCGTTCGGTTCGCCGAATCAGCAGCCCGGATTCAGTCAAATCCACATGCTCGTTATCCGGAAAGTGGTCGTCGACCGTTTGCGCGAGCGCGCTCAACTGGTTGCGCAGGCCTTGGGTGAACGCGGCCGGATTGACGTCCATGCCCACCAGTTCGCCGTAGCGCAGCACTTCCTCCTGATACTCATCCCAGCTCACCAGGTGTTCGCGGTAATCGTCGTATTGATCACTGTGCTCAACGTAGAGGTCGCCGGATTTCAACTCCTGCATAACCTGAGAGAAGATGCAGAGCTCAAAATACTTACGGTGAATCAAGGTCTCACTGCTGGCGGTGTCGCCCTTGGCGAAGATCAGTTTTCGCCACTTTTCGGGCAGCCCCTCCAGCGCCATTTCGGCAAACTCGTCCGCGCCGAGCGTGAGGTATTCGCGGTGGCTGTTGCGATGCCGCTGCAGCCAGTCAACCGCCTGCAACAGCGCGTCGTCCTGCGAGCTGGACTTGAGTGCGAGCACGTCCAGGCACTGAAACAGTAACGAGCGCTTGCTGCGGTATGGCTGCAACATGAACGGATAATAGTTGTTGCCGGCGAAGGCCATGTGCTCATCGCACTGGACGATCCAGGAGGCAGGATCGCCCTCAAGGGTTTCGTCGACCTGTGCGAGTCGCTCATCTGACGGCAAAGGCGCTTGTAGGACGGTGAGCACCTCCCGGAACTGACCGATCAGCCGATCCACCTGCTGGACATGGGTCAGGTGGTACTGCTGCAAGCGTTCTTCGGCAATCCGGTGCAGGCTGCGCAGGGTCTTGATGAAGATTTCGGCCACGTCATCCATGGCCTTCTGCAGTTGCGACTGCACCATGAGCACGGCCAAGGTGTAGCGCTTGTTGGCCTTCATCGCCCGCATTTCGGCGATATCGAGCGCTCGCGCTTCCAGTACCATCTGGGTGCGCTTGCTGATCGCGATATTCGTCAGCAAGGGAAGTCCATCGGCCAGCTCGATCAGTCCGTTGATATGCTTGAGAAAGCTTGCAACCTCACGAGCGCCGGGACGCTTCGGTTCGCGCTTGAGGCCATCCCATGCACTGCGCCCCTGGGGCTCCAATAGCTGATCCAGCCGCGCCGTGGCAGAGGCTGGCAATACATTGGCGACACTCTGATAAATCGACTCGTTGACGCTGGCACGGGCCTGCTGGGCCAGACGGCTGAGCCGTGTAAAACCCGGGAGTTCATAACGGCGGCGAACCAGCTCTTCAATGAGGATGTTGATGATGTCGGGTAGTTCCTGCTTCGAGGTGGCGGCTTGATGAGCGACCTCGTCCAGCCACTGATCGCCCTCGGCATCCAGCACCTGAATGCCCAGATGAACGCGAAGCCGCTGCTGGTGGCGTGGTTTGCTGCCGGATTGGTCGTAACGCTGCAGGGCGACCTTGGCGGGAACTCGCAATCCTGCAAGGCGGCAGATATGTTCAAGGATTGCCGGTGGCGTGGCTGCGAGTGGAAGGAAATAGCCGAGCCGTTGCAGGAGTTTCAGCTGGATCAGGAGGCAGACGCGCGTAGGGGCTTGCCGATACCAGCCAAAGATCAAGACTTTCTCCTGAGGGCCGGGTGTATAAATCGCGCCGAGTTCCTGTGGGCTGAACTCGGTTTTAAGACGCGGATAGGCAGTTTCTTCCGGTCGACTCATGGATCTTGCTGACGCCGTAAGAGCGAGCCTGCCGCGTTTTCTTCGAAGGCGCCGGCCTCCTCGATATAGCCTTGCACGGTGCCGTCATGCCGCCAGCCACCCTGGCGCTTGATCTCGAGAAAGTCAGCACCGGCGCGATGGGCGCTGGTTGCCAGGCCACGGCGCAGGCTGTGGCTGCTCATCTCTGGGGCATGCGACAGACGCGCTTCCTGGGCGCGAGCCGCCAGGATGGCATTGACGCTACCCACGTTCAGCGCAGCAGCCCCGACTACACCCCAGCGGCTGATGCGGCGGAACAGCGGGCCTTGCTCAATCTGAGCGGTATCCAACCAGCACCGCAAAGCCTTGGCTGGGCAGCAGATGTTGTCGCCGTAGCGGATCGCCTTGTCCAAGCCCTGACCCTCCTGGTCGGTCTTGGAGCGCGGCAGCGTGATCCGTAGACCTTCCCGCTCCCACTGCAGGTAGTGCACTTCCAGCATGACCAGTTCGCTGCGTCGGAACGCGCCGAAGTACCCCACCTGTATCAATGCGCTGTCACGCAGCGCCGCGAGCCCGTCGAGCGTGGCCAGGTGCGTCACGATCAGGTCGAGATCTTCCAGCAGTAAGGCTTTGGCTTTCTGCCGCGGGCGCCCGTGCACTCGCTCGATACCGCGCAAGGTCTTGCGTACGGTGGCGCTGGCGGTCGGGTCAGGAAAGCCCTGAAAGCGGTGCCATTGCCCCAGCGCGGTCAGGCGCAGGGACAAAGTGCGCGGGTTCAACGCTTCTGCGAAGGTCAGCAGGTAATGAATCACCGTGGCTTCATCGCACGGCAGCACGCCGCCCCAGGCCTGAAAGTGGCGAATGGCCGAGCGGTAGGTTCGGCGGATGTTGTCGGAGGTGGCGGCCGCGAGAAAGCGCTGGTAGCGCTGGGCCAACTGCTCCGGGGTAGCGAGCGTACCGTTGGTACGCGCAAGGGCTGCTCGCTCGTCGAGCAGTAACGGGGTGGCTATTTCATCGTTATTTCTTGTAGTCATCAAGAAACGCCTGTTTAGGCCGTGCGTACTGCGGATTATAGAAGCGAATGCCGAGCGTGAACGCCTAACTCGCGATAACCGCGCTTATCGTCGGTTCGCCGAGGGTTTCGCCGGGCTGTTCTATTCTGTACTTAAACTGCAGTATTACGTTTTCCATACTACGGTACGAAAAAATCCGAGGTGCTTATGGCCCGCCCAGGGATCATGTATGTCCACGTCGCCGCCGCCGCCGCCCAACTCGTTGCTCAAGGCAAAAATCCAACGATCGACAGCGTCCGCGAAGCCTTGGGCGGAACCGGCAGCAAGAGCACCATCGCGCCGCTGTTAAAACGTTGGAAAGCAGCCCACCAAGACACGGTGGCGCACGCGGAGCTTGGACTGCCTGCCGAGCTGGTCCTGGCGTTGAAAGGGGTCTACGAAACAGTGCAGGCGCAGGCGACCCTCCAAGTCGAGCAGTCGGAGCAGACCCATCGCGAAGCCACCGCCGTGCTGCAGGAGCAGTTGCAGCAGGTTTTCAGCGAGCGGGACGCTTTACTCAACGCACAGGCGCAACAAAGTCAGGCGCTGGCCACCGCCCAAGCACGCAGCCAAGGGCTGGAAGAAACCGTGCAGCGGCAGGAAATCACCTTGGTCAGTCTGGGCAGCGAAAAGCTCGGGCTCGAACAGCGCCTGGTCGACCGCGTCGCGGAAATAGCCACACTGAGCCAACACCTGCAGCAAGCGCAGGGGCAGTTCGAGCATTACCAGGCATCGGTCGCGCAACAGCGCGCCGACGAGCGCCAGGCCGCGGAACAACGCCAGCAGCACCTGGAACAGGAGCTGACAGAGCTCCGCCAGCGCCTGCTCGCACAACAAACCCACCTGGGCGAACTGCACGCACAGGAACAACGCTGGGCGCAGGACCACGATCGACTGCAGAGCACCCTGCACACGTCCCAGGAGTCGCTGATCCTCAGCCGCAGCGCACAGGAGCAGTTGGCACGGCAACTCGCCGAGCTGAAACAGATCCATCAGGCACTGGAGCAGCGGCATGTCCAGGACGAACAGTGCTTGGCTGATACGCGGACGAAGTTGGCTGTGGCCGAGCGGGAGCGGCGTCTTCTGACGGACCGTTTCACCCAAGCAGAATCCCAGTTGACCGCACTTGCCAGAGAGCAACAACGTCTGCTCCAAGACAACGCGGTGTTAAACAGCCAACTTGTGGAACTCAGAACGTTGCCACCGAACCCGCCGTTGGCATCTTGAATGGGCGTTATGCAATGAGCTTGGAGAGTGTCTAGAAAATCAGGGGCGATTCACACAGCTGGGGCAAAGGACCGGGCACCGCTTGCGCAGCACCGTATCCGGCAAGAAACGCGTCATTGTTGACCTAGCCGGAGGGCACCACCTCAGCTTGCAACAGCGGCAGCACGACATGGCCGCCACCGAAGACCAGTAACCCGCTACGGAAGAAGGCATCCACCATTGCTACGGCATGACTCGGCAGCAGTTGGGCCAAGACAGGCAACCCCATCAGCAACGTACAGAACAGTGCTAGCCAGATCACTCCGGCGCGCTGGCTTACCGCGATCGGCAGCGGATCGTGTGCGCAGTCCTGAGTAGGCTTGAACAGCAGCAGGCCAGCGATGGCAGCAGCAGCAATCATGCTGACCTGCCCCCACGCAGATGGCATAAGTAGGACGACACAGGCAGCAATCGCCATGCTGGTGACACGCAATACGTCCGGGCACAGGTTGCGTGCCCCATACAGCTTGGGCAACCACAGGTACTGCCACCACTTTCAGACCGTGGAGCGCTCCCGACGAGACGGCATCGCCTTAGTTAGATATACCCAGCGCGAACAGGACCAGGGCAATGGCTGAGGGCAGTGTGAATCCTGCCCAAGCCGCCATGGCTCCAGCGTAGCCCGAGCGGGACAGACCCAAGGCCATACCAATCTGACTGCTTGCAGGCCCTGGCAGGAATTGGCACAGTGCCAACAAGTCTGCATAACTGCGTTCGGACAACCAGCGCCGTCGTGTGACGAACTCGTCACGGAAATAGCCTAAGTGCACGATGGGGCCGCCGAAGGAGCTCAGTCCAAGGCGCAGAAAGATGAGAAAGACAGACCACGGGCTGTGGTGGTCAGTGTGGGTGTTTGTCATGCGTTTGCCTTCGTGCATGAAAGTAGCCGAAGGTTTGCCAGGTACCCGGCCGTCCGAGTGAGGCAAACCTGCTGGGCTGAATAGCTGGCGCTCTTGCGCCCAGGAGCAGTGCCAACGACACACCGAGCATGACCGTCAAAGAGCCTTCATTGGCCAGATTGACGCCATCAAGGCTTACGCCGGCATTGGCGAGCGCAAATAACGGCATGATTACATAGGCGACCCAGATGACCGGCGAAGAGCGAACCACGCCGTGGCGCACTTAGCGGATGGCAGCATTTTTTTCGACAGGGAGAGTTCATAGGCAGCGTAGATAGGGGGAGCAGGGACGGGCATAAAATTATTAAAATTACATATTTACAAATCTATATATGGCGAATAGAATTTGCATGTCCGTGAAATAGCCACGCACCGGACACACAGACCGAAGCGACGTTGTAACGCGCGGGGCGGCTAACCTGCGCCAGCCAAGGGCTGGCTCGCTGCTCCCATCCCTCAATAGAAGGAGACCCAAAATGACCCGTGTTGTCCGTTTTCATCAGATCGGCGGCCCCGAAGTCTTGCAGATCGAAGAGCTCGAAGTTGGCGCTCCGGGCTCCGGCGAGCTGCGCATCCGCGTCGAGGCGATCGGCCTGAATCGCGCGGAAGCCATGTTCCGCTCGGGTGTGTACCTGGAGCCGACGCATCTGCCGGCCCGGCTCGGCTACGAAGCTTCCGGCATCGTCGAGGCGCTGGGCAGCGGCGTTCACGGCTTCGAGGTTGGCGAAGCGGTCAGCGTGATTCCGGCTTTTTCCATGAACAAGTTTGGCGTCTATGCCGAGCAGGCGATCGTGCCGGCCACGGGGGTTCTGAAGCGGCCGGCGGGCGTCGGCGCGGTGAAGGGGGCGGCGATCTGGATGCAGTATCTGACCGCCTATGGCGCACTGATCGAGATTGCCCAACTCAAGCGCGGTGATGCGGTGATCATCACGGCGGCTTCGAGCAGCGTCGGCTTGGCCGCGATCCAGATCGCCAACAGCGTCGGCGCCATTCCGATCGCGACGACCCGGACGCGCGCGAAGGAGGCGGCGCTACGCGAGGCGGGGGCGGCGCATGTGATCGCCACCGAGGAGCAGGACCTGGTCGCGGAGGTAATGCGGATCACCGACGGCCGCGGCGCGCGCATCGCCTTCGACCCGGTCGCGGGGCCGCAAGTCGAAACACTGGCGCAAGCGATGAGTCAGCAGGGCCTGCTTTTCATCTATGGCAATCTCAGCGGTCAGGAGACGCCGTTCCCGGCCTTGGCAGCGATGAACAAGGCCCTGAGCGTGCGCGGCTACACGCTGTTCGAACTGACCGGTGATCCGCAACGCTTGGCGCCTGCGCAAGCTTTTATCACGCGCGGCCTCGAGGCCGGACAGCTGAAGCCGATCATTGCCAAGACCTTCCCCTTCGAGCAGATCGTCGAAGCGCACCGTTACATGGAATCGAACCAGCAGTTTGGCAAGATCGTCGTCACGGTATCTCGGTAGAGGCAGTTCGTGAAAGACCAGGAGAGGGCAGAGTCGCCTTTCCCGCGACTGCGGAAATGACTCGACGCTGCCCCTTCATCCCCGCCACGCTGGAGCTGGGCGGCAAATCGGCGAATATCGCGTTGGGCATTACTGGAATGCGTCACGCATGGTAATGTCGTCGTAACAACAGGAGGCACGTCATGGTCAAAGTAGCATTGTTCGTTCGTCTGGAAGCAAAACCTGGGAAAGAGAAAGAGGTAGAGAACTTTCTCTTGGATGGCCTTCCAATAGTGGAGGAAGAGCCAGCCACTACGGCGTGGTTCGGAATCCGCTTGGGGCCGTCCACCTTTGGCATCTTTGATGCCTTCCCGGATGAAGCAGGTCGGCAGGCTCATCTTTCGGGCAAGGTCGCAGCGGCGCTTATGGCAAAGGCTGCCGAGCTGTTTGCCAAACCGCCGTCAATCGAGAAGGTTGACGTCCTGGCGGCCAAGCTACCCGGCTAAGCAAACCCAACAAGGCGCTCCAGTCGCGTCCCTACCGCTTTGCGGCGGCAGGGACGCGACTGAGCTTGGACGTCCACCGGCCTGTTCTAAACGGAGCGCTCGAGAGGTGCCTGTCCAGGCACTAGCATCTACTTATCTACAAACGCAAATATATAGGTAGTTACACATGAAAGATTCCATTCTTTTCGAAAGCACCACGTTGGGCCCCTACAGCCTGAAAAACCGCATCGTCCTGCCGCCGCTGACCCGTTCGCGTAGCTCGCAGCCAGGCAACATTCCCAATGACCTGATGGCGACCTACTACCGCCAGCGTACCGGTGCCGGCTTCATGGTCACCGAGGGCACCCAGATCGAGCCGCGCGGCCAGGGCTACGCCTGGACCCCGGGCATCCACAGTGCCGAACAGATCCTCGGCTGGCGCAAAGTGACCGATGCGGTACACGCCGAGGGCGGCACCATCTTCGCCCAGCTCTGGCATGTCGGCCGGGTCTCGCACACCTCGTTGCAACCCAATGGCGAAGCCCCGGTGGCGCCATCGGCGATCCCGGCCGAGGGCGTCAGCGTATTCATCGAGACAGGTCCCGGCACCGGCGCCCTGGCGCCGCCTTCGATGCCACGTGCACTGACCGCCGCCGAGGTCAAGGAGCTGGTACAGCTCTATGCACAGGCCGCTCGCAACGCCCTCGACGCCGGTTTCGACGGCGTGGAAATCCACTCCGCCAACGGTTATCTTATCAACCAGTTCATTTCCGCGCACAGCAATCAGCGCGACGACGAGTACGGCGGCTCGTTGCAAAATCGTCTGCGCTTCCTCCGTGAGGTGACCCAGGCGGTGGCCGCGGTGGTCGGTAAAGACCGGCTCGGCGTGCGTTTCGCCCCGTTGTTCGCCAGCACCGACGAGGCCCGCGTATATCTCGGCCTGGTCGAAGAAAACCCACACGAGACCTATGTCGAAGCGGTCAAGGTGCTCGAAGAAGTCGGCATCGCTTACCTGTCGCTGGCCGAGGCGGATTGGGAAAACGCACCGGAGCTGCCGGAAAGCTTCCGCAGCGCGGTGCGCGAGGTCTTCAGCGGGCGCATCCTCTATGCCGGCAAATACACCGCCGAGCGAGGCAAGCGTGTGCTCGAGGCGGGCTGGGGCGATCTGGTCGCCTTCGGCCGTCCGTTCATCGCCAACCCGGACCTGCCCAAGCGGATTGCCAATGGCTGGCCGCTGAACCCGGTCGATCCGGCCAGCATGTACGGCGGAACCGCTGTCGGCTACACCGACTATCCGACCTATGGCGGATAGTCGGCTCGAGGTGCCGGCCCCCAAGCGATACGGTTCGGGGGCCGGCGCATTGTCGGTTGAGCGGGCATATCGTAATATCGCAAAAAATAGTTATCGTGCGTGACCTATGAGTATCGACGTAAGCGAAGCGCTGAAGGCGCTAGACAACCCAACACGCCTGAACATCCTCAGTTGGCTGAAGGATCCGCGTCATCATTTCCCCGAGCAGGAGGTGGATCCTGAGCAGGTCGGTGTCTGCGTGAGCATCATCCAGGATCGGGTAGGCCTGTCGCAGTCGACCGTCTCGCTGTATCTCGCTGCCTTGCAGCGGGCGCAACTGGTGACCTCACAACGCATCGGTCCCTGGACTTATTACAAACGCCATGAGCAGAACATCGCGGCGTTCCAGGTGGCCTTGAAAGCGCTGATTTGATGCCTGCTCGCAGGCGTTTTTTCAGCCCTTCAAAATCTATATTTTGAAATATGTAGGAGAGAAGATGTTAACTCCGAATTCCATTCCCTATCAGCAACAACCTGGCTTTCAGCACACCTACCGCCAAGGCCGCCTGAGCCTAGGTCTTTTCTTCCCCCTCGAAGCCTTTACCGGCGATACGCCGAGTATGCTCGACCAAGTGAACCTGGCCCAACGCGCCGAGAAGCTGGGTTTCTCTGCCCTCTGGTTTCGCGACGTGCCGTTACGCGACCCCAGCTTCGGTGATTCGGGCCAGGTCTTCGATCCCTGGGTCTACCTGGGTTTTATGGCGGCACACACTCGCTCGATTGCGCTGGGCACCGCGTCGGTCATCCTGCCAATCCGCAATCCCCTACACACCGCCAAGGCCGCAACTAGTGTCGATCAGCTCAGCGGTGGCCGCCTGTTACTCGGCGTGGCTTCCGGTGACCGTCCAGTAGAGTTTCCGGCATTCGGTGTCGACCCGGAGCAACGCGACAGCCTGTTCCGCGAATACCTCAAGGTATTTCGCGAGGTTCAGCGCAGCAGTTTCGTGCCTTTGACCTGGTCCGGCGGCACGCTTGAGGGGGCCGATCTGATTCCCAAGCCGACGACGGCGGAAATTCCTTTCTTCGTCACCGGCCATAGCCGCCAGACGCTGGAGTGGATCGCCCGCTGCAGTCATGGCTGGATCAGCTATCCGCGTGCACCGAAGACTCAGCAGCTGATTGTCGAGGACTGGCGCAAGGCGGTTCGTGCCGAATGTGGTGAACTGTTCAAACCCTTCACCCAGTCGCTATACATCGACCTGACAGATAACCCGCAGACACCACCTCGGCCGATCCACCTGGGCTATCAACTGGGGCGACATCACCTGATCCCGCTGCTGCACAGCTTGCAGGAGATCGGCGTTAACCATGTGATCATCAATTTGAAATACGGCCAACGCCCCGCAGGTGAGGTCATTGAGGAACTCGGTCAGTTCGTTCTACCTGACTTCGTCATGTCAGCATAAGCCGGCGTGGTGAGGCATCAAATCATTATCCGTGGGGATTGCTCATGAGTTTCAAGGCAGTATTGCTTAACAAGGACCAGCAGGGGTTCTCTGCTCGTGTGACTGAGCTGGAGGATGAGGACTTACCGGCCGGTAGTGAAGTGCTCATCAGCGTTGAGTACTCGACCCTCAACTACAAGGATGCGCTAGCCCTGACAGATCACTCGCCTGTGGTACGTCAATGGCCCATGGTGCCCGGAATCGATGGCGCCGGCCTGGTGCTGGAAAGCGACGACCCGCGCTTTCTATCCGGTCAGCGCGTCGTACTCAATGGCTGGGGCGCCGGCGAGCGCCACTGGGGCTGTCTGGCCCAGCGTGCACGAGTACCAGCCGACTGGCTGATTCGTCTCCCCGACAGTTTAAGCACTTGGGCAGCCATGGCTATCGGTACGGCAGGATATACAGCCGCGCTATCGGTCGATGCCGTGCAGAAGCATGGCGTACAACCCGAGGACGGTGAAGTATTGGTTACCGGTGCAACAGGCGGTGTCGGCTCGATCGCCATAGCGCTGTTGGCGGCCCAAGGCTACCGTGTGGTTGCAGCCACTGGGAAACCTCAGGAGCGCTACTACCTCGAGCAGTTGGGCGCCACGGACATTATCGAGCGCGAGGAACTGGCTGCTCCCGGCAAGCCACTCCAGAAGGAGCGCTGGACAGCCGTGATCGATGCGGTCGGCTCGCATACCCTGGCCAACGCCTGCGCCCAGACCCGCTACCGGGGGATAGTCACCGCGTGCGGACTCGTTCAAGGAATGGAGTTTCCCGCCAGTGTCGCCCCCTTCATTCTACGAGGCGTCACCCTTGCGGGAATTGATAGCGTCATGGCCCCCCACGAGTTCCGTGACGCGGCCTGGAAACGCCTGGACCGCGATCTCAACCGAGAGACTCTTTCGTCTCTCGCCGCAACCATTCCCTTGGACCAAGTTGTGGGGGCGGCGCAGAAGATCATCGATGGCAAGCTTCGTGGCCGCTTAGTGGTCGACGTAAATGGATAGTCTGGCTACTTCTGTACACAGCTCTTCACCCACTCGATCGCCATGCACTTTCTCGTCGTCGACCACCGCTTGTTGGAGCTGCACAAGAGCTCTTTTCTCAGTACCGGTCGCTGGGTCCTCTCAGCAGCGATTCCTCTTGGCTGGGCCATTGGGCTGATGACGGTGATATCACCACCGATCGTGACATTTCTGCTCTCCTTTGTGGCCGGCAGCATGGTGTTGATGGTCATTCAGGAGGAGTTTTCGGAGACAGGCTCAAGCTCTTTTCCGGCTTTTCTAGTCGGCATATGCCTCTATTCGGCGCTCGTTTCATGATTTAACCGCGCTGCGCCAACCTCAGATTTAGCTGCCACACGTCAGCCTGAATGGACAGGAGCCGCGCACGGCTATACTCAGCCAGATCAGCTCTCCGGGCTAAGGAGGTCGGTCTTGATTAAGCGGATCTACATCGGCTTGGTAATTCTGGTCGTCCTGGGTGCGGCGTTGTTTTTCGCCCTGGTCTGGCGGCCGACCATCGCCCCCATCGCTCCGGGCTCGGTTGCGGGCTTCCCCGCCGAGCTGGTTGCCAAGGGTGAAGCCTTGGCCGGCGCAGGCTACTGCGCGACCTGCCACACGGTGAAGGGCGGACAGCCCTATGCCGGCGGCTATGGAATGCCTACCCCCTTCGGTGTCATCTATTCGACCAACATCACACCCGACCCGGATAGCGGTATCGGCCGCTGGTCCGAGGCGGCATTCATGCGTGCGATGCACGAAGGCGTCTCTCGCGATGGCTGGGGTTTGGGGAGCAATGGAACCAAAAACCAACGTAAGCCCGACTAGCTCCGTTCAGAGCCCTCTTCCCAGGCATCCGACTCGATAAAACCATTGCGCAACTTGAGCACCCATTGGCGCCGTTATTGACCAGCCGGCTGCATTCTTGACCAGTTATTTGCATTCGGAGTGACCAGGAGGGGGGCAATAGAGAAAACGGAAAAAATCGTACGCTAAGGCCAAGCGTGTTTTGCTAATGAACTGTGCTAGCAGACAAAACCAGCGGCTAGCACAACATCGATTACTTGCATTGCGACACCCAGTACGAATTGCACGGTACTCCAGTCGTTTTGGGCAGCTATAAAATCGAATTTCGTTATCGAAGTTCGATTATTATGGATTAATCTGTGGAAAATCAGGTAGGCCAACGCATGACTAATACCTCCACCGATGACCGCAGCCCATGGTCGGTTTTTCTTATTTTTCTACGCCTTGGATTGACCTCCTTCGGCGGCCCCATCGTGCACTTAGGCTATTTCCGTGACGAGTTCGTCACACGACGGCGCTGGTTGTCTGAACGCAGCTATGCTGATTTAGTGGCGCTGTGCCAATTTCTTCCAGGCCCAGCAAGCAGCCAGGTCGGCATAGCGTTGGGGCTATCACGGGCTGGATATAGCGGGGCGCTGGCTGCTTGGACAGGCTTTACGCTGCCTTCGGCCGTAGCTTTAATCCTGTTCGCGCTGGGCATTTCCAACTATGGGGATTCCGTTTCGCCGGGCGCGTTGCATGGCCTAAAAGTGGTGGCCGTTGCCGTAGTCGCCCAAGCGGTATGGGGCATGGCGCGCAACCTGTGTACGGATGGGCTGAGAGTCACAATAATGGCGATTGCCGCCTGTGCTGTCCTGCTCGTACCGTCCGCGTGGGGGCAGGTTGGTGTGATTGCTGCCGCAGGCATCATAGGCCGACTATTGTTCAAGCCAGCACATACTGTTGAGCACGACCCACTACCTATCACGGTCAGTCACCGGGCCGGCGCACTTTGGCTATCGTTATTTTTTGCCCTGCTGATTGGCCTACCGATCTTGGCAAAATTGCTGCCAAGTCCAACGATGGTGGTAGTGGACGCCTTCTATCGTGTGGGGTCACTAGTGTTCGGTGGTGGCCACGTTGTGTTGCCGCTGCTGCAAGCCGAAGTGGTGTCCTCCGGCTGGGTCAGTAATGAATCCTTCCTCGCGGGGTACGGGGCGGCTCAAGCGGTGCCCGGCCCATTGTTCACATTCGCCGCGTTCCTTGGTGCTTCGATGAGCACCGCTCCCTCTGGCTGGGTCGGCGGTATTGTGTGCCTACTGGCTATCTTCGCACCCTCTTTTCTGCTGGTTGTGGGAGCCATGCCATTTTGGGAGCGCCTGCGTCGCAATACAGGCATGCAAGCCGCGCTGGCTGGGGTCAATGCGGCGGTGGTTGGCCTGCTGCTGGCCGCGTTCTATCACCCTGTATGGACTAGCGCCATATTTCAGCCGCAAGACTTTGTCTTGGCCCTGGTCGCCCTTGTCGCACTGATGTTCTGGAAGCTCCCGCCGTGGCTAGTTGTCGTCGGCAGCGGTGCAGCGGGTTGGCTGTTGAGTATCGCGCTGTGAGGCACGAAAAATGACAGATAAAGACCTGTACGGCGGGTTGATCCGCCTGCACATACTTCACCATGCAGCCGAGAAGCCCGTCTTCGGACTGGGAATCATCGAAGAACTGCAACGACACGGCTACGAGCTGAGCGCCGGGACGGTATACCCAATGCTGCACGGGCTGGAAAAGAAGGGCTATTTGACCTCACGCCACGAACGCACCGGGCGACGTGAACGGCGTGTCTATGAGATCACTGAGCAAGGCCAAGTTGCGCTGGTCGAGGCACGTGCAAAGGTTAAGGAACTGTTCGGCGAGTTGATCGAAGGTTGCTGAGTTTACGGCTTCAACTCGGCGTCAGGCGGTTCACTGGCACCGCGTCAGACTAGGGCCGCTTTCTGCATTTTCTGACGCCAAGGCGTCAATCTCTATGGCCTCAACCTGACAGGCCGAATGCTTAGCGTACGATTTTTTCCGATTTCTCTATCGACCCCAGGAGGATCTGAATTGATCTCTCCACCATGTGTACACTGCCTGACAGCGGAGTTCGTCGCGGTTTAATCTAGAAAGACTTGCCCTAGGGAGATCAGCACGGCTGGAAGAACTGACCCAAACGAGGCAGCAGGTCGCATTTGACGATATCTTCACTGTATACTTTATCGCTCAGCCATACCTCTTGAGCTACAGGAACACCAGCATGACTGTACTCCAAACGATCTACTGGCAGCCTACGCCGCCTTAGCGCTACGCCCCCTCGCAACATCTCGCTTCCGCTAGTTTCGCTCGCGGTCGCGTACTGCTGTATGCCCGGTTTTTACACCCAAGGCACACAGCCAAATAATCCTCACAACTTGAATTCGTATCGACGCGCTCGCCATCTGCCTGGTGTGCGTGTGGTGCATTGCCTTGGATATTCTGATGCTGCAATCGCTCAAACAAACGTGGTTTTCCAACGTCCGTGGAGACGTGCTCGCGGGGATCGTGGTCGCGCTCGCGCTGATCCCGGAGGCCATTGCTTTCTCTATCATTGCCGGCGTCGACCCCAAGGTCGGTCTCTACGCCTCCTTCTGTATCTGTGCTGTCATCGCCTTCGTCGGCGGTCGACCCGGCATGATCTCGGCAGCTACCGGTGCGATGGCACTGCTGATGGTCACCCTGGTAAAAGATCACGGGCTTCAGTATTTGCTGGCAGCCACCTTGCTCTGCGGGGCGCTTCAAATCCTCGCTGGATACCTGAAACTGGGCTCTCTGATGCGCTTTGTTTCGCGCTCGGTAGTCACAGGCTTTGTGAATGCATTGGCGATTCTGATTTTCATGGCGCAGTTACCTGAGTTGACCAACGTGACCTGGCACGTTTACGCCATGACCGTAGTGGGCCTCGGAATAATCTATCTGTTTCCGTATGTACCGAAGATCGGCAAGCTGATTCCCTCGCCGCTGGTGTGCATCCTGGCCCTGACGGCCATTGCTATTTACCTCGGTCTGGATATCCGCACTGTGGGTGACATGGGCGAACTGCCGGACACGCTGCCGATTTTCCTGTGGCCTGAAGTCCCGCTGAACGTTGAAACTCTGCGCATCATCTTCCCGTACTCAGCCGCCTTGGCCGTAGTAGGTCTGCTTGAGTCCATGATGACCGCGACCATCGTCGACGATTTGACCGATACCACCAGCAACAAAAACCGTGAATGCAAGGGTCAAGGCATTGCCAACATCGCTGCCGGGATGCTCGGCGGTATGGCAGGCTGCGCCATGATCGGCCAGTCGATCATCAACGTGAAATCCGGTGGACGTACCCGTCTCTCCACATTGTGCGCGGGCATTTTCTTGCTGCTGATGGTCGTTTTCCTCGGCGAATGGCTCTCCAAGATCCCGATGGCTGCATTGGTTGCTGTGATGATCATGGTATCCATCGGCACCTTTAGCTGGGATTCCTTGCGCAATCTGAAAGAGCACCCACTGTCGACCAACCTCGTCATGGTCGCGACCGTTGTGGTGGTCGTGGCAACGCATAATCTGGCTTACGGCGTGTTGGTCGGCGTACTGCTGGCTTCGTTGTTCTTTGCGAACAAGGTCGGACATTACCTCGATATCAAGAGCAGTCTTGAAGAGACGGAGTCGCATCGGACTTACCGCGTGGTAGGCCAGGTGTTCTTCAGCTCGGCAGACAAGTTCACCGAAGTTTTTGACTTCAAGGAAGCGCTCAACAAGGTCACCATCGATCTGACACAGGCGCATTTCTGGGATATCACCGCCGTCGCCGCGCTGGATAAAGTGGTAATCAAGTTCCGTCGCGAGGGCGCCGAGGTTGAAGTGCTGGGTCTAAATGAGGCCAGCGCCACAATCGTTGACCGCTTTGGCGTGCATGACAAACCTGGCGCCATCGACAAGCTCATGAGCCACTAAGGAGATCGACAATGACCCACGTAATGGCATGTATTGATAACTCACAATCCTCATTGGCGGTCTGCGACTACGCAGCATGGGCGTCGCAGCGACTCAACGCGCCTCTTACCTTGCTTCACGTATTGGATGAAGAGAAATACCCAGCAGCAGCTGACCTAAGTGGAAATATTGGTCTCGGCAGTCGAGAGCATCTGCTGGAGGAGCTGGCTACATTGGATGCCCAACGCGCCAGACTCGCTCTGGAACAGGGCCAACACATGCTGGAAAAGGCCAGGGAGCGAACGGTCATTTCCGGCGCTGCGTTTCCTGAGCTGAAGCAGCGCCACGGACACTTGGTAGAAAGTCTGAGCGACCTTCAGGAGGATATTCGACTGTTGGTGATAGGAAGAGTGGGTGAAGACAACTCACGCAACGCGCACAGCCTTGGCAGCCAGATAGAAGCTGTAGTGCGAACAATTCACCGGCCTATCCTGATCACAGCCACCAGCTATAAAAAGCCCGAAAAGGTGATGCTCGCATTTGACGGCAGCTCCACAGCCTACAAAACCATCCAAATGTTTGCCGCCAGTTCGCTTTGCAAAGACTTGCCCATTCATCTTGTTACGGTCGGTGCAGATTCGGTGAGCAATCACGAGGCACTGGGAAAAGCACAAAGCATGCTTCTCTCGGCTGGCTTCCTAGTCCAAGCTGAAATCAGACAAGGTGAGGTGGAGTCGGCTCTGCACGATTATCAGACAGAGCACGGCATTGATCTGCTGGTCATGGGTGCCTATGGGCATTCACGCATCAGGCAGTTTTTGGTAGGAAGCACGACTACGACGATGCTTCGAACAGCCACCATGCCTGTATTGCTGCTGCGCTGAGATAACTCTCTAAGCCACAGTGTTTCTACTTATTGAGAAATGCTGTGGTCAATCCCATCTAAGCTATCTGACAACATAGCCCACTGAGTTCGACCTGCGCACCTAAATATCGTCGTCTGGATTACGCAGTGGCCGTAGCTCACCTCGGGCGACCTCTTCTGGTACCGCGAAGGAGTACCGTCCCAACATATTGATGTGCTCGAAGATCAGCGGCGACAAACGAGCCAGGTCTTCGTCCTGTACCGGGTAGCCGTGCTGCTTTAACCGCTCCACGGCAGCCGTCATGTAGAGGGTATTCCATAGCACAATGATATTTACCACCAGGCCCAGGGCACCGAGTTGATCCTCCTGGCCTTCTCGGTAGCGCTGGCGAAGCTCGCCTCGTTTGCCATGGAACACGGCGCGAGCCAGGCTGTGTCGGCCTTCGCCGCGATTCAGTTGGGTCAGGGTGGCGCGGCGCTTGGACTCATCATCAATGTAGGTCAACGTATGCAGGGTTTTCTCGATCCGTCCGAACTCTGCCAACGCCTGGGCCAGACGGGTCGGACGATCTCCCGTTTGTAGGGTGCGCATGATGCCTGTCGCCGGCACTCGGCCAAGTTTGAGTGAGCCAGCCAAACGCAACAGGTCATCCCAGTGCTCGGCGATCAGGTCGAGCTTGACTGACTGGCGAGCAAGTCCGTTGAGCTTGCCGTAATCCGCGTCCGGGCGGGTGCGCCAGAAGCTGGTACCGCCGACATCAGCCAGGCGCGGGCAGAAGTGATAACCGAGCAGACGGAATAACCCGAACACCACATCGCTGTAAGCACCGGTATCGGTCATGATTTGTGTGGGCTGCAATTCGGTCTGTTGTTCCAGCACAACCGCGAGCAATACTAGGCTGTCGCGCAGGGTGCCGGGCACCGTAATGGCGTTAAGACCGGAAAACTGGTCGGAGATCAGGTTGTACCAGGTGACGCCCCGGCCGGTACCGAAATACTTCGGGTTAGGGCCGGCATGTACGGTACGCACAGGTACGACAAAACGCATGCCATCGGCGGAGGCCACCTCGCCGCCGCCCCAGACCTGAGCCAGCTCCAGTTGACTCTGCGCAGCCACCAAAATGGCATTGGCTGCCGACAGGGTATCGTCACGGAGATAGTTCTGGCTCACCCAGGACAGCCGGTCACGGCGCAGCGCTTGGTTGTCGTTGCGAGTCAAGGGCTCCAGGCCGGTGTTACAGGCTCCTCCCAAGAGCACTGCGCACAAACTCGTCACCAAGTTGTCGGCCCGCGCATTGCGTTCGGACACATGGGTGAAGGCTTCAGTGAAGCCGGTACGAGCGGCGATTTCTAACAGGATTTCCGGCAAATCGACACGCGGCATCAAGTCGGCCACGGCTGCACGCAGTTGCAGCAACGAGTTGGGCTCTTCCAGCTTCTCCAGCGCTCCGAGGGACAGCTCGGTTTTGCCCTCTGTATTCTCACTCAACTGGATCGCAGGATTGTCGGGCAGGCGAGCGGCGACTGCGTACCAAGTCGCATCCAGCTCGGCAGACAAGGCGTCCAAGGTGGTTTTGGCGTCCACAGTCAGGCCCAGTGAGCGACAGATGATCGGTCGCGCCGACAGCCATTCTGCACCATCGAGCAGACCGATATGCGGGTCGGCATAGCGCCAACTGGGTGCAACAAAGACATCGCGGCGGCGTAGGGCCGTGCGTAGTGCATCAAGCGTGCAGAAGACATAGGTGCCCATGTCGAGGGAGCCATCTTCGCGAGTGATGTGGTTCTGCCAAGCCTTGGCCACGATCTCCTGCGGCACGTCATCCTCCGGCTTCCTGCGAGGCAAGTTCAGTTGCAACCAGTCCAAACTAGCCGCCACACCCTTACCCGCCGGGCTGAAGCCGAAGCGAATATGTTTCAATAAGTCAGGAAGGAAACGGCGCACGCTGCGGTAGCGCTCCTCCAGAGCGAGGTAAAACACATCGTTGGCCGGACGGATCAACGCATTGACCTCTTCCAGGGCTTTCTCCAGCGTGACACGTGGCAGGTCGTTGAACAGCCGGGCACGGACATTGTCATCGCTGATCGAGCTATCCAGCACGACCTTGCACGCAGCGGCGAGCATTGCCGCCGAGCGATCCAGGTCTTTTAGACTACGCAACCGAGCCTTCTTGTCAGCCTTCTCTGCGTTGTTGAAGATATCACGCAGTAGCGCTTCCAGAACTTCCAGAGCATCGTCGTGCGCACTGGCTTCCAAGGAAACCGCGAATGCCACCAACGTCGCCAACCGGCGCGACGCCGGCAGTCGATTGATGGCCGTGACCTTCGCGGTGTTGGCAAAGCGAGCCAGGGCGGCAATGCGGCTGGGAGGGATATGCGCAGCTGCCGGTAAGGCGATACCCAACCCGCGTACATCATCCAGCCGACGCAGCGCCCGAACCAGTGCAGGGCCACTGACCATCACCGGGCCGGAGCGTAGTTGATCCAGTCGGGAACTACGGTTGCCTTCGGCCACCAGAAGCAAGTCTTGTAGGTGCTGTCTTTGCTCCTCGGTCACGCTGCGGCCCAAGGTGTACCAGAGGCGTTCTTCAACCCGGCTACGCAGTTGGGCAATGAAGCGCTCTAACTGGGAAATTCCGGGCAATAGGACTTTCTGTGTGAGCAGCCATGAGGTAGCTCGTTCGAACAGCACGCCAGGACGATCAGTACCAGTCCAGCAAAGGGCATACAGCCATCGGCTCAAACGAAAGCCGATGCCTGGGTCAGTAAAGTGGCGATAGCCATAGCGCTCTTGAATATCGGCCGCATGTATCCAGCGACGATGATCGCTATAACGTACAAGACAGTCAGGGTCGGCGATTGCCAATTGCCGACAAAGCACAAGCAGGACTTCCACCGGCACAGCCGTGGGTTTGTCCGGCAAAACACCGACGAAGCGAACGGTAGTCAGCAGAACGGCATAGCCCAAGCGGTTATGGTTGCCCCGTAGTATCTGGACGGCTTCACGGTCTTCATCGCTCAGGTGGAAGTAGCGCTCCAGTTCATCACGGCTGGGCGCATCGATGTAGCGACCAAAGCCGTCGCGTTGCTCCTGAGTCAGAAAACCAACCGGCATCGATCACAGTACCTCGGCGCAGAACACGGCGGGGGTGACAATCCGCGTGCGTTCGATATGTCCGCGCTGCAAGAGGCCTGCGCGTCGATCACCGGTTACTAGGTAGTCCGCATTGCCCGCCAAAGCCATGGCCAGCAGAAAAGAGTCATCCGGATCATCGGCTTCAACCTCAATGGTCAACCGCTCCAATACCACGGCGCGTTGCAGGTTATTGATCATGGCCCCCACTTTGGCAGGCTGAAGGATGGCCTGAAGCTTGGGGTAACGACTGGCGCGACGAATTTCGTCGAGCTGTGCCCGTGAAGTCACCACCTCGAAGCGAGCTGAACGCCAGGCCCGATAGATCGCATCAGGAGACCCATGCGGTGAGATCAGTGCACTGAACAGAATGTTGGTATCCAATACAACCCGCATCAGCGCTTACGCGCCCAGTCGAGCGCTTCTTCAACCGCTTCGGTCAGTTCGGCCTCACTCAGATGGGCATTGGAAACCTTGGCCTGTTCGGCGCTCAGCTCCAGGATGTGTGCCCGCACCGCTTCTTCGATGAAGCGCGACAGGTCGCCCTTACGGCCACCGCCTTGGCTGGCCAGAAACATGCGAAGCGATTGGTCGGTGTCGGTGGAGACGGCGACGTTCCAGCGAGTGGTATTCATGACTTTTTCCAATGTTAGGTGTTTATGTGTTTATACACTCGATCCTCACTGCGCCGCAACGGTTCGATAAAACCCTCGTTTTATAGAACTTTAACGGAAGACCTGCCCAGCTCCGAGTTAGCCCATATTATGGTTTTAAATACTGGTATCGTTAATCAAGGTTCTATTTTCAATTTCTCTGTTGAGTAAACGGTACTTTTGATGAAAATTGGCTATGCGCGGGTGAGTACTCGGGATCAGAACGCCGACCTCCAGATCGATGCTCTGACAAAGGCAGGGTGCGAGCGGATCTATCAAGACGTTGCCAGCGGCTCAAAAAGCGCACGTCCGGAACTGGACAAATTATTGGTTCATGTACGGGCCGGTGATGCTGTGGTGATTTGGAAGCTGGATCGTCTAGGGCGCTCGCTCAAGCACCTGGTCGAACTGGTCGGTGAATTGGCCGCTCGTAACGTTGGCCTGCAAAGTCTGAATGACCCCATCGATACCACCCACGCGCAAGGCCGCTTTGTGTTCAACCTGTTCGCTTCATTGGCAGAGTTCGAACGTGAGTTGATTCGTGAGCGCACACAGGCAGGCTTGTCCGCTGCACGGTCACGTGGTCGAGTCGGTGGCCGCCCGAAGGGGCTGCCCGCTCAGGCGGAAGCGACCGCTATGGCCGCAGAAACGCTGTACCGAGAGGGTCGGTTAAGTGTGAGCGCCATTGGCAAGAAACTGCACATTTCCAAAAGCACGCTTTACCGCTACCTCCGGCATCGCGGCATAACGATCGGCGTACCCGCAAAAATCACCCAGCATCTCAACATCACGGTCCCACCGGCAGTGGACAATGCCGAACGGATCGCGACGGTCATATTGCGCCTGGCCGTCGAGAACAACAGCAAGTTCGTGCGTGGTAAAAAACGGGCACTGGAGAATATCGAGCGTTACTGCCTGGAACCTTACGGCATGAAGCTGCTTGAGTCGGGCAACTACGCGCTGAGCATTCCCTATCGCAACGATGAGGCACTGGATAAGACGGTACATGATCTGCTGACCGAGATCAGCCAAGAGGCCGAGATGCGTAATTGCTTTATCGAGGCGGATGCCTGGGAAGAGGGCTCTGAGCGGAGGTGGTAGGGCTTATGTTGGTTTTTGGTTCCATTGCTCCCCAAACCCCTCCTACAAACCATCCGTTGCGGCCATATAAGACCCTCTTGGGGCTTGTGCATGACGACGAAGTTGCAAACCTCGCTAGGGTTTCGCGCACAACGGTTAGAAATTGGCGTGAAGCTTTAGGCCGTGAGCTTGCGGAAGCACTGCCGAAAGAACCAGCACAACAGCGAATCAAAAACTGTGTAGGTCCGTGGCTCGGCTACGAATCACTGTTCGGCACAATGTCAGCTGCGAAAATCAGCCGTGCGGTAGGTGTGCCCTTTGCCATAGTTGAGCAACGGCAAAATTTTTTGGGTGCAGTACCGTACCAACGGGTTTCAAAACTGGACCGGTACCAGCATTTGGCGGGGCTCATTTCTAATGCCTTGCTGGCAAAACTTGCCGGCGTCTCAGCGAGTCGGGCCACTGAATTTAGCCGCAGGCTCAAGCAGATCAGCGCCTAAATTGAAATCTGCCACCGTTGGTGGCCGTCGATCCTCCAGATTTCAACGTAGCGCGTGTTGGGGAAGTGAAAGAATTCGGAAAAAATCGTACACTAAAGGGATAATGCATAGGGAAAATTAGGGCATCGCAACCGTCGTTCGGATGGCGGATAATCCTAAAACTTAGTAACCCTAGAACTGATTTGCGCGAGTAGATGTCTTTGGCTAGTTAAGAAGGTGAAAAAGTGTACGTTAACCGGGAAGGCCTATTACCAATTCTGGGCGGAGTCATCATTGTCGAAGATGATCCGACGCTCCGTGAACTGATGGTGGATATCGTCGAGGAGGTAGGGGCTGAGGCATTAGCATTTGAAACTGCTGATGATGCGTTAACATATCTTCTGCAATCGCATGAAAAATGCAGGCTAGTGATTGCCGATCATGGGGTCCCTGGACAAATTCAAGGTACAGAATTCATTGAAATGGTGAGAGGAAGATGGCCGACGATTGCATCGATTCTGACCTCAGGGGCTTTGATAGATCCTGCATCAGTCCCGCCTTCTACGATCTACTTACACAAGCCATGGTCTCTGGATGATCTGATCGGTGCGATGGCATCCCTGCTTCAGCCAGGTTTCCAAATCCAGAAAGCGCAAGAATAGAGCTATTTTTGTTCTTTTTCATTAACAGCAACGAGCCTGTAGCGTACGAGTTTCTCCGTATTTGTTAGAGCAACCGGCGCTCCTACAGTTCTTAGAACCATGAATTAACACCAAAGGTTTTCTAAGTTTTTGAACCCCCACTTTGCTGGATCCTCCCGGCTGACGATACGATCTGTTGTCGAACTTTGTGCTAAATCCACCACCTGCTCCACAATAGTAGTCTTAGACTTAACTGAGAAGAATACGCGCACAATCGGCCTGCTGAGATGGGTCGGATTTTTCCCAATCACCACGCCCAAATACCCGGAATGTAATCTAACCAAACTGCCAAGCGGATAAATTCCTACGGTTTTGACAAAGGTATTAAAAAGTTCTTTGTCGAAATGCCCTGTCCATTTCGACATATGCGCGAGAGAGCTAGCGGGATCCCAAGCTTCCTTGTAAGGACGATTGGAGGTAATAGCATCATAAACATCACAGATTGCCGCCATGCGCGCTAAAATACTAATTTGTTGGCCTTGGAGGCTGTGCGGATAGCCAGTGCCATCGATCTTCTCATGGTGGTGGAGGCAGACATCTAGAGCGCACTTGGGAATAAGTTCGCTCTTGAGAAGCATGGCATGACCAAGTTCTGGATGCCTGCGCATTACCGAAAATTCGTCATCAGTAAGCTTACCCGGTTTGTTGAGCACAACTCCCGGAATTACTATCTTACCAACGTCGTGTAACAGTCCAGCAATCCCCGCTTCGCGAATCTGCTCGTTATCCAGTCCTAATTGCTGGGCCAAGGCAACCATAAGAGCGCAAACCGAAACGGAGTGCATATAGGTGTATTCGTCCTTGGTTTTCAGTCGCGCCAGGCCAATGAGAGCGGAGGAGTTCCTCGCCACAGATGTGCTAATTTCTTCTACGATGGGTAGACATTGTTCTATATCGATAGCTTTTCCGAGGCGGGCCTCATTGAATAACTGCATCACAGCAAGTTTGGAATGGTTGAGAATCTGCGATGCGCGATGTAGTTCTTCAGCCACCGTAGTAGAAACAGGCGTTGGCGTTGGCAGTGTTTGTGCCGCATAAGTTAGTGGTTCTTTTTGTTCCTGACTCGGGTCCTCAGCTGTTTCGGTGATATCCGTACCTTTTGAACAATCGATCCACACTGCCGAAACTTTGCTGTTTTGCAAAGCCTCTAGGTCAGCCTGATCATATGTTGCCGCTGACCGAAAACTGACCCAGTAGAGGCTGTTCTGCCGACTGAAAACTGACCCAGGTGTTCAACTGCTTCTGCTCACTTTTTGAGCAGGAGAACACAGGGTGATCACATGGAAATGTTGGGAAAAATCCGGCGGATGTACTTCCGCGACAAGCTCTCGCTGCATCAGATAGCCAAGCGTACCGGGCTGTCGAGAAACACCATCCGAAAATGGGTCAGAGCGCCCGAAGCCACT
>NZ_VFEV01000030.1 GCF_007858275.1 Pseudomonas proteolytica
GGGAGGCGAATTCTACAGCGTTACACGCTGCTGTCAACACCTCTTTTTCAACTTCCTTTTGGCTTCGATGAACTGAAGCAACTTGCTGTCGAATCTCGCATAACTCATTGTTTACCAAGGAGTTTTCAGTTTCGACTGCGCCGGAAGTGGGGCGAATTATAGACTTCCTGATTCTGCGGTCAAGGACTAATTACACTTTTGTTGCAGATGGTGCTTTTTTAGCCATAAGACGCGGGATTCGACGCATCACAGGCGGGATCCGCAGGAGCAAGAGCAACGCGCCTATAGAAGCATAGATAGCCCACTCCTTCAGATCAGCCCGTACGATCCAAAGCATATGCAATAAACCAAGCCCCAGAATCACGTACACCAAGCGATGCAGCTTCTTCCAACGGCTCCCCAGCCGACGCTGGCTGTAGCGATTGGAGGTCACCGCCAACGCCAGCAAACACAGGAAACCCAACGCCCCCACAATAATGTAGGGCCGCTTGCGTAACTCCACGCCCAATTGCGACCAATCCAACCCTAGGATAAATACGCAGTAAGCCGCGAGGTGCAACACCACATAGGCAAAACACCACAACCCCAGCTGTCGACGCACAGCGATCCACCCTGCCCAACCGCTGAGCTTTTGCAGAGGCGTCATCCCCAGGGTGACCAGCAACAGGATCAGCGTCCCCAACCCCAGGCGATCAACCAGCACTTTGCCGGGATCAGGCCCCAAGGCCAAACTCCAGGCCTCATACAACCAATACAACGGCCACACCGCCGCTGCTATAAAGACGCCAACGCGCCAGATGGGGTAACGCATCAATAGTTCTTCCGCAGATCAAGACCCGTATAAAGAGAGGCGACCTCTTCCGAGTAACCGTTGAACATCTGCGTCTCGCGCACATTCGGGCTGAATAAACCACTGGGCAGGCGTCGTTCTCGCGCCTGGGTCCAGCGCGGATGGTCGACCGTGGGATTCACATTCGCATAAAACCCATACTCATCCGCCGCAATGCTTTGCCAGGTAGTTTTCGGCTGCTCACTTACCAGGCTGATCCGCACGATGGACTTCACACTCTTGAAACCATACTTCCATGGCACCACCAAACGCAGCGGCGCACCGTTCTGGTTGGGCAATTCACGCCCATACATGCCCACTGCCAGGATCGCCAGAGGGTTCATCGCTTCATCCAGGCGCAACCCTTCTACATAAGGCCAGTCGATCAGGCCGAAGCTCGAACGCTGGCCCGGCATGCTCTTGGGGTCTTGGAGGGTTTCAAAGCGGATGTACTTGGCCTTGGAGGTCGGCTCAACCTGCTTCAGCAGGGCTGATATGGGGAACCCCATCCAGGGAATGACCATCGACCAAGCCTCGACACAGCGCAGACGATAGATCCGCTCTTCTAACTGGTACGGTTTCATGAAGTCTTCCAAGGCGTAACGCCCCGGTTTCGCAACCTCGCCATCAATTACGACACTCCATGGCTCGGTCTTGAGCGGCCCGGCATTTGCCGCGGGGTCGCCCTTGTCTGTACCGAACTCATAGAAGTTGTTGTAGTGGGTCGCATCTTTGAACGGGGTGATGGCCTCATCTTTTACCGTCACTGCCTGCCATTGCGTACCTGGAAGCTTTTCGGCGAACCAGCCAGGCGCCTTGCCGGGCTCGACATCAGCATAACGCGCAGTGTCAGCCGCACTCGCCCAACGCGGCAGGCTACTGGCCGCAATACCGGCAAGCGCGCCACCGAGCAAACTGCGACGGGAGAAATAGAGGGATTCTGGGGTGACATCCGATTCGTGGCAGTCGGACGCTTTGGGCAATTTGATTAACATGGCAACTCCGCAGCATTGGAGAACTGATGCACCAATAGACTGCGGAGTATGTGGGAAATTACATTAAGGCAATGTTTTGTCCCGGCGAAGATGCAACAGGTACTGAACCGGACCCGAAGCGGCATATACCAGGAACGCCAGCAGCAGAATCCGCGGCGGATCGCTGAAGACGACCGCGAAAACCAGCACCACCACCAGAATTGCCACGAAAGGCACCCGCCCCTTCAGGTCGAGCTCCTTGAAGCTGTTGTACTTGATGTTGCTGACCATCAGCATGCCAGCCGCCGCGACCATCAAGGCTACCAGGAACGACATCTTCGACCCCTGGATACCATAGTCACTGAACGCCCAGACAATACCTGCCACCACACCTGCCGCAGCAGGGCTGGCCAGGCCAATGAAGTAGCGCTTGTCGGCAGTGCCTACCTGGGTATTGAAGCGCGCCAGACGCAACGCAGCTCCCGCCACATAGATGAAGGCAACCATCCAGCCAACCTTGCCCATATCCCCCAGCGCCCAGGCAAACGCCAACAACGCAGGTGCGACACCAAAGGCAACCATGTCCGACAGCGAGTCGTACTCGGCACCGAAGGCGCTTTGGGTATTGGTCATCCGCGCCACGCGCCCATCAAGGCCGTCGAGCACCATGGCCACGAAGATCGCGATGGCGGCAAAACCGAAATATTTGCTGGCACTCGCCGCATCACCTGCCGCCAATGCGCTCTGGGCACTCATGGAATTGATGATGGAGTAGAAACCGGCAAACAGGTTCGCCGTGGTGAACAGGTTGGGCAGAAGATAGATGCCACGATGCCGGACCTTGCGGCCTTCCGCGTCATGCCCTTCTTCGACATGCTCATCGATCGGTAGCAGGCTTTCGGCGTCAGAGGCCTGGTTTGGCTCTTCGGGACGTTCGCTCATGGACTTTACCTTGCAACGGTGTGAAAAAATTCGACAGACACTTGCGGCGAGTGTTCGCCCGCAAACGATGCAGCTTTATACCAGAACCAGCCCTCAAACGAAAAAACGCGGCCTAGGCCGCGTTTTCACTTGATCCGTACGACTTAGTTCTTGGCTTTGTCGACGATCTTGTTGGCACCGATCCACGGCATCATGGAGCGCAGTTGCTCGCCGATGATTTCGATACCGTGAGCGGCGTTGTTACGACGCTTGGCGGTCATCGAAGGGTAGCCGGTTGCGCCTTCGCTGATGAACATTTTGGCGTACTCGCCGTCCTGAATACGTTTCAGGGCGTTGCGCATGGCCTGACGGGATTCGGCGTTGATCACTTCCGGGCCGGTCACATACTCGCCGTATTCAGCGTTGTTGGAGATCGAGTAGTTCATGTTGGCGATACCGCCTTCGTACATGAGGTCAACGATCAGCTTCAGTTCGTGCAGGCACTCGAAGTAGGCCATTTCCGGCGCGTAGCCAGCTTCAACCAGGGTTTCGAAACCGGCTTTTACCAGCTCGACGGTACCGCCGCACAGAACAGCCTGCTCGCCGAACAGGTCGGTTTCGGTCTCGTCCTTGAAGGTGGTTTCGATGATGCCGGTACGACCACCACCAACGCCAGCAGCGTAGGACAGTGCAACGTTCTTGGCGTTGCCCGAGGCGTCCTGGTAGATCGCGATCAGGTCAGGGATACCGCCGCCCTTGACGAACTCGGAACGCACGGTGTGGCCCGGTGCTTTCGGCGCGATCATGATCACGTCGAGGTCAGCGCGCGGCACAACCTGGTTGTAGTGGATCGCGAAGCCGTGGGAGAAGGCCAGGGTAGCGCCCTTCTTGATGTTCGGTTCGATTTCGTTCTTGTACAGCGCGGACTGGAACTCGTCCGGGGTCAGGATCATGACCAGGTCGGCAGCAGCAACAGCGGAAGCAACGTCAGTCACTTTCAGGCCATGAGCCTCGGCCTTGGCAACGGTCGCCGAGCCTTTGCGCAGGCCAACAGTCACGTCAACGCCGGAGTCTTTCAGGTTGCACGCTTGAGCGTGGCCCTGGGAACCGTAGCCGATGATGGCGACTTTTTTGCCCTGGATGATCGACAGGTCACAATCTTTTTCGTAATAAACTTTCATGAGGTTCCTCTATATATCCAGGCCGTAAGGCCATTCACTAATTTGGGTTAGATGCTGAGTACTTTGTCGCCACGGGCAATCCCGGTGACACCACTGCGTACGGTTTCCAGAATCGAGGCCGTCCCGATCGACTGGATGAAGCTGTCCAGCTTGTCGCTTGTACCGGTCAGTTGCACGGTATAAACGCTGGCGCTCACATCGACGATCTGCCCACGATAAATATCGGTAGTGCGCTTGATCTCGGCACGTTGGGCACCCGTAGCCTTGACTTTAACCAGCATCAGCTCACGCTCGATGTGGGCACTTTCCGACAGATCGACCAGCTTGACCACTTCGATCAGCTTGTTGAGGTTCTTGGTGATCTGCTCGATCACCTCATCGTGACCTACAGTAGTCAACGTCAGGCGCGACAGGGTCGGGTCTTCGGTCGGGGCCACGGTCAGGCTTTCGATGTTGTAGTTGCGTTGCGAAAACAGGCCGACCACACGAGACAGAGCGCCGGGTTCGTTCTCCAGAAGCAGGGAGATAATGTGCCGCATGATTAGGTTCGCTCCGTCTTGTTCAGCCACATGTCGCGCATAGAGCCGTCTTTGATCTGCATCGGGTAGACGTGCTCGCTGGTGTCGACCTGGATGTCGATGAACACCAGGCGATCCTTCATGGCGAACGCCTCTTCCATCTTCGGCTTCAGATCCTTCAAATCAGTGATGCGCATGCCGACATGGCCATAGGCTTCAACCAGCTTGACGAAATCAGGCAGCGATTCCATGTAGGAATGGGAGTGACGGCTGTTGTAGCTCATGTCCTGCCACTGGCGAACCATGCCCAGTACACCGTTGTTCAGGCAGACGATCTTCACCGGCAAGCCATACTGCAGGCAGGTCGACAGCTCCTGGATGTTCATCTGGATACTGCCCTCACCGGTCACGCACGCAACGTCGGTGTCGGGGAAGCTCAGCTTCACACCCATGGCCGCAGGGAAACCAAAGCCCATCGTGCCCAGGCCACCGGAGTTGATCCAGCGGTTAGGCTTGTCGAACTTGTAGTACTGCGCGGCGAACATCTGGTGCTGGCCCACGTCGGAGGTCACAAAGGCGTCGCCCTTGGTCACTTCGCACAGGGTTTCGATCACGGTCTGTGGCTTGATGATGCTGCCGTCGCCCTTGTCGTAAGGGAACAGGCCGCGGTCACCACGCCATTCGTCGATCTGCTTCCACCAACTGGCAACGGACTCCTTGTTCGGCGTCTCGCCAATGTCCTTGAGCGCGGCGACCATTTCGGTCAATACGCTTTCCACTGGACCTACGATCGGCACGTCGGCCTTGATGGTCTTGGAGATGGACGCCGGGTCGATGTCGATGTGGATGATTTTGGCATTCGGGCAGAACTTGCTCGCGCCGTTGATCACCCGGTCATCGAACCGCGCACCCACGGCCAAAATCACGTCGGCATGGTGCATGGTCAGGTTGGCCGTGTAGCTGCCGTGCATGCCGAGCATGCCGACGAACTGACGATCCGAACCCGGGAAGGCACCGAGGCCCATCAAGGTGTTGGTCACCGGCAGGTTGAGCATCTTGGCCAATTCGGTCAAAGGTGCGGAACCACCACCCAGGATCACCCCACCACCGGAGTACAGCACCGGACGCTTGGCCGCCAGGAGCATTTCTGCGGCCTTGCGGATCTGCCCCGAGTGCCCACGAACGGCCGGGCTGTAGGAACGCAGCTTGGCTTTCTTGGGGAAGACGTATTCGAATTTTTCCGCCGGGTTGGTCATGTCTTTCGGGATATCGACCACCACAGGCCCCGGGCGACCGGACTGTGCGAGGTAGAAGGCCTTTTTCATGACGTCCGGGATCTCCGACGGATGCTTGATCATGAAGCTGTGTTTCACGATCGGCCGGGAGATACCGATCATATCGGTTTCCTGGAATGCATCGGTACCAACCATGGTGCTAGGCACCTGGCCGGAAATGATCACCATCGGAATGGAGTCCATATAAGCAGTCGCGATGCCGGTAATGGCATTGGTTGCGCCTGGGCCGGACGTTACCAGCACCACGCCGGCTTTACCGGTGGCACGGGCGTAACCGTCAGCCATATGGGTCGCGGCCTGTTCGTGGCGAACCAGGATGTGGGTAACACCAGGTTCCTTGAACAGTGCGTCGTAGACATGCAGCAGAGCACCACCTGGGTACCCGTAGATATAGTCGACGCCTTCGTCACGCAAAAAGCGGACGAGCATCTCACCACCAGATAAAAGCTCCACGTTGTTCACCTCTAAAACGCCAGAATACCGTCCGTTGAAAACCGACGGGTCTTAATAGGTTTACTTCTCAACAGAGCATGAGCGACGGTGGTCGCCGACTACGTCAGCACTGACTGAGCAAGTATTGGGATCGTCCCAAGTGTTGCGGGCTTTTCCCACCCAGCGCGAGGTAACGCGTTGCGGGTGTAACAGGTCGGCGCGGATGTGCGCCTCATGATCTGCTGAGCGGGCCTGCTTCTGGCAGTCCCGATACAGCGGACTTTGGATTCTTCTGTTTCAGCCTCTTCAAGTCAAGCAATAATTGCGCTTTTTTCCAAGTAAGCGCATGAGAACGAAGAAGAAAGGGGTTTGAGGAGGGATAAAACTCGCCTGAATGTCGTCAAGCGGTAGAAATGTGCGCAAGACTGCCGGAAAACCCGGCAGTCAGGCAATTAACGAGCGTCGACGATCAGTTGGTCGAACTTTTTCAGCGCATTGCGCAAGCCGAGGCTCTCGCGCGGACGATCGGCGTAGACCATCTCGGCCATCTCCAGGATTCCCGACGCATTGGGCAGCGGCAAGTCCTGTTCCAGGATCTGTTTCATCCGGGCCAGGAAAACCCACTGCAACCACTGGTGAAAGTCCAGGGTATCGACAGAAAACGGCTCGACGCTGCTCAGCGCCTCGACACTGGGAGACACATCATCCCACCAGCCCTGCACACGCAGTTCACGCTCAATCAACAACAACTGTTCGGCAATCGCCGGAAAACGCGAATCCATCAGAGGCTGACCTTGGCTTTTTGCCGGGCCTGGGCGGCGCCGGCAGCATCACCTTGCGCGGCACGTGCATCACCAATCAAGGCCCACAGGCTGGCCTGCAGATCAGGACGACCGTTGGCCATGGTCAAGCCACGACGGGCGAACTGTTCAGCTTGCGGCACGTCACCCTGGGCCATGCGCACTTGCGCCAGACGGTAGAGCACCTGCGGCTCACGTGGTGCAACACGCTGGGCGCGCTCGAGGCTGGACGATGCGCCGTTCAAGTCGCCACCGGCCTGCTGTTGCTGCGCGGTGGTGAGCAAGGCCAGGACCGGGCCGTCCAACTGCTCGTCGGCAGACAAGCCGCCAGCATTGGCCGAAGGAATCCCGCTCGGTGTCGACGGCATGTTGTAGGAACCCTGGTTGATCGGCGCCGTATCAATCGGCGCGGAATTCGACGGCCCTGGTGTAATCGGGCCCGGCGTCCAAGGCGCGGAGCTGATCGGCGCTGACGTGGTGGCGCCTCCGCCAGGGACCATCACTACCACGCCAGAATCCTGCGGCACGGCCTGGGTCGTGGCAGGGTTGGGACGGGTGGTCACGGTCTGGCGAAAGCCGCCATTGGCCGAAATCCGATCATTGTTGGACACAGCCGTGCCGGAATCCACCACAGGGATGGAGCCGCGCTGCACGCTGGAGCAACCACTGAGCAAAGCTAACGTTGTAATAGCCGGAATCAACCACTTGTTCACTTGAAATCCTCTTTGCTTAATTCATCCAGCCCTTGACCCAATCCATCACCGAATCCGCGTCTGTGGGCACACCTGTGCCACACGGAGCGCCGGCTGGCGGTTCGCTGCCGCGAATATACGGCATCTGCACCGCGCCCGGACAGTTGGCATCGGAGCCCTGGCCGGTATGGGGGTCGATCCAGGCCTGAACGATATTGTCAGGTTGTGGCATGTTCAGTGGCAGCGGGTCGGCCTTGCGCATAAAGCTGGTCCAGACCTGCAACGCGCCGGTCGCGCCGGTAAAGGGTGTCTTGCCGTTGTCATCGCGCCCCAGCCATACCACCGCAAGTAGGTCCTGGCTGAAACCGGCGAACCAACTGTCACGGGAATCGTTACTGGTACCGGTTTTGCCAGCCAGCGTCAGGTTGCCCGGCAGTGAGCTATACACCGACCGCCCGGTACCTTCGCGCATGACGCGCTGCATGGCGTTCTGGATCAGGTAGATGGAGGCCGGATCAAAGCGCTGCTCGATCTGGAACGGGTAGCGCTTGAGCGGTTCGCCTTCCGCCGTGAGCACACTACGGATCCCGCGCATCGGCGTATTGAAACCACCGTTGGCGAGGGTCTGGTACATGGTTGCCACTTCCATCGGGCTCAAGCCCCCCGCGCCCAGCAACATCGACGGGAACGCCGGGAACTCGCGGCTGACGCCCAGCCGCGCCAGCGTCTTGAGCACATTCGGCACACCCAGTTCCAGGCCTAGCCGCGCCGTGGACAGGTTGTAGGAATGCGCCAGCCCCTGGTACAGGAATACGGTGCCGTGGGAGCGACGATCATAGTTCTGCGGCTTCCACACCTGGCCGTCGGCGCCCTTGACCGAAAACGCTTCGTCGGACAGCCAACTGGTCAGGGTGTATTTGCTCGGTTTTTCCAGCGCGGTGAGGTACACCGCCGGCTTGATCAGCGAGCCAATCGGCCGCACGGCATCCAGCGCCCGATTGAAACCGGCGAAGCTGGCCTGGCGGCTGCCGATCATGGCCTGGACCTCGCCGGTCTCCGGATTGGTCACCACCATGGCGGCTTCGACTTCGTCCGAGCCTTTACGCCCGGCCAGGCGCTTGAAGGTATCGCTGACCGAGGCTTCGGCCTTCATCTGCAGAATCGGGTCGAAACTGGTAAAGATCCGCAGGCCTTCTTCGGTCAAGTCTTCGTCACGATAGTCTTCGCGCAACTGGCGTTTGACCAGGTCGATAAAGCCGGGGAAGGAACTGTCGGCCAGCTTGCCACGGGTGGTGACACCCAGGGGCATCTTCTTCGCAGCAGCAACCTGTTCAGCGGTCGCAACGCCCTGCTGCTCCAGCACATCGAGCACCAGGTTGCGGCGCTCCAGGGCCCGTTCCGGGTTGCGGCGCGGGTTGTAATAGGACGGTCCCTTGACCATGCCCACCAGCAGCGCCACTTGGTGCAACTTGAGCTCGGACAATGGCTGGCCGAAGAAGAACTGACTGGCCAGGCCGAAACCGTGCACCGCGCGCTGACCATCCTGGCCGACGAACACCTCGTTGAGGTAGGCCTCCAGAATCTCCTGCTTGCTGTAATGCAACTCCAGCAGCATCGCCATCATGGCTTCGGTGAGTTTACGGGTCAGGCTGCGTTCGCTGGTCAGGTAGAAGTTCTTGACCAATTGTTGCGTCAGGGTACTGCCGCCCTGGGTCATCCGCCCACCCGATGTGTTGACCCAGATGGCGCGGGCGATGGACTTGGGCGATACGCCCCAGTGGCTATAGAAATCCCGGTCTTCGACCGCAACCAGGGTTTCCAGCAGATACGGCGGCACCTGATCGATCTTGATCAGGATGCGATCTTCAAGGTTCTTCGGGTAAATCCCGCCGATCAACAATGGTTCAAGGCGCACCACCGGCAGCTTGCCGCCATTGAGTGCAGAAAGCTCAGCCACGTAGTCCCCGGAGAAGCGCACGCGCACCGGCTGCGCCTTTTCGAGGCCCTCGTAGAACTGGAAGCCGCGGGTGTTCAGATCCACGGTATTGCCGCTGACCGCCGCCGCCCCCGGACCATTGGCCACGGCTTCGCGCCGGTAGCCCAACGCATCGAGTTCGGTGAGAAAGTCGGCCTTGCTCAGCTTCTGGCCGGTAAACAGTTCCAGCGGGCGAGCGTAGACCTTCGCCGGGATGGTCCAGCGCTTGCCAGAGAACTTCTCCTGCACCACCGCATCGAGGTAGACCGCGATGCCGGCGATCACCACTAGGCCCACCAGGCCGAGCTTGAGCGCCCAGCCCAACCAGGGGCGCAGGCTGCGGGAAGGAGGTTTTTTACGGGAACGGGGAGATCGAGTACGAGTCATGGCGGCGGATTATACGCACTTTATTGATGATCAACATGAACCGGACGGCGGTTTGCATGACCGGCTTGAGCGGCCATAATGCGCTCCATTATTTTCCCAGACTCCGAAGGATCGCCCGTGAGCCAGCCCCTGATTGCCGCCCTGCAAAACCCGGCCCTGTTTCCTCATCCGGTCGAAACGTTTCAAGTCATCGAAACCCATATTTCCTGGGTCCTGCTCACCGGTCCCTTTGCCTATAAAATCAAGAAACCGGTGAACTTCGGCTTCCTCGACTTCACCCAACTGGATGCCCGCGCCCACTTCTGCAACGAAGAGCTGCGCCTGAACCAACGCCTGACGCAAGATTTGTATCTTGAAGTGTTGCCGATCACCGGCAGCGTTGAAGCACCGCAACTGGGCGGCGAAGGCCCCGCCATCGAACATGTGCTGAAAATGCGCCAGTTCCCGCAAAGCCAACTGCTGAGTACCTTGCAGGCCAACGGCGAGCTGACCAGTGGCCACATTGATGAGATGGCTAGCCAGATTGCGCAATTTCACCTGAACGCGCCCAAGGTTCCCGAGGCACATCCGGCCGGCACCCCGAACGAAGTGATGGCGCCGGTGCGGCAGAACTTCGAGCAGATTCTTCCGTTCCTCAGCGACAAGGCCGACCTGGCCCAACTGGAAGCACTGCAAGCCTGGGCCGAGAGCAGCTTTGAACGCCTCAAGCCCCTGCTGGAGCAGCGCAAGCTCAATGGTTTTATCCGCGAGTGCCACGGTGATATCCACCTGGGCAACGCGACCATGATCGACGGGCACGTGGTGATCTTCGATTGCATCGAGTTCAACGAACCGTTCCGCTTCACCGACGTGTGCGCCGACACCGGCTTCCTGGCCATGGATCTGGAAGACCGTGGTCTCAAGTCCCTGGCCCGGCGTTTTATCAGCCAGTACCTGGAGCTGACCGGCGACTACCAGAGCCTGGAGCTGCTGAACTTCTACAAAGCCTACCGCGCGCTGGTCCGCGCCAAGGTCGCGCTGTTCAGCATGCCGTCCGAGGCAACTCCGGTCGAACGTGCAACCACCCTGCGCCAATACCGCAACTACGCCAACCTGGCCGAAAGCTACAGCACGATCCCCTCGCGCTTCCTGGCAATTACCCATGGCGTGTCGGCGACCGGCAAGAGCCATGTGGCGATGCGCCTGGTGGACGCGCTGGGCGCCATTCGCCTGCGCTCGGATGTCGAGCGTAAACGCCTGTTCGGCGAGCAGCAGGTGGAGAACACTCCGCAAGCCGGGATCTATGCCTCGGACGCCAGTGCCGCGACCTACGCGCGCCTGAATACCCTCGCCGAAACCGTGCTGCGCGCAGGCTTCCCGGTGGTCCTGGACGCAACCTACCTCAAACGCGAGCAACGAGACGCTGCCGCCAAAGTCGCAGAAGCCACCGGCGCGCCATTCCTGATCCTGGATTGCAATGCACCGCAGGCGGTTATCGCTAGCTGGCTGGCAAAACGTCAGGCAGATAAAAACGATCCGTCCGACGCCACCCTGGCGGTCATTGAACAGCAGCAAGCCAGCCGTGATCCCCTGGGCGCCGAAGAGCTGCTGCTGAGCAAGCGGGTCGAGACCAATGAGAGCGGGACGCTGGACGCGCTGGTTGCCCATGTTCGCCAGCACCTGCCAGGGTTGTAAGAAATATTTCCTGGCCGTGATGCCGTTAACAGCTCACGGCCGGAAATAGTGGCACTATAATGGCATTATAAGTCCAACAGGAGATGCCGCCATGGGCCAGCCGAAGCTGCTTGATACCCCGCTCTACGCGCTGCTGCATAAAGATGACATCCGTGGCTTCAATCAGGAGCGCCCCAAGGATGGCGTCATAGATATGCGCGGCGGCGACTTCCGCGGGCTCGACCTGCGTCACCTGGACGCCGAGGGCGTGGATTTTACCGACGCCTATTTCCGTTCTGCCGACCTGCGTGGCCTGGACTTGCGCGACTGCGCGCTGGAAGGCGCGAGCTTGGCCCATGCGCAGATCTCGGGCACTTACTTCCCCCCAGAACTGAGCGCTGACGAGATCCTCATGTCGGTCAATTTCGGCACTCGCCTGCGTTACCGCACCCGCTGACCGTACACCTTGATACCCAGCTGCGCGCAATGCGGGCTGGGGGCCGGCACCTGCCACCGTCAAGATTCCAGCGTCAGCCTTAGAAGCGTTTACGTCGTTTCTGAGCAAACAACTACGCTTTTCCTACTGAGCGCTACACTCCTTTCAGGCTTGCCTGGTCACGATACCCACCGAACCATTCGGCCGTCGCAAGGAGGCTTGATGAATGATGAGCTGCAACACCTGAAAAACCTTGGCAAGACCTCGGCGCAATGGCTGCATGCGGTGGGCATTCATAGCGCTTCGGACCTGCGTCGCCTGGGCGCGGTAGACGCCTACCGGGCGGTACGTACCCGCGGCTTTCGGGCTTCAAAGGTCCTGCTGTATGCCATCGAGGGCGCATTGATGGACGTGCATTGGAACGATATTCCAACCGAGCGCAAGGAAGCCTTGAATCGCCAATTGGAAGCGTTGTCGGCACGCAATAAGAACTGAGAAGAGCCAAAGCCCAGTGTTTGCGGGGATTCCAAACAAGCGTTTGAGGAAAACCTTCCAGGGTGCAAAAACAAATGTTGACTCTCAAATGAGAATCGTTATGACTATCACAACTGGTCGCGAGATCAGCCGATAACTGAAAGACCATTGGTTCGGACTCTCAGATTATCTCCTCATCAGGCTAATCACGGTTATTTGACCCGGCTCTTGCCGGGTCTTTTTTTGCCTGCGTTTTATGGCCCAGGCACACGAGTGCATTCCTTGTGGGAGCTGGCTTGCCGGCTCCTACCGTTTTTAACGGGCGATGATCAGTGGATGGCCGAGTTCAGGATGGGGCTGCACTAGCACATCCAGGCCAAACACTGCCTTAAGCAGCTCAGGACGCAACACTTGCGTCGGTGTATCCAGGGCATGGGGACGACCGTTCTCCAGCAGCAGGATGCGGTCGCAGTAGCGCGCCGCCAGGTTCAAGTCGTGGAGGATCACCAGCACGGCGGCGCCACGGTCGGCGAAGCTGCGGATGGCCTGCAAGGTGGTGTGCTGGTGCAAGGGGTCAAGCATCGAGGTCGGCTCATCGAGCAATAACGTCTGCCCCGCCTCGCCCGGCCATAATTGCGCCAGCACCCGCGCCAGGTGCACGCGCTGGCGCTCACCGCCGGACAGGGCCAGGTAGCTACGTCCACTCAAATGGCCTACATCGGCAGCGCGTAAGGCCGCTTCGATGATTTCATCGTCGCGTACCCGCCCGCTTTGGTGGGGCAAGCGCCCCATGCCCACCACTTCCTCGACGCGAAAAGCAAAATCCAGGGTCGACACCTGGGGCAGCACCGCCAGCCGCTGTGCCCGTTGCGCGCCCTGCCAATCCTTGAGCTCGCGTTCGTCCAGCCAGACTCGCCCTTCATCCGGATGCAATTGCGCGCACAACGCGCCCAGCAAGGTACTTTTACCCGCTCCATTGGGGCCCAACACACCCAATACTTCACCCGGCCGAAGGTCAAGGGTCACATCGGCCAGTACGGTTTTGCGACCGCGGCGGATCTGCAGGTTTTCCACTCGCAGCATCAGGCGCGTCCTCGCAACAGCAGGTAGAGAAAAAACGGAGCACCGATAAAGGCGGTAACAATGCCGATGGGCAACTCAGCCGGCGCCAGCGCCAGGCGGGCCACCAGATCGGCGAACAGCAACAGACTCGCGCCCGCCAGCACCGAGGCCGGCAGGAGCACGCGGTGATCCGGCCCCGCCAATAGCCGCACCAGGTGCGGCACCACCAACCCGACAAAACCGATCAGCCCTGCAGCAGCGACCGCTGCGCCCACCCCAAGGGCCGTGCAAAACACCAGTTCGCGCTTGAGCCCCTCGACATTGATCCCCAGATGGCTGGCCTCCGATTCGCCCAGGAGCAAGGCATTGAGCGCCTTGGCCCGGCGCGGCAGCCATAGCGCCACGCCCGCACTTACCAGCAGCAACGGCCACAACCGCGAGTAGCTGGCGCCATTGAGGCTGCCCAGGTTCCAGAACGTCAGGGTGCGCAAAGTGGCGTCATCCGCCAGGTAGGTGAACAGGCCCACCGCCGAAGCCGCCAGGGCGGTCAAGGCGATGCCGGCCAAGAGCATGGTTGCAACATTGGTCTGGCCGTCGCGACGCCCCAGGCGATACACCAGTGCAGTCACACCCAAGCCACCAAGAAATGCACACAGCGACAGCAGATACGGCCCCACCGCGTCCGGCAGGCCACCGAAAGCCGCGCCGCCGACGATGGCCACCGCGGCCCCCAGCGCAGCCCCACTGGACACCCCGACCAGCCCCGGGTCGGCCAACGGGTTACGGAACAACCCCTGCATGGCCACCCCCGACAGCGCCAGCACCCCGCCAACCGCCAGCCCCAGCAACGTGCGCGGCAGGCGGATCTGGCCAAGAATCAGTTCAGCCTGCTCCAGGCCCTGGGCCTCGATGGGCACGCCCAGCAAGCGCAGGGCGGCGCGCAATGTGTCGAGCAACGGCAGGCTGACCGGCCCCAGGGCCAGGGACAGCCAGATCGCCAATACACACAACAGGCTCAAGCCGATAAACAGCGCACGCGGTTTAACCAGAGTGGTCATGGGGCGGCTTGGGCTTTAACGGGGTAGAACCCGGCGGACAAAGCTTGCAGGCTAGCCGGCAATCGCGGGCCCAGGCCACCGACCAGCAGCGTGGGGTCCAACTCAAACACCCGGCCTGACTGGGCCGCCGAGGTTTTCGCCAGAATCGGGTTCTCTTTGAACAAGGCCGCGCGGGCCGCCTCGCCACTCAGGGCGCGGTCGGAGAACACCAGCACTTCTGGGCTCAACTCCGCCAGCGACTCAACCGAAAACTGCTTATAGCCGCTGTGCGTCGCCAGGTTGCGCCCACCCGCTTGTTGCAACACCCAATCGGCGGCAGTGTCCGTGCCAGCGATCAGCGGCTTGCCACCGGCATGCCCGAGCACCAGCAGCACGCCGGGCGCCTTTTGCCGGGCTTGCGCCTGGGTCACGGTCTTTTTCTGCAGGTTCAGTTGCTGTTGATAAGTACTGAACAGTGCCGCGGCCTTGTCTTCGGCCCCCAACAACTTGCCCAGGTGTTGCAGGTTGCCTTGCAGGGTCGGCAGGTCCGGTTGCGCGGAGAACAGTTCCACTTGCACCCCCGCGTTACGAATCTGCGCCAGCACCGGTGGTGGCCCCATTTCCTCGGTGCCCACCAGGATCTGCGGGCGCAGGCTCAGGATCCCTTCGGCGGAGAGCTGGCGCTGGTAACCGATACTCGGCAGCGCCTTGAGCGACTGCGGATGCTGGCTGGTAGTATCGACACCCACCAGCTTCGACTCCCCGCCAAGGGCCGCCACCCACTCCGACAACGCACCGCCGGCGCTGACCCAGCGTTGAGGCAGCTCAGCGGCTTGCGCCACGTGGTTGACCAGCAGTCCAACAACAAGCGCAATAGCGCTGGTACTCAGGCGCATAAAAGGGTTTCCTTCCAAGGGTGGGGTCAGTCATATGACCGCCTGGCATCGTACTGAGCACGCAGTCAGCCAACGGGCGAAGCCGGCATTTGATAATTGTTTGCATTTGCACGTCAAGCACTGGGCTCACCCGCAAACCCCGGATCACTCTACAGCCCTTGAGCCGCGCCACCTGAGAACACTTATGAAGTTTCTGTGCCCCTCCCACGAACTAGCCCCTGGCAGCAGTCGCGGCTTCGATCTCGATGGCCGCAAGCTGTTTGCCGTACGCCGCGAAGGCCGCGTGTATTTCTATATCAACCGTTGCCCTCATCGCGGCGTACCGCTGGAGTGGCAACCTGACCGGTTTCTCGACCCCAGCGCGAGCATGATCCAATGTGCCACCCATGGCGCGTTGTTTCTGATCGAAAACGGCGAATGCGTCGCCGGCCCCTGCGCGGGCCAGAGCCTGACGCCCCTGCCCGGCCGCGAAGATGCACAGGGGTTATGGGTGCAACTCTAATCGTTGAGCAACACCAACAAAGGGCGATCGATGCAGATTTGCTGGGCACTCACCTGTACGCCGTAAGCCAGGACTTCCACCCCGGCAGCCTTGGCCTCGCGCAGCGCAACGGCGTACCCCGCATCTATTTCCACAGCGGGCCTTACGCCATCAATGCCGGACAGATTCACGCAATACAACTGCACGGCTCGTACACCGCTACGGGCCAGGTGCGCCAACTCCCGCAAGTGCTTGGCGCCACGCTGAGTCACCGCATCGGGAAACGCCGCGATAGACGTGCCGTCAAAGCCCAGGGTGACACTTTTGACTTCGACATAGGCTGCGCCGCCAGGGTAGTCCAGGCGAAAGTCGATACGGCTCTTCTCCTGGCCGTAGGGTACTTCACGCTTTAACGCGGTAAAGCCGTTGAGCTCCGTGATCACCCCGGCATTCAGCGCCTCTTCAACCAACGGGTTGGCCCGCGCGGTGTTGACGCACGCCAGGCGGCCCTGGGGGGTTTGCGCAATCTCCCAAGTGCCCGGCAGTTTGCGCTTGGGATCGTTGGAGCGACTGAACCAGACCGGGCCGCCCTCAACCATGCAGTTGAACATCGAGCCGGTGTTCGGGCAGTGGATGGTGAGCAGTTCGCCAGTAGCGGTTTCGATATCGGCCAGAAAACGCTTGTAACGGCGAATCAGCCGGCCTTCTTCGAGAGGAGGATTAAAAAGCATCAGCCTTGCCAACTCCGCAAGCCACGGGCAATCCGCTCCACGGCTTCCTGGAGACGGTCGAGGTTTTGCGTGTAGGCAAAACGCACATGATGACCCGCCTGGAAGCGACCGAAATCCAACCCCGGCGTGAATGCCACATGCTCGGTTTCAAGAAAGTGCCGGCAAAATGCGAAAGCATCACCGCCAAAGGCGCTGATATCGGCATACAGGTAAAACGCGCCCTCAGGCTCGACCGCAATACCGAAACCCAACTCACGCAAGGCCGGCAACAAAAAGTCACGCCGGCGCCCGAACTCGGCCCGGCGCTCTTCGAGAATCGCCAGGGTTTGCGGGGTAAAACAGGCCAATGCCGCATGCTGGGCCATGCTGGGTGCACTGATGTACAGGTTCTGCGCCAGCTTCTCCAGTTCGCCCACGGCTGCGGGCGGTGCCACCAGCCAACCCAGGCGCCAACCGGTCATGCCGAAATACTTTGAAAAACTGTTTAGGACAAACGCCTCGTCATCCACTTCCAGCACGCTGGCCGCATCAGTGCCATAGGTCAGGCCATGATAGATCTCATCCACCACCAGATGGCCATTGCGCGCTTTGATCGCACTGGACAGGCCGGCCAGCTCATCGCGGGTCAGGATGGTTCCGGTCGGGTTGGCCGGCGAGGCGACCAAGGCCCCCACACTGTCCTGGTCCCAATAGCGCTCCACCAAGTCGGCGGTCAGTTGGTAGCGCACCTCGGGACCGACCGGCACCAATTGCGCCGCGCCTTCCACCAGTCGCAGGAAGTGCCGGTTGCAGGGGTAGCCGGGATCAGCCAGCAGCCAATGCTTGCCGGGATCCACCAATAGGCTGCTGGCCAGGAGCAAGGCCCCGGAGCCGCCCGGGGTGATCAGGATGCGCTCGGGGTCGATATTCAAGCCGTAGCGCTGCTGGTAGAAACCACTGATGGCCTCGCGCAACTCCGGCAGGCCACGGGCGGCGGTGTAGCGGGTCTTGCCATTGGCCAGCGCGGCCTGACCGGCCTGGATGATCGGCTCGGCGGTGGTGAAGTCCGGCTCGCCGATTTCCAGGTGAATCACATCATGGCCCGCAGCTTGCAACTCATTGGCCCGCGCCAGCAACGCCATGACATGAAACGGTTCGATAGCACGACTGCGAGCACTGTAGGGCTGAGCCATTAGCCTTCCTTAACAATGAGGACAAAATCGGGATTCTACCGAACCCGTGAGGTAAAACATGTTCTATTGCCTGCCCGACCGGGATGATGAGCCGGGCAAGCGCCTGCAAAAAGACTAAAATCATCATTCGAGACGGTGGATGCCCTTCCATGGCGGGTCGCAACAGTTTGCAACCCCCGCGTGACGGGCCCAGACAACCGGGAGTGGCGCACCCCGAATCTATCTGGTAAGTTCGCCCGCTTGCAGCCGCAGGGCCGGCAGGTGTCGGTGATGTTGCAATCCTGCGCAATGGATTAGAAGAGTGAGAGGCGGTCTATTCATGTCCACCCAAGCAAAGCAACAGAGCATCAGCGGCTTCGAACCCTACATCGAGACGAAGGGCGAGGAGTACATGGGCGAGCCCATGCGCAAGCACTTCACCAAGATCCTGCAGAAATGGAAGCAGGACTTGATGCAGGAGGTCGACCGTACGGTTGACCACATGAAGGACGAAGCAGCCAACTTCCCTGACCCGGCCGACCGTGCCAGCCAGGAAGAAGAGTTCAGCCTTGAACTGCGCGCCCGTGATCGCGAGCGCAAGCTGATCAAGAAGATCGACAAGACGCTGCAACTGATCGAAGACGAAGAGTACGGCTGGTGCGAATCCTGCGGCGTCGAGATCGGCATTCGTCGCCTGGAAGCCCGTCCTACTGCTGACATGTGCGTAGACTGCAAGACCTTGGCCGAAATCAAGGAAAAACAGGTCGGCAAGTAATCCCTGCCGGGCTGAACGAATGGGGCGTGCAAACGCCCCATTTTTGTTTCTGGAGTTTGGCGGTTTTCCAGTAATATCCAGGCCATGACAGCCTCTCCTTATATCGGGCGCTTCGCCCCCACGCCCAGCGGCCATTTGCACTTTGGCTCCCTGGTTGCAGCCCTCGCCTCCTACCTCGACGCCCGCGCCAATCACGGCCGCTGGCTGATGCGCATGGAAGACCTCGACCCACCCCGTGAAGAACCCGGCGCCCAGGCGGCGATCCTGCATGCCCTGGAAAGCTACGGTTTTGAATGGGACGGCGAACTGGTCCGCCAAAGCGAGCGGCATGATGCCTACGCCAAAGTTTTGAACGATATGTTCAACCATGGCCTGGCCTACGCCTGCACCTGCTCACGCAAGCAACTGGAAGCGTATAACGGCATTTACCCCGGCCTGTGCCGCAATGCCGGTCACGACCAGCAGGGTGCCGCCATTCGTCTACGTGTTCCCGAGCTGGAATACCACTTCACCGACCGTGTTCAAGGCCAATTCCGACAACACCTGGGGCGCGATGTCGGCGATTTCATCATCCGCCGCCGCGACGGCCTGTACGCCTATCAACTGGCCGTGGTGCTCGACGATGCCTGGCAAGGCGTCACCGATATCGTGCGCGGCGCCGACCTGCTGGACTCCACACCGCGCCAGTTGTACCTGCAGGAGCTGCTGGGCCTGCGCCAGCCGCGCTACCTGCATGTGCCCCTGATCACCCAGCCGGACGGTAACAAGCTGGGCAAATCCTATCGCTCCCCGCCGTTGACGCCCGACCAGGCCACGCCGTTGCTACTGAGGGCGTTGCGCGCGCTCGGCCAACAACCGGGGGATGAACTGCACCATGCCAGCCCACGAGAATTGCTGGATTGGGGCATTGCGCACTGGGATGCCACCCGGATCCCGCGCACACTCACATTGGCCGAGGCGCAATTACACTGAAGGCGCTTGCAGCCTGCCAGCCATCCGTTAACATCGCCGCAGTTTTTCAATCAGAGGCCAACATGTACATCTATCGCTTGGTCCTGCTGTTGGTCGTCGGGATCTACCTGTTTTCTCCCGCCATCATGGACTGGTGGATCGACGCCACGGGCGCCTGGTATCGCCCCTATCTGCTGTGGCTGATCCTGATCGTCGTGACCTTTATCCTGCAGAGCCAAAAAGATGCCGATGAGCTTTAGCCTGACCCAGATGCTGCTGATCAGCGCCGCCTACCTGGCGGCGCTGTTCGGGGTGGCCTGGATCAGTGAGCGTGGAATGATCCCGCGGGCGATCATTCGCCACCCGCTGACCTACACCTTGTCGCTGGGCGTGTATGCCAGCGCCTGGGCGTTCTATGGTACGGTGGGCCTGGCCTACCAGTACGGTTATGGGTTTCTTTCCAGCTACCTCGGGGTGTCCGGGGCCTTCCTGCTGGCGCCGGTGTTGCTGTACCCGATCCTGAAGATCACCCGCACCTACCAGTTGTCGTCGTTGGCCGACCTGTTTGCGTTCCGCTTTCGCAGCACCTGGGCCGGCGCGCTGACCACCATTTTCATGCTGATCGGCGTACTACCGCTGCTGGCCCTGCAAATCCAGGCCGTGGCTGACTCCATCAGCATCCTCACCCATGAACCGGTGCAACATCGGGTGGCCCTGAGCTTTTGTGCGCTGATTACCCTGTTCACGATTTTTTTTGGCTCGCGGCATATCGCCACCCGGGAAAAACACGAAGGCTTGGTGTTTGCGATTGCCTTCGAGTCGGTGATCAAGCTGATCGCTATCGGTGGCGTGGGCCTGTACGCGCTGTACGGGGTGTTCGACGGCCCGCAGCAACTCGAGCTGTGGCTGCTGCAAAACCAGACCGCCCTCGCCGCCCTGCACACCCCGTTGCAAGAAGGCCCATGGCGCACGCTGTTGCTGGTGTTCTTTGCCTCCGCCATCGTCATGCCGCACATGTACCACATGACCTTTACCGAGAACCTCAACCCGCGCTCGCTGGTCAGCGCCAGTTGGGGCTTGCCGCTGTTCCTGCTGCTGATGAGCCTGGCAGTACCGCTGATCCTCTGGGCCGGCCTGAAACTGGGGGCCACCACCAACCCGGAATATTTCACCCTCGGTATCGGCATCGCGGCCAACAGTAAGTCCCTGGCATTGCTGGCCTACGTCGGCGGCTTATCGGCGGCCAGTGGCTTGATCATTGTCACCACCCTGGCGCTGTCGGGCATGGCCCTCAACCACCTGGTGCTGCCGCTTTACCAGCCGCCTGCCGAAGGCAACATCTACCGCTGGCTGAAATGGACACGCCGCGCGCTGATCGTAGCCATCATCATGGCCGGCTATGGCTTCTACCTGCTGATGGCGGCCGAGCAGGACCTGGCCAACCTCGGAATCGTGGCCTTCGTCGCCACCTTGCAGTTCTTGCCGGGGGTTCTGTCGGTGCTGTACTGGCCGACCGCCAATCGACGCGGGTTCATCGCCGGGCTGCTGGCGGGGATCCTGGTGTGGCTGGTGACTATGCTGCTGCCGCTGGTGGGCAATCTGCAGGGCTTCTATATCCCGCTGCTGAACATGATCTACGTGCTGGATGACACCAGTTGGCACATGGCTGCCATCGCCTCGCTGGCGGCCAACGTGCTGATGTTCACCCTGATTTCCCTGTTCACCAACGCCAGCCCCGAAGAAACCAGCGCTGCCGAAGCCTGCGCGGTGGATAACGTGCGCCGCCCGCAACGCCGCGAACTGCATGCGGCATCGCCCCAGGAGTTCGCCACCCAACTGGCCAAGCCCCTGGGCGCCAAGGCCGCACAAAAGGAAGTGGAGCAGGCACTGCGCGATCTGTACCTGCCCTTCGATGAGCGCCGCCCCTACGCCCTGCGCCGCCTGCGCGACCGCATCGAGGCCAACCTGTCGGGGTTGATGGGCCCCAGCGTGTCCCAGGACATGGTGGAGACTTTCCTGCCCTACAAGGCCGGCGGCGAAAACTATGTCACCGAAGATATCCATTTCATCGAGAGCCGGCTGGAGGACTACCACTCGCGCCTCACCGGCCTTGCCGCCGAACTCGACGCCCTGCGCCGCTACCACCGCCAGACCCTGCAGGAACTGCCCATGGGCGTCTGCTCCCTGGCCAAGGACCAGGAAATCCTGATGTGGAACAAGGCCATGGAAGAGCTTACCGGCATCGCCGCCCAGCGCGTGGTGGGCTCGCGCCTGACCACCATCGCCGATCCGTGGAAGGAACTGCTGCAGGGCTTTATCAACCTGCCGGACGAACACTTGCACAAACAGCATCTGGCCCTCGACGGCCAGACGCGCTGGCTGAACCTGCACAAAGCGGCGATCGACGAGCCCCTGGCCCCCGGTAACAGTGGCCTGGTATTGCTGGTCGAAGACCTGACCGAAACCCAAATGCTCGAAGACAAACTGGTGCACTCCGAGCGCCTGGCCAGTATCGGGCGCCTGGCGGCCGGGGTGGCCCACGAGATTGGCAATCCGATCACCGGTATCGCGTGCCTGGCGCAGAACCTGCGCGAAGAGCGCGAAGAGGACGACGAAATCACCGAAATCAGCGGGCAGATCCTCGAACAGACCAAACGCGTCTCGCGCATCGTGCAATCGCTGATGAGCTTTGCCCATGCCGGCGGCCACCAGAATCACGATGAAGCCGTGTGCCTGGCCGAAGTCGCCCAGGATGCCATTGGGCTGCTGGCCTTGAACCGGCGCAATTTCGAAGTACAGTTCTATAACTTGTGCGATCCGGAACACTGGGTGGTCGGCGACTCACAACGCCTGGCCCAGGTGTTGATCAACCTGCTGTCCAATGCCCGCGACGCGACACCCGCCGGCAGTGCGGTAAGGGTCAAGAGCGAGGCTTTCGAGCACACGGTCGACCTGATCGTGGAGGACGAAGGCAGCGGTATTCCACAGAACATCATGGACCGATTGTTCGAACCCTTCTTCACCACCAAGGACCCTGGTGAAGGTACCGGTCTGGGCCTTGCACTGGTCTATTCCATCGTTGAAGAGCATTATGGACAAATCACCATCGACAGCCCGGCTGACACCGAAAGCCAACGCGGCACCCGTATTCGGGTGACCTTGCCGCGTCATGTCGAAGCGACGTCCGCTGTGAACTGAGACCGTCGAGAGAATTGAATCAATGCCGCACATTTTGATCGTCGAAGACGAAACCATTATCCGCTCTGCCTTGCGTCGCCTGCTTGAACGTAATCAGTACCAGGTCAGCGAAGCCGGCTCGGTGCAGGAAGCCCAGGAGCGTTTCAGCATTCCCACCTTTGACCTGATCGTCAGTGACCTGCGCCTGCCTGGCGCACCGGGCACCGAACTGATCAAGCTGGGCCAGGGCACGCCGGTGCTGATCATGACCAGCTACGCCAGCCTGCGCTCCGCCGTCGACTCGATGAAGATGGGCGCGGTGGACTACATCGCCAAGCCTTTCGATCACGACGAAATGCTCCAGGCGGTGGCTCGCATCCTGCGTGATCGTCAATCGGCCAGCAGTGCCCCGGCGGAACGGCCGGCCGGCAAGGCCGCCAGCGACAAGCCCGGGGTCGACAACAGCAATGGCGAAATCGGCATCATCGGCTCCTGCCCGCCCATGCAGGACCTGTACGTCAAGATCCGCAAGGTTGCGCCCACGGACTCCAATGTATTGATCCAGGGCGAGTCCGGTACCGGCAAGGAGTTGGTGGCCCGCGCCCTGCACAACCTGTCCAAGCGTGCCAAGGCGCCGATGATTTCGGTGAACTGCGCGGCAATCCCTGAATCCCTGATCGAGTCCGAACTGTTCGGCCATGAGAAAGGTGCCTTTACCGGTGCCAGCGCCGGACGCGCAGGCCTGGTAGAAGCGGCGGACGGCGGCACGCTGTTCCTCGACGAAATCGGTGAATTGCCCCTGGAAGCCCAGGCGCGCCTGCTGCGAGTGTTGCAGGAAGGCGAGATTCGTCGGGTCGGCTCGGTCCAGTCGCAAAAAGTCGATGTGCGTCTGATCGCCGCGACTCACCGCGACCTGAAAAGCCTGGCCAAGATCGGCCAGTTCCGCGAAGACCTGTACTACCGCCTGCACGTGATCGCCCTCAAGCTGCCGGCCTTGCGTGAACGCGGCGCCGACGTCAACGAGATTGCCAATGCGTTCCTGTTGCGCCAGAGCGCACGGGTCAACCGTACCGACCTGACGTTCGCGGCCGACGCCGAACAGGCCATCCGCCACTATTCGTGGCCAGGCAACGTGCGCGAGCTGGAAAACGCCGTGGAACGCGCGGTAATCCTTTCGGAAAGCCCGCAGATCTCCGCAGAGCTCTTGGGCATCGACATCGAACTGAGCGACCTGGACGATGACGACTTCATTGGCCTGGCACCCCAACAGGGCGGCAGTAACACCAGCCATGAGCCCACGGAAGACTTGTCCCTGGAAGACTACTTCCAGCACTTCGTCCTGGAACACCAGGACCACATGACCGAGACCGAACTGGCGCGCAAATTGGGCGTCAGCCGCAAATGCCTGTGGGAGCGGCGCCAGCGCCTGGGCATTCCAAGGCGCAAGACCGGGGTTGCCAGCGAAAGCTGAGGCCAACTCACATGGGGTAACACCCCAAACGTGAAAAAACTGTTACCTCAGATATTCACGTAACAAAAAGCCGGGGCTTACGGTAACGAAGCCCCGGCTTTTTTATGCCCGCCAAACCCACCAGATCCCACCAAACCCCTTGTTTTGCTGGGGTTTGCAAAAGTTGGCACGCACCCTGCTATATGCTTAGTACAAGAACAATAAAAAGCACCGTACACACACAATAAAAATAAGACGAATCGACTCACGCACAATAAAAACAACACGGCGGAGGCGCAGCTAACTGATTCTTTTGGAGAGGCGTTGCATTTGGGGCTTGCCCCGCAACCAGGCCGAGAACAACAAAAACTGCCCTAAGGCAGAGCCTGAACTGGTTGGATCATTGATCATCGCAACACAGCGACCAAAGCAATCCGTTTGCTCTTGACTCCCGATTGGGAGTGTCATGAAGGTCAAATCTCATGACGAGGGCGATCAACAAAAACAAGAAGCCCGAAATCAATAATAAAAATAGAGCACGCAACTACTTTCTGGGGGAGCTTCGGCTCCCCTTGTAGTTTCTGCGATTTGAGCGTCAACCGGCCTCATTTAAGCATCTGGCTCACGGCTTGCAGCTAGTTCCTACACCATCCCCTGACTAAATGCTAGAATCCCGGCCCATCATGCGGTCATTCTTCGTTATGGCCGAACATTCCTTCAAACAGTGCATCCCATGCTGAAGAAGTTGTTCCAGTCATTCCGTTCCCCCTTGCGTCGTACGCAACACATTCGCAGCACGCCTGAAGTGCTCAACAGCAATCAACATTCGCTGCAGCGCGCCCAGTTCAGCCGTTATGCGGTGAACATCGTCGAACGCCTGCAGAACGCTGGCTACCAGGCCTACCTGGTCGGCGGCTGCGTGCGCGACATGTTGCTCAACATCACCCCAAAGGATTTCGACGTCGCCACCAGCGCCACGCCTGAACAAGTGCGTGCCGAGTTTCGCAACGCGCGGATCATCGGCCGGCGCTTCAAATTGGTGCATATCCACTTTGGTCGCGAGATCATCGAGGTCGCGACCTTCCGCGCGGGCCACCCGCAAAACGATGAAGAGGAAGACAGCAACCAATCTTCCCGCAACGAAAGCGGACGCATCCTGCGGGACAATGTTTACGGCACCCTGGAAGAAGACGCGCAACGTCGCGACTTCACCATCAATGCCCTCTATTACGATCCGGTCAGCGAGCGCATCCTCGATTACGCCAACGGCGTGCACGATATCCGCAATCACCTGATCCGCCTGATCGGCGACCCCACGCAGCGCTACCAGGAAGACCCGGTGCGCATGCTGCGGGCCGTGCGGTTTGCCGCCAAGCTGAACTTCGGTATCGAGAAACACACAGCCGCGCCGATTCGCGAACTGGCTCCGATGCTGCGGGAAATCCCCTCGGCGCGCCTGTTCGAAGAAGTGCTCAAGCTGTTCCTGTCCGGGCATGCCGCCGACACGTTCGAAATGCTGGTGGACCTGCAGTTGTTCGACCCACTGTTCCCGGCCAGCGCCGATGCACTGGAGCACAACCCGACGTACACCCACACCCTGATCAGTGAAGCCTTGATCAACACTGACCTTAGGATCAAACAGAACAAACCGGTGACCCCGGCCTTCCTGTTTGCTGCCCTGCTCTGGCCTGCGTTGCCAGCCCGGGTGCTGCGCCTGCAGAACCGTGGCATGCCGCCAATTCCAGCGATGCAGGAAGCCGCCCACGAACTGATCGCTGAACAGTGCCAGCGCATCGCGATCCCCAAGCGTTTCACCATGCCGATCCGCGAGATCTGGGACATGCAGGAGCGCCTGCCACGCCGCAGTGGCAAACGTGCCGACCTGCTGCTGGACAACCCGCGCTTCCGTGCCGGCTATGACTTCCTGCTGCTGCGCGAAAGCGCCGGCGAGCAGACCGATGGCCTGGGCGAATGGTGGACCGACTACCAGGACGCCAATGACAGCGAACGTCGCGAGATGATCCGTGAGCTCAGCAGCAAAGGCGAAGCCACTGGCGACGGGCCGAAGAAACGCCGCCGCAGCAGTGGCAGCAAACGCAAGCGCAGTGCCGCCGACACCTCTGGCGAATAAGCACGGTGGAGCGTATCTACATCGGTATGGGCAGCAACCTTGCTGCCCCGCAACAGCAGTTGCGCGACGCCCTCAAGGCGTTGGCGCAATTGCCGAACACCACATTCGCGGGTGTTTCTGCCTTCTATCAAAGTGATTCCCTGCTTAGCGGCCAGCCGCGCTACACCAATGCCGTGGCGGCGCTGGACAGCACGCTTGCGCCGCTGGTACTGCTGGATGCGCTGCAGGCCATCGAGAACGATCAGGGCCGCGAACGCCTTGAGCGCTGGGGGCCACGCACCCTGGACCTGGATATCCTGCTGTTTGGTGATCGCCTGATCGACGAGCCGCGCCTCAAGGTGCCTCATTACCAAATGCATCTAAGGGCTTTTGTGCTCTATCCACTTGCCGAATTGGCGCCGTCCACTTTAAAACTGCCTGACGGCCGCCTACTCAGCGAAGTGCTCGGCGAATGCCCGTTCGTCGGCCTCGAACGCCTGCGGTTGTAGGAGCGAGCTTGCTCGCGAAAATCGTCAATATAAATGCAGGCGGCCTGATTAAACGCGTTGTCTAGATGTTCTTCGCGAGCAAGCTCGCTCCTACAATCGCATCAGTAACAGCGGTAACACCCCGCTCGTAACAATGCGGTAACACATCCAATTGACTTCCCGAGTCCTCCTCACGACTATAGGCGTCCCGCTGCCGCCAACCCGGCGCTGAAGGGCGCAATCCAGGCCTTATAAGCACTGCTCTGAAGAAAGTGCGCCTGTATAAACGAAGACTCACGCGCGTTACTCGCTGTTTCCAAGCGCCTGAACGAGGACCCTTTTCATGCCAGACATTACCCTGACCACTTTGCAGAGCCTCAAACTCAAAGGTGAAAAAATCGCCATGCTGACCTGCTATGACGCCACGTTCGCCCAGGCCTGCTGCCAGGCCGGCGTCGAGGTGTTACTGGTAGGTGACTCCCTGGGCATGGTTCTTCAAGGGAATGACAGCACCCTCCCCGTCACCACCGATGAGCTCGCCTACCACACCGCCAGCGTCAAGCGCGGTAACGAGGGCGCGTTCATCATCGCCGACCTGCCGTTCATGGGTTACGCGACGCTGGAGCAGACGTTCCAGAACGCCGGCAAGCTGATGCAGGCCGGGGCACATATGATCAAAGTGGAAGGTGCCGTGTGGCTCGCCGAGTCGATCCGCCTGCTGGCTGAACGCGGCGTGCCGGTATGCGCGCATATGGGCCTCACGCCACAGTCGGTGAACATCCTCGGTGGCTACAAGGTCCAGGGCCGCAATGAAGCCCAGGCGCGGCAGATGCGTGCCGATGCCATCGCCCTGGAGCAGGCTGGCGCCGCGATGATCGTACTCGAATGCGTGCCAAGCGAACTGGCGCAAGAAATCACCCAGGCGGTGAAAATCCCGGTGATCGGCATTGGTGCGGGCAGCGCGACTGACGGCCAGGTCCTGGTACTGCACGATATGCTGGGCCTGAACCTCACCGGCCGCGCACCAAAATTCGTGAAGAACTTCATGGCCGGCCAGGACAACATCCAGGCTGCACTGAGCACCTATGTCGCCGAAGTCAAAGCCGTTACCTTCCCAGGCATCGAACACGGATTCTCTGCATGAACACCGTCAAAACCCTGCGCGAACTGCGAGCCGCCGTCACCCACGCGCGTAGCGCCGGCAAGCGCATCGGCTTCGTGCCCACCATGGGCAACCTGCATGCCGGCCACGCTACGCTGGTAACCCGCGCCGCCGAGCAAGCCGACTTCGTGGTGGCGAGCATTTTCGTCAACCCACTGCAGTTTGGCGCCGGCGAAGACCTGGACAAGTACCCACGCACCCTCGCCGCCGACCAGGAAAAGCTGCTGGTGGCAGGCTGCAACCTGCTATTTGCCCCTACGGTTGACGAGATGTACCCCGGCGGCATGACCGTGCAGACTCGGGTCAGCGTGCCGCAATTGTCCGAAGGCCTGTGCGGCGCCAGCCGTCCGGGCCACTTCGAGGGTGTGGCGACCGTGGTGAGCAAGTTGTTCAACATGGTCCAGCCTGACCTGGCGGTATTCGGGCAAAAGGACTATCAGCAACTGGCGGTGATCCGCGCCATGGTGCGCGACCTGAACATGCCGATCCAGATTATCGGCGAACCCACCGTGCGCGCCGAGGACGGCCTCGCGCTGTCCTCGCGCAACGGTTACCTGAGCGAAGAACAGCGCGCCATCGCCCCGGTGCTGTACCGCAGCCTTTGCCAGATCGCCACCGCGATCCAAGCCGGCGACCGCGACTTTGCCAAACTGCGCGCCGAACAGATCCAGCACATCGAGGCCGCCGGCCTGCGGATGGACTACCTGGAAGTTCGCCAGGGCCAGCACCTGCGCCCTGCAACTGTCGAGGATCGTGATGTGGTGATCCTCGTTGCCGCTTACCTGGGCGCGACCCGGCTGATCGACAACCTGCACCTCACGCTCCCCGCCTGATCCTGGCGATACTCCACTGTAGGAAAGGCTTGTGTGGGAGCGGGCTTGCCCGCGAAGGCGTCGGGTCAGCGACAAATGCATCGACTGACAGTCTGCAATCGCGGGCAAGCCCGCTCCCACACAAAGCGGCTCCCACAGTGGTTTGGTAGCCCCCCTCAGGCCCCGGTATAAAAAAGTACCGGCCTCTGCACAGACAAAGCCAAGACATATCGACACGCTAGGTTTAATGTAATCGCCCGGCGTTATAGTAAGCGCTGTCTGGAACCCAATCCTTGATACAAGACTGGACGTTCCGGGTTTAGAAGTGTCCTAAAGGCAGTCCCAGCAATAAAAAGGAAACCCGCAGCGATGGCGTACTACCGCACTCCCCATGACGTTACCGCTCTGCCCGCTTGGCAAGCGCTCAATCAACATCGCCAGGCCATGCAGGATTTCAGCATGCGCGAAGCGTTCAATGCCGATCCCCAGCGCTTTACCCAGTTCACTTTGAGCAGCTGCGGGCTGTTCCTCGATTACTCGAAAAACCTGATTACCCCTGAAACACGCGACCTGCTGGTGGGCCTGGCCAACGAAGTCGATCTCAAAGGTGCGATCAAGGCGCTGTTCGACGGCGAGCCGGTCAACTCTTCGGAAGGTCGTCCGGCGCTGCACACTGCACTGCGCCGCCCGGTGGGCGACAAGTTGTCGGTCAACGGCACCAACATCATGCCCGACGTGCACAAGGTGCTGAACCAGATCACCGATCTGGTGGGCCGCATCCATGATGGCCTGTGGCGCGGCTACACCGAAAAACCAATCACCGACGTGGTCAACATCGGCATCGGTGGCTCGTTCCTCGGCCCGGAGCTGGTCTCTGAAGCGCTGTTGTCCTACGCCCACAAAGGTGTGCGCTGCCATTACCTGGCGAATATCGATGGCAGTGAGTTCCACGAACTCACCCAGAAGCTGCGCGCCGAGACCACGCTGTTTATTGTCTCGTCGAAATCCTTCAACACCCTCGAAACCCTGAAAAACGCCCAGGCCGCCCGCGCCTGGTACCTGGCCCAGGGTGGCTCGGAAGCCGAGCTGTATCGCCACTTCATCGCCGTGTCGAGCAACAACGCGGCGGCCGTGGCCTTCGGTATCCGTGAAGAGAATATCTTCCCGATGTGGGACTGGGTCGGCGGCCGTTACTCGTTGTGGTCGGCCATCGGCTTGCCTATCGCCCTGGCGATTGGCATGTCCAACTTCAAGGAACTGCTGTCTGGCGCCTACTCCATGGACCAGCACTTCCAGAACACCCCATTCGAGCAGAATATGCCTGTGCTGCTGGGTCTGCTGGGTGTGTGGTACGGCAATTTCTGGGGCGCTCAGAGCCATGCGATCCTGCCGTACGACCACTACCTGCGCAACATCACCAAGCACCTGCAACAACTGGACATGGAATCCAACGGCAAAAGCGTACGCCAGGACGGCAAGCCGGTTGCGGTCGACACGGGCCCGGTGATCTGGGGCGGCGTGGGCTGCAACGGCCAGCACGCTTACCACCAGTTGCTGCACCAGGGCACCCAACTGATCCCGGCCGACTTCATTGTGCCGATCGTCAGCTTCAACCCGGTCTCCGACCATCACCAGTGGCTGTATGCCAACTGCCTGTCCCAGAGCCAGGCGCTGATGCTCGGCAAGACCCGCAGCGAAGCCGAAGCCGAGCTGCGTGACAAAGGCATGGCCGAGGAAGAAGTACAGAAACTGGCGCCACACAAAGTCATCCCTGGCAACCGCCCGAGCAACACCCTGGTGGTCGAACGGATCAGCCCGCGACGCCTCGGCGCACTGGTGGCGATGTATGAGCACAAGGTGTTCGTGCAGAGCGTTATCTGGGGCATCAACGCTTTTGACCAATGGGGCGTTGAGCTGGGCAAGGAGCTGGGCAAAGGCGTCTACAACCGCCTGACAGGCGCTGAGGAAACCTCGGCCGAAGATGCCTCGACCCAGGGCCTGATCAACTACTTCCGTGGTCGTCACCGCGGTTGAAGTGATCGGCACTACAATCAGGGATTGAACCTGCACAAGCGCCCTTGTGTAGGAACTGGCTTGCCAGCTCCTGCACAAGGGTCAGCCTTGAGCTCTTGTATCTATAACAAGAAGAGGGATCCCTTATGTTCGATATCAGCCAGTTTCCCCATGCCGATGCCGTGCGCCGTGCCGCACAACTGGGCCAAGAGGACTATCAGCGCCTCTATCGTCAATCCATCGATCACCCCGATATCTTCTGGGCCGAACAGGCCAAGGCCTTGCTCGACTGGATCACGCCCTGGCAGACCGTCCAGCACTGCGATATCCACACCGGCGCCGCCCAGTGGTTTGCCGGCGGCCAGTTGAACGTCAGCTATAACTGCATTGACCGGCACCTGGCGCAACGTGCCGATCAGCCGGCCTTTATCTGGGAAGGCGACGATCCTGCAAAATCTTCCAAAATCACCTACCGCCAACTTCATCAAAACGTCAGCCGCCTGGCCAATGTGCTGAAAAGCCGTGGGGTGAAGAAAGGCGATCGGGTGTGTATCTACATGCCGATGATTCCCGAGGCCGCCTACGCGATGCTGGCCTGTACGCGGATTGGCGCGGTGCACTCGGTGGTGTTTGGCGGGTTTTCACCGGATGCCTTGCGCGACCGCATTCTGGATGCCGACTGCCGCACGGTGATCACTGCCGATGAAGGCGTGCGCGGCGGCAGGCCCGTGGCACTGAAACAGAATGTCGACAAGGCCTTGGCCAGTTGCCCAAATGTCACGACGGTACTGGTGGTGGAACGCACGGGCGCTGCGGTGGCCTGGACCGAGGGGCGCGACCTCAAGTATCAACAGGCTGTTGACGCGGTCAGCGGCGAATGCCCGCCCGAGGCAATGGATGCCGAAGACCCGCTGTTTATCCTCTATACCTCCGGCAGCACCGGCAAGCCCAAAGGCGTGTTGCACACCACCGGTGGCTACCTGCTGCAAGCGGCAATGACCTTCAAGTACGTGCTCGACTACCGCGAGGGCGAGGTGTTCTGGTGCACCGCCGACGTCGGCTGGGTCACGGGCCATAGCTATATCGTGTACGGGCCACTGGCCAATGGCGCCACCTCCCTGATGTTTGAGGGCGTGCCGAGTTACCCGGACAGCTCGCGCTTCTGGCAGGTGATCGACAAGCATCAGGTGAATATCTTCTACACCGCGCCCACCGCCTTGCGGGCCCTGATGCGTGAGGGCCATGGCCCGCTGGAGAACACATCCCGGGCCAGCCTGAGGTTGCTCGGCAGTGTCGGCGAGCCGATCAACCCGGAAGCCTGGGAGTGGTATTTCAATGCCGTCGGCGAACAGCGCTGCCCGATTGTCGATACCTGGTGGCAGACCGAAACCGGCGGCATCATGCTCAGCCCGCTGGTCAGCGCCCAGCGCATCAAGCCTGGCTGCGCCACCCAACCGATGTTTGGGGTGCAGCCGGTATTGCTCGACGAACAGGGTAAGGAAATCAACGGCGCCGGCAGTGGCGTCCTGGCGATCAAGTCCAGTTGGCCGGGGCAGATCCGCAGCGTGTATGGCGACCCACAGCGGATGATCGATACCTACTTCAAGCCCTACCCCGGCTACTACTTTACCGGCGACGGCGCGCGGCGCGACGAGGATGGCGACTACTGGATCACCGGGCGTATCGACGATGTGATCAACGTGTCCGGCCATCGCATCGGCACCGCCGAGGTGGAAAGCGCGCTGGTGCTGCATGACAAGGTGGCCGAGGCCGCCGTCGTCGGCTATCCCCATGACCTCAAGGGCCAGGGCATCTATGCGTTTGTCACGCCGATGAATGGCGTCGAGCCCAGCGACGAGCTGAAAAAGCACCTCTTGGAACTGGTCAGCAAGGAAATCGGTAGTTTCGCCAAGCCCGAGCTGATCCAATGGGCGCCGGCCTTGCCCAAAACCCGTTCAGGCAAGATCATGCGACGTATCCTGCGCAAGATCGCTTGCAATGAGCTGGACAGCCTGGGCGATACCTCGACCCTGGCCGATCCGAGCGTGGTCGACGGCCTGATCGACAAACGCCTGAACCGATAGGAACCCCCAAGCCACCATGGAATTTCTGCGCAACCGTATCGAATCCCAGTTGATGAGCCTGACGGGCCTGTCCCTCGGCAATCTGGACCTGGAGAGCCCCAAGGGCGACCCAGGGCTGTTCGGGCCGGACTCGGTAAGCTGGAAGGTCCATGGTGACTTCAGCAGCATGCTGATCGGTGGCATCAGCGCCTTGATGTTGCAGGCGCTGCATCCCCTGGCGTTGGCCGGCGTGTGGGACCATTCGAATTTTCGCCAGGACATGCTCGGGCGTTTGCGCCGCACTTCGCAGTTTATTTCCGGTACCACCTTTGGCTCGCGCCGCGACGCGTCATGGCTGATCGAAAAGGTGCGCACCATCCACCTGCAAGTGGTCGGGCATGCGCCTGACGGGCGTCCTTATGCGGCCAGCGATCCCGAGTTACTGACCTGGGTCCACGTCGCCGAAGTCAGCAGCTTTCTCGCGGCGCACCTGCGCTACAAAAACCCGGATTTATCGCCCAGGGATCAGGACCGCTACTACAGCGAAATAGCCCTGATCGCCGAACAGCTGGGAGCTCGGCATGTGCCGCGCTCACGGCAGGAAATTTCGGATTATCTGCAGCGGATTCGCCCACAACTGCTGTGTGACGAACGCAGCCGTGAAGTGCTGCGCCTGCTGCTCAACGCCCCGGCACCCAGCACCCTGGCCAAGCCGTTCGGCGCGCTGATGATGCAAGCGGGTATTGATCTGCTTCCGGACTGGGCCAACGACATGCTTGGCCAACAACAAAGCCCACTGCAACGCCAACTGATCCGCACTGGGGTCAGGCGTAGCGCGCCACTGCTGCGCTGGGCAATGCGCAACGGCTCGGTGCAGCGCGCCCACAGGCGCATGGGCCTGCTGTAACGCAGCTTTGTAGGAGCGGGCTTGCCAGCGAAAATCGTCAACGCTGACGCAACACGCCTGAAGAAACGCGGCGATGTCGAGTTTTTCGCGGGCAAGCCCGCTCCTGTAAAAGCCGGGACCCACAGGAGCTGTTAAACTTGCGCGCTTAAATTCCCCAGCAAGGCGCGCTCCATGTCGTCCCTGAATCAGGCGCTGCGCGCCGCCCTCGATCACCGCCAAGACCTGCTCGCCGAGCTGCATGCCCAAGGCACCGATTGCTATCGGTTATTCCATGGCAGCCAGGAAGGCGCCGGCGGCTTGACCATCGACCGCTACGGCCCGCAATTGATGGTGCAGAGCTTTCACCAGGCGCTGGACAGCGATGCACTGCTGCAATTGCACCTGATGATCAACCAGTACCTGGGGCTTGAATTGTTGCTGGTCTATAACGACCGCTCCCGAGGCAACTCGCGTATCGACCGCGAAGACACCGTATACCGCGCCGAGCCCGCCGCCCTGGAAGACCTGGTCGGCCATGAGTGGGCCCTGAACTATCGCGTGCGCGGCCGCCATCCTGGGCAGGACCCGCTGCTGTTCCTGGACCTGCGCAACACCCGCGGCTGGGTCAAGGCCCACAGTGCCGGCAAAAGCGTACTTAACCTGTTTGCGTACACCTGCGGCGTCGGCCTCAGCGCAGCGGCTGGTGGGGCCCGTGAGGTGTGCAACCTGGATTTTGCCGAGGGCAACCTGGCAGTCGGCCGCGAGAACGGCGACCTGAACCCACAATTGCCGCCCATGACGTTTGTACAGTCCGATTACTTTCCGGCCATCCGCCAACTGGCCGGGCTGCCGATCACCCAGCGTCGCGGGCAAAAACTGCCGAGCTACCCGCGCCTGGAACCACGTCAATATGACCTGGTGCTGCTCGACCCGCCGGCCTGGGCCAAGAGCGCCTTTGGGACCGTGGACTTGCTGCGTGACTACCAGAGCCTGCTCAAGCCGGCATTGCTGGCCACCGCACAAGATGGCGTGCTGATCTGCTGCAACAACCTGGCAAAAGTCAGCATGGACGACTGGCGCGAGCAGGTCTTGCGCTGCGCTGAAAAGGCCGGCCGACCTGTACGCGACTGGAAAGTGATGACACCCGGTGCAGACTTTCCCTCACAAGACCAACAGCCCCCACTGAAGACCTTGATCCTGCAACTGTAGGATTGTCCTGAAATGCTTGGCCTGGCGTAATAAAGGCGCGGTTCTTCGGAACCGCAAACCCGTGCCATACTCCAAGGCACTCCTGATTGATATAGATGGCGTCACCCATGTCCAAAGGATTGATTCGCGCCGCAGGCGCCTTGCTGACCGCCCTTGCACTCTACAGCTTGCTGGGCTTCCTGATTCTGCCCGGTATTGCGCTTCGCGTGGCCAACCAGCAGTTGGCCAACTACGCCACGGTACCGGCCCGTATCGAGCGTATCGAGCTCAACCCGTTCAGCCTGGAGCTGACCCTCTGGGGCCTGAAGATCGGTGAACCCGGCAAGGAGCAAGTGGGCTTTGAGCGCCTCTACGCCAACCTGCAGATCGACAGCCTCTGGACACGCGCCCTGCACCTGGCCGATGTGCAGCTGGACAAACCCAGGACCGAAATCCTCTTCGACAAAGCCGGCACGCTCAACCTGGCGCAACTGTTCAAAGTACCGCCGAGCGAACCAACCCCCGATGACCCCGACAGCAAACCGTTCCCGCTGCGTATCGAACGCATCAAGCTGGCCGACGGCTACGTGCACTTTGAAGACGTGCGCCCCAGCGAGCCTATCGAGTTCCTCTACGACAAACTCGACTTTGAGCTGAAAAACCTCAGCACCCTGCCCGAAGACAATGCCGACATGACCCTGGTCGCCGCCGGCCCCGAAGGCGGTCAGATCGACTGGACCGGCAATTTCAGCCTGGTACCGATCGCCTCCGAAGGTAAGCTCAAGGTCACCGATGGCAAAATGAAGGTCTGGTGGCCCTATGTACGGGACGCCCTGCCGCTGGTCCTGGAAGACGGCATCCTCAACTTCAGCACCGACTACAAGCTGAACCTGGCCAAAGAAACCGAACTGAACCTGACCAACGTCTCCGCGAGCATCGCGCCGTTCGCGATCAAGGCCCCGGATGGGCGGCCCCTGGCGCGCCTGGAACGCCTGGATGTCAGCGAAACCTCGATCGACCTGGCCAAGCAGCAAGTGATCGTTGGCAAGATCCGCAGTAACAAGCTCGAAACCTGGGCCGCCCGCGAAGCCGACGGCCAACTGGACTGGCAGAAACTGTTCGCCAGCCAGCCGAGCAAGCCGGCCACCAAGCCCGAGCCAGCCACGGCGCCCGCTACAGCCGATTCGCCGGAACCCGCCCCCACAGCACCGAGCAAGCCTTGGCAAGTACTGCTCAAGGACGTGCAACTGCGCAACTACCAGGTGCACTTGGCTGATCGCCAGGTAAAACCTGCTGTGGCACTGGAACTGGGCCCGCTGAATGTCGATGTACAAGACTTCGACAGCCTCAATCAAAGCCCCTTCACCTTGAAGATCGACAGTGGCCTGGGCAAGCAGGGCAAGCTCCAGGCGAGCGGCCAGGTCAACCTGAACCCGGTCAGCGCCAAGTTGAAAGTCGACACCAAGGATATCGACCTGCGGGTTGCCCAATCCTATATCAGCCCGTTTATCCGCCTGGAACTGCGTAGCGGCATGCTCGGCAGCAACCTGGACGTGAACCTCAAGAGTACCGAGCCCCTCGCACTGCAGATCACCGGCCGGGCGCAAGTGGATCAGTTGCACACCCTCGATACCCTCAAGACCCGCGACTTCCTCAAGTGGCAGCGCCTGGTGGTCGAAGGCTTGAACTACCAGCACGGCAACAGCCTGTCGATCGACAAGATCAACCTGCTGCAACCCTATGCGCGCTTTATGATCAACGACGACCGCACCACCAACGTCGATGATCTGCTGATCCCGCAACCGGCCGACAGCGGTGCCAAATCTGCCGCCAGATCCAGCGCGAGCAACGAAAAGCCTTTGGGTATCCGCATCGGTCAGATCGTGATCAACGATGGTTCGGCCAACTTTGCCGACTTCAGCCTCACGCCGAACTTCGCCACAGCGATCCAGCAGCTCAATGGCCAGATCGGTACCATCGACAGCCGCCAGGCCAAGCCTGCCAGCGTCGATATCAAGGGTAAGGTCGACCGCTATGCGCCAGTGACCATCAAGGGCAGCGTGAACCCGTTTGACCCGATGGCCGCCCTGGATATCGCCACCAGCTTCAAACGCGTCGAGCTGACTACCCTGACCCCGTATTCCGGCAAATTTGCCGGGTTCCGTATCCGTAAGGGCCGGCTCAACCTCGATCTGCACTACGTGATCACCAAAGGCCAGTTGAAGGCCGAGAACAAGGTGGTAGTGGAGCAACTGCAACTGGGCGAGAAAGTCGATAGCGCAGATGCGGTGGACCTGCCGATTCGCCTGGCGATCGCCCTGCTCAAGGACACGGACGGCAAGATCTCCATCGAATTGCCGGTGACTGGCGACTTGAACAACCCGCAATTCAGCGTGATGCCGATTGTCTGGCAAACCCTGCGCAACCTGGTGGTACGCGCGGCGACGGCGCCGTTCAAGTTCATTGGCGGGCTAGTGACCGGTGGTGGCGCGCAGGACCTGGGTAACGTGTCGTTCGCCGCAGGTTCCAGCGCACTGAGCAAGGACGCCGAGTCGGCCCTGGACAGCCTCGCCAAGGCCCTCAAGGAGCGCCCTGCGCTGCGCCTGGAGATCGAAGGCACCGCGGCAGCCAGCAGCGACGGTCCGTTCCTGGCGGCCGAGCGGCTTGAGCGCGAGTATCAGTACAACTACTACAAGATTCTCCAGCGTCGCGGCGATAAAGTCCCGGCCCAGGCGTCGTTGCTTGTAGTACCTGAAAAGGAAAAAGCCCCGCTGCTCGAAGGCATCTATCGCACCCGCTTGAAGCAACAGCCACCGGCTGAGTGGAAAGACCTGGGCAGCGATGAACGCTCGGCGAAACTGCGCGACGGCGTGATCAAGTTCTGGAGCGGCAGCGACGTGCTGCTACGCCAACTGGGCCAGGACCGTGCCAGTACGATCAAGGACTATCTGGTCGACAAGGGCCAGTTGGAAGATGACCGGGTGTACTTCATCGATGCCAACCTGGGGCAGGCCGAGAAAGATGGCCGGGTTGTTACGCCAATGCACCTGGATGCCGAGTAACTACCGGCACCAGAAACCTGAAGTGTGGGAGCTGGCTTGCCTGCGATGGCGGTGGGTCAGCCAGCCTATTTGCCGCTGATACACCGCCATCGCAGCATCGGTATCTACACAATTTTGCTTCATCGCATAAACCCAGGCAGATAGGGCGTTGTGGCGTTCCGACAAGCCCGCTCGCCACAGGGAAGATCGTCAGCTTCTGAAAGTTGTGTAGATACCTATGGCCATCGCAGGCAAGCCAGCTCCTACATTTCATTTGCTCTGCATAATCTGCAAACATGAATTCCAACCCACAATAAAACGGGCCCCGACACAAGTGCCGGGGCCCGTAGTGACCACATCCCTGTGGTCGGTCGCATGAACCTGTAAGGTGCATTGAGCGGATATCTGCCTCGCTCTAGGCCGCCTGGGTTCAGTCGAGTTGTTAAGCGTTACTCTGCTTTCAGGCCGTCGGCCGATACAGCTTTAACGCCTTTGATTTTCTTGGTGATATTCACCGCAGTAGTTTTCTGCGCTTCAGTCACAGCGACCGAAGAGGACAGGGAAACTACGCCCTTGTTGGTTTCGACTTTGATATCGGTACCAGGAATGCCTTTCTCGGTTACCAGGTCAGCTTTCACTTTGGTAGTGATCCAGGTATCGGAAGTGGACTCTTTGGCGCCTGCAGCTGCGCTTTTGGTTTTGTCGATGTTGTCTGCCTTGGTAGCGCCGCCAGCCAGCAGGCCGTCAGCAGAAACCGCGGTTACACCTTTGATTTTCTTGGTGATCGCTACAGCGGTTGCTTTCTGCGAATCCGAAATGGCTACAGTCGACGACAGGGAAACCACACCTTTGTTGGTTTCAACCTTGATGTCCGAACCAGGAATGCCTTTTTCGGTCAGCAGATCAGACTTAACTTTAGTGGTGATCCAAGTATCCGAAACGCTTTCTTTTGCCTTGGTGGCTTCACCGGCCGCCAGGGTCATTGGAGCTTGGGAAGTCTGGGCAAAGGCCACGTTAGCACCCATGGCCAGGGTCAGAGCGGTAGCAGTAGCGAGAGCGAACTTCTTCATACGAGTAACTCCTGTTTTATTAAAAGTCTGCAGTGTGTGAACCTTGATGCTGCAGCGTTAACAGGAATATTGCAGGCAGTGTGCCAAGTCTAAACACTAAAATAAATCCTTATAAAACAACAAGTTAACAAAATAGGACTTTTTCGGAATCGTGCAACTTGCATGAAGGCCTTCATGCCTGCATGCAAGTTGCGGCTTTTGCCCTAGGCTAAACGGCTGATTTACCTTCACTTTCCCAAAGCCATAAAAAAAGGACTCCGAAGAGTCCTCTTTTTCAGCGTGAAGCCTGGGAGTGATTAAACGCCCGAAGCCTTGGCTGCTGCTACGTCCTTGATGGACAGCTTGATACGGCCGCGGTTGTCCACGTCCAGTACCAGCACTTCCACTTCCTGGCCTTCTTTCAGAATGTCGGTCACTTTCTCAACGCGAGCGTCGCTCAGCATGGAGATGTGAACCAGGCCATCCTTGCCAGGCAGGATGTTGACGAATGCGCCGAAGTCGACGATGCGCTCAACCTTACCCACGTAGATCTTGCCGATCTCGGCTTCAGCGGTGATACCCAGTACGCGCTGACGTGCTGCTTCAGCCGCTTCCTTGGTTTCGCCGAAGATCTTGATCGAACCGTCGTCTTCGATATCGATCGAGGCCTTGGTTTCTTCACAGATCGCACGGATGGTCGCGCCGCCTTTACCGATAACGTCACGGATTTTGTCGGTGTCGATTTTCATCGCGATCATGGTCGGAGCATTTTCCGACAGCTCGGTGCGGGACTGACCAATGATCTGGTTCATCTGACCGAGGATGTTCAGGCGCGCTTCCAGGGCTTGGCCCAGGGCGATCTCCATGATCTCTTCGGTGATGCCCTTGATCTTGATGTCCATCTGCAGCGCGGTAACACCTTTGGCGGTACCGGCTACTTTAAAGTCCATGTCGCCCAGGTGGTCTTCGTCACCCAGGATGTCGGTCAGGATGGCGAACTTCTCGCCTTCTTTAACCAGGCCCATGGCGATACCGGCAACCGGCGCCTTCATCGGCACACCGGCGTCCATCAGTGCCAGGGAAGCACCGCAGACGGAAGCCATGGAGCTGGAACCGTTCGACTCGGTGATTTCCGATACCACACGGATGGTGTACGGGAACACGTCGGCGGCCGGCAGCATGGCCGAAATCGAACGACGGGCCAGGCGGCCGTGGCCGATTTCGCGACGACCAGCACCGCCCATGCGACCACACTCGCCCACCGAGAACGGAGGGAAGTTGTAGTGCAGCATGAAGGGGTCTTTTTTCTCGCCTTCCAGGGTGTCCAGCAGCTGTGCGTCACGGGCAGTACCCAGGGTCGCAACAACCAGGGCCTGGGTTTCACCACGGGTGAACAGGGCCGAACCGTGAGTCTTCGGCAGAACGCCGACATCGATGTTCAGCGGGCGCACGGTGCGGGTGTCGCGACCGTCGATACGTGGCTTGCCGTTAACGATGTTTTCGCGAACGGTGCGGTATTCGATTTCACCGAAGGCTGCTTTGACTTCGCTGGAAGAAGGCTGACCTTCTTCGCCGGACAGCTTGGCAACGACTTGGTCCTTCAGCTCACCCAGGCGTGCGTAACGGTCGGCCTTGACAGTGATGGTGTAGGCGTCGGAGATAGCAGCGCCGAACTCGGAGCGGATAGCGCCCAGCAGTGCGGTGGCTTCTGGCTGAGGAGCCCAGGTCCAGGTTGGCTTGGCAGCTTCGGCAGCCAGTTCTTTAACGGCGTTGATCACGACCTGGAACTCGTCGTGAGCAAACAGTACGGCGCCCAGCATCTGGTCTTCGGTCAGCTCTTTGGCTTCCGATTCAACCATCAACACGGCTTCCGAAGTACCGGCAACGACCATGTCCAGGCTCGAGGCTTTCTGCTGCTCGTAAGTCGGGTTCAGCAGGTAGCCGGTGCTTTCGTGGAAAGCAACGCGAGCGGCGCCGATCGGGCCATCGAACGGAATGCCGGAGATGGCCAGGGCCGCCGAAGTACCGATCATCGCAGCGACGTCCGGATCGGTCTTCTTGCTGGTGGAAACGACGGTGCAGACAACCTGCACTTCGTTCATGAAGCCTTCTGGGAACAGCGGACGGATCGGACGGTCGATCAGTCGGGAAGTCAGGGTTTCTTTCTCGGAAGGACGGCCTTCGCGCTTGAAGAAACCGCCAGGGATCTTACCGGCAGCGTAAGTCTTTTCCTGGTAGTGAACGGACAGAGGGAAGAAGCCTTTGCTCGGGTCAGCGGTCTTGGCGCCAACAACGGTCACCAATACGGTGACGTCGTCGTCAACGGTGACCAGCACTGCGCCGGAGGCCTGACGGGCGATACGGCCTGTCTCGAGGGTAACGGTCGACTGACCGAACTGGAATTTTTTGATTACCGGGTTCACGGTGTCCTACCTTCTTTGTGGCTCTTGGGGAACTTGTCTTCTTGCGAAATTCTTGGGCAATGTCGGGAATCGGCCCAACCCTTGTCCAGGGTAAAACGTGTATCCAGATAAAACTTGAGGCTGGGAGCCTGCCATGGGCCAGCGGGAATCCCACTGACACACGGCAAACAACCAACCTCTAGCGCAATCGCTGATTAGCGACGCAGACCCAGGCGACCGATCAGAGTCTGATAACGACCCAGATCCTTGCCTTTCAGGTAGTCCAGCAGCTTACGGCGCTGGTTTACCATGCGGATCAGACCACGACGGGAGTGGTGATCTTTACCGTTGGCCTTGAAGTGACCTTGCAGCTTGTTGATGTTGTGGGTCAGCAGTGCAACTTGCACTTCTGGCGAACCAGTGTCACCAACAGCTTGCTGATAGTCAGCTACGATTTGTGCTTTTTCTTGAACGTCGAGAGCCATGAGGCAATCCTTTTTTCAGGAAACCACCCAAAGGGCAGTTTCAACAGGCCAGGGACAAATCCCTGTATCTAAAAATGAGTAGTGACCGTGCCTGTTAACAGCCACCCTCGTCCGGTCATTCTGACCGAATCAGTCGACGCGGCGCGATGCGCCCGTCTTCGCTCACTTCACCGATACCGATAAAGCGACCGTTGTGATCTTGTACCCGCACCATGCCGAACTTCGGCGCATCCGGAGCGCGTACCGGTTGGCCGTTAAGCCAGTAGAACGCGCTGTGCTCCGAGAAATGCAGCAATGGCCAATCCAGCAAACCGCTGTCCGATGGCATCAGGAAGCGATCAACTGCTTCGTTGCCGCCTTCGGCATGCACGGCTTCCAACTCTTCCAGCGTGACCGTCTGGGCCAGGGTGAAAGGGCCTGCCTGTGTACGTCGCAGTTCTGCAACGTACGCGCCGCAACCGAGTTGTTCACCAATATCTTCCACCAGGGTACGGATATAGGTGCCTTTGCTGCAGTCCACGGCCAAACGGGCGGTGTCGCCTTCACAGGCGAGCAATTCCAAGCGCGCAATAGTAACAGAACGCGGTTCACGCTCCACTACTTCGCCCGCACGTGCCAGCTTGTAAAGAGGCTGGCCATCACGCTTGAGAGCCGAGTACATGGGCGGTATCTGACTGATTTGCCCACGAAAAGCGGGTAAGGCAGCCTCAATATCTGCACGACCAACGGTCACGTCGCGAACCTGCAGAACATCACCTTCGGCATCGGCCGTGGTGGTGGTCTTGCCCAGTTGCATCAGGGTTTCGTAACCCTTGTCCGAATCGAGCAGGTACTGGGAGAACTTGGTAGCCTCGCCGAAACACAATGGCAATACGCCAGTCGCCAGGGGATCAAGGCTACCGGTGTGCCCCGCCTTCTCGGCATTGAGCAGCCAGCGGACCTTCTGCAAAGCGGCATTGGAGGTAAAGCCAATGGGCTTGTCGAGCAGGATGATACCGCTGACGTTACGACGGATACGTTTGACCTGAGCCACCGCTTACTCCTTGGCGTCTTCAGGTGTGGACGGATGCTGATTGTCTTCAGCCACTGCACGTTCGATCAGGGCCGACAGATGCGCACCACGCACGACGCTTTCGTCGTAGTGGAAGTGCAACTGGGGCACGCTGCGCAGCTTCATCTCGCGGGCCAACTGCATCCGCAAAAACCCTGCGGCGGAGTTGAGCACCTTGATGCTTTGCGCGATCTCTTCGCTGTTGTCCTGGCCCATCACGGTGATGAAGATCTTCGCGTGACCAACGTCACGGCTCACTTCAACAGCGGTGATGGTGACTAGGCCAACGCGCGGGTCTTTGACTTCGCGACGGATCAGTTGGGCCAGCTCGCGCTGCATCTGATCGCCGATACGTTGGGTACGGCTGTATTCTTTTGCCATGTCTTGTTACCTGTTACTGCCACACGGTGAAACCCGTGGGGTCTGAAAGCGGCAAACGCCCGGCCTGACAAAAGCCAGACCGGGCGTTGCGTTTAGAGTCCGGACACTGCGCGGGGCATTTGCATGCCCACACGCGGCGTGGCTCCTGAAGTGCGCGAGTTAGAGGCTGCGAGCAACCTGGACCTTCTCGTAAACTTCGATCTTGTCGCCAGGCTTGACGTCGTTGTAGCTCTTGACGCCGATACCGCATTCCATGCCGGCACGCACTTCGGAAGCGTCATCCTTGAAGCGGCGCAGGGATTCCAGCTCGCCTTCGAAGATAACGATGTCTTCACGCAGTACACGGATTGGACGGTTGCGGTACACAGTACCTTCGATAACCATGCAACCGGCAATCGCGCCGAACTTCGGCGAACGGAACACGTCACGAACTTCAGCGATACCCAGGATATTCTCCCGGACGTCACTGCCAAGCATGCCGGTGAGGGCCTTCTTGACGTCTTCGATGATGTCGTAGATGACGTTGTAGTAACGCATGTCCAGGCCTTCCTGCTCGACGATCTTCCGTGCGCCAGCATCGGCACGCACGTTGAAGCCGAACAGTACAGCGTTGGAAGCCAGTGCCAGGTTGGCGTCGGACTCGGTGATACCACCGACACCGCCACCGACAACACGCACTTGCACTTCGTCGTTACCCAGGCCGTTCAAGGCGCCGTTCAACGCTTCGAGGGAACCACGGACGTCAGATTTGAGGACGATGTTGAGCGTCTTCTTCTCTGCCTGGCCCATGTTCTCGAAGATGTTTTCCAGCTTGCCGGCGTGAGCACGGGCCAGTTTGACTTCGCGGAACTTGCCTTGACGGAACAGAGCCACTTCACGGGCTTTCTTCTCGTCCGACAGTACGCTCATCTCGTCGCCAGCGTCCGGGGTACCGTCCAGGCCGAGGATCTCGACAGGGATGGATGGACCCGCTTCCTTGATTGGCTTGCCATTCTCGTCGAGCATGGCACGTACACGGCCATAGTTCGAACCGACCAGCACCATGTCGCCTTGGCGCAGGGTACCGTCTTGAACCAGAACGGTAGCAACCGGGCCACGACCTTTGTCGAGACGCGATTCAACCACAACACCACGACCCGGGGCCGATGGGGTTGCCTTGAGTTCCAGGACTTCGGCTTGCAGCAGAACAGCTTCGAGCAGTTCGTCTACACCAGTACCGACCTTCGCCGAAACCGAAACGAACGGCGTATCACCGCCCCACTCTTCGGAAGTCACACCGTGAACCGACAGTTCGCTACGGATGCGATCAAGATCAGCGCCCGGCTTGTCGATTTTGTTCACGGCAACAACCAGTGGAACACCAGCGGCCTTGGCGTGCTGGACAGCTTCAATGGTCTGCGGCATTACGCCGTCGTCCGCTGCAACTACCAGGATCACGATGTCGGTCGCCTTGGCACCACGGGCACGCATTGCGGTAAACGCGGCGTGACCTGGGGTGTCAAGGAAGGTGACCATGCCGCGCTCGGTTTCAACGTGGTACGCACCGATGTGCTGGGTGATACCACCGGCTTCGCCGGCAGCTACCTTGGCACGACGGATGTAGTCGAGCAGCGAGGTCTTACCATGGTCAACGTGGCCCATTACGGTCACGACTGGCGCACGGGAGAAGGTCTCGCCTTCAAACTTAAGGGACTCGGCCAGGGAGTCTTCCAGGGCGGTGTCGCTGACCAGGGTCACTTTGTGGCCCAGTTCTTCGGCTACCAGTTGAGCAGTTTCCTGGTCAAGCACCTGGTTGATGGTCGCTGGAGTACCCAGTTTGAACATGAACTTGATGATTTCAGCAGCCTTGACCGACATCTGATTGGCCAAATCGCCAACAGTGATGGTCTCGCCGATCTGCACATCACGCACGACAGGGCCGGTTGGGCTCTGGAAACCGTGGGCGTTGCGTTTTTTCAGCTTGGCCTTGCCGCGACCACCACGACGGAAGCCATCGCTTTCTTCGTCGGTAGTACGTGGCGCAACGCGTGGAGCAGGCGCTTTCTCTTTGACCGAGGCACGATGCGGAGCGTTTTTACGCTCGCCATCGCCACCACCACTGCGACGATTGTTATCGTCGGCACGCGGCTTGTCCGGACGACGAGGTTCGTCGCGCTTGCGAGCGTCAGCAGCAGGTGCTGGCGCAGCGGCAACCGGAGCAGCCTCACGCACAGCTTCAACAGGCGCTGCAGGAGCGGCGACTGCATCAGTAGCGGATTGCGCAGCAGCAGGCTGGCGACGCGCTTCTTCTTCGGCGCGACGCTTGGCTTCTTCTTCAGCCTTCTGACGTGCAGCATTTTCTACTGCGCGACGTTCGTCCATCTCGCGTTTGCGCTCGGCTTCGATTTCTTCCGGGCTGCGCTGTACGAAGACTTTCTTCTTACGTACTTCAACGCTGATGCTCTTGCTACCAGCCACCCGCAGGGTGCTGGTTGTTTTGCGCTGCAATGTAATCTTGCGCGGTTCTTCCACTTTCGCCTTGTGGCTGCTTTTCAAGTGAGTCAGCAACGATTGCTTCTCACTGTCGCTCACATGTTCCTCGGCGGCGGTGTGCGGCAGACCTGCCTCACGCATCTGCTGCAACAGGCGCTCTACCGGTGTTTTGACCTCATCGGCCAGTTGTTTCACCGTGACTTGCGTCATGCACTTCTCTCCTCAGGCCGCGCCTAATTACTCGAACCAATGGGCTCGGGCGGCCATGATCAACTTGCCGGCACGATCATCGTCAATGCCGTCGATGTCGAGCAGGTCGTCAATAGACTGCTCGGCCAGGTCTTCGCGGGTAATTACGCCGCGCACCGCCAGTTCCATCGCCAAATCCTTGTCCATACCCTCAAGCGAGAGCAGGTCTTCGGCCGGATGGGCGTCTGCCAGCTTTTCCTCAGTAGCGATGGCTTTAGTCAACAAGCGATCCTTGGCCCGAGCGCGAAGCTCGTTGACGGTGTCTTCGTCAAAGCCGTCGATGTTGAGCATTTCCTCCACCGGTACGTAGGCAATCTCTTCCAGGCTGGTGAAGCCTTCATCTACCAGCACCTGTGCCAGATCTTCGTCGACTTCCAGCTCGTCGATGAAGTTGCGCAGGATATCGCCGGTTTCTGCTTGCTGCTTAGCCTGGATGTCCGATTCGGTCATGACGTTCAGGGTCCAACCAGTCAACTGGCTGGCCAGACGCACGTTCTGACCACCGCGACCGATGGCCTGGGCCAGATTGTCTGCGCCAACGGCGATGTCCATTGCATGGGCATCTTCGTCAACAATAATTGCCGCAACTTCGGCCGGGGACATGGCGTTGATCACGAACTGCGCTGGGTTATCGTCCCACAGCACGATATCCACGCGCTCACCGCCCAATTCGCCCGACACTGCCTGGACGCGCGAACCGCGCATACCAATGCAAGCGCCTTGCGGGTCGATGCGTTTGTCCTTGGAGCGGACCGCGATCTTGGCACGCGAACCCGGGTCGCGGGACGCAGCCATGACTTCGATCAGGCCTTCGGCAATTTCCGGCACTTCGATACGGAACAGCTCGATCAACATTTCCGGCGCAGTACGCGACAGGATCAGTTGAGGGCCGCGGTTCTCAGTGCGGATTTCCTTGAGTAGCGCGCGCAAACGCACGCCAACACGGAAGGTTTCGCGGGAAATGATGTCTTCACGGGCCAACAACGCTTCTGCGTTGTTACCCAGGTCGACGATCACGTTGTCGCGAGTCACTTTCTTCACGGTGCCGGAGATGATTTCCCCCAGGCGCTCGCGATAGGCATCAACAACTTGGGCGCGCTCGGCTTCGCGAACCTTTTGCACGATGACCTGCTTGGCAGTCTGTGCAGCGATGCGGCCGAACTCGATGGACTCGATCTTTTCCTCGACGACGTCACCAACCTGGGCACCAGGATGCGTTAACGCAACCTTGCTCGGCCAGGTTTCGATGGCCGGATCATCAAGATCGGCTTCTTCGACGACCGTCCAGCGACGGAAAGTCTCATAGGCTCCGGTGTGGCGATTGATTTCCACACGCAGATCAACTTCGTCTTCAAAACGCTTTTTGGTAGCAGTGGCCAGGGCCAGCTCCAGCGCTTCAAAAATCACGTTTGCCGGTACGCCCTTTTCATTGGATACCGACTCAACAACCAGCAGTACTTCTTTGCTCATCGTACGCCTCGCCTTTCGCAAGCCATTGGATCCGCGGGATCCGCAGTTTCTGGCACGTCTCAGTCAAAACTGGGAATAATGTTGGCCTTGTCGATCATATCGATCGGCAACAGGAACTCGTGGTCTTCTACCTGCACCACTACATCCTGTTCTTCTACACCGCGCAGAAGGCCCTGAAAGTTGCGTCGCCCTTCGAAAGGAGATCGCAGCTTGATCTTCACTTGTTCACCGGCATATTTAGCAAACTGCTCAATAGTGAACAGTGGGCGTTCCATGCCTGGCGAGGAAACTTCGAGGGTGTATTCAACGGCGATCGGATCTTCAACATCCAGGACACCACTGATCTGACGGCTGACGATGGCACAATCGTCCACCAGCACGCCGCCCTCTTTATCGATATAAACGCGCAACATTGAGTGGCGACCTTGAGCCGAAAACTCAATACCCCAGCATTCATAGCCTAGGGCCACGACCACCGGGGCCAGCAAGGCCTGCAACTCTTCTAGCTTGCTCGACACCTGAACCCCCTCGTGCATGTATGTGCATGCTGTGCAAAATAAAAAAATGGGCGAAACGCCCATCCTTGAAACGCCGTCGAACAGCGGCGTTGAAAGTGTCCAGCTAACAAAAAGCCCCTTAAAAGGGGCTCCGCTAAAACTGGTTGCGGGGGCCGGATTTGAACCGACGACCTTCGGGTTATGAGCCCGACGAGCTACCAGACTGCTCCACCCCGCGACAAAGCTGGGGCGGAAGTATACGACCGATCCCTTACAGGGTCAATGTAACCTTCCACCTACAAGAAAGCCCGCAACAGCGGGCTCTCCTGATAATTGGTACCGAGAAGGGGACTCGAACCCCTACACCCTATGGGCACAACCACCTCAAGGTTGCGTGTCTACCAATTCCACCACCTCGGCAATACAGCGTTTACAACCTTCTTACTTCTGCTCTTGAGCTGGAGGCACGTCAGTCGCTGGAGTAGCCGACTTTTGCTCTTGAAGCACCGGGACATCATCAGAAGCCGGTTTTGCTTTTGGAACTTCCAACACTGCTGGATCTGGCAAACCTGCTTGAGTCAGCACATGAGCTTTCTCTTTAGCAAAGTAACCTAACCCCAGGCTGGTTATGAAGAAACCGGCGGCAAGTATAGCAGTAAACTTACTAAGAAAGGTAGAGGAACCTTGGCTTCCGAACACAGTATTTGAAGCACCTGCCCCGAAAGACGCACCAGCGTCCGCACCTTTACCCTGTTGCAGCAATACCAAGGCAACAACGCCCAGTGCACCCAACAGATGAAAAACGACTACGACTGTTTCCAGCATTTTCTCAGTTTCCCGCGGCGCGACAAATCGCACCGAACTCATCTGCATTCAGGGAAGCTCCACCAATGAGCCCCCCATCGATATCCGGCATGCCGAACAGTTCGACCGCATTGGCCGCCTTCACGCTGCCGCCGTATAGAAGCCGCACACCTTGCGCGACCTCAGAATTCTCTGCCGCCAACTGCGCGCGGATGGCTGCGTGCACATCCTGCGCCTGTTGCGGTGTAGCAGTCAGCCCGGTGCCAATGGCCCAGACCGGCTCGTAAGCAATCACTGCCTTTGCAAATGCACCAACACCCAGCTCCTCGATGATGCTGCCCAGCTGACGCGAGACAACTTCAAGAGTCTTGCCGGATTCACGCTGCTCAAGGGTCTCCCCTATGCACAACACGGGAATCAGGCCACAAGCCTGTGCCGCTGCGAACTTGCGGTTGAGTGTCCCATCACGCTCGCCCATCATCTGACGGCGCTCGGAGTGCCCAACGAGCACATAGGAACAACCTGCATCAACCAGCTGACTCGGTGCAATTTCACCAGTCAACGCACCCTGCATGGCTTCTACTGCGGAATTCTGCGCGCCGACCTGGATCGACTTGCCTTTCAAGCCATCAACCACTTGGTTGATATGCAAACAAGGCGGGAATACCGCGATATCGACACCGCTCGGCAGGGCCAAGTGACGAAGGCCATTGACCAGCTCAGCGACACTGGCGCGGGTACCGTGCATCTTCCAGTTACCAGCTACCATAGTGCGACGCATGCTGTACCTCGTCGGTCAAAGTGGGCGCAGATGTTACCCAACCGCATCAACACTGGCAAGCCGAATTCAGGCGCAAACTTCAGTTACCAGTTTTGCCAGCTCTTCGGCATAGCCGCGAACCTGTGTTTCGTCATCGCCTTCGACCATGACACGCACCAAAGGCTCGGTCCCCGACTTGCGCAACAAGACCCGGCCACGGCCCGCCATGGCGACGGTAACACGCTCACAGGCTTCCTTGATGGCCGGGTGCTCGATAGGGTTTTCACCCCCAGAGAAACGCACATTGAGCAGTACCTGAGGACACTTGCGCAATGCTTGACGCGCCTGGGCCAGGCTTTCTTCACGGCGACGCAAGGCCAATAGAACCTGCAACGCAGCGATGATCGCATCACCGGTAGTGGTGTGCTGGAAGCACACTACGTGCCCGGAATTCTCGCCACCCACCACCCAGTTGCGTTCCAGCAGCTCGGCAATCACGTAGCGGTCGCCAACATTGGCGCGCACAAACGGGATCCCCAGATCTGCCAGGGCCAACTCCAGCCCCAGGTTACTCATCAAGGTACCGACGACGCCGCCTTGCAGCTTGTTACGCTCATGCAGGTCACGGGCAATGATGAACAGCAGGTCGTCACCGTCAACGATGGCGCCCGTGTGATCGACCATCAACACGCGGTCGCCGTCGCCATCAAAGGCAATACCCAGGTCCGCGTGCTCAGCCAATACCGCCGCCTGCAACTGCCCCATATGGGTCGAGCCGCAGTTGTCGTTGATGTTCAGGCCGTTGGGCTGAGCCGACAGCACAGTCACCTCGGCCCCCAACTCCTTGAATACGCTGGGCGCCACCTTGTAGGTCGCACCGTGGGCGCAGTCGATCACCACCTTGAGCCCGGCAAAATTGGTACTGGTGGGCACGCTGCTTTTGCAAAACTCGATATAACGACCCGAAGCGTCGTTGATCCGCGAAACCTTGCCCAGCTTGCTCGATTCGACGACGGTCATCGGCGCATCCAGCAGCTCTTCAATCATGTGCTCGATCTCGTCCGGCAGCTTGGTGCCCTGACCCGAAAAGAACTTGATGCCATTATCATCATGGGGATTGTGCGAAGCGCTGATCACAATCCCGGCTTCAGCGTGAAAGGTACGCGTGAGGTAAGCGATCGCCGGCGTAGGCATCGGCCCCAGCAACATCACGTCAGCCCCGGCAGCAGACAGGCCCGCCTCCAATGCAGATTCGAACATGTAACCAGAGATCCGCGTGTCCTTGCCGACCAGGATGCGACATGCCCCCATACTGCGGAAGGCCATCCCGGCCGCCCAGCCCAGCTTGAGCATGAAATCCGGAGTGATCGGGAATTCGCCGACCCGACCACGAATACCGTCGGTGCCAAAATATTTCTTTGTCATAAGTGCTCCATCATTCTTATTCGGCTGATTCTACCGCTTCGATCATCCGCACTACGTCAACGGTCTCGGCCACATCGTGCACCCGTAGAATGCGCGCACCCTTGGCGACAGCCAAGGCCGCCAGGGCCAGTCCGCCGTGCAGGCGCTCGCCCACGGGACGATTCAAGGCCATGCCTATCATGCTCTTGCGCGACACCCCAACCAACAGGGGACGACCAAGGGCATGCAGCGACTGCATATGTTTGAACAGGCTCAAGTTGTGCTGCAGGGTTTTGGCAAAACCAAACCCGGGGTCGAGAATGATCCGCTCAGGTGCAATTCCCACAGCGGCGCATTGGGCAATGCGATCCACCAGGAATTCCGTCACTTCTTCAACAAGGTTGTCGTAGTGCGGAGCGTCCTGCATCGTCCCGGGTTCACCGAGCATATGCATCAGACAGACCGGCAACCCAGTGGCCGCAGCAGCGTCCAGCGCGCCGTCGCGCTGCAATGAGCGCACGTCGTTGATCAACCCCGCTCCGAGCCGCGCGGTTTCGCGCATGACGGCAGGGGTCGAGGTGTCTACTGAAATGATTACATCCAATTCGCGATGGATTCGCTCGACAATCGGCGCTACACGCTCCATCTCCTCCAATGGGGAGACAGCGCGCGCTCCTGGCCGGGTCGATTCGCCACCAACATCGATCAGGGTCGCGCCTGCAGCGACCATCGCTTCTGCATGGCGCAATGCCACATCCAGCTGGCTGAAGCGGCCACCGTCAGAAAAGGAATCAGGGGTTACATTGAGAATGCCCATAACGTGAGTACGGGCCAAATCAAGAACCCGGCTGCCGCAAGGCAACCGGGTAGAGGGCGACGCAGAAGTCATTTCAAGCCTTAAAGGTCGGCAGCCGGGCCACCGATTGGGTTTTCCGGGCGCTCGTTCTGTACTACTGGCGGTGTGCCTGAAGTACCCGAACCACCTTCCCAATCGCGAGGCTCACGAGGCGTACGGCCGGCCATGATGTCGTCAATCTGTTCGGCATCAATGGTCTCGTACTTCATCAGGGCATCAGCCATGGCGTCGAGCTTGTCGCGGTTATCGGTAAGGATCTGCTTGGCCGTGCCGTAGCACTGGTCAATGATGCTGCGCACTTCGGAGTCGATCAGCTTGGCAGTCTCACCAGAGAAGCTGGCACTTTGACCACCGCCGCCACGCCCCAGGAACACTTCACCCTCTTCCTCGGCATACATCAGTGGGCCAAGTTTTTCCGACAGACCCCACTTGGTGACCATATTCCGCGCAATCTGGCTGGCACGCATGATGTCGTTGGATGCGCCGGTGGTAACACCGTCAAAACCCAAGGTCATCTCTTCAGCGATACGGCCGCCGTACAGCGAACAGATCTGGCTGATCAGGGCGCGTTTGGAGAGGCTGTAGCGATCCTCTTCCGGCAGGAACATGGTGACACCCAGCGCCCGACCACGCGGAATGATCGAGACCTTGTAGACCGGGTCATGCTCAGGCACAACACGACCGACAATGGCGTGACCAGCTTCGTGATAAGCGGTGTTCTGCTTCTCTTTTTCGGACATCACCATGGATTTGCGCTCGGCACCCATCATGATCTTGTCTTTGGCCAGCTCGAATTCTTTCATCTCGACGATGCGCTTGCCGGTACGGGCAGCGAACAGCGAGGCCTCGTTCACCAGGTTGGCCAGGTCGGCACCGGAGAAACCAGGAGTACCACGGGCAATCACACCCGGAGCCACGTCATCGCCCATCGGCACTTTGCGCATGTGGACCTTGAGAATCTGCTCGCGGCCACGGATATCTGGCAAGCCCACCACGACCTGACGGTCGAAACGGCCCGGACGCAGCAGCGCAGGGTCAAGTACGTCAGGACGGTTGGTGGCGGCAATCACGATGATGCCATCGTTCATTTCAAAGCCGTCCATCTCCACCAGCAACTGGTTGAGGGTCTGCTCACGCTCGTCGTGACCACCGCCCATACCAGCACCACGATGGCGACCGACAGCGTCGATTTCATCGATGAAGATGATGCAAGGCGCGTGCTTCTTGGCCTGCTCGAACATGTCACGCACACGGCTTGCACCTACGCCGACAAACATCTCGACGAAGTCGGAACCGGAAATGGTGAAGAACGGTACCTTGGCTTCGCCGGCAATCGCCTTGGCAAGCAGGGTCTTACCGGTACCCGGAGGACCGACCATCAGTACACCGCGAGGAATACGGCCGCCCAGGCGCTGGAACTTGCCCGGATCGCGCAGGAACTCGACCAACTCACCGACTTCTTCCTTGGCTTCGTCGCAACCGGCAACGTCAGCCAGGGTAGTTTTCACCTGATCTTCAGAAAGCAGGCGCGCCTTGCTCTTGCCGAAGCTCATCGGCCCGCCCTTGCCCCCCCCGCCGCCTTGCATCTGGCGCATGAAGAACATGAACACGGCGATAATCACCAGGATCGGGAAGCTGGCTACCAGCAACTGGGTCCAGATGCTCTGCTGCTCAGGCTGCTTACCTTCGACGACGACCTTGTTATCCACCAGGTCGCCGATCAGGCCATTGTCCTGGATCGCCGGACGAATGGTCTTGAAGCTATCGCCATCGTTGCGCTTGCCAGTGATCACGTAGCCATCAACCGCCACGCGCTCGACCTTGCCATCCTTAACTTGCTGGATGAAGTCGGAATAGTTGAGGGTCTGCGGCTCGTTAGGGCTGGAGAAGTTGTTCATCACCGTCACCAGGACAGCCGCGATGATCAACCACAGGATCAGATTCTTTGCCATATCGTTCAATTAACTACCCTCTGAAGCAAGCTCCGCTACTGGCGCGCGCTTCGCATGATATTCACCGGCCTAACTTACTACATTACCTACAACTCTGGCAGGCGCCGTCTGTAACCCTTTGTGAAACTTTGACTACACAATATTCGTAAAGCTTCATGACGAAAGCGATATAAAAAAACCTATCGCCTACCTCGAATTCCTCAAAAACGCTCTTCGCTCGCAGCGCCCTCGACACCGCGGAAGCCGCGGCACAACAAATACTGCTCCCTGGACCTGTCCCGGGAAGAGTCAGGCTTGCGCGTCTGCACCTTGTCGAACAACTTGCGAATGTTCTTGTGGTACTCGTCAAAACCTTCGCCCTGGAAGACCTTCACAAGGAAATCTCCACCTGGACGCAAAACCCGACCTGCCAAATCCAGCGCCAATTCACAAAGGAACATCGCGCGCGGCATATCAACGGCCGGTAATCCACTCATATTGGGGGCCATGTCGGAAATCACAAGGTCTACCTGTGAATTTCCTACCGCCTCAAGGATCTGCGCAAGTACGGCGTCTTCGGTGAAGTCACCGTGAACAAAGGTCACATCCGGGATGCTGTCCATTTCCAGGATATCGGACGCGATCAGACGCCCCTGCCCACCAATCAGACGACTGGTCACCTGGGACCAACCACCTGGGGCGGCCCCCAGGTCAATAACGCTCATGCCCGGACGGATCAACTTGTCCTTGTCCTGGATCTCCAGCAGTTTGTAACTGGCCCGTGAACGGTAGCCGTCCTTCTGCGCCTTTTTGACGTAAGGATCGTTGAAATGCTCTTGCAGCCACTTAAGGCTAGTTTTGGAACGGGCCACGGGCCACCTCGAAAATAAAACGGGTCGTGATTAACTGGGCGGTCCCGGACTCGCTCGGGTAAACTGGCCGCCGCTTTTTACAAGATCAGACGCAGGGGTCAGATTATGCCGCTCACTCAAGAGCAGAAGAAACAGTACAAATCCATTGGCCACCATCTGAAACCAGTTCTGATTGTGGCAGACAACGGTTTGACTGAAGGTGTGTTAGCCGAACTTGAACGCGCATTAGGCGATCACGAGCTGATCAAGATCAAGGTCAATATCCTTGATCGCGAAGCACGCCTGGCCGCCATTGCAGAACTGTGCAAGGTGGGCAAAGCGGACCTGGTTCAGGTCATCGGCAAGATGGCGCTGCTGTATCGCAAGAATTTCAGCGCCAACAAGCAACTGTCGAACGTTCATCGCTTCAAATGATTCAAGGGTCACGGGCGTGCTTCGCGCGCCCTGCCGCTCCACCCCGGCGCAGGCTGTACCACCAGCACCAAGCCAGAAAACCCTAGCACAAGATAGCTGAACAGCTGCCAGCGCAACGCTTCCGGCAGCAATATGCACACCACGCAATACATTGCGCACGCATACAGCGCCATCAACAGCAGTTGCCCGCGCATATCCCGCCACAAACTCCCCAAGCCCTCGGCCTTGATCAGCACAAGTGCCTGGAGCGTCACGCACGCGGCCGCAAAACCTACCAGCAACGCACTCAATAATCCGCCGATCTCATCGATCAGCAACGGCGCCAGGCCAATCATGCCCAGCACCGGCAATACACCCAGGTGCAACAGCCACAGGCCGCCGACCCAGAGCATCTGGGTCAACTGCCAAAGCATGGCGCCCGCTCGAAGCGGGCGCCGCCGTTCAGATGTGACGAACTTCGACAATCTCGTACTCGATCACGCCACCAGGCGTCTTGACGGCCACCACATCACCCTCTTCCTTGGCGACCAAGGCACGGGCCAGGGGCGAGCCGACGGAGATCTTGCCGAGTTTGAAGTCAGCTTCATCCTCACCCACGATGTGGTAAGTCACGCGCTCATCCGTCTCGACGTTGGCGATTTCCACAGTGGTACCGAAAATCACTTTGCCGGTGTACGGAATGCTTGTGACATCAATGATGACCTGATTCTGAATCCGCCCTTCAATATCACGGATCCGCGCCTCGACCATACCCTGCTGCTCGCGGGCAGCGTGGTATTCGGCGTTTTCCTTCAAGTCACCCAGCTCGCGGGCCGTACCGATGTCCTGGCTCAGCTTTGGACGTACGACCTTGGTCAGATGGGCGTGCTCCTCTTCCAGGGCCTTGGCGCCCTGGACAGTCATAGGGTATTTGATCATGCCTTCAATCCTGCGTGTAGATCCTGCAAGCGACGCACGGTCTTTTCAGGACCGAACTTGAGCGCTTCACAGATAGCTTCGCCAGCAGCAATGGTGGTGGTGCAGTAGATCTTGTGCTGCAAGGCGTTTCGACGAATGGAGTAGGAGTCCGCGATCGACTGGCGACCTTCGGTGGTGTTGATGATCAGGGTGACTTCGTCATTCTTGATCATGTCGACCACGTGCGGACGACCTTCCGTTACCTTGTTCACGCGACGCACTTTCAGGCCAGCCGCCTCAATCAGCTTGGCAGTCCCGGCAGTCGCGACGACTTCGAAGCCCAAGTTGATCAGATCACGGGCCACGCCTGCAACCAGTGGCTTGTCATCGTCACGCACGCTGATAAACGCAGTACCGCCGGTCGGCAGCACTTCGCTGGCGCCCATCTGGGCCTTGGCGAATGCTTCGCCGAAGGTATCGCCCACGCCCATCACTTCACCGGTGGACTTCATCTCTGGGCCCAGGATCGGGTCCACACCAGGGAATTTGGCGAAAGGGAACACCGCTTCTTTCACACTGTAGAAGTTCGGAATGATTTCCTTGGTGAAGCCGATTTCCTTCAAGGTTTTACCGGCCATCACACGGGCGGCAATCATCGCCAGGGACACGCCGATGCACTTGGAAACAAACGGCACGGTACGCGAAGCACGCGGGTTGACTTCGATGACGTAGATGTCTTCGCCTTGCAGCGCCAACTGTACGTTCATCAGGCCGACCACACCCAGTTCCAGGGCCATTTTCTTGACCTGCTCGCGCATCTCGTCCTGGATGTGCAGCGGCAGCGAGTACGGCGGCAGGGAGCACGCGGAGTCACCGGAGTGAACGCCTGCCTGCTCGATGTGCTGCATGATCGCGCCAATCACCACATCGGTACCGTCGCAGACCGCATCCACATCCATCTCGATGGCGCAGTTGAGGAAGTGGTCCAGCAGCACCGGGCTATCATTGGACACTTTCACCGCGTCACGCAGGTAGCGCTTGAGTTCTTCTTCTTCGTAGACGATTTCCATCGCCCGGCCGCCCAGCACGTAGGACGGACGCACCACCAACGGGTAGCCGATCTTGCTGGCTGCACGGATGGCCTCGTCTTCGCTGCGCACGGTCGCGTTTGGCGGCTGGCGCAGGTTCAGGCGCTCGACCATCTGCTGGAAGCGCTCACGGTCTTCGGCACGGTCGATGGCGTCAGGGCTGGTACCGATGATCGGCACGCCGGCCGCTTCCAGGGCACGCGCCAGTTTCAGTGGAGTTTGCCCGCCGTACTGAACGATCACGCCTTTGGGCTTCTCGACGCGACAGATTTCCAGCACGTCTTCCAGGGTTACCGGCTCGAAGTACAGGCGATCGGAGGTGTCGTAGTCAGTGGAAACGGTTTCCGGGTTGCAGTTGACCATGATGGTCTCGTACCCGTCTTCGCGCAGGGCGAGGGCGGCGTGGACGCAGCAGTAGTCGAACTCGATGCCCTGGCCGATACGGTTTGGACCGCCGCCCAGGATGATGATCTTGTCGCGGCCCGACGGCGCGGCTTCGCACTCTTCCTCGTAGGTGGAGTACAGGTACGCGGTGTCGGTGGCGAACTCTGCGGCGCACGTGTCAACGCGCTTGTAGACCGGGAAGATATCCAGCTTGTGACGATGGGTGCGCAGGTTCTTCTCGGTCACGCCCAGCAGCTTGGCCAGACGCTGGTCAGAGAAGCCTTTGCGCTTGAGGCGGAACATCAGGTCGCGGTCGATAGAGGACAGACCCAGGGTCTTGACCTTCTCTTCTTCCTTGATCAGATCTTCGATCTGCACCAGGAACCACGGGTCAATCATGTTCATGCCGAAGATGTCTTCGACGGTCATGCCAGCGCGGAAAGCATCAGCCACGTACCAGATACGCTCGGCGCCCGGCACGGTCAGCTCGCGCTTGAGCACGCTCATGCTTTCCGGGTTGCTCAGGTCGAGCTTCTCGTCCAGACCGCAAACGCCCACTTCCAGGCCACGCAGGGCTTTCTGCAGCGACTCCTGGAAGGTCCGGCCGATGGCCATGACTTCACCGACCGACTTCATCTGAGTGGTCAGGCGGGCGTCGGCTTTCGGAAATTTCTCGAAAGCGAAGCGTGGCAGCTTAGTGACGACATAGTCGATCGACGGCTCGAAGGACGCCGGCGTAGCACCACCAGTGATCTCGTTTTGCAGCTCGTCCAAGGTGTAACCGATCGCCAGCTTGGCCGCGATGCGCGCAATCGGAAAGCCGGTAGCTTTTGATGCCAGCGCCGAAGAACGCGATACACGCGGGTTCATCTCGATCACGACCATACGGCCGGTGTTCGGGCAGATACCGAACTGAACGTTGGAACCGCCGGTTTCAACGCCGATCTCACGCAGTACCGCCAACGAGGCGTTACGCATGATCTGGTATTCCTTGTCCGTCAGGGTCTGTGCCGGAGCAACGGTGATCGAGTCACCGGTGTGCACACCCATTGGGTCGAAGTTTTCGATCGAGCAGACGATGATGCAGTTGTCCTTTTTGTCGCGGACAACTTCCATCTCGTACTCTTTCCAGCCGATCAGGGATTCGTCGATCAGCAACTCTTTGGTCGGCGACAGGTCCAGACCGCGTGCGCAGATTTCTTCGAATTCTTCACGGTTGTAAGCGATACCGCCGCCAGTGCCGCCCATCGTGAAGGACGGACGGATAATGCACGGGAAACCCAGCTTTTCGAGAACCGCGTTGGCCTCTTCCATGCTGTGGGCGATGCCCGAGCGCGGGCAATCAAGACCGATGGACTTCATGGCCTTGTCGAAACGCGAGCGGTCTTCAGCCTTGTCGATGGTGTCGGCATTAGCGCCAATCATCTCTACGCCGAACTTTTCCAGGACGCCTTCGCGCTCCAGGTCCAGGGCGCAGTTCAGTGCAGTCTGGCCGCCCATGGTCGGCAGCAGTGCATCTGGACGCTCTTTCTCGATGATCTTGGCAACGGTCTGCCACTTGATCGGTTCGATGTAAGTGGCGTCGGCCATGTCCGGGTCGGTCATGATGGTGGCCGGGTTGGAGTTCACCAGGATGACGCGGTAACCCTCTTCGCGCAGGGCCTTGCAGGCCTGGGCGCCGGAGTAGTCGAATTCGCAGGCCTGGCCGATAACGATCGGGCCAGCGCCGAGAATCAGGATGCTTTTTATGTCTGTACGTTTAGGCATGGGTTTGTCACTCAAATCCGCAGGTCAGTCGGCAAGCCGTCTTGAACAATCCTTGAAGAGCCTGAGGGGGCCACCGGTTTCCCGGGCCGCCCTCAGGCCGCTCATTTAGCGTCGCTTGGCCATCTCATTGATGAAACGGTCGAACAGCGGCGCTACGTCGTTCGGGCCCGGGCTCGCTTCAGGGTGGCCCTGGAAGCTGAACGCGCTCTTGTCGGTGCGCTCGATACCCTGCAGGGAACCGTCGAACAGCGACTTGTGAATGGCGCGCACATTGGCCGGCAAGGTGGCTTCATCCACCGCAAAGCCGTGGTTCTGGCTGGTGATCATCACTACGCCAGTGTCCAGGTCTTGTACCGGGTGGTTGGCACCATGATGGCCATGGCCCATTTTCAGGGTCTTGGCGCCGGAGGCCAGGGCCAGCAGTTGGTGACCCAGGCAGATACCGAATACCGGGATCTCGGTGTCCAGCACTTCCTTGATGGCCTTGATGGCGTAGTCGCATGGCTCCGGGTCACCCGGGCCGTTGGACAGGAACACACCATCCGGTTGCAGGGCCAGTACGTCGGCGGCCGGGGTTTGCGCCGGCACCACGGTCACGCGGCAACCGCGCTCGACCAGCATGCGCAGGATGTTGTACTTCACGCCGTAGTCGTAAGCGACCACGTGGTAAGGCAACTCGCTAGCCTCGATGGTTGCGTGGCTGTCAGTCTTCAAGTCCCAGACAGTGGAGCGCCACTCGTACTGTTCTTTGGCGCTGACGACTTTCGCCAGATCCATGCCTTTCAGGCCAGGGAAGCCTTGCGCTGCAGCAATCGCTGCGGCTTCGGAAACATCGTCACCGACCATGATGCAGCCATTCTGCGAGCCTTTTTCACGCAGGATGCGTGTCAGGCGGCGCGTATCGATACCGGCGATCGCCACAACGTTGTTGGCTTTCAGGTAATCGGACAGCGACATCGTGTTACGCCAGTTGCTCGCAACCAGTGGCAGGTCACGAATCACCAGACCAGCCGACCAGACACGATCAGACTCGACATCTTCCGGCGTAGTACCGGTGTTGCCGATGTGCGGATAGGTCAGGGTAACGATCTGTTGGGCGTAGGAAGGATCGGTAAGGATTTCCTGATAGCCGGTCATGGCGGTGTTGAACACCACCTCTCCAACGGTCTGACCGTCGGCTCCAATGGCTTCGCCGCGAAAAATGCTGCCATCAGCAAGGGCGAGTATGGCTGGCTTAGTCAAGAAGACCTCCCGTAAATAAAGCCTGAAAGGGCGATCGCAGGTTGTAAAAAAGCGGAGTGACGTATGGACACGTCACCCCGCTTCTTCACTGAATTATTCTGCGCGCTTTTAGTGGACACACTAAAGCTGTAGCTTACAGAAAAAGGCTTTTTTGGTCCACCGCTAAAGAGCCTAAAAGGCAGGAGAATGCGACAGGACGTCGCTTAGCGGGTAAAAACGGGGCCCTAGAGTAATACCCGGGGCCCGTTTTTGCTACTGATTAACGCAGATCCAGCACGTCTTGCATGTCGTAGAGGCCCGCTTCGCGACCCTCCAGCCACAATGCCGCACGCACTGCGCCCTTGGCGAAGGTCATACGACTGGAGGCCTTATGGGTAATCTCCAGGCGCTCGCCTTCGGCAGCAAACAGCACCGTGTGGTCACCCACCACGTCACCGCCGCGCACCGTAGCAAAGCCAATGGTCTCGCGCTCACGCGCGCCGGTATGACCTTCGCGACCATACACCGCGACTTTCGACAAATCGCGCCCCAAGGCATCGGCAATCACCTCACCCATGCGCATGGCGGTGCCCGATGGCGCATCCACCTTGTGCCGGTGATGGGCCTCGATGATCTCGATATCCGCATCATCACCCAGCACCCGTGCGGCCATGTCGAGCAACTTCAGCGACAAGTTGACGCCCACACTGAAGTTGGCGGCAAACACGATAGGGATGTCCTTGCCCGCCGCAACCAGCAACTGCTTCTGCTCGGCATTCAGGCCAGTGGTACCGATAACCATGGCCTTACCAGCCTTACGGCAGAAGGCCAGGTTTTTCAGCATCACTTCGGGCAGGGTGAAGTCGATCAGCACATCGAACTCATCAACCACCTGCTCCAGGCTACCGGACAACGACACTCCGATCCGCCCCAGCGAAGCCAGCTCACCAGCATCGGCGCCAATCAGCGTACTGCCCGGGCGCACGATCGCCGCAGTCAGCCCCGACAGAGGCGAGCGCTGCTGCACCGCCTCCACCAGGTTCTTGCCCATGCGCCCGGCGGCGCCCATCACTGCTATACGTCGCATATCCACGTCCTTACAGGTCGCCGAAGAAGCGCTTCACGCCTTCGAACCAGCCAGCGGTCTTCGGCGAATGGGAGCCATCACCGTCCAGCGAGCTGCGCAATTCTTCGAGCAACTCACGCTGACGACGATCTAGGTTGACCGGGGTCTCAACGGCCACACGGCACATCAAGTCGCCCGCCCCACCGCCACGCACTGGCGCAACGCCCTTGCCACGGATCCGGAACTGCTTGCCGGTCTGCGTCCCCTCAGGGATCTTCAGCTTGACCCGGCCATCGAGGGTCGGAATCTCCAGCTCGCCACCCAGGGCGGCATCGACAAAGCTGATCGGCACTTCACAGAACAGGTGCTTGCCGTCGCGCTGGAAGATCGAGTGCTCGCGCACATTGATCACCACGTACAGATCGCCCGTAGGGCCACCCTGCGCACCCGCCTCGCCTTCGCCCGACAAACGAATACGGTCGCCAGTATCGACACCCGCCGGCACTTTCACCGACAGCGTCTTGTACTCTTCAACACGCCCTTCGCCGTGGCAAGAGTCGCACGGATCGGAAATGATCTTGCCCTGGCCATGGCAACGCGGGCAGGTTTGCTGCACAGAGAAGAAGCCCTGCTGCATGCGCACCTGGCCAATACCACCACAAGTCGGGCAGGTAATCGGCGAAGAGCCCTTCTTGGCACCTGAACCGTCGCACGGCTTGCAATTGACCAGCGTCGGCACGCGGATATTGACGCTGGTGCCGCGCACGGCTTCTTCCAGATTCAGCTCCAGGGTGTAGCGCAAGTCGCTGCCGCGCTGGGCACCGCCACGCTGACCGCCGCGACCGCCACCGAAGAAGTCGCTGAACACGTCACCGAAGATATCCGAGAAGTTCTGCCCGCCAAAACCGGCACCGCCGCCACCCATGCTCGGATCGACACCCGCGTGGCCGTACTGGTCGTAGGCTGCGCGCTTGTTCGGATCACACAGGCATTCGTAGGCCTCGTTGGCCTCCTTGAACAATTCTTCGGATTCTTTGTTATCCGGATTACGGTCCGGGTGATGCTTCATCGCCAGGCGACGGTAAGCCTTCTTCAGGTCCGCCTCGCTGGAGCCGCGCTCCACACCCAACACTTCGTAATAGTCACGCTTTGCCATAAGTCTTTGCACTCTTAAGGACGTCCGGCAAAACCCTCCTGAGCCTGCCAAACTCGTTGAGCCCCAATACAGGCCCGGACCCAACTCACGTCAAATTCAACGATCCTGGTCTTTACTGCTCTCAGCCGAGACCCAGCTAAAAACGCGGTGATTGTTGATCGCAAAGCAGGAGCATTCCCGATCACACCGCCAACATCCGAACCTTGTCGCATGCTGTAAAAATTCGCGTACCCCAGACACGCCAACGCGGGAGCAAGCTCCCGCGCGGCGACATCCTACCAGTCACCGCTTGATAGCGGTCAACCGGGCGACCAAGTTACTTCTTCTGGTCTTCTTTTACTTCTTCGAACTCGGCATCGACAACATCATCGTGCTTGGCTTCAGGCTCTGCCTGTTGCGCGGCACCGTCAGCTGGCTGGCCTTGCTCGGCGTACATCTTCTGAGCCACTGGCGCGGAGACTTTCGACAGTTCCTCAACCTTGGCTTCGATAGTGGCCTTGTCATCGCCTTTAACGGCGGCTTCCAGGGCAACCACTGCAGCTTCGATTGCAGTCTTCTCTTCAGCAGTCACTTTGTCGCCAGCATCAGCGATCATTTTGCGCGTCGAGTGAACCAGTGCATCACCCTGGTTGCGGGCAGCGGCCAGCTCTTCGAACTTGCGATCTTCCTCGGCGTTCTTTTCAGCGTCGTTGATCATCTGCTGAATTTCTTCCTCGGACAGGCCGGAGTTGGCCTTGATCACGATCGACTGAGTCTTGCCAGTGGCCTTGTCCTTGGCGCCTACGTGCAGAATGCCGTTGGCGTCGATGTCGAAGGTCACTTCAATCTGTGGCACGCCACGTGGAGCTGGTGGAATCTCGGCCAGGTCGAACTTGCCCAGGGACTTGTTCTGCGCAGCCTGCTTACGTTCACCTTGCAGCACGTGAATAGTCACCGCGCCCTGGTTGTCATCGGCAGTCGAGAACACTTGCGATTTCTTGGTAGGAATCGTGGTGTTCTTCTCGATCAGCGCAGTCATCACGCCGCCCATGGTTTCGATACCCAGGGTCAGCGGGCTGACGTCCAGCAGCAGCACGTCTTTCACGTCGCCGGCCAATACCGCACCCTGGATGGCAGCACCCATGGCAACTGCTTCGTCCGGGTTGACGTCTTTACGCGCTTCTTTACCGAAGAACTCAGTAACCTTCTGCTGCACCAGCGGCATACGGGTCTGACCACCGACCAGAATCACGTCGTTGATCGAGCCAACATCGATACCCGAGTCTTTCAGGGCGATGCGGCAAGGTTCGATGGTGCGCTGAACCAGGTCTTCAACCAGCGATTCGAGCTTGGCGCGCGAAATCTTCACGTTCAAGTGCTTAGGACCGGTGGCGTCTGCAGTGATATACGGCAGGTTCACGTCGGTCGAATTGCTCGAAGACAGTTCGATTTTGGCTTTTTCAGCGGCTTCTTTCAGGCGCTGCATCGCCAGCGGGTCACCCTTGAGGTTCATGCCGCTTTCTTTCTTGAATTCGTCGACGAGGTAGTCGATCAGACGAATGTCAAAGTCTTCACCGCCCAGGAACGTGTCACCGTTGGTCGCCAACACTTCGAACTGGTGCTCGCCATCGACTTCAGCGATTTCGATCACGGAAACGTCGAAAGTACCGCCACCCAGGTCATAAACGATCACGGTGTGGTCGCCCTTGGCCTTGTCCATGCCATAGGCCAGAGCAGCCGCGGTTGGTTCGTTGATGATACGTTTTACGTCCAGGCCCGCAATACGGCCGGCGTCTTTGGTCGCCTGGCGCTGGCTGTCGTTGAAGTAGGCCGGAACGGTGATCACCGCTTCGGTCACTGCTTCACCGAGGTAGTCTTCGGCAGTCTTCTTCATCTTTTTCAAGATTTCAGCCGAGATTTGTGGCGGCGACATTTTCTGGCCGTTCACTTCAACCCAGGCGTCACCGTTGTCGGCCTTGGCGATTTTGTACGGCACCATCTTGATGTCTTTCTGTACGACTTCTTCGTCGAACTTACGACCGATCAAACGCTTCACCGCGTACAGGGTGTTATGCGGATTGGTCACAGCCTGACGCTTGGCGGACTGGCCTACCAGGATTTCGCCGTCGTTGGCGTAAGCCACGATGGAAGGGGTAGTACGTGCGCCTTCGGCGTTCTCAATAACCTTGGATACGCCGTTTTCCAGCACGGAGACGCAGGAGTTGGTGGTCCCCAGGTCGATACCGATAATTTTGCCCATGATTCACTCTCCCGAAACTTTGGATTTGGTTGCCGCAGCAGTGGTGGCTAACTGCGGTAGCACTTAAACGCTTGACTTATAAATGGGGTCGTTACGAACGATTTCAAGCCTGCTCGTCAATCGATGGCGAAACCGGTGCGGGAGCCTTGCTCACCACCACCATCGCCGGGCGCAACAGGCGGCCATTGAGCTGGTAGCCCTTCTGGAACACCTTCAACACGCTATTGGGCTCAAGGTCAGCATTTTCCTGCATGGCCATGGCCTGGTGATGCTCCGCATTGAACGGCTCGCCGCCTTGTGGATCGATGGCTTCCATCTGATAACGCTTCAGGGTGTCCTGGAACATCTTCAGGGTCAGCTCGATCCCTTCGCGCATGCCACGGATGTTTTCGTCGTCCGGGCTAGACAGCTCCAGGCCGCGCTCCAGGCTGTCGATGATCGGCAACAGATCACCGGCGAACTTCTCCAGCGCGAACTTGTGGGCTTTTTCTACATCCTGCTCGGCGCGGCGGCGGACGTTCTGCAGATCGGCAGCAACACGCAAAGCCTGATCCTGAGCGCCTGCCAGTTGCTCTTCGAGCACTTGCACGCGAGCCGCCAGGTCTTCACCCGCTGCCTGCGAGGCCTGGTTGGCGTCTGGGTTTTGCGTATCCAGCGTCTGTTCGTCAGCCATAATTTTCTCCTTTCAGAATCCTGCGCGAACTCAACTCGCGCTTCTGTTCCGGTATATGGGGCCACAATTTCCAGGTTCAAGGGCCGACACGCCCCGACTCACACTTTCCCGCACATTCCACATCGCACTAAAAAATCCCGCCATCCAAGCAAATCGAGCTAAACCTCAGGATTGTCAGCGCCAAACAAAACACTGTATAAATAACCAGACCTAAAGCCTGGGAGCAGCCACTATGCTGGTTCACCTGTCCGTACATAACTACGCCATCGTCGAGCACCTGGATCTTGAACTGGATCGCGGGATGAGCGTAATCACAGGCGAAACCGGCGCCGGCAAATCGATCATGCTCGATGCCCTGGGCCTGACCCTTGGCGATCGCGCCGACAGCGGCGTGGTTCGCCCCGGCGCAGACAAGGCCGATATCCTGGCGACTTTTGACCTGGCGGATATTCCGGAAGCCAGCGCCTGGCTTGCCGAGCGCGACCTTGATAACGACGGCCCGTGCATCCTGCGCCGCGTAATCACCGCCGAAGGCCGCTCACGGGGCTATATCAATGGCACGCCCTGCCCCCTTGGCGACCTGAAAGCCCTGGGCGAATTGCTGATCGATATCCACAGCCAGCACGAACATCAATCCCTGCTCAAAACCGATACCCATCGCCGGCTCCTGGATGAGTACGCCGGTGCCACCGACCTGGCGCGCCAGGTGCAGTTGGCCGCACAACGTTGGCGCCAGACCCGCCAGGAGCTGGAGCGTCTGTCCAACTCCGGCGACGAGCAGCGGGCCCGCCACCAACTCCTAAGCTATCAATTGGAAGAACTGGAAAGCCTGGGCCTGGGCGAAACAGAACTGGAACAACTGGAGCAGGAGCACAAGAACCTGACCAATGCCGAAACCTTGCTGGGCATTTGTCGCCAGGTTGTCGAGCAATGCAGCGAAAGCGATTCCGGCAATGTGCTGAACGCCCTGACGGCAAGCCTTAACCGCCTGTCGAGTGTGAACAGTGGCTCTGGCTCGCTGAATGAAGCCACTACCCTGCTGACCAGTGCGCAGATCCAGGTAGAAGAGGCGGTTGGCGAGCTGAACCGCTTCCTTGACCACTTCGATGCCGATCCAGCACGCCTGCAAGAGATCGAAGAGCGCCTCGACACTATTTATACCCTGGCGCGCAAACATCGGATCCAGCCAACCGAAGTGGCGGCCATGCAGCAAAAACTGCTGGACGAGATCGAAACCCTGAATGCCAAAGATGAATCCATCGAGCGCCTGGGCGATGAACTGGCCTCTTTCGCCCGCCACTATCAGGAAAAAGCCCGGGAACTAAGCGACCTGCGCCAGCAAGCGGCTACCGGACTGGCCTGCGCCGTGGAACAGGAAATCCAGCGACTGGGCATGCCCGGCGGGCGCTTCACCATCGAATTGCATGCCAATAGTGGCAACGAGCTGCAGCCCAACGGCCTGGAACAGGTCGAGTTGCTGGTGAGCGCCAACCCAGGCCAACCTCTCAAGGCCCTGGCGAAGGTGGCGTCTGGTGGCGAACTGTCACGAATCAGCCTGGCGATCCAGGTCATTACCGCCCAGACCTCCCGCGTTCCTACACTGGTATTCGACGAAGTGGACGTGGGGATCGGTGGACCGACGGCAGAAATCGTCGGCCAGTTGTTGCGTCGCCTCGGCGAACGCGGTCAGGTATTGACCGTTACCCACTTGCCCCAAGTAGCAGCCCAGGGCCATCAGCACCTGTTTGTGCATAAGGTCAGGGGCAGCGATGCGACACATACTGCTGTGTCCAAGCTAAACAAGACCGAACGGGTCGAAGAAGTCGCGCGCATGCTCGGCGGCATCGATCTGACCAAGGAGTCCCTGGCCCATGCGAAGAAAATGGTGGTGACAGCGAAGGCCTGAGCCCTATTTCACCCTGGGTTTCCCCCCGATAGAAAACACGAAGGCGACCCTAGGGTCGCCTTCGATCGTTTCGCAGAGTGAATCTGCGTAGCTTTCTTACTTTTTTTTACGTATGTACAGAACCAGATTGTGGTCAACCAAATCGAATCCGTGCTCCTCAGCAATCTTGTGCTGCAGCGCCTCGATCTCGGGGCTGGTGAACTCGATAACCTCATTGGTATCCAGGTCAACCATGTGGTCGTGATGACCACCGTCAGCCAGTTCAAATACTGCATGACCGCCGTCGAAATTATGACGAACCACCAGCCCTGCGGCTTCGAACTGGGTCAGTACACGGTAAACCGTGGCCAGGCCGACGTCCTCGTTAGACTCCATCAGCGCCTTGTAGACATCCTCGGCACTCATGTGGCGTTGCTCGGCGGAATCGAGCATTTGTAGAATCTTGACTCGTGGCAGAGTCACTTTAAGACCGGCTTTGCGTAGTTCGCTATTTTCAACCATGGTTAGCTTTCTCGCGGATGCTGCTTCGCAGCTTCTCTTAATACGGGTATGATCGGCGTTTACGTTGTCCCAGCCAAGATAGTGGAAGTCGCCCACCGATGCAAAACACCAAGCTCTTGCTAACCAGTTTCACCCTTGTGGGACTGCTCGCACTCGCCGGTTGTTCATTCCCCGGGGTTTACAAAATCGACATCCAGCAGGGCAATGTCGTCACGCAGGACATGATAGACCAGTTACGCCCGGGAATGACCCGACGGCAAGTACGGTTTATCATGGGCAATCCCCTGCTGACCGACACATTCCATGCCGATCGCTGGGATTATCTCTATAGCCTGCAACCTGGAGGCGGGGAGCGCCAACAGGAGCGCGTCAGTGTCATCTTTAATGGCAACGATCAGCTCGTCAGCCTTTCCGGTGACTTCATGCCCGGCGTAAGCCGTGATGAAGCCCTGTTGGGCAAGGACAGCGGGACCAGCGTCACTGCTCCAACGCAGAATGCTGAACAGCCCAAGTCCGAAGTACCGGCCAAGCCAGGCTCCTTGCTTGACCAGATTCAGAAAGATATCGACGGTGTGCAAACCGTTCCGGTGCCAACTCCAGAACCTCTGGACGCCAGCCCGCAATAATTTGCATCGTTCAACAAAAAGCCCGGCATGCCGGGCTTTTTGTTGCCTGCTGTTTCACAGACTATGGATTCAACCGCCGAGCTTCGGCTGCTTTTGCCGCTCGCAAGCGCCTCACTTCCTTCGGATCGGCGAGCAAGGGCCGATAGATCTCGATGCGATCACCAGCCTGCACGCTACGGGTTTCAGCGTCCGCCACAACTTTGCCAAAAACCCCCAATGGGCAACTGTCGATATCCAGCTCGGGAAACTGTGTCGCAATACCTGACGCCAGCACCGCCGCCCGCAGGCTCGTCCCCGGCGCAACCGCCAGGCTCAACAACAATTGGCGATCCACTGCGGCGCAGACCACCTCAATCTCAATCAATCGCTCAGCCATGCAGTTGCTTGGCCCGCTGGCAAAACGCATCCACCAAGGTATTCGCCGCCTGGTTGAACAGCGGCCCCAGGGTCGCCCGCACAATGGAGCCTGCGTAATCAAACGTCAGGTCCAGGCTGATCTTGCACGCCTTCTCCCCCAATGGCTTGAATACCCAGACCCCGTGCAACTGGGTGAATGGCCCTTCTTCCAGATTCATCTCGATGGACCGCCCAGGAACCAGCACATTACGGGTGACAAACTTCTGGCCAAGCCCGCCCTTGGACACCTCGAGACTCGCGCGCATATGCTCGTCGCTGCTCTCCAATACCGTGGATGAGGAGCACCAGGGCAGGAAATCCGGGTAGTTCGCCACGTCGTTGACCAGGTCATAAAGCGCTTGCGCCGGGTAAGGCAGCAGGGCCGAGCGTTGAATATGCGTCGTCATGGGAGCGTTATTTCCGAAGCTGAGCGGCAAACATCGCGAAAAGACTGCACGATTCGCGAGAGAAAAAAACCAGAAAACTGGCGGTATTGTCCGGGATTCGTCCAACACGCTCAAGCACGCAGGTTGACCGTAGCCGACACGCTCGCAACTGCCTATAATGCCGCCCCTATGGCTAAACAAAAGAAACACCCAACAGGGACCATCGCGCAAAACAAAAAGGCGCGACACGATTACTTCATCGAACATCGGTTCGAGGCTGGTCTGGTCCTGGCCGGCTGGGAAGTAAAAAGTCTGCGCGCCAGCAAGCTGCAACTGGTCGACAGTTACGTGCTGCTCAAAGATGGCGAAGCCTGGCTGCTCGGCAGTCATATCACGCCGTTGATGACCGCCAGCACCCACGTGATTGCCGATCCGGTACGCACGCGCAAACTGCTGCTCAATGCACGCGAACTGGAAAAGCTCGCCGCCGCGGTACAACAGAAAGGCTACGCTTGCGTCTGCCTGTCGTGGTACTGGAGCAAGCATCTGGTCAAGTGCGAAATCGCGCTGGGCAAGGGCAAGAAGGAATACGACAAGCGTGATACCGAGCGCGAGCGCGACTCCAATCGGGAATTGCAGCGCGCCGTACGCAACAAGGGCAAGGAAGACTGACCTTCCCCGCCCCTTGATGCGCGCCCATGTGGCCAGGGAGCCCGCTCCCTGCGCCGCACTATTGGCTACATCCCCTTACGCCGCTCCGCCCGCGCCATGCGCTGCACTTCCTGACGCACCTCCTCCAACACCTCCTGCACATATAGCAGGTGCCGTGTTGAAACTTCCCGCGCCTGCTCGGCCCGCCCTTCGATAATCGCCAGGTACAAGTCCCGATGCTGATTGATCAGCATGTCGCGGGTTTCGCTGCGCTGCTGGTACATGCCACCGATATTGGTCACCACGTTACGCTTGAGCAGATCAAACAAGCCGCGGATGGTGTGCAGCAAGACCGCATTGTGGCTGGCTTCGGCGATAGCCAAGTGAAACCTGGCATCGGCCGCGCCTTCTTCGATACGGCTCACCTCATCATCACGCGTATAACAATCCTGCAAGGCATCAAAAGCCGCAGTCAGACGCTCGCGGTCCACTTCCGTGGCGCGCAGCGCGGCGTAATAAGCACACGATGCTTCTAGCGTCTGGCGAAATTCCAACAGATCACGCTGGGCTTCGGGGTTGTTTTCCAGCAGATGCAACAAGGGGTCGCTGAAGGTAGAACCCAGCGTCTCCACCACATAATTACCGCCGCCCTGGCGACTGACCAGCAACCCCTTGGCCGCCAGCTTCTGGATCGCCTCGCGCAACGACGGGCGCGACACACCGAACTGTTCAGCCAGTGCGCGCTCGGCCGGCAATCGCTCGCCCGACTTCAACGTGCCCTCAAGGATCATCCCCTCAAGCTGCTCGACGATATCGTCGGACAAACGGCGCTGACGCACCTGATCAAACGCCATAACTGACTCTCCACGATCCCGGCCACTCGCCGGGCCCTCTATTCTGGCCTATTGCCGCGCTGTCGGCACCTATCAGAACCCCTTTGATTACACCGATCAGACCCCACGCCGCCGACATGCGACCAAAGTTTCTCAGGCGGCAAATTGACACATCACCCCGAAGGCTCTTAACCTAGCCATCAGCGATTGTAAATTGGTCTTACCAATTATCCAAATCAGCTAAACATGCATGACCAACAACAATTAGGGGCCACCCCATATGCAAACCTGGCAACAGCTCTACAGCCCACTCGGCAGCCTTGGCCTATCCGCACTGGCCGCCGTTATTCCTATCGTATTTTTCTTCCTGGCCCTGGCGGTGTTTCGCCTTAAAGGCCATGTTGCCGGGAGCATCACCCTGGCGCTGTCGATCCTGGTAGCGATCTTCGCCTTCCAGATGCCAGTCGATATGGCACTCGCTGCCGCCGGCTACGGCTTTGCCTACGGCCTGTGGCCAATCGCCTGGATCATCGTCGCCGCGGTATTCCTCTACAAACTGACGGTCAAGAGCGGCCAGTTCGAAGTGATCCGCAGCTCGGTGCTGTCGATTACCGATGACCAACGCCTGCAAGTGCTGCTGATCGGCTTCTGCTTCGGCGCATTCCTCGAAGGCGCCGCCGGTTTCGGTGCCCCGGTAGCGATTACTGCCGCGTTGCTCGTAGGACTTGGCTTCAACCCACTGTACGCCGCCGGCCTGTGCCTAATTGCCAACACCGCTCCAGTAGCGTTCGGCGCCCTGGGGATCCCGATCATCGTCGCGGGCCAAGTCACCGGTATCGACGCCTTCAAGATCGGCGCCATGACCGGCCGCCAACTGCCGCTGCTGTCGCTGTTCGTGCCGTTCTGGCTGGTGTTCATGATGGACGGCTTGCGCGGCGTCAAGGAAACCTGGCCTGCCGCACTGGTGGCCGGCTTGAGCTTTGCCATCACCCAGTACTTCACCTCCAACTTTATCGGCCCGGAACTGCCTGACATCACCTCGGCCCTGGCCAGCCTGATTTCCCTGACCTTGTTCCTGAAAGTCTGGCAGCCCAAGCGCACTGCGGGTGCCCAGATTGCCGGCGCCACGTCCAGCGTTTCGGTCACCGGCAGCGTCGGCGGTTTCGGCCAGCCACGTACTTCCGTGGCTTCGCCTTACAGCCTGATGGAAATTTTCAAGGCCTGGTCGCCGTTCCTGATCCTGACCGTACTGGTCACCATCTGGACCCTCAAGCCGTTCAAGGCGATGTTCGCCGCTGGCGGTTCGATGTACAGCTGGGTGTTCAACTTTGCGATTCCGCACCTGGACCAGATGGTGATCAAGGTTGCGCCGATTGTCACCAACCCCACTGCCATTCCAGCGGTGTTCAAACTGGACCCGATTTCCGCGACCGGTACAGCGATTTTCTTCTCTGCGCTGATCTCCATGCTGGTGCTGAAGATCAACTTCAAAACTGGTCTGACCACTTTGAAAGAGACCTTCTACGAGCTGCGCTGGCCAATCCTGTCCATCGGCATGGTGCTGGCGTTCGCGTTCGTCACCAACTATTCCGGCATGTCTTCGACCATGGCGCTGGTACTGGCCGGCACCGGCGCAGCATTCCCGTTCTTCTCGCCGTTCCTCGGTTGGCTGGGCGTGTTCCTCACCGGTTCCGATACCTCGTCCAATGCCCTGTTCAGCTCCCTGCAAGCCACTACCGCACACCAGATCGGTGTCAGCGACACCCTGCTGGTGGCGGCGAACACCAGTGGCGGCGTGACTGGCAAGATGATCTCCCCGCAATCGATCGCCGTGGCCTGCGCCGCGACCGGCCTGGTGGGTAAAGAATCCGACCTGTTCCGCTTTACCCTCAAGCACAGCCTGTTTTTTGCCACGATTGTCGGCCTGATCACCTACGCCCAGGCGTACTGGTTCACCGGCATGCTGGTGCATTAAGACCACAGGCAATACCGTTAGAACCGACGCCGCAGCCTTGCGGCGTCAGCTATTCACAACCCAGTCTGCTGGACCGTGGCGCCTAGGCTCCCCAGACTGGGCGCTGCTGATCCTGGAGGACCCATGAGTCTGCCCATCGCGTTCCTTGATGCTGTCGCACGACTGATCCCGAAAGATCGGCGCTTCGACGATCCTCTTTCCACCCTGGCTTTCGGCACCGACGCCAGTTTTTACCGACTGATCCCACAACTGGTGATCCGAGTCGAATCGGAAGATGAAGTCGTCGAACTGCTGCAACTGGCGCAACGCGACCGCGTGCCAGTGACCTTTCGTGCGGCTGGCACCAGCCTTTCCGGCCAGGCGATCAGCGATTCGGTGCTGATCGTGCTCGGCGATAACTGGAACGGGCGCGAGATTCGTGGCCAAGGTACGCAAATCCGCCTGCAACCCGGGGTGATCGGAGCCCAGGCCAACGCGTGGCTTGCGCCGTTCGGGCGCAAGATCGGCCCGGATCCGGCGTCGATCAATGCCTGCAAGATCGGCGGGATTGTCGCCAACAATGCCAGCGGCATGTGCTGCGGCACCGCCCAGAACACCTACCACACCCTGGCCGGGATTCGCCTGGTGCTGGCCGACGGCAGCCGCCTCGACACCGAGGATGCCGCCAGCGTCGCCGCTTTCCGCGAGCAACACGGCCCGTTACTGGAACGCCTGGCTACCCTGGGCCGCGAGACGCGGGCCAATGCTGAACTGGCGGCAAGAATCCGCCATAAATACCGTCTGAAAAACACCACCGGCCTGTCACTCAACGCCTTGGTGGATTTCGACGAACCACTGGATATCCTCAGCCATCTGCTGGTGGGTTCCGAGGGCACCCTGGGCTTTATCAGCGCAGTGACCTACGACACGGTGATCGACCACCCGAACAAGGCTTCGGCCCTGATCGTATTTCCCGATGTAGAAACCTGCTGCAACGCCGTAACGGTGCTGAAAACCCAGCCGGTGTCAGCGGTCGAGTTGCTGGACCGGCGCAGCATGCGCTCGGTGCAAGACAAACCCGGCATGCCCGCTTTCGTACAGCAGCTATCGGAAGGTGCCTGCGCGCTATTGATCGAATCCCGCGCCGCTTCATCGTCGCTGCTGCAGGAGCAACTGGCGCTGATCATGGCGTCGCTGGCCGACTTCCCGGTCGAGAAACAAGTCGACTTCACCGAAGACCCGGTGGAAAACGCTCGCCTGTGGGCCATCCGCAAAGACACCTTCCCTGCCGTCGGCGCCGTACGCAAAACCGGCACCACGGTGATCATCGAAGACGTGACCTTCCCGGTGGAGCAACTGGCTATCGGCGTGAACCGCTTGATCGAGTTGTTCGACAAACATCACTACGACGAGGCCATCCTTTTCGGACACGCGCTGGAAGGCAATCTGCACTTTGTCTTCACCCAAGGCTTCAACAGCGCGGAAGAAGTCACACGCTACCAAGCGTTCATGGATGACGTAGCGCAACTGGTGGCCGTGGAGTTCGGCGGATCGCTGAAAGCCGAGCACGGCACCGGTCGGAACATGGCGCCCTTCGTCGAGTTGGAGTGGGGCAGCGATGCCTATCAGTTGATGTGGCAACTCAAGCGCCTGCTCGACCCCAACGGCATTCTCAACCCGGACGTGGTGCTGAGCGAAGATCCGCAAATCCACCTGAAAAACCTCAAGCCCCTGCCGGCCGCCGACGAGATTGTGGATAAGTGCATCGAGTGCGGTTTCTGCGAGCCAGTATGCCCATCCAAAGGCCTGACCCTCAGCCCACGCCAGCGCATCGTGATCTGGCGCGATATCCAGGCACGTAAACGCGCGGGTATCGATACCACCGAGCTGGAAGCGGCGTATCACTACCAAGGTATCGACACCTGCGCCGCCACCGGGTTGTGCGCCCAGCGTTGCCCGGTAGGCATCAATACCGGTGACCTGGTGAAAAAGCTGCGTAGCCGCGAAGCTGACAGTACGAAAACCGCCGAGTGGCTGGCCAGCCATTTCTCCACCGCATTGCAAGGTGCGCGCTTTACCCTGCATGTGGCCAACGGCGCGCGCATGCTGCTCGGCGCGCCACGCCTGGCGAAACTCTCGGCCTCCGTAACCAAGCTGTCCAAGGGCCAGATCCCGCAGTGGACCCGCGCCATGCCACAGCCGGAAAAAGCCATCCGCTTCAGCCCCGCGGTCAACGACGAGCGACCACGTGTGGTCTACCTCGCGGCCTGTGTATCGCGAGCAATGGGCCCGGCGGCCGGGGACAAAGAGCAAATGTCGCTGTACGACAAAACCCGGGGCCTGCTGGAAAAAGCCGGTTACCAGGTAGTCATCCCGGACAACCCAGACAGCCTGTGCTGCGGCCAGCCCTTTGCTTCCAAAGGCTACGCCGAACAGGCCGAGCACAAACGCCAGGAACTGATCGGCGCCCTGCTCCACGCCAGCCGTGGCGGCCTCGACCCGATCTATTGCGATACCAGCCCCTGCACCTTGCGCCTGGTCCAGGACCTGGGGCAAACGCGTCTGGACCTCTATGACCCAGTTCGATTTATCCGCACCCACCTGATGGACCGCTTGGACTTCACACCCCAGGATGCCCCCATTGCCGTGCATGTCACCTGCAGCACCCAGCACCTGGGCGAAAGCCAGGCCCTGATCGACCTCGCCCGGCGCTGCAGCAACAACGTAGTCATCCCCGAAGGCATCCACTGCTGCGGCTTCGCCGGCGACAAAGGCTTCACCACCCCGGAACTCAACGCCCACTCCCTGCGTTCGCTCAAGGACGCCGTGCAGTACTGCAGCGAGGGCATCTCCACCAGCCGCACCTGCGAGATCGGTCTGACCCAGCATGGTGGGATCGATTACCACGGCTTGGTCTACCTGGTCGATCGGGTGACCCAGGCCCGCGCAATAAAAACGAACCCCTGCACACTGGCGTAGTCACTTGATTAAGCCCCGGGCAACCGGGGCTGACCAATAACCTCGCCAGCTGCCGCACGTACCGCGCAGCATCGAGACCTCTTTGCACAAGGAGATACCCATGAAGCGCTCCGTACTGGCTGGTGTATTCGTCACCGCTGCGATGCTGGCCTCCCCCGTGTTTGCCACAGACAATGAAGCAAATCTGTGCCAGATCAATCTGGATAAAATCAACAACAGCAAAGCGCTGCTAGCCACTGACACCAGCGGCAAAAGCGGCGAGATCGACACCGCCATCTCCCAAGCCAAAGCCGCCCACGCGGCCGACGATGAAAAGAAGTGTATCGAGATCACGTCCAAGGCCCTGCAAGACCTGCAGAACCTGGAAAAGGGCGGCAACCCATAACCCGCCAACCGCTCAAGGCCAACCTTTCGGGTTGGCCTTCTGTGACCGTTTGACGTACACTGCGCAGGCTTGTTGCTCACGATCACATCGATCAACAAGCACGGGGCCGTTTAGGATTCGACGCCGGTTGCGAACCTTTAGGTGCATGCCGAGTTGGTAACAGAACTCGTAAATCCACTGTTGCAACTTTCTATAGTTGCCAATGACGAAACCTACGGGGAATACGCTCTCGCTGCGTAAGCAGCCTTAGCCCTTCCCTCCTGGTACCTTCGGGTCCAGCAATCATCAGGGGATGTCTGTAAACCCAAAGTGATTGTCATATAGAACAGAATCGCCGTGCAGTACGTTGTGGACGAAGCGGCTAAAAATTACACAACTCGCCCAAAGCACCCTGCCCGTCGGGTCGCTGAGGGTTAACTTAATAGACACGGCTACGCATGTAGTACCGACAGCAGAGTACTGGCGGACGGGGGTTCAAATCCCCCCGGCTCCACCATTTCATCATCTAAAGACGTCCACGGACGTCTTTTTTTGTGCCTGAAATCCAGTGAATACAGGGGTTTCAGCGCTTATGGGGGCTTTGTAGGGTTTCTGAGTTCCAGGCGCTTTGGTATCCCAGGTGGTATCCCGGACTACCAAATGCTATTTTCAGGATACCAAAACGGTGCTGGAGGTAGCCCCCATGCCTACTAACGCAACCCGCCTCTCCGATCGCCAGCTCAAGGCGGTCAAGGCAACTGGTAAAGACTTCGTCCTCAGTGACGGCGATGGCTTGCAACTTCGAGTACGCGCCAGCGGCTCGATGATGTGGAATTTCAATTACCGCGAGCCGTTGACCAGAAGCCGTATCAACATGACGCTTGGTCCATACCCCGACCTCTCGCTAGCCAACGCCCGGAAGAAAGCCGCAGAGGCGCGTGAGTTGCTCGCTTTGGGCACTGATCCCAAAACCCAGCGTGATGAGGTAAGGCAAGCCAAACTTGCTGAGACTGAACACACTTTCGAGAAGGTGGCCACTGCCTGGTTCGAGCTGAAGAAAGACTCCGTAACCAAAGCATACGCAGAAGACATTTGGAGATCGCTGACGCTTCATGTTTTCCCAAGCATGAAAACAACGCCGATCTCTCAAATCACTGCTCCGATGGTTATCAAGATCCTTCGCCCAATCGAGGCCAAAGGGAGCCTCGAAACCGTGAAACGATTGAGCCAACGACTCAACGAGATCATGACCTATGGGGTCAACTCCGGGCTGATATTTGCGAACCCCCTCAATGGAATTCGGGCGGTGTTCAAGAAACCCAAGAAAGAGAACATGGCTGCGCTACCACCTGAGGAGCTTCCCGAGCTCATGATGGAAATCGCGAATGCCAGCATCAAACGCACGACCCGCTGCTTGATCGAATGGCAGTTGCATACGATGACCCGCCCTGCCGAAGCAGCCACCACACGATGGGCAGATATCGACTTCGAAAAGCGCATTTGGACCATTCCGCCAGAGCGCATGAAAAAGCGTCGCCCGCACACAATCCCCCTTACCGAGCAGGCACTTTCGTTACTGGAGACGCTCAAGCAACTCAGTGGTAACAGAGAGTACGTGTTCCCCTCAGATAGAAATCCCCGCACCCATGCCAATAGCCAGACCGCCAACATGGCGTTGAAGCGCATGGGCTTTCAGGACCGTCTGGTCAGCCACGGCTTGCGCTCGATGGCGAGTACCATCCTGAATGAGCATGGCTGGGATCCGGAACTGATCGAGGTCGCACTGGCGCATGTCGACAAGGACGAAGTTCGTAGCGCCTACAACAGGGCGGATTACATCGAACGCAGGCGTCCGATGATGGCCTGGTGGAGTGAGCATATCCAGAAGGCAGCCACCGGCAACCTGTCGGCATCGGCCATCAATCAAACCAGAGATCGCAACGTCGTACCGATTCGCTGAACATCCAAAAGGTACGCGCCACCGGCTACGATCCGTGTCGTGAAAGGAGTGACGACAGTTGCCAGATCTCTGGTATGCCTGCGCTTTTTCAGCCAAGCCCCTGAGTATGGGAAGGCTCCGCATTCCCATACTCAGGGGCTCACGCTTAAAGGTCTATCAGGCAACCACGACTTTTGCCTTTCTACGGCGGATCAACCCCGCTGTTAACTCGTAGTAGTAGATGGTAGCTGGAGCTGAGCATCGCAAATAGTGCTCCCGAAACCATCTCACGTGCTTTTCTCTCCAGGACCAGGGAGTCGCGCAACCCCAGCGTTCACGAATCACCTCGTGCATCCTTTCTGCTTGCCGGATGTGCCGCTGCTGCGTGGCATGTGCACCTTTGAGCACCGGACTCAGAAACAACGCCATGTCGAACTCGGCCGTCATCGCCGGCCTCCGATGTAGGCACTCACCACATCGATGCGGTTATGTCCTGTTGCCGCTGACCGAAAACTGACCCAGTAGAGGCTGTTCTGCCGACTGAAAACTGACCCAGGTGTTCAACTGCTTCTGCTCACTTTTTGAGCAGGAGAACACAGGGTGATCAGCATGGAAATGT
>NZ_VFEV01000031.1 GCF_007858275.1 Pseudomonas proteolytica
GGCTGCGAAGCAGCCCCAAAAAGCCCTCCGCGTTTCTTCAGATAAACCTCTGATGGCCGGGTTTAGGGCTGCTTCGCAGCCCAGCGCGGGGCAAGCCCGCTCGCCACAGGAAAGTTCGTCAGTTTCTGAAAGTTGTGTAGATACCTATGGTGGCCATCTCGGGCAAGTCCGGCTCCCACGATAGAGAGGGGCGTTTGCGGGTGAGCTGTCAGGCCTCGATGCCGAGGATATCCCGGGCCACGGCTTCGGCAATCCGAATCCCGTCAACGCCTGCCGACAAGATCCCACCGGCATAACCGGCGCCTTCGCCGGCCGGGAACAGGCCTTTGACATTCAAGCTCTGCATCGACGCATCGCGAGTGATCCGCAGCGGCGACGAAGTGCGGGTCTCGATCCCGGTCAGTACCGCGTCGTGCAGCGAGTAGCCCTTGATCTGCTTCTCAAAGGCCGGCAACGCTTCGCGGATGGCCTCGATGGCGAAGTCTGGCAAGGCCAGGGCCAAGTCACCGAGGGCTACACCTGGCTTGTAGGACGGTTCCACAGTTCCAATGGCGGTGGACGGCTTGCCGGCGATGAAATCACCGACCAGTTGCGCCGGCGCTTCGTAGTTGCTGCCGCCGAGGATGAACGCGTGGGACTCCAGACGCTCCTGCAATTCGATCCCGGCCAGAGGGCCACCCGGGTAGTCCACTTCCGGGGTGATGCCGACCACGATCCCGGAGTTGGCATTGCGCTCGTTACGCGAGTACTGGCTCATGCCATTGGTCACGACCCGATTTGGCTCGGAAGTGGCCGCAACCACCGTACCGCCCGGGCACATGCAGAAGCTGTATACCGAACGGCCATTCTTGGCGTGGTGCACCAGCTTGTAGTCGGCCGCGCCCAGTTTCGGGTGCCCGGCATACTTGCCCAGGCGTGCGGCGTCGATCAGCGATTGCGGGTGTTCGATGCGAAAGCCCACCGAAAACGGCTTGGCTTCCATGTACACACCACGGCCGTGGAGCATACGGAAGGTGTCGCGGGCGCTGTGGCCGAGGGCAAGAATCACGTGCTTGGAGAGGATCTGTTCGCCCCCAGCGACCACCACGCCATTCAACTGGCCGTCTTCGATCAGCACGTCGGTGACCCGTTGTTCAAAACGCACCTCACCGCCCAGGGCGATGATCTGCTGGCGCATGTTTTCCACCACACCGGTCAGACGAAAGGTGCCGATGTGCGGCTTGCTGACATAGAGGATCTCATCCGGCGCGCCGGCCTTGACGAACTCATGCAAGACCTTGCGCCCGTGGAACTTCGGGTCCTTGATCTGGCTGTAGAGCTTGCCGTCGGAAAAGGTCCCGGCGCCGCCTTCGCCGAACTGCACGTTGGACTCGGGGTTGAGTACGCTTTTGCGCCACAGGCCCCAGGTGTCCTTGGTACGTTGGCGCACTTCGCGGCCGCGTTCGAGGATGATCGGCTTGAAACCCATCTGCGCCAGCAACAACCCGGCAAAGATCCCGCAAGGGCCGAAGCCGACAACGATGGGACGCTCGCTCAGGTCTGCCGGCGCCTGGCCCACGACCTTGTAGCTGACATCGGGCGCGGCATTGATATTGCGGTCGTCGGCGAACTTGAGCAGCAGGGCAGCTTCACCCTTGACCTCAAGGTCGACGGTGTAGATAAAGCACAGCTCCGACGATTTCTTGCGCGCATCGTAGCTGCGTTTGAACAGGGTGAAATCGAGCAGATCATCACTGGCGATGCCCAGGCGCTGCACGATGGCAGGCCGCAGGTCTTCTTCGGGATGGTCGATGGGCAGCTTGAGTTCGGTGATTCGTAGCATGACAGGATCCGATATGCGGCGTTTGGTAGGGCCGGCGGTTTTGCAAACCGGCGATTATAAGCCCCAACGACGCATTCCCGTCATGCTAAAACCGCCCAGGGGCGAATCAGTCGTCTCGCGAGCCGCCAAATGCCGCGCAGCCACGCTGCACTTGACCGTTGATCCGAAGTTCGGCACTCATGTGTTGCAGGCTGCCGCTGACGCTATCGATGCAGTGCTGGGGCGCGACCCACAGTTCAATCTGCTGGCCGTTGGCTTCGGTGGTGAGGTTGAAACGGCCGTCACCCAGTTGCTCTTCCACATAAGGTACCGGCAACGGTGGCTGGCCTTCGCGTTGCAGGACCATGCCCTTGTTGGTCACATTCAGTGCCCAGGCTGGCTTGTGCCCGTTGGCGCGCAGGATCATGCGCTTGAAGTCCGGGTCGTCACAGGCTGAGGTCGAGCGTTCGACGCGGTACAGCTGTTGCAGCTCCACCTGGCCCTGGGTGCCGCTGGCGACCCCGGAAAATTTGCCGCGCAAGTCGGCAAACAACGCCCCTTGCTGGCCGGCCAGGGACGCCGCTTCCTGGAGGATGCTGGTACCGCCGGTATCGTTGACCACGTAGTTACGCTGGTCATGGCAGGGCTGGAACAGCAATTTGTCGCCGATGGCCGTCAATTCGCCTTGCATGCGAGTCAGGCCCGCAGTGGAGGGCGTCGCCGGATCGCGTTCAAACACCTGGCAGGCAGCGAACAAGGGCAGCAGGGCAAACAGAGCAAGGGTACGGGCGGCAAGCATTATCGGGTCTCCTGACAAGTGCCGCCACGTTACGCAGGCTGGCGCTGCATCACAAGCCGAGGATGGCGGGCGATTAGGTTTCAGCATTTTAATGGCGCGCGGATTTAAGCCTTTTCCTCTGTTTGCTGTGCCAACCTTGTGCAACGTTCAAGCTTTTCAAAGGAGCACATGTATGAACCTTCGATGGGCCTTTTTCGCCCTGGTCTGGATGACGCCCCTGGCCTGGGCCCAGGCTCCGGCCAAGCTGTTCTACAGCTCACAGACCGACTTTACCGAGATCACGGTGAGCCTGAAAAAAACCTCGGCGCTCCAGCCTGAGTCTATTCGAGTCGACGTGACGCTGACGCCCGAGGCCAGAGCGCGTTCCAGAGCCCTGAGCCTGCTGGCCATGCACAAACGGATAACGCTGTATCTCAATGGCCGGCAGCTCAGTACCGCGACGGTTCAGAGTATCCTCGACGGTCCAGGCCTGACGTTTTCCATTCCCCGCGACCAGTTGCTGGAGATGATGCCATCGCTGCTCGAGTGATGCTTTCAGCCTACGATGTAAGTCTGCCCGGTCTGTAAGCCTTCAACACTTTTGGCGTATGCCAATGCTACGTCCGCCGCAGGAGCCGGCTTGAAGCCTCTGAAATAGGGCGCATAGCTGCCCATGGCCTCCACCAGCACGGTCGGGCTGACCGAATTGATGCGCAAGCCCCGTGGCAATTCAATCGCCGCCGCTTTGACGAAGGCATCGATGGCGCCATTGACCAGTGCGGCCGAAGCGCCGGTGCGGATCGGGTCGCGATTGAGGATGCCGCTGGTGAAGGTGAACGACGCACCGTCGTTGGCGAATTCACGGCCGATCAGCAGCAGGTTGACCTGGCCCATCAGTTTGTCTTGCAGGCCGAGGTCGAAGTGGCTGGCGTCCATCTCTCCCAAAGGTACGAAGTTCACACTGCCGGCGGCGCATACCAGGGCATCGAACTTGCCGGTTTGCGCAAACAACTGGCGGATTGAAGCGCTGTCGCTGATATCAACGTGAAAGTCGCCGCTCTTGCGACCGATGCTGATCACTTCGTGGCGCTGGGACAGCTCAGCCTTGACTGCCGAGCCCACCGTGCCGCTGGCGCCAATCAACAGGATTTTCATGGTGTGATTCCTCAAAGGGTTCAAGTGAGCCTTCAGTCTAGAGTGGTTTTTTCTGTAGATAAGCGCACTAATAGGCAACCTTTGGTTTTCAAATGGAAACAATCCATGAGCGAGATGGACGACCTGGCGGCGTTTGCGGTGTTGATCGAAGCCGGCAGTTTTACCCTGGCCGCCCAGCAACTGGGCTGCAGCAAGGGGCAGTTGTCCAAGCGTATCAGCCAGTTGGAGGCACAGTTCTCGGTGGTGTTGCTGCACCGCACCACCCGCCGACTGAATCTGACCGCTGCCGGCGCGGCCCTGCTGCCACAAGCCCAGGCGTTGGTTATCCAGGTGGACCGCGCACGTCAGGCCTTGGCCCGGCTGAAAGACGATGTGGCCGGGCCGGTGCGTATGACGGTTCCGGTGTCCCTGGGCGAAACCTTCTTTGATGGCCTGTTATTGGAGTTTTCCCGCCAGTACCCGCAAGTGCAGGTCGAAGTGGATCTGAGCAATAATTATCGCGACTTGGCCAGGGACGGCTTTGATCTGGCGGTACGCTCAGAGGTTGCCAACGATGAGCGCCTGGTCGCCAAGCCGTTGTTGGCCTGGCATGAAATGACCTGTGCCAGCCCGGCCTATCTGCAACAGTACGGTGAGCCGCTGACACCCGCGGATCTGGTTGGGCACCGCTGTTTACTCAACAGCCATTACAGTGGGCGTGAAGAGTGGTTGTATCACCAGCAGCACGAACTGTTGCGAGTGCGGGTGGATGGCACTTTTGCCTCCAACCACTACAACCTGCTGAAAAAGGCCGCGCTGGTGGGGGCCGGTATCGCACGGTTGCCGTCCTATCTGTTGCAAGAGGAATTGGCTGACGGCCGGCTTCGTTGGCTCTTGCGTGATTATCAGACCCGCAGCATGCCGATGTACCTGGTCCACCCATATCAGGGCGGGCTACCGCGTCGCACCCAAGTGCTGGCTGATTACCTGGTGGGCTGGTTCAAGCGCAACGGCGAGGCGCTGGACCGGCTCTAGCGCCAGCGCCGGGCGATCCAGTGATCAATCGATAGCCGTCCTGGCCCCTTGGCCATCAATACCAGGAGCAACGCGATCCAGGTGCCGTGGGTCGGGTAGGCATCCGGATAGACAAACAGCTGAATCACCAGGGTCATGCCCAGTAACGCCAGCGCTGAAAAACGCGTGGCGAGGCCCAGCAGAATCAGGACCGGGAAAAAGTGCTCGGCGAACGTCGCCAGGTAGGCGGCCACTTCTGCTGGCACAAACGGTAGCCGGTATTCACTTCGAAACAACGGCACGGTGGAGCTGGCCAGGTGGGGCATGCCCAGTTCGAAGGTGCCATCTATCAGGTCGACGGCAAACCCCTGGACCTTGGTCTGGCCGGACTTCCAGAACACCGCCGCAATGGAAAAGCGTGCGACAAGGGCGATCAGGCTGTAGGGGATTTTTTCGAGGGTTTGAGTGATGCGTGCACTCAGGCACGGGGCGGCAGTATTCATGGGTGTACCTTGATTTGGGTGATGGCGCGGTGGTTGATCAGCAGTCCCAGGCATTGGTGCAGGTCGAATTCGCTGGCCGCGTCGAGGGCGTATGCCATCGCCATTTCCAGGGGCCAATCGTTGTTCAGGCTGTTGATGAAGGTCACGCAGCCGCTGTCGATGCAAAACACTTCGACCTCCAGGCCGTTGCGCAGGACCAGCGCACTTTGCCCATGCCAGGGGTCGAGTCGGGCGACGGGGTCGGTGGTTTGGTGCGCAGCCCATAGAGCCACCACGGCGTAGTCCGAGCGCAAGGTGGCAACGCAGGGATGCAATTGCAGGCGCACGTTGCCCAGACTTGATAACTGCTGCAGTTGGTTCACCACGGCGTGTGGATTGGCCACGGGGGTGTCGATGGCGTGATATGCACTGATGCGCAAGCGTTCCAGTCGAGCCACGTCGGCCACGTACGGCACATCGGCAGCGGGGGCGAAGCCCTTGATAAAGTCCGCCAGGTCACTGCCGTAGTCGTGGAGCAGCGGGCTGATAGGCGGATACGCCTGGATATACAACCCCGCCATCGCCCGGAAAAAATGCTCGCCCACCAGTTGTTGGGTCACCGGGTAACTGTCGGCCAGGGCGTTGATCAATGAGCCGTGGACGTTATTGCGATACACCGCAAAACGGCTGGCAGGATCGGCGCCATTGCGGCTGAATAATCCATCCGGGCATGGCAGGCCCGGCGTAAGCAGGGCCTGGGCGAACTGTTCGTGCCGGTTCATGGGTGCACCGCCGCAGCCAGCAGATGCTGGTCCGCTTGCCGGGCTTCGGCGTGCAATACGCTAAAGGCCGGTACATCGTTGTCGCGCTCGATCAGCGTAGCCACCGGGCCGGTGCGTTGCAGTGCCTGTTGATACAACTGCCAGACGGCGTTGTCGACCGGCGCTCCGTGGTCATCGATCAGCAGGCGATCACCCAGGCTGTCGGCATCTTCGGCAAAACCCGCCAGATGAATCTCGCCCACGCTGTGCAAAGGCAAGGCATTGAGGTAGGCCAACGGATCCTGCTGATGATTGATGCAGGACACATACACATTGTTCACGTCCAGCAACAAGCCGCAGCCGGTGCGCTGGATGACCTCGCTGATAAAGTCGGTTTCGTCCAGGGAGGAGTGTTGGAACAGCAGGTAGGTCGACGGGTTCTCCAGCAACATGCGCCGCTTGAGCGTGCTTTGTACCTGGTCAATGTGTTCGCACACCCGCTTGAGGGTTGCGTCGTCATAGGCCAGGGGCAGCAGATCATTGAGAAACACCGGGCCGTGGCTGGACCACGCCAGGTGTTCGGAAAAGGAGTGGGGTTGATAGCGTTCCACCAGTGCCGCCAGGCGCGCCAAGTGAGCGTGGTCCAGCGGGCCTTCGCCGCCGATGGACAGGCCGACGCCGTGCAGCGACAGCGCATAGTGCTCGCGGATCAACCCCAGGTAGTGGTGGAGCGGTCCGCCGGCCACCATGTAGTTTTCGGCGTGGACCTCAAAAAAACCAATGTCGGGCAGGGTGGCGAGCACTTGCTGGAAGTGCTCGCTCTTGAGCCCCAGCCCGGCCCGGCGCGGAAGGCCGGGAGCCTGAGCCTGGGCGACATCAGGCAGGGATGAAAGCGTCATCGTCAGTACTCAGGCGGGGGATTCAGGATTTGGCCTTGAAGGCTTCCAGTTGGCCAAAACCGGTTGGCGAGGTTTTGCTTTCCATCTTCATGCAGGTGCCCTCGGGGACCAGGTTCCAGGCGTTGGCCTGGTAGTCGGTATTCGAGGTGCCCGCGCAGGTGGTGCCGGCGCCTGCGGCGCAGTCGTTCTTGCCTTTGAGGGCGACGCCAAAGCATTTTTCCATCTTCGGCTCGTCGGCATGGGCGACAGTGGTCAGGGTGCTCAGGCTCAAGGCAGAACCCAGGGCCAGGACGAGGGTGGCGGCGGACAGCGAACGGGTGGTAGTGGTCATGGTGTTTCTCCAGTAGTGAGGTAGGTAAGAAAGCGTTTGTGCTTGCTTACCCCACTAGAGAAAGGGGGGAGGGGATCGTTACACGGGGATCGAAGAAAACTTGAAAACAACGCAAATTCTACGGTTCACACAAAACAAATGTGGGAGCGGGCTTGCCCGCGATAGAGGTGTGTCAGCCAATACATCCGGCCCTGGCACTCCGCCATCGCGGGCAAGCCCGCTCCCACATTTTTTACGCCGTTTTTAGCCGCCCAGGTACGCCTCGCGCACTTTCGGGTCGGTCAGCAATTGCTCTCCGCTGCCCTGCATCACCACCCGGCCGTTTTCCAGCACATAGGCACGGTCGGCAATTTTCAACGCCTGGTTGGCGTTCTGCTCCACCAAAAACACCGTCACACCGTCCTTGCGCAGTTGCTCGATGATGTCGAAGATCTGCTGGATGATGATCGGCGCCAGGCCCAGGGAAGGTTCGTCCAACAGCAGCAGCTTAGGCTTGCTCATCAGCGCACGGCCGATGGCGAGCATCTGCTGTTCGCCGCCGGACATGGTGCCGCCGCGCTGGCTGAAACGCTCCTTGAGCCGAGGGAACAGGTGCAGCACCTTGTCCATCTGCTCCTGGTAATCGCCCTTGTCGGTAAAGAACCCACCCATGGCGAGGTTTTCTTCCACGGTCAGGCGGGCAAACACCCGACGGCCTTCCGGGACCACGGCAATGCTCTTGCGCATGATCGCTGCCGAGTGCTGGCCCACCAGTTCCTCACCCATGTAGCGGATGCTGCCGCTGTGAGCCTGGGGCGAACCGCACAGGGTCATCAGCAAGGTGGACTTGCCGGCACCGTTGGCACCGATCAGGGTGACGATCTCGCCCTGGCGCACTTCCACGTTGACGTCGTGCAGGGCCTGGATCTTGCCGTAGAAAGTGGAAACGTTTTCGAATTGCAGCATTTACGCTTCCCCCAAATAGGCTTTGATCACTTCCGGGTTGTCGCGGATCTGCTCCGGCGTCCCGTTGGCCAATGGCGTGCCCTGGTTGATCACGACGATATGGTCGGAAATGCTCATGACCAGTTTCATGTCGTGCTCGATCAGCAGCACGGTGGCGTTGTTTTCTTCACGCAGCACACCGATCAACGCCTTGAGGTCTTCGGTTTCCTTGGGGTTGAGGCCTGCCGCCGGTTCGTCGAGCATCAGGATCCGCGGGCGGGTCATCATGCAGCGGGCGATTTCCAGGCGGCGTTGCTGACCATAGGCCAGGGTGCCGGCCGGGCGGTTGGCAAACTCGGTGAGGTTGACCTTGTCCAGCCAATACGCGGCGTACTCCATGGCCTCGCGCTCGCTCTTGCGGAACGCCGGGGTCTTGAACAGGCCTGCGAAGAAGTTGGTGTTCAGGTGACGGTGCTGGGCAATCAGCAGGTTTTCCACTGCGGTCATGTCCTTGAACAACCGCACGTTCTGGAAGGTCCGCACCACGCCCTTGCGGGCGATCTCGTGACCGGCCAGGCCCTGGATCGGCTGGCCGTCCAGCAGGATGCTGCCACCGGCCGGCTTGTAGAAACCGGTCAGGCAGTTGAACACCGTGGTCTTGCCGGCGCCGTTGGGGCCGATCAAGGCGACCACTTGTTTCTCTTTGACGGTCAGGGCCACGCCATTGACCGCCAGCAGGCCGCCGAAGCGCATGCTCAGGTTTTCGACTTTCAGGATCTCGCGGCTCATTTGCGCAGCTCCATATGTGGACGTTGCATGGGCAGCAGGCCTTGAGGGCGCCAGATCATCATCAGCACCATCATGGCGCCGAACATCAACATGCGGTACTCGCTGAACTCACGCATCAGTTCCGGCAGCAGGATCATCACGATGGCCGCAAGAATCACGCCCAGCTGCGAGCCCATGCCACCCAATACCACGATGGCGAGGATGATTGCCGACTCGATGAAGGTAAACGACTCCGGCGTCACCAGGCCTTGGCGAGCAGCAAAGAAGCTACCGGCAAAACCGGCGAACGCAGCACCCAGGGTAAAGGCGGAGAGCTTGATGATGGTCGGGTTCAGGCCCAGCGCGCGGCAAGCGATTTCGTCTTCACGCAGCGCTTCCCACGCGCGCCCGATCGGCATGCGCAGCAGGCGGTTGATCACGAACAGCGCGGCCAGGGCCAGCAGCAGGGCGACCAGGTACAGGAACACCACCTTGCTCACCGGGTTGTAGGCAATCCCGAAGTATTCGTGGAAGGTCTGCATGCCCTCGGCAGCGGAGCGATCAAACGACAAGCCGAAGAACGTTGGCTTGGGAATGCTGCTGATGCCGTTGGGACCCCCGGTGATATCGGTGAGGTTACGCAGGAACAGGCGGATGATTTCACCGAAGCCCAGGGTCACGATGGCCAGGTAGTCACCGCGCAGGCGCAACACCGGGAAGCCCAGCAGGAAGCCGAACGTCGCCGCCGCCATGCCGGCCAATGGCAGGCAGATCCAGAAGCTCCAGCCCAGGTAGTGCGAGAGCAGCGCGTAGGTGTAGGCACCCACTGCGTAGAAGCCCACGTAACCCAGGTCGAGCAACCCGGCCAGGCCCACCACGATGTTCAGGCCCAGGCCCAGCAACACGTAGATCAGGATCAGGGTGGCAATATCCACCGCACCACGGGAGCCGAAGAATGGCCAGATCAACGCGGCCACGATCAGGCCGATGATGATGTAGCGCTGGGTGCGCGGCAGGGTCAGGAACTGGCTGACCTTGGGCGAGACCAGCGGGCCCCGGTTGGACTTGAGCAGCGCACCAACCTGCTGGGTGAACAGTACCCGCAGGAACATCAGCACCGAGCACAGGGCGATGATGGTCAGTGTCACCGGCCCGGTGCCGTGTACTTCAAGGTTGATCCCGACAATGCTCAACTTGAGCCCGAGTACCGGAAAGGCCACGGCCCATACCAGCAAGGCGCTGAAAAACGCCGATTTAAGATATCTGCTCATACTTTCTCAACCTCCGGACGGCCCAGGATGCCGGTCGGCCGGAATAACAGCACCAGAACCAATAGACCGAAGGCCACCACGTCCTTGTACTGGTCGCCGAAGATATCGGCACCAAAGGCTTCGGCCACACCCAGCACCAGCCCCCCGAGCATGGCGCCCGGAATACTGCCGATGCCGCCCAGAACCGCCGCGGTAAAGGCTTTGAGGCCCACCAGGAAGCCGGCGTTGGGGTTGATCACGCCATACTGCATGCTCAGCAGCACCGCCGCGACGGCGGCCAATGCAGCACCGATCACGAAGGTCAGGGCAATGATGTTGTTGGTGTTGATGCCCAACAGGTTGGCCATCTTGATGTCTTCGGCGCAGGCCCGGCAGGCGCGCCCCAGACGGGAGCGGGAGATGAACAGGGTCAGGCCGAGCATCGCCACCAGGGTGACGACGAAGACCAGGATCTGCATGTAGGAAATCAGGACTTCTTCTGCACCGCCCGGCCCGAAGGAAATACTGCCCGGGATCAGGTTGGGAATGGACTTGTCCTTGGAGTCCTGGGACAGCAATACGGTGTTCTGTAGGAAAATCGACATGCCGATGGCGGAAATCAACGGGATCAACCGGTTGCTGCCACGCAAGGGGCGGTACGCAACGCGTTCGATACTGTAGCCGTAGGCACTGGTTACGACGATTGACGCAAGGAACGCGGCAGTCATCAACAGCGGCAGGGAGTGGATACCCATCATGGCCAGCCCGGCAATGGCGATGAAAGCCACATAGGAGCCAATCATGTACACCTCGCCGTGGGCGAAGTTGATCATTCCAATGATGCCGTAAACCATTGTGTAGCCAATGGCTATCAAGGCATAGGTGCTGCCAATGGTCAGGCCATTAACCAGCTGTTGGAAAAAATGATAGATCTCAGGCATTACAGCGCTCCTAAAAACCCGATACGCATTTCACTGGTGGAGTCATCTTCCAGCCTGGTGCTGTGTTCTGTGAGCACATTTGCACAAAGCATTTGCCAGCGAACCGCTGGTGACGGTTTTAAGATTTTCAGGTGAACCAGCGCCCGGATCGCGGGTGCGTGGCCCATAAACCTCGTAAAACAAAACCCACTGCTTGCACAGTGGGCTTGTTGTCCAGTAACGCCTGGCTTACTGAGGGGAAACTTCGGTTTTTGGTTGACCGAAGTGCCATTCGTAGACCACGAACTTGAAGTCTTTCAGGTCGCCCTTGGCGTCGAAGCTCAGGTCGCCGGTCGGGGTCTTGAAGGTACCCGCGTGGATGGCCTCGGCCACTTTGGTGGTGTCTTCGCTTTTGGCAGCAGCGATGCCGCCGGCGATGATTTCCACCGCCGAGTAGGCTGGGAACACGAACGGACCGCTTGGGTCTTTGCCGTCAGCCTTGAGTGCGTCGACGATTGCCTTGTTGGCAGGGTCTGCGTCGAAGGATTTCGGCAGGGTGACCAGCAGGCCTTCGGAGGCTTTCTGGGCGATTTGCGAGATGGAGTCGTTGCCGACGCCTTCCGGACCCATGAACTTGGCTTTCAGGCCTTTTTCCTGGGACTGGCGCAGGATCAGGCCCAGTTCTGGGTGGTAGCCGCCGTAGTAGACGAAGTCGACGTTGGCTTGCTTGAGCTTCTGGATGATCGAGGAGAAGTCTTTGTCACCGGCGTTCAGGCCTTCGAACACGGCAACCTTGGTGCCTTTGCTCTCGAGGGTCTGCTTGACCGCAGTGGCGATGCCTTCACCGTACTGTTGCTTGTCGTGCAGTACTGCAACGACCTTCGGCTTGACGTGGTCGGCGATGTAGTTGCCGGCCGCTGGGCCCTGGGCGCTGTCCAGGCCGATGGTACGGAAGACCAGCTTGTAGCCACGAGCGGTGATATCCGGGCTGGTGGCAGCCGGCGTGATCATGATCACACCTTCGTCTTCGTAGATGTCGGTAGCGGGTTGAGTGGAGCTGGAGCAGAGGTGGCCGACCACGAACTTGACGCCGTCGTTGACCACTTTGTTGGCTACGGCAACGGCTTGTTTAGGGTCGCAAGCGTCATCGTATTCCTTGGCTTCGAGCATCTTGCCGTCGACACCGCCCTTGGCGTTGATGTCTTTGATGGCTTGCTTGGCGCCCATGAACTGCATATCGCCGTATTGGGTCACAGGGCCGGTTTTAGGGCCGGCAATACCGATCTTGATGGTGTCAGCTGCGAACGAATGGCCGGCAACCCCAGCCAGGACCATAGCGGCAAACAGTTTGGAAATCTGCTTAGTAGCCTTATTCATAGTGCTCCACTCTTACTGTTGTATTTTTTATAGTTCTAGCGGCCTTGTGGGCTACAGAACCGGATCAGATATCTCGGATATCCCCCCGGCAGCGGCCTGGCAACTGTACCGGTACAGTGTAGAGCGCCGGTTGATCGCTTGAAAAGCTAGCTACTGGGGGCAAACCCTGGGTATGTCGCTTAAATGAAAGAAAAAGACAGAATTGCGGCGGGTGAATGCCAGAGTCTCGGGCAATCCTTGGCGTTCCTGACGCTTTCAATCGGTGCCTCAATTGCAACTGGGTTTTTCTGAGGAAGTCTCGACGGTATGATTGCGCCGATTTTTTCCTCAGGTGAGTTCCCATGACGCAAGAACCTAGCACCCTCTATGCCAAGCTGCTCGGCGAAACCGCGGAAATTTCCTGGAAGGAGCTTGAGCCGTTCTTCGCCAAGGGTGCCCTATTGTGGGTCGACGCGGGCCTGGATTTGATCGAAGCCGCCGAGGGCATGGCCGAGGATAGCCGGGACAAAGTGGCCGCCTGGCTGGCCTCGGGGAGCCTTGGCGAAGTGTCTGCGACGCGGGCATTGGACCTGCTGGAGCGTGATCCGAGCCTGTGGGCGGTGGTGGTTTCGCCGTGGATTCTGATCCAGGAAAGGGCATCGAATTAAATGCTCGCACTGAAATGGTGCGAGTTTTTCCCGGTGGGAAGTGTGTAGCGGAGTAACCGCTTTCGCCATGATGGCAACTGGCCGTGAAGAAAGGTCACAGGCGAGGGTGACGTAAACGTCATGGGAACAGTTTTGCGGGCCGCGAATGGCTCGGGGAATTGTTTCTTGGTGTGGCAAGGTTATGGATATTGTCGCCTGGCAGACCGCTTTCGCGAGCAAGCCCGCCCACAGTCGACCGCATTCCAAGGGTGGACCTCGGTCAACTGTGGGAGCGGGCTTGCCCGCGAAGGCCGCGCCGCGGTCTAGGCCGTCTTCCCGGTATGGTTATTCAAGGAAATAACCTTGGTCTTGCCAATCCGGTGACGATAAATCTCACGCAGGTACTTGATCGCCTTCTTCACACAGTCCCGCGACAGGCGGATATCGTTGATCGAGACAAATTTCTCTTTGTCATTGATCAGCTCGCGGTACTTCTTCTCATACATCGGCTTGATCGCGTACCAGTTGGTATCGAGGATTTTCGCCGGGTTCTCGAATTCGTTGAGCAACTCGTCAATACGGTCCTCGTCGAAGTCTTCATGGATGATGAAGTCCAGGATCGAGTTGTCCAGCGTCTCGTCGAAGCGGTACGGGTTGCGGGCAAAGCAGCGTTTGATAAAGGCCACGATCAAGGTCAGGAAATCATCCGACAGGCACGGGCTCTTGGCGATCAGCGTGGTCAGCGACAGGTTGGCCGAGGCGCCGATCACCAGTGCGTAACGCTTGAGGGTGGTGTTGGGGAACAGGCTGTTGAGGTGCGTCTTGAGCCGGTTCAGGTCCATATAGGACAGTTTGTAGTCCTTGGGCAGGGAGACGATGGACACCACCGACGAGCAGTTCTTGAAAAAGTGCAGGTCATGCAGGGCCGCCGCGTCGTAGCCGGAATTCTTGTACTGCTCCAGCGACGCCCGATAGCGCTTGGACTCGATCGGCAGCAGGCTGATGCCTTCGATGGCCTGGGTGACCTTGTTGAAGTGGGGCAGGTCGATGGAGCGGAAGAACAGGTCATCGATGTTCAAGCGCTGCGGTTCTTTTTCAAACACCTTGAACTTGTCATTCGACGGCGCCGGGGTTTCCGGGACCACAGACTCGGCATAGGCAATCGCCACCGGCCCGGCCAGGCTCATGAACAGGTCGTTGGCGTCCAGGCGAATGGTTTCACCGATATCAATGCCGGCCCGGCGGAAATAGTTCTGGTCGTAGTCGGTTGTCACCGCCTGGGCCGTCAGAATGTTGAAGATCTGCTGTGAGATGTACTGGTTGGCGTGTTTTTCCATGGCATTGACGTCAATGTTCTGGATGTTGCCATCGTCGCTTTCTTCGGCGTAACGCATGATGTCGTTGGAGATCAGCATCATGGCGTTCCACGGGCGAATACGCCCTTTGACGCTGGCCTCGCTGCTGTCTTCATTGTCGAAGTTGTACGAGAAGTCCCATTCCTCCGACAGGTACTTGCACAGCAGCCGCCCGGCGTTGATGTGCAGCGCCTCGGACATTTCGCTGCGGTGATCGGAGATATTCGGCAGCACGCAAATGCCGCTGGTGAAGATCGGCTCGAACACAAAGGCGTGGCCGCTCTTGCTGTCGTGCTCGTCGGCGGGCTTGGTGTCGAAGGTCTTGTTCATGTACGAGTGCTGCTGGGCCAGGCCAAATTCCGAGGCCATGCCCGAGCCGGTGCCGCCGCCAGCGCTGAAGATCGAGAAGTACAGGCGCGACTGGTTGGCCTTGATCCCGCAGGAATCGATCAGGTACGAATGGATCATCTTCCAGTCGGGGCTGGAAAAACGCTGGGTGTCTTTGTTGAGGATGATCTTGGCCAGGTACTGGCCGAGGATCGGTGCGTTACCGGCGCCACCGGCGTGCACTTCCGACAGGTCCATGATTTTCATCTTGCTGTAGTCGCGCAAAAAGCCGCTTTTTTCGCCCTTGCGGGAAAAACGGATGCGCCCGGCAATGTCTTTGTCCAGGTCGCCGAGCATCACCAACGGTTCAACCAGGAATACCGGCTTGCTGGCCTTGCTGGCGCCCAGGCGCAGGTTGTTGCGGATCCATTGGGCAGGGCTGTAGCCCTTTTCAACGTAGGATTTGTCTTCGGTGCTGAACTCGTTCAAGTAGAACTTGCGCGCGTTGTAGACCAGCTCCGCGACATCCAGGGCAATGTTGGAACCGCAGCGCCCCAAGCCGATCAGGCAGACCGAGGGAAATTCCTGCTCGCTGCGTAACTCGCTGTCGCCCTCAAGGTGCGGCGGGCGTGGGAACACCATATCGCGCAGGCCGTCGAGGTTGTCGAGGATGCGGTCGGTGTTGGTTTCGGTGAAGTACAGGTATTGCTGGGTGCCCAGCGCACGTTGACTGCTCAATGACTTTGAACCTGAGGGTTTTTCCGCAGGAGCTGTCAGCAACACGTCGGATACCGCAGTAACAGGATTATTTTTAGAAGTCATTGTGCGCCATGTGCCTGGACGGATGGCTGGAAAGCATCAAAGAGCCATCACCGAGTGAGAGTTCGCGACTTTTACAGTGCGTTTTAGGCCTCAGCGACCCGTCTTAACCCTATTGTTTCTAGGGAAAAGCGACGCCGGACTCTCATGAATCGGCCGTTCGTCGGCGTTCTTTAATCAAAATGATGGCGATATGCCAAGGCTTTTGCGTGTCAACGGATGGGACGTACCACCGAAGAGGTGTCCTTGCCGCCTGCCTGGCTTAACGGTGTGAGCGGGTTGTGCTGATCCAGCGCGATGATCAACGCGCTGACTTCATTGGCCGGCACTGCTGCACTGAGCAGATAACCCTGCACATAGTCGCAACCATGCTTGATCAGAAGCTCCAGTTGTTGCGCAGTTTCCACCCCTTCGGTGATGACCTGCAGGTGCAGGGTGTGGGCCATGCCGATGATCGCCTGGACAATCTCCATATCAGTGGTGGATTTGGGAATGTCCTGGATAAAGGACCGATCGATTTTCAAGGTATTGAGGGGCAGGCGCTTGAGATAGGAAAGGGAGGAGTAACCGGTGCCGAAGTCATCGATGGACAGCGAAACGCCCAGCGCGCGGATTTGCCGCAGCAGGATCAGGGTGCTGCTGATGTTGCCCATCAAGGCATTTTCGGTCACTTCCAGTTCCAGGCGGCTGGCGGCGATACCGCTGCTGCGCAGGGCATATTCGATCTCGTCCGCCAGTTCGTCACGGGCCAGGTTCAGGGCCGAGCAGTTGACGGCCATGCTCAGGTCGGGGTGGCCCTGTTCTGTCAGCCAGCTCAGGTCGGCACAGGCCTGGCGTAGTACCCAGTTGTCCAGTTCGGCGATCAGCCCGTTGTTTTCGGCAATACCGATAAACCGGTCGGGCGCCAGCAAACCATGGACGGGATGTTGCCAGCGCACCAGGGCTTCAAGCCGGGTGACTTTGCCTTTGCGCAGGTCGAGAATCGGTTGGTAATGCAGGACCAGTTCTTTTTGGTTGCGTAGTGCGTTACGCAGTTCCTCTTCCAGTTGCAGTTCAAGAGAGGCCCGGGTTTTCAGGTTGGAGCTGAAGAAATTCAAGCTGTTGCGCCCGCCATCCTTGGACTGATAGAGCGCCAGGTCGGCGGTTTTCAGCAGTTCCTCGCTGGTGGTCCCATCCTCGGGAAACACGCTGATACCGATGCTGGTGGTCATCACCATGCGCCGGCCGGCCAGCTCGATGGGCTCTTTCATTTTCAGCATGATGCGCTGGGCCATGTGCCGCGCTTCGTCGCGATGATGGATATTGATCAGGATGCAGAACTCATCGCCGCCAAACCGCGCCACTACATCATTGTGGCTGCGTACCGAACTCTTGATATGCCCGGCCAGGACCGTCAGCAGCTCATCGCCGGCGTCATGGCCCAGGCTGTCGTTGATCCGCTTGAAGTGGTCGATGTCGAGGAAAATCACCGCCAGCATGCCCCCGTCGAGGGATTTCTGTGCGAGCTTTTCGGCGAAGATCTGGTTGAAACCCCGGCGATTGAGCAGGCTGGTCAAGGCATCATAGTGGGCGACTTGCTGCAGGGACGCGCGCGCCTGGTCCAGTTCGCTCAGCAGGGTATTGACCCTACGCAGGTCGCGTTCCTTGTGCTGCAGTTTCTTGTCGGCGAGGGCCGCACTGATGCTGCTGCCGATCACCAGCAATGTGATGACGGCCACCGACAGCCCCAGTTGCGTCGGATTATTGTCGATTGGCAGCGGCGGCACAGCCCCTGTGGGCAGCAGCAGTTGCATGGCGGCCATGCCGGTGAAGTGCATGCTGAGAATGCCGGCGCCGAGCACCAGGCTGGCGCCGTACTTGAGCAGTTGGTGGAACATCCCGCTGCCACTGCGCAGGTAATGGGACAACAGCAAGGCTGCCAGGCTGGCGCCGATGGCGATGGCCACCGACAACCCGAACAGCGCGCCGGAAAAGTACACCTGGGCCTCGGAGCGCATGGCGGCCATGCCCACGTAATGCATCAGGGCGATGCCCAAGCCCATCCAGATGGAGGCGACCAGGTATTGATGAAAGTGCAGTTGCGCATGACTGAGGGTTTGCATGGCGAATAGCGACGCGACCATTGCGATCAACAAGGAGGCAACGGTCATGAACACTTCGTAATGGATGGCAATGGGCGCCTGGAACGCCAGCATGCTGATGAAGTGAGTCGACCAGATCCCGCCGGCCAGGCAAGCGGCGCCGATCCAGCGCCAGCGGCGTTTTGCCGTGGGGTTGTCAACGTGGCCGACCCGTTCAGCCATGTCCAAGGTGCCGAAGCCCGCTGCGCAGGCAACCAGGTACGCCAGTAGCACCAGGAAGGGGTTATGGGTGCAATCGAGTAATAAATGCCCGCTCTCGGGAAGGGGGGTAAAAAAATGCAGACCCAGCCATTCCATAGCATGTCCCGTTTGAGTCATCTCGTGTCACGGCGCGCGGCGATGACCTATGGATTCGAGTATAGAAGGCTCAACGGAATCGCAAGCGGTAATGGCATTTTGACTTCTTCGATTTTGGCATGCTGACCATAGCCAATTATTCTAAGCGCTGATCGGCAATTCGTACTCGTAAGGCGGTTGCTCAAGCGGCGCCAGGCCGAACGCGGCGCGGGCGGCGTCGCAATCGACGTTCACTTCGCCCTGGCTCCATGACGCTTCGAACTCCCGGCATACGCTGGAACGCTGGGCGTAGATCGAGCAGCGTGTGCCGCTGCCCACTTCACCTTCCAGGCTGCAGCAGCGCGCCGGCTTTTGGTCGGTGCCGATCATCGCCACTCGGCTGGGGTTGATCTGTACCACCAGTTCATCGGGCACGGTGCCGCCTGATGAAGCGCATTCGCCCCAAAAGAAAGACACGCGAAAGTGTGAACAGCAGGCACCGCAATTCAGACACGGACTGGCATCGGACATGGCACGTCATCAATAAGAGGTAAGGGGGGGAACTGCGGAAGGCTCGCTATTCTATTCCTGCCAAGGCGCTTGGGAAGGGGGGCGCACGCTTATTTTTTTACCGGGGAAAATCGGGCTGCCCTGGATGAAATTACGCCCTATCAGCTTTACGAATCATTACAGACAACCGCGCCGCGCCTGACTAGATTGCAGGTTCCGGGCAGGATGCGTCGGCATCGAGCCTCTATAACAATAAAGAGACGGACCCATGCAGAACTCGACCCAAGCGGCGAATGCCTGGCGCATTCTGTTCCTGCTGTTCCTGGCCAACCTGTTCAACTTCTTTGATCGCACGATTCCGGCGATCATCATCGAGCCAATCCGTATGGAATGGCACCTCAGTGACTTCCAGCTCGGCATCATCGGCACCGCGTTCACCATCGTTTATGCCATTGCCGGCTTGCCTTTGGGGCGCCTGGCTGATACCGGCTCACGCAGCAAACTGATGGGCTGGGGCCTGGCGAGCTGGAGTGCGCTGACGGCGGTCAACGGTATGGTTGGCAGCTTCTGGACCTTCCTGCTGGTGCGCATGGGCATCGGTATCGGCGAAGCCAGTTATGCACCGGCCGCCAACTCGTTGATCGGCGACCTGTTCCCGGCCCACCGCCGCGCCCGGGCCATGGGGATTTTCATGCTGGGCCTGCCCTTGGGCCTGTTGCTGGCGTTCTTCACCATCGGCGCGATGGTCCAGGCGTTCGACAGCTGGCGTGCACCGTTCTTTATTGCCGCGGTCCCGGGGCTGATCCTCGCGGTCTTCATGTTCTACATCAAGGAGCCCAAGCGCGGCGCCGCCGAAACCGTGCAAGTTTCCCAAGAGAAAGTCGACCGGCCGATTCGTCGCGTGCTGGCGGTCCCGACCTTCCTTTGGTTGGTGCTGGCCGGGCTGTGCTTCAACTTTGCCACCTATGCCTGCAACTCGTTCCTGGTGCCGATGCTGCAACGCTACTTCCTGATGCCGCTGCAAGAAGCAGCGGTAGCAACCGGGGTGATTGTCGGTGTGACGGGCTTGTTCGGCCTGACCCTGGGTGGGCTGGTGGCCGACAAGATTCACCAACGTATCCCCAACGGCCGCCTGCTGTTTGCCGCGTTCAGCCTGATTATTTCCACGGTCTGCACGGCCTGGGCCCTGCATGCGGGGCGCATCGAGATTGGGGTGTTTGTCGCGGTGTTCAGTGTGGGCTGGCTGTTTGCCTATAACTTCTATACCTGTGTGTACACGGCGATTCAGGACGTGGTGGAGCCACGCCTGCGGGCTACGGCCATGGCACTGTTCTTTGCCGGCCTGTATCTGCTGGGTGGTGGTATGGGGCCAGTGGTGGTGGGCGCATTGTCTGATCACTTTGCCCATGCGGCGATGTATGCGGCGGGTGCCGAACAAATGACCGAAGCGTTCAAGGCCGTGGGCCTGCATGACGCCATGTACCTGATCCCGGTGGCGTTGTTCCTGACCATGCTGTTTCTGTTCCAGGCTTCGCGGTGTTTTGTGCGCGATGCCAAGCGGATGAAGGATGGGTTGGGGGTGGTGGAGGTGCCTGGTCCGGCGGTTCCTGCTTGAGATCGAGGTGATGCCATCGCAGGCAAGCCAGCTCCCACAGTTAACCGAGTTGCCAACTGGAACACCGGTCAACTGTGGGAGCTGGCTTGCCTGCGATGAGGCCCTCAAGACCCCATAAAAAAGGCCCGCATTGCGCGGGCCTTCTTGTTTGACAGGGCAGGGCGCGGATCAACCCGCTACCAACACCCGAATCGCTTCCAACCGCAATGCTGCCTTGTCGAGCATGGCCAGGCCTTGCTCGCGTTGTTGGCGCAGGGCAACCAGTTCGCTGTCGCGCACGGTTGGGTTGACCGCTTGCAGGGCTGTCAGGCGCGCCAGCTCTTCGTCGGTGTCTGCTGCCAGGCGACGTTGTGCCTCGGCCACACGTTCGGCGTGGCGCGGGGCGATTTTCTCTTCGCCGGCGTTGATCCGTGGCGTCAGCTGGTCACGCTGGGCCTGCACGAACTTGTTGGCGCTGGCCCGTGGCACGCTTTCCAACTGGTCGTTCAGGGTGGTGAATGACACACGGCCCGACAAGTCATTGCCATTGGCATCCAACAGGCAACGCAGTGCCGCTGGCGGCAGGTAGCGACCCAGTTGCAGCGAACGCGGCGCCACCACCTCACTGACGTAGAGCAGTTCCAGTAACACGGTGCCCGGCTTGAGCGCCTTGTTCTTGATCAGCGCCACGGCGGTGTTGCCCATGGAACCGGACAGCACCAGGTCCATGCCGCCCTGGACCATCGGGTGCTCCCAGGTGATGAACTGCATGTCTTCGCGAGACAGCGCCTGGTTGCGGTCGTAAGTGATGGTCACGCCTTCGTCGTCGCCGAGGGGGAAGCTGGCGTCGAGCATTTTTTCGCTGGGTTTGAGGATCAGCGCGTTTTCCGAATGGTCTTCGCTGTCGATGCCAAATGCATCGAACAGGGTTTCCATGTAGATCGGCAGGGTGAACTGATCGTCTTGCTCCAGGATGTCTTCGACCAGCGCATCACCTTCGCCAGCACCGCCGGAGTTGAGCTCCAGCAGGCGGTCGCGGCCGGTGTGCAACTCGGCTTCCAGGCGCTCGCGCTCGGCGCGGGCTTGGTCGATCAGGCCTTGCCATTCGCCGTCGTCGGCGTTTTCCAACAGCGGCAGCAGGCGCGGGCCGAACTGGTGCTGCAAGGCGTTGCCGGTCGGGCAGGTATTAAGGAAGGCATTCAGCGCTTCGTGGTACCACTGGAACAGCCGCTCTTGCGGACTGGTTTCCAGGTACGGCACGTGCAATTCGATCACATGCTTCTGGCCGATCCGGTCCAGGCGCCCAATGCGTTGCTCCAGCAAGTCCGGGTGCGACGGCAGATCGAACAGCACCAGATGGTGGGCGAACTGGAAGTTGCGGCCTTCACTGCCGATTTCCGAACAGATCAGCACCTGGGCGCCGAACTCTTCATCAGCGAAGTAGGCGGCGGCACGGTCCCGTTCGAGGATGTTCATGCCCTCGTGGAATACCGTGGCCGGGATGCCGGAGCGCACGCGCAGGGCGTCTTCCAGGTCCATGGCGGTTTCGGCATGGGCGCAGATCACCAGGACCTTGGTGCGCTTGAGCATCTTCAACTGGTCGATCAGCCACTCGACGCGCGGGTCGAAGCGCCACCAGCGGTTTTCTTCTTCAATATCTGGCTGCGACTGGAAGCTGACTTCGGGATACAACTCGGCATGCTCGCCCAGCGGCAGTTCCAGGTACTCGTCCGGGCACGGCAGCGGGTAGGCGTGCAGCTTGCGCTCGGGGAAGCCTTGCACCGCGGCGCGGGTGTTTCGGAACAGCACGCGGCCGGTGCCGTGGCGGTCCAGCAGTTCACGCACCAGGCGCGCGCTGGCTTCGGTGTCGCCATCGTTGACGGCGGCCAGCAGGGCTTCACCTTCGTTGCCAAGGAAGCCCTGGATAGTCTTGTGCGCAGCCGGTGAAAGACGGCCCTTGTCCATCAATTCCTGGACGGCTTCGGCCACTGGGCGATAGTTCTCGCTCTCGGCGCGGAAGGCTTTGACGTCGTGGAAACGGTTCGGATCCAGCAGGCGCAGACGCGCGAAGTGGCTGTCCTGGCCCAGTTGTTCAGGGGTTGCGGTCAGCAGCAGCACGCCGGGAATGGTCTCGGCCAACTGCTCGACCAGCTGGTATTCGGCGCTGGCTTTCTCTTCATGCCAGACCAGGTGGTGCGCTTCGTCGACCACCATCAAGTCCCAGCCGGCGGCGAACAGCGCGTCCTGGGCTTTCTCGTCATCCACCAGCCATTCCAGGGCCACCAGCGCGAGCTGGGTGTCTTCGAACGGGTTGCTGGCATCGCTTTCGATAAAACGTTCTTCGTCGAACAGCGCAACCTGCAGGTTGAAGCGCCGGCGCATTTCTACCAGCCATTGGTGCTGCAGGTTTTCCGGGACCAGGATCAACACGCGATTGGCGCGGCCGGACAGCAACTGGCGATGGATCACCAGGCCGGCTTCGATGGTCTTGCCCAGGCCTACTTCGTCGGCCAGCAGGACCCGTGGTGCGATACGGTCGGCCACTTCACGGGCAATGTGCAATTGGTGTGCAATCGGCTGCGCACGTACGCCACCCAGGCCCCAGAGCGAGGACTGCAATTGGCGGCTGGTGTGTTCCAGGGTGTGGTAACGCAGGGAGAACCAGGCAAGCGGGTCGATCTGCCCGGCGAACAGACGGTCGCTGGCGAGGCGGAACTGGATGAAGTTCGACAGTTGGGTTTCCGGCAGGGTGACCTGCTCGTTCTGCCCATTGAGACCGTGGTAGACCAGCAGGCCATCGACATCGTCGACCTCGCGCACGGTCATTTTCCAGCCTTCGAAGTGGGTGATGGTGTCACCCGGCGAAAACCTCACGCGAGTGAGGGGCGCATTCCGTAGCGCATACTGGCGGGTGTCGCCAGTGGCCGGATAGAGCACGGTCAACAAGCGGCCGTCCTGTGCCAGAACGGTGCCTAACCCCAGCTCTGCTTCGCTGTCACTAATCCAGCGTTGCCCCGGTTGATACTGCTGCGCCATGCTGCCTGACTCCCGCCGTGAAAAAGCCGACTATTCTAACGGAACAAGGGCCCCAGCCAAAGGACTCTGACAAAAACTACTCCGCTTGCAGGGATGAAAGAGGGCGATTCGACGGGTGGCAGGGCACGGGTGACTGACGACTGGGTCACAAGTTGGCGAGCCTGGGCTCAAGTCGCTGGTGCGCCAGCCGACAGCCTGCTGACAGGAGACTAATAATTATGCTGCCACCGATCTTGCCCTTGAGTGTTGTGCCGGTCACGTCGCAACTCGACCCCGTGCGCCCAAAGCCCGATATTCCACCGGTGGTCCCCGCGCAGCCGAGTTCCAACGAAAGCACCATCGACCTCAAGCACCGCGACGCCGAACAATCGACGCTGATGCTGCGCGAAGAACAGCGGCGCCAGCAGGAACAGCAGAAACGCCGGCGCGAAGCCGACGAGGATCCCGAGCAGCACCTGGCCATTCCTGGTGATGAGCTCAATGCTGATAACACCGTGCCAGTCGCGCCGCTGATCGAAGACGCGCCCCGCCAGGGTTTGTGGGTGGATGTCGAGGTTTGACCCCCGGGCGGGCCAGGACGCATTATTGAGTCACTCCAGCCACCACGTAAGCCATGCCATGAGTGACGACAAGCTGATCGACCTGAATGCCGAACGGGCCAAACGGGTACATGACCTCAACGACAAGCGCCTGAATGACGTGCGCCAGGCATTCGAGCAGGCCATGCCGTTGGGCAAGACGAAGAAAAAGTCGAAAAGCAAACCGAAAAAACGCTGAAATGCTCTGAATCTGTTGATTCAGGTCAGTTATTTCCCTTCTTTACGCCCCGTTGCGGGCGACATTGATCCCCGTCAATTTCTCCTCCCGCCTTCTTGGTTAACTTAGCCCCATCGCAACAGGGCAAGAGCAGGAGGCCGGTCATGTTTTTCGATAATGTGGTTTTCGCCGGGGTGCTGACTGTCGGCCTCATGGTGCTGTTTTTTGTAGGGTTTGGTTTTTTTATCTGGAAAGACGCGAATAAGCGTAAAAAACCATAGGTTTTTCCGGGTTACATGAGCACGCAAGGCATTTTGGGTGACTTCGGTCGCCCTTTTTTTTGCCCGGATTTTGACGCAGTTCTTGTAGGAGCCGGCTTGCCGGCGAAAATCACCAACGATAACGCGGTGGGCCTGGTGCCCCGTGCTGCTCTCCAGTTTTTCGCCGGCAAGCCGGCTCCTGCAAGGACAAAAAAAGGCGTGACCCGCGAGGGTCACGCCTTTTTCAGTTGCGCGGGCTGTTAACTGCCCAGCGCCTTGGATGCCAGCCAGAACAACCCGGCCGACAGGCTCACCGTGGCCGGAAGGGTCAGCACCCAGGCCATCAGGATGGTCTTCACGGTGCCGCCTTGCAGGCCGCTCTTGTTCGCGACCATGGTCCCGGCCACGCCCGAAGACAGCACGTGGGTGGTGGAGACCGGCAGGGCGAAGATGTTGGCAAAGCCAATCATGGTGGCGGTGGTGATCTGCGCCGACATGCCCTGGGCATAGGTCATGCCCTGCTTGCCGATCTTCTCACCGATGGTCAGTACCACACGCTTCCAGCCCACCATGGTGCCCAGGCCAAGGGCCAGGGCCACGGCGAGGATCACCCAGAACGGGGCGTATTCGGTGGTAGCGGTCAGGTCTTTACGCAGTTTTTCCAGGTCCGACTTCTCGCGGGAATCAAGGCCTGGCAGCTTGCCGACTTTCTTCGCGGTATCGTCCAGGCACAGCAAGTAGCGACGGACTTCAATGCGCTGGTCGGAGGTCAACGAGTGGTAGTCAGAGACACCCTTCAATGTGCCGAGGAGGGCGTTGATGGTGGGTTCGGTCTGTTGCGGATTGCAACGGAACTTGCCTGGCAGGTCGTCTCTGACACTTTTGCCCAGGGCAAGGAATTCGCCGAGGGTTTCGTGGTTGCGCTGGTAGAACTGGTTGAGGTGCAGGGTGGCGTCGCGGGTTCGCTCGATCTGGTAAGTGGTGCTGCCCAGATCGAGTACGAACTGCGCGGGCACGATACCAATCAGCACCAGCATGATCAGGCCGATACCTTTCTGACCGTCGTTGGAACCATGCACGAAACTCACGGCCATCGCCGAAATCACCAGTACCAGGCGGTTCCAGAACGGCGGGTGTTTCTTGTCGTCGAGCTTGCGGCGCTGGTCCGGTGTCTTGTGCATCTTGGACAGCGGACGCCACCATTTAAGACCAATCAACACCAGGGCTGCGACCAGGAAGCCGGCCATGGGCGAGAACACCAGGGAGGCGCCGATATCAATAGCCTTCTGCCAGTTGACCCCGTCCGCCAGCGGAATATCGTTGATCAGGGCATTGGCCAGGCCGACACCGAGGATCGAACCGATCAGCGTGTGGGAGCTGGATGCCGGGATCCCGAAATACCAGGTGCCGAGATTCCACGTGATGGCGGCGGCCAACAATGAGAACACCATGGCCAGGCCATGTCCGGTGTTCACATTGATCAGCAACTCCACCGGCAGCAAGTGCACGATGGCATAGGCAACGCCTACCCCGCCGAGCAACACGCCGAGGAAGTTGAACACCCCGGAAAAGAATACGGCCAGGTGCGGCGGCATCGCTTTGGTATAGATGACTGTGGCCACCGCGTTAGCGGTGTCATGAAAGCCATTGATGAACTCGAAGGCGAGGACAAAGGCGAGGGCGAGCAACAGGCTCACAAGAACCCAGGCATCCAGTCCGCTGAATAAATCGATCATGAAGGTTTTATGACCCGGTCGTAAGGGGGCGCGATTATGCCAGAAAACCTCAGTAATCGATGCACTAGCTGCTCGCCGGTAACATTCTTCAACGAATTAGTTGGGAGGAGGGGTGCGGCTACCAGATATTTCGGTGGTTTGGCAACTCATTGATTTGTAAAGAATAGAGGGTGCGGAGCGGGGTGCGACAATTAAGGTAAGGCGGCTGAAACGGCTGTATGAAATTTCGTAATGGCGCCGAAACTGACGATTGGAGGGCATACCCAAGGCGCCCCTGCCAGAAGGTGCTGGCAGGGCGGTGACTGGCCAGGGGGCTCAGTCCAGCAGAGCTTATGGCTCTTCGGCCTTGAGGTCCTTTTCGATCTTTTGGATTTCCTGGGCAAACGCCTGGTCGAGCAGGCTGGCTCGTTTGCGCCATGGTTTGCGTTCCGGCTCCGGTTGGGCGGCGTAGGTGGTGACTTCCCCGCCGTAAACATCCTTGTAACGTTGCTCCTGGCGCTCAAGTTCCGCGCGCAGTTCGTCTTTCGTCACATTGCTACCTAATTGAGTTGAGTTTGATTCCGGTGAAGCGCGATATCACGAAGAGGCATACGACTCACCACTTCTGAATTGCGCGCGGCCACGGCACCGGGGAAGTACAACTGTCGTAGCAACAGTTTTCTTTTTCAGGCTGGGTACATGCGGCCAAGGCCTGGATAAGGCAAGGGCTGGGTTCAGCGGGATCAAAAATCGCGCGGCAGGCCCACTTCACATTGTCGCAGAGTGCATTATAGCGGCGCATTTGAATAAGACTATCGTCAACAAGTTAAAAAGCGTCAACTTGGCCTGGTGAGAGGGTAGTTCAATAGTGTCGAGAAGTTGGCGCCACTTGCTTAATAACCGGCATGTGACAGTTGAAAGTAAAATTGGCATTAATTAAGTCAACACTGCTGCGCCTGATCCAGGTAGCCAACAAATTGCGATTATCGAATGATCGTCCGATAATCGCCCAATCTTGGCGCCCCTGCCTTGTACATCTGCCGCGCGGCGGCTTGTAATGGCGCTTGAAAATAAGAGAAAGGACCTGAAATGAACGATCAATTGCGCAACTCCTTTGCCTCAGTGGCGCCGCCGATCGTTGCGTCACCGGCCAAACGCATCCAGGCGTTTACCGGCGACCCGGATTTCATGACCTCCCTGGCACGCGGGCTGGCCGTGGTGCAGGCGTTCCAGGAGCGCAAGCGCCACCTGACCATCGCGCAGATCAGCCATCGCACAGAAATCCCCCGCGCTGCCGTCAGGCGTTGCCTGCATACCTTGATCAAACTCGGCTACGCCACCACGGACGGGCGCACCTACTCGCTGTTGCCCAAGGTCCTGACCCTGGGGCATGCCTACCTGTCGTCCACACCCCTGGCGGTTTCTGCCCAGCCCTACCTGGACCGCATGAGCGAGCAGCTTCACGAAGCCTGCAACATGGCGACCCTGGAAGGTGACGACATCCTCTATATCGCCCGCTCCGCCACGACTCAGCGCCTGATCTCGGTGGATCTGTCGGTCGGTGGCCGGCTGCCGGCCTATTGCACGTCCATGGGACGGATCTTGCTGGCCGCCCTGGATGATGCGTCGCTGCAGGACTACCTCGATCATGCCGACCTGCAAACCAAGACCAGCCGCACCCTGACCACGCCCGAAGCGTTGCTGGAATGCCTGCAACAAGTGCGGCAACAGGGTTGGTGCATCGTTGACCAGGAACTGGAGCAGGGCCTGCGCTCCATTGCCGTGCCGGTGTATGACGCGTCTGGCCAGGTGCTGGCTGCGCTGAACGTCAGCACCCACGCCGGCCGGGTCAGCCGTAGCGAGCTGGAGCAACGCTTCCTGCCGAGCATGCTTAGCGCCAGCCAGGAGCTGAGTACCCAGTTGTTTGCTTAAGCTGTTCGGTGACCGCACAGATCCCGGTTTGATGAATTGACGGTGTTTCCCCTGGCTTATTAATGTCGCGGCAGCGTGATTGACCGCGACGGCGTACGCCGCAGGTCTGATTTCGCTCCAATAATAATGACGACTCACCGTCGTCCGCCCGCCATCGGTGTGGAAATAAAAACAATGAATCAGCCTTCGCCTTCTGTTGGTACATGTCTGGACGTGCAGTCCTTTATCAACGCGCAACCTTTGTCCCGCTATCAATGGCGGGTGGTGATCCTGTGTTTCCTGATTGTCTTTCTCGATGGCCTGGATACTGCGGCCATGGGCTTCATTGCGCCGGCGCTGTCCCAGGATTGGGGGATCGACCGCGCCAGCCTCGGCCCGGTGATGAGTGCGGCGTTGATCGGCATGGTGTTTGGCGCCTTGGGCTCGGGGCCCTTGGCCGACCGGTTCGGGCGCAAGGTGGTGCTGGTGGGGGCCGTGCTGGTGTTCGGCGCCTTCAGCCTGGCCTCGGCCTACAGCACCAACGTTGATCAGCTACTGGTGTTGCGGTTCCTGACCGGCCTGGGCCTGGGCGCCGGAATGCCGAACGCCACGACATTGCTGTCTGAATACACCCCGGAGCGCCACAAGTCGTTGTTGGTGACCAGCATGTTCTGTGGTTTCAACCTGGGCATGGCCGGTGGCGGGTTTATCTCGGCCAAGCTCATACCGCTGTTCGGCTGGCACAGCTTGCTGCTGATCGGCGGCATCCTGCCCCTGATCCTGGTGGGGGTGCTGCTGCTGTGGCTGCCGGAGTCGGCGCGCTACCTTGTGGTGCGCAATCGCGGCACCGACAAAGTGCGCAAGGCCCTGGCACCCATCGACCCGGCCACCGTCGCCCAGGCCGCCAGCTTCAGTGTCCCGGAACAGAAAACCGTCAAGGCGCGCAATGTGTTCGCGGTGATCTTCTCCGGCACTTACAGCACCGGCACCTTGTTGCTGTGGCTCACGTACTTCATGGGCCTGGTGATTGTGTACCTGCTGACCAGTTGGTTGCCGACCCTGATGCGTGACAGCGGTGCCAGCATGGAACAGGCGGCGTTCATCGGCGCGTTGTTCCAGTTTGGTGGCGTGCTCAGCGCCGTGGGCGTGGGCTGGGCCATGGACCGGTTCAATCCGCACAAGGTCATCGGTACTTTCTACCTGCTGGCTGGGGTGTTTGCCTACGCCGTGGGCCAAAGCCTGGGCAATATCACCCTTTTGGCCACCCTGGTGTTGATCGCCGGGATGTGTGTCAACGGTGCGCAATCGGCCATGCCTTCGCTGGCCGCGCGGTTCTACCCGACCCAGGGGCGCGCCACGGGTGTCTCGTGGATGCTGGGGATTGGGCGTTTTGGCGCGATCCTCGGCGCATGGATGGGCGCCACCTTGCTGGGGCTGGGCTGGAACTTCGAGCAGGTGCTGACGGCGTTGGTGATTCCGGCTGCATTGGCCACCACTGCGGTGTTGATCAAAGGCCTGGTTAGTCATGCGGATGCCACCTGAGACTTAAAGCCGGCACGCTTCAAAAGTGTGGGAGCGGGCTTGCTCGCGAAGGCGGCGTGTCAGTCAATACATTTTGTCCTGAGCCACCGCCTTCGCGAGCAAGCCCGCTCCCACATGGACGGTGCTCACATTGAATTCAGGGGTGTTTGGCGGAATGTTAGCCAAGCAACAATCTGTTCGATTATCGAACGGATAGTCGATTATCGGATTGTTTGGCTCCAGACCCCGGCTTACTCTTCAAGCACTTCGGCGCTGCCTCCAGCGCCTTTTTCGACCTACATCGGGAGCCCAACCCCATGGCTGAAATCCTTTCGCTGGCTGATGCGGTAAAGCAGTTCGTCAATGACGGTGATACCGTCGCGCTCGAAGGCTTTACCCACCTGATCCCTACAGCGGCAGGTCATGAAATCATTCGTCAGGGCAAGAAAGACCTGACGCTGGTACGCATGACGCCCGACCTGATCTACGACCAACTGATCGGTGCCGGCTGTGCGCGCAAGTTGATTTTCTCGTGGGGCGGCAACCCTGGCGTGGGTTCCCTGCATCGCTTGCGGGACGCGGTCGAGAAGCAATGGCCGCAACCGTTGGAGATCGAAGAACACAGCCATGCGGACCTGGCCAACGCCTACGTGGCCGGCGCTTCCGGCTTGCCGTTCGCAGTGTTGCGGGCGTATGCCGGTTCCGACCTGCCCAAGGTCAACCCATTGATCAAGACCGTGACCTGCCCCTTCACTGGCGAAGTGCTGGCGGCGGTGCCGTCGGTGCGCCCGGACATCACCGTGATCCATGCGCAAAAGGCCGATCGCAAGGGCAACGTGTTGTTGTGGGGGATCCTTGGGGTGCAGAAAGAGGCGGCATTGGCGGCCAAGCGTTGCATCGTCACTGTCGAAGAGATCGTCGATGACCTCAACGCGCCGATGAACGCCTGCGTGCTGCCGACCTGGGCCCTGACCGCCGTGTGCCATGTGCCGGGTGGCGCGCATCCGTCCTACGCCCACGGTTACACCGAGCGCGACAATCGCTTCTATCAAGCCTGGGACCCGATCGCTCGGGATCGTGGGACGTTTACCGCCTGGATCGATGAATACATCCATGGCACCGCCGACTTCAGTCAATTCCAGGCCAAGCTGGCTGCCGCCCAGGAGGCCAAGTAATGACTTACTCGACCAATGAAATGATGACCGTCGCCGCTGCGCGTCGCCTTAAAAACGGCTCGGTATGCTTCGTCGGTATTGGCCTGCCGTCCAAGGCCGCCAACCTGGCGCGCCTGACGTCTTCGCCTGATGTGGTGTTGATCTACGAGTCCGGCCCGATTGGCGCCAAACCCTCGGTACTGCCGCTGTCCATTGGTGACGGCGAACTGGCGGAAACCGCCGATACCGTAGTCCCCACCGGTGAGATTTTTCGCTACTGGCTGCAGGGCGGGCGCATTGACGTCGGCTTTCTAGGCGCGGCCCAGGTCGACCGTTTCGGCAATATCAACACCACCGTGGTCGGTGACTATCATCAGCCCAAGGTGCGCCTGCCGGGCGCCGGTGGCGCGCCGGAAATCGCCGGTTCCGCCAAGAGCGTGCTGATCATCCTCAAGCAGTCGTCCCGTTCGTTTGTCGACAAACTGGACTTCATTACCTCGGTCGGCCATGGCGAAGGCGGCGATTCGCGCAAGCGCCTCGGCCTGCCAGGCGCAGGCCCGGTAGGGATTATTACCGACCTGTGCATCATGGAACCGGAAGAGGGCACCCACGAATTTGTGGTCACGGCTTTGCACCCAGGCGTGACCCGCGAGCAAGTGATCGCCGCCACCGGCTGGGCGGTGCGCTTTGCCGATCAACTCGGCACCAGCGCCGAGCCCACCGACATCGAACTGAACGCCTTGCGCGACCTTGAAGCCCGTACCGCCGCCGCCCATGGCCAAACCCCAGGAGAAGCCTGATGCGCGACGTGTTTATCTGTGATGCGATCCGCACCCCCATCGGCCGCTTCGGCGGTGGCCTGTCCACGGTGCGCGCCGATGACCTGGCGGCCTTGCCGATCAAGGCACTGATGGCGCGCAACCCGTCGGTGGACTGGACCGCGGTCGACGAAGTGTTCCTCGGCTGCGCCAACCAGGCTGGCGAAGACAACCGCAACGTGGCCCGCATGGCTTCGCTGCTGGCCGGCTTGCCATCGAGCATCCCTGGCGTGACCCTCAACCGTTTGTGTGCCTCGGGCATGGACGCCATCGGCACCGCGTTCCGCGCCATCGCCAGTGGCGAAATGGAGCTGGCGATTGCCGGTGGCGTCGAGTCGATGTCCCGTGCGCCGTTCGTGATGGGCAAGGCCGATGCCGCGTTCTCGCGCAACATGAAGCTGGAAGACACCACCATCGGCTGGCGTTTTATCAACCCGTTGATGAAGGCCCAGTACGGCGTCGATGCCATGCCGCAGACCGCTGACAACGTGGCGGACGACTATAAAGTCTCGCGCGCCGACCAGGACGCCTTCGCCTTGCGCAGCCAGCAACGCACGGCCGCTGCCCAGGCTGCCGGGTTCTTCGCTGAAGAAATCGTGCCGGTGCGGGTCGCCCACAAAAAAGGCGAGACCCTGGTGGAGCACGACGAGCATCCACGCGCCGACTCCAGCCTCGAGGCCCTGGCCAAGCTCAAGCCCGTCAATGGTCCGGACAAGACCGTCACCGCCGGCAACGCCTCCGGCGTCAACGATGGCGCTGCCGCCTTGATCCTGGCCAGCGCCGAAGCCGTGAAAAAGCACGGCCTGACTGCCCGCGCCCGCGTGCTGGGCATGGCCAGCGCCGGGGTCGAGCCTCGTGTGATGGGCATCGGCCCGGTGCCTGCGGTGCGCAAACTGGTTGAGCGCCTGGGCCTGGCCGTCAGCGACTTTGATGTGATCGAACTCAACGAAGCCTTTGCCAGCCAAGGCCTGGCGGTGCTGCGCGAGTTGGGCCTGGCGGACGACGCAACCCAGGTCAATCCCAACGGTGGCGCAATTGCCTTGGGCCATCCGCTGGGCATGAGCGGTGCGCGCCTGGTGTTGACCGCGCTGCATCAACTGGAAAAAACCGGCGGCAGCAAAGGCCTGGCGACCATGTGTGTTGGCGTCGGCCAAGGCCTGGCCCTGGCGATTGAACGCGTTTGAGACTGACAAGAATAAAGAGGATGACTCCATGAGTGACAAGCCCGGATACCGGCGCCCGCAAGCGGGTACTCAGCCTGATTACCTGCACCCGGCGTACCAATCGACGAACCTGCGTTCGCCGTCCAAGCCGTTGGTGTTTCTGCCCCATTCGCTATCGGAAATCACCGGCCCGACCATCGGCGCCGAACGCATTGCCGAGCACGACAATGACCTGACTGCCCAGCACGATGGCGAACCCCAAGGCGAGCGCATCATCATTCACGGTCGGGTCCTGGATGAAAACGGCCTGCCTGTGCCGGGCATCCTGGTCGAGATCTGGCAGGCCAACGCTGCCGGTCGCTACAACCACAAGCGCGACTTGCACGATGCGCCCCTGGATCCGAACTTCACCGGCACCGGTCGCACCGTTACCGATGCCGATGGCTGGTACCAGTTCCAGACCATCAAGCCTGGGGCCTATCCGTGGGGCAACCATCACAACGCCTGGCGTCCGGCGCACATTCACTTTTCGCTGTTCGGCCCCAGCGTGCTGACGCGCTTGGTGACCCAAATGTACTTCCCTGGCGACCCGCTGCTGGCCTATGACCCGATCTACAACTGCGTGCCCGACACTTCGGCCAAGGAACGCCTGATCGCCAGTTTCGACCTGGAAAAGACCGTGCCGCACTACGCCCTCGGCTACCGCTGGGACATCGTCCTGCGCGGCCGTGACGCCACGCCGATGGAGAAATGACATGACCCTTAACGCAACCACGTCCCACACCGTCGGGCCGTACTATCACATCGGCCTGACCTGGCTGAACCGCGAAGACCTGGCCAACGCCGGTACCCTCGGCGAGCGCGTGGCGATCACCGGGCAAGTGGTGGATGGCAATGGCGATGTGGTCAACGACGCCATGCTGGAAGTCTGGCAGGCCAACGCCGCCGGCAAATATGACCACCCCGAGGATGACCAGGACAAAGCCCTGGACCCCAACTTCGAAGGGTTTGGCCGGGTCCCGGTGGATGGTGAAGGGCGTTTCCGTTTCAGCACCATCAAGCCCGGCAGCGTGCCGGGCCTCAAGGGCACGACCCAGGCGCCGCATCTGGTGGTGCTGGTGTTTGCCCGTGGGTTGGTGAAGCACTTGCTGACGCGGATTTATTTCGATGGCGAGGCGGCCAATGGCGATGACCCGCTGCTGGCGTGTGTGCCGGCAGAGCGGCGGCGGACTTTGGTGGCCAAGGCGGATGCGGCGGGGGTTTATCAGTGGAATGTGGTGCTGCAGGGGACAGATGAAGAAACGGTGTTTTTCGATTACTGAGTAGTCGGAAGGGCCCCATCGCGGGCAAGCCCGCTCCCACATTGGAATGCGATCACCTGTGGGAGCTGGCTTGCCTGCGATGAGGTCGGTACAGGCGCCCACAATCCAAAGGTCTGCTTGCGGAACGAGGTTGTTGCAAAGTATGTCTAGACTCTAACCCGTTCCCCTCGAGTGAAAACAACATGACAACGAATACCAGTCACTACACCGGAGAAGAACGCAGCAAAAGGATTTTTGCGATTGTCGGGGCCTCTTCCGGCAACCTGGTCGAATGGTTCGACTTCTACGTGTACGCCTTCTGCGCCATCTATTTTGCCCCGGCGTTTTTCCCCTCCGACGACCCCACGGTGCAACTGCTCAACACCGCGGGCGTGTTCGCCGCAGGCTTTCTGATGCGCCCCATCGGTGGCTGGCTGTTTGGCCGGGTCGCCGACAAGCACGGGCGCAAGAACTCCATGATGATCTCGGTGCTGATGATGTGTGCCGGCTCGCTGGTCATCGCTTTTCTGCCCACCTATAAAGACATCGGCGCCTGGGCGCCGGCGCTGCTGTTGATGGCGCGCTTGTTCCAGGGCCTGTCGGTGGGCGGCGAGTACGGCACCACGGCAACCTACATGAGTGAAGTTGCACTCAAGGGCCAGCGCGGCTTCTTCGCGTCGTTCCAATACGTGACATTGATCGGCGGGCAACTGCTGGCGGTGTCGGTGGTGGTGATCCTGCAACAACTGCTCACCGAAGACGAACTGCGGGCCTGGGGCTGGCGCATTCCGTTTGTGATCGGTGCGGTGGCGGCGGTGATTTCGCTGTTGCTGCGCCGCTCCCTGAAAGAAACCACCAGCAAGGAAATGCGTGACAACAAGGACGCCGGCAGCATTGCCGCGCTGTTCCGTGATCACAAGGCCGCGTTTATCACCGTGCTGGGCTACACCGCTGGCGGCTCGCTGATTTTCTACACCTTCACCACCTACATGCAGAAGTACCTGGTGAACACCGCCGGCATGCACGCCAAGACCGCCAGCTACATCATGACCGGCGCGCTGTTCCTCTACATGTGCATGCAGCCGCTGTTCGGCATGCTCTCGGACAAGATCGGCCGCCGTAACTCGATGCTCTGGTTCGGCGCCCTCGGCACCCTGTGCACGGTGCCGATCCTGCTGACCCTGAAAACCGTGACCAGCCCGTTCCTGGCCTTTGTACTGATTACTCTGGCGCTGGCGATTGTGAGTTTCTACACCTCCATCAGCGGCCTGGTAAAAGCGGAAATGTTCCCGCCACAAGTACGCGCCCTTGGTGTAGGCCTGGCCTATGCGGTGGCCAATGCGATCTTCGGTGGTTCGGCCGAATACGTGGCCCTGGGCCTGAAGTCCATCGGCCTGGAAAACACCTTCTACTGGTACGTGACCGGCATGATGGCCATTGCGTTCCTGTTCAGCCTGCGCCTGCCGAAACAGGCTGAGTACTTGCACCACGATCTGTAAGGGATGAGTTATGACACTGCGCACGAGCAACCAATTGTTCGACGCTTACTTCACCGCCGATAGCATGGCCGAGGTGTTCTGTGACCAGGGACGCTTGCAGGGCATGCTGGATTTTGAAGCCGGATTGGCCCGGGCGCAGGCCCGGGTCGGGTTGATCCCGCCGGCCGCCGTGGCACCGATTGCCCAGGCCTGCCTGGCCTCGTTGTACGACGTGGATGCCCTCGGCGTAGCGATTGCCACGGCGGGCAATTCGGCGATTCCGTTGGTCAAGGCCCTGGGCAAGTTGATTGCCAGTGAAGACGCCGGCGCCGAGCGTTATGTGCATCTGGGCGCCACCAGCCAGGATGTGATGGACACCGGCCTGGTACTGCAACTGCGCCAGGCGCTGGTGCTGATCGAGGCAGACCTGGCCCGGCTGGGCGCGGTGCTCGCCGCCCAGGCGCAGCGCTATGCCGACGTGCCATTGGCCGGGCGTACCTGGTTACAGCACGCCACGCCGGTCACCCTGGGGATGAAAATCGCCGGTTGGCTGGGGGCGGTGACGCGCAGTCGCCAACGGCTGCTGGAGTTGAAGCCACGCCTGCTGGTCCTGCAATTCGGCGGGGCGTCCGGTACCTTGGCGGCGTTGGGCGAACAGGCGATGCCGGTGGCGCAAGCCCTGGCGGCGGAGTTGCAACTGACGCTGCCGGAACAACCCTGGCACACCCAGCGTGATCGGTTGGTGGAGTTTGCCAGCGTCCTTGGCCTGATCGCCGGCAGCCTCGGCAAGCTCGGTCGGGATATCAGCCTGTTGATGCAGACCGAAGCGGCGGAAGTGTTCGAGCCGTCGGCACCGGGCAAGGGCGGTTCCTCGACCATGCCGCACAAACGCAACCCGGTGGGCGCCGCTGTACTGATCAGTGCGGCCACCCGTGTGCCTGGCCTGGTATCGACGATGTTCAGCGCCATGCCCCAGGAACACGAACGCAGCCTGGGCCTGTGGCATGCCGAGTGGGAGACCTTGCCCGAAATCTGCCGCTTGGTGTCCGGCGCCTTGCACCAAGCGCTGCTGGTGAGCGAAGGCCTGGAAGTCGACGCGCAACGCATGGGCAAAAATCTCGACCTGACCCAGGGGTTGGTGCTGGCCGAAGCCGTCAGTATCGTGCTCGCCCAGCGCCTGGGACGTGAAACCGCCCATCACTTACTGGAGCAGTGCTGCAAACGCGCCGTCGCCGAGCAGCGCCATTTGCGCGCGGTGTTGGCCGATGAGCCGCAAGTCACCGCAGAGCTGTCGGCGCTGGAGTTGGATCGCCTGCTGGACCCGGCGCATTACCTGGGCCAGGCACAGACCTGGGTCAGCCGCGCCGTGGCCGAACACTTTGCATTTTCTGCCTGAGGAGGCTGCTGTGGGATCTGTACAACTCGCCGATGGCGAACTGAATTACCAACTGGAAGGCCCCGAAGGTGCGCCGGTATTGGTGCTGTCCAACTCACTGGGCACTGACCTACGGATGTGGGACACGCAAATGCCGGCGTTCACCGAGCACTTTCGGGTGCTGCGCCTGGACACTCGTGGCCATGGCAAATCCCTGGTCACCGCAGGCCCCTACAGCATCGAACAGCTAGGGCGGGATGTGCTGGCGCTGCTGGATGCGCTGAACATCGAACGCGCGCATTTCTGCGGCTTGTCCATGGGCGGCCTGATTGGCCAGTGGCTGGGCATCAATGCTGGCGAGCGCTTGCTCAAACTGGTGGTGTGCAACACCGCAGCGAAAATCGGTACTGCGGATATCTGGAACCCTCGAATAGAAATGGTCTTGCGCGATGGCCCGGCGGCCATGGTAGCGCTGCGCGATGCGTCGATTGCGCGCTGGTTTACCGCAGACTTTGCCCAGGCCCATCCCGAGCAGGCCCAGCGGATTACCGACATGCTGGCCGCCACCGATCCCGCCGGTTACGCCGCCAACTGTGGCGCGGTGCGCGATGCCGATTTGCGCGAGCAAGTGTCGTTGATCAGCGTGCCGACCCTGGTGATCGCCGGTACCGAAGATGCGGTGACACCGCCGTCTGGCAGCCGCTTTATCCAGGAGCAGGTACGGGGGGCTGAGTACGCGGAGTTCTACGCGGCACACCTGTCCAACGTACAGGCCGGGGCTGCGTTCAGCGATCGGGTGCTGGCCTTTTTGTTAGCTGATTGATGGGGTTTGGGTTTGGGTTTGGTTGTGGTTGTGGTTGTGGTTGTGGTTGTGGCGAGCGGGCTTGTCCCGCGTTGGGCTGCGCAGCAGCCCCCAAATCAGTCACCTCGAACGATCTGATAAACATCGTGATCTTGTTGGGGCTGCTGCGCAGCCCAGCGCGGGACAAGCCCGCTCGCCACAACAAGCCCGCTCGCCACAGCAGCCCGCAGTCAATATAGGAGAATTTTGTGGACGAGAAACAACGTTATGCCGATGGCCTCAAGGTCCGTCGTGAAGTGCTGGGCGATGCCCATGTCGATCGCAGCCTCAATGCCCTGACCGAGTTCAACAGCGAGTTCCAGGAAATGATCACCCGCCACGCCTGGGGTGACATCTGGACCCGCCCGGGTTTGCCCCGGCACACTCGCAGCCTGATCACCATCGCGATGCTGATCGGCATGAACCGCAACGAAGAGCTCAAGCTGCACCTGCGGGCCGCCGCCAGCAATGGCGTGACCCGCGCCGAGATCAAGGAAGTGCTGATGCAGAGCGCGATCTACTGTGGGATCCCGGCGGCCAATGCGACCTTCCACCTGGCGGAGTCGGTATGGGATGAGTTGGGGGTTGAGTCGCGCGGTTAAGGGCGGCTCCTCCCCCTCATGCATCGCTCAGGGCGGCTGATTATTGCTCAGTCAACGTGAGAGTAAGACTTGCGCAGGGGAAAGCCCATTTCTTCACGCAGCGCATTTTCGGTAAAGGTCTTGGGGTTGGTTGTCGTGGGGGGAGTGGCGCGGTCGTTGTCAAAATCAAAGGCCGGTGCATCGGTCTCCACGCCAACGGCTTGTCGCTCTGAGTTGGGCTCTGGAACCTCCAGATCAGGTCGGGTGGTTGTACCCGGTAAGAAAGTGCCATTGGCGCCGTTATAGGCATGTGCCATTTCATGGTAGAGGTCGACTATCGGCGGTACGAGGGTGGGAGTGAATATGATGCGCGGGTTGATGTGTATCGTTGCGCTGGTCGCCACGGAACCCTTGGTATTGTCGTGGATGAAACCTAACTGTGCGGACTCGCTGATATCGTCATAGTCCTTGAGTTGTTTGTCGGTTTCTCTTGTGAACGCGTTGGCGAACGAATAGTTAGAGCGGGTCAAGGTTTCTTTGATCGTGACGGGAGCACCATTGCGCTCGGCGGCCTGGTCTAACTCGGAGAGCATCTTTTGCGCAGTCGGCGAGTTTCTAAAAAACTCAAGATCATCTTCTGTACGCTGTCGGAACTTATCTGTGCCTTCGATATTCAAGCCCTTATTGCCGGCATCGCTTATTGTGACTTGTCTTAATGTAGAACCGGGAACCCGGCACACACGATCCCCGGCATCGGCATAGACTTTGTCGCGGGCATCGTTTGCAAAGACGGTGTCCCGGCCCCGCCCGGTATAAAAGGTGGTAGGGCCTCTTCCGTACATAAAGTCCTGGCCGGGGCCACCGTGCATCACGTTAAAGGGGCTTTCGCTGATCATGAAGTCGTCGCCTGCGCCCCCATCCATGTAGCTGAATGTACCTTTGCTCCCCGCGCCAGAAAACATCTGGTCTCTGCCGGCATTTCCATACATCACGGATTTACCGGTCCCGCCTTTCATTTTGTCATCGCCACTGTTGCCTTCGGCATAACCGGCCCCGCTGCCCAAGGTGATGTCATCATTTCCAGCCCCGCCATAGACTGCAGTCAAACCACTGCCAAGGGCCTCAATCTGGTCATTACCTCTGCCACCTTCAATGGTAATGGGTACGGTGACGCTGGGATCAACCTTGATTTTGTCATTGCCACCTTTGGATTTTATGTGCAGTTCTTCAGGGTAGTTTTCATGGTTGTTGAGCTTTAAAGTGTAATGAGCGCCATTGACTTGCAAGTTGATTTCGTTGGCTGAAGGTTGGCTGACTTTTATAGTGTCTGCTTTGTCTCCGGTTTCGATTTGAAGTACGTTGTTGATATTTCTATAGTTATCCTCTTTTTCAATTGTCCAGGAGGACTTATGGATGACTTTTATGTTGTTATCGCTAAAGAGTGGCGCCGAGTTTGTGTAGTTTGGGTATTTCTCGACGTAATTCTGCTCGGGTAGGAGTTTTGACTTTGATGTAAAGCGGGTGGTCGCTTCTTGTATGTGGGGGCTTTGAATTACGGTAACGGCGGGAGTGGTTCTTTGGCCGGAAGTTTCGGAGGGTGGGGTAGAAAGGGCGACGTTGGGATATGTTGCAGCAGGTAAGTTAACCATTACAGACTCTCGCTAGGACGTATGCACTTTGAGAGTCGGTGGTGGGTTGTTGGGTAAACGTTCCTGAAGAAAGTAATACCGGTTTTTTTAATGACTTAAAGTATCTGGCTCACGATAGTCGACAGATACTCATGGAGAAGGTGTGTTTTATTCCGGGTTCACGCGCCTCATCGGGCGTCCGCGTCCCACACCCAATTCCACATACCGGGCAACTGCACCACCTCGTGGAGGTCTTTTACCGTGCGGGCCAGGGCGCCACGTTCCAGCGCCGAGCGGTCGCTGTAGAACGGTTCAGCGGCAGTTTTCAAGCCATTGGCCTGGGCGCTGTCCATCAGGATCTGCAGGTATTCCTGCAGGTGCCGGGCGGTATAGCGGTTGATGTCGTGAAAGGTGACGACCACGGGAATCACCCCGTCGACGGTCGGCAACTGGCCCAGGGCAATGCGTTCGCGCACCAGCGACAGCTGCCGCAACAGGTTGGCGCGGCGCTGGGGGCTGGCATTGAAGCCCCAGATCTTGCCGTCATTGGCACTCAAATCGGTCAACAGAATGTGCATGCCGTGGCGCTGGTACGCGGCGAAGGTCCGTCGGTCGTAGTTCCAGAACGGTGGGCGTACCAGCCTCGGTGCGGCGCCGGTGATCGAGGCGATGCTCGCGGCGCCCTGGCGCAGGGTCTGTTCCAGGTCGTTGTCATTGAGCAGACGGTGATTGCTGTGCCAGCGCGTGGCAGTGTGAAACGCCAGGATGTGGCCGGCAGCGTGCTCACGCGCCATGGTCTTGCGCCCGCGCGGGCTGCCACCGGCGCGCCAGGCGTCGGTCTGTAAAAAGAAGATCGCCTTGATCCCCGGTTGCACCGGGTTGTCGGCCAGGTCCTGAATCACCGAACGGCTGGGGTTGGCGTAGCCCGAAGCACTGGGGCCATCATCGAAGGTCAGCAAAAAGCGGATCGGCGCCTGGGTTTGCAGGCGTTGTGCGGTCAGTGGCGTCAACGCTACGGGCGCGCCGATGCAGCCACTGAGGCAAAGTGCCAGGGCGAACAGGGCGGTAGCGAGGACGGCGGGCTTCATGGTGTGCGCGGGCTCAGGTATAGGCCGCTACTGAGTGGGATCAGCAGCGGCAGGCGCGCACCATACAGCAAGATTGTCGCCGGTTTACAGCAGACTTATCGGATAGCTGACGATCAACCGGTTTTCATCAAATTCGTTGTTGCTGTAGTCCCGACGCATGCTGGAATTGCGCCAGCGCAGGGTAAGGTTTTTCAGGCTGCCGCTTTGCACGGTGTAGCCGACTTCGCTTTCCCGGCCCCATTCCTTGCCGTCGCTGACGGTGGCGGTATGCACGTTGCTGCCGCTGATGTAGCGGTTCATCAGGGTCAGCCCGGGCACGCCGAGCGCGGCGAAGTTGTAGTCATGGCGCAGCTGCCAGGATTTTTCCTCGGCGTTGTCATAGCTGGCATTGAAGCTGTCGTTGGCCAGGGTGCCGCCGCTGGTGCCATTGACCCGCATCCACGCGCTGTCGCCACTGAGTTTTTGCAGGCCGACGTAGAAGGTGTTGCCGCCGTACTTGGCCGAGAACAGGCCGGACCAGGTCTTGTTGTCCAGGTTGCCGGCACGGGCGCTGCCGTCCTCCTTGCCGTAGAAGAAGCCCAGGTTGGCGCCCAGGGTCCAGTCGCCCACGGGCTGGCTGTGGGTCAGGTTGAGGTATTGCTGGCGGTAGATGTCCTTGAGCTGGGCATTCCACACGCCGACCTGGGTGCGCTTGTCGTTGAATGCATATTCGGCGCCCTGGAAGTTGAAGCGATCGGAGGTGAAGGCAGTTTTACCGAACATCGACATGTCGGTCATGCTGCTGTCATCGCGCGGGCTGTTGGCGCGGAACTGGCCGCCATACAGGCTCAGGCCGTCGATCTCTCTGGAGGTGATCTGCCCGCCGCGCAGGGTTTGCGGCAGGGAGCGACCGTCGTCCGAACGCAGGATCGGCAACACCGGCATCCACTCGCCGACTTTCAGCTCGGTCTTGGAAAACCGCGCCTTGAACGCCACCCCCAGGCGACCGAAGTTGTCCGCTGGTTTGCCGTCGTGATCCAGGGGCAGCAGTTGAGTGCCGCCAGAGCCGCCGCCGCCGTCGAGCTTTTGCGAGTACATACCCAGCACGTCCACGCCAAAACCCACGGTGCCCTGGGTGAAGCCGGACTTGGCGTCGAGGATGAAACTCTGCGTCCACTCCTGCGCACCGCCCTGGGTCTTGGTCGGGTTGGTGAAATTGCGGTTGAAGAAGAAGTTGCGCAGGTTGAGGTTGGCGCTGGCATCTTCGAGAAATCCGTGCTCTTCGGCGACAGCGGGAAGGGCAAGGCTGGCGACAGCGGTAGCCAGCAATAGCCGGCGAGGGTGCAAAGTGCTCATGGCGTGGGACCTGTTGTTATTGGTGGTTTTCAGGTGCGGGCCATGGTGCGTGGCGTTGCCGGGGCGATTCAATTGGGGGAGGGCGGGTTTTGGGCGGTGATCGCACAAAACTGTGCGGCCATGAAAAAGCCCACCAAAAGGTGGGCTTCGTGTGTCGCTACGCCGCTCAGAACAACTTGAGTTTCGGCGCTTCTTCTTTCACTGGCTCATTCTTCGCCGTCTGTTCGTTCCAACCACCACCGAGGGCCTTGTACAAGGTCACTTCGCTGGTCAGTTGGGCCAGGCGGTCGGTGATCAGCGTTTGCTGGGCAGCGAACAGCTGGCGTTGGGCGTCGAGGAAGGTCAGGTTGCTGTCGACACCAATGCGGTAGCGACGCTCTGCCAGACGGTAGTAGTCCTGGTTGGCCGAGACGAAATCACGCTGGGCCTGCAACTGTTGGTTGTAGGTCGCACGTGCCGCCAGGCCGTCGGAGACTTCCTGGAATGCGGTCTGGATCGACTTCTCGTAGGTCGCGACGTTGATCTCTTTCTGGATCTTCGAGTAGTCCAGGCTTGCGCGCAGGCTACCGGCGTTGAAGATCGGGATGTTGATCTGTGGCGCGAACGACCAGGTACCCGAGCCGCCCTTGAACAGGCCGCCGAGGTCCGGGCTCAACGTACCGGCATTGGCGGTCAGGCTGATGCTCGGGAAGAACGCAGCCCGTGCCGCGCCGATATTGGCGTTGGCAGCCTTGAGGTTGTGCTCGGCCTGCAGGATGTCGGGACGACGTTGCAGCAGGTCTGAAGGCAGGCCAGCCGGTACTTCGCTCAACAGGTCGTCGGACAGCGGCTGAGTAACGAGATTCGCCGGCAGGCCGGTGCCCAGCAGCAGGGTCAGGTTGTTTTCGTCCTGGGCCACCTGGCGGGTGTAGCGGGCCAGTTGCACACGGGCGCTTTCAACCGAGGTGCGCGCCTGGCTCAAGTCCAGGGCCGAGGCTACGCCGACTTCGTTGCTGCGCGAGGTGAGCTTGAAGCTCTGCTCGTAGGCGGCCAGGGTGTCCTGGGTCAGCTTGAGCAGTTCCTTGTCCGCTTGCCAGGTCAGGTAGGCATTGGCCACGCTGGCCACCAGGCTGATCTGCGTGCTGCGGCGCGCTTCTTCAGTGGCGAAGTATTTCTGCAACGCTTCTTCGCTCAGGCTGCGTACCCGGCCGAACAGGTCCAGCTCGTAGGCGTTGATCCCGAGGGTCGCCGAGTAGGAGCTGGTGATGTTCGATTCGCCGGTTTGCGAGGCCCGTGCCGGAACGCGCTGGCGGCTGCCGCTGCCATTGGCGCCGACGGCCGGGAACAGGTCCGCACGCTGGATGCGGTACTGCGCGGCAAAGGCGTCGATGTTCAGCGCGGCGACGCGCAGGTCACGGTTGTTGACCAGTGCAACCTGGATCAACTGTTGCAGGGCAGGGTCGTGGAAAAACTGCTTCCAGCCCTGTTCGGCCGCGGCCTGGCTCGGCGCCTGGGCCGACGAATACGCCGGCCCCTGCGGGAATTGGGCGGCAACCGGCGCTTCAGGCTGCTGATAGTCAGGGATCAGCGAGCAGCCACTGAGCACAAATGCCGTGACTGCCAGGGAAAGTAGCGACTTGCGCATTAGCCAGCCTCTTTAGGAGTTTGCGGTGTATCGGACTTGTCAGTTTTTTTCCGGCTGCCAATGGCGGACACGGTCACGAAGAACAGTGGCACCCAGAAGATCGCCAGGACGGTAGCGGTGATCATACCGCCAATTACCCCGGTACCGATTGCGTGTTGGCTGCCCGAACCTGCGCCCGAGGAGATCGCCAGCGGCAGTACACCGAGGACGAACGCCATGGACGTCATGATGATCGGACGCAGACGCATGCGGGACGCTTCGATGGCCGCCTCGACGATGCCCTTGCCCTGTTCATGCAGCTCCTTGGCGAACTCCACGATCAGGATGGCGTTCTTCGAGGCCAGGCCCACGGTCACCAACAACCCCACCTGGAAGAACACGTCGTTGGACAGTCCCCGCAGGCTGGTAGCCATCAGTGCACCGATTACACCCAGCGGCACAACCAGCACCACCGCAATCGGAATCGACCAGCTTTCGTACAGCGCTGCCAGGCAGAGGAACACGACCAGCAACGACAGGGCGTACAGCGCAGGCGCCTGGGAGCCGGACAAGCGTTCTTCATAGGACAGGCCGGTCCAGGCATAGCCCACACCCGCTGGCAGTTGCTTGGCGATACGCTCGACTTCTGCCATCGCATCACCGGTGCTGTAGCCCGGCGCCGGGGTCCCGAGGACTTCCATTGCCGCTACGCCGTTGTACCGCGACAGTTTCGGCGAACCGAAGATCCAGTTGCCAGAGGCAATGGCTGATAACGGCACCATTTTCCCGTCGTCGGCGCGTACGTACCATTTGTTCAGGTCTTCCGGGGACATCCGGCCAGCGGCATCGCCCTGGATATAGACCTTCTTCACCCGACCACGGTCGATGAAGTCGTTGATGTAGCTGCCACCCAGGGCAATCGCCAGGGTCTGGTTGATGCTCGACAGGCTGATGCCCTGGGCGCTGGCCTTCTCGTCGTCGATGGTCAACTCATACTGCGGCTCATCGTTCACACCGTTTGGACGCACGCCAGCAAGAATCTTGCTTTGGGCCGCCATGCCGAGGAACTGGTTACGGGCGTTCATCAAGGCATCGTGACCAACACCGCCCTGATCCTGCAGGAACACGTCGAAACCCGTTGCGTTACCCAACTCCAGTACCGAAGGCGGCACGATGGCGAACACCATGGCGTCCTTGAAGGTCTGGGAGAAGTAACCTTGGGCCCGCTTGGCCACCTCGAATACCGACATCGAGGCATCCCGCTCGTCCCATGGCTTGAGCATCACAAACGCCAGGCCCGAGCTTTGGCCACGACCGGCAAAGTTGAAGCCGTTGACGGTAAACACCGACTTCACGGCCGAACCTTCACCCGGTTCGCCTTCCTTGTCGTTGAGCAGGTAGGCACGCATGTCGTCGATCACGGTTTGCGTACGCTCGGCGGAAGAACCGACCGGCGTCTGCACCTGGGCGAAGATCACACCCTGGTCTTCCTCGGGCAGGAACGCGCTCGGAATACGGGTGAACAGCCAGATCATGCCGGCGAAGATGATCAGGTACACCAGGAACGAAGGCGCCTTGTGCTTGATCATGTTGCCCACGCCACGCTCGTAGCTCAGTACGCCACGGTCGAAGGTGCGGTTGAACCAGCCGAAGAAACCACGCTTGGGTTGCCCGTGTTTCTCAGGGTCGATCGGCTTGAGCATGGTGGCGCACAAGGCCGGGGTGAAGATCAGTGCAACCAGCACCGACAGGGCCATCGCCGACACAATGGTGATGGAGAACTGTTTATAGATCACACCCGTGGAGCCGCCAAAGAATGCCATCGGCAGCAGTACCGCCGACAGTACCAGGGCAATACCCACCAGGGCGCCCTGGATCTGGCTCATGGACTTGACCGTCGCCTCCTTGGGCGACAGGTGTTCCTCGGCCATCACCCGCTCGACGTTTTCCACCACCACGATCGCATCGTCCACCAGCAAGCCGATGGCCAGGATCATGCCGAACATGGTCAAGGTGTTGATGGTGAAGCCGAAGGCCGCGAGGATGCCGAATGTACCCAGCAATACCACCGGTACCGTCATGGTGGTGATGATGGTGGCGCGAAAGTTCTGCAGGAACAGGTACATCACCAGGAACACCAGGATGATCGCCTCGACCAGGGTATCGACTACCCCGGAAATCGATTCGGTCACCACGGGGGTGGTGTCATAGGGAACCACGGCTTTCATGCCAGGCGGGAAGAACGGCTCCAGGGACGCGACCGTGGCGCGGATGGCCTTGGCGGTGTCCAGGGCGTTGGCGCCCGAGGCCAGTTTGATCGCCATGCCGGAAGCCGGCTTGCCGTTGAACTGGGCGCTGATGCTGTAGTTCTGACCACCCAGCTCGACCCGGGCGACATCGCCCAGACGCACTTGGGAGCCATCGCTGTTCACGCGCAGCAGGATCTTTTCAAACTGCTCGGCGCTTTGCAGACGGGTCTTGCCGATGATGGTGGCGTTCAACTGAGTGCCGGGCAGAGCAGGCAGGCCGCCCAGTTGGCCGGTGGCCACCTGTACGTTCTGGGCCTGCACGGCGGCGCTGACATCCACCGGGGTCATCTGGAAGTTGTTCAACTTGGCCGGGTCCAGCCAGATACGCATGGCGTACTGGGAACCGAAGACCTGGAAGTCACCGACGCCAGACGTCCGCGAAATCGGGTCCTGGATGTTGGAAACGATGTAGTTGGACAGGTCATCCTTGGTCATGGTGCCGTCTTCGGACACCAGGCCGATCACCATCAGGAAGTTCTTCACCGACTTGGTTACGCGGATCCCTTGCTGCTGCACTTCTTGCGGCAGCAATGGGGTCGCCAGGTTCAGCTTGTTCTGCACCTGGACCTGGGCGATGTCGGGGTTGGTCCCCTGGTTGAACGTCGCGGTGATGGTCATGCTGCCGTCGGAGTTACTGTCCGAGGCCACATAACGCAGGTTGTCGATACCGTTGAGCTGTTGCTCGATCACCTGCACCACGGTGTCCTGCACGGTTTGTGCGGACGCGCCTGGGTAGGTCACCTGGATATCAATGGCGGTTGGCGCGATGGCCGGGTATTGGTTGATGGGCAACTTCAGGATCGACAGTGCCCCGACCAGCATGATTACCAGGGCTATTACCCAGGCAAAAATGGGACGGTCGATAAAAAATTTCGACATGTATTACTCCCCTTTGCCAGCGGCGGCAGGAGCAGTACCGGCAGGCTTGGCGTTGGTGGCTTCCTTCGCTTCAACCGTGATGCCCGGCTTGATGAACTGCAAGCCTTCGGTGATCACACGGTCACCGGCATTCAGGCCCTTTTCCACCAGCCAGTAGGCACCGGCGGTACGGTTGGCCACCAGCACGCGCTGTTCAACCTTGTTGTCGGCAGTCACCACCAGCGCCGTCGGGATACCCTTGATGTCGCGGGTCACGCCCTGTTGAGGGGCGAGGATTGCCTTGCTGTTCACACCGGCCTGCAATTGCGCGTGGACAAACATGCCCGGCAGCAGGGTGTGGTCAGGGTTGGGGAACACGGCGCGCAGGGTTACCGAACCGGTGGTCTGGTCGACCGACACTTCGGAGAACTCCAGGCGGCCTTGCTGGCTGTATTCGCTGCCGTCTTCCAGGGTCAGCTTGACCATGGCCGCGTTTTCACCGGCTTTTTGCAGTTGGCCGCTTTCCAGGTCGCGACGCAGCTTCAGCATCTCGGTGGACGATTGCGTGACGTCGACGTAGATCGGGTCCAACTGCTGGATCACGGCCATGGCATCGGCCTGGCCATTGCTGACCAGTGCGCCCTCAGTGACCGAGGAGCGGCCGATACGCCCGGAAATCGGGGCGAATACCTTGGTGTAGCGCACGTTGATCTGGGCGCTCTGCAGGTTGGCTTCCGAGGTCATGCGGTTGGACACGGCGGTGTCGTATTCCTGGCGGCTGACGGCCTGCTCGTTGACCAGTTGCTTGTAGCGGTCGGCAATCGACTTGGTCTGCTGCAGGTTGGCCTGGGCGCTTTTCAGGGTGGCCTCATAGACCGACGGATCGATCTGATAGAGCTGCTGGCCTTCCTTGACGTCGCCGCCTTCCTTGAACAGACGCTTGAGAATGATGCCGTTGACCTGCGGGCGCACTTCCGCGATGCGGAACGCAGTGGTGCGCCCCGGCAATTCGGAGGTCAGGGTATAGGCTTGAGGTTGAATGGTGACCACGCCGACCTGAGGGGTTTGAGCGGGCGGCGCCGCTTCTTCCTTTTTACATCCGCTGAGCAGCGATGCCAGGGCGACGGCAGTGACCAGAGCGGTAACAGCTGGCTTAAGTTGCATGAAGATCCTCGGGTCAGGCGCGCTTGATGCGCACAAGAAGTGTGGAAGGGTAAAAAACAGGCATTGAGTAGATAAGTAGCTTGCTAGGCAATATACTTACGTTCATGGTTGTTTGTAAACTCTTGACAGGCTTCGCGGATTCCTTACAAGGCAGCGCTGAAAGCCTCGATTCTATTACGTTCGGCGCCCATGAAGGTGTCGTCCCATAATTATTCAGAAGGTGGTCATCAACCACCGATCGTGTCCTGATTGAGGTGTTACTGCCATGGTTCGTCGTACCAAAGAGGAAGCTCAGGAAACGCGTAGCCAAATACTTGAAGCCGCCGAGCAAGCCTTTTATGAGCGCGGCGTTGCGCGCACTACGTTGGCAGATATCGCGGCCAGGGCAGGGGTGACGCGGGGCGCGATCTATTGGCACTTCAGCAACAAGTCGGACCTGTTGCAGGCACTGCTCGACACGCTGCACGAACCGCTGGACGAATTGGCCAGGGCCAGTGAAAGCGAGGATGAGGTAGATCCGCTGGGCTGCATGCGCAAGCTGCTGATCCATCTTTTTCATCAGGTGGCCCTGGACCCGAAGACTCGGCGCATAAATGAGATCCTGTTCCATAAGTGCGAATTTACCGATGAAATGTGCGACATGCGCCGTCAGCGCCAGACCCACAGCCTTGAGTGCAACCTGCGCATCGGCCTGACGCTGCGCAATGCAGTCCACCGCGGGCAACTCCCGGAAAACCTCGACACCGCTCGCGGGGCGGTGTGTATTCACGCTTATATCAATGGGCTTATTGGCCAGTGGCTACTGGTGCCTGACAGCTTCGAGCTGTATCAGCAGGCCGAGCGTCTGGTGGATATAGGGCTGGACATGCTGCGCCTGAGCCCCGGCCTGCGCAATTGATACAAAATGCGTAATTACGTTCGTTTGTGTCAACAGTAAAGCCCAAGGACGGTCAATCGTCCTTCCGACTTATTTGTGGGGTGACTTTATATACGCGCTGGCGCCGGGTTGAAAGGTAGCCGGCTAAGTATTTTGTAGCGATATTGTTGCATTGCTGTGAAGGAGTGTTTCCTACAACGGATGGCTCACATAAAAAGCCCCGGCTCTCACGAACCGGGGCTTTTGCGTTTCTGCTTTTGTGTAGGAGCGAGCGTGCTCGCGAAGAACGTTAACGATAACGCAGTGCATCTGGTTTATTGCGGCGTTCTCAGGTTTTTCGCGAGCACGCTCGCTCCTACAGTGGCAGGGTCGGGTAGTCGATGTAACCGACCGGGCCCTTGGCGTAGAAGGTCTGTGGGTTCGCTTCATTCAGCGGTGCATCGGCCTGGAGGCGCGCCGGCAGGTCCGGGTTGGCGATAAACGGTACGCCAAAGGCCACCGCATCCGCCTTGCCCGAAGCCAGCCAAGTGTTGGCGCTGTCCTTGGTGAAGCGCTCGTTGACGATGTACGGGCCACCGAACGCGGCCTTCAGTTGTGGGCCCAGGCTGTCGCCGGCTTCCTTTTCCCGGGCGCAGATAAAGGCGATGCCACGCTTGCCCAGTTCACGGGCGACGTAGGTGAAGGTTTCTGCCAGGTTGTCATCGCCCATGTCGTGGAGATCGCCCCGCGGCGACAAATGCATGCCCACGCGGCCGGCGCCCCAGACTTCGATCACTGCATCGGTCACTTCCAGCAACAATCGTGCACGGTTTTCCAGGGACCCGCCGTACTCGTCAGTGCGCTGGTTGGTACTGCTTTGCAGGAACTGGTCGAGCAGGTAACCGTTGGCGCCGTGCACTTCCACCCCATCAAAACCGGCAGCCTTGGCGTTTTCGGCACCCGCGCGGTAGGCGTCGACGATATCCGCGATTTCTGCGGTTTCCAGGGCCCGCGGGGTCGGGTAGTCCGCCAGCGGGCGTACCAGGCTGACATGGCCTGCCGGCTGGATGGCGCTCGGTGCCACCGGGGCTTCGCCGTCCAGGTAGGACGGGTGCGAGATACGCCCTACATGCCACAGCTGCAGGAAAATCTTGCCGCCTGCGCCATGCACGGCCTTGGTGATGTTGGTCCAGCCGCGCACCTGGTCGTTGGACCAGATGCCCGGGGTGTCCGGATAACCCACGCCCATCGGCGTCACCGAGGTGGCTTCGCTGAGGATCAGCCCGGCGGAGGCCCGCTGCACATAGTATTCAGCCATCAGCGCATTGGGTACGCGGCCGGCATCGGCACGGCAGCGGGTCAGTGGCGCCATGATGATGCGGTTGGACAGTTGCACATCGCCCAGTTTGATCGGATCGAAAATAGTCGTCATCGCAAACGCTCGTCTGTTCCAAGTGATTAATTAGTGGCCGGCGCCAGGTCGGCATCGCCGCTCTGGCGGAACGTGATCAGCGTGACCACCAGCGCCAGGATCGCCAGGGCCGCAGCTGCCAATGGCACGCTGGTCAGGCCGAAACCGTGGGCAATCACGCTGCCGCCAACCCAGGCGCCCAGCGCGTTGCCGATGTTGAAAGCGCCGATATTGAGGGTCGAGACCAGGTTGGGCGCGGCCTTGCCGAACGTCACCACGTTGATCTGCAGCGCCGGCACGGCGGCAAACGACGCGGTGGCCCAGAGGAACAGGGTGATTTCGGTGGGAATAATGGCGACGCTGGTCCAGGTCAAGGCGGTGGACACCACGGCCATGCTGATAAACACGCCGATCAGGGTGGCTGCCAGGCGCTTGTCCGCCAGCTTGCCGCCAATGATATTGCCCACGGTCAGGCCCAGGCCGATCAGCAGCAGGGTCCAGGTCACGCCTTTGGGCGAGATACCGGTTACATCCCCCAGCAGCGGCGCGACGTAAGTGAAGAGGGTGAACATCGAAGCGGCAAACAGCGCAGTCATGCTCAACGACAACCAGATGCCGGCACCCTTGAGGGCCGCCAGTTCGGCGCGCATGTCGAGTTTTTCTTCATCACGCTTGGCCGGCAGGAAGCGGATCAGGCCGATCAGCGCAATTACGCCAATCACCGTCACGGCCCAGAAGGTCGAGCGCCAGCCAGCTTCCTGGCCCAGCGCGGTGCCCAGGGGCACGCCGAGTACGTTGGCCAGGGTCAGGCCGGTAAACATCAGGGCCACCGCCGACGCGCGCTTGTTGGCCGGTACCAGGTTGGCGGCCACTACCGAGCCGATCCCGAAGAACGCGCCGTGGCACAGCGCGGTCACCACACGGGCAAACATCAGCACGTTGTAGTCACTGGCCAGGGCACAGAGCAGGTTGCCGATGATGAAAATGCCCATCAGCGCTACCAGGGCTGCCTTGCGCGGCAGCTTGGCGGTGGCCAGTGCCATGAACGGGGCACCGATGGCCACGCCCAGGGCGTAGCCGGTCACCAGCCAGCCGGCGCCTGGAATCGACACACCGAGGTCGGCCGCCACATCGGGCAACAGGCCCATGATGACGAATTCGGTGGTGCCGATGGCGAAGGCGCTTAGGGCCAGTATGAGTAGCGAGAGAGGCATCGAGGGGTCCTTTACAGCGGGGGGCTGAGTTCTTCGGTGATGGCTTGGATAAACGCTTGGATCACGTCTTCATTGCGGCGGAAAAAGTGCCATTGCCCGGCTTTCTGGCTGCTGATCAAGCCTGCGCGTTGCAGGGTGGCCAGGTGTGCCGACACGGTGGATTGCGACAGGCCGCAGCGCTGGTCGATCTGGCCGGCGCAGATGCCGTACTCGTGGTTGTGCACTTGCTCGGGGAACTGCACTTTCGGGTCTTTCAGCCAGTTGAGAATGTCTCGCCGTACTGGGTGTGCCAGGGCTTTTATTATTTCGTCGAGGTCAATGGACATGGCAGGGCTCGGTGTTGGTAAAACGTTATATCGCGATGAGGCGAACTTTAAATCGCTATATCCCGATATACCAATACGATTTTGATCTTGTTACCAGATAAATCGGTATATCGGGTTATAACGATACGTTGATGGCAGTGCTAAACTGCGCGCCATGAATTATCTCGCACATCTGCACCTTGGCGGCCAACTTCCTGCACAACTGCTGGGCAGCCTCTATGGCGATTTCGTCAAAGGCCGCCTACAGGGCCAGTACAGCCCGCAAATCGAGGCAGCCATCCAACTGCATCGCTCGATCGACCGCTTTACCGACAGCCATCCACTGGTCGGGCAGGCATTGTCACGCTTCACCCTGACCCGGCGGCGCTATGCGGGGATCGTCCTCGACGTGTTCTTCGACCATTGCCTGGCGCGGGATTGGGCCCAGTATGCCGACCAGCCGCTGGAGCGCTTTACCTCGCAGGTGTACCAGGTGCTGGCGGCAGAGCCGCAGTTACCGGGGCGCCTGGCGCAGATTGCGCCGTATATGGCGGCCGATGACTGGCTGGGCTCCTACCGCGAGTTCGCGGTGATGGAGCAAGTGCTGCGGGGGATTTCCCGGCGCTTGAGCCAACCCCAGGAACTGGGGCAGGCGATGCAGGAACTGCGGCTGTTGTATGAGCCGTTGAGCGAGGACTTCCGGGTGTTCTACCCCCAGTTGCAGGCGTTCTCGAACAATCACTTGGCAATACAGCTCTAAATGTGGGAGCGGGCTTGCTCGCGAAGGCGGTGTATCAGTCAACCTATCCATCACTGACCCACCGCCTTCGCGAGCAAGCCCGCTCCCACACTTGGAACGCTGTTCGCTTCAGGCCGCGTACGCGGGGCGAACCGGCAGTTGCTCGCTTTGCGGCACCGGCCCGAACAACGCCTTGTGCACCGCCTGCTGCGCCTGATACGCCAGCGCTGCACGCTCCTGTCCGGCGCAGGCAATCGGCTTGAGCAGATGAATCTCAACGTCGCCCTGATCATTGGCAAACAGGCGCATCAGGTGCGAGAGCAAATCATCATCACCAATAAACGGTGCGAGCGGATCGATCTGCCCATCGCGCAAATACCGGATAGCCACCGGTTGCAGCGCTACATCGGCATCAATCGCACTGGCCAGTAGCCGGCCATGGAAGGTGCGCAGGCTGCGGCCATCGGTGGTGGTGCCTTCAGGGAACATCAGCAGCGGGTGTTTTTGCTGCAGATGACGGGTCATCTGCTTGCGGATCAATTGGCTGTCACCCGAGCCACGGCGGATAAACAGACTGCCGGCCTTGGCCGCCAGCCAACCGGCCACCGGCCAGGTACGCACCTCGGCCTTGGACAGAAACGACAGCGGCGTCACCATGCCCAGCAGCGGGATGTCGGTCCAGGACACATGGTTGCTGACCCACAGCATCGGCTGTTGCGGCATTTCGCCATGCACGCTCACGCGAAAGGGCAGGGCATTGCTCAAGCGCGCCATGAAAAACCGCGACCAGCGCTGGCGCCGCACCATGGAGTTGGCAACCCCCAGGCGCTCGAACAGACCAAACACCCCGGCCATGCTCAAGCCCAGGCTTACCACCAGCAGCACGCGGGCGATCCGCCCGTAGACCCGCAGGCGCCCCATCACATGGCCGCCTTGAAGTGGCGGGCATAACGCGGGCACAACTCGTCGCGCTTGAGCAGGATGAACACGTCAGCCACCTGGAAATCCTCGTCCCAGCATGGCTCACCGCAGATCTTCGCGCCCAGGCGCATGTAGGCCTTGAGCAGCGGCGGCATTTCGGCGATGACGTTGGACGGCAGGTCCAGGCTCGGCAGCGGTTTTTTCGGCTCGGCGCGCAGGTGTTCGTTGCACAGGTAGCGTTCGCGCAAGCGTTGCATGATTGCGTGGGCCTGGATGCCACCGTCGTGCATCGGGATGCTGGCGCAGCCCATCAGGTAGCTGTAGCCGCCCTGGTTGAGCACTTCGGCCAGTTCGCCCCACAGCACCGCGATGGTGCCGCCGTTGCGGTAGGCCGGGTCGACGCAGGTACGACCGATCTCCAGGATCGGCCCTTGCAGATGCAACAGGCCGTGGAGGCTGAATTCTTCTTCGCTGTAGAACCGGCCCAAGGTGCTGGCCGCCTGGTGATCCAGCAGCCGGGTAGTGGCAACCAGTCGCCCGGTGTTCAAGTCCCGTACGCCAATGTGGCTGCAGTGAACATCATAGTCATCCATGTCCAGGCCCAGCTCCGCGCCTTTCAGCTTGGCATTGAACTCGCCGCTGAAAACGGTGAAACGCAGGGCCTGGGCTTCCTGCAAAGCCTGGGCGCCGATCAGGCGTTCGGCTTGCAGACGGCGTTCATTGCCGGTGTCACTGATGCGGGCGATCTGAGTCATGGCGAGTCTCCAGGTGCCGGCCAGGGTTGCGGCCAGTCGACTTTGTTGTGCAAAGTCAGGCTATGTACCCCCGGTGTCATCTCCATGAATCTACGGTGACGCTTAGATGACAGCCCCCAAGGAGCCCTCCATGCCCTGGCACGCTTTGCTCGATCGACCCGACCGACTGCCCGTCCACGCCAACCTGGCCGAGGGCTACAGCGTTTTATTGCAACGCCTGGGGCAGGTGACGCCCTTCGAATTGGCAACCCAGGGTGCGCGCCTGATGGCCACGCCCGGCCTGGCGTTTCTGGTGGGTTATCAAGCAGCTTTGCGCGCGTTATGGCCCAGCGCGCCCCACAGCCTGGGCGCCTTGTGTGCGACCGAACAGCGCAGCCTGCGCCCAGTGGACATGCAAACGCGCCTGGACGACTTGCGCCTGAGCGGGCGCAAGGACTTCGTCACCGCCGGCGATGCCGCCGACTGGCTATTGATCGCCGCGCGTTGCGAGGCCGCCGATGAAAAACCGCGCCTGAGCCTGGCAGTGGTGCTGGCCGGCGAACCCGGCGTACGCGTCGAGCCCTTGCCCGCGATCCCGTTGATGCCCGATATCAGCCACGGGCGCGTCCACCTCGACCATGCCGCCTGCGAGCGTTTGCCAGGGGATGGTTGGGACGACTACGTCAAACCCTTCCGCACGCTGGAAGACACCTATGTCTTGAGCGCGATGACCGCCTGGCTGCATGGCATCGGCCAGGAGTGTGATTGGCCCCAGGCCCTGCGTTTGCAGTTATTGGCGTTGCTGGCCGGCTGCGCTGAAGTCATTCGCCAGCCCACGGCCTCGGCGGCAGGGCATGTGTTGTTGGGGGGATTGTTTGCGCAGTTCGAGGCGCTGAAGCCGCAGGTCAATCAAGCGATGAGTGAAGGGGCGTGGGCCGCCATGTGGCAGCGCGACCAAGCCGTGCTGGACCTTGCCGCCAGCGCCCGGGCCAAGCGCCTGGAAAAAGCCCTGAACCCATCCCCTTGAGCTTATGTGGCGAGCCCGCTCGCCACGACAGCTTTAGCTGCTTGGGTTTATGCGGCGCGGCAAACCGATGGCCTGTCGCCAAACCGTCATTTATCTGCATTAGGCTCGCGGGTTTGAATGCCCCCGAGTGCTTGTCCATGGTCAAAGGCCTGCTGTGCGTCGCCATGCTGCTGTTCACCGCTACCGCACACGCCCAGGCCTGGCCGGCGAAGGATTGGGCCCAGGGCGTGCAATTGACCGGCCCCGCCGTGAAGGCCCTGGAGGACTATGCCTTCCCGGCCCGCAATGACCTCACCCGCCAAGGCATCCGCACCGACGCGTTGCTGGTGATCCGTGACGGCGAAATCATTTATGAGCGCTACGCTGCGCCCACTACCGCCAGCACGCCGCACCTGACCTGGTCCATCAGCAAAAGCCTGATGGCCACGGTATTGGGCGTTGCCTACGGCGAAAACCGCTTCAAGCTCAGCGACCCGGTCGCGCGTTTCTATCCGCCGATGAAGCAACACCCGAGCATCACCCTGGCGCACCTACTGAACTGGACCTCGGGCCTGGACTGGCAGGAAGACTACGAATACGCGCCGCTGAAATCCTCGGTGGTGGCCATGCTCTACACCCGTGGCCATACCGATATGGCGGAGTTTGCCGCCGACACTCCTACCTTCGCTGCAGCGGGCCAGGCGTTTCGCTACTCCAGCGGCGACAGCAATCTGGCGTCCGCCGCCCTCAAGGGCATGCTTGGCCATAAGGCGTATGTCGATTACCCGTGGACCGCGCTGTTCACGCCCTTGGGAATTGGCAGCGCCACCTGGGAAAGTGACGCCAATGAAACCTTTGTCGCCTCGTCCTATGCCTATATGACTGCCCGCGATCTGGCGCGCATTGGCTTGTTGATGGCGCGGGACGGGCGCTGGGGCGAGCGGCAATTGCTGCCCAAGGCGTGGGTCGACTTCAATCGCCAACCCCTGGCGCAGTACATCGCGGGCCAGGACGAAGCGGTGCCCGGCGGCCACTGGTGGCTCAACCGTCAAGTGCAGGGCGCTGCCCGGCCCTGGCCGGATGCGCCCGACGATACCTTCGCGGCCCTGGGCCACTGGGGCCAGGCGTTGTATGTGTTGCCCCAGGCAAGGTTGGTGATCGTGCGCTATGGCGATGACCGCGATGGCAGCTATCGCCACAATGAACTGCTCAAGCGCGTGCTTGTGGCGGTGCAGCCATGATCCGTCGTCGGCCGTTTATCAGCCTGTTTCTCCTGTTGTTGCTCGCGGTGCTGGGTTGGACCTGGCACGAGCGCGTCAACCTGCAAGCCTTCCCCGACATCATTGCCGCCTACACCGCCAAGGAGTACTGCTCGTGCCGGTATGTGGCGGGCAACCCGGCTGACTATTGCCTGGGCTATGTGAAGCAATACATCCCCACCAGCGCCTTTGCCGATCACCCGGATACGCGCCTGGTCACCGCCAGTGGCCTGGGCCGCAGCCACAGCGCCCAATGGCTGGGCGAGCGCCAGGGCTGTCGCCTGCTGCCCTGAGGTTCCACAGGGTGGAACCACCTTTGATTGTCCTCGCACGCCCATCGCGGTTATCTGTGGCGGTGCCACAAAAAAGAACGGGAATACCCGCCTGCGAGGAGAGTCACCATGAGCCCACACCAGCACATCCTGGATTGGCTGAGCGATGTCGCCAGCGACCTGCACGCCGTGCGCCAGGATATCCACGCCCACCCCGAACTGGGGTTTGAAGAAAACCGCACCTCGGCCTTGGTCGCCCAATCCCTGAAAAACTGGGGTTATGAAGTGCATACCGGCATCGGCCAGACCGGCGTGGTCGGCGTGCTTCGCAATGGCAGCAGCTCGCGCACCCTGGGGATTCGGGCCGACATGGACGCCTTGCCGATCATCGAAAACACCGGCGTCGCCTACAGCAGCCAACACGCCGGCTGCATGCATGCCTGCGGTCACGACGGTCACACCACCATGCTGCTGGGCGCCGCGCGTTACCTGGCGGCGACGCGTCAGTTCGATGGCACCCTCAACCTGATTTTCCAGCCGGCCGAAGAAGGCCAGGGCGGCGCCGAAGCGATGCTCGCCGATGGCTTGCTGGAGCGCTTCCCCTGTGACGCGCTGTTCGGCATGCACAACATGCCCGGCTTGCCTGCCGGCCACCTGGGCCTGCGGACCGGGCCGATGATGGCTTCCCAGGACCTGCTCACCGTGACCCTCGAAGGTGTCGGCGGCCACGGCTCCATGCCGCACCTGACCGTCGACCCGCTGGTCGCCGCCGCCAGTACGGTCATGGCCTTGCAGACGGTAGTGGCGCGCAACATCAATGCCCAGGAAGCGGCGGTGGTCACGGTCGGCGCCCTGCAAGCGGGGCAAGCGGCCAACGTGATCCCCCAGCAGGCCGTATTGCGCCTGAGCCTGCGCGCGCTCAACGCACCGGTGCGCGAGCAGATGCTGGAGCGGGTCAAGGCGATCATCCAGACCCAGGCCGAGAGCTTTGGCTGTACCGCGCAGATCGAACATCGCCCGGCCTATCCGGTACTGGTCAACCATGCCGACGAAACCGAGTTCGCCCGCCAGGTCGGCATTGCCTTGCTCGGTGAAGCGGCGGTCGACGCCAATACACCCAAGCTGATGGGCAGCGAAGACTTCGCCTGGATGCTCCAGCGCTGCCCCGGCAGCTACCTGTTTATCGGCAACGGCGTGTCGCGGCCGATGGTCCACAACCCTGCCTATGACTTCAACGACGAGATCCTGCTGACCGGTGCCGCCTACTGGGGTGCCTTGGCCGAGAGCTGGCTCAAACCGGCCTGAACCCCCTGCCTTTTTCCTGCCGCTGGACCTTTTGCTCAACAGGTTGAATGGAGTGTTCTCATGCAGACTTCAATAAAAGGCGTGTCCCGCACCCGGCAAGTGGTAGCGGCGGTGGTCGGCAACGCGCTGGAGTGGTACGACTTCATCGTCTACGGCTTTCTGGCCAGCATCATCGCCCGGCAGTTCTTCCCCTCGGACGACGAATACGCCTCGCTGTTGATGGCCCTGGCCACTTTCGGCGTGGGTTTCTTCATGCGCCCGGTGGGCGGCATCCTGCTGGGCATGTACGCCGACCGCAAAGGCCGCAAGGCCGCCATGCAACTGATTATCCGCTTGATGACCGTGTCCATCGCGCTGATCGTATTTGCCCCCAACTACGCCGCCATCGGCATGGGCGCGCCGCTGTTGATCGTGGTGGCGCGCATGCTCCAGGGCTTTGCCACGGGCGGTGAATATGCCAGCGCCACGGCATTCCTGGTGGAAAGCGCGCCGGCCCATCGCAAGGGCCTGTACGGCTCCTGGCAATTGGTCGGGCAGTGCCTGGCGGTGTTTGGCGGCGCGGCGATGGTCGCGTTGGTCACGCACTTTTTTACTCCAGAAACCCTCGACTTGTGGGGCTGGCGCCTGCCGTTTGTGTTCGGCCTGCTGATCGGCCCGGTGGGCTTGTGGATTCGCCGGCATATGGAAGACCCGGAGGAATTTATCGAGGCGCGCAAACAGGCCACCGGCCCGGCGCCGAGCCTGATGACGGTGCTGCGTGAGCATCGGCGCAGCATCCTGGTGAGCATGGGCCTGGCCTGTGGCGCGACGGTGTCGTTCTACGTGGTGCTGGTGAATATGCCGACCTTCGCCCACAAGAACCTGGGCCTGCCCCTGGACCAGGTATTGATGGTGCAGATGTTCGCCGTGGCGCTGATGACCGTGGTGATTCCGCTGTCTGGCCTGCTGTCCGATCGCCTGGGGCGGCGGCCGGTGTTGATGGGCTTCACCCTGGCGTTTTTCGTGATGGTTTACCCGCTGTACGTGTGGGTCGCGGCGGCGCCGTCCATTGAGCGGTTGCTGGTGATGCAAGTGATGTTGTGCATCGCCATCGGCGGCTTCTTCGGCCCGGCGCCGACGGCCCTGGCCGAGCAGTTTCCCATCGAGGTGCGCTCCACCGGGGTGTCAGTGGCCTACAACGTGGCGGTGATGGTGTTTGGTGGCTTTGCTCCGCTGATCGTCACCTGGCTGAGCAAGGAGCTGGGCACCCCGGTGGCCCCGGCGTTTTATGTGCTGTTCGCTTGCGTCCTGACGCTGCTGGGCACTTACTGCATGCATGAGGCGCCGAGGGCCGCAGCACCGGCGCGCTTTACCAAGGGAGTGAAACCTTGAACATTGTTGAACTCGATGCAATTGCGTTGTCCCAGGCGATCCACGCCCGGCAGGTGTCGTGTCACGACGTGATGCAGGCTTATCTGGCGCAGATTGCGCGTTTCAACCCGTCGGTCAATGCCCTGGTGTCGTTGCGCGACGAAGAGCACGTGCTGGCCGAGGCCCAGGCCTGTGACCGAGAGCTGGACCAGGGCCGCTCCCGTGGCTGGATGCATGGCATGCCCCAGGCGATCAAGGATCTGGCGGCAACCAAGGGTTTGCGCACGACCATGGGCTCGCCACTGTTCGCCGAACAGGTGCCCGCTGAAGACGCCATCGCCGTGGCGCGGGTACGGGCCAGTGGCGCGATTATCATCGGCAAGAGCAATGTGCCTGAATTCGGCCTGGGCTCGCAGACCTACAACAGCGTGTTCGGCACCACCGGCAATGCCTACGACCCCGCCTTGGTGGCCGGCGGCAGCAGCGGCGGGGCGGCGGTAGCCTTGGCGTTGCGCATGCTGCCGGTGGCCGACGGCAGCGACATGATGGGCTCGCTGCGCAACCCGGCGGCGTTCAATAACGTGTTTGGCCTGCGCCCGTCCCAGGGCCGCGTGCCCCATGGGCCGGCGCCGGAGGTGTTTGTCCAGCAGTTGGCCACCGAAGGCCCGATGGGCCGCAGCGTGGCGGATGTGGCGCGGTTGTTGAGCATCCAGGCGGGCTTCGATGCGCGGGTGCCGTTGTCGCTCAAGGACGATCCGAGCGTATTCGGTGCGCCGCTGGCCCGCGACTTCAAGGGCGCGCGCCTGGGGTGGCTGGGGGATTACAACGGCTATCTGCCGATGGACGATGGCGTGCTTGGCCTGTGTGAATCAGCCCTCGGCGATTTCAGTGCGTTGGGCTGCGAAGTGGAAGGCTGCCAGCCGGACTTTTCCATGGAGTGCCTGTGGCACACCTGGCTGGTGCATCGTCATTGGCTGGTGCAGGGCGCGCTGGGGGCGGCGTATGCCGACCCGCAAAAACGTGGGTTGCTCAAGCTGGAAGCACAGTGGGAAGTGGAGGGCGGCCTGCAGCTGAGCGCAGCGGATGTGTATCAGGCCTCGTTGGCGCGCAGCGAGTGGTACCGCGCGCTGGCCAAGTTGTTCGAGCGTTACGATTTTCTGCTGTTGCCCAGTGCCCAAGTGTTCCCTTTCGATGCACAACAGCACTGGCCGCGCGTCGTTGGAGGGCGAACCATGGACACCTATCACCGCTGGATGGAGGTAGTGATCGGCCCGACATTGGCCGGCCTGCCGAGCATGAGTGTGCCGGTGGGCTTCAACCTCCAAGGCTTGCCCATGGGCCTGCAAATCATCGGCCCGGCCCAGGCGGATCGCGCCGTACTGCAACTGGCCTACGCCCATGAGCAACTGACGCATTGGGTCCAGCGCCGCCCTCCGCAATGCTTGAGGGCGAACGCCTGAGGGGAGGGCGGCCTGTATCTTGCTGTGACATTCGATCATCCATCAGCAACCGGGAGATCAGCCATGGGCAGCAACGCCGACACGGGGACTGTGCGTTCAGTGGAGCGGGCACTGGCCATCATTGAGTTGCTCGGCGAGCACCAGGCCCTGGGGCTTGAGGAACTGCATTACCTGACGCGCCTGCCCAAGGCCACGGTGTCGCGGATGTTGCTGACCTTGCAGGAGCAGGGCTGGATCTACCGTGGCCTGAGCGACCGGCGTTATCGCATCAGCGCCCAGCGTTTGTTCGGCGATACCCAGCAACGTTTCAAGCGCCGCCTGGTGGAGTGTGCGGCGCCGTGGCTGCTGGAACTCAGCGAGCGCACCGGGTTGGTGGCGGACTTGTCGAATTTCGACGGCGAGCGCCTGGAAGTCATGGAAAGCGCGATCCCCACGGTGCTGCGCAAGCTCTACCCCAACAACTGCCAGATCGTCGGCCAGCATGCCAGCCTGTTCCATTCGGCCATGGGCAAGGCGTGCCTGGCCGAGTTGGCGGCGGATGAAGTCCAGCGCCTGGCCAGCCGCGAGCATGTGCCGGCCGACGATCAGTACCGTGCGTGCGAGCAATCCCAGCACCAGGGGTTTGGCCAGCGTACCGAAGGGTACTGGGAGTATCCGGTGCGCTTGCCATTCCTGATCCGCGCGGTGGCGCTGCCGGTGCGGGCCAATGGGCGGCTGGTGGGGAGCATGGCGTTGCATTGGCCGATGCACCAGGCGCCGGTGGAACGGGTGTTGAGTCTGCATCTGGCTAGCCTGGAGGCGACCGTGCAAGGCGTGCAGCACGCATTGGCCTGACGCCGGATCGGGCTTGTGTGGGAGCGGGCTTGCCCGCGATAGCGGTGGGTCAGTCAACTATCTATTAACTGACCCTCTGCTATCGCGGGCAAGCCCGCTCCCACATTTAAATTGCCGGGGCCGTTAGATTGCGTGCGGCAAGCCGGCCAGTTAATGTTCGGGCAGGTTTTTCTCCGTGCGAGTGTTCAATGTTCAACACATCCATCCTCAAGCCCCTGGCGCTCTTGCTGCTGGCCGCTGCCGCCGTGCCTGTGCAGGCCGCCTGGTACCTGGATAACGAATCCTCAAGGCTGTCGTTCGTCACCACCAAAAACACTGACCTGTCTGAAGTCCAGCGCTTCCTGGTGCTGCACGGCAAGGTCGATGACAAAGGCGCAGCGCAGTTGGAAGTCGAGCTGGAGTCGATCAACAGCGGCATTCCGCTGCGCGACGAGCGCATGCGCAACGACCTGTTCCAGATCAAGACCCACCCCGATGCGCTGATCAACGCACAAATCAACCTGCAACCTATCAACGACCTGGCCACCGGCGCGCAGTTGGAGTTGCGCCTACCGCTGTCGGTCACCCTGCATGGCAAGACCCAGACCTACAACGCCGAACTGCTGGCGACGCGCCTGGATGACCGGCGTTTCCAGGTGGTGACCCTGGAGCCGCTGGTGTTGCACGCCAAGGATTTTGACTTGCTCTCTGGCGTAGAGACTTTGCGCAAGGCTGCCGGGCTGGACGCGATCAGCCTGTCGGTGCCGGTGGGTGCGGTGCTGATTTTCACGGCGCGCTGACATGAGCGGCGCAGTGTTCCCCTGGCGCAGCGCCAACCGCTTCGAATTGCTGATCGACGGCCCGAACTTTTTCCCGCAGATGCTGGTGGCGATCGCCCGCGCCGAACGCCAGGTGGAGCTTGAGCTGTATCTGGTGGAGGCGGGTGCCTGTGCCGAGCAGATGGTCAAGGCGCTGGTGCACGCGGCCGAGCGCGGGGTGCAGGTGCGCTGCCTGTTCGATGACTACGGCAGCCTGGCATTTACCCTGGGCCTGCGGCGCCGCTTGACCGATGCCGGCGTCGAGTTGCGCTTCTACAACCGCCTGCGCTGGCGCCGTTGGATGCGCAACCTCTACCGCGACCACCGCAAGCTGCTGCTGGTCGACCAGAGCATCGCCGTGGTGGGCGGCACCGGGGTCACCGATGAGTTCTGGACGCCAGGGCAGGACACCTGTGAGTGGCACGAAGTCATGGTGCAAATCAGCGGCCCGCTGGTGCTCGACTGGCAAGCCCTGTTCGACCGCCAGTGGCGGGTCAACGACCACCGCCGTGCCTGGAAGCCGGCCACGCATTTTGGTTTGCCGCGCCTGCCCAAAGTGCCGGCGACCGGCCCGGGCCTGGGGCGGGTGGCGTATGCCGATGCGGGCCAACATCGGGACATTTTGCAATCGCTGATCCGCGCCCTGAACAGCGGCCAGCGGCGTATCTGGCTGGCCACGCCGTACTTCTTGCCCACCTGGGGCGTACGCCGGGCGCTGCGCCGCGCAGCCGGGCGCGGTGTGGATGTACGCCTGCTGCTGACCGGGCCGCGCACCGACCATCCTTCGGTGCGCTACGCCGGGCACCGTTATTACCCGCGCCTGCTCAAGTCCGGGGTGCAGATCTTCGAATACCAGCCCTGTTTCCTGCACCTGAAGATGGTGCTGGTGGACGATTGGGTGAGCATCGGCTCGTGCAATTTCGATCACTGGAACCTGCGCTTCAACCTGGAGGCCAACCTGGAAGCCTTGGATCCGGAGTTGACGCTGGCGGTGGCGGGCAGCTTCGAGCGCGATTTTGCCCAGAGCCAGGCGGTCAGCCTGGAGGCATGGAAGGCCCGGCCATTGTGGCGGCGGGTCAAACAGCGGGTGTGGGGCTGGATTGATCGGTTGGTGGTCAACCTGCTGGATCGAAGAGGTTAGGGAGCACACCGCCAATCCAATGTAGGAGGCTGGCTTGCCTGCGATGGCGGCACCTCGGTCTATCAGTGCCACCGAGGTGTTGCCATCGCAGGCAAGCCAGCTCCCACATACAGCTTTGAATCAGAGCAGTTCGAAACTCTGCTGCTGCACGTCCTGGGAGTCCAGGCCGATCTGCACATTGAACTGGCCAGGTTCGGCCGCGAACTTGAGCTGGGTGTTGTAGAACTTCAAGTCATCCTCGGTAATGCTGAAGTGCACCACTTTCGATTCGCCGGCCTTGAGCAGGATCTTCTGGAAGTTTTTCAGTTCCTTGATCGGGCGGATCATCGAGCCGGCCACGTCCTGGATGTACAACTGCACCACGGTTTCGCCATCCACCTTGCCGGTGTTTTTCAGGGTGACGCTGGCGTCGAGCTTGCCGGTCTTGTTCAGGGTGGTGGACGACAGCGCCATGTCCGACAGGCTGAAGCGGGTGTAGCTCAGGCCATAACCAAACGGATACAGCGGGCCTGTGGTGTCATCGAAGTACTGCGAGGTGTAGTTACCCGGTTTGCCCGGCGTGAATGGCCGGCCAATGGTCAGGTGGTTGTAGTAGGTCGGAATCTGCCCCACGGAGCGTGGGAAGGTGATCGGCAGCTTGCCCGACGGGTTGTAGTCACCGAACAACACGTCGGCAATCGCGTTGCCGCCTTCGGTGCCGGCGAACCAGGTTTCCAGGATCGCGTCGGCTTGCTGGCTCTCTTCGAGGATCGACAGCGGCCGGCCGTTCATCAGCACCAGGACCAGCGGCTTGCCCGTGGCTTTCAAGGCCGTGATCAGGTCGCGCTGGCTTTGCGGGATGTTCAGGTCGGTACGGCTCGATGACTCGTGGGACATGCCACGGGACTCGCCCACGGCGGCTACCACCACATCGGCGTTTTTCGCGGCCTTGACCGCTTCGTCGATCAGTACCTGGGCCGAGCGCGGATCATCCACCACTTCCGGGGCATCGAAATTGAGGAAGTTGAGGTAGTCCACCACCGCCTTGTCGCTGGTGATGTTGGCGCCACGGGCGTAGATCACTTTGCCCTGTTCACCGATCACCGCGTTCATGCCGTCCAGCAGGGTCACCGATTGCGCAGGTTTACCGGCGGCGGCCCAACTGCCCATCATGTCGATGGGTGCCTTGGCCAGCGGGCCGACCAGGGCGATGGTCGCGGATTTCTTCAGGGGCAGGGTGTCGTTCTGGTTTTTCAGCAACACCAGGCTGCGCCGCGCAACGTCGCGGGCTTCGCTGCGGTGCAGGCGGCTTTCGGCATAGGTGTCGGCCGGATCGTCCTCGGCCTTGCCGATACGCAGGTACGGGTCGGCAAAAAGGCCCATGTCGTACTTGGCACCGAGCACTTCACGCACGGCGTTGTCGATGTCTTTTTGCTCGATCTCGCCGGATTTCAGCAGCCCTGGCAACTCCTTGCCGTAGAGCTGGTCGTTCATGCTCATGTCGATGCCGGCCTTGATCGCCAGCTTGGCCGCTTCGCGACCGTCCTTGGCGACGCCGTGCTTGATCAGCTCGAAGATCGCACCGTGGTCGCTCACGGTCAGGCCCTTGAAGCCCCACTCCTTGCGCAGCAGGTCGTTCATCAGCCAGGTGTTGGCGGTGGCGGGCACGCCGTTGATCGAGTTCAACGCCACCATCACGCCGCCGGCGCCGGCCTTGATCGCGGCGTGGTAGGGCGGCAGGTAGTCCTGGTACATCTTGACCGGGCTCATGTCGACCACGTTGTAGTCGCGCCCGCCTTCCACCGCGCCGTACAGGGCGAAGTGCTTGACGCTGGCCATGATGCTGTCGGCCTGGGCCGGGCTCGGGCCCTGGAAGGCCTTGACCATCACTTCGCTGATGCGCGACACCAGGTAGGTGTCTTCGCCGAAACCTTCTGAGGTGCGGCCCCAGCGGGCGTCGCGGGAGATATCGACCATCGGCGCGAAGGTGATGTCGAGGCTGTCTGCCGCCGCTTCTTTAGCGGCAATGCGCCCGGAGCGGCCGATGGCGTCCATGTCCCAGCTCGAGGCCAGGGCCAGGCTGATCGGGAAAATGGTGCGGTGGCCGTGGATCACGTCATAGGCGAAGAACATCGGGATCTTCAAGCGGCTGCGCATGGCCGCGTCCTGCATCGGACGGTTTTCCGGGCGGGTGATGGAGTTGAACGTGCCACCAATGCGCCCGGCGGCGATTTCCTTGCGGATCATCTCCCGCGGCATTTCCGGGCCGATGCTGATCAGGCGCAATTGGCCGATCTTTTCATCCAGGGTCATCTGCCCGAGCAGGTCGCTGACGAACGCGTCCTTGTCCTTAAGCGCAGCGGGCTTGGTCTCGGCAACGACGGAGTGACTGGCCAGAGTGGCAACAAGGCCCAGCAAACACAGCTTTTTCATGAATATCCTTTTTCGGCGTACTGCGCAGCATCACGTAAACACTGCTCGGCCAAAATGTGGGGAGCGACTATTGTTGTTCGGGTGTTGTGTGGGTAAATACCGCACACTTGCGGGCTCTTTATGAACTATCCATAAAGAAGGGCATCTTTTAGCTGATTGGCTCGCTGTAATCCAGTAGTGGCGGATTATGCCCCAAGCGCGTGATGTATAGGGTCAGTCGTCAAATTCCATAAGGTTGGTCAGGAGACACACCATGCAAGCAGCACAGACTATTCGATGGGGCTGGAAAGCCGCGGCCCTGCTACTGATCAGCAGCGTGCTGAGCGGCTGCGGCATCAACAAGATCCCGACCCTGGACGAACAGGTCAAGGCGGCCTGGGCCCAGGTGCAGAACCAGTATCAACGGCGCGCCGACCTGATCCCCAACCTGGTGGAAGTGGTCAAGGGCTATGCGGCCCATGAGCAGGACACTCTCACCGCCGTGATCGAAGCGCGCGCCAAGGCGACCTCGATCCAGGTCGATGCCAGCACCCTCGACAACCCGGAAAAACTCAAGCAGTTCCAGCAAGCCCAGGAAGGCCTGAGCGGTGCCCTCAGCCGCCTGATGGTGGTGTCTGAACGCTATCCGGACCTCAAGGCCAACCAGAACTTCCTGGCCCTGCAATCGCAGCTTGAAGGCACCGAAAACCGCATCAGCGTGGCCCGTCGCGACTTTATCGCCGCCGTGCAGGCCTTCAATACCGAGATCCGCACGTTCCCTGGCCGCCTGTGGCACAGCGTGATGTACAGCGACTTGCCGGTGCGCGCCAACTTCGAGGCCACCAGTGCCGATGCCGATAAAGCGCCACAAGTGAAATTCTGATGACCCTGCGTGCTGGGTGGCTGGCGGCGCTGCTGCTGGCCGTGAGCCTGACTGCCCAGGCGGCGCCGGATTTTCCGGCGCTGACCGGACGGGTGGTCGACAACGCGCAGATGATCGACCCGCCGGTGCGTGCGCAACTGAGCCAGCAATTGCAGGCGCTGGAGCAGACCAGCGGCGACCAGATCGTGGTGGTCACGGTGCCCGACCTGCAAGGCCTGCCCATTGAAGACTTCGGTTATCAACTGGGCCGGCACTGGGGCATCGGCCAGAAGGGCAAGGACAACGGTGCGCTGTTGATTGTGGCTCGCGACGAGCGCCAGTTGCGCATCGAAGTGGGCTACGGCCTGGAAGGCGTACTCACCGATGCGCAGTCGTGGGTCATCATCAACCAGGTGATTGCGCCCAAGTTCAAGGCGGGCAATTTCACCCAGGGCATCAGCGACGGCGTGGCCGCCATGATCCAGGTGGTTGGTGGCGAGCCGCTGGCCGTGCCGGCCCATGTGGCTGATCCCAACTTCGCCAAGGACAACCCGGTATTCTCCATCGGCTTGTTCATTCTGTTGCTGGTGGTGTTGTGGCTGTGCAACCGCATGGGCCTGCCGGTAGGCGCCATTTTGCTGGCGATTCTCAGCAGCAGTGGGCGTGGCGGCGGCGGTGGCGGGGGCGGTGGCTTCAGGGGCGGCGGTGGCGGTTTTGGCGGCGGCGGGGCTTCGGGTGGCTGGTAATGACAATAACTAAAGAGCATCTACAACCATGGCTTTACTGACAGAACACGAGCAGCGCCAAGTGGCCGAAGCGATCGCCAGGGTCGAGCAACAGACCGACGCCGAACTGGTGACCGTGCTGGCCGCCCGCGCCGACGACTACGCCTACATCCCGCTGCTGTGGGCCAGTGTGGTGGCGTTGGTGGTGCCGGGGATCGTGCATTACCTGTCGGGCTGGTTGACCATGCACACGCTGCTGCTGGCGCAATGGGCGACGTTCATTGTGCTGTGCCTGGTGTTCCGCCTGCCGGCCATCACCACCCGCCTGATCCCGCGCTCGGTGCGGCATTGGCGCGCGTCGAACCTGGCACGCCGGCAGTTCCTGGAGCAGAACCTGCACCACACCCTGGGCAGCACCGGGGTACTGATTTTTGTCAGCGAGGCCGAGCGTTACGTGGAGATCCTGGTGGATGACGGGATTTCCCAGCGCCTGGATGACAGCAGTTGGGATGCCATCGTCAAGACGTTTACCCAGCAGGTGAAACAGGGGCAGACGTTGACCGGGTTTATCACGTGCATCGAGGCCTGTGGCGAACTGCTCAAGGTGCATGTGCCCCAGACCCACACCCGTAACGAACTGCCCAACCGCCTGATCGTCCTCAAGTAACCGGTGGGGGCTGCCGTCTGTGGGAGCTGGCTTGCCTGCGATAGCATCACCTCGGTGTGACTGACACACCGAGGTGCCCGCATCGCAGGCAAGCCAGCTCCCACATTTTGAATTGTGCTGACCGTTGGGCAAATTACTCCGTGCCCTGAGCCCCCATCCCCCCTAAAATGCCCGGCATTCACTGCCCGAGGCGTTTTTGTTCATGTCTGTCACCCCTAAACCTGCCACCCCCGCGCCGGATCATCACGCCCAGTTCATCGAACTGCTGCGCGCAAGCCTTGAGCAGAATGCCTTTATCAAGCTGGTGCTGGCCAAGTACGTGGGTGAAGAAGCCGAGTTGCAACGCCTGATCATCAAGCCGGTGACGGTCAAGGAGCAGGCGTGCCTGTCTTTTGTCTATCGCTACAAGACCCGTGATATCACCAAGAATTTCCCCCTCGAAGACGCCGTCGCGACGCTTGCCGCGCTGTTGCCAGCCTCGTTCAAGAACGCCCATCTGCTGTCGTTGACCGACGAGGCGCAGCTGGAATACAGCAAGAAGAACAAAAGCTCGCTGTTCAAGAGCAAATCCCAGCAACTGCGTGAAGCACCGTCGGCCGAACACAACCGCGAGAAAAACCGCATCCTTGACCTGACGCGGCCGTTTCTCGCCGACCTGGGCGTGACCAACGCCAAGCACGAGCTGATCCCGGCGATGTCGCGCAAGTGGAAGCAGATCAACAAGTTCATCGAGGTGTTCAGCCATGCGCTGACCTCATCCCCCTTGCAACTGGACCGGCCAGTGCGGGTCGCGGATTTTGGTTCGGGCAAGGGCTACCTGACGTTCGCCATCCACGACTACCTGCGCAACACCCTCAAGGCCGACGGCCAGGTGACGGGTGTGGAGTTGCGCGAAGACATGGTGACCCTGTGCAACAACGCCGCCGCCCGCCTGGAACACCCGGGGCTGGTGTTCAAGTGCGGTGATGTGCGCAGCGTGGCGCCCAGCGAGTTGGACGTGATGATCGCCCTGCATGCCTGCGACATCGCCACCGACTATGCGATTCATACCGGCATCCGCTCCGGGGCGTCGATCATCATGTGCTCGCCGTGCTGCCACAAACAGATCCGCTTGCAGATCCAGAGCCCGGCGCTGCTCAAGCCGATGCTGCAATATGGCCTGCACCTGGGCCAGCAGGCGGAAATGGTCACCGACAGCTTGCGCGCGTTGTTCCTGGAAGCCTGTGGCTATGAGACCAAGGTGTTCGAGTTCATCTCCCTGGACCACACCAACAAGAACAAGATGATTTTGGCGGTCAAGCGTGCCGAGCCTTCGGATAACGCGCAGTTGCTGGAGAAAATCCGCGAATTGAAGGCGTTCTACCAGATCAGCGAGCACTGCCTGGAAACCCTGCTACGCGCCGATAACTACCTGCCCTGAGCACCACGCAGAACCAAAAATGTGGGAGCGGGCTTGCTCGCGAAAGCGGTGGGTCAGTCGCCGTATGTATTGACTGACCCAGCGCTTTCGCGGGCAAGCCCGCTCCCACATTTAGAGTGTATGCGGCTTGGCCGGCTGCACAGCCGTCTTGCGCCCCAGCATCACCGTCACGATCACACCGCAGGCAAACAGCCACGTAATCGGCTCGATGTGCTCACCAAAAAACAGCGCGGAAAAGGCGATGGTGAAGAAGATCTGCAGCAGCTGGATCTGGCTGACCCGCGCGATTCCGCCCATGGCCAGCCCGGCGTACCAGGCAAAGAACCCCAGGAACTGCGAAAACAGCGAGACGTAGCCAAACGCCCACCAGGTGCGGGCCGAAATCGCGCCTTCGTGTTGCAGCGCCAGGTACGCCACCGGCCCGATCAACAGCGGCGTCGACAGCACCAGCGCCCAGCAGATCACCTGCCAGCCGCCCATCTCCTTGGCCAACCGGCCGCCTTCGGCATAGCCCAGGCCACCCACGGCAATTGCCCCAAGCATCAGCAAATCACCGGCCTGGATGCTACCGGCGCCGCTGATCAGCGCATAACCAAGCACCAACGCACTGCCCAGCGCCGCGCAGGCCCAGAAGGCTTTTGACGGCCGTTCATGGGACAACCACGCCGCATACAACGCCACGCACAGAGGTTGCAGGCCGTTGACCAAGGCGCCGTGGGAGGCGGGCAGGGTTTGCATGGCCCAGGCCGACAACACCGGGAAGCCGAGGATCACCCCGGCAATCACCAGGCTCAGGCCGCGTACCTGGCGCCAGGTCGGCCAGGCTTCGCGACGCCACAGCAACAGCAAGGCTGCCGGCACCGCCGCGAACAACGCGCGGCCCAGGCCATTGAGCAAAGGATGGACTTCCTGCACCACGATGCGGGTAAAGGGCAGGGTCAGGCTGAAGATGATGACGCCGAGCAGGCCTAAGGCCATGCCGGTGTTTTCGCGCGAGTTCATGGGAACAACCGGATCGAATGGGCTGGAAGATGCTGCCCATCTAGCCACAAAGCCCGCACGGCGCGGGCTTACAGCTGGGTGCAGATTGAACCGTACAGTTCCCGTAGGAGCCGGCTTGCCACAACAGGCCTGTCTGCTTGGATTTATGCGTTTCGGCAAGCCGGCTCCTACAGCGTTAGAAGAACCGCGTTACGCTGATCTTGGCATTGCGTCCGACGCTGGTGGCGCTGTCGCCACTCAAGGCCGGCATGTAGCTGCGGTTGAACAGGTTGTCGACGGTGAAGTTGACTTCGGTCCCCTTGAGGTACGGCTGTTGCGGTGTCCATTTGGCGAACAGGCCCTGGGTGTCGTAGCTGGCGTTGGGGTACTGGTCGTAGAAGCTGTCGCCGAAGCCGCTGTTCAGGCCGCTTGAATATTTGTCGCTGGGCAGGCGATCGGTCTTGCGCACGAACTGACCTTGCCAACCCACTTGTGCGTCCCAGGCAGGAATCTTGGTGCCCAGCATCGCGACCCATTTGGCCGGTGGAATGTCACGGGCCCACACGTGGATGTCGGTCGCCCACGGGTTGGTGTAGGGGTTTTCGCGTTTGCCGGTGGCCCACGAGTAGCTCAGGGAGCCGAACAGGTAGGTCGAGTCGTAGTAGCCTTCGAGCTCGAAGCCCTTGATGGTCATGCTGCCGACGTTGCGGTAGTTGGTCTTCGACGCTGCGTCGGTGCAGACCTTGGCGATGGAGCCTTCCATGTAGTTCTGTTGCTGGCAGCCGAGGCCGGTGGCCTTGAAAATTTCGTCTTCGATCTTGTTGTGGAACAACGTGCTGCGCAGTTGCAGGCTGTCGCCGCTGGCAATCACGTTGGCGAAGTTGGTGATGTTGCCCACGGTGATGGCAGTGATGCGTTCCGGGTCGAGGTTGCGGCTGGTGGAGGTGCGGCTGCCCAGGCCCTGGACTTCGTATTGTTCGTCGATCACCGGCGCGCGCCAGGTCTTGCTCCAGTTGGCGAACATCACCACGTCCGGGGTGACCTTCCAGAACGCTGCCAGGCGCGGCGACCAGCCGGCATAGGTGCGGTCGCTGTAGTCGTGGCCGAAGGCCGGGTCGGGGTTGCTGTAGTACGGCGCGTCGTTGGCTTTGCCACGGTTGACCACGTGGTCATACCGCAGGGATGGGGTGATGGTCACGTCGCCCAGGGTTACGGCGTCCTGGATGTAGAACGCATGGGTGTCGACCTTGCCGTGGGGCATGAACGCCGGTTGGAAATGCCCGTAGTTGTACTCAGGCGTGTCGTACTTTTCACCGGGCATCCAGCTTTCGGTATCGCGGATGTGCTTGCGGATCTGCACGCCGGTGGTCAAGGCATGGTCCAGCGGGCCCGTGTTGAAGAGGCTGATGTTGCGTAGTTCGAGAATCTTGTCGGTGTAGGCGGTGTCCATCTTGCGCCCGCCCGTGGATAAGCTCGTCACGGCCGTGGCATCGCGTGTGTCGGTCTGGTCGGTGTTGGACTCCGAATAGCTGAGCTTCATGTCGATCAGCGGGTTACCCAGGGGCTGGTATTCGTACTTGCCCGACCAAGTGGTATCGACGGTGTGGCGGTTGGCCAGGAACCGTCTGACGGCAGCGTCATAGCCATAGCGGTCGATATCGGCCTTGCGCGGTGGCGATGGGTAACTCCTGGCCGAAAACGGCGTCCAGCGTTCGCTGTTGGCCCGGGAGTAGGAGAAACCGAGGCTGTGCTCATCGGTGAGGTACATGTTCAGTTTGAACAGTTGACCGTCCACATCTTGTGCGCTGTTGGGCAGGCGCTGCGGGTTGATCGGGTAGTCCTTGCTGTCGTAGTCGCGCTTGTCGGCCAGCTTCATGTCGCCGCCGTCGCGCTTGGTCAGGTAGGCCAGGGCGTCGATGCGGCCGTCATCGGTGCGGCCATACACGGCACCGCTGTAGACCTGTTCGTGGTCGTTGCTGGCATACCCATACTTGAGCATCGCACCGCTGTTGCGTCCGTCCTTGAGCAGGTCCGGCGCATCCTTGGTGACCATGTTGACCGTACCACCGAAGCCTCCGTTGCCGGTGAAGGCCGAGTGCGGGCCTTTTTCCACCTCGACGCTCTTGATCATCTCGGGCTCGATAAACACGGTGCCTTGCTGATAGCGCTCGAAACCGCTTTTGGCCGCGCCATCGACGGTCATCGGCACGTCTTCGGCCTCGCCCATCCCGCGAATGTTGATGATCTGTCCGCCAGGCTTCATCGAGCCGCCCATGGTCACGCCCGGCAGCGTCTGCACCAGGCTGGCGATGTTGTTGGGTTGCAGGCGGTCGATATCGGCCTGGGACAGGGTCGAGCGGCCGACGGTGCTGGCATCGACTTGGTTGCCGGTACCGATCACGCTCAAGGCGTCCAACTGCACGCTGGTGCTATTGGTGGTGCGGCTTTCTTCGGGGCGCACGACATAGGTGCTGCCGACTTTGATCAGGGTGAATTCGCCGGTCTTGAGCAGGGTGCGGATCGCTACTTCGGGGGTGTAATCACCGTTGATCGCGGGCGCCTGGACATTTTTCAGCAGGTCCTCATCGAACAGCAGCTGGATTTTCGCCTGTTGCGCCACCTGGCTCAGGGATGTGGCCAGCGGTTGGGCCGGCAGTTGCAGTTTGAGCGACTCGGCCTGGGCCGTGAGGCTGACGGCCAGGCAGGCGGCGATGAGTGTCGGTCGAAGAAACAGGTGCAGGGCAAGGCAAGGCGCGCGAAACATGAAATCCCCCAAGGCGGCTAAATAGCCAAAAAAGGCATGCGTATCAAACGCAGACCGGAGGAAGACGCGGCAGGAAAAAAAATCCTCACATGCGAATGCAAAATATTCTCAAATGGCGCTACTTACGTGCTTCGATACGGACCCTGCCGTCGGCCAGGGGCACGGTTTTCACCGGCAGCAAAGCAGGCAGTGCGTTAAGCAGCGCATCCGGGTCGTTGACATCGAGATTGCCGGAAACCTTCAGTTGCGCCACTGGGCCATCGGCCAACACCACGGCCTTGGGCCGATACAGGCTCAGCTCATCCAGCAGGCTGGCCAGCTCGCGGTTGCGAAAGGACAAGTGGCCGCTGCGCCAGTCGGCGACTTCGCCAGCGGCCAGGGTTTGCTGCTGCATGGAGCCCTTGGCGTAGCTGTAGGTCGCCCGTTGTTGAGCGCTGAGCAGCACGGCGCTGGCGTTCTGGTCGGGGGCGAAGGCGACGGTCCCGTGGGCCACGCTGACCACCAGTTGCTGCTGGCTGCGACGCACGTCAAACGCGGTGCCCACCACCCGCACGTCGGCCTCGCCTGCGCGCACGAACAGAGGCCGCTCCTTGTCGGGCGCCACCTCCACGTACAACTGGCCTTGGTCCAGATGGATCACGCGGCGATGGGCATCGAAGTCCACCCGTAAGCGGGTGCTGGCGTTGACGTACAAGGTGCTGCCATCCGGCAGGTCCAGGGTGCGCATGCCTTTGGCCTGCGCCGCGAGCTCGGTGTGATAGAGCCCACGCGGGGCCCCCAGGTTGCTGGCGAGCAACGCGCAGACCAGCGCGGCAGCCACTGCCAGCGCCGGGCGCCAAGGCGCGGGTTTGCGCGTGGGCAGGGGCAGGGGTTTGTTCAGTTGCTGCAGTTCGCCAAGGTCGGCCCACAGCTGTTCGAATTCGGCGTAGGCGCGCGCATGGGCCGGCACGGCGTGCCAGGCGGCGAAGGCCTTGCGGTCCTGCGTGCCAACTTCGTTGCGATTGCGTGCAAACCAACTGGCTGCCTGGGCATCGATGGTGTCGTGCTCATCAATTCCGTGGCCGTCGCGGGTGCTCAAGCGGGTCATTCTGGCTGCTCCTTGCCCGGGTCTTTTTGAAGTCGCTGCTTGCAGTGCAGCAGGGCAAAGGCGATGTGCTTTTCCACCATGCTGATCGAAACGCCCATGCGCTCGGCGATCTGCGCCTGGCTCAGGCCTTCGAAGCGGTGCAGCATAAGGGCTTCTCGCCTGCGGGGCGAGAGTTCGGCGAGGACTTCTTTCAACTGTTCCAGGCGTTGGATGCGTTGAGCGGCGGCCATGGGATCGTTTTGCTCGTCGGTGACAGGCTCGGCGTCCCATTCGGCCTGTTGATGGTGGACGCTGTGCCGCACCTTCTGTTTGCGCCAATGGTCACGCAACAGGTTGCGTGCCATCTGAAACAGAAAGGCCCGTGGCTGCTCGACCTTGGTCCGGTCGTTGTAGTCCAGCCATTGGGTAAAGACATCCTGGGTCATGTCCGCCGCGTCGCTGGCGTTGTCCGTGCGTTTGCGCAGGTAATGCAGGATGTCTGCATAAAACCCGCGAAAGGCGTCGGCCGACAACGGGTCGGGCTTGAAACGAGACATGGATATCCTTCTTGACGCAGCACGCTGCAGAAAAGTCGCGAATGATATCGAGAACTATTGCTATTTGTCTCCGTAAATTTAAAGACCTATGCGATCCAATGTGGGAGCGGGCTTGCTCGCGAAAGCGGTGTATCAGTCGATAAATGTATTGGCTGATCGACCGCATTCGCGAGCAAGCCCGCTCCCACAGGGTTGTGGTTTAGCTCAACGAGGTCAGCAGTTTCTGCAACTGCGCCTGGCCCGCCATGTCCAGCGGGAACACCGGCAGTCGCGGATCACCCACCTCCAGCCCGGTCATGCGCAAACCTGCCTTGATCGTCGCCGGCAAGCCACCCTTGAGGATAAAGTCCAGCACCGGCAACTGACGATAGAACAGCTCCCGCGCGCGGTTGAGGTCATTGGCCAGTACCGCCTGGTACAGGTCCAGGTTGAGCTGTGGGATCAGGTTCGGCGCAGCGGTGCACCAACCCTTGGCCCCGGCGGCGAAGGCTTCCAGGGCCAGGGGGTTGCAGCCGTTGTAGAACGGCACCTGGCCTTCGCCCTGGCGGTACAGCTGGTGCATGCGCTGGATATCGCCGGTGCTCTCCTTGACCATCGTCACGTTATCAACGCTGTTGACGATCCGCAGGATCAGCTCCACGGACATATCCGTGCCGCTGGTGGCCGGGTTGTTGTAGAGCATGATCGGCACACCGACGCTGTCGCCAATAGCCGCGTAGTGCGCAAGGATCTGCGCTTCACTGAGCTTCCAGTAGGACGTCGGCAGCACCATCACCACATCAGCGCCCTCGGCTTCGGCAAAGCGCGCGCGGCGCACGGCCTTGGCGGTGGTCAGGTCGGACACGCTGACAATGGTCGGCACGCGCTTGGCGACCTTGCGGATACTGTAGGCGCTGACTTCATCCCACTCGGCATCGCTCAGGTACGCGCCTTCACCGGTGCTGCCCAGCGGGGCGATGGCGTGCACGCCGCTGTCGATCAGACGGTCGATGGAGCGGCCCAGGGCGTCGAGGTCAAGGGTGCTGCCGTCGGCGCTGAACGGAGTGATGGTGTAGCCGATAATGCCGTGAATAGTTGGGGTGGACATGGAATGTCTCCGGTCGAAAAAGGCTTCAGTTCAGGCAATCGGCGTGTTGGCGCAGGTTCTGCCGAGCGTAGTAGTTGAACGCGGCGCCGTGGCGCTTGGGCTTGGAGATCCAGTCATGGGCCTCGCGTCCCAACTGCGGCAGGATCGGCTTGACGGTACCGGCGGCCATGGCCAGCAATTGCAGTTTGGCCGCCCGTTCGATCAATTGCGCGATCACACAGGCTTCTTCGATGGTGCTTCCAGTGGACAACTGGCCGTGGTGAGACAGCAGGATGGCGCGCTTGTCGCCCAGGGCCTCGGTGATGATTTCGCCTTCTTCATTACCCACCGGCACGCCCGGCCAGGCTTCGAGGAATGCGCAGTCTTCATACAGCGGGCACAGGTCCATGTGCGACACCTGCAGCGGCACTTCGAGCATCGACAGTGCGGCGATGTGGGTCGGATGGGTGTGGATGATGCAGTTCACATCCGGCCGGCCACGATAGACCCAGCTGTGAAAACGGTTGGCCGGGTTAGGCATGCCGTGGCCTTCCAACACCTCCAGGTCTTCGTTGACCAGCAGCAGGTTGCTGGCGGTGATTTCATCGAAACCCAGGCCCAGTTGCTGGGTGTAGTAGGTGCCAGGCTGCGGGCCACGGGCGGTAATCTGCCCGGCCAGGCCCGAGTCGTGGCCGTTCTCGAACAGAATACGGCAGGTCAGGGCCAGCTTTTGCCGGTCGGTCCACGTATTATCCGCCAGGGTACTTTGCATCTGGGTCAGCGCTTGCTTGACCAGTTGGTCTTTGGGGAGTGCTAATGTCTTGGCCATATCGGTGTCCTTTGGGTGGTTCAATGGACGTCGATTTGCGGGTTCCCGCTGCTCGCAAGGTCGTTGGGTTCTGCAAATGACACTAAAGAGGCTATATGACACTTTGTGTCATTGGCAAGCAATAATCATCGCATCCTGCTTGGATTAAACGCTGCGCATGTCTATCCGTTTGAAATTATTGAGAAAAAAACTCGGGGTCACCTTGGAGGCATTGGCCGAAAAATCCGGGATGACCAAGAGTTACCTGTCCAAAGTCGAACGCGGCCTGAACACCCCGTCGATTGCCGCCGCGCTGAAACTGGCCAAGGCGTTGAACGTCAAGGTCGAAGAATTGTTCAGCGAAGACAGCGTCAGCCTCGACAGCTACAGCCTGGTGCGCAGCCATGAGCGGCCCGATACCTCGCCGGGTTATGCGGTACTGGCCCATCAGGTCAGCGAGCGCAGCCTGCTGCCGTTCATCATCTACCCGCCGTCGGAGTTCAGCGACAAGACCTTCAAGGAGCATGTGGGGGAGGAGTTTTTGTTTGTGCATGAAGGCCGGGTGGAAGTGGACTTCATGAGCGAGCGGGTGCTGCTGGAGCGCGGCGATGCGCTGCACTTCAATGCGCAAAAGCCCCACCGGATCCGTTCAGTCGGTGAGGTGCAGGCGCAGTTGTTGGTAGTGGTGCACAGCGCCGAAGAATAGGCCTGGAACGCGGTCAATGTAGGAGCTGGCTTGTGTGGGAGATTCTATGTTGCAGGTAAACCCTGCAACCTTAAGTTCGGTTGGTATTCGCTCTGGTTTTTCATCAGCGCGAATGCCACCCGGCAGAGCTTGCGGGCGAGGATTACCAGGGCTTGGGTCT
>NZ_VFEV01000032.1 GCF_007858275.1 Pseudomonas proteolytica
CTGGGCTGCGAAGCAGCCCCAAAAAGCCCGCCGCGTTTCTTCAGATAAACCGCGATGGCCGGATTTAGGGCTGCTTCGCAGCCCAGCGCGGGGCAAGCCCGCTCGCCACAACTGCGCTATCTGCCTGGATTTAGGCGGTGCGGCAAAGTTGTGTAGATACCGATGGCTATCGCAGGCAAGCCAGCTCCCATACAAGTCCCGCACCCACATTGGACTGGGTATTTCAAAGCTGGTTGAGGGGGATCTTCAGGTAGGTCACGCCATTGTCTTCCGGCGGCGGCATATTGCCCGCCCGCACATTCACCTGGATCGCCGGCAGCAACAGGGTCGGCATCCCAAGCCCGGCGTCGCGCTGGGTGCGCATCTGCACAAACGCCGCCTCGTCCACCCCGTCATGCACATGAATATTGCCCGCGCGCTGCTCGGCCACGGTGGTCAGGCATTTGGCCGCGCGGCCTTCAGGCGGATAGTCGTGGCACACATACAGGCGCGTCTCGCCGGGAAAGGCCAGCAACGTGCGCATCGAGGCATATAACTGGCGTGCATCGCCGCCGGGGAAGTCGCAGCGGGCGGTGCCGACGTCGGGCATGAACAGGGTGTCGCCCACCAGGATCATCTGGTCGTCGATCAGGTAGGCCATGTCCGCCGGGGTGTGCCCAGGCACGTGCAGGGCCTGGGCCTCGAGGTTGCCGATGTGGAAGATCTCGTCGGGAGCAAACAGATGGTCGAACTGCGACCCGTCGGCCCGGAACTCCGGCTCCAGGTTGAACAGATTCTTGAACACATCCTGGACTTTGCTGATGGACTGGCCAATTGCAATCTTGCCGCCCAATTGCCGGCGCAGGTAGGGCGCGGCGGACAGGTGATCGGCGTGGGCGTGGGTTTCCAGCAGCCATTGCACCTGCAGGCCTCGTTCACGGACGAAGGCAATCACTTTGTCGGCCTGGGCCGTGTCGGTACGCCCCGAGGCCGGGTCGTAGTTGAGCACTGAATCGACGATGGCGCAGGGGCTGGCGTCCGTTTCATAGACGACGTAGGTGTAGGTCGACGACGCCTCGTCCAGAAAGGATTGAATCAACGCGGGCATGACGGTTGTCCTGGGTAGCTGATAGCAGCTTACATTCAAGGTGATTTCCACATAGGCTTGCGAGCTTAAGTGAAACAAACGATCCGAGGCAAAGGATCGATTGTGAGTGGGACGTGACGCCATGCGGCAGCGACCCTTGTGTGCATTGTCGAAGAACAAAGGCCAAGACTATGAACGACCAACACTGGGGACCGACCATCAGTGGCGATATCGTGGTCATCGGCGGCGGCTCGGCGGGCATCGGCCTGCTGGCCAGCCTGCTCAAGCGCGACCCGCAGTTGAACCTCATCCTGATCGAACCCAGCGCCGACCATTACTACCAACCGGCCTGGACCCTGGTGGGCGGCGGCGCCCATGACATTCGCAAAACCATGCGCCCCATGGCCCGGGTGTTGCCCGATGGTGTGACCTGGGTGCAGGCGGCGGTCAGCCAGTTGCTGCCCGACGAACAGACCCTGGTGCTCGACAGTGGCCAGCGTGTGACCTGGAACAACCTGATCGTCTGCCCCGGCCTGCGTCTGGCCTGGGAGAAAATCGAAGGCCTGGAACAGACCCTGGGCCACCACGGTGTGACTTCCAACTATAGCTACCAGCACGCGCCCTACACCTGGCAACTGGTGCAGCAGCTCAAGGGCGGCAAGGCGATCTTTACCCAACCGGCCATGCCGATCAAATGCGCCGGTGCGCCGCAAAAAGCCATGTACCTGTCTTGCGACCACTGGCTCAAGCAGGGGGCCCTGAACACTATCGATGTTGAATTCAACCTGGCCGGTGCCGCGTTGTTCGGCGTGGCGACCTTTGTCCCGCCGTTGATGAACTACGTCGAGAAATATGGCGCACGGTTGGCCTTCAATTCCAACCTGATCAAGGTTGATGGCCCGGCGCGCAAGGCCTGGTTCGAGGTCAAGGACGCCGAGGGCAATCTCAGCATCGAAGAAAAGTCCTTCGACATGCTGCACGTCGTGCCGCCACAGGTGGCGCCGGACTTTATCCGCCACAGCCCACTGGCCGACGCCGCCGGCTGGTGCGAAGTCGACCCCCACAGCCTGCAACAGGTGCGTTACCCCCATATCTTCGCCCTGGGCGATGTGTGCTCCACCAGCAATGCCAAGACGGCCGCCGCCGTACGCAAGCAAATCGTGGTGGTGGCCGAGAACCTGCTGGCCTTGCGCAAACAGGCGCCGTTGCCGCTCAAGTACGACGGTTACGGCTCCTGCCCGCTGACGGTGGAGAAGGGCAAGGTGGTGCTGGCCGAGTTTGGTTATGGCGGCCGCCTGTTGCCGACCTTTGCCCTCGACCCTACCGTGGCGCGGCGTTCGGCGTGGTTCTTGAAGGCCACAGTGCTGCCGTGGTTCTACTGGAACGGCATGCTCAAGGGTCGCGAATGGCTGACCCGCCTGGCCAAGGTGGAGTGAGAGAACCCTATGCTGCTGGCAAGTTTTTTTGGCGTGATGATGGGTTTGGTGATGGGGCTGACCGGCGCCGGGGGCGGGATTCTCGGGGTGCCGGCGTTGGTGCTGGGGCTGGGCTTGACCATGACCGAAGCGGCGCCGGTGTCGTTGTTTGCGGTCGGTGCGGCCGCGGCAGTCGGTGCGCTTGACGGCCTGCGCCATGGCCTGGTGCGTTACCGCGCGGCGCTGTTGATCGCATTGCTGGGCGCGCTGTTCTCGCCGCTGGGGGTGTTCTTCGCCCATCAGCTGCCGGACAAGATCCTGATGGGCCTGTTCAGCGCGCTGATGGTGCTGGTGGCCTGGCGCATGCTGCGGCGCGAGAAGGTCGAGGCCGGCCCCAGCGACCATGGCGCAGCCTCCTGGGGGCAAAAGAACTGCATGCTTGATCAACAGACCGGGCGCTTTTCCTGGACCGCCAAATGCACCGCGACCCTGGCGGCATTGGGTGCGGTGACGGGGGCGGTATCGGGCCTGCTCGGCGTGGGTGGCGGCTTTCTGATTGTGCCGGCGTTCAAGCAACTGACCGATGTGCAGATGCGCGGGATTGTCGCTACGTCGTTGATGGTGATCAGCCTGATCTCGCTGATCGGCGTGGTCGGCGCGTTCCATGCCGGGGTAGTGATCGACACCATGGGCTGGGTGTTTATTGCTGCCAGCATCGTCGGCATGCTCGCTGGCCGCCGCCTGGGTTCGCGGGTCCCGGCGCGGGCCTTGCAGATCGGCTTTGCCAGCCTGTGTGTGGTGGTAGCCGGCGGGATGCTGTTCAACGCCCTCTAACCTGCACACCACCCAACCTGTAGGAGCGAGCTTGCTCGCGAAGGTCGTTAACGATCACGCGGGGCATAGGTATCTACACAACTATCTTCTTGGTGTGTGTACATATCCGTTGCTGCGGTCACGGCCACTTAGGGTTCCGCCCTGACGGCGGGTCACTTTGGAAAAGCCCCAAAGTAACCAAAAGGCTCATGCCCCACCACTCGGTGCCTCGCCTAGGCTCGGCATGCCCGCAGTCAGGCATTGCTCCGTGGGCCCGCCGCGATCGGCCATCCATGGCCGTGTCGCGGCTACCCCGGCATCCATGCCGGGGTGCCCACTGCGCAATACCTGCCTGCGGCCATCGTGGTTTGACGGGGCGCCTGAGATCAAAAGCCAGATCAAAAACAGAGCAACAGCAACAGCAACAGCAACAGCAACAGCAACAGCAACAGCAACAGCACCGCCAGAGCGCGCAGCTGCATTCCCCTGTGGGAGCTGGCTTGCCTGCGATTACGCCAGCAAGAACACCTCGGGGTCTCAGATACCCAACGTCATCGTTAACGACCTTCGCCAGCAAGCTCGCTCCTACCGGCGTAAGCCTTAAGTGGCGGGCCCTCGCTGCCGTCCAAAGCACCGCGCATCCCCCTCCAAGGCAGCGTTTAACCGCGCAGCCGGCCTTTCGATAATCGCCTCCGACACCCAGACCCCCCGTCGCGGAGCGCGCCATGCATAACAATAAGAACTTCCCCCGTCGTCTGTTGCCAGCCTTTATCGCCAGCCTCGGCTTGAGCTCGCTGGCCCAGGCCGAGATCGTGCTGTACGACAAGGACCAGACCACATTCTCCACCGATGGCTATATCAACGCCTTCTACGTCAACAGCGATGTGGATCGGGCCGGTGAGCAATACGACCGGCGCCAGTCGCGGGTGAAGATGGGCTTTTTGCCCAACTACCTGGGCTTCAACATGGGCAAGCAGGTCGATGACCTCAAGCTCGGCGCCCGTGCCTCGTTCTGGGTGACCATCAACGACAGCGAAACCAACGGCACCGACACCGCCATCGACGTCCGTCAGTTCTACGGCACCGTGGCCAACCCCGAGTGGGGCGAAGTGCTGATCGGCAAGGACTTCGGCCTGTTCGCCCGCTCCAATATCCTGCTCGACGAGCTCCTCGCCGGTTACGGCCAGGTCAGCGACAGCCTGGGCTTGGTGGACGGCGGTGGTGTGTCGTTCGGCAATATCGGCAGCGGCTACCCGTACCCGTTCCCCACCTCGCAAATCACCTACCGCACCCCGGTGATGGAAGGCCTGCGGGTGGCCGTGGGCATCATGGACCCGGTCGACACCAACGACAGCAGCTCCCTGGGCAAGGCCTACCAGAAGAACCCGCGCACCGAGAGCGAGATCACCTACCAGTTCGACGTGGGCGGGGCGAAGATCTACAGCTGGCTCAATGGCAGCTACCAGACGTCGGACAACACCGACTCCACCGTCGAATCGGTGACCTCCAAGGGCCTGGGCTACGGCGTGCAGGCGAAGATGGGCGGCTTGTCGCTCACCGGTTCCGGCTTCCAGGCCAAGGGCATCAACCCGTTCTTCACCAACAACGCGGGTGAGGCCACGCTGCGTAATGTCGACAGCAACGGCTACCTGTTGCAGGGCTCCTACAAACTGGGCAAGAACCGTCTGGCGCTGTCCTACGGCAAGACCAAGGACGACGGCAACGGCGTGGTCGGCAGCGGCGCGGATTATGAAACCCGTGGCATTGCCCTGTTCCATGACATCAACGACAACCTGAAGCTGGTGGCCGAGTACAACCAGTTCGAGATCAGCGGCCACGACACCAGTGCGCAGAACGAAGACACCGATACCTTTGCCGTAGGTGCGGTGCTCACCTGGTAATGACCTGGAACGGGATCAAAATGTGGGAGCGGGCTTGCTCGCGAATGCGGTGGATCAGTCAAATAAATACTGAATGACACACCGCTTTCGCGAGCAAGCCCGCTCCCACATTTTTTGATCTCATTTCACATGGATTGCTCGCCAACCTGGCGTTCTCATCCCATCGAAGCCCCGACCCAGTACCCAAGTAGCATAGGTCGCCATCCCGCGCGTTCGTACACTTGAGCTTAAACGGCGGAGGTGACCATGCAACAGGTGCACAGCGAAGGCGTAGTCACAGCCATGTCCCAGGCCAGCGAGGCGTGGCAGGTGGCCGATGAGCTGGCCAGCCAGTTGTTGCACCCGTACCTGGGGTTTGTGCTGTTCTTCTGCTCGGCTACCTACGATCTGCAGGCCCTCGGCCAGGCCCTGCAACAGCGCTTTGGTGGCGTGCGCGTGGTGGGTTGCACCAGCGCCGGCGAGATCACGCCCCAGGGCTATGGGCGCAATTGCGTGACGGCGGTGGGGTTTGATCATGCGCACTTTTCCATCGCCACCGAATTGATCGACCAGGTTGAACACTTCAGCCTGATCGACGCCCAGCAAATGGTCGAGCGCCTGGTGGGCGGTTGTCGCAGCAACACCCTGGCGCCGATCAAGGGCAACAGCTTTGCCTTGACCCTGCTCGATGGCCTTTCCAGCCGTGAAGAAATGGTCCTCGCTGCCTTGAGCGCGGCGCTCGGCGATATCCCGCATTTTGGTGGCTCGGCCGGTGACGACAACCACCTGACCCACACCCACGTGTATTTCGACGGCGCCTTCCACAGTGGCGCTGCCGTCGTGGTGCTGGTCAATACCTGGCTGGATTTCGAGGTGTTTACCACCCACCACATCCTGCCCCGCGCGCAGAAACTGGTGGTGACGGGGGCCGACAGCACCTCGCGGCGGGTGTTTGAGCTCAATGCCGAACCTGCCGCCGAAGAATACGCGCGGCATATCGGCGTGGCGGTGGCGCAACTGGACCACCGGACTTTCGCCGCCCACCCGTTGGCCGTGCGCATCAACAACCAGTACTACGTGCGCGCAATCCAGCAGGTCCACGATGACTTGAGCCTGAGTTTCTACTGCGCAGTGGAAAACGGCATCGTCCTTACCGCCATGACCCCGGGCCCGATCCTGCCCAACCTGCAAACCCTGTTCGACGGCCTGCAGGCGCGTCTTGGCGACCTGTTGCTGACCATCGGCTGCGACTGTTTCCTGCGGCGCCTGGAACTGGAAGACCACGGCACCCTGGAGCCGATCGGCACCTTTTTGCGCGAGCAGCGGGTGATCGGGTTCAACACCTACGGAGAGCAGTTCAATGGCATGCACATCAACCAGACCTTTACCGGGGTCGCCATTGCCCGTGGTCGACCCCCTGGACAGCGCTGAACTGCGCGCGCAAATCAGCGCCCTGCAGCAGGACAATTACAAGCTGGCGCGGATCAACGCCGCGCTGATCGAGCGTGTCGAATCGGGCGCGACCCGTGGCAACGACCCCTATGCGGCGTTCCAGCATTCAGTGGTGCTGGCCGAGCAGGTGCGCGAACGTACCGATGCGTTGAACCAGGCCATGGCCGAACTCAAGGCCAGCAACCATCTACTGAGTGATGCACGACTGCGGGCAGAAACCGCGCACCAGCATTTGATCGATGCCATCGAGAGCATTTCCGATGCCTTCGTACTGTTCGACCAGCACCAACATATCGTGTTGTTCAACAGCCGTTTCCAGGGATTCTGGAGCAACAGCCCGGTGCAGATTGTCGCGGGCATGGGCCTGCGCGAGGTCAAGCGGCTGATGACGGTCAACGGCCTGTTCACCGAAGAAGCCCATGGGCACGCCGATGAGACGCTGTTTTATCGCCTGGATAACGGGCGCTGGCTGCAAGTCAGCGAACGGCCGACCCAGGACGGCGGGCGGGTGATTCTGTTTACCGATATCACCGACGTCAAACTGGCCGAGACCCTGCGCCGAGAACAAGCCGTCGCGCAGAAGTCCCAGGAGAGTGAACGCTGGATCCGGCTGATCACCGACCATGTGCCAGCGTTGATTGCCTACCTCAATGCCGATCTGGTCTACGAGTTCACTAATAAGGTGTACGAGCAATGGTATTGCTGGGCCCAGGGCGCGATGCTCGGCAAAAGCCTGCGCCAGGCCCACAGCGAGCAGCATTACCAACGCCTGGAGGCCTACGTGGCGCAGGCGTTGGCGGGGGAGAGCGTGACGTTTGAGTTCGCCGAAACCAACATCAATCACCAGGAGCGCTACATGCTGCGCTCCTATGTGCCCAACCGCCTGGCCAGTGGCGAGGTGGTGGGGATCTTTGTGCTGATCCGCGACATCACCGAGCGCCGGCGCACCGCCGAGGCCCTGCATCAGGCCTATCAGAACCTGGAATTGCGGGTGCGCGAGCGCACGGCGGAACTGACTTCGCTCAACGACCAACTGCTGCAGGAAATCGACGAGCGCCGCCGCGTGGAATCGCGCCTGCGTGAAGCCAAGCTGGAAGCCGAGCAGGCCAACCTGTCGAAAACCAAGTTTCTCGCGGCGGTCAGCCATGACCTGTTGCAACCGCTCAACGCCGCGCGCTTGTTTACCGGCGCCTTGCTGGAACGGCGCGACCCGGTGGCCAACGAGACCCTGGTGCGCAACGTCAGCAACTCCCTGGAGGATGTGGAAAACCTGCTGGGCACCCTGGTGGATATTTCCAAACTCGATGCGGGGGTGATCAAGGCCGATATCGCGCCGTTTGCCTTGAGCGAACTGCTGGACAACCTCGCCGCCGAATACACCCAAGTGGCGCGCAGCGAAGGCTTGCAGCTGCATTTCATTGGCTGCTCGGCCCTGGTGCGCAGCGATATCCAGTTGCTGGCGCGGATTCTGCGCAATCTGTTGAGCAATGCCATTCGTTACACCTACAGCGGGCGTGTGGTGCTGGGGTGTCGGCGTGAGCATCAGCGCTTGTCGATCCAGGTCTGGGACACCGGCATGGGCATCGCCGAGGAGCGGTTGGAGGAGATTTTCCAGGAGTTCAAGCGCGGCGATGTGCAACGCCCCGACCAGGATCGCGGGTTGGGCCTGGGCCTGGCGATTGTGGAGAAAATCGCCAGGATCCTCGGGCACCGGATCACCGTGCGCTCGTGGCCGGGCCGCGGTTCGATGTTCAGCGTGCAGGTGCCGCTGAGCAACAGCGCACCCAAGGCTTTGCCCAAGCCTGTGATGAGCGAGCCGATGCTGGAACGTTTACAGGGCGCACGGGTGTGGGTGCTGGATAACGACGCGGCGATCTGCGCCGGCATGCGCACCTTGCTTGAAGGCTGGGGCTGCCAGGTGGTGACGGCGTTGTCCGAGCAGGACCTGGCGCGGCAGGTGGACAACTACCATGCCCAGGCGGATCTGCTGATTGCCGACTATCACCTGGACGACGAGCGCAATGGCGTGGACGCGGTGGCCAGGATCAATGCGCGGCGGGCCAGCGCGATCCCGGCGATGATGATCACCGCCAACTACAGCAACGAGCTGAAACAGCAGATTCGCGAACTGGGGCACACCTTGATGCACAAGCCGGTACGGCCGATGAAACTCAAGACCGCCATGAGCCACCTCTTGGGCCGCCCCTGACACAGCCTCGATCAAAATGTGGGAGCGGGCTTGCTCGCGAAAGCGGTGGATCAGTCAAATAAATGCTGAATGACACACCGCTTTCGCGAGCAAGCCCGCTCCCACATAGACCTTTAGCGCCGCAGGTAGGAACCGAAGTCGATATCCCCGGCACTGAGGATCGCCTGCACCCGGTTATGCACATTCAACTTGCGCAGGATCGCCGACACGTGAGCCTTCACTGTCGTCTCGGCAATTTCCAGGGTGTAGGCAATCTGTTTGTTCGACTCGCCCTTGGTCATGCGCTCGAGTACCAGCAACTGCTTGCGGGTCAGGGCCTGGAGCAGTTCCGGGGCGAAGGCCGGGTTGTCGTGCATGCGCCGCTGGCCGGGGTTTTTCTGGGTGCGGATGATATCCGGCGGCAGGTACACGTTGCCATTGAGGATCTGCTGGATCGCCTCGGTCATCTGCGCCCGTGGCGAGGACTTGGTGATAAACCCTACAGCACCGTAGGTAATGGCCTGCAGCACGATCTGCTTGTCCTGCTCGGCCGAGACAATCACCACCGGAATCGTCGGCGCTTCGTTGCGCAAGTTGATCAGGCCATTGAGGCCGTGCATGCCGGGCATGTTCAGGTCCAGCAGGATCAGGTCGAGGTCGTCGTGCTCCTGGGTCAGGGCCAGGGCGCTGTCCAGGTCGGCGGTTTCCATCACTTCGCTACCGGCAAAACCGTCGCTGATGACGTTATGGATCGCTTCGCGAAACAGCGGGTGATCGTCGGCAATCAGAATTTTGTACATGGCCGTTCACCTTTTTATTGTGGTTGTTCAGGGGCAAGCTCAAAGGGCTCAGGGTGCGCCGCAGCGACGGGCAGCTTCGCTGCCTCCCACGCGTCCAGGCCATCGCGATACCAATACACAGCGCTATAACCCAAGGCTTTGGCCCGTTTTACCGCGTTCCAACTCAGCCAGCAATCGGAGCGGCAGTAGAACACCAACGGTTGCGCCAGGTTACCGTCGCTGTAGGTGTACAGGTGGCGGGCGAAGTAGCTTTGCCATTCGGGCGTCAGCTCGCCGTCGCCGGTATTGGCCAGCCAATGGCTGCCGGGCAGGTTGGCGTGGGGCTGGTCTTCGATGAACTGGCCGTGTAGCCATTGCCGGCGGTAAACGTCAATCAGCACCGGGCGCGGCTGTTGTGTCAGCAGCGCCTGCAACGCCTGGGTATCGACGATGGTCGCGCCCGGCAAGTGGTCTGGGGTAGGGCTGCGGTAGAGGTTGATGCGGTAGCCGTCGCGGGAAAACAACGCGCTTGGCGCCTCGGCAGCCGCCAACAGCGGGGTCAGCGACAGCACGGCAACCAGGGTCAGTCGGGCGGGCAGCATGGCAGGTACGATCCTTATAGTTATGCGCCCATTACATGCCAGTCGCGCTGCCTTGGGAATGCGACGATAGACAGCAAAACCAGTACCAAAGTAGTAAATCACCCGCCGCTTGGGGGCTCTAGCATGAACGCAACGCTCATCCCCAGGAGTTGTACGATCATGCGAATTCTCAAGGCGCTGCTCTTGCCGTTTTTGCTGATCCTCAGCCTGATCGGGGTCGACAAGCTCCACGGCCCGCGACCGTCGCCCATTCCTATGATGCAAGTGCATGCATCATGAATATCCTGCTGGTGGACAAGCACGCGGTGGTGCGCCTGGGGTACGCCAGCCTATTGCGCCCGCTGTTGCCGGGCGTCGAAGTCCGCGAGGCGGGCAGCGGTGAAGAGGCGCTGCTGCGGGTGCAGGAAGCCGTGCCCAACCTGGTGATCAGCGGTGTCGGCCTGCCAGGCATCAGCGGCCTGGAAACCACCCGCCGCCTGCGCCAGCGCCTGCCGCAATTGCGCGTGTTGTTTTTCAGCCAGCACGATGAGCTGCCCCTGGTACGCCAGGCCCTGGATACCGGGGCGTCGGGCTATATCACCAAGGGCGCGACGCCTGCGGTGATGACAGAATCGGTGCAACGCATCCTCGACGGCCACACCTATATCGAACAGGCCCTGGCCACCGAGCTGGCCTACCATCCGGGCGATCATCGGTTGCAGGGCATGACGGCGCGTGAGCTGGAGATTTTCCTGATGCTGGCCAAGGGCACACCCACCCGTTCGATCGCTGATCAGCTGAGTATCAGCAGCAAGACCGTGTCCAATCACTTGACGTTGCTCAAGAGCAAATTACAGGTGACCTCCCATGCCGAACTGGTGCACGTGGGGATTGATATGGGGCTGGTCAGGGCCGCGGGATGATCAATATTTGATCGGGGTTGATAGCGTTAGATTATGGCCTTAATGCTTTTGATGTTGGCGCTCAATTGAACGGGCCAAAATGGATCCAAAATATGAAAAAAACCTCGATTAAATGAGTTTTATCATCCCAAGGCGCTTACAAATTCAGCGTATCTATGCAGAATTGTCCTACAAGTAATGGCACCGTGCCATTTAGTGCTCAGGGACGACCTCAGTCATGAACCGCATTTTCAGTGTGATCTGGAATCACAGCCTTAACGCGTGGGTGGTTGCCAGCGAAAACGCCAGCCGACAGGGCAAGCGCGGTAGCGTTGGTGCGGTTCATGACGTGGAAGATAGCGAGCTGTGCGCCCCGTTGCGCACCTTGCAGTTTGCGATTGCGCTGATACTCGGCGGTGCCATCCTGGTGCCGGCCTCCGCGCTGGCATCTGGCTTGCCTACCGGTGGTCAGGTGGTGTTGGGCAATGGGCAAATTCTTACGCCCGACCAGCAGCAGATGGTCATCAACCAAACCACGCAAAAACTCGCCATCGACTGGCAGAGCTTCAACATCGGTGCCGACAAGAAGGTCACCTTCGTCCAGCCCGGTAAGGACTCCGTGGCCCTGAACCGCGTGATCGGCAGTGATGGCTCGAAGATCATGGGCCAACTGAACGCCAATGGGCAGGTGTTCCTGGTCAACCCCAATGGCGTGCTATTCGGCAAAGGCTCGTCGGTGGATGTCGGTGGCCTGGTGGCCTCGACCCTGGATATAACCAACAGCGACTTTGCCGCCGGCAACTATAAGTTCCAGGGCAAAGGCAGTGCCGACAATGCCAGTGTGGTCAACCAGGGCACGCTCAAGGCTGGCGACGGCGGCGCGGTGGCGCTGCTGGGCGGGACCGTGAGCAACCAGGGGGTGATCGCCGCCAAGCTGGGCAGCGTGGCTCTGGCCGCCGGCAATAAGGTGACATTGGACTTTGCCGGCGACGGCCTGCTCAACGTACAGGTGGATGAAGCCACCAAGAATGCCCTGGTGGAAAACCGCCAATTGATCCAGGCCGACGGCGGCCAGGTGATCATGACCGCCAAGGCCAGCGACGCCTTGCTGCAAACCGTGGTCAACAACACCGGGGTGATCGAAGCCCATACCCTGGGCGAGAAGGGCGGCAAGATCGTCCTGCTCGGCGGTTTTGACGGTGGCACGGTGCAAGTGGCCGGTACCCTGGATGCCTCGGCACCGAGCGGCGGCAATGGTGGGTTTATCGAGACCTCCGGTGCCCACGTCAAGGTGGCCGACAGCGCACAAATCACCACGGCAGCGGCCAAGGGCAAGACCGGCAACTGGCTGATCGACCCGACTGACTACACCATCGCCGCGACCGGTGGCGACATCACCGGGGCCGCTGTCAGCGACCGGTTGAAAACCACCAATATGACCGTTGCGACCGTCGCCACCGGTTCCGGCGCGGGCAATATCAACGTCAACGACACTGTGGTCTGGAACGCCAACACCCTGACCCTGACCGCCCACAACAACGTCAATATCAACAAGGAAATGTTCGGCTCCGGCAGCGCCAAACTGGCCGTGGAATATGGCCAGGGTGCAGTCGCAGCGGGCAGTACCAGCAGCATCAATATCAAGGCCCCGGTCAACCTGGCGGCAGGGCAGAATTTCAGCACCAGGCAAGGCAGCGACGGCACGCGTGTGGACTACACCGTGATCACCAGCCTCGGTGCGATGGGCAGCGTCACTGGCCTGGACCTGCAAGGGATCAATGGCGCGTTGAGCGGCAACTTTGTGCTGGGTAGCAATATCAACGCCGCAGCCACGGCTACCTGGAACGGCGGTAAGGGCTTCGATTCCCTGGGCACGGTCGCAGGCGGCGAGTTTACCGGCACGTTTGATGGGCTGGGCCACAGCATCAGTAACCTGAGCATGAATCGCACCACCACCGATGCCGGCTTGTTCGGCGCTGTGAGTGCCACCGGCGCGGTGCGCAATGTGGGGTTGACCAATGTGTCGATCGCGTTGACGGGCACGCTGGTCGACGTCTTCCCGTCGATCTACGCCGTCGGCGCCTTGGTGGGTTACAACCGTGGGTGGGTCGACAACAGCTACGCCAGCGGTGCGGTCACCGGCACCGACTATGTACAACTGGGCGGCCTGGTGGGCACCAACACCGGTATCGTCAGCAACAGCCATACCGCAGGCACCGTGACGTCCACCAACTACGCCGGCGCGGCGGGGCTGGTCTCGTTGAACACCGACACGGGTATTGTGCGCAACAGCTATTCCACGGCGAATGTGATCGGTTTGCGCGGGGCGGGGCTTGGCGGCCTGGTGGTGCGCAACGAGGGGCGCATCGAAAACAGCAGTGCGACGGGGAATGTCACCAGTACGACTAACGCGCAGTACAACGGTGGTCTGGTTTCGGCCAATCGGGCGACGGGGGTCATCACCAACAGTTACGCCACGGGTAACGTTACCGGTGGCGGCACGGCGGGTGGGCTGGTGGGTAACAACTTCTTGGGCGGGCAGATCACCAACAGCTACGCCACCGGCAATGTGGGTATCAACGGGGTCGGCAGCGGCGCGTACAACGGTGGCTTGGTTGGCGCCAATCGGGGCAGTTTGAGCAACGTCTACAGTACCGGCTCGGTAACCGGCGCCCTCACCAATACGGCCAACAATGGTGGGCTGGTGGGGCTCAATGCCGGAGGCACCATCGTCAATGCCTATTCGGTGGGCAAGGTCACCGGTTCCGCTTCGGGCGGCCTGATTGGCCGGCACAGCGGTGGTTCGGTCACCAGCGGCTACTACAACATGACTGTCAACCCAGGGCTTTCAGGCTGGGGTAACGACGTCAGTACCGGTGATGTAGGTACCGGTGCCGCAGTGGGCTTGAGTTCCGCGCAAATGAAGCAGACCTCCAGCTTCCAGGGCTTTAACTTCAGCGCTTCACCCGGCGCAACAGGCAATGCCTGGGTGATGGTCAATGCTGATAGCAGCGGCATCAACAACGGCAGCAGTGGCACGCTGCCGATGCTGGCCAGCGAGTATTCCACGACCATCACCAACGCCCACCAACTGCAGTTGGTGGCCATGGACCGCAACGCCACATACACCCTGGGTCGCGATATCGTCGCCGGGGCCACGGCGGGAACGACTGATGTGTGGAATGGCACTTTTGTGCAACTGGGCGAGGCCAATCGAGGGATAAATTTCACGGGCAGCCTTGACGGCCAAGGGCACGTGATCAAAAACCTGAAGATTGACCGCGGCAATCAGCAATATAACGGGCTGTTTGGTGCGATCTCCGAGACGGGACGCGTCAGTAACCTGGGGCTTGACGGTGGCAGTATCAGCGGCGCGGCTTACACCGGTTCCATTGTCGGTTACAGCCTCGGGACGCTGACGGGCACTTTCTCCAGTGCGACGGTGACAGCTGAGGTCTATGCCGGTGGCTTGGTTGGGCAGCAAGGAGGGGGCAGTATTTCCAACTCCTATTTCAGCGGCTCTGTGACGGCAACGGCTGACTTGGCTGGCGGTTTGGTTGGGCAACTGGACGGCGGCAGCTTATCGAACAACTTCGTCAGTGGCCGGGTGACGGCTAGCTCGGGAAATGGGTTCGCTGGTGGGATCATGGGTTCCAATTTCGGTAATACCGTGTCTTCCGGCAATTTCTGGGACACCAACGCGACGGGGCAGCTTTATGCCGAGGGCGAGTGGATGGTGTTGCCGACTCAATCCGGTGGACTGACCACAACACAAATCCAGACCCTATCCACCTTTTCCAACGCCGGCTGGGACCTGGACAAGACCTGGGTGGTTTACAACGGTGGTTCTGGCCCGCTGCTGCGCAGCTTCATGACCCAGTTGAACGTGGTGGCTGGCGACGTCACGAAAACCTACGACGGCACTGCCTTCGGCGGCGCCTATACGCCAAACCTTGACGCCGACAGTCGACTGACCGGCTCACTGGTGTTGGGCGGCACTGGCGTCGGTGCGATCAATGCTGGCGACTACAGCCTGAAATTGAGCGGACTTGCCTCGACAGGTGGGCAGTTCGGCTATTCGATCAACTACATCGACGGCACCTTGTCGGTGAACAAGGCCACCCTGAGCACGGCTGGCACCACGGTCAACAACAAAGTGTATGACGGCACCACTGTCGCCACCCTGGGCGGTCATACGCTGTTCGGGCTGGTTGCCGCAGACATCGACAAGGTGACGTTGAGCGCTGCCTTTACCAGCAAAGACGCCGGCACTGGCATCCAGGTTGACCTGGGCCTGGGCGGCATCGCGGCAGGCAACTACAGACTCGATACCAGCAGCCCGCTGAGCGCCAATATTACCCCCAGAGCCTTGAGCATCACTGGCCTGACGGCCGACAGCAAGGTCTATGACGGCACGACCTCCGTCAGTCTCCAGCCGTTTGCTCATCTCAGTGGCCTGGTGGTTGGCGAATCAGTGAGCATGACCTTGAGCGGTCAATTCGCCGACGCCAATGCCGCCAACGGGAAAAACGTGCAGATTAACGTGGCCCTGGGCGACGCCGGCGGCCTTGCCCGCAACTACAACATAAACCCTCTGGACATCAGCCCGGTGCTTGCCAACATCACCCAGAAGGTCCTGACCATCAGCGGCCTGACGGCGAACAAGATCTACGATGGCAGCGCTTCGGTGGCCTTGAGCGGTGGCACCCTCAATGGCCTGGTGGGCACGCAGACCCTGGGGTTTGACGCTATCGGCAACTTTGCGGACAAACATGCGGGTGTCGGCAAGGCCGTGACGGTTGCCGGTGTGACCTTGAGTAACGGCTCGGGGCTTGCGCAAAATTACACGGTCAGCCAGCCGGGCGCTCTGAGCGGTGACATTTTCAAGGCAGTCATCAGTGGCATCAGCGGCTTGACTGCACTCAGCAAGGTCTACAACGGCAATACCGACGCAGCCCTCAGCTCCCTAGGTGCGACGATCAACGGAAAAGTCAGCGGGGATGACGTGGTATTGGCCAGCGCCGCCAGCGAGTTCACCAACAAGAATGCCGGCAATGACAAGACGGTCCTGATCAGCAATATCACCCTGTCAGGCAGCGACCTGGGCAACTACACCTTCGTCAACAACACGGCCACGGCCACGGCCAGTATTACGCCCAAGGCCCTGGCCATCATCGGCATGAGCGTTGTCGACAAAGTCTATGACGGTCGCCTCTCGGCCACGCTGAGCGGCGGTTCGCTGAGTGGTTTGGTTGGGAATGAAACCCTCGGGGTGACAGGTCTTACCGCCACCTTTGCGGACAAAAACGTCGGCATCGACAAGGTCGTGACGGCCAGCGGTACAACCCTGGTCAATGGTGGCAACGGCGGCCTGGCCAGTAACTACAGCCTTGCCAATCCAACGGGATGGACTGCCGATATCACCGCCAAGACCCTGACCGTTTCCGGGATCACCGCCAATAGCAAGATTTACGACGGCACCACGGCGGCCACTTTATCCGGTGGCGTGCTCAGCGGTTTGGTCAGCGGTGAAACCTTGAGCCTCAGCACATTGGCCGGGGTGTTCCTGGACGCCAACGTCGGTAATGCCAAAACGGTCACCGTCAGCGGTGGCGGCTTGGCCGATGGTACCGGCTTGGCCAGTAACTACATCCTGCGCAGCCCCACGGGCTTGAGCGCTAATATCAGCGCCAAGGCCCTGACCATCACCGGCCTGACTGCCAACGGCAAGGTATATGACGGCAACAACCTCGCCAGCCTCAGCGGTGGTGCGTTGGATGGTTTGGTGGGCAGCGAAACCCTCGGCGTCACCGGCCTCAGCGCGACATTCAGTGATAAAAACGCCGGCACCGGCAAGACCGTGACCGCCAGCGGCGCCACCCTGGTCAATGGCGGTAACGGCGGCCTGGCGAGCAACTACAGCATCAGCAATCCCATGGGCTTGAGTGCCGATATCAGCGCCAAGGCCCTGACCATCAGCGGCATGCACGCCAACGGCAAGGTGTATGACGGCAACAACCTCGCCAGCCTCAGCGGTGGTGCGTTGGATGGTCTGGTGGGCAGCGAAACCCTCGGCGTCACCGGCCTTAGCGCTACGTTCAGCGATAAAAACGCTGGCACCGGCAAGACCGTAACCGCCAGCGGCGCCACCCTGGTCAATGGCAGCAACGGCGGCCTGGCGAGCAACTACAGCATTAGCAACCCCATGGGCCTGAGCGCCGACATCAGTGCCAAGGCCCTGACGCTCACTGGCGTGACAGCGGGCGGCAAGGTCTATGACGGCACTAACGCGGCGACCCTCAGCGGTGGTGTCCTGAATGGCCTGGTGGGCTCCGAGAGCCTTGGCGTGACAGGTCTTGGTGCAACGTTCGACGATAAAAACGCGGGGATCGGCAAGACCGTAACCGCCAGCGGCGCCACCCTGGTCAATGGCAGCAACGGCGGCCTGGCGAGCAACTACAGCCTTAGCAATCCTGTGGGCCTGAGCGCCGATATCAGCGCCAAGGCCCTGACCATCAGCGGCATGCAGGCCAACGGCAAAGTTTATGACGGCAACAACCTCGCCAGCCTCAGCGGTGGCGCGTTGGATGGTCTGGTGGGCGGCGAAACCCTCGGCGTCACCGGCCTCAGCGCTACGTTCAGCGATAAAAACGCCGGCACCGGCAAGACCGTGACCGCCAGCGGCGCCACCCTGGTCAATGGCAGCAACGGCGGCCTGGCGAGCAACTACAGCATCAGCAACCCCACTGGCCTGAGCGCCGATATCAGCGCCAAAACCCTGAACGTCACCGGCATCACCGCGGGCAACAAGGTCTACGACGCCGCTACTGGCGCGGTGCTGAACCTGGCGGGTGCCGGTTTCAACGGCTTGGTGAGCGGTGACGATGTGTCTGTGCTCTCGGCCACCGGTAATTTCAGCGACAAAAATGCGGCCACCGGCAAAGCCGTGAATATCAGCGATATCACACTGGCCGGTGTGGACCTGGGCAACTATCAGGTCAGCCGCACGGCAGCCACTACGGCCGATATCACCAAGGCGGTGCTGAACGTCACCGTGGGCGATACGAGGGTCGCGCAAGGCCAAACCCCCGTGTTCGATGTGGCCTATGACGGGCTGCTCGGCACTGACAGCGTGGCTTCAGACCTGAGCGGCAGCCTGCTGTTCAGCGCACCTTCGAGTGCCAGCGCCGGTGAGTATCAGGTCAGTGCTTCGGGCCTGTCTGCCACCAACTACCAGATCGCTTACATCGATGGCCTGCTGACGGTGGATGCACCGCCGTTGGCGCCGCTGCAAACCGTGGTCGAAGTCGTCGAGCCATTGCGCAATCTGCCCAAGCCGACACAGGCCCCGGTACCCAGCGGGCTGCAACTGCCCAATGACCTCTATACCCTCGTTGACCAAGGCTTGCGCCTTCCAGAAGGACTCTGATTCATGCGTCTGCGTTTAAACCCGATTGCGCTTGCCTTGCTCACCGCGACAGGTGGGATGGCCCACGCTGAAATCGCCCCGGATGCCGGGCAGTCGATGCGTGAAATCCAGAGCCAGCCACTGAGCCTGCCGCCCAAACAGACCCTGGAGCTGAACCTGCCAGCGGCGCCGGACACCACGGCGAAAGTCACCGGGCCGACCTTGCAGGTCAATGGCTTTACGATTACCGGCAACACGGTGATTGCCGACGATCAATTGCTGGCGCTGCTGGTCGACCTGCAAAACCGTGTGGTCAGCCTCGGTGAATTGCAGGCCGGTGCAGCGCGTATCACTGCGTTGTATCGCCAGCAGGGCTACCCGCTGGCCCGTGCGTATTTACCGGCGCAGGAAATCGACAAGGGCGTGGTGAGCATCAGCGTGCTGGAAGGGCAGTACGGCCAGGTCAGGATCAACAACCAATCCCGTGTGCGCGATGGCGTGCTGCAGGCGCCGCTGTCGGCACTGGACCCGGGTGATGCCGTACGTGCTGCGCCGCTGGAGCGCGGTTTGCTGTTGCTGCAGCAGACCCCTGGCGTGGCCGTCCAATCCACCCTGCAACCCGGCGCGGTGGTGGGCGCCACGGACCTGGTGGTGGATGTCAAGGATGCGCCGCTGGTCTCTGGCCAGGTGGACCTGGACAACTACGGCAACCGGTTCACCGGCGAGTATCGCCTGGGCGGGACATTGAACCTGGCCAGCCCCTTGGGCCTGGGTGATCAGGCCAGCGTGCGGGTGATGGGCAGCGACGAGGACCAGCACTACTACCGCGCGGCTTATCAACTGCCGGTCGGCCCGTGGTCGACCCAGGTGGGCGTGGCCTATTCGGACATGGACTACCAACTGGCCAAGGACTTCGACGAACTGGATGCCAAGGGCAATGCGCGGATTGCCAGCGTGTTCGTCCAGCAGCCGCTGATTCGCAGCCGCGCCTTCAGCCTGAATGCGCAGCTGCAATACGACCACAAACACCTGCGCGACGACATCGACCTCTACGATTCAAGCAGCAAGAAACAGGCGCGGGTAGTGACTGCCAGCGTGGACGGGAATCTGCGCGACAACCTGCTGGGCGGAGGCGTCAGTGCGTTCTCCCTGGCCTGGAGCGAAGGCAGCCTGAACCTGGACGGCGCCTTCGACAAACTGTTCGATGGCTTGACCGCAAAAACCGCCGGGCGCTTCCAGAAGATCAACCCCAGCGTGGTGCGCCTGCAACGCTTGAGTGAGCGTTTTAGCCTGTATGGGCAGGTGCAGGGCCAGTGGGCGGACGGCAACCTCGACTCATCGGAGAAGATCAGCCTGGGCGGCGCCTATGGCGTGCGGGCCTATCCCCAGGGCGAGGCATCGGGTGACCAGGGGTATGTGGCCAATCTGGAACTGCGCTATGCGTTGACTGAACAGTGGAACCTGCTGACCTTTGTCGATCACGGTTCGGTGCGCTTGAACAAAGACACATGGTCGGACGGGGAAAACCACCGCAGCCTCTCGGCGACCGGCGTGGGCGCCAACTGGAGTGCTTCGGGCTGGCGCCTGAGTACTGTTGCGGCCTGGCGGGTCGGCAATGCGGACCCGCAAAGTGACGTATCGCGCACGCCACGGGTGTGGGCACAGGTGAGTAAAGCCTTCTAGGCCAAAGCCTCGGCGAACACAGGATAAATCGCCCCCTGCAGGAGCCGGCTTGCCGGCGATGGCGGCCGAATTGGCTGCGCAGGGCTCAAGGCCCTCATCGCCGGCAGGAGTTAGCGGTCCCAGGTGGTGGGGCAGTCCTTGCAGCCTTCCATATTGGCATCCTGGAAATTGGCATAGTGCTGACGGGTGCCGGTGAGGGTGGCCTGTTCCAGGTTGCTTTCACCGAACTTGGCTTCTTGCAGGTTGGCATCGCTGAGGTCGGCACCTTGCAGGTCAGCCTTGCTCAGCCAAGTCATTTCCAGGTCCGCCGCACGCAGGTTGGCTTTGTGCAGTTTGGCCCCGGACAATCGCGCAAATTGCAGGTAGGCGGCGCTGAGGTTGGCGTTTTCAAATTGCGCGCCCTGGGCAAACATGCCCCAGCCTTGTACGGCCATCAGCGTCGCGCCGGTGAAGTCGGCCAGGCGCAGGTTGGCTTGTTGCAGGCTGGCGCGGGTCAGGTTGGCGCCTTGCAGTTGGGCTTTTTCCAGGTTGGCCAGGTCGAGGTTGGCGTGGCGCAGGTCGGCCTCGCGCAGGTCGGCGCCGGCCAGGTTCATTTTGCTCAAGTCCTGGTTACGCAGGTTGGCGCCCTTGAGGCTGGCGCCGGGGCATTGGCTGTGGGGGGCGATGGTGCAGCCGTTGATGACCAGGGGTTGGTCGTCGCCGTCGTCGGCGTGGGCGATGGGTAAAGCCAGGAGTAGCACGAGGGGTAGGTAGTTCATGGCAAGACCTTGAGGGAAGGGGCTTTGGGTGGAGGGGCCGCTGCGCGGCCCAACGGAGGACCAGCCCCCTTGCCACGGACAGCGCCCCTCGCCCTGGAGTGGATTATTTTTGGGCGGTCTTGTTATCCCAGCTTGGGATCTTGAACACCCAGAACGATCCGCCTTGCGCCACCGGCTTGGTCAGCTCGGCCATGTCGCCGCCCCACAACGGCACCGCGCCGCCGTAGCCTACGGTCACGCCGATGTACTGCTCGCCATCCTGTTCCCAGGTGATCGGCGGGGAGACGATGCCGCTGCCGGTCTGGAACTTCCACAGCTCCTTGCCGGTTTTCGCGTCGAAGGCCTTGAAGAACCCGTCACCCGTGCCGGTGAACACCAGGTTGCCCTTGGTCGCCAGTACGCCAGCCCACAGCGGCAGGGCTTCCTTGTGCTCCCACACCACCTTGCCGGTTGTGGGGTTCATCGCCCGCAGGGTGCCGACGTGGTCGTCATACATGCGCTTGATACGGAAGCCCATGCCCAGGTACGCCGAGCCTTTTTTGTAGTTGACCTCCTCGGTCCAGTATTCCTCTTTCCACTGGTTGCCCGGTATGTAGAACAGGCCTGTGTCCTGGCTGTAGGCCATGGGGTTCCAGTTCTTGCCACCGAGGAACGGCGGCGAGACTTCCACCGACTTGCCCTTGGTTTCACCCGGCAATGGCTTGGCCGGACGCTGGCCTTCGTTTTCTACCGGGCGCCCGGTCTTCAGGTCGATATGGCTGGCCCAGGTGATGTTGTCGACAAACGGGAAGGCGTTCTGCAGCTTGCCGTTGTTGCGGTCCACCACGTAGAAGAACCCGTTGCGGTCGGCGTGGCCGGTGGCCTTGACCACTTTGCCGTCCTTGTCCTTGTAGTCGAACAGCACCAGCTCGTTGTTGCCGGAGAAGTCCCAGGCATCGTTTGGCGTGTGCTGGTAGAACCATTTCACTTCGCCGGTGCTTGGGTCGACGCCGACCTGGCCTGAGGTGTAGAGGCTATCGAAGTCGTGGGGATTGCCGTCCTTGGAGGTCCGCGCCCAGGTGTTCCACGGGCCGGGGTTGCCGGCGCCGACGATGATGGTGTTGGTCTCGGCATCGAAACTGGCGCTCTGCCAAGGGGCACCACCACCGTGGCTCCAGGCCTCGACCTTGCCGGTTTCGGTGGTCGGATCATCCGGCCACGAAGGCGCTTTCACGTCGCCGGTGGTGGTGCTGTCCTTGCCATTGAGACGGCCCATGTGACCCTCGACAAACGGACGCATCCACACCTCTTCGCCGGTGTCCGGGTCGCGGGCAAACAGTTGGCCGACCACGCCGAATTCATCACCGGAGCTGCCGTGGATCAGCAGGACCTTGCCGGTGACCTTGTCTTTGATCAGCACCGGGGCGCCGGTCATGGTGTAGCCGGCGGCGTGGTCACCGAATTTTTTGTTCCACACCACTTTGCCGGTGTTTTTGTCGAGGGCGATCAGGCGCGCATCGAGGGTGCCGAAGTAGATCTTGTCGCCGAAGATCGCCGCACCACGGTTAACCACGTCACAGCACGGGCGAATGTTGTCGGGCAGGCGGTGGTTGTAGGTCCACAGGCGCTTGCCGGTCTTGGCGTCGAGGGCGAAGACCCGGGAGTAGGAACCGGTGACGTAGACCACACCGTCGCTGACGATAGCCTGGGATTCCTGGCCGCGCTGCTTCTCATCGCCGAACGAGTAGGACCAGGCCGGCGTCAGCTTGAATACGTTTTTGTCGTTGACCTGGGCCAGCGGGCTCCAGCGCTGGGCATTGGTGCCCATGCCGTATTGCAGCACGTCCTTGGTGGTCAGGTGGTCGTTGGCAATGTCTTCCCAGGTGATGTTGCGAGTCTGCTTCGAAGGTTCGGTCGCAGCGAAGCTCGCCGCACTCAAGGACAGGCTGCCGACCAGCAGGAAAGCCTGCACGGCAAGGCTCAGCGGCGAGAGGGCGGGTAGCGATCTTATTGTCATGGTTGCAGTTCCCAGTGGAGGTTTTGGCCTGCACAGGTTGCTGCGTGGACGGGGCGCCCGGATACGGAAAATGTCCCGGTGTGGCCGGGACAATTTCCCGAACCGCATCTGATTTAGCAGTGCCTCGCAAGCCTTACTACCAAGGGAGTAGACCCCGGCCACCAAAGCAGCATACGGCCCTTGGCGAGGCGTTCCTAAGATGGTTGCCATAGCCTCTGCAAAGGGGTTTTGCGTGCAATCCTGAGGGAAAAACAATGACAACAAAACGCAACGCCTTGCTGCTGGCTGGCCTCTTGGCCGGCGTGATCGGTACAGGCTCCGTCTGGGCCCATGGCAACGTGACACCCACGGCCGTGGAAACCAAGGGACTGACGCCGGTCAAGGATGCCGGCGTGACACTGGATGCCGATGGTTGGGCGGCGGTGAACCCGTATCGCCAGTCGCCGCAACGCGACAAGGCCGTGGAAGTCGGCGCTTCGGCCTATAACCAGAACTGCGCCGCGTGCCACGGCCTGGAAGCCAAGTCCGGTGGGATCGCGCCTGACCTGCGCATGCTTGATGAGGGCGATGCCGGGGACGAATGGTTTGTGGAGCGGGTGCGCCATGGCGCAGTGCGCGATGGCCGGGTGTATATGCCGAAGATGGCCGACTACCTGAGCCAGGAAGCCTTGTGGGCGGTGCGCACTTATCTTGATAGCGTGCACGTCGAGGAGTAAGCCATGGGCTGGCGCGCACATTGGCTGTTGGCCTGCTGGTTGCCACTGGCCGCCTACGGGATGGACCCCGGCAAAGACCCGGTGCCGTCGGTGATGTGGAGCTACTACCACAAGCAGTATCTGGACAATGCCCCGTTCGTCTTTGATGAGCGGGTCAAGTTGCTGGCGCCGCCATTTGCCGAGGACGCACGCCAGGTACCGCTGGAAATCGACGCCCGCGCCTTCAAGGACGAGGTGGTGAAAATCATCGCCTGGGCCGAACTCAATCCATTGCCGAAAATCGTCGATTTCCAGCCGGGCGAGGGTGTGTTGCCGTGGCTGGCGATCCGCATTCGCATCGAACAGGCCACGCCGTTGCGCGCCGCCGTATTGACCAAGGATGGCCTGTGGCACGTCGGTTCGACCCTGATCGACGCCGCCGGCGGTGGCTGCACGGCACCCAGCGTGGTGCGCAGCCAGCCGGGTTGGGAAGAGCATTTGGGCGAAGTGTTGGGCGGTCGTTACCCACGCAGCGATTTCAGCCGGTTGCGCCTGCAAGTGGCGCACCCGATGGACAATGGCATGGTCAGCGGCATCCCTGAGTTCTATATCAACCATGCCGAATTGCGCGACGCCCAGGACCGGGTGCTGGCACGTCTGGAGTTGTTTGCGGCGGTCAGCGAGAACCCCGACCTGGCGTTTGACCTGCAAAGCCCAGGGCCAGTGCGCCTGGTTCTGCGCGACACCAGCGGCAGCCAATTCGAAGGGGCGCTCCCATGAAACTGCTGCTGTGGTTATTGCTCGGCCTGAGCCTGCCGGCGCTGGCTGATCTGGACTACGCCCTCAAGCCCCGGCAGATCGCCGCCGACACCTGGCTGCTGGAAGGCAGTACCGATAATTTCGCCAGGGACAACGGCGGCAATATCGTCAATGCCGGGTTTATCGTCACCCAGGCCGGGGTAGTGGTGATCGACACCGGCCCGTCCCGGCGCTACGGCGAGGCATTGCGCCAGGCGATTGCCACGGTCACTGACAAACCGGTGGTCCAGGTCCTGTTGACCCATCACCATCCCGACCATGTGTTGGGCAATCAGGCATTCAAAGACGTGCCCATCGGCGCCCTGCAAGGCACTACCACGCTGCTGCGCGAGCAGGGTGACGCCATGGCGCAAAACATGTACCGCATGGTTGGCGACTGGATGCGTGGCACCGAAGTGCTGCTGCCGAGCCAAACCGTCACGCCGGGCGTGCAGACCTTTGGCAATCATCGTTTGCGCCTGTTGGCCTTGAGTGGCCACACGGGTGCCGATCTGGCGATTCTCGATGAAACAACCGGCGTGCTGTTTGCCGGCGACCTGGTGTTTTACCAGCGCGCCCTGACCACCCCCAATACCCCGGGCCTGTCGGTATGGCTGGCGGATATCGCCACCCTGCAAGGCCTGCCCTGGAAGGTGATCGTGCCCGGTCATGGCCCAGTGGCAACCGACACCCAACCCTTCGCGCAAATGCGTGAATACCTGGGCTGGCTCGACCAGCTCATGGCCACCGGTGCCGCCAACGGCAGCGCCATGGGCGAGATGATCCGCAGCCCCATCCCCGAACGTTTTGCGGCCATCAGCTTGAGCCGCTACGAACTGATCCGCAGTGTCAGCCACCTGTATCCCCGCTACGAACGCGGGCAGATGCAACGGATAGATCAATAACAACATCCCCCCCGAAAGAGGCCTCATCATGATCTACGCACAACCTGGCACCCCCGGCGCCATCGTCACCTTCAAACCGCGCTACGGTAACTTTATCGGTGGCGAGTTTGTGGCCCCGGTCAACGGTGAGTACTTCACCAACACCTCGCCCGTCACTGGGGAAGTGATCGCTGAATTCCCGCGCTCCAGCGCCGCCGATATCGACAAAGCCCTGGACGCTGCACATGCCGCTGCCGACGCCTGGGGCAAGACCTCGCCCCAGGATCGCTCCCTGGTGCTGTTGAAAATTGCCGACCGCATCGAGCAGCACCTGGAAGTGCTGGCCGTGACCGAGACCTGGGACAACGGCAAGGCCGTACGCGAGACCTTGAATGCCGACGTACCCTTGGCCGCCGACCACTTCCGCTACTTCGCCGGCTGCATCCGCGCCCAGGAAGGCGGCGCCGCCGAGATCAACGAACTGACCACCGCCTATCACTTCCACGAGCCCCTGGGTGTGGTCGGGCAGATCATCCCGTGGAACTTCCCGCTGCTGATGGCCGCCTGGAAACTCGCCCCGGCCCTGGCCGCCGGCAACTGCATCGTGCTCAAGCCAGCCGAGCAGACGCCGCTGTCGATCATGGTGTTTGCCGAGCTGATCGCCGACCTGTTGCCAGCGGGCGTGCTGAACATCGTCCAGGGCTTTGGCCGTGAAGCTGGTGAGGCCCTGGCTACCAGCAAGCGCATCGCCAAGATCGCCTTTACCGGCTCCACCCCGGTGGGCGCGCACATCATGCACGCGGCGGCCGAGAACATTATTCCGTCCACCGTCGAACTGGGCGGCAAGTCACCGAATATCTTCTTTGAAGACATCATGCAGGCGGAACCAGCCTTTATCGAGAAAGCCGCCGAGGGCCTGGTATTGGCGTTCTTCAACCAGGGTGAAGTGTGCACCTGCCCATCGCGGGCGCTGGTGCAAGAGTCGATCTACGAGCCGTTCATGGCCGAAGTGATGAAGAAGATCGTCAAGATCAAGCGTGGCAACCCGCTGGACACCGAGACCATGGTCGGCGCCCAGGCGTCCGAGCAGCAGTACGACAAGATCCTCTCGTACCTGACCATCGCCCAGGAGGAGGGCGCCGAACTGCTGGCCGGCGGTGCCGCCGAACATCTGGAGGGCGACCTGTCCAGCGGCTATTACATCCAGCCGACCCTGCTCAAGGGCCACAACAAAATGCGCGTGTTCCAGGAAGAAATCTTCGGCCCGGTGGTGGGCGTGACCACCTTCAAGGACGAAGCCGAAGCCCTGGCGATTGCCAACGACAGCGAGTTCGGCCTGGGTGCTGGCCTGTGGACTCGCGATATCAACCGTGCCTACCGTATGGGCCGGGCGATCAAGGCCGGGCGTGTGTGGACCAACTGTTATCACCTGTATCCGGCGCATGCCGCGTTTGGCGGTTACAAAAAGTCCGGCGTGGGGCGTGAGAACCACAAGATGATGCTTGACCATTACCAGCAGACCAAGAACCTGCTGGTGAGCTACGACATTAATCCTTTGGGCTTCTTCTGATCTTCTGATCTTCTGATTGAAATGCCAGCTTCCACCGTTTGATGGGTAGACAGCCTGACTGGTTGAAATGCAGTCAGGTGTGGGAGCTGGCTTGCCTGCGATGGTTCTTGGGGTTGGGTACATATCCGTTGCTTTGGTCATGGCGGCTTAGGGTTCCGCCCTTACGGCCAGCGTGTTTTAACGGGGCGCCTAAGATCAAAATCACAAGCAGAGCGAGGCGGCCTGACAGCCGGCCTGATCGTCGATTCGTGCGCGTCCCCCTTGTGGGAGCGGGCTTGCTCGCGAATGCGGTGTATCAGTCAATATATCCATCACTGACCCACCGCATTCGCGAGCAAGTCGAATCGTCGCACCGCCGCTCCCACAGGGGAATGCAGCTTCGCGCTCTTCGAAAGTGACCCGCCGTCAGGGCGGAACCATTAGCCGCCGTGACCGCAGCAACGGATATGTACACACCCAAAAGCGCGAGTTGCCTAAAGACTCCTGCCCATCGCAAGCAAGCCCCACCGTTTGCTCCACATACATCCAAGACTAACGTCTGCCGCCGAGTCGTTCGAAAGTAGCATTCGCCCGCCAGCCCCCCCCATGCATTAATGAACCCACCGGACTCTCCCGGCATAACAAGAGGATCGCCCCCATGTGGACCAAACCCGCCTACACCGACCTGCGTATCGGCTTTGAAGTGACCATGTATTTCGCCAACCGCTGAAAGCGTTGCAGGAGCCGGCTTGCCGGCGATGGCGGCCGGATTGGCTCGGCGCTATCGCCGGCAAACCAGCGCCCACAAGGGATAAGGGTTAGCCCATTGGTCTGATTGCATTCGCCAGCGGATGCGTTAGTGTGGCCCGTATCTTCCAAAAACAATAAAAACAGGCTTACCAATGAGCCAGAGTCTCAGCCAACTGCGTAAATTCGTTTCCCCAGAAATCATCTTCGGCGCCGGCTCTCGGCACAATGTCGGCAATTACGCCAAGACCTTTGGTGCGCGCAAGGTGCTGGTGGTCAGCGACCCTGGCGTGGTCGCCGCCGGTTGGGTCGCGGATGTCGAGGCCAGCCTGCAGGCCCTGGGTATCGAGTACTGCCTGTACACCGCCGTCTCACCCAACCCGCGTGTCGAAGAAGTGATGCAGGGCGCCGAGGTGTACCGCGAGAACCATTGCGATGTGATCGTCGCCGTCGGCGGCGGTAGCCCCATGGACTGCGGCAAGGCCATCGGTATTGTGGTTGCCCATGGCCGCAGCATCCTCGAATTCGAAGGGGTGGACACCATACGTGTGCCCAGCCCGCCGTTGATCCTGATCCCGACCACCGCCGGCACCTCGGCCGATGTGTCGCAGTTCGTGATCATTTCCAATCAGCAGGAGCGCATGAAGTTTTCCATCGTCAGCAAGGCGGTGGTGCCGGATGTGTCGTTGATCGACCCGGAAACCACCGCCAGCATGGACCCGTTCCTCTCGGCCTGTACCGGTATCGACGCGCTGGTGCATGCCATCGAGGCCTTTGTGTCCACCGGGCATGGCCCGCTGACCGACCCCCATGCGCTGGAGGCCATGCGCCTGATCAATGGCAACCTGGTGCAGATGATCGCTAACCCGAGCGATATCGCCCTGCGCGAGAAAATCATGCTGGGCAGCATGCAGGCCGGCCTGGCGTTCTCCAATGCGATCCTCGGTGCGGTGCATGCCATGTCCCATAGCCTGGGTGGCTTTCTCGACCTGCCCCATGGCCTGTGCAACGCGGTGCTGGTGGAGCATGTGGTGGCGTTCAACTACAACTCGGCGCCGGAGCGCTTCAAGGTGATTGCCGAGACCTTCGGCATCGACTGCCGGGGCCTCAATCACCGGCAGATCTGCGGGCGGCTGGTGGAACACCTGATTGCGCTCAAGCATGCCATTGGCTTCCATGAAACCCTCGGCCTGCACGGGGTGCGCGTGGCGGATATTCCGTTCCTGTCGCAACACGCCATGCATGACCCGTGCATCCTGACCAACCCCCGGGAGTCGAGCCAGCGTGACGTCGAGGTCGTCTATGGCGAAGCTCTCTGACGATCAACAACGGGCCCTGGCCGGGCTGCTGGGATTGGGCGATCACTCGGCGCGCAAGAGTCACTACCCCGAGCTGACGGCGCGGCTGGATGAGTTGGAGGCCGAGCGCAAGCGCTACATCCGCCTCAACGACGAACTGGAGCAAAGGGTCGCCGCGCGCACCGATGAACTGCTTGAAGCCAACCACAACCTGCAACAGCAGATCGCCCGGCGCGAGCGTATCGAACAGGACCTGCGCGACGCCCGCGACGCGGCCCAGGCCGCCAACCGCAGCAAGGATAAATACCTCGCCGCCGCCAGCCACGACCTGCTGCAACCGCTGAACGCCGCACGCCTGCTGATCTCTACCCTGCGCGAGCGGGAGCTGCCCAGTGTGGAGAAGGTTCTGGTGGAGCGCACCCACCAGGCCCTGGAAGGGGCAGAAGATCTGCTGGCGGACTTGCTGGATATTTCCCGGCTCGACCAGGCGGCGGTCAAGCCCGATATTGCCCTGTATCGCCTCGATGAATTGCTGGCGCCGCTGGTCTCGGAGTTCCAGTCGGTGGCGGCGGCGGCCGGGTTGAACCTGCGGGTGCATATGGGCCGCTATGCGCTGCGCACCGACCTGCGCCTGCTGACGCGTATTCTGCGTAACTTCCTCAGCAATGCCTGCCGCTACACCGACCAGGGTTGCATCCTCCTGGGCGCGCGGCGTCGCGGGGATCGCTTGCGCCTGGAGGTCTGGGACACCGGGCGGGGGATTGCCGCCGACAGCCTGCAATCGATCTTTCTGGAGTTCAACCAACTGGACGTCGGCCGTGCGGCAGACCGCAAGGGCGTGGGGCTGGGGCTGGCGATTGTCGAACGTATCGCGAAGATTCTCGGCTGCCAGGTAGTCGTGCGCTCGTGGCCGGGGCGCGGCTCGATGTTCAGCATCGAGGTGCCGCTGTCGGAGGAAGTTCCGCTGCCCATCAGCCTCGCACCCCCCCAGGCCGGGGCCGGCAACCCTTTGCCGGGGCGGCGCCTGTTGGTGCTGGATAACGAAACCAGCATCCTGGAGAGCATGCGCGCCCTGCTCGGGCAATGGGGCTGCGAAGTGGTCACCGCCACCGATCAGGCCGCTGCATTGGTGGCGCTGCAGGGCAGGGCGCCGGAGCTGATCCTGGCGGATTACCACCTTGATCATGGCGTGGTCGGCTGCGAGGTGGTCAGGCAATTGCGCGAGCATTTCGGCAGGAAAATCCCTGCAGTGATCATCACGGCCGACCGCACCGACCAGTGCCGACGCTCGTTGCAGCGCCTGGAAGCGCCGTTGCTCAACAAACCGGTCAAGCCGGGCAAGCTGCGGGCGGTGTTGAGCCAACTACTAGGCGCCGCGCCCGACACGACAGCCTAAATCTGGGAGCTGGCTTGCCTGCGATGAGCATAGGTATCTACACGAACTTCCCTGTGGCGAGCGGGCTTGCCCCGCGCTGGGCTGCGAAGCAGCCCTAAAACCAGCCGCTACGGAGTATCTGATACACCGCATACGGCTTACTGGGGCTGCTTCGCAGCCCAGCGCGGGCGATGCGGCGTTCCGACAAGCCCGCTCGCCACAACTGCGCTATCTGCCTGGATTTATGCGATGCAGCAAAGTTGTGTAGATACCGATGTTGCGATGAGGGTGGCTCAAAACTGCCCGTGCCTTGATACCTGTCAAGACCCGCCGCGACGCTTTGCCTCATGCTGCAGGCCTTGATTGTCATGGTCGACGGAGATTTCCATGAGTGCCCCCGCAACACCTGCTGTTTCTTTCAAGCTGCCCATGGGCCTGGTGATCGCCGTGCTGGTGATGATCGGCGTGCTGCTCTTGCCGCTGCCCGCCGACTTGCCGGTTGCCGGGCATCGGATGCTGGCGATCCTGGCCTTTGCCGTGGTGGTGTGGATTACCGAAGCGGTGTCCTACGAAGCCAGTGCGATCATGATTACTTCGTTGATGGCGTTCCTGCTGGGCACCGCGCCGTCCTTGCAGGACCCTACGCACCTGATCGGTTCCAGCCCGGCGATCAGCATGGCGCTCACCGGGTTTGCCAACCCGGCCCTGGCCCTGGTGGCCGGTGCGTTGTTTATTGCTGCGGCCATGACCCACACCGGCCTGGACCGGCGTATCGCCCTGGTCACCCTGACCCGGGTCGGCACCAGCACCCGCGGGATCCTGGTGGGCGCGATTGCCGTGACCATCCTGCTCAGCCTGGTGGTGCCCAGCGCCACGGCCCGCAGCGCTTGCGTGGTGCCGATCATGATGGGGGTGATTGCCGCGTTCGGCGTGGACAAACGCTCGAACATCGCCGCCGGGATCATGATTGTCGTGGCCCAGGGCACCAGTATCTGGAACGTCGGCATCCAGACCGCCGCGGCGCAGAACCTGTTGACCGTGGGCTTTATGGACAAGATGCTCGGCCAGCGCGTGTCGTGGATCGACTGGCTGATCGCCGGGGCGCCGTGGGCGCTGATCATGTCGGCAGTGCTGCTGTTCCTGGTGCTCAAATTGCTGCCACCGGAAAGCAACAGCATTCCTGGCGGCAAAGAGGCCGTGGCGCAGTCCCTTGTGGATATCGGCCCCATGACCGGGCCGCAGAAGCGCTTGCTGACGGTCTCGGTCCTGCTGCTGCTGGCTTGGGCCACCGAAGGGCGCCTACACAGCTTCGATACCACCTCCACTACCTACGCTGGCCTGGTGTTCCTGCTGCTGCCGGGCATCGGCGTGATGACCTGGAAGGACGTGCAATCGCGTATCCCCTGGGGCACGGTGATTGTATTCGGCGTAGGTATCAGCCTCGGCACGGCACTGCTGACCACCCAGGCCGGGCAGTGGCTGGGCGCGCAGGTGGTGGGGCACACCGGCCTGGATCAACTGGGGCCGCTGGGGGTGTTTGCAATCCTCGGCGCGTTCCTGATTGTGATCCATCTGGGCTTTGCCAGCGCCACCGCGCTGACCTCGGCGTTGCTGCCGATCCTGATTGCCGTGCTGCAAACCTTGCCGGGAGATTTCAGCCGGTTGGGCATGACCATGTTGCTGGGGTTTGTGGTCAGTTATGGCTTTATCCTGCCGATCAACGCCCCGCAGAACATGGTGTGCCTGGGCACCGGCACCTTCACCGCGCGGCAGTTTGCCAAGGTGGGCTTGCTGGTGACCTTGATTGGCTACCTGTTGATGCTGGTTTTCGCCGCGACCTACTGGAGCTGGCTGGGCTGGATCTGAAAATCTGAATCCGACTCGCTGTGGGAGATGGCTTGTTGGATCGCTGCACCGCCGCGATAGCGGTGTGTCAGTCGATAAATTTATTGGCTGACCTGCCGCCATCGCAGGCAAGCCAGCTCCCACAGGGGAATGCAGCTGCGCGCTCTGGCGATGCTGTTGCTGTTGCTGTTGCTCTGTTTTTGATCTGGCTTTTGATCTTAGGCGCCCCGTTAAACCACGATGGCCGCAGGCAGGTATTGCGCAGTGGGCACCCCGGCAGGATGCCGGGGTAGCCGCGACACGGCCATGGATGGCCGATCGCGGCGGGCCCACGGAGCAATGCCTGACTGCGGGCATGCCGAGCCTAGGCGAGGCACCGAGTGGTGGGGCAAGAGCCCTTTTGGTTACTTTTGGGGCTCTTTTCCAAAAGTGACCCGCCGTCAGGGCGGAACCCTAAGTGGCCGTGACCGCAGCAACGGATATGTACACCTCCCCCCAATCCGCGGCGCCTGCATCGCAGGCAAGCCAGCTCCCACAGAAGCCAACTCCCACAAAAGCCAACTCCCACAAAAGCCAACTCCCACAAAAGCCAACTCCCACAGAAGCCAGCCCCTACAAAGATGACAAGATCAACCCCGCTCAGGTCTACTACGCTCTGAGTCAGGGTTTTACCGGCCTCGTGCGTCGGTCATCAAGGTCACGAATGGATAAATACACCCCTCACACCTGGCAACCCCACGAGCGTCCAAGCTTGCCGGGGTCGCCATCGACGCCCCATCACCCCACGCTCAAGCGCTGGGCCTTTGCCCTGGTTGGCGTGCTGGTAGCAATCACCGGCGGCCTCGGCAACGCCCTGGTGATCGCCAACCTGCCGTACCTGCAAGGCGCATTGGGCGCGACCACCGCCGAAATGGCCTGGTTGCCTGCGGCCTATGTCATGACCAACGTGTCGATGAACCTGCTGCTGGTGAAATTTCGCCAGCAGTTCGGCCTGCGGGCGTTTACCGAAGTGTTCCTGGTGCTGTACGCGCTGGTGACCTTCGGTCACTTGTTCGTCAACGACCTCAGTTCGGCGATTGCCGTGCGTGCGGCCCACGGCATGGTTGGCGCGGCCCTCAGTTCCCTGGGCCTGTATTACATGGTGCAGGCGTTCCCCGCAAAGTGGCGGCTCAAGGCCCTGGTGCTGGGCCTGGGTACCGCACAACTGGCCCTGCCGATGGCGCGGCTGTTTTCCGAAGACTTGCTGCAGATTGCCGAGTGGCGCGGCCTGTACCTGTTTGAGCTGGGCATGGCGCTGACGTGCCTGGGCTGTGTGTTCCTGCTCAAGCTGCCGCCGGGTGATCGCTTCAAGACCTTTGAAAAACTCGACTTCCTGACCTTCGCCTTGCTCGCCTCGGGCGTGGCATTGCTGTGTGCGGTGCTGTCCCTGGGGCGCATCGACTGGTGGCTGGAAGCACCGTGGATCGGCGTCGCCTCCGCCTGTTCGCTGGTGCTGATCATGGCCGGATTGGCCATCGAGCATAACCGCGCCAACCCGCTGCTGATGACCCGTTGGCTGGGCGGTGGGGTGATGATTCGCTTGGCCCTGGCAGTGATCCTGATCCGCATGGTGCTGTCCGAGCAGTCCACCGGCGCCGTGGGCTTTTTGCAGGCGCTGAATATGAGCAGCGAGCAGATGCGCACCTTGTATCTGGTGATGCTGCTGGGAGCGATCAGTGGCCTGGTGATCAGCGCATTGACCATCAACCCGGCGCACTTGCTGATGCCCTTGGTGATTTCCCTGGCCCTGATGGCCACAGGCTCGGTGATGGACAGTTTCTCCAGCAACCTGACCCGGCCACAGAACATGTACGTTAGCCAGTTTCTGCTGGGGTTTGGCGGTACGTTCTTTCTCGGCCCGACCATGGTGCTGGGCATGCGCAATGTGCTGAGCAACCCGCGCAACCTGGTGAGTTTTTCGGTGCTGTTTGGTATCTGCCAGAACCTTGGCGGGCTGCTGGGCGCGGCGTTGCTTGGCACGTTCCAGATCGTGCGCGAGAAGTTTCACTCCAGCATGATTGTCGAACACCTGACGTTGCTGGACCCGCGCGTGGCCGCCCGCGTGCAGAGCGGCGGCTCGGCTTATGGCTCGGTGATCGCCGACCCGGAGCTGCGCAACCTGCTGGGTATCCGCAGCCTGGCCACGGCGGCGACCCGCGAAGCCAATGTGATGGCCTATAACGACGTGTTCATGCTGATCGCGATCATCGCGATACTGACCATGTTGTGGATCTTTACCCGCAGCCTGTGGCTGATGAGCACCACCAAAAAAGCTGCCGCCAGTGCAGCGCCTTCCGTTCAACCTAGCGGCGCACTTTCTTCATGAGCGAACCTACGGCTACCACCACGACCACCAATGCCATTGCTTCCACCCCGGAGGGCACCACGCCGCCCGGAGCCACGGTCACCGAACAGCGCTCGCTGCGCGTGCGCATCATCTCGTCTTTGGGCTTTGCCGCGATTGCTATCGTCGGCGTATTGATTGTGTTGTACGCCTGGCAATTGCCGCCCTTCAGCAGCGCCGTGGAGACCACCGAAAACGCCCTGGTGCGCGGCCAGGTGACGATCATCGGCCCGCAACTGAGCGGTTATGTGTTCGAGGTGCCTGTGCAGGACTTCCAGCACGTCAAGGCCGGGGATCTGTTGGTGCGGCTCGACGACCGCATCTACAAGCAGCGCCTGGACCAGGCCCAAGCGCAATTGGCGGTGCAGCAGGCGTCCCTGGCCAATGTGGTGCAACAGCGCAACAGCGCCGAGGCGACCATCAAGCTGCGCCAGGCCGCCCTGGCCGACAGCCAGGCCCAGGCCCGCAAAAGCACGGCCGACCTGCGGCGCAACGAAGAACTGATCAGCGATGGCTCGGTGTCGCGTCGTGAACTGGACGTGACCCGCGCGGCCAACGCGCAGACCATCGCCGCCGTGGCCCAGGCCCAGGCCAGCCTGGAAATCGCCCGCCAGGACTTGCAGACGGTGATCGTCAATCGCGGTTCACTGGAAGCCGCCGTCGCCAGCGCCGAGGCCGCGGTGGAGCTGGCGCGCATCGACCTGTCCAACACCCGCGTGCTGGCGCCCCGGGACGGCCAGTTGGGGCAGATCGGCGTGCGTTTGGGGGCCTACGTCAACTCCGGCGCGCAGTTGATGGCGCTGGTGCCGAACCAGCTGTGGGTGATCGCCAATATGAAAGAAACCCAGATGGACCACGTGCAGGTGGGCCAGCCGGTGACGTTCACCGTCGATGCCCTGAACCACCGTAGATTCCATGGCACGGTACAGCGTATCTCGCCGGCCACGGGCGCCGAGTTCAGCCTGTTGCAGGCCGATAACGCCACCGGCAACTTCGTCAAAATCGCCCAGCGGGTGCCGGTGCGGATTACCGTGGACCCGGATCAGGAGCAGAGCGAACGCCTGCGACCGGGGTTGTCGGTGGTGGTCAGCATCGACACGGCAGGCCGCCTGAAAAACAGCCCGCCCTGACATTCCACACACCCCGTGTAGGCGCGAGCTTGCTCGCGAAAGTCGTCAACGATAACGCGGGTTGCCTGGGTAAACGCGTTGTCGGTAAGTTTTTCGCGAGCACGCTCGCTCCTACAGCATCGGTGGCAGGGTGCCCAGCAGGGACACCGCCGCCACAGCGGCCACGCCTAACAACCATTCGAGCTTCACACTGGCTTGCAGTTGCCCCACGCGCTGCTGGCAATTGTTGATCCGCAGCCGATTGAGCAATGCCAGGCCCAGCATGCCCGCCACCAGCAGCACCTTGATCAACAGGATCAAGGCAAACCCGCTGAACAGTGGAGTCGGCCAGAACTGCCCAGTGAGCACACGGATATTGATCAGCCCGGTGACCAGCAAACCGGCTACCAACAGATAACCGACACCGCTGAAGCGCTGCAGGATTTTCTCCAGCGGGTACAGGGCCGCTTGACGCAGGATCAACACCAGCAGCAGCAACCCGCCAAGCCAGGCACCGACGCACAGCAGGTGCACCATCTGGTTGAGAATCAGCAATTGCCCGCTGAGGCCACTGAGCATCGCGCCGTGCCCCACGGGGGCCAGGGTAGCCAGCAGCAGCGCACTGAGGAGCAGACGCACGTGCTGCCAGGGTGTCAGCAGGCTCAGCACCAGCAAGCCACTGAGCAACAGATGCAGGCTCCAGACCTTGCCGAAGAACGTCTTGCCCAGCACCAACTGCACCGTCGCCAGATCCAGCGCCGCCAGTTCACTGCCGGCCATGCTGGCACTGATCAACAGCAACCAGCTCACACCCGACCCCAGGGCCAGCCAGGCCAGCAGCGTGGTGATGCGTGACAACTGCCGATCCAGGGCCGGCCGCGGGCTTGTGCCTAATAACCAGGGCCTGAATACACAGGCCCCGAACATCAGCAAAACCACCATGAAGTGCAGGAAACGGCACAGCACCAGCAGGGTTGCCATGGGTTATTGGCCGACCTTGAAGCTGTAATTGCCTGCGCTTTTGTGGGTGTCGACCGAGACGGCTTGCCACTCGACCTTATAGGTGCCAGCGGCCAACGGTGCGGCAGGGGTCACAACCAGGGTTTTCTTGTCGGCGTCTGGAGTTTCCAGGCCCTTGATCGCCACTTCGGTGCCGTCCTTGCTCAGGGAGACCTTGGTGAACGTGGCCTCGACACCTTCGGAGAACACCAGGCGCAGGTCGGCGGGCGCGGCGACGGTGCTGTCGGCGGCCGGCGCAGTGCTTTTCAGGTGGGCATGGGCAAAGGCGGCCGAAGCCCCCAGCAGCGAGGCCAGCAAGGTCACCGTAGTCAGGGTTTTCTTGATCAACATCGTGCACTACCTATCAATGGGAGAGGGGGGCAGTGTACGAAGTTTCCACTCAGGCTGTCGCCCCGATCTAGAGCGGATGGTAGTCTTCCAGGCATGTCGTTGTCAGGGAGCCCCTATGGGCAATCACAAGATCGGTATCCGTCGGGTCAACGTCGAAAAGATTCTGCTGGCGGCTGAAAAGGTCTTCGCCGAGAAGGGCTATGGCAGCACCGCCATGGCCGACATTGCCGAACAGGCGCAACTGCCGCGCTCCAACCTGCATTACTACTTCAGCACCAAAAGCGAGTTGTACAGCGCGGTGTTGTTCGACCTGCTGGAGGTGTGGAAGCAGGACGCCCTGTGCTTCGAGATGTTCGATGACCCGCGCGTGGTCCTCAGCAGCTACATCCGGGCGAAGATGCAGCATTCGCGCAGCCGCCCGTATGGCTCGAAAGTCTGGGCCAACGAAATCATCCACGGCGCGCCGACCCTCGGCGAAGCGCTGGATGCGAGCCTGTACGACTGGGCCAAAATGAAGGAAGCGAAAATCCGCCAGTGGGTGGAAGACAAACGCATCCTCGCGGTGGAACCGTCGAGCCTGCTGTATATGATCTGGGCCTCGACCCAGCACTATGCCGACTTTGATCACCAGGTGATGATCCTCAACGATCATCAGGCGTTGTCGGACATGCAGTTCGAACGGGCGGTGCAGACGGTGACCAGTGTGATTTTGCGGGGGATTGGGTTGGAGCCATGAGTTTGGGGTGTGGTTGAGGGCCTCATCGCGATTTAAAAGGCTAAACCGGTTGCGTGGGCTGTGGCCGTGAAAGGGCTCGCTGTGGTCAGGGGCTTGTTGTGGCGAGGGGGCTTGTTGTGGCGAGGGGGCTTGTCCCCCGTTGGGCTGCGCAGCAGCCCCAGTCAGTCTCACCTCGGCCTTTCAGACACACCGAGGTGACCGGTTTTGGGGCTGCTGCGCAGCCCAACGGGGGACAAGCCCCCTCGCCACAACGAGCCCCCTGGCAACAGATGGTTTACACCGCCTCTCGGTAGGGGTTGCGTGGATCCTGCGTCCAATTCAAGAACGGTTTGCCCGTGTCCATCGGCACCATCTCGATGCAGTCCGCCACCGGGCAGGTGATCTGGCACAGGTTGCAGCCCACGCATTCGTCGTCGATCACTTGGTACACATGGGTACCGTCCGCCTGCTTGAGGCTGGCAATCGCCTGGTGCGACGTGTCCTCGCAGGCAATATGGCAGCGTCCGCAGCCAATGCAGGCGGCCTGGTCGATCTTGGCGATCACTTGGTAGTTGATGTCCAGGTATTTCCAGTCCGTGGTATTGCCCACGGCGCGCCCGGAGAACTCCTGCAAGCTGCTGTAGCCCTGGCTGTCCATCCATCGCGACAGGCCATCCTTCATCTCGTCGACAATCCGAAAACCATGCAGCATCGCCGCCGTGCACACCTGCACCGCGCCACAGCCCAGGGCCACGAATTCTGCGGCATCGCGCCAGTTGCCGATGCCGCCAATCCCGCAGATCGGCAGGCCCTGGGTCTGGGGATCGCGGGCGATCTCAGCGACCATGTTCAACGCAATCGGCTTGACCGCCGAACCGCAGTAGCCGCCGTGGGTGCTTTGGGTGCCGACGATCGGCAGGGCGACCATGCGCTCCAGGTCCACGCTGGTGATGGAGTTGATGGTGTTGATCAGTGATACCGCATCGGCGCCGCCGCGATAGGCGGCCCGGGCCGCCACGCGGATATCGGTGATATTGGGCGTGAGCTTGACGATCACCGGCAGCGAACAATAGGTCTTGCACCAGCGCGTGACCTGTTCCACATATTCCGGTACCTGGCCCACTGCTGCGCCCATGCCGCGTTCGGGCATGCCGTGGGGGCAGCCGAAGTTCAGCTCGATGCCGTCGCAACCGGTGGCTTCGACTAACGGCAGGATGTTTTTCCAGGATTCTTCGACGCACGGCACCATCAACGACACGATCAGGGCGCGGTCCGGCCAGTCCTTCTTCACCTGGGTGATTTCCCGCAGGTTGATCTCCAGGGAACGGTCGGTGATCAGCTCGATATTGTTGATACCCAAGACTTCACGGTTGGCGCCAAAGTGTGCCGAATAACGGGACGAGACGTTGACGGCTGCCGGGTCCTCGCCAAGGGTTTTCCAGACCACGCCACCCCAGCCGGCCTCGAAGGCGCGCACCACGTTGTAGGCCTTGTCGGTGGGGGGCGCGGAGGCCAGCCAGAACGGGTTGGGGGCTTTGATGCCGGCGAACACAATCGATAGATCGGCCATTTACGCAGCCTCCACATTGAGCATGAGTTGAGCGTGCATGGCCTCGGCGGCCAGCTTGCCGTGTTGCACGGCCTGGACGGTGAGGTCCTGCCCGAGGCTGACGCAGTCGCCACCGGCATACACCCCGGGGACACTGGTTTGCAGCTGCGCATCGACAAAGATCCGCTCGCCCTGGCGTTGCAGTTGCTGGGCCAGTGGGTCATGCAAGGCCTGCTCGTCGAAGCCTTGGCCGATGGCCTTGAAGATGGCATCTGCCGCCAGCTCGAAGGTGTCGCCGGTGATGTGCAGGCGGCCGTTTTCCAGGCGCGTGCGGGCAAAGCGCATACCGCGCACCTGGCCTTGGTCGTCCAACAGCACGGTTTCGGGTTGGGCCCAGGTCAGCAGGCGTACCTGGTTGGCCTTGGCGATATCCTGCTCGTGATCGGTGGCGCCCATATCGGCGAGGCCACGGCGGTAGACCAGGTTGACGTCGCGCGCGCCCAGGCGGGCCATTTGCACGGCCATGTCGATGGCGGTGTTGCCGGCACCCAGCACGATGCAGCGGTCGGCCAGGGGCAGTTGGCTGAGGTCATCGGCCTGGCGCAGTTCGCGGATGTAGTCAGTGGCAGCGAGCAGGCCGGGGGCATCCTCGTGGGGCAGGCCCAGGTGTTTGCTGGCGGCCAGGCCCAGGCCGAGGAATACCGCATCAAATTGCTGGTGCAGGTCGCTCAGGCTCAGGTTGTCGCCCAGGCGTTGGCCGTGGCGGATTTCGATGCCGCCGATCTGCAGGAGGAAATCCAGCTCCTTCTGGGCGAAGTCGTCCACCAGTTTGTATTTGGCGATCCCGTATTCATTGAGGCCACCGGCCTTGTCCCGGGCCTCGAAAATCACCACGTCATGCCCGTGCAAGGCACTGCGATGGGCACAGGACAAACCCGCTGGCCCGGCGCCCACCACCGCGATGCGTTTGCCAGTAGGGGCGGCGCGCTGGAAGGGGTGTTGGTCAAAGTGCGCGTTGTCTACGGCGTAGCGCTGCAGTAGGCCGATCAGTACCGGCGCGCATTCTTCGCTGTTGTTGCGCACACAGGCTTGCTGGCAGAGGATTTCGGTCGGGCAGACCCGGGCACAACTGCCGCCCAGGATGTTGGCCGAGAGAATCTTCTGCGCCGCGCCCTGCACGTTGTCGGTGTGGATATTGCGGATGAACGATGGGATATCGATCTCGCTGGGGCATGCATTGACGCAGGGTGCGTCGTAGCAATACAGGCAGCGCGAGGCTTCAAGGTGCGCCTGGCGGGCGTTGAGCGGCGGTGCCAGGTCGGTGAAATGGCGGGCGAGGGTTGCGCCGTCTTCATGGGGGTGGGGAAGGTGGGTCAGGGTCTGGATCACGGTAGTGGCCTCACGGTTTTTTTTTTGCCTCTGGCGGGCATTGGTTTTTTTGTGGTTTGCACTGGCCTCATCGCGGGCAAGCCCGCTCCCACATTTGACTGTGTGAACCCGATCAAGGGTGGGAGCTGGCTTGCCTGCGATCGGCGATGTCAGCGTTTCACCGCGGCTGGCTTGGAATGCTCCGCACGCTTGCGCAACTGCTCGAACACCGCCGGATACGCAGGCCGCTCGACATAGCGCCCGGCACCACGCTCGGCGCGCAGATCGCCGTCGACCCACACCAGCTTGCCCTGGCTGATGGTGTGGCTGGGTACGCCACGTACGGTCTTGCCTTCGAAGATGTTGAAGTCCACCTGCTGATGGTGGGTCTTGGCCGAGATGGTCCGCGTGCCCTGGGGATCCCACAGCACCAGGTCGGCATCGGCACCGACACGGATCGCGCCCTTGCGCGGGTAGAGGTTGAAGATCTTTGCGGTGTTGGTGGAGGTCAGCGCGACAAACTCCTGCATCGACAGGCGCCCGGTGTTGACCCCTTCGTCCCACAGCAGCGCCATGCGGTCTTCGATGCCGGCGGTGCCATTGGGGATCTTGCTGAAGTCGTCACGCCCGGCGGCCTTTTGTTCGGCGCAGAAGCAGCAGTGATCGGTGGCGGTGGTGTGCAGGTTGCCTGATTGCAGGCCACGCCACAGAGCCTCTTGATGCCCGCGCGGGCGGAAGGGCGGGCTCATCACGTAGCCTGCGGCGGTTTGCCAGTCGGGGTGCTGGTACACGCTGTCGTCCAGCAGCAGGTGCCCGGCCAGGACTTCGCCATAGACCGCCTGGCCCTTGGCGCGGGCGTAGGTGATTTCGTCGAGGGCTTCCTGGGTGGACACGTGCACCAGGTACAGCGGCGTGCCGATGGTTTCGGCAATGCGGATCGCGCGGCTGGCGGCTTCGCCTTCCACTTGCGAAGGGCGCGACAGTGGGTGGGCCTCGGGGCCGGTGATGCCCTGGGCCAGCAGCTTGCGTTGCAGGTGATAGACCAGTTCGCCGTTCTCTGCGTGCACGGTGGGCACCGCGCCCAGTTCCAGACAGCGCTCGAAGCTGGCGACCAGGGTGTCGTCGGCGGCCATGATCGCGTTCTTGTAGGCCATGAAGTGCTTGAAGCTGTTGATGCCGTGATGGGTCACCAACTCGGCCATTTCCTCGCGGACCTGTTCGCTCCACCAGGTAATCGCCACATGAAACCCGTAGTCGGCCGCCGACTTCTCGGCCCAGCCGCGCCACTGGTGAAAGGCCTCCATCAACGACTGCTGCGGGTTGGGAATCACGAAGTCGATGATCGATGTGGTCCCGCCCGCCAGGCCCGCTGCCGTGCCGCTGAAGAAGTCCTCGCTGGCCACCGTACCCATGAAGGGCAATTGCATGTGGGTATGGGGATCGATCCCGCCGGGCATCAAGTATTGGCCGCTGCCATCAAGTATCTCGGTGCCGGCGGGAACATCCAGGTTAGTGCCAATGGCGCGGATTAGAGCGTCTGCGCACAAGACATCGGCTTTATAACTTTCGTCATGGGTAACAACGGTAGCGCCACGGATCAACAGAGACATGCCGAGTTCCTCAGAGGCTTGACCGGCTTATGCCAGTTCTAAGTGTTGTAGTGCAGCTCACGGTGCAAGATCTATTCTTGTCACGGGTGACAGGAATAGAAACTAGCCCGAGTTTTTGGATTGATCAAGATTATTTTTTATAAGCTTATATATTTTATATCTTGTTGATTTATAACGATAAAAAATGGAAATCACCAAAATGTAGCACCCTCTCACCGTTTTGACGCACTTGACAGGTTCCCAATATGAGCAACATTTCCTATTGCAAATCAGACGCTTGAGAGTTGCCTCTTGACGGCGGGCAGTAATAAAAATAATTGTGTTGCACCAGATTGAGTCCTGATTGTTCGGGCAACTTCTGCGTTATTTGGCCTGAGTAGCGTTGAAAGTACCGTGGGACTTTTCGGTAGAAAAAATAAAGCTGATAAACATCAGCTAGTTATATAAGCGGTACGGACGGGGTGACGGCGTGCGGCACGGTAATTGAGTGCGCTGCCGGTTGGCCGGGTCCGTGATGTCATGTTCATGCGGGACTACGGCCATCCAGCGTCAAGCGCTGGATGAGCAACAATAATTTTAAAAAAAACCGTGGAGCGGCCATGCAACAGAACAGATCGCAAGTCATAGAGCGCGACGGCCTGTATGAACTCGACGCCGGCAGCGACGTCCTCGACAGCCCCCGTTACAACCACGATATGGCACCGACCAAGGTGCACGAGCGAACCTGGAACAAGTGGCACATCACCGCGCTGTGGGTCGGCATGTCGATCTGCGTGCCGACCTACACCCTGGGCGGGGTGCTCACCGCGTACTTCGGGTTGTCGGTGGGCGAGGCGCTGATGGCGATCCTGCTGGCCAATATCGTGGTGCTCATCCCCCTGACGCTTAACGCCTTTCCCGGCACCAAGTACGGCATTCCGTTCCCGGTGCTGTTGCGCTCGTCCTTCGGCATTCTGGGCTCCAATGTGCCGTGCCTGATCCGCGCCCTGGTGGCCTGCGGCTGGTTCGGTATCCAGACCATGTTCGGCGGGCTGGCGATCCATTTGTTCCTCGGCTCGATTTTCGAGGGCTGGAAGAGCCTGGGCGGCACCGGTGAGGTGATCGGCTTCATGATCTTCTGGGTGCTGAACCTCTGGGTGGTGCTGCGTGGTGCCGAGTCGATCAAATGGCTGGAAACCCTGTCGGCGCCGCTGCTGGTGGCCGTGGGCATCGGCTTGCTGGTGTGGGCGTTGCCCAATGTGTCGCTCAGCGAATTGATGGCGATCCCGCCCAAGCGTCCCGAAGGCGCGAACCTGACGGGTTACTTTATGGCCGGGCTGACGGCGATGGTCGGTTTCTGGGCCACCTTGTCGTTGAATATTCCCGACTTCAGCCGCTATGCCAAAAGCCAGAAGGACCAGATCCTGGGGCAGATTTTCGGCCTGCCGCTGACCATGTTCCTGTTCGCAGCCCTGGGCGTGATCATGACCGCCGCGTCGGTGAAACTGGTAGGCGTCAGCGTCTCCGACCCGGTGACCCTGATCGGGCATATCCAGAGCCCGGTGTGGGTGGCGGTGGCGATGGCGCTGATCATCATTGCCACGCTGTCGACCAACACCGCGGCGAATATTGTCTCGCCCACCAACGACTTCCAGAACATCGCGCCCAAGCTGATCAACCGCACCACGGCGGTGATTCTGACTGGCTTGGTGGGGCTGGCGCTGATGGCCCATGAACTGCTGAAAAAGCTTGGCTTGATTGTTTCCGATGTCAGCCTGGAAACGGTCTATTCCAACTGGTTGCTCGGCTATTCGAGCCTGTTGGGGCCGATTGCCGGGATCATGGTGGTGGATTATTTCCTGATCCGCCGCCAGCAACTGAACCTGGCGGGGTTGTACCGCGATGACGTGTATCCGGCGTGGAATGTGGCGGGATTTATCGCGTTTGGCGTGCCGGTGGTGCTGACCCTGTTGTCGCTGGGTAGCGATGCGTTCAGTTGGTTCTACAGCTATGGCTGGTTCACCGGATCGGCGCTGGGCGGGGTGTTGTATTACGGCCTGTGCAGCAAGCGCAAAACCAGCCCGGTCGCTGCCAAGACATCCCTGTAAGCGATGTGGAATGCAATCAACTGTGGGAGCGGGCTTGCTCGCGAAGGCGGTGGGTCAGTGATGGATATATTGACTGATACACCGCCTTCGCGAGCAAGCCCGCTCCCACAGTTGGACCGCGTCAATCATAAGAAATATTGCCTGAGGAGATCACCATGAACGCTGCCCTGGACGTTCTGCAATCCACCCATCAGCACATCAACCGCGACCGCCTGTGGCAGTCGTTGATGGACCTCGCAAAGCTTGGCGCCACGCCCAAGGGCGGTGTGTGTCGCCTGGCCCTGACCGACCTCGACCGCCAGGCTCGCGATCTGTTTGTGCAGTGGTGCGAGGCGGCGGGTTGCACCGTGACGGTGGATGGGGTGGGCAATATCTTTGCCCGTCGCCCGGGGCGCAATCCGGCATTGCCGCCGGTGATGACGGGCAGCCATATCGACACCCAGCCGACGGGTGGCAAGTTCGATGGCTGCTTCGGCGTATTGGCGGGCGTCGAGGTGTTGCGCACACTCAACGACCTCAAGATCGAAACCGAGGCGCCGCTGGAGGTGGTGGTGTGGACCAACGAAGAAGGCTCGCGCTTCCCGCCATGCATGATGGGCTCCGGGGTGTTTGCCGAGAAATTCAGCCTGGCAGATACCCTGGCCAAGACCGACGCCGAGGGCGTCAGCGTGGGCGAGGCGTTAAATGCGATTGGCTATGCGGGCACTCGGCCGGTCAGCGGGCATAAGGTGGGGGCTTACTTCGAAGCCCATATCGAACAAGGCCCGATCCTTGAAGACGAACGCAAGACCATCGGCGTGGTGCTGGGGGCCCTCGGCCAGAAATGGTTCGACCTGACCCTGCGCGGCGTCGAGGCCCATGCCGGGCCGACACCGATGCACCTGCGCAAGGACGCCTTGGTCGGTGCCTCGGCGGTGGTTGCCGCAGTCAACGCTGCCGCCCTCGGCCATCAGCCCCATGCCTGTGGCACGGTGGGTTGCCTGCAGGCCTACCCTGGCTCGCGCAATGTGATCCCTGGCGAAGTGCGCATGACCCTGGACTTCCGGCATCTGGAACCGGCGCGCCTGGACTCGATGATTGCCCAGGTGCGCAAGGTGATTGACGACACCTGCGCCAAGCACGGCCTGACCTTCGAGATGGTGCCTACTGCAGACTTTCCGCCGCTGTATTTCGACAAGGGCTGTGTCGATGCCGTGCGTGAGGCGGCCACGGGTCTGGGCCTGTCGAATATGGATATCGTCAGCGGCGCCGGGCACGACGCAATCTTCGTCGCTGAGTTGGGGCCGGCGGGGATGATATTCGTGCCGTGTGAGGGCGGGATCAGCCATAACGAAATCGAAAATGCGGCACCCGATGACCTGGCGGCAGGATGCGCGGTGTTGCTGCGGGCGATGCTGGCGGGCTCGGCTGCGGTGGCCCGCAAGCAGGTGGCGTAAAACGGTGGGAGCCGGTTAGCCGGCTCCTGCATGTGCTCAGGCGTGATGCGCGACAGGCTTGTGGGCTTTGGCCCGTGTAGCAGTCTTTGGCTGCGGGTGATGATGCCGGCGCGTCACGCGCAACACCCCCCACAACATGGCGCCGGCTACGGCCAGCCAGCCAAGTACCAGCAGGAAAATCGTCGTTGTCAGGCTCATGAGTGCCTCCTTTTGCCCTGTGCAGGGCACACACTGTCTTTGCAATGGACAGTCTAGCTGCCTCCCGGTTGCGTGCTATTGACCAATGGTCGTGTGCGTCCAACTTGTTTGCTCTATCCCGGGCTTTTTACTGCTGTCCAAGGCTATACCGGCGTCCAAGAGCACCCTATGATCAACGCCCCAGCCCGCAGATGATCAAGAGAGTGAAGAAGTTGCGTTTACGGTCGAATCTCAAAAAAACCTTGCTGCTGGCTGCCTGCGTCCTCGGGATGGCCGCCTGTGCGGGGCAACCCACGCCCTCGAAAATCCAGGGCCTGCCCGAGCGTGTAGAGCTCAACGGTGTGCCGGCGTTTCGTGGTGACACCTACCAGGGTGGCCCGGCGGCCTTGGCCAGCATGCTGTCGCAACAAGGCATTGTGATTACACCGGGCTTGCTGGATAAACCCTTGCACCTGCCGGGTGGGGAAGCTGACCTTGAGCGCAACATGCAAGTCCTGGCGCGTGAGTACGGGATGCTGGTGTACCCGCTGGATGCCAAGCTGACGGCGCTGTTGGCGCAGGTGGCGGCGGGGTACCCGGTGATGGTGCGGATTACCGAGGGCTCGACGCTATGGGCCGAGCCGCGTTATGCGGTGCTGGTGGGCTTTAACCAGCAGAACAGTACGGTGTTGCTGCGAGTCGCAAGGGACCGGCGACGCCCAGTGGCGTTCAGCGACTTCGAGTCCGCCTGGAAAAGCGCCGGGCAGTGGGCCGTGTTGGTCCAGCGCCCGAGCCAGTTGCCGGCCAATCTGGATGCGGCGCGCTGGCAGCAGGCCGCCAACGCAACCGCCCAGGCCGGCCAGGAGCAGGCGGCAGCCCAGGCCCTGAAGGTCATGGCCCAAAGGCAGAAGCAGCCATAAAGCAAACGGCGCCCGAGGGCGCCGTTTTTTATGCCTGCCAGTCGTATCAATGGGACTGGGTAACCCCGGTCTGGCGGGCCTTGAGGTTCTTGTCGGCCTTGTATTGCAGGGCTACATCCGGCACCGAGCCACTCTTGCCGGTTTCGACCCACTTGCGAATACGGCTGGCATCGGCAAAGTGCGTGAGTTTGCCGAAGGCATCGAGGATCACCAGCGACACGGGGCGGTTGCCCATGCTCGTCACCAGCACCAGGCAGTGACCGGCCTGGTTGGTGAAGCCGGTCTTGGTCAGCTTGATATCCCAGTTGGCGCGGTTGACCAGGTGATCGGTGTTGGAAAAGCCCAGGGTGTAACTGGGCTTGCGGAACGACACGGTTTTTTCCTTGGTGGTGCTCAATTGCGTGAGCAGCGGGTATTTATGCGCGGCCTGCACCAGCTTGCTCAAGTCGCGGGCGGTGGACACGTTATGGATCGACAGGCCGGTGGGCTCGACGTAACGGGTGCTGTTCATGCCCAGGGCCTTGGCCTTGGCGTTCATCGCGGCAATAAACGCCGCATAGCCACCCGGATAGTGGTGGGCCAGGCTGGCGGCAGCACGGTTTTCCGAGGACATCAGGGTGATCAGCAACATCTCCTTGCGCGGCATCTCGCTGTTGAGCTTGACCCGTGAGAACACGCCTTTCATTTCCGGGGTGTCGCTGATGTTGATGGAGATGTACTCGTCCATATTCTGCTTGGCGTCCAGCACCACCATGCCCGTCATCAATTTGGTGACGGACGCGATCGGTACTACTACGTCGGGGTTGCTGGCGTAGATCACCTTGTTGGTCTGCAAGTCCACCAGCATCGCGCTGCCCGAGGCGATGTGCAGCTGCGAGGTGTCTCGAGGGGCCAGGGTGGTTTCACTGGCGTTGGCGACAGTGCCTGCGAGTGCGAAGAACAGGCTGACAAGAGAAAGACGAATATTCACGCGGATGAACTCGCTAAAAGGTAGAAAAATACCGGGTGTGGCCGGCTATATGAAAAAAGACGTTACATATTATTAGTATGGGCCAGAAACTGTCGAATGTTCTTCTGAAACCAGACGAAAGCTCTTAAAAACAAAGAAAAAACCGATTTTTTTCGGGCAATAAAAAGCCCCGCCATAAGGCAGGGCTTTTTTAGTGCGGCGGGTTATTAGCTGTGCAGGGTTTCGGCTGCGTACAGGGTGTTTTCCAGCAGGCAGGCACGAGTCATCGGGCCAACACCACCTGGCACCGGGGTAATCCAGCCGGCACGGGGCAGGGCCGTTTCATACACCACGTCGCCCACCAGTTTGCCGTCGTCCTGGCGGTTGATACCGACGTCAATCACGATGGCGCCTTCCTTGATCCACTCGCCCTTGACCAGGCCCGGCTTGCCCGCGGCGACCACGACCAGGTCGGCACGACCGACGTGGCCTGCCAGGTCCTTGGTGAAGCGGTGGGTGACGGTCACGGTGCAGCCGGCCAGCAGCAATTCCATGGCCATTGGGCGCCCGACAATGTTGGACGCACCCACGACCACTGCATCGAGGCCATAAAGGTCGACGCCGGTGCTTTCCAGCAGGGTCATGATGCCCTTTGGCGTGCAGGGGCGCAGCAGGGGGATGCGCTGGGCCAGGCGGCCAACGTTATAAGGGTGGAAGCCATCGACGTCCTTGTCGGGGCGGATGCGCTCCAGCAACAGCGAGGCGTCCAGATGCTCCGGCAGCGGCAATTGCAAGAGGATGCCGTCGATGTTCGGGTCGTCGTTGAGGCCATCGATCAGGTCGGTGAGGGCCTGTTGGGTGGTATCGGAAGGCAAGTCGTAGGCCTTGGAAATAAAGCCGACCTCTTCACAGTCTTTACGCTTGTGCGAGACATAAACCTGGGAGGCAGGATCGCTGCCGACCAGGATCACCGCGAGCCCCGGCGTGCGCAGGCCAAGCTTGCGACGCTCGGCGACACGTTTGGCGATCTGCTGGCGCAGGCTGGCGGCGATTGATTTGCCGTCGATAAGTTGTGCAGTCATTACGCGTGATTAACCATCGAGAGGGGGAGGAAAAGTGCGAGCATTCTCGCACGCCAGGACGTGAGGGCAAAGGCGCTTGGTCTGCAAATTCCCCTAACCCCTTAAATAAAATGAATTTTTTTCAAAAAAGATTTGACGGCCCCTGGGGGCGTCTATACTATTCGTCGCACTTGTCGGGCACAGCCTAGCACTGGTTAAGAAGGTCGAGCGCAATAGTCGTTTTATTGTGTAAGGCTGGAAGCATTTAGTTTGTAGTCCTCCAAGAGTACAGATTAATCAGGCGCCCGTAGCTCAGCTGGATAGAGCATCCGCCTTCTAAGCGGATGGTCGCAGGTTCGAGTCCTGCCGGGTGCGCCATTAGGCAGCTTTGGCACAAGTAGCGCAAGATGGTGGGCGTAGCTCAGTTGGTAGAGCACGGGATTGTGACTCCCGTTGTCGAGGGTTCGATCCCCTTCGTCCACCCCATATTTGAAAAGGCGCCAGATTTAACGGTCTGGCGCCTTTGTTTTAAAAAGCTTCAAGCCGCGGATGTGGTGGAATTGGTAGACACACTGGATTTAGGTTCCAGCGCCGCGAGGCGTAAGAGTTCGAGTCTCTTCATCCGCACCAAATACAGCGTCACCCTTGCCATGGGCCAGGTTGGTGCTTAACAGAGAAGACAATTGGCTTCTTTGTCACGCAATATGGTGGGCGTAGCTCAGTTGGTAGAGCACGGGATTGTGACTCCCGTTGTCGAGGGTTCGATCCCCTTCGTCCACCCCATATTCCGAAAGGCGCCAGATTTAACAGTCTGGCGCCTTTTTTGTTTTAGCGGTTTGCGTATTCGGCGACTGCAGGTTTTGGGTCGCAGGGGTGGGGCGTTTCGTCGTATTTTTGTTTCTCGATGATGCCGTACTACCCGTCGGCCTTGTGTGCAAGGTCGGCAGCCAGGGAGATGGTTGGTGACTTCTTCTATATATAGAAGGGTTGGCACAGAGCCCTGGCGTGATTGGCTGTATTTGTCACTGGGGCGAGGAGCATTCGTGCATTCGTACCTGTAAAATGCCTGCTGTTTTTTTACCCGTTTTCAGTAGGGTGACTTCTTGAGTTTGACCCACTAGAATGCATGCCCTTGATTCTTGGGTCGGAAACGGCCGGCTAACGTCTGTGCAACGAGGAATATCCATGCAAGTTTCTGTTGAAAATACTACTGCTATCGAGCGCCGCATGAGCATCACCGTGCCGGCAGAGCGCATCGAGACTGCGGTCAACAAGCGTCTGCAGCAGACTGCCCAGAAGGCCAAGATCGCTGGTTTCCGTCCAGGCAAAGTGCCAATGAGCGAAATCAAGCGCCGTTTTGGTGCTGATGCGCGTCAAGATGCCGTAGGCGACGTGATCCAGGCTTCCTTCTACGAAGCTGTTGTCGAGCAAAAGCTGAACCCGGCTGGTTCGCCTTCCATCGAGCCTAAGTCCCTGGAAGCTGGCAAGGACCTGGAATACGTTGCCGTATTCGAAGTGTTCCCAGAGTTCACCGTCGCTGGTTTCGAAGGTATCGAAATCGAGCGCCTGAGCGCCGAAGTGGCTGATGCCGACCTGGACAACATGCTGGAAATCCTGCGCAAGCAGAACACTCGTTTTGAAGTGGCCGATCGCGCTGCCCAGAACGAAGACCAGTTGAACATCGATTTCGTGGGCAAGGTTGACGGCGAAGTCTTCGCTGGTGGCTCGGCCAAGGGTACCCAGCTGGTTCTGGGTTCCAACCGCATGATCCCTGGCTTCGAAGACGGCCTGGTTGGCGCTAAAGCTGGCGAAGAGCGCGTTCTGAACCTGACTTTCCCTGCTGACTACCAGAACCTGGACCTGGCTGGCAAAGCCGCCGAGTTCACCGTGACGGTCAACAGCGTTTCCGAGCCTAAGCTGCCAGAGCTGAACGAAGAGTTCTTCGCCCAGTTCGGTATCAAGGAAACCGGTATCGAAGGTTTCCGCGCCGAAGTTCGCAAGAACATGGAGCGTGAGCTGCGCCAGGCCATCAAGTCCAAGGTCAAGAACCAGGTCATGGACGGTCTGCTGGCTGCCAACCCGATCGAAGTGCCTAAGGCTCTGCTGTCCAACGAAGTGGATCGCCTGCGCGTACAAGCTGTTCAGCAGTTTGGTGGCAACATCAAGCCTGACCAACTGCCGGCCGAGCTGTTCGAAGAGCAAGCCAAGCGCCGCGTCGTGCTGGGCCTGATCGTGGCTGAAGTGGTCAAGCAATTCGACCTCAAGCCTGACGAAGACCGCGTTCGCGAAATGATCCAGGAAATGGCTTCGGCCTACCAGGAGCCTGAGCAGGTCGTGGCTTGGTACTACAAGAATGACCAGCAACTGAACGAAGTCCGTTCGGTTGTGCTGGAAGAACAAGTTGTGGATACTGTTCTGCAGAAGGCTAAGGTGACCGACAAAGCGGTCTCTTACGAAGAAGCAGTCAAGCCGGCTGAAGCAGCACAAGCCGACTGATTGTCCAACTCGTTTGAAAATACACCCATAAGCCAGCCTCGCGCTGGCTTATGCGTATTCAAGACATGACTATTTGGGAGTAACTGCAGAGCATGTTCCGTAATTCGTATATTCAGCAGAACTCTGATATCCAGGCCGCAGGCGGCCTGGTCCCGATGGTTGTCGAGCAATCTGCTCGTGGCGAACGCGCCTATGACATCTACTCGCGCCTGCTCAAGGAGCGAGTGATCTTTCTGGTTGGTCCGGTAGAGGACTACATGGCCAACCTGATCTGTGCGCAACTGCTGTTCCTTGAAGCGGAAAACCCGGACAAGGACATCCATCTCTACATCAACTCCCCAGGCGGTTCGGTGACAGCGGGCATGTCGATCTACGACACCATGCAGTTCATCAAGCCGAACGTATCCACCACTTGCATCGGCCAGGCCTGCAGCATGGGTGCATTCCTGCTGACAGCGGGTGCCGAAGGCAAGCGTTTCTGCCTGCCTAACTCGCGTGTGATGATTCACCAGCCATTGGGCGGTTTCCAGGGCCAGGCGTCGGACATCGAAATCCACGCCAAGGAAATCCTGTTTATCCGTGAGCGTCTCAACACGCTGATGGCCAAGCACAGCGGGCACACCCTGGAAGAAATCGAGCGTGATACCAACCGCGACAACTTCATGAGTGCCGAGGCCGCGCGTGAATACGGGCTGATCGACGCCGTGATCGACAAGCGCCCCGCTTAATATAAGCCGCTCAAAATAGGGCTGGTCGGCATGTCCGACCACTGGCGGGCTTGAAAAAGCCCGCATAAGCCTTCATCTTGTGTTGCAAGCCTATCGGATTTGGATCGAACGAATGACTGACACCCGCAACGGCGAGGACAACGGCAAGCTGCTCTATTGCTCCTTCTGTGGCAAAAGCCAGCATGAAGTGCGCAAATTGATTGCCGGCCCCTCGGTCTTTATCTGCGACGAGTGCGTCGACCTGTGCAATGACATCATCCGTGAGGAGGTGCAGGAAGCACAGGCCGAAAGCAGCGCGCATAAATTGCCTTCGCCTAAAGAAATCAGCGGCATCCTTGACCAGTACGTGATTGGTCAAGAGCGTGCAAAGAAGGTTCTGGCCGTAGCGGTGTACAACCACTACAAGCGCTTGAACCAGCGTGACAAGAAAGGTGACGAGGTCGAACTCGGCAAGAGCAACATCTTGCTGATCGGTCCTACAGGCTCGGGTAAAACCCTGCTTGCAGAAACCCTCGCTCGCCTGCTGAACGTTCCGTTCACCATCGCCGACGCCACCACCCTCACCGAGGCTGGCTACGTGGGTGAAGATGTCGAGAACATCATTCAGAAACTGCTGCAGAAGTGCGACTACGACGTAGAGAAGGCCCAGATGGGTATTGTCTATATCGATGAAATCGACAAGATTTCGCGCAAGTCCGACAACCCGTCGATCACCCGGGACGTTTCCGGTGAAGGCGTGCAGCAAGCCCTGCTGAAGCTGATTGAAGGCACGGTCGCCTCCGTACCGCCCCAAGGTGGTCGCAAGCATCCGCAGCAGGAATTCCTGCAGGTTGATACGCGTAACATCCTGTTTATCTGTGGCGGTGCGTTCTCCGGCCTGGAAAAGGTTATTCAAAACCGTTCCACCCGTGGCGGCATCGGTTTCAGTGCAGAAGTGCGCAGCAAGGAAGAAGGCAAGAAGGTGGGCGAGTCCCTGCGTGAAGTCGAGCCTGACGATCTGGTCAAGTTCGGTCTGATCCCGGAATTCGTTGGTCGTCTGCCGGTCCTGGCCACGTTGGACGAGTTGGATGAGGCTGCTCTGATTCAGATCCTCACCGAGCCGAAGAACGCCCTGACCAAGCAATACGCCAAGCTCTTCGAAATGGAAGGTGTAGACCTCGAGTTCCGTGCCGACGCGCTTAAATCGGTGGCCAAGCGGGCACTGGAGCGCAAGACTGGCGCACGCGGTCTGCGTTCGATCCTTGAAGGCGTGTTGCTCGACACCATGTACGAAATCCCCTCGCAGTCCGAGGTGAGTAAAGTGGTGATCGACGAAAGCGTTATAGAAGGTAAGTCCAAGCCACTGTATATCTACGAAAACAGTGAGCCGGCTGCCAAGGCTGCGCCAGACGCGTAAGCGTTTCGCAGTTTCGGTACAAACAAGGGGCCTCTAGGGGCCCCTTTGTTTTTCATAAGAATTTTTACTGTGTGTAACTGCCAGCATTGAGCTTGTTTTTTTTACACGCAGCCCCCATCTTGGTTTCAAGCTTACTTTCATCTGTCATAGAGGCGAAATCATGAAGACAACCATTGAATTGCCTCTCCTGCCATTGCGTGATGTGGTTGTGTATCCGCACATGGTTATCCCGCTGTTCGTGGGGCGCGAGAAGTCTATCGAAGCCCTCGAGGCCGCGATGACGGGCGACAAGCAGATCCTGCTGTTGGCCCAGAGAAATCCGGCTGATGACGATCCAGGCGAAGAAGCCCTGTATCGCGTCGGCACCATTGCCACTGTTCTGCAATTGCTCAAGCTGCCGGATGGCACCGTCAAGGTGTTGGTCGAAGGTGAGCAGCGCGGTGCGGTCGAGCGCTTCATGGAGGTGGATGGCCACCTGCGTGCAGAAGTGGCGTTGATCGACGAAGTCGAAGCGCCTGAGCGCGAATCCGAAGTCTTTGTGCGTAGCCTGCTGTCCCAGTTCGAGCAATACGTGCAACTGGGCAAGAAAGTCCCCGCAGAAGTCCTGTCCTCCCTCAACAGCATTGATGAGCCAAGCCGCCTGGTCGACACCATGGCCGCGCACATGGCGCTGAAGATCGAGCAGAAGCAGGACATCCTCGAAATTATTGACCTGTCTACCCGGGTCGAGCACGTCCTGGCGTTGCTGGATGCCGAGATCGATCTGTTGCAGGTCGAGAAGCGCATTCGCGGTCGCGTCAAAAAGCAGATGGAGCGCAGTCAGCGCGAGTACTACCTGAATGAGCAGATGAAGGCCATTCAGAAAGAACTCGGCGACAGCGAAGAAGGCCATAACGAAATCGAAGAGCTGAAAAAGCGCATCGATGCCGCCGGCCTGCCAAAAGACGCGTTGACCAAAGCCACCGCCGAGCTGAACAAGCTCAAGCAAATGTCGCCAATGTCGGCCGAAGCCACCGTGGTTCGTTCCTACATCGACTGGCTGGTGCAGGTGCCGTGGAAAGCCCAGACCAAGGTGCGCCTGGACCTGGCGCGTGCCGAAGATATCCTCGACGCCGATCACTACGGCCTGGAGGAGGTCAAGGAACGCATCCTCGAATACCTCGCCGTGCAGAAGCGCGTGAAGAAAATTCGTGGCCCGGTGTTGTGCCTGGTAGGTCCTCCTGGCGTGGGTAAAACCTCGCTGGCTGAGTCGATCGCCAATGCCACAAACCGTAAATTCGTGCGCATGGCCCTTGGTGGTGTGCGTGATGAAGCGGAAATCCGCGGTCATCGCCGGACTTACATCGGTTCGATGCCGGGAAGATTGATTCAAAAAATGACAAAGGTTGGGGTGCGCAACCCGCTGTTCCTGCTCGATGAAATCGACAAAATGGGCAGCGATATGCGTGGCGATCCGGCGTCGGCTTTGCTGGAAGTGCTCGACCCCGAGCAAAACCACAATTTCAACGACCATTACCTGGAAGTCGACTACGACCTGTCCGACGTAATGTTCCTGTGCACCTCCAACTCCATGAATATCCCTCCAGCCCTGCTGGACCGGATGGAGGTGATTCGTCTGCCGGGTTACACCGAAGACGAGAAGATCAATATCGCCGTCAAGTACCTCGCGCCCAAGCAGATTTCGGCCAACGGCCTGAAAAAGGGCGAGATCGAATTCGACGTCGAGTCGATCCGCGACATCATTCGTTACTACACCCGCGAGGCTGGTGTACGGGGCCTGGAGCGCCAGTTGGCGAAGATCTGCCGCAAGGCGGTCAAGGAACATGCCCTGGAAAAACGCTTCTCCGTGAAAGTCACGGCCGATGCCCTGGAGCACTTCCTGGGCGTGCGTAAATTCCGTTACGGCCTGGCCGAGCAGCAGGACCAGGTAGGGCAGGTGACTGGCCTGGCGTGGACTCAGGTCGGCGGCGAGTTGCTGACTATCGAAGCTGCGGTGATCCCGGGCAAGGGGCAACTGATCAAGACCGGTTCTTTGGGTGACGTGATGGTCGAATCCATCACCGCCGCGCAGACCGTGGTGCGCAGTCGCGCGCGGAGCCTGGGGATCCCCCTGGACTTCCACGAGAAGCACGACACCCACATCCACATGCCGGAAGGGGCCACCCCCAAAGACGGCCCCAGCGCTGGCGTAGGCATGTGCACGGCCCTGGTATCAGCCCTGACCGGCATCCCGGTGCGTGCCGATGTGGCCATGACCGGGGAAATTACCCTGCGCGGCCAAGTATTGGCCATTGGCGGCCTGAAGGAAAAACTGCTGGCTGCACACCGTGGTGGTATCAAGACGGTGATCATTCCGGAAGAGAATGTTCGCGACTTGAAGGAAATTCCTGACAATATTAAGCAGGATCTGCAGATTAAACCGGTTAAATGGATTGACGAGGTCCTGCAAATTGCGCTGCAATACGCGCCGGAGCCCTTGCCGGATGTGGCTCCCGAGATAGTCGCGAAGGACGAAAAACGCGAGACTGACTCTAAGGAAAGAATTAGCACGCATTAATACGTTTAAGCCTGGTGGCTTCCTTGACAGCTTTTTAGAGCCCTTGTTATAAAGCGGCTCTTATAAGTGCCTGTAGGCCATTCAGCACTGGTTTTTGCTTTCACCAAAAAACTTAGAATCATACTCAATAGATATAAGGGGACTTAGAGTGAACAAGTCGGAACTGATTGATGCTATCGCTGCATCTGCTGATATCCCGAAAGCTGCTGCTGGCCGTGCGCTGGACGCAGTAATCGAATCCGTCACTGGCGCTCTCAAGGCCGGCGACTCCGTGGTACTGGTAGGTTTCGGTACTTTCTCTGTGACCGATCGTCCAGCTCGCACTGGCCGTAACCCACAGACTGGCAAAGCACTGCAAATCGCTGCTGCCAAGAAACCCGGTTTCAAAGCCGGTAAAGCCCTGAAAGAAGCCGTCAACTAAGCTTCGCTCAAGCCTTTGCCTATCCGGGCTGGACGCAGGTCTGGTCTGGCAGCGGAGCGGCAACAGACCTGAATATCCATTGGGTCGCTAAGCCGGGGGGCGGGTTCAATACCCGTCCGTTCCGCCAGTTACGAGAAGGCGCATCCTCGGATGCGCCTTTCTTCTATCCGGATTCTACCCACGCTCCACGGTTGCCTAATTTTGAAGTTCAACCGTTTCTGGGGGACGCATGCTGCAGAATATCAGGGACAATTCACAAGGCTGGATTGCCAAGACCATTATCGGGCTCATCGTTGTATTGATGGCCTTCACCGGTATCGAGGCCATTTTCCAGGCTACGACCAACAGCCAGGACGCGGCCAAGGTCAATGGTGAAGAAATCAGTCAAAACGAGCTGAGCCAGGCCGTCGACATGCAACGTCGGCAGCTGATGCAACAACTGGGCAAGGACTTCGACGCGTCCTTGCTGGATGAAAAAATGCTGCGCGAAGCGGCCCTCAAGGGCCTGATCGACCGCAAGCTGCTGCTGCAAGGCGCGGCCGATTCGAAGTTCTCCTTCTCGGAAGCTGCACTGGACCAAGTGATCCTGCAGACCCCGGAGTTCCAGGAAGACGGCAAGTTCAGCGCTGAACGCTTCGACCAGGTGATCCGTCAGCTGGGCTACAGCCGTATGCAATTCCGTCAGATGCTGACCCAGGAAATGCTGATCGGCCAACTGCGCGCAGGCATTGCCGGCAGCGGTTTTGTTACCGACCAGGAAGTGCTGAACTTCGCGCGTCTGGAAAAACAGACCCGTGATTTCGCCACCGTTAGTATCAACGCCGACCCGGCTGCCGTGAAGCTCACTGACGACGAGGTCAAGGCTTACTACGACCAGCACGCCAAGGAGTTCATGACCCCGGACCAGGTCGTCATCGACTACCTGGAGCTGAAGAAGGCTTCGTTCTTTGACCAGGTAACGGTCAAGGACGATGAACTGCAGGCCCTGTACGAGAAAGAAACCGCCAACCTCGCTGAACAGCGTCGTGCCGCGCACATCCTGATCGAAGTCAACGACAAGGTCACCGAGGCGCAAGCCAAGGCCAAGATCGAAGAAGTCCAGGCGCGTCTGGCCAAGGGCGAGAGCTTCGAGGCCCTGGCCAAGGAGTTCTCCCAGGATCCAGGTTCGGCCAACAATGGCGGCGATCTGGGTTTCGCGGGCCCTGGCGTCTACGATCCTGAGTTTGAAAGCACCCTGTATGCCTTGAACAAGGACCAGGTCTCGGCACCGGTACGTTCCAGCTTCGGCTGGCACCTGATCAAGCTGCTGGGTGTTGAAGCGCCAGAAGTGCCTTCGTTCGCCAGCCTGAAAGACAAGCTGACCCGTGAGCTGAAGACCCAGCAAGTGGAGCAGCGTTTTGTCGAGGCGACCAAGCAATTGGAAGATGCGGCTTTCGAAGCCTCCGACCTGGCCCAGCCGGCGTCGGACCTGAAGCTGACCGTACACACCTCCGCGCCGTTTGGCCGTGAAGGTGGCGAAGGCATCGCGGCCAACCGTGCTGTGATCCAGGCCGCTTTCAGCCCTGAAGTGCTGGATGAGGGTGCCAACAGCACCGCCATCGAGCTGGATCCGGAAACCATCGTCGTCCTGCGCGCCAAGGAGCACCGCAAGCCGGAGCAACTGCCGCTGGAAAGCGTGGCGACTGCCATCCGTGCCCAACTGACCAAGGAGCGCGCAAGCGCTGCGGCCAAGACCCATGCCGATGAGCTGATCGCCAACCTGCGCGATGGCAAGCTGGCGTTGGACCAGGCGGTTGATGGCCAGGCCTGGAAAGTCACCGAAGCCGCTACCCGCGGTCAGGACGGCGTTGAGCCGGCTGTGTTGCAGGCACTGTTCCGCATGCCCAAGCCCGCGGCGAAAGACAAGCCGACCTTTGCCGACGTGACCCTGCCAGATGGCAGCTTGATGATCGTGCGCTTGAACAGCGTCAACGAAGGGGCTGCGCCGACCGATGAAGAGAAGGAGCAATACCGTCGCTTCCTCGCTTCGCGGGTTGGTCAGCAGGACTTCGCTGCGTTCCGCAAGGAACTGGAAGCCAAGGCTGACATCAAGCGTTTCTGATGGTGTGATACCGCTTCAAAAAAAGACCCCGGCCTGAAAGCCGGGGTCTTTTTTTGCCTGCTCATCAGCCCCGCCAAGCTGATGTAGGAGCGAGCTTGCTCGCGAAGAACCTGAGAGCGCCGCGCATACCCAGCAAGCCCCCTTTATCGTTAACGTCTTTCGCGAGCAAGCTCGCTCCTACATAAGCTGGGCGCTTCGGGTCTGTAAGGTTGCGATCAATGCCAACATGGCCAAGCCCGCGACCACCCAGGGAAACGACATCACGCCCCATCCCTGAAGCAGTACGCCGCCTAGCAGCCCTCCGCCGGCAATCCCCAGGTTCCACACCGTTACCAGCATCGACTGTGCAGCGTCCGCCGAGTCACCTGCCGACTTGGCCAGTGCGGTTTGCAGCAAGGCAGGCAAGCCGCCAAATGCCAGGCCCCAGATGGCCACTGACAGGTAGATGACTTCGGTAGACGCGGTCCAGAGGCCCAAGGCCAACGCCGCAGCCGCAAACAGCGCGCAACTGATCACCAGCAAGGCCGGCAGCAGGCGGTCAATCAACAGGCCGACGATCCAGATACCCATCAGCGCAGCCAGGCCAAATACCAGCAACACCTGGTCAATGTCAGCGGCAAGCCCGGCAGGCAGCAGAAACGGCGAGATATAGGTGTACAGAATGTTATGTGCCAGCACATAGGTAAACGTCACCCACAACGTCGGACGCACCCCACGCAAGTGCAGGACCTGACGCAAGCCCAGGCGCTGTTGCGCCCTTTGTCCGGCAAAGTCCGGCACCTGCCAGCGCACCCACACCAGTAGCAGTACGGTCAGTGCGGTCATGATTGCAAAGCTCAACCGCCAGCCTACCGCCGTGCCCAGAAATGTCCCGGCAGGTACGCCAAGGGACAGCGCCAGCGGCGCGCCCAGCATTGCCACGGCAATCGCCCGGCCTTGCAGGTGCGGCGCGACCATGCGGCTGGCATATCCGGCCAGCAGTGCCCAGAGCAAGCCGGCGAAGATGCCAGCCAGCAGCCGCGCGACCAGGGTCAGCCAATACAGGTCTGATAGCGCCGTGACACTGTTGACCAGCGCAAAACCGCCGATCGCTATCAGCAGCAAGGGGCGGCGGCGCCAGCCACGGGTGGCGATGGTCAGGGGAATGGCCGCCAGCAACGAGCCAAGGGCGTATACCGTGACCAACTGACCGACCAGCGCCTCGCTGACGCCCAGGTCGGCGCTCATCTGTGGCAGCAGGCCGGCAGGCATCGCCTCGGTGAGGATGGTGATGAAACCGGCGGTCGCCAGCGCGAGCAAGCCCGCCAGGGGTAGTCGTTCGCGTCGGCTGGGCAGGTATTGCGGTGTACTGCAGTCATTCATGTGGCTCGGCTCCGTATTCAAGGCATCAGGACATCGGGGGCAGAGTAGGGGGCTGAACCCCTCGGAAAAATAGGCTAAGGTTCCGAACTTATCGGACGTTCATGTCCGTAATCAGCGGGAAGGGATAATGGACAGCCTGGGCAGTATTTCGGTGTTTGTGCAGGTCGCGGAAACCCGCAGCTTTACTCAGGCTGGTCGCGTACTGGGGGTGTCTTCCTCGGCCGTGGGCAAAACCATCGCGCGCATGGAGCAGCGCCTGGGTGTACGGCTGTTTCACCGCAGCACCCGCAGTATTACGCTGACGGCCGAAGGCGCGCTGTTTCTCGAGCGTTCGCGGCGCATCCTGGCCGAAGTTGAAGCGGCGGAGCAGGAGTTGACGGAGGCGGCGGCCACACCGCGTGGAAAATTGCGCGTCAGCTTGCCGCAAGTCCGAGGCCTGTTGATGCCTGTGCTGAGCGAGTTCATGCGGGCCTATCCAGAGATTGAGCTGGATGTGGACTTCTCTGACCGCATGGTGGACGTGATCGAGGAAGGCTTCGATGCCGTGGTGCGCACCGGCAAGCCCGAGGATTCGCGGCTCACGGCCCGGTTGCTGGGGCATTATCGGTTGGTGCTGGTGGGTTCGCCGCAGTACTTCGCCCTGCACGGCACGCCGGTTTGTCCTGCGGATCTGAACCACCACGCCTGCCTGCGCCACAAGTTCTGCGCCACCGGTAAGCTGGAAGCCTGGCCACTGCGTTATCTACCGGGTGAACCCGAACCGGTGTTGCGCACTCCCTTGGTCAGTACCACTATCGAGTCCCTCAACCATGTGGTGCATGAAGGCCTGGGGATCGCCTGCCTGCCGGACTTCATGGTTCGCGAATCCGTCACGCAGGGCCGCTTGCTGCGGGTGCTGGACGAGCATCTGGAACACAGCGGCAGTTTCTGGATGCTCTGGCCGTCGAGCCGGCATGCTTCGGCCAAACTGCGGGTGTTTATCGACCATATGAGCGCCAGGCTTTTTCCCGTATCGCACGTCGAGCCGGTCGCTGGCGTTTTACCGACAGGAATCCGCGCGCGCACCCCGTGATCTGTTGCACAATACCGCCCTGACCGTTTTCCTCAGGATCATCAATGTCGACTTCATTTCACTTGCGTGGCCTTGCGCTCGCGCTGGTGCTGGCAGGCGCCACGGGCTGCTCGTCGCCCAAGACCGCTATCTACGAACATGAAAACTTCGACGACTCCGGTACGTTTTCGCGCAACTACCCGGTCAGCGATGTCGCGGCCTGCGAAGCGGCACGCCGGGCGTTGCTCAGCCAGGGCTACATCATCACCAGCAGCGACCCGAAGCTGGTGAGCGGTAACAAAAGTTTCCAGCAGACCGGTGAGACCCATCTGCAGATCAGTTTCAACGTGGTATGTGCCGAAGACGGCAGCGGCGAGCATCATGCGACCATGTTTGCCAACGCCCTGCAGGATCGCTATGCGCTGAAGAAGGTCAACAACTCCGCCAGCCTGGGGGTGGGTGTGCTCGGTTCGGTATCGATGCCGATTGGCTCCACCGACGACTCTATGGTCAAGGTGGCCAGCGAGACGGTCAGCTCGCCGAAGTTCTATGAGCGCTACTTTGCCTTGGTGGATGTGTTCCTGCCCCAGGAAGTGAAGGCCGCCGAGCACATTCCAGAAGCGCCCAAGGCTGACCTCGGTGTGCCGGAGCCCAAGCCCGCGCCTGCAGTGGACAAGGTTGACGCGCCGCAAGATGTGCCGACTACGCCTGTTGCGCCAGCGGTCTCGGAACCGCTTGCGCCACCAGTGGAGCCGGTGCCGATTACGCCACAGCCCGCTCCGCAAGAAGCTCCAGCGCCGACCACGCCTGTGCTGCCCGCGCCAACAGAGGTGATTCCAGCGTTGCCGACCACCGGCCAATAACCCAGGTCGTTTAGCTCGAGGCGTTAAATCCATTGATGGCTGCTACGTTTAATCTTCAAGCTCAGGAACGTCATGACCCTGTCTTTTTTTCGTCACGACGGCACTTTAGGCTGGTGATGCGGGTCACTTAAGCCACCTGCTTTGATTACACAAGGAGTCGACGATGGACGATTATCAAGAAGAGCTGTTGGAGTATCAGGCATTCGAACTTGATCCGCTGGATCCGTCCGACGACGCCACCGAGCTGTAGGTAGGCGTCAGGCGGAATGCCGCTGACTGCGGCGAAATTCCCCTGGGGTCTGGCTGTTCCAGCGCTTGAAAGCCCGTTGAAAGGCTTCCGCTGAGGCAAAACCCAGTAGATAGGCGATTTCCCCAAACGCCAGTTCCGTATCGCGAATGTAGGTCATGGCCAGGTCGCGGCGGGTGTCGTTGAGAATGGCGCGAAACTGCGTGCCTTCCTCGGCCAGTTTGCGGCGCAAGGTCCAGGTCGGCAGTTTCAGGCGCGCCGCCACTTCTTCCAGGTCGGGTTCCCGGCCGCCATTGAGCATCGGCCCCAGCAAGCGGGTGATGCGCTCGCGCAGGCTGCGGGTGCGGGTCAGTTGCTCCAATTCCCTTTCACACAGCTGCAACAGCAGGTTCCAGGTACTGGGGCAATGCTGCGGGTTGCGCTGGGCCAGGCTGTGTTGGCTCAAGCGCAGTTGATTGAGCTCAGCGCCGAACTGGATTGGGCAATCGCCCAGCACGCTGTAGCTTGCACTGTAGTCGGGGGTGGCGAATTCGATCTCGATCCGTTCGGCCACGACCGGCTGCTGGCACAAGGTTGCCATCTGCTGTAGCCAACCGGCGAGAATCGAGTCCACGACAAACCGGTTATAGGCGTTATAGGGGCTGATGGAATAGAACCGCAGCCAGGCGCCCCCGGCGTCTTCATGAAAGCTGGACTGGCCACGGTAATTGGCACCGTACAGCGCCTCGAAGCGGGTCAACGTACGCGCGGCTTCGCGCACGTTGGGCGCCTGGGCCGCAGTGACGCCGGCCAGGCCAAGTTGATTCATGCGGCTCAGTTGGCCCATGCGCAGGCCCAGGCCGGGATCGCCGGTCAACTGGATGGCTGCGTGGCCCAGGCGCATATAGCGCGGGATTGACAGGCGTGCACCGGGTTCACTCAAGCGTGCTGGGTCCAGGCCGTATTGCAACAGCAGTGGCTGCGGGTCCAGGCCATGGCTGAGGATCGCGTCGGCCAGGGTGTGCACGATGCCCACCGATAAGTCACCGAGGCGCATCGGTGCCGGTTTCATGGGTTTACAGCCACACGTTCAGCAAACGCGCACCACGCGCGTTGCCGTCGGCGAAGACTTGTCCCTGGGTACTGAGAAAACTCTGGCCGCTGGTGCCCTGGTCCCAGAACTGTCCGCGCATGAACACGCTCATACCCGCACCGGCCAGGCTGATGGGGGCCTGGCTGATCAGGCTCAGGCGATGCCAGGCTTCACCTTCGCTGAGTTCTTCAGGCTTGAGGCTGACTTCCGGTGGCGTGGAGACGCTCTTGAAGCCGCGCCACGGCTTGTCCCAGGTATCCCGGCCAATCACCAGGGCCGGTACCGCCACCAGTTGCGCGCCTAATTCGTTGAGTTTGCGGTAATTGTCCGGATACCAGCTGTCACTGCCGATCAGGATGCCCAGGCGCCCGGCCGGGGTGTCGATCACGCTGATCGCGTTTTCGTCGCCCGGGGCGATAAAACCGCGCTCATCGAAGATCGGGTAGAGCTGGCGCTGGGGTTGGCCCAGCGGCAGGCCGTCGCGGTCGAACACCAGGCTGGTGTTGTACAGCGCACCATGGCCGACCTGCAGTTGACCCTGGCTGATGCTGGGGTTGGGCAGGGCGATGGAACCGGCCACCAGCGTCACCCCGAATTCCTTGGCCAGACCACCAAACAACACCTGGTAATCGCGGGCCATGGCCGGTGCCTTCATGCGCAGGTAGGCATCGTCGATACGGTTATCGCCCTGGGCACTGATCAGCGCGCGCATAAACAGCAATGGATTGCTGGCCGACAACCAGTTCATTGCCTCCTTGAGGCTGGTGGCCTGATACAGCTCGTTTTTCTCGCCACTGACCATCAACCAGGTGCCGACATGTTCCGGCAGCACCACAATGGTTTTGTCATTGATCAGCCCCATGTCCCGGGCATTGCGCAGATAGGCCGAGAGCTTGAGGTGCAAGCGCTCCAGGCTCTGGTAATCGGCGGGGAACAACTCGGGCTGGATGCCCAGCAGATTGCCGTGATCGGCGGGAACGCCCTCGTTCACGGCCAGGTTGATTCTCAGGTCCGACAGGTAATGCCCCACGGGGCGCTCCTGGGTCCAGACCAGATAGGCGGAAACGGCGGCGACCAAGGCCATGGTGAAGGTCAAAGCAAATAATTTACGCATGGGGGAACAGACAACAGGCCGTAAGCAGGGTTCGCCTCTAGGGTAGGGCGCGTCGCCACGCTTGCCAAGGGGCGTTGCGCATTTGGATCAATAACTTGTCAGTTTCAGTCATTGAGCGGTGGGGGCATGGCTCTTAGTCTGTGGGACATAAACCGATGGCCGGCCATTCGAGCCTGCCACGTCCCGTGATGATCCGTTGTGGAGCTGTACCATGACCGCTGCTGCCTACCCGCACCTGCTGGCCCCGTTGGACCTGGGTTTTACCACCTTGCGCAATCGCACCCTGATGGGGTCGATGCACACCGGTCTTGAAGAAAAGCCAGGTGGCTTCGAGCGCATGGCCGCGTATTTCGCCGAGCGTGCCCGTGGCGGCGTAGGCCTGATGGTTACCGGCGGCATTGGCCCGAACGATGAAGGCGGGGTGTATTCCGGGGCCGCCAAGCTGACCACCGAAGCCGAAGCGCTCAAGCACAAGATCGTGACCCAGGCGGTGCACGAGGCGGGCGGCAAAATCTGCATGCAGATCCTCCATGCCGGCCGTTATGCCTACAGCCCCAAGCAGGTCGCGCCGAGCGCGATCCAGGCGCCGATCAACCCGTTCAAGCCCAAGGAGCTGGACGAGGAAGGCATCGAAAAGCAGATCAGCGACTTTGTGACGTGCTCGGTACTGGCCCAGGTCGCCGAGTACGACGGTGTGGAAATCATGGGCTCGGAAGGTTATTTCATTAACCAGTTCCTCGCCGCCCACACCAACCATCGCACCGACCGCTGGGGCGGCGCCTACGAAAACCGCATGCGCCTGCCGGTGGAAATCGTGCGTCGGGTGCGCGAAGCCGTGGGGCCCAACTTCATCATTATCTTCCGCCTGTCGATGCTCGACCTGGTGGAAGGCGGCAGCACCTGGGAAGAAATTGTCCAGTTGGCCAGGGCCATCGAGCAGGCGGGCGCGACGATTATCAATACCGGCATCGGCTGGCACGAAGCGCGCATCCCGACCATCGCCACCAAAGTGCCGCGGGGCGCATTCAGTAAGGTCACGGCCAAGCTGCGCGGCGCGGTGCAGATTCCGTTGATCACCACCAACCGTATCAACACGCCGGAAGTGGCCGAACAGATCCTTGCCGAGGGCGATGCCGATATGGTGTCCATGGCCCGGCCGTTCCTGGCCGACCCGGAGTTCGTCAACAAGGCCGCCGCTGGCCGTGCCGACGAAATCAACACCTGCATCGGCTGCAACCAGGCGTGCCTGGACCATACCTTCGGCGGCAAGCTGACCACCTGCCTGGTCAACCCGCGCGCCTGCTACGAGACCGAACTCAATTACCTGCCGGTCAAGCAGATCAAGAAGATCGCGGTAGTCGGTGCCGGCCCTGCAGGCCTGGCCGCTGCCACCGTGGCCGCCGAACGCGGGCATCAGGTGACCTTGTTCGATTCCGCCAGCGAGATCGGCGGCCAGTTCAATATCGCCAAGCGCGTGCCGGGCAAGGAAGAGTTCTTCGAAACCCTGCGTTATTTCAAACGCAAGTTGCAGACCACCCATGTCGAGCTGTGCCTCAACACCCGCGTGGACGTCGAGCAACTGGTGGCGGGCGGTTATGACGAGATCATTCTCGCCACCGGTATCGCGCCACGTACCCCGGCGATCCCGGGCGTCGAGAACCCCAAGGTGTTGAGTTACCTGGACGTGATCCTCGAACGCAAGCCGGTGGGCAAGCGTGTAGCGGTGATTGGCGCCGGCGGCATCGGTTTCGACGTGTCGGAATTCCTGGTGCACCAAGGCGTGTCCACCAGCCTGGATCGCGAGGCGTTCTGGAAAGAATGGGGCATCGACACCCAACTGCAAGCCCGTGGCGGCGTGGCCGGGATCAAGCCCGAGCGCCATGCGCCGGCCCGTGAAGTGTTCCTGCTGCAGCGCAAGACTTCCAAGGTCGGCGACGGCCTGGGCAAGACCACCGGCTGGATCCACCGTACCGGCCTGAAGAACAAGCAGGTGCAGATGCTCAATAGCGTCGAGTACCTGAAGATCGACGACGCAGGCCTGCACATTCGTATTGGCGCCGAGGGCGAGCCCCAAGTGCTGACGGTGGACAACATCGTCATCTGCGCCGGCCAGGACCCGCTGCGCGAACTGCAGGACGGCCTGGTCGCCGCTGGCCAGAACGTGCACCTGATCGGCGGTGCCGATGTGGCCGCCGAGCTGGATGCCAAGCGTGCGATCAACCAGGGCTCGCGCCTCGCCGCCGAGCTGTAAGACCCGGGAAGGGGCGGTGTTAGACTACCGCCCCTTTTTTCATGCAGACGTGCCCTGATGGGTCCTTTCGATTGGCTTCCCCAGGCTCCCCTCGAACCCTTGCAGCTGGATTGGCTGAACGGCGTCGAGGTGGCCGTGTTGCGCTTGGACCGCATCGACCCGCTGATCAGCGGCAACAAGTGGTTCAAGCTCACCGGGCACCTGGCCCAGGCGCAACAGGCGGGTGCCAGCGGCATCATCAGCCTGGGCGGCGCCTACTCCAATCACCTGCATGCCCTGGCGGCGGCCGGCAAACGCTTCGGGTTTGCCACCGTCGGCCTGTTGCGCGGGCACCCGCAAGACACCCCGACTGTTTTCGACCTGCAAGCGTTCGGCATGCACCTGCACTGGTTGGGCTATGGCGGCTATCGCGCGCGCCATGAGCCGGGCTTCTGGTTGCCTTGGCGCGAGCGCTATCCGCACCTGCATCCTGTGCCCGAAGGCGGCGGCGCAATGACCGGGGCGTTGGGTTGTGGGGTGTTGCTGGAGCAGGTACGGACGCAGTTGCACACCCTGGGTTGGGCCGATTACGACGCCTGGTGGCTGGCGGCCGGCACTGGTACCACCCTGGCGGGGTTGGTCCTGGCGGAGGCGGGCGGCCATCCTGTGTTTGGGGCAATGGCGGTACCGGATGATCATGGCGTCGCGCAGAACGTGCAGGCCATTGTGCAGGGCGGGTATGAACTGTTGGATGCCAGCCGTGGCGGTTTTGCCAAGGCCGATCAGCCATTGCTTGAATTTATCGCCACTACCGAACAGGCCTGCGGCCTTGCGTTGGAGCCGCTGTACACCGGCAAGGCGCTGCTGGCGCTCAAGCAGCAGATCGAGGCCGGGCGCTTCGCTCCCGGCACTCGCTTGATCTTTGTGCACACCGGCGGCCTGCAAGGCCGCCGGGGTTTTGCGGATTAACGCTTGGGTAACATGCGCAACACGGTGTTATCGCGCATGAAATAGTGGTGGTACAGACCCGCTGCCGCATGCAGGCCGATCAGCCAGTAGCCGATAGTGCCGCCCAGCACGTGCCAGCCTTCGATCTGCTTGGCCAAGTCTTTGTTTTCGCCGATCAGGGGCGGCAACTCAAGGCCGTAGAACGACACTGAATGCCCTGCGGCACTGACGATCAGCCAGCCGAAGATCGGCATGCCGATCATGAACACATACAACGCCACGTGCATCAGCGTCGCCAGCAAGGCTTGCCATTGCGGCGGGGCCGGCAGGATTTTCGGCGCCACGCCCAGGCTGCGGGCAAACAGGCGCAGCCAGACCAGTACAAAGATGGTCAGGCCGAACATGAAGTGCAGTTCTTTGATTAACGTGCGCCCGCCACTGCCTTTGGGGAAAATCCCGCGAAATTCAATGGTGGCGTAGACCACCACCAGCAGCACCAACATCAGCCAGTGCAGGGCGATGGACATCGTACTGTAACGGGACTCGCTGTTTTTCCACGGCATTGCGTCGTTCCTCACTCATCAGGGGCAAACCTCCGTTCTTTGGCGACGGAGTCCCTTCAGCCTAACCCTGTTGTGCAAGGTTTGCCCGAGTGAGGGGCGATGTATTGATCTCGATCAGGCAGCTTGCGGCATTTCACCGCGGGCCAGGCGCTGATTGATGTCGGCGATCACGCCGGGCAGGTCGGTGATGGTGTCGATCAGGTAGTGCGGGCGCGAGCCGGCGAACAGCGTTTCGATGCGCTTGCGCTCGCTGGCCAGTGTCGCCGGGTCCAGCGCACGGAACTGCTCGTAGGTCAGGCCCAGGGCGTTGCCCGAGCAGGTCAGCGCCACCGTCCACATCCCGGCGCGACGGCCTTCGAGGATGCCCGGCACGGTGTCGTCGATCTTCACGCAGGCCGCCACATCATCGATGCCCAGGGCAATCACGTTGGCCAGGGCCTGGGCGGGCCATGGGCGGCCATTGGGTACTTCGTCGGTGGCGACGACGTGGTCGGCGATGTAGCCGTTGGTGGCAGCCAACTCGACCACCTTGTCCATCACTTGCTTGGGGTAGCCGGAGCAGGAACCGATCTTGATCCCTTGCGCACGCAGTGCGGCGATGGTCTCCAGGGCGCCGGGAATCAGCGCCGAGTGCTCGGCGATCTTCTCGATCTGCAGCGGCATGAAGCGCTCGTAGATGGCGGTCACGTCAGCGTCGGTCGGCGTGCGGCCGAAGGCTTTGCGATAGCGCTCGGCCACTTGCGGCTGATCACACAGGGTGCGGATGTGGTCCCACTTGCCCATGCCCATCGGGCCACGGGCTTCTTCGATGGACACCTGGACGTCGAACTCGGCAAACGCCTCGACAAAAATCTGCGTGGGGGCGAATGAGCCGAAGTCGACCACGGTGCCGGCCCAGTCAAGGATGGCGGCCTGCAGGGTGTTGGGGTTCTGATAGTTCATGGTAAAAATCCTATGGCTAATGGGGCGTTTTTTGTAGGAGCGAGCTTGCTCGCGAAAAACCTGAGGGCGCCGCTGTGAACCAGGCCGCCCGCGTTATCGTTAACCCACTTCGCGAGCAAGCTCGCTCCTACACATCTCTTGCAGCGCCTGGGCAATCGCCGCCACTGCCGCTTGCATCTCTGCCTGGTTGACATGGCCGATGCAGCCGACGCGGAAGGTTTCGACCTGGGTCAATTTGCCCGGATACAGAATGAAACCCTTGGCCTTGACCCGCTCGTAGAAGTCCTTGAACTGGTAGCGCGGATCGCTCGGCGCGTGGAAGGTGACGATGATCGGCGCCTGGATCGCGGCGGGCAGGAAGCTGCGCAGGCCCAGTTCGGCCATGCCGTCCAGTAGCGTCTGGCAGTTGGCGGCATAGCGCTGATGACGGGCCGGCAAGCCACCTTCCTCGTTGTATTGCAGCAGCGCTTCATGCAAGGCGGCCACTACGTGGGTCGGCGGGGTAAAGCGCCATTGGCCGGTCTTGGCCATGTAGGCGTGCTGGTCGAACAGGTCCATGGCCAGGGAATGGCTGTTGCCTTGGGCGGCGGCCAGCGCTTGTTTTTTGGCAAAGACAAAACCCATGCCCGGCACGCCTTCCAGGCATTTACCGGAAGCGGCAATCAGGGCGTCAAACGGCACCTGGGCCGCGTCGATGGGCAGCGCGCCAAAGGAGCTCATGGCGTCGATGATCAGGCGTTTGCCATGGCGCTGGATGACCTGGGCGATCTCCGGCAGCGGGTTGAGGATGCCGGTGCTGGTTTCGCAGTGGATCAGCGCGACATGGGTGATGGTGCTGTCAGCCTGTAACAGCCGATCCACATCAGCGGCGGTGGTGGGCTGGTCTTCGGCGGTCTCGAAGGTGCTGAACGGGCGGCCGAGCACTTCGCAGATCTTCGCCAGCCGCTTGCCGTAGGCTCCGTTGATCAGCACCAGCACCTTGCCATCCCGTGGCACCAGGGTGCCGATGGCGGCTTCGACGGCGAAGGTGCCGCTGCCCTGCAAGGGCACGCAGTGATGGCTGTCGCCACCGTTGATGATCGCCAGCAGTTGCTCGCAGAGGCTGGCGGTCAATTGGTTGAAGCGGTCATCCCACGAACCCCAGTCAACCATCATGGCCTGACGGGTGCGGGCGGAGGTGGTCAGGGGCCCCGGTGTGAGCAGGATCGGCGCGGCAGTACTCATTCTCATGTCCTCGCAAAGCAGTGGGATGAAGCTACGGGACATAAATTGCAGTTTGGCTTGTCATCAATCAAATTGTTTGTTGTTATGCCAGCCATCAGTGAGGCCGATAGCTATGAATCTTTTTCAACTCCGCGCATTTGACGCCGTGGCCCGGGACGGCAGCTTTACCCGTGCCGCCGCGCGCCTGTTTATCAGCCAGCCGGCCGTGACCGGGCATATCAAGGCGCTGGAAGAGCACTACCAGATCACCTTGCTGCGACGTGCCGCACGGCGGGTCGAGTTAACCGAAGAAGGGATCAAGCTGGCGGCCATCACCCGCAGCATCTTCGGCCAGGTGGATGAAGCGCAGGCCCTGCTGGAGGCCAACCGCCAATTGCTCACCGGGCGCCTGGAAGTGGCGGCGGATGGGCCGCATATGGTCATGCCCATGCTGGCAAAGCTGCGTGCGCGGTACCCGGGGATTACCGTCAACCTGCGCCTGGGCAATGCCCAGGAAACCCTGGCGGCGCTGTTGTCCGAGCACGCGGATGTGGCGGTGTTGACGCAAGTGGAGCCACGCAAGGGCGTGCACCTGCAGCCCTTGAACGAGTCACGTATCTGCGCCTTGGTACCGGCTGGCCACCCGTGGCTGGCGGATCCGGCGGGTATCCGCCTGGAGCAGTTGGACCAGGTGATCATGGTGCTGCGCGAGCCCAGCTCCATCACCCGCCGCACCTTCGACGAGGCCTGTGCCAAGGCCGGCATACAGCCCAAGGTGTTGCTGGAGCTGGACAGCCGCGAAGCGGTGACAGAAGCGGTGGCCGCCGAACTGGGAGTGGGGGTGGTGTCCTCGGTGGAAGTCAGTCGGGACCCGCGTGTGCATGCGATTCCCATCCATGGCGAGGGACTGCTGAACCACCATATGCTCGGGTGCATGGAGCGGCGTCGGGAGTTACGTTTGATTCAGGCGTTTTTTGAGCTGGCTTCCAGTTGATTGGTGCTGATCAGACTGTGCGGCGAGTTATCAATTAAACGTAGATCCCCCTGTGGGAGCGGGCTTGCTCGCGAAAGCGGTGTGACAGGTAGCTTATTTGTTACTCAGACACCGCTTTCGCGAGCAAGCCCGCTCCCACAGAAGTGTCTGCTCAGGTATCCAGGCTCTCGCGGACAATCTCCAGAAAGGTCGCCACCACCCGTCGCGAGCTTTGTTCTTTGAGGCACACCAGTGTTTCCTTCATGCGCTGGGTGCAGTCGCGGATCGGCATGGCATACACCCGGGAGTCTGCACCGAATTCCGAGGCCGAGACTACGCCCACGCCAATCCCTACCACCACCGCTTCACGGGCGGCCTCGCGGCCTTCCACCTGGATCGCCGGGCGAATGCGCAACCCGGCCTGGTGCATCTCCCGTTCCAGGGTCTGACGGGTCACCGAGCCGGTTTCCCGCAGAACCAGGGGCGTGTCGTCCAGGTCCGCCAGGTCGATGAATTCCCGCCCGGCCCACGGGTGGTTGCGTGCAACAAAGGCCAGCATCGGGTCATCGCGCAGCGGGATTGAGAGCAGGCGTTCATCGTCGACGTCGCGCCCCACCAGCGCCAGGTCAGCCTGATAGTTGTGCAGGCGATACAGCGCATCATCGGTGTTACCTGTCTCGATTTTTACCGTGATCCCCGGATAACGTTCGCAAAACTGCGCGATCTGCGGCAGTACATGCACCGGCGCATCCACGGCCAGGGTCAGGCTGCCGGTCTGCAAGGCCTTGGAGTCTTGCAGCAGCTCCTCGGCCTCGGCGGCGACCACAAACAGGCGCTGGGTGATACTCAGCAGGCGTTCGCCCAGGTCGGTCAGGCGCACGGAGCGCTTGTTGCGATGAAACAACAGCACGCCGAAGCGCTCTTCGAGCTTGCGCACCTGGTCGGAAATGGCCGGCTGGGTGAGGAACAGCCGCTCGCCGGCCAGGGTAAAGCTGCCGTGGACCGCTACCGCATGGAAGGCTTTGAGTTGCGCGTGGGAAACCGACATGGCACGACCTCTTACAAGCTGGGCTTATATTTGAAATACGATAAATCGATTTTACCTATTAGTCAGCCATTGCTTTGATAGCCCTCAGTCGCCGTAGGTTGAGTCCTACAACTTCGGCGATCATGGGTCGTTGCGTGCAACCTTGCAGGACTCATCTGACCAGTACCGGTGCCCAGCGACCCGGTACTGCAGTGCAAAACAATAAAAACACAGGCAATTGCTTTTCGATTCTGCCGGCACACTCACACCTGAGGTCAGAACCACCATGAATATCCCTATGGGTAGTATCAAGCGTTGGCGCGTGCAGATTTTCGCCATCACCTGGCTGGCCTATGCCGCCTTCGATTTCACCCGCAAAGCGTTTTCCGTGGCCAAGTTGGGGATCGTCGACGACCCGAGTTTCCCGCTGGACAAGATGATGATGGCCAACCTGGATGGCCTGTACCTGGCGGCGTATGCCGTTGGCCAGTTCACCTGGGGCATGCTCGCCGACCGCTTCGGCCCCAGGGTGGTGGTGTTGGGAGGGTTGGTGATTTCTGCGGCTGCCGCCTTGGTCATGGGCACGTTCGCCACGTTGCCGATCTTCGTCACGTGCATGTTGATCCAGGGCCTGGCGCAGTCCACTGGCTGGTCGGGGCTGTGCAAGAACCTTGGCAGTTTTTTCCCGGCGCAACAGCGCGGGCGGGTGTTGGGTTTGTGGAGCTCGTGCTATGCGTTTGGCGGGTTGGTGGCATCGCCGTTTGCCGGTTGGTGGGCCTATACCCTGATCGGCAGCTGGCACGCGGCATTTATCTCCAGTGCCGCGGTGGTGGCGTTGGTGGCGGTGCTGTTCTTCATTTTCCAGCGCAATACGCCCCAGGACGTTGGCCTGCCGGAAGTGGAGCCTGAGCCGGCAATGAGCGCCGACGAGCAGGCGGCGGCCAAGAAAATCAGCATCCTTGAGCCGCTGCGCGAGATCTTGCGCAACCGCACGGTGCTGACCTTGGGCCTGGCGTACTTCCTGTTGAAACCGGCGCGCTACGCGATCCTGTTGTGGGGCCCGGTCATCGTCTACGAGCAGATGCCCTCGGTGGGCAAGGTCGGTGCCGCTATTGTGCCCACGGCGTTCGAACTGGCGGGCCTGTTAGGGCCGATCATGATTGGCCTGGCGTCCGACAAACTGTTTGGCGCCCGGCGCATGCCGGCCTGTGTCCTCAGCCTGTTGGCGCTGACGGTGTCGCTGGCGCTGTTCATGGGGGCATTGCATACCGGTAGCGTGCTGTTGGTGATGGCCCTGCTGTTTGTCATGGGCCTGACCCTGTACGGGCCGGACTCGATGATCAGCAGTACGGCGGCGATCGACTTCGGCACGGCCAAGGCAGGGGCGACGGCGGCGGGCTTCGTCAACGGTTGCGGTTCGGTGGGGGCGATTCTCGGTGGCCTGTTGCCGGGCTACTTCGATACGGTGACGGTGTTTATCGTGTTCGCCGGCGCCGCGTTGTTTTCGGCGTTGGTGCTGATGCCCTATTGGAACGCCCGGCCTGCGGTTTTGGCGCAAGTGGGCGACTTTGTGCCGGATCGCTCGGTGGCGATCAAACCCCTGCGCACCTGAGGCACCTGCAACGCTGGCCGGTTTTTTGGTGGAACGAAGGGGTCTTGCCCTATAAACTCTGCGGCCAAAGCGCCGGCCAGTAGACGTCTCGGCGCCACGGATATCAAGAGAGTGAGTCATGGGCGCACAGTGGAAGGTTAAACATAAAGAAGCGGCATCCAATGCCAAGGGCAAGATCTTCGGCAAGCTGGTGAAAGAGATCACCATTGCCGCCCGTAATGGTGCGGACACCGCGACCAACGCCCACCTGCGTCTGGTGGTCGAACAGGCCAAAAAGGCCTCGATGCCCAAGGAAACCCTGGAACGCGCGATCAAGAAAGGCGCGGGCCTGCTGGGCGAGACCGTGCAGTACCATCGCGTGACCTACGAAGGGTTTGCCCCGCACCAGGTACCGTTGATCGTCGAATGCGTGACCGACAACATCAACCGCACCGTGGCGGAAATCCGCGTGGCATTTCGCAAGGGGCAACTGGGGGCTTCGGGCTCCGTGGCCTGGGACTTCAACCATGTTGGGTTGATCGAGGCCTCGCCGGATACCCCGGATGCCGACCCGGAAATGGCCGCCATCGAAGCCGGCGCCCAGGACTTTGAAGAAGGTGAAGAAGAGGGTACGACCCTGTTCATTACCGAGACCACGGACCTGGATGCGGTACAGAAAGCTTTGCCGGAGCAGGGGTTTACCGTGTTGTCGGCCAAGTTGGGCTACCTGTCGAAAAACCCGGTCAGCGGCTTGAGCGACGAGCAGATGGCAGAAGTCGAAGCGTTCCTCGAAGGCCTCGACAACCATGACGACGTGCAAGATATGTTCGTCGGCCTGGCGGGCTGACACCGGCCTTTAATCATGGACGGGGGCTAGTGTGGGAGCGGGCTTGCCCGCGATAGCGGTCGGTCAGTTACACCGCTATCGCGGCATAGGTATCTACACAACTTTCAGAAACTGACGAACTCCCCTGTGGCGAGCGGGCTTGCCCCGCGCTGGGCTGCGAAGCAGCCCCAATAAGCCGAATGCGTTGTACCAGATACACCGCAGCGGCTGGTTTTGGGGCTGCTTCGCAGCCCAGC
>NZ_VFEV01000033.1 GCF_007858275.1 Pseudomonas proteolytica
GAAGCAGCCCTAAAACCAGCCGCTACGGAGTATCTGATACACCGCGTACGGCTTACTGGGGCTGCTTCGCAGCCCAGCGCGGGGCAAGCCCGCTCGCCACAGGAGAGTTCGTCGGTTTCTGAAAGTTATGTAGATACCTATGGCTATCGCAGGCAAGCCAGCTCCCACAATGGATATTCGTGGTTCTTAGAGCATGCGCTCCAGACCCACGGTGGTGGCAAACCAGGCATTGAACCGGCGCCACCAACTCCCCGGCTCGCGGCTCAGGGTGTGCATCTGGCCGTTGTCTTCCGTGACCCATACCACCTGGCCATCTTGCAGTTTTGCCTCATAACTCAACGCTGGCGCCATCCCTTGCAGGGCCAGGTTACGAACATGCTCGGCCAGTTCGGGGCTGTCCACCAGCACGCCGACCTCGGTGTTCCACAGCACCGAACGCGGGTCGAAATTGAACGAGCCGATAAACGACTTCTGCCGATCAAAAATCATCGCCTTGCTGTGCAGGCTCGAGTCCGAACCGTGCAGCGAGCGGCTGCCCAGCAGGTGCGGGCCACTGCCGCCACCGTCGCCCGGTTGGCGGCGCAGTTCGTACAACTTCACCCCGTGTTCCAGCAGCGCCTTGCGATAGGGCGCATAGCCGCCATGCACCGCCGGCACGTCGGTGGCTTCCAGGGCGTTGGTCAGCAGGCGCACGTCGACGCCTGCGTCCGCGCGGCCGGTGAGGTACACCAGGCCCGGCTGGCCGGGCACGAAGTAGGCCGAAATCATCATCAGCTCACTGTGCACGCCTTCCAGCTCTGGCCCCAGTTGGGTCGTGAGCAGCAGTTGTGGGTCGGGATCGGCCTTGGCCAGGACCTTGCTCGGCGCGTCCCACAGTGCCTGGTTCCAGGCCCAGATCAGTTCCCGGCGCCAGATATCCATGCGTGGCTGGGTCTGGTAGGTCCGCAGGCGGTTATACAGGGCATGGTTTTGCTGGCGCGATTCGGCCAGGGACTTCTCCAGAAGCCCGCGCGCCGTGGCCAGGTCGCGGGAGGACGGGGCGCTGGAGATAAAGTCGGCGATAGGTTTGCTCAGCGCACTGTTCCAGTACTGATCAAAACTGTGGCCCAGTTGCTCGGCCACGGGCCCCACACTGAGCATGTCGATATCGGTGAAGTTCAGGTTGGGCTCGGCATCGAAATACTCATCCCCCAGGTTGCGCCCGCCGACAATCGCCACGCTGTTGTCGGCCAGCCATAGCTTGTTGTGCATGCGCCGGTGTTGCAGCGAGAGGTTGAACAACCGGCCCATGGTCCGTGTCACGCCGGTGCTGCGCCCCAGGTGCAAGGGGTTGAACAGGCGGATCTGGATCTGCGGATGTGCAGCCAGTGTGGCGATGATCTGGTCCAGGCCGTCGCTGGTGGTGTCATCCAGGAGGATGCGCACCCGCACGCCACGGTCGGCCGCCGTCAGCAGCTCGTCCACCAGCATGCGCGTGCTGATGCCGTCATGGACGATGTAGTACTGCAAGTCGAGGCTGGTCTGGGCATTGCGGATCAATTCGGCGCGGGCCATGAACGCTTCGCTGCTGTTGGGCAGCAGGCGAAACCCGGAGCGGCCCTGATAGGGCGCGGCCTGGGCCTGGATCGAGCGCCCAAAGGCGGACTGCGTCGCCGGCAGTGCCTCGCTGGGCACCCGGGGCACGTCCAGGGTGGCGCAACCGCCCAGGCCCAGGAACCCCAGCAAAAAGAACGCTAATAGCCGTTGGCTCATCAAGGAGACAGGTTCCGAATCAGGACGGTGGTGGGCATATGACGGTGATTGCTGGCAAAAGGTCAGTCCATCCGCTGTTCGGCTTCGGCGAGCATCTTGCTCGCCGTTGCCCCGACCTTGCGCACCGCCTCTTCAATCTGCGGGGTTGGCTTGGCAGCGTAGTTCATCCGCAGGCAGTTACGGTATTTGCCCGAAGCGGAAAAGATACTGCCTACGGCAATCTGCACCCCCTGCTCAACCAGGGCCCGGTTGAGCCTGAGGGTGTCGAAGCCTTCGGGCAGTTCCACCCACAGCATAAAGCTGCCTTGGGGCCGGCTGGCGCGGGTGCCAGCGGGGAAATAGCGGCTGACCCAATCGAGCATCAGGTCGCGATTGCGCTGGTATTGGGTACGCATGCGCCGCAAATGCGGTTCGAAGTGCCCGTTCTTGAGGAATTCGGCAATGGCGATCTGTGGTTGGGTGGCGGTGGAGCCGGTGCTGATGTACTTCATGTGCAGCACCCGCTCCAGATAGCGGCCAGGCGCTACCCAGCCGATCCGCAGGCCGGGGGCCAGGGTCTTGGAGAACGAGCTGCAGAGCAGGACGCGGCCATCTTCGTCGAAGGACTTGATGGTGCGCGGTCGTGGGTAGCTGTAGGCCAGTTCGCCATACACATCGTCCTCGATGATCGCCACGTCAAAGCGCTGGGCCAGGGTCAGCAGCGCCCGTTTGCGCGCCTCGGGCATGATGTAGCCCAGGGGGTTGTTGCAGTTGGGCGTCAGCTGGATAACCTTGATCGGCCATTGCTCCAGGGCCAGTTCCAGGGCTTCGAGGCTGATGCCGGTGAGCGGGTCGGTGGGGATTTCCAGGGCTTTCATGCCCAGGCCCTTGAGGGTCTGCATGGCGCCATGGAAGCTTGGCGAGTCGACGGCGACGATATCGCCGGGTTCACAAATCGCACGGATGCTGGACGACAAGGCTTCGTGGCAGCCAGTGGTGATCACGATGTCCTGAGCGTCGAGCTGGCAGCCGGAATCCAATGACAGACGGGCTATTTGCTCACGCAATTCCATACAGCCGTAGATGTTGTCGTAGTACAGGCCCGGCAGGTCCTGGCGGCGACTGACCCGGGCCAGGCTGCGCAGCAAGGGCTTGATGGTCGGTGACATTACATCTGGCATGCCGCGGCCCATCTGTATGACATCTTTGCGCGGCACCGCGCGCACCAGTTCCAGTACCTGGTCCCATTGGGAAATCTCCACCGGGCGCTGGGCCGGCCGACCCACGGCGGGCAGCGCCGGCAGCTCGCGCCCGACGGGCACGAAGTAGCCGGATTTTGGCTTGGGCGTCGCCAGACCGTTGTCTTCCAGTAATCGGTAAGCCTGCTGCACGGTGCTCAGGCTGACCCCATGTTCCACGCTCAGGGCTCGCACCGAGGGCAGGCGGTCGCCGGGGCGATAGAAGCCCTGTTCGATGCGGGTGCCCAGCAATTCGGCGAGGTTGACGTAGAGGGTCATGGCGGTCGCTCCCGGTGGACCAGTACAGATGAAGGGAAAATACAGGATTCAGCCCCTGCATGGCAGTATCTGTATGGATTTAATAAAGGTTGGTTGAATCTGTAATGGTTTTGCCACGCCATCCATTCTAGTCACTCATGGCAACAGGCAAATGAGGGGCAGGACAATGAGTGGCTTGAGCGATGTGCGGCTGGCGCTACACAGTCAGGAGCTGGAAGCAGGGCAGGAGCGTGGGCTGACTGGGCTAGCGCCTGGTCAGCCGAGCCGTTGGGAACTGTTCTGGCGCCGTCGCCACACGCGCCAGGCCCTGCTGGACCTGACCCCGGAGCAACTGCGCGATATCGGCCTGAGCGCTGAGCAAGCGCGCCAGGAAGGCTTGAAACCGTTCTGGCGCGGGTGAGTCAGAGCAGTTCTTTCAAGCGGTGCCAGAGCATGCCCAGGGCCAGCAACGGCGAGCGCAAGTGCTTGCCGCCAGGGAAGGTGACGTGGGGCACCTGGGCAAACAGATCGAAGCGCCCACGGTGCTGGCCGCTAATGGCTTCGGCCAGCAGCTTGCCCGCCAGGTGGGTGGCGTTCAGGCCATGGCCGGCATACGCCTGGGCAAAGTACACGTTGGGTTGGTCGGCCAAGCGGCCAATCTGCGGCAGGCGGTTGGCACCGATGCCGATCATGCCGCCCCATTGGTAGTCGATTTTCACCTCGGCCAGTTGCGGGAAGACCTTGAGCATCTTGGGCCGCATATAAGCCGCGATGTCTTGAGGGTCGCGCCCGGAATAATGGCAGGCGCCGCCAAACAGCAGGCGGCGGTCGGCTGACAGCCGGAAGTAATCCACCGTGACCCGCTGATCACATACGGCCATGTTTTGCGGCAGCAGCTCGGCGGCCTGGGTCGGGCTCAAGGGTTCGGTGGCGATGATGTAGCTGCCGGCGGGCAGTACCTTGCCGCTCAGGTGGGGGTTGAGGCCGTTGAGGTAGGCATTGCAGCCCAGCACCAGAGTCTTGGCGCGCACACTGCCGTGGGCGGTGTGGACTTTGACTTCAGGGCCGTAGTCGATGCGCACCGCTGCGGAGTGCTCGAACAGCCTGACTCCCAGTTGCTGCGCGGCGGCGGCTTCGCCGAGGGCCAGGTTCAGCGGGTGCAGGTGGCCGGAGCCCATGTCGATCATGCCGCCTACGTAACGGTCGGAACCGATCACGCTGCCCATCTCCCCGGCTTGCAGCAGGCGCAGTTCGTGGCGATAACCCAGGTCGTGCAACTCCTCGGCATCGGCGGCCAGGCCCTGCAGGTCGCGGGGCTTGTTGGCCAGGTCGCAGTAACCCCAGGTCAGGTCGCATTCAATCTGGAAGCGCTCGACCCGCTGGCGCACGATTTCCACGGCTTCCAGGCCCATCAACTTCATCTGCCGCACGCCTTCGGTGCCGACCACATTGGCAAACTGATCAAGGCCGTGGCCGACGCCACGAATCAACTGCCCGCCATTACGCCCGCTGGCGCCCCAGGCGATCTTGCGGGCCTCCAGCAGCACGACGCTGAAGCCCCGTTCAGCCAGCTCCAGTGCGGTGTTCAGCCCGGAAAAACCGCCGCCCACCACACACACATCGGCGACGACTTCACCCGCCAGCGCCGGGTAATCGGGTTGCGGCAGGCTGCTGGCGGCGTAGTAGGAAGCGGTGTGCCGGGCGCTGGCGGTCATGGGGAGCATCCGTGTTTGGAAAATTTGACGCAGGATACAGCGGTCGGGTGAAGCTGTCTCACTCGGGGCTTTTAGGGCAAAATCCACGCCTATTCGCCGTTCGGTATGGGTTTCGATGAGTTGCAACAGCCAGAAAGTCAACGCGCTGCGCCGGCAGATTCCCTCGTTCGAGTGTGTGCCGGGTTGCCATGATTGCTGTGGGCCGGTGACTACATCCACCGAGGAAATGTCGCGCCTGCCGCGCAAGACCGCGGCCGAGCAGGAAGCGGCCATGGATGAGCTGAACTGTGTACACCTGGGGCCCAACGGCTGCACGGTGTACGACGAGCGCCCATTGATCTGTAGGTTGTTTGGTACTACGCCCAGCCTGCCATGCCCCAATAACCGTGGGCCGGTGGAATTGATTCACCCTCGGGTCGAGAAGCAGATCCACGAGTACATGGCGACGACGCGGCAGGTGCTGGTCTGACAGATGTACTCGGTCAAAAGGTGGGAGCTGGCTTGCCTGCGATGACGGTGTACCAGGCAATGAAAATGGCGGCGGATTGATCGCTATCGCAGGCAAGCCAGCTCCCACAGGATCAATCCGGGATCGGCAGGTTCAGGCTCTCCTTCACCTCTTCCATCACGATATAGCTCTTGGACTCGCGCACATGGGGCAGTTTGAGCAGGATGTCGCCCAGCAGTTTGCGGTACGACGCCATTTCGGAAATCCGCGCCTTCACTAGATAGTCGAAATCCCCCGAGACCAGGTGGCACTCCAGCACATGGGGCAGTTTCAGCACGGCACGTCGGAATTCTTCGAAGGTATCGCCGGATTTGTAGTCGAGGCTGATCTCGACAAACACCAGCAGGCTACCCTTCAAGTGCTGCGGATTGAGGCGGGCGTTGTAGCCCATGATGATCCCCTCGCGCTCCAGGCGCCGGACCCGTTCGGTGCAGGGCGTGGTCGACAGTCCTACCTTCTCCCCCAGCTCGGTAAACGATATCCGCCCGTCCGCCTGCAGGATGCGCAGGATGTTGCGGTCGATCTTGTCCAGCTCCCGCTTGGTCTGGGTATTGGTCCGCATAGGGGATGCTCCTCCGTGAAAAGGGTTTTTGCCGAGAATTGTCGCCAAATATAGGCACTTATATAGTGAAATGCACTGGTCATTGCTTTTTATACTGCCCACATCTTTGTGCTGAACAACAAACGTCAGCGGTCAAGCCGTGATGAGGATATAAAAATGCGCGTTTTGGTCTTGGGTAGCGGTGTCATTGGTGTGGCCAGTGCCTACTATTTGGCGCGTGCCGGTTTTGAGGTGGTCGTGGTCGACCGTCAGCCGGCCGTTGCAATGGAGACCAGCTTCGCCAACGCCGGCCAGGTTTCGCCCGGCTATGCGTCGCCATGGGCTGCGCCGGGTGTGCCGCTCAAGGCCATCAAGTGGCTGCTGCAGCGCCATGCGCCGCTGGCGATCAAGGCCACGGCCGATATCGACCAATACCTGTGGATGGCGCAGATGCTGCGCAACTGCACGGCCAACCGCTATGCGGTGAACAAGGAGCGCATGGTGCGTCTGTCTGAGTACAGCCGCGACTGCCTCGACGAACTGCGCGCCGAAACCGGCATTGCCTACGAAGGCCGTAGCCTGGGTACCACGCAATTGTTCCGTACCCAGGCGCAACTCGATGGTGCGGCCAAAGATATTGCCGTGTTGAAAGAGTCCGGCGTACCGTTCGAGCTGCTCGACCGCGCCGGCATCGCCCGCGTCGAGCCGGCCCTGGCCAGCGTCACGGATATCCTGGCCGGTGCCTTGCGCCTGCCCAATGACCAGACCGGCGACTGCCAGATGTTCACCACCCGCCTGGCCGATATGTGCAAGCAGTTGGGCGTGGAGTTCCGTTTCGAGCAGGACATTCAGCGCCTGGACCACGCCGGTGATCGTATCAACGGTGTGTGGATCGACGGCAAGCTGGAAACCGCCGATCGCTACGTGCTGGCCCTGGGCAGCTACTCGCCGCAGTTGCTCAAGCCGCTGGGGATCAAGGCGCCGGTGTATCCGCTCAAGGGTTACTCCCTGACCGTGCCGATCACCAACCCGGCGATGGCCCCGACTTCGACCATTCTCGACGAAACCTACAAGGTTGCGATCACCCGTTTCGACAACCGCATCCGGGTTGGCGGCATGGCTGAAATAGCCGGTTTTGACCTGTCGCTTAACCCGCGCCGGCGCGAAACCCTGGAGATGATCGTCAACGACCTTTATCCTCAAGGCGGTGATCTGAGCGAAGCCACGTTCTGGACCGGCCTGCGCCCGACCACCCCGGACGGTACGCCAATTGTCGGCGCCACCCCGTTCAAGAATCTGTTCTTGAACACCGGCCACGGCACCCTCGGCTGGACCATGGCCTGTGGCTCTGGCCGCTTGCTGGCGGACCTGATGGCCAAGAAAACCCCGCAGATCAGCGCCGCAGGCCTCGATATTTCCCGTTACGGCAACCCTCAGGAGTCCACAAAACATGTCAATCCAGCGCCAGCTCACCAATGAGCGCATGAGCCAGATCGTTGTCCACAGCGGTACCGTGTATCTGGCAGGGCAAGTCGGCGACGACATGAGTGCCGGGATTGAGCAGCAGACCCGCGAGACCTTGGCCAACATCGAGCGCTTGCTGGATCTGGCCGGTACCGACAAAACCAAGTTGCTGTCGGTGACGATCTACCTCAAAGACATCGACGCCGACTTTGCCGGCATGAACGCGGTATGGGACAAGTGGCTGCCAAAAGGTGTCGCACCCGCCCGTGCCACGGTCGAATCGAAACTGTGTGAACCCGAAATCCTGGTCGAGCTGTCTGTTGTGGCCGCTCTGCCTTAAACGATCCCTCTTCCGGTGCCGGCGCTGTCGGTCGGTACCGGTTTTTTCTTCCTACCGCCGCCTAGAAGCCTGCCGCCATGCGTCCTGCCCGTGCCCTGATCGACCTACAAGCCCTGCGCCACAACTACCAATTGGCCCGCGAACTGACCGGGGCCAAGGCCCTTGCCGTGATCAAGGCCGATGCCTACGGCCATGGAGCCGTGCGCGTGGCCCAGGCCCTGGAAGACCAGGCCGACGGTTTTGCCGTGGCCTGTATCGAGGAAGCGCTGGAACTGCGCGCTGCCGGGATTGGTGGGCCGGTATTGTTGCTCGAAGGGTTCTTCGAGGCCGACGAACTGCCGCTGATCATCGAGCATGACTTCTGGTGCGTGGTGCATTCGCTGTGGCAGCTGGAAGCGATTGAACAGGCGCGCCTGAGCAAGCCGCTGACGGTATGGTTGAAGCTGGATTCGGGCATGCACCGGGTCGGCTTGCATCCCAAGGATTATCACGACGCCTATCAGCGCCTGCTGGCCAGCGGCAAAGTGGCCAAGATCGTGCTGATGAGCCACTTCGCCCGTGCCGATGAACTGGACTGCGCGAGCAGCGATGAACAGGTCACGGTCTTCGAGGCCGCGCGCCAGGGCTTGGCGGCCCAGGTCAGCCTGCGCAACTCGCCGTCGGTGATGGGCTGGCCGAGCGTTTCCAGCGACTGGGTACGGCCCGGCATCATGCTTTACGGTGCGACGCCGTTTGGCGAAGACCAGGCGGTTGCCGCGCGTTTGCAGCCGGTGATGACCCTGGAATCGAAAGTCATCTGCGTACGCGAGCTGCCTGCGGTCGAGCCCGTGGGTTATGGCGCGCGCTTCGTGACGCCCAAGCCGATGCGTATCGGTGTGGTTGCCATGGGGTATGCCGACGGTTATCCACGGCATGCGCCGACCGGTACGCCGGTACTGGTCGCCGGCCAGCGCAGCCAGTTGCTGGGGCGGGTGTCGATGGACATGCTGTGCATCGACCTGACCGATGTACCCCAGGCGGGTCTGGGTTCGACCGTCGAGTTGTGGGGCAAAAACATCCTCGCCAGCGATGTGGCGACCGCCGCCGAGACCATCCCTTATCAGATTTTCTGCAACCTGCGCCGTGTGCCACGGCTCTATTCCGGCGCTTAGCCGCCAGCTGCAGATGAAGCCCTGCGGGATTCAGACCAAAGTGTTGTAAATACTGAACGCTGTCGCCATGATAACGCTCAATTACAACAAAGCCTGAATCCTAGGAGGCTCCTGCATTGGACGTCGGCGAACGACTGCAATCCATCCGTAAACTGAAAGGTCTTTCCCAGCGTGAACTCGCCAAGCGTGCGGGCGTCACCAACAGCACCATTTCGATGATCGAGAAAAACAGTGTCAGCCCCTCCATCAGCTCCTTGCGCAAGGTGCTGGGCGGCATCCCCATGTCCATGGTCGAGTTCTTTTCCGAGGAGATCCTCCAGGAAAAACCGACGCAGATCGTCTATAAAGCCAATGAGCTGATCGACATCTCCGATGGCGCGGTCACCATGAAGCTGGTGGGCCGGGCACATCCGAGCCGGGCGATTGCGTTTCTCAACGAAATCTACCCACCGGGCGCCGATACGGGTGAGGAAATGCTGACCCATGACGGCGAGGAAACCGGGATCCTGCTGGAAGGTCGTCTGGAATTGGTCGTGGGCGTCGAAACTTTTGTGCTCGAAGCCGGCGATAGCTACTACTTTGAAAGCACCAAGCCGCACCGTTTTCGCAATCCGTTCGATGTGCCGGCGCGACTAATCAGCGCAGCCACACCCGCGAACTTTTAACAGAAGAGGCGCCCTGCCTACCTTGCAGAGGTGCCCGTAGTTGTATTTCGCCATGCTCAATCTCCCCTTGGATAATAGGGTTGTTTCAGTGAGGCGGCCTAACCGTTATACTTTCGCCGCCTGCGAAACCGTGGCCGCAGGCGTGAATAGCCACCATGAGGGTGAACGCGTGAACCTAATTATGAAAATGCTGGCTGTACCAGCAACCGTACTGGCCCTTTGGGCTGCCAGCGCTCAAGCTGCGACCAATGATGATATTGCCAAGCGCCTTGAACCCGTGGGGAAGGTCTGTATTCAAGGTGAGGAATGCAAGGGCATGGAAGTCGCTGTGACAGCGGGCGGCGGCGGCGCAAAAACGCCGGACGAGATCATCGCCAAACACTGTAATGCTTGCCACGGCACTGGCCTGTTGGGCGCACCGAAAATCGGTGACACCGCAGCCTGGAAAGAGCGCGCCGACCACCAGGGCGGCCTCGACGGCATCCTGGCCAAGGCCATCACCGGCATCAACGCCATGCCGCCTAAAGGCACCTGCTCCGATTGCTCGGATGACGACCTCAAGGCTGCAATCGAGAAGATGTCTGGTTTGAAATAAACCAATCTTCGCCAAAAAGCCGCTGACCAGCGGCTTTTTTGTGCCCGCAATTTGCCGGCCAAGGCTGTTCATTGCAGCAAAGACCCGGCAAGCTCGGTCCAACCCCTAATCACGGAACGTCAGGAGGGTCGGATGGTGCAGTTGTGTTCAATCGAGCAAGCGGTCGACGACGTACTGGAACGCCTACCGGCGCATATCCACATGGGTATGCCGCTGGGTCTGGGTAAGCCGAATCTGTTTGCCAATGCCTTGTACCGGCGTATCGCCAAGCTGCCCGAGCGGTCGCTGACGATCTACACCGCGTTGAGCCTGGGCCGCCCGCCGCTGGGTGATGGTTTGCAGAAGCGCTTTCTGGAGCCGTTTGTCGAGCGGGTGTTCGGTGATTATCCCGAGTTGGATTACCTTGCCGCCCTGCGCAAGGACAGCCTGCCGGCCAATATCCACGTGCAGCAGTTCTTCATGCAGCCCGGCAGCCTGTTGCACAGCGCCCAGGCCCAGCAGGACTACGTCAGCAGCAACTACAGCCATGCCGCCCGCGATATCAACGCCGCCGGCCTGAACCTGGTTGCGCAATTGGTGGCCAGCAGCAGTGAGCACCCGGATCGCCTGAGCCTGAGTTGCAACCCGGATATCACCCTCGACCTGTTGCCCATGATCGCCAAGCGCCGCGCGGCAGGCGAGACCATCCTGGTGGTCGGCCAGGTACATGAAGATTTGCCCTACATGCCCGGTGATGCCGAACTGGGCATGGATCAGTTCGACTTCCTGATCGACGAAAAAGACCGCACCACGCTGTTCTCTACGCCCAACATGCCAGTGGGTTTGCAGGACCACTTCATCGGTTTGCACGCCAGCACCCTGGTGCGCGATGGCGGCACCTTGCAGATTGGTATCGGTTCGATGGGCGACGCCTTGACCGCCGCGTTGCTGGCGCGTCAGGCCGATAACGAGAGCTATCGGCAGTTGCTCACCGACTTGGACGTGTACCAATGGGCGCCGCTGATCAGCCGTGAGGGTGGGGTCGAACCGTTTGCCCGGGGCCTTTATGGTTGCAGCGAAATGTTCGTCAACGGCCTGCTGGTGCTGGCCGATGCCGGGATTGTGCGGCGCAAGGTGTACCCGGATGTGGCGACGCAGGAGCAGGCCAACGCAGGCCTGCTGGACGATGCGGCGCAGCCCGATGGCATATCGATCCACGGTGGGTTTTTCCTCGGCCCCCGCAGTTTTTACCAGCGCTTGCAGGAAATGACCCACGCCAAGCGCCTGGAATTCAACATGACCCGCATCAGCTATATCAACGAGCTGTACGGGCAGGAAGAACTCAAGCGTTTACAGCGCGTGGATGCGCGGTTTATCAACAGCGCAATCATGGTGACGCTACTGGGTGCAGGCGTTGCCGACCAACTGGAAGATGGCCGCGTGCTCAGCGGTGTGGGTGGGCAATACAACTTTGTCGCCCAAGGCCATGCACTGGAGGGTGCGCGCTCGATCCTGATCCTGCGCAGTTGGCGTGAATCGGCTGGCGAGGTCAGCTCCAATATTGTCTGGGAGTACGGCCATTGCACGATTCCACGGCACCTGCGCGATATCGTGATCACCGAATACGGCATCGCTGACCTGCGCGGCCAGACCGACGCCAAGGTGATCGAGGCGTTGCTCAATATCACCGACTCACGGTTCCAGGCCGACTTGATCGAACAGGCGCAAAAAGCCGGCAAGTTGCCCAAGGACTTCCAGCTCGACCCACGCTTTGCCGACAACACTCCCGAGCGTTTGCAGGCGGTGCAGGCGCGGCATTCAAGGCTGTTTCCGGAGTATCCGCTGGGCAGTGACTTCACTGATCAAGAGCGGGATTTGTTGCGCGCGTTGAACTGGCTCAAGAGCAAATTCAAGCTGACGGAGATTCTGGAGTTGGGCAAGGCGGCGCTGGATGCACCGGAACCTGCGGCGTTTCCCGAGCATCTGGTGCGCATGCGCCTGGATAAGCCTGAGGGGTTTAAAGAGGATCTGTATCAGCGCCTATTGCTTGCTGGCCTACAGGCCACCGCACACTGACAGGTAACACAAGGCAAATGTGGGAGCTGGCTTGCCTGCGATGAGCATAGGTATCTACACAACTTTGCAGCAACGCCTAAATCCAGGCAGATAGCGCAGTTGTGGCGAGCGGGCTTGCCCCGCGCTGGGCTGCGAAGCAGCCCCAATAAGCCGAATGCGTTGTACCAGATACACCGCAGCGGCTGGTTTTGGGGCTGCTTCGCAGCCCAGCGCGGGGCAAGCCCGCTCGCCACAACTGCGCTATCTGCCTGGATTTAGGCGTTACGGTAAAGTTGTGTAGATACCTATGCTGCGATGAGGGCCTGCCAGTCGACATCTCTGTCGCCTGACACTGCGCTATCGCAGGCAAGCCCGCTCCCACATTTTTAACTGTGCTCGCTCACCTTCAGTCGATGAAGGTCACAACCCCACCGGCCAGGGACTTCACCCGCGCCAGCGACTCAACACGGTAGCCCTGGGCATCCAGCTCTGCACGGCCGCCCTGGAACGACTTCTCGATCACAATCCCCAGGCCTGCCACGGTGGCGCCGGCCTGTTTGATTATCGAAATCAGCGCCTGGGAAGCCTTGCCGTTGGCCAGGAAGTCATCGATCACCAGCACGCGGTCGCTGCTGGTCAGGTGACGCGGGGAAATCGCCACGGTGCTTTCGACTTTCTTGGTGAAGGAATACACCGTCGCCGACAGCAGGTTTTCCGTCAGGGTCAGGGACTGTTGCTTGCGGGCGAAAATCACCGGCACGCCCAGGTTCAGGCCGGTCATGATCGCCGGCGCGATGCCCGAGGCTTCGATGGTGACGATCTTGGTGATCCCCGAATCCTTGAACAGCGCGGCGAATTCGTCGCCGATCAGCTTCATCAGCGCCGGGTCGATCTGATGGTTCAGAAAGGCGTCGACCTTGAGTACCTGGTCGGAAAGCACGATGCCTTCTTCGCGAATTTTCTTGTGCAGTGCTTCCACAAAAGCTTCCTCTGGTGGCGCAAGGGGCGCCGAAAGTAGATTAAAAAGTAGTCGATTCTAGCGCTTTAGCATCGCGCGTATATCCGCCAGGGCAGTGTTGCCGCGTACCGCCTTGACTTCAGTCGGGGTGTCGTCGTTGCCTTCCCAGGCCAAATCGTCCGGTGGCAGCTCATCGAGGAAGCGGCTCGGGGCGCAGTCGATGATCTCGCCGTATTGCTTGCGTTTGGCCGCAAAGGTGAAGGCCAGGGTCTGACGCGCGCGGGTAATGCCCACGTAGGCCAGGCGCCGTTCTTCTTCAATGGTGTCGGCTTCGATACTGGAGCGGTGTGGGAGGATTTCCTCTTCCATGCCCATGATGAACACATAGGGGAATTCCAGGCCCTTGGATGCATGCAAGGTCATCATTTGCACCCCTTCGGCGCCATCTTCTTCTTCCTGCTGGCGCTCGAGCATGTCGCGCAGGACCAGCTTGCCGATGGCGTCCTCGACGGTCATTTCACCGTCTTCGTCTTTTTCCAGGGTGTTCTTCAGCGCTTCGATCAGGAACCAGACGTTGCCCATGCGGTAATCCGCGGCCTTGTCGCTGGAGCTGTTGGTGCGCAGCCAGTTTTCGTAGTCGATATCCATGACCATGCTGCGCAGGGCGCTGATCGGGTCTTCGCCGGCGCACTGCTCGCGCACCTTGTCCATAAAGCGCTTGAAGCGCGACAGGCGATCGGTGAAGCGCGTATCCAGGTGTTCGCCCAGGCCGATTTCGTCGGTGGCGGCGTACATCGAGATCTTGCGTTCGGTGGCGTAGTTGCCGAGTTTTTCCAGGGTGGTGGAGCCGATCTCCCGACGCGGCACATTGATCACGCGCAGGAAGGCGTTGTCGTCATCCGGGTTCACGATCAACCGGAAGTAGGCCATCAGATCCTTTACTTCCTGGCGTCCGAAAAAGCTGTTGCCGCCTGACAGGCGATACGGCACCTGGTGGTGCTGCAGCTTCAGCTCGATCAGTTTGGCCTGGTAGTTACCGCGATACAGGATCGCAAAATCACTGTAGGGCCGGTCGGTGCGCAGGTGCAGGCTGAGGATCTCGACGGCCACGCGCTCGGCTTCGGCATCTTCGTTGCGGCAGCGGATCACGCGGATTTCGTCGCCATGGCCCATCTCGCTCCACAGCTGCTTTTCAAACTCGTGGGGGTTGTTGGAGATCAGCACGTTGGCGCAACGCAGGATGCGGCTGGTGGAGCGATAGTTCTGCTCCAGCATCACCACTTTCAGCGACGGGTAGTCGACCTTGAGCAGCATCAGGTTTTCCGGGCGCGCGCCGCGCCAGGCGTAGATCGACTGGTCATCGTCGCCGACCACGGTGAACTGGTTGCGCGTACCGATCAGCAACTTCACCAGCAAATACTGGCTGGCGTTGGTGTCCTGGTATTCATCCACCAGCAGGTAGCGCACCTTGTTCTGCCATTTTTCGAGGATGTCGGCGTGTTCCTGGAACAGCTTGACCGGCTGCAGGATCAAGTCGTCGAAGTCCACCGCATTGAACGCCTTGAGCGTGCGCTGGTAGTGGGTGTAGACGATGGCGGCGGTCTGTTCCTTGGGGTTGCGTGCGTTTTCCAGGGCTTCGGGGGGCAGGATCAGGTCGTTTTTCCAGGCGCCGATCATGTTCTTGATCTCATCGACGCCGTCGTCGCCCGCGTATTCCTTCTGCATGATGTCGGTCATCAGGGCCTTGACGTCGGTCTCGTCAAAGATCGAGAAGCCCGGCTTGTAGCCCAGCCGCGCATGCTCCTTGCGGATGATGTTCAGCCCCAGGTTGTGGAAGGTACACACGGTGAGGCCACGGCCTTCGCCGCCCTTGAGCAGGGTGCCGACGCGCTCTTTCATCTCGCGCGCGGCCTTGTTGGTAAAGGTCATGGCGACGATGTACTGGGCACGGATGCCGCAGTTCTGGATCAAGTGCGCGATCTTGCGGGTGATCACGCTGGTCTTGCCGGAGCCAGCACCGGCGAGCACCAATAGAGGGCCGCCGACGTAGTTCACGGCTTCTTGCTGCCGGGGATTGAGTCGGGACATACGGAATTTTGGGAGTCATTGTTCAAAAGGGCGGGCATTTTAACAGGCTGGCAAGATTCTGCTGCCTCTGAACGACAGTGTGACGTACCACTCGATCTAAATTTGCCGCTTTTGTTACTTTGCCGCAGGATGTGCGGGGTTTTTGGGTCTATCGTTCGATCTAGAGCCGCACTGCGCGTATTTGATAACCAATATCATTGGTGATTATCAGGCTGCACGTCATAATGCCCGCCGCCAACGAAATCTTGCACAGTCTAGGGAGCTAGCTTGTCTACGCCTGTCGAACCCTTGCGTTTGCTGCTATTGGCCGATACGCCTACGTGGGCAGCGTTGTTGCGCGAGTGCCTGGCGCCGATGGGCGACGGGGCAGTGCTGATCAGTGCGCCAAATTGGGAGTCGGTGAGCAGCCTGTTCGACGACGACCGCACCGCCGTCTTGCTCACCACCCCCAGCCTGCAACCCGGCCCAGGCCGTTGCAGCCTGCCGACCGTCTTGCTGCTGGAGCAGGAGCCGCTGGTTGCGCCGTTGGGCGCCAGCGACTGGCTGATCCTCGGTGCGTTTGATGTCGATACGGTACGCCGTTGCCTGCGCCATGTGCGCGAGCGCGGCTTGCTGGAAAACACCCTGCAACGCCTGGCCGAACAGGATCCGCTGACCGGCATCGCCAACCGCCAGGGGTTCCAGACCCTGCTGGCCGCGCGCCTGGCAGAAAACGACGGGCGTGGCCTGGCCCTCGGCCATCTGGACCTGGACAACTTCCGCCATGCCAACGATGCCCTCGGCCACCAGGCGGGCGACCGGCTGATCCTGCAAGTGGTCTCGCGGCTCAAGAGCCAGCTCGAAGCCGGCGACCAATTGGCGCGCCTGGGCAGTGACGAATTCGCCTTGTTGATCGACACCCGCCGCGCGCCGCAACGCGCCGAGTGGATGGCCGAACGCATCACCGAGGCCATGGCCGAACCTTACTGGGTCGATGGCGAGAGCCTGCTGATCGGCTGCAGCCTCGGTGTGGCCCATGCCCGCGCCAAGGCCGGCGCCGACCCGTTGATGTGGCACGCGCATATCGCCATGCAACAGGCCAAGAGCACCCAGGGCTGCACCTTTCATATCTTCAATGAACGAATCAACCGCAACGCCCGCAGCCTTGCCGACCTGGAAAGCGAACTGCGCCGGGCGCTGCGCCGTGATGAGCTGGAGCTGCATTACCAGCCGCGTCTGGACCTGGACGATGGGCATATCGTCGGCCTCGAAGCCCTGGTGCGCTGGCGCCATGGCGAGCGCGGCCTGTTGCCGCCAAGCGAGTTCGTGCCGTTGGCCGAGCAGAGCGGCCTGATTGTGCCGTTGGGCTACTGGGTGATTTCCCGCGCCTTGCGCGACATGCAGGACCTGCGCGAACGCGGCCTGCCGCCGCTGCACATGGCGGTCAACCTGTCGTTCCGCCAATTCCAGGACAGCCAATTGCTGTCGACCTTGAGCCGGCTGATTGCCGAGCGTGGGGTGGAGGCGCAGTGGCTGGAATTCGAACTGACGGAAACCGCCGTGATGCGCCGCAGCGACCTGGTCAAGCAGACCATGGATGCCTTGGGCCGCCTGGGCGTACGCTTTTCCCTGGATGACTTTGGTACCGGGTTTTCATCCTTCGTACACCTCAACAGCCTGCCGATTGCCCTGCTCAAGATCGACAAGAGCTTTGTCGGCGGCATGGAAGAGCGCGAGGAAAACCGCAAGCTGGTGCACGCCATGATCAACCTGGCCCATAACCTCAACCTGGAAGTGGTGGCCGAAGGTGTGGAGACGCCTGAGCAACTGGCGTTGTTGCGTCTGTTTGGCTGCGACCAGGCCCAGGGCTACCTGATCAGCAAGCCATTGCCGTTGCCGGAGTTGGTGGAATACCTGACATTTGGCAGCAGCCAACAGGCGTTGTTGGGTGAAGTGATCTGACTTTGTAAACCCAATCAAAAATGTGGGAGTACATGCTTCAGTTCGGCTGTGGGGTCATGTCGATTTGCGGTTCCTGGGCAATCATCCGCTTCATCTTTCTTTCAAACGCCCACGTCAGGGTAATCGCCGCACAGGCCAGGCCCAGCGCCAGTCCCCACCACACCCCGGTCGGGCCCCAATCCAGGGTAAACGCCATCAACCAGGCCGCTGGCGCGCCAATCAACCAGTAGCAGCCCAGGCCGACGAGGAAGGTGGTCTTGGCATCCTTGAGCCCGCGTATACAACCCATGGCAATGGTTTGCACGCCGTCGAACAACTCGAACCACGCCGCCACCGCCAACAGGCTGACCGCCAGGCTGATCACCTGGGCGAAGGCCGGGTCGTCATGGTCGAGGAACAGGCCGATCAGCGGGTCTGAAAACAACCAGAACACCATGGCAAACCCCAGCATCACCGTTGCGCCGAAGGCGATCCCGACCCGCCCGGCCAGCCTCGCGCCCAGCAAGTGCCCGCCGCCGTAATGCAAACCGATGCGCATGGTGACCGCATAAGACATGCCCGCCGGCACCATGAACGCCACCGAGACGATTTGCAGGGCAATCTGATGCGCTGCCAACTGCGTACTGCCCATGGTGCCCATGCACAGCGCCGCGAAGGCGAACAAGCCGACTTCCACTGCATAGGTGCCGCCAATCGGCAGGCCCAGGCGCCACAGCTCGCGCAGGTAGTGCAGGTTGGGCCGCAACAGGCCCTTGCCCAATGGGTAGGCCGCGTAGGCGCGGTTGTATTTGATGTACCACAACAGCGCCAGGGCCATGCAGTTGGCGACAATCGCGGTGACCAGGCCAATGCCCATCAGGCCCAGCTTGGGCAGGCCGAACATGCCTTCGATCAACGCATGGTTGAGCAGGTAGTTGATCACCGTGCCGCACAGGCTGATCACCATCACCGGCGTGGCTTTGCCGATGGCGCTGGTGAAGCCGCGCAGGGCCATGAACGTCAGGTAGCCGGGCAGGGCGAACGGCAGGATCATCAGGAACTGGCCGGCCGACTGCACGTTGGTTTCGGTCTGGCCGAACATCAGCAGTACGGGCTTGAGGTTCCACAGCAGCAGGCCCGCCACCAGGGCCATCAGCCAGGCCAGCCAGAGTCCCGCCTGGGTCAGGCGGGTCGCGCCTTCGATATCACCGGCGCCCTGGCGGATAGCGACCAGGGTGCCCACGGCGGCTATCACGCCGATGCAAAAGATCGACACAAACGAGTAGCTCGCCGCCCCCAGCCCGCCGCCGGCCAGGGCTTCGGGGCTCAGGCGGGCCATCATCAAGGTGTCGGTGAGCACCATCAGCATGTGCGCCAACTGTGAGGCAATCAACGGCCCTGACAGCCGCAGAATGGCCCAGAGTTCGGTACGCGCCGGATGCTGCATGATCATCACGCTCAATAATTCGGGAAGGGGTGGAAGGGTTGATTCTCGGCGCTCTCAGCGCTTTGCACAAAGGGATAAATGCGATCATTCGCATGATTAAAACTCATGCCAGGACGATTCTGGTAGGGTTTGCGGATCAAGCTGTCGGAGTTTTCTCATGTCTCGTCGCCTTCCTCCGCTGTATGCCCTGCGCGCGTTTGAAGCGGCGTCCCGGCACAATTCGTTCACCCGGGCCGCCGAGGAGCTGTCGATCACCCAAAGCGCGGTCAGCCGGCATATCCGCACCCTGGAGGAGCACTTCGCCTGCCGTCTGTTTCAGCGCAGCGGGCGCACCTTGCAGCTCACCGAGTCGGCGCGCCTGCTGTTGCCCGGCGTGCGCGAGGGTTTTGCCGCCCTGGAACGCGCTTGCCATACCTTGAATGCCGAGGACGACATCTTGCGCATGAAGGCCCCGTCGACCCTGACCATGCGTTGGTTGCTGGCGCGTTTGAGTCGGTTCCGGCATCTGCAGCCGGGCAATGAGGTGCAGTTGACCAGCGCGTGGATGAGCATCGATGAGGTGGACTTCAACCAGGAGCCGTTCGACTGCGCGGTCCTGCTGAGCGATGGGCACTTTCCTGCGGACTGGGAAGCCAGTTACCTGTTTCCTGAATTGCTGATCCCGGTGGGCGCTCCGAACTTGCTCAACGATGGCCCCTGGGATGTGGAACGCCTGGCCGGCGCTGAGCTGCTGCACCCCACGCCGGACCGGCGTGATTGGCGCCGCTGGTTGCAACGCACGGGGCTGGCCTCTCGCGTCGCCATCAAGGGCGGGCAGGTGTTCGATACGCTGGAGCTGGGCATGATTGCTGCCGCCCGGGGCTACGGCGTGTCCATGGGCGACTTGCTGATGGTCGCCGAGGATGTGGCCCAGGGCCGTTTGAGCCTGCCTTGGCCTACTGCGGTGGCCAGCGGCGAGAGCTACTACCTGGTCTGGCCCAAGACCCGCCCCGGCGGTGAGCGCCTGCGCAGGCTGTCGGACTTTCTGCAAAGTGAAGTGCGGGCCATGGCACTGCCGGCAGTGGAACAGCTCGACTGAATCGATGCAGCGCCCGCCAACAAGGCGTTGGAGTGATACCCCTGTGATTTGCTCAAGTATTGACCCCGGCCGCCGAAGTAGGTGTGTCGCAGCTGCCATTAGTTGCGGCTCAGCGTGCCCCCAATTCAAGAAATTCGCCGATTAGCGCTATGAGATCAGGAAGATCCGGGCCTCGGCCAGGAGCAGTCATGTCTCAACCCCGCGCCCGCATAGCTTCGCAGCTGGGCATCGCCTTGGCGGTCATATTGGCTGTCGTGATCAGCGGCAGCACCGTGTTTGCCCTGCGCTCCCTTGATTCGGCCAACCTGCAGACCCGTGAAGAACACCTGGCCAGCGAAGCGCGTTTGCTCGCCGACCAACTCAATACCTTCCACAGCACCTTGCGCGAGAGCACCCAGCGTTTGAGCGGGTTGTTTGAAAAGCGCTTTGGCGCGGGGCTGAGTGTGCATGCCGAGCAGACGATGAATGTGGCCGGGGTAGCGACCCCGAGTCTTTACCTGGGCGATGCGGTGCTCAACAACAACTTCGACGAGGTCGATGAGTTCAAGCAGATGTCCGGCGGCGTGGCCACGGTGTTTGTGCGCAGCGGCGAAGACTTCATCCGCATCAGTACCTCCCTGACCAAGCAGGACGGCAACCGCGCCATCGGCACCGTGCTGGATCGCCAGGGGCCGGCGTACCAGCGCCTGCTCGCCGGGCAGAGCTACATTGGTCGCGCAGTGCTGTTCGAACGTTCCTACATGACCCAATACAGCCCGGTGAGTGACGCCAGCGGCAAGGTGATTGCGGTGTTGTTTATCGGCTTTGACTACACCGATGCGCAGAACGCCCAGTTCGCCAACCTCAAACGTTTCCGCATTGGCCAGACCGGCTCGCTGGCGCTACTGGATGAGCAAAAACACTGGCTGGTGCCGCCTGCCGGCGTGCAGGCGTTGGAGCAGGCGGTTCCGGTGATCCTGGCGTTGGCGCAAAAGCCCGGCCAGGGGCGTTTCTGGAGTGACCAGGGCGAAGACTTCTACAGCGTTGCGGTGCCGTTTGACGGTGGCCCGTGGTCGGTAGTGGCGAGCATGCCCAAGGCAGAGATCCGTGCCGTGACGTGGGCGGTGGGTATTCGCCTGGTGATCGGCAGCGTGCTGGCGATGCTGCTGGCCGTGGGCGCGGCGGTCTGGTTGCTGCGCAGTAAATTGCAGCCCCTGGGCGACCTGGTGCGCCAGGCCGAAGCCCTGGGCGCCGGTGATTTGAGTGCGCGGCTGAATGTGTCCAGCCATGACGAAATCGGTCAATTGGCGCGCAGTTTCAACCAGATGGGCGAAGCGCTGTCGACCATGGTCTCGCATATCCGTGAGGCGGCCGAGGAGGTCAACAGCCGCGCTCAGGCGCTGTCGGGCTTGTCAGGTGGGGCCTATGAAGGCATGGAGCAGCAGTCCGGCGAGATCACCAGCATGGCCGGTGCGGTGGAAGAGTTCAGTGCCACCTCGTTGAACATTGCCGACAACATGGGCAATACCGAACGCCTGGCCCAGGAAAATGCCCAGCAGACCCGCATTGGCCGCAACTCGATGCAAGAGGCGTCGGCGTCCCTGGAGCATATCGCCACGGCACTCAACAGCACGGCCACGGTGATCAACACCCTGGGCCAGCGCTCCCAGGAAATCGGTGGCATCGTCGGCGTGATCACCTCGATTGCCGACCAGACCAACCTGTTGGCCCTCAACGCGGCCATCGAGGCGGCACGGGCCGGGGAGCAGGGGCGTGGGTTTGCCGTGGTTGCCGATGAGGTGCGCAACCTGGCCTCACGCACCCGCCAGGCCACCGACGAGATCTCCGGGATGATCCAGAGCATCCAGCAGGAAACCGGCAATGCCATCAGCACCATGGAGCAGGGCAATGTGCTGATGCAGGAAGGCTTGTCGCGCAATGCCGACGTTGCCTCGGCCCTGGCGCGCATTGACGAACAAAGCCGCTCGGCGGGGCAGCAATTCGCCGCGATCACCACCGCCACCCAGGAGCAAAGCAGCACGGCGACCTTGCTCAGCAGCAACCTGCAGAGCATTGCGCTGGCCAACAGTGAACAACGTGAAGTGGTCTCGAACCTGGCGATTACCGCCAGGGAGTTGGAGACGCTGGCGGCGGGGCTGCGGCATGAGGTTGATCGGTTTCGTTGATTGACTGTCAGGGCCTCATCGCGGGCAAGCCCGGCTCCCACAGTTGACCGTGTTCAATTGAAGAAACCGGTTCAGTGTGGGAGCCGGGCTTGCCCGCGATGACGGCTGACTCGGCTCTCAAGCCTCGGTTCGATCGCCGAGCCCTGGGTCCACGCGCTTGCCGATGTCCTTGAGTCGCGCCAGTTGATCGACCATCCCTGGCGCTTCGTCGAGGCTGCTGACGAAGGTCCACAAGTACGTCATCACCGCATACACGTGGCCGGCCTTGACTGCAGGCGACAGGGCCAGCTGGCTGATGGCGACCACAAACAACAGCGCCGCCAGCGTGCCGATAAACAGGAACGCCGCGGCCTCGCGGTCCGACAGCCAGATACGCAGGCGTGACAGCAGTTGGTAATGGCGGCGCAGGGTCTGGGCGCTGACCTTTTCCACCAGGCCAATTTCTTTCTCCAGGCGGTTATTCAAGCGTTTGTGCAATTGCTCGTTACGGCGGGCAAAGCGCGGCAGCAGGGTGATGCACAGCACCAGCGCGGCAAAGCAGGCCAGGCCGACCCAGGGTTCAATCACCAGGAGCATCACGGCTGCGCCAACGATGGATACCAGGGCCGTAGCAATCACCGGCACGTGTTTTTCGAAAAAATCGACAAAATCCCGTGCCAGCACTACCCGCGCAGCAGCCTTTGACGTGCTGTGGTTTTGCAGGCGCTGGTTGAGAATCACCGGCACGGCAAGGTCGGCGTAGATCCGGGTGAAGGTGCGGGTATCCAGGGCCCGGCGTGCGGCACCGACTACCCAGAAAGCCATGACCACGGCTGCATAAATCAACGCGCTGCCGGCATCGCCGCGCAGGATCGAGTCCACGGCGAAACCCGCAAACAGCGGGTAGGCCAACAGCAAGGCGTTCTCCAGCGCGACCAACGACAGCGTGCCAAACAGCTTCCAGGGGTAAGCCCTGGCGATTGCCTTGAGGGTTTGGCTGGCGGATTGCTGGCCGATTTTCTTGCTTTCTTCGATCAGGATATGCGGCGTTACGGATGGCATGGGTGCACCAAAGGAGTGATAGGCGCTACTATTGAGCGACTGCTCAAGTATCCTTGAGCGATCGCTCAAAAAGCAAGCGCCGCTTATCTGCCGGTGCCCGTAAGGAATTGCCCATGTCGCGTATCGACCGTAAAGACCAGATCATCACCGCTGCCCTGGAGCTGTTTCGCAGCAAGGGTTTTGCCGATGTCTCCACCCGCGATCTGGCGGAGCATGCCGGTTTGTCCCGCAGCCACGTGTATCACTACTTCAGCGACTGGAAAGAACTGCGCCGCGAAGCCTTCGTGCGGTTCGCCACCGACCAGTTGGACGAAGTGCGTGCCCCCCTGGCGCTGGCGCCGCCTCTCGAGGCGTTGCTGGGGTTCCTGCGTGACTGCCTGCCAAGCAGCGCCGATGCCGACTGGGCACTGTGGCTGGACGCCTGGGACGAGGCGCTGTATGACCCGCAAATGGCCCAGGCCTATCTGTCGATCAACGCCCAGTGGCAAGCCATGCTGGCGGAGGTGATCGAGCGGGGTGTGGCCGCGCAGGTGTTCCGTTGCGACTCATCCACACGCGCCGCGCGCCAGATCTTTGCCTTGGCGATGGGGTATGCCGATGACCTGATGCTTAACCCCTCCACCGAGTCCGCCGAATCGGCACTGGGTGAGGTGCTGGAAGTGGCGGGGTGGTTGCTGGACTTACCCCGGGATCTCTAGCCCAAGGTTGCTGGCCGGTATTGCAGCGCCTCCGCCAAGTGATGCCGCATGATGCTTTCCACCTGCTCCAGATCCGCCAGGGTGCGTGCGACCTTGAGCAGCCGGTGGGCCGCGCGCAACGACAGGGTCAAGCGCTCGCAGGCCGTCTCCAGCCAGCCTTCGTCGACTTTCGATAACTCGCAGTGGCGGCGCAACCCCGTCAGGTCGAGGAAAGCATTTGCACAGCCTTGGCGTTGCTGCTGGCGATCCCTGGCGTCGGCGACGAGGGCAGAAGCGCTGGCCGTGTCATTGCCGGTTTGTTTGGCAGGGTTCAGCGCGGTGCTTTCCCGGGCGACGGTCAGGTGCAGGTCGATGCGGTCCAGCAGCGGCCCGGACAGTTTGTTGCGGTAGCGCTGGACCTGCTCCGGCGTGCAACGACAGCGCCCGCTGGGCTCGCCCATATAGCCGCAAGGGCAGGGGTTCATCGCCGCTACCAGTTGAAACCGCGCCGGGAAACTCACACGGTCGCGGGCGCGGGAAATCACGATATGCCCGGACTCCAGCGGCTCGCGCAGCACCTCAAGCACTTTGCGATCAAACTCTGGCAACTCATCGAGAAACAGCACCCCATGATGGGCCAGGGTGATTTCCCCTGGCTGGGGTTTCGAGCCGCCACCCACGAGTGCCGGCCCGGACGCGGAATGATGCGGCTGACGGAATGGCCGGTGCGGCCAGTGGCTCAACGGAGCGAGGCTGACCACCGACTGGATCGCCGCCACTTCCAGGGCTTCCTGTTCACTCAGCGGCGGCAGCAAGCCGGGGAGGCGGCTGGCGAGAAGGGTCTTGCCGGTGCCCGGCGGGCCGCTGAACAACAGGTTGTGGGCGCCTGCTGCGGCAATCAACAGCGCTCGCTTGGCCGCCAGTTGGCCTTGCACTTCACTCAGGTCGGGGTAGGGCTTGTTCAGGTACAGCAAACCGTCGGACTTGAACGGCTCAATCGGCACCTGCCCATTAAGGTGCGCCACTACCTGCAGCAGATGATCCACCGCAATCACCGTCAGCCCGGACGCCAGGCAGGCTTCCTCGGCATTGGCCCGAGGCACGATCACCATGCGCCCGGCCTTGCGTGCCGCCAGGGCGGCCGGCAACACGCCTTTCACCGCCCGCACCTCGCCGGACAGGGCCAGTTCGCCCAGACACTCCACATCATCCAGCATCAACGCTGGCACCTGCACACTAGCCGCGAGAATCCCCAGGGCAATCGCCAAGTCAAACCGCCCACCGTCCTTGGGCAGGTCGGCGGGGGCCAGGTTGAGGGTAATGCGGCGTGCGGGGTATTGCAGCGCGCTATTGAGAATGGCGCTGCGCACGCGGTCCTTGCTTTCCTTGACTGCAGCCTCGGGCAAGCCCACCAGGGTCAACGATGGCAAACCATTGGCCATATGCACTTCGACCGTGACGGCAGGGGCTTCGACGCCGACCTGGGCGCGGCTGTGGACGATGGCGAGGGACATGCTCGTTCCTTGAAAGAGAGGCCGCTTCCTGCGGGTTTTTCAAGGGTAGACGAGGTGGGGAAGAGCGAGGCGGGGGAGGTTTTACAGAACGTATCCGGAGTCGTTCGCAGCGCTTTTTATGTGGGAGCTGGCTTGCCTGCGATGCAGACGCCTCGGTGTATCAGAAAGACTGAGGCGATGCTATCGCAGGCAAGCCAGCTCCCACACGGACCGCGTTTATTCAGCAGCGCGTGGCGTCAACTTGGCTTCCAACTCCGCGACCTTCGCCTCAAGGCTCTCCAGACGCGCGCGGGTGCGGGCCAGGACCACAATCTGGCTGTCGAATTCCTCGCGGCTCACCAGGTCCAGTTTGCTGAACCCGCTTTGCAGCAGCGCCTTGAACTGGCTTTCGATTTCGTTGCGAGGCAGCGGGGTTTCGCCGCTGAACAGGCGAGAGGCATGGCCGCTCAGGGCGTCGAGGAGGTCTTTGGGCGCGAGCATGGGAAACATTCCGGAAAACAGTTGGCCGGCAGTGTATCACGCAGCGCCTACAGTCTTTTCAAGGTGATCTACGCACGCTTTTCGCGCATCGGCCCGAATGGGCGTGCACCGTTTTTGTGCGTATCCAGGCCGCGGCGCAGGCCCATGGGCGTATGTAAGCGGGCAACGGATTGATTTCAGTGATTTTTACGGAGCTGGCAAGGTTTCTGCTTAGACGATCATGACCCATGCACTGATGCAGTCGCTGTGACGAATGCAGTGCGCTGACGGACCAGGGTACTTGTTTCGTCACCAACGGTTAGCTGGCGTCGCAAAGGCAATTGCCAAGGCGACGATGCGTTACAAAGCCAGGCACTGCGCTTAGACTTGAGACGGGTTTGTTTTCCTGGGGCAAGTCCACCAATTCGGGAGAGAGTTTTCATGAAGCTAGTCACTGCCATCATCAAGCCGTTCAAGTTGGACGATGTACGCGAGTCACTGTCCGAGATCGGCGTGCAGGGCATTACCGTCACTGAGGTCAAAGGCTTCGGTCGGCAGAAGGGTCATACCGAGCTGTATCGCGGCGCGGAATATGTAGTCGATTTCCTGCCGAAGGTGAAGATTGATGTCGCCATTGACGACAAGGATCTTGATCGGGTTATCGAGGCGATAACCAAGGCGGCCAACACCGGCAAGATCGGTGACGGCAAGATCTTCGTGGTCAATCTGGAACAGGCTATTCGCATCCGTACCGGCGAAACCGATACCGACGCAATCTAAGCCGCCAAACCCCAACGCCCCAGGAGAAAACAATATGACTCTGCGTAAATTCGCAGGGCTAGGAGCCCTGTTGTCCATCGTAATGCCCAGCCTGGCCATGGCGGCAGACGAAGTGGCGGCTCCAGTCCTCAACTCCGGCGACACCGCCTGGATGCTGACAGCCACCGCATTGGTGCTGTTCATGACCATCCCCGGCCTCGCGCTGTTCTACGGCGGCATGGTCCGCTCCAAAAACATTCTTTCCGTGATGATGCAGTGCTTCGCCATTACCGGTCTGATCAGCATCCTGTGGGTCGTCTACGGCTACAGCATTGCGTTCGACACCACCGGCATGGAGCAGGGCGTCGTCAACTTCAACTCCTTCTTCGGCGGGATGGGCAAGGCGTTCCTGGCGGGTGTCACACCGTCCAGCATTACTGGCCCTGCGGCGCTGTTCCCGGAAGCGGTGTTCATCACCTTCCAGATGACCTTTGCGATCATCACCCCGGCGCTGATCGTCGGTGCATTCGCCGAGCGCATGAAGTTCTCCGCCATGCTGCTGTTCATGGCCATCTGGTTCACCCTGGTCTATGCGCCAATCGCGCACATGGTCTGGAGCGGCAACGGCGGCCTGATGTGGGACTGGGGCGTGCTGGACTTCGCTGGCGGCACCGTGGTGCACATCAACGCCGGTGTGGCTGGCCTGGTGGCGTGCATCGTGCTCGGCAAGCGTAAAGGCTACCCGACTACGCCGATGGCCCCGCATAACCTGGGCTACACCCTGATCGGTGCGGCAATGCTGTGGATCGGCTGGTTCGGCTTCAACGCCGGCTCCGCTGCAGCGGCCAACGGCACGGCCGGCATGGCGATGCTGGTGACCCAGATCGCCACCGCTGCTGCGGCACTGGGCTGGATGTTCGCTGAGTGGATCACCCACGGCAAACCAAGCGCCCTGGGCATCGCCTCCGGTGTGGTTGCCGGCCTGGTGGCCGTTACGCCGGCCGCCGGTACCGTGGGCCCGATGGGCGCCCTGGTGATCGGCCTGGCTTCGGGTGTGATCTGCTTCTTCTGCGCCACCAGCCTCAAACGCAAGCTGGGCTACGATGACTCCCTGGATGCCTTCGGTGTACACGGCGTGGGCGGGATTGTCGGGGCAATTCTCACCGGCGTATTCGCGGCGCCGATCCTGGGTGGCTTCGGCACAGTGACCGATATTGCTGCACAGGTCTGGATCCAGGCCAAGGGCGTCGGCTTTACCGTGATCTACACCGGTATCGTGACTTTTGTGATTCTCAAGGTGCTGGACTTGACCATCGGCCTGCGTGTGACTGAAGAGGAAGAGGCCGTTGGCCTGGACCTGGCGGAACACAACGAACGCGGCTACAACTTGTAAGAACCTATGAAAAAACTTGCCCGGCTTGCCGGGCATTTTTTTGTCTGGTATTTGCCTGGGGTGAAGGCTTGTGAGATTTTTTGTGGCGAGTTTGTGATCGGATCCACAAGGCAGTTTTCACTGTGCGAATGTCTTACAGGCATGTAGGCGTATTCGGCACTTTGTTTTTTCCCAGAGCGCGCTAGAATGCGCGCCGATGGGCGCAGAACTGTATACGGCGGCAGACCCTGATTACCCTGTGGGCCAAGCCCCGGGTCCTTTCAAGGGCAACCTATCAGGTCGCCAACTGAGTTTGCCGGTCAAGGCCGGCCACTTGGCAATGGGCACATGGCAACGCGTTTATCTGGGCGAGCAGCGTGATCATGGCGGTGCTCGTAAAGTCCTCGGTACCTTGCAGGGTGACGGGGCATAAGCCACTGGTTATCCGGTGGACGTTGATTTTTTTCCGGCAGCCTTCGACAGATGGTGAAGCTGGGCTATAACTAATCTGCTTTTCGCAAGTCATGAGGTAGAACATGAGCGACGATGATCTGGAAAACGACGAACTGGAAGTAGGTGACGAAGACGACACCGAAGAAGGTCTTGAAGCGGCATCGGAAGACGTTGCTGACGACGACGGTGGCGATGACGCACCTGTTCCGGCCGCCAAAGGCAAGGCCAAGGCTGCCGTTTCGGTAGACGAACTGCCGAGCGTCGAGGCCAAGAACAAAGAGCGCGATGCGCTGGCCCGTGCGATGGAAGAGTTCCTCGCCAAAGGTGGCAAAGTTCAGGAAGTCGAGGCTAACGTGGTGGCAGATCCACCGAAGAAGCCGGATAACAAGTACGGCAGCCGTCCTATCTGAGGTCGGTGACTTGCTTGCTGAAAAAGCCCGCCGTCGCTGCGGGCTTTTTCATGGGCGACTCTATTTCCTACAGTTATTTCCAGCTGTGGAGCAGTGAGGGCAGCTCGGTCAGGCTACGAATCTGCGCATCCGGCAACTTATCGCCTGTCCAGGCCTTGCCAGTCGGGTTGAACCACACCGCTCGCAACCCCGCCTGCTGCGCGCCGGCAATGTCATCACCTGGATGGTCGCCGATGTGCACTGCCGCACTGGCCTCCACCCCGCCTCGCTGCAACGCTTCCTCAAACAATCGCGCATCTGGCTTGGGGATGCCGATATCCTCGGCCCTCAGGGCAAAGTGGAAGTAATCTGCCAGGCCCACGCGTTGTACGTCGGCATTGCCATTGGTGATCACCCCCAGCAGGAAGTGCTGGCGCAGGGCTTGAAGCATCGGCTCGGCTTCCGGGAACACCGTGAGTTGGTGCCGCGCGTGAATGAAAGCTTCAAAACACACATCGGCCATCTCCGTGGCTTGCGGTTGTGCATAACCGGCCTCTTCAAAGGCATGCATCAGCACCCGGTGGCGCAGGATGCTGATCCGGTGCTTGAGCTCGGGATGACGCTGCAGCACCTGCTGGCGCAGGCTGGCGAAATGCTCCAGGGGCAGGTCGCCGACCTTGGGCGCATGGGTTGCCAGCCATTGGCGCATCGATGCTTCGGCGCTGATGATGACGGGGACGTTATCCCACAGGGTATCGTCCAGGTCGAAGGTGATTAGCTTGATGCTCATGAGTCGCCGCCTTTAATGCGTTTGGCCCTTGGGTGGGCGCTGTCGTACACCGTCGCCAGATGCTGGAAGTCCAGGTGGGTGTAGATCTGGGTGGTCTTGATATCCGAGTGGCCGAGCAGTTCCTGTACGGCGCGCAAGTCTTGTGACGATTCCAGCAGGTGGCTGGCAAAGGAGTGCCGCAGCATGTGCGGATGCAGGTTCTGCCCCAGTTCCCGCTCGCCGGCGGCCTTGACCCGTAACTGAATGGCCCGTGGCCCGAGGCGTCGGCCTTGCTGGCTGACAAACACCGCATCGTCCGGCGGATTGCTCAAGGCCCGCAGGGGCAGCCATATCAGCAGGGCGTCGCGGGCTTTTTTGCCGATGGGCAGCACGCGGGTCTTGCTGCCTTTGCCGTGCACTTGTACCAGGCCGTCGGCCAGGTCCAACTGATCGAGATTGAGGCTGGTCAGCTCCGACAGGCGCAGGCCCGAAGAGTAGAACAGCTCCAGGATCGCCTGGTCGCGGTGCGCCAGGAAGTCATCCTCGACCGCGCCATCGAGCAATTGCAGGGTGCGATCGGCATCCAGGGTCTTGGGCAGGCGACGTTCACCCTTGGGCGGCGCCAGGCCGTTGGCCGGGTCGTGGTCGCACAGGCCTTCGCGGTTGAGGTAGTGATAGAGGCCGCGCACCGCCGACAGCAGGCGCGCCAGGCTGCGGGAGGATTGGCCTTGCTGGTGCAGGCGGGCAATCAGGCTGCGCAGGCCCTGGATATCGAGGGCCTTCCAGCTACCGATCTGTTGTTTCTCGCAGAAGGCCAGGACCTTGTTCAAGTCCCGCCGATAAGCCTCCAGCGTATGGGGCGACACCTGGCGCTCGCTGCGCAGGTGAGCGCAGTAGGCGTCCAGTTGTCGTTCCATGGCTAGCGCACCGCGCGCAGGGCGGTGGTAAAGCGCGGCAGGCTACGGCTCAGCACTTCGGCAATGTAGGTCAAGAACAGGGTGCCGACGGTGCTTTTGTAGTGCTGCGGATCACGGCTGGCGATGGCGAGGACGCCGTGCAAGCCCTGATGGCTGAGAGCGACCACGGCAGTCGAGCCGATCTGCACGCGCTGGTCTTCGCCAAACAGGAAGTCCAGCTCATGCTCGCGCAGAGTGCCGCTGATGGTCTTGCCTTCTGACAGCAGGCCACCAATGGCGGTTTGCGCCTCGCTGCCCTTGACCCAGCGCCCGACCGGCATCGGGTTGTCACTGAACAGGATCAGGCTGACAAACGGCACCTGGAAGTCCTGGCGCAGGCTGTCTTCGACGGCAATGGTCAGGTCTTCCAGGCTGCCAGCATCCAGCAGCGCCAGGATCAGGCGGCGGGTCTTGTCGAACAGGCGGTCGTTGTCACGGGCCACGTCCATCAACTGCGAAAGCCGATGGCGCATTTCGATGTTGCGCTCGCGCAGGATTTTCATCTGCCGTTCTACCAACGACACGGTATCGCCGCGCTGGTGAGGGATACGCAGGGCCGGGAGCAGCTCGTCGTGTTCGACGAAGAAGTCCGGGTTAGCCTCCAGGTAAGCGGCGACGGCCGCTGCCTCCAGGCTTTCGCAAGGGGATCCTTCGGGCTGCTTGGCGGGTGCCTGGGGCTTATCGGTCATTGGCGAGTCGCTCTCATAGACGGACCTGTCCTTCGTATACACGGGATGCCGGGCCGGTCATCTTCACCGGTTGGCCTGGGCCTGCCCATTCGATGGACAGGCGTCCGCCGGGCAGGTCGATCAACAGTGGCGAATCCATCCAGCCCTGGCTGATCGCGGCCACGGCGGCGGCGCAAGCACCGGTACCGCAAGCCTGGGTTTCCCCGGCGCCGCGTTCCCAGACGCGCAATTGCGCACGGGAGCGGTCGATGACCTGCAGGAAGCCGACGTTGACCCGTGCCGGAAAGCGCGGGTGATGTTCGATCTTCGGCCCCAGCTCATGCACCGGCGCATTGTTGATGTCGTTGACCCGCAGCACCGCATGGGGGTTGCCCATGGACACGGCGGCCACTTCGACCACAGTACCGTCGACCTCCAGCGGATAACTCAACGCCTGGGCATCGGCCTGGAACGGAATATCGGCCGGCACCAGGCGCGGGGCGCCCATGTCGACGCTGATCTGGCCGTCGCTGCGGATATCCAGCTCGATAATGCCGCTTTTGGTCTCGACGCGAATCTGCCGCTTGGCGGTCAGGCGCTTGTCCAGCACAAACCTGGCGAAGCAGCGCGCGCCGTTGCCGCATTGCTCCACTTCGGAACCGTCGGAGTTGAAGATCCGGTAACGGAAGTCCACTTCCGGGTTGCTCGGCGCCTCGACGATCAACAATTGATCGAAGCCGATGCCGGTATGCCGGTCGCCCCACAGCTTGGCGTGCTTGGGCAGGATGTGCGCGTGCTGGCTGACCAGGTCAAGGACCATGAAGTCATTGCCCAGGCCGTGCATCTTGGTAAAACGCAGCAGCATGGCTTACTCCGGCAGCAGGCTTTCGCCAGCAAACAACTCGGCTACCGTCTCGCGGCGACGCACTTCAAACGCTTGATCACCGTCCACCAACACTTCGGCAGTACGCCCGCGGGTGTTGTAGTTGGAACTCATGACAAACCCATAGGCACCGGCCGAGTGCACGGCCAGCAGATCGCCTTCTGCCAGGGCCAGTTCACGGTCCTTGGCCAGGAAGTCGCCGGTTTCGCAGATCGGGCCGACGATGTCATAGGCGCGCGCTTCGCTGTTACGCGGCGTCACGGCGGTGACGTTCATCCAGGCCTGGTACAGCGCCGGGCGGATCAAGTCGTTCATCGCCGCATCGACGATGGCGAAATCCTTGTATTCGGTGTGCTTGAGGTACTCGACCTGGGTCAGCAGTACGCCCGCATTGGCGATGATGTAGCGGCCCGGCTCGAACATCAGCGTCAGGTCGCGGCCTTCGGTGCGCTCGCGTACGGCCTGGATGTAGTCGGCAATCAGCGGCGGCTCTTCATCGCGATAACGCACGCCCACGCCACCACCGAGGTCGATGTGGTGCAGGTAGATGCCGCACTCGCCGAGGCGATCGATCAACGCCAGCAGACGGTCGAGGGCATCGAGGAACGGTGGCAGGCTGGTCAGTTGCGAGCCGATATGGCAGTCCACACCCAGCACTTCCAGGTTCGGCAACTGGGCGGCACGGATGTACACGTCTTCGGCGTCGGCAATGGCGATGCCGAACTTGTTCTCTTTGAGACCGGTGGAAATGTACGGGTGGGTGCCGGCATCCACATCCGGGTTGACGCGCAGGGAGATCGGCGCACGCACGCCCATCTCGGCGGCTACGACTTGCAGGCGCTCCAGCTCGTCGGTGGACTCGATGTTGAAGCAATGCACGCCCACTTCCAGGGCGCGGCGCATGTCTTCACGGCTCTTGCCGACACCGGAGAACACGATTTTGTCAGCCTGGCCACCAGCCGCCAGGACACGCTCCAGTTCGCCACGGGACACGATGTCGAAACCAGCGCCCAGACGCGCCAGGACATTGAGTACACCCAGGTTGGAGTTGGCCTTTACCGCGTAGCACACCAGGTGCGGTACGCCATCGAGGGCGTCGGTGAAGGAGCGGTATTGCGCTTCGATGTGGGCACGGGAGTAGACATAGGTCGGGGTGCCGAAGCGTTCGGCAATCGCGGACAGCGCCACGCCTTCCGCGAACAGCTCGCCGTCCCGGTAGTTAAAAGCGTCCATGATGTTCCCTTAGTTGGTGTCGTGCTTGTGCGCTTTGGATTGCGACGTTTGCGCCTGTTCATTGGGGTCTTTGCTGTCATCAGGCAGGTACAACGGGCCTTTTTGACCACAGGCACTGACGAGGCAAGCGACCGCGACGAGCGCAGCAAGGGAAGAGATCAGGCGCTTCATGGCTAAATCCTTGAATATGCATTAATTGCGCCCGAGTATACCGACCACCCGCCAGCTTGCCTATGCGCCGGGACACCCGTCCGGCGGGGCTTTGCCGTGTATGTCGTGAAGTGACCTACATCACTCTGAGATATTTCACGCGGCGTACGGGAATGAAATCGGTATCCTTTGCAATCATGATGGCGCCTCCGTATCGTGCGGCGCTTGAGCGTGAGTAGACACTTTTTGAGGTTCCCACCATGAGTTTGACCGAAGCCCGTTTTCACGACCTGGTCGATGCGACCCAGCAAGCGCTGGAGGATATTTTCGACGAGAGTGGCCTGGACGTGGATCTGGAAAATTCTGCAGGCGTGTTGACCGTCAAGTTCGAGAACGGCAGCCAATTGATCTTCAGCCGCCAAGAGCCGCTGCGTCAGCTGTGGTTGGCGGCGCGCTCCGGAGGTTTTCACTTCGACTATGACGAAGAAGAAAACCGCTGGTCGAACGACACCAGCGACGAGCTGTTGAGTGAAATGCTTGCACGTATCACCCTGGAACAAGCCGGCGTCGAGCTGGATTTCGACGAGATCTGATCGTGACCCAGCCTGCTCCCGCCCGCCCGCCCAAGCCGCTGTTCAGCAATGTCAGCCCGGCTGTGCCGTCACCTTGTATCAGTTTGTGTCGGCTGGATGAGCAAAAAGTCTGCCTTGGCTGCTTCCGGCACGTGGAAGACATCCGGGAATGGCGCTCCGCCGACGATCAGCGGCGCCGCGTGATCGTCGCCCAGGCCGAGCAACGCAAGGCTGGCGCCTGACCTTCAGGCCGGCCCATCTTGTTTATTTGTTGTGCTGTGGTAGTGTCCGGGTACACCTCAACTCATCGAGGTCCGTGAGAACCCCGCCGTTTAGTGGCGGGGTTTTGCTTTTTCGTGCAGAAAAAAAGGAGTCTGCCGCAATCATGACTGCACCTTCCATCATCCTCACCCGTCTCGATGTGCAACGTCTTGAGCAACTGATCGAACGTCTGGGCGAAGAATCTCCTGGGGTCGAGCGTTTGCAAGCCGAACTCGATCGTGCCGACGAAGTGGTGGGTCACGATAAAGTGCCTGCGGGCGTCGTGACCATGAACTCCAGCGTGCATTGCCGTGAGCAAAGCAGCGGCAAGGACTATCACCTGACCCTGGTCTACCCCAAGGAGGCGAATGCCGACGAAGGCAAAATCTCGATCCTGGCCCCGGTGGGCAGTGCGTTGCTGGGCCTGCAAGTTGGCCAGCATATCGATTGGCCGGCCCCGGGCGGCAAGACCCTCAAGCTTGAGTTGCTGAGTGTCGAAGGCCAGCCTAAAGACGGCGGCGCCTTCACGCTCTAAATCTGGTTCAAGGCCTGGTTGAGCGCCTGTTCCAACTCGGCCTTGTAGCGCAGGTACAGATTGCTCGGGCTTTGGACGTCACCGAGCAGGCCAGACAGGTCCAGGTCGGTGATGTAGCAACGATAGCGCTCGGTTTCCCGACGCTGCCCGACGATCTCCTGGGCGACCACTGCAAACAGTTGGTCGCCAAATTCCAGTTCGGAAAACTCCCGCTGATTGCAATACAGGGTAATCCCCACCTGGCCTGGCGAACCCTTGCCGATAATCGCCTGCACGTCATAGAACGGTTTGTTGGCCGGAGTCTGTGGCGCAGGCCGTGGCTCTACCCGACGGGCGCGGCCGCCTGCCGATGGCAACAGTTGGTAATACAGCACCTGCAAGGCCCCTGATGGCTGCTGCGGGTCCAGCGGTGACAGCGCGTCGCGGCGATAGATGATCGATTGCAGGAAGCGCTGCAACGGCGCCAACAAGCTCTGTTCATCATGAAACGGCAGGCGCTGTTGCCAAAGGGCATTGAACTCGTCGAGTACGTACAGCTCGGCAAAGCCCTCGTTGATGCGGTAGAACACCTGCACACATTCTGGCAGGCCCATGGGCAACAACGCTGCCAGGTCGTGGTCTTCCAGGGCCATGGCATCCAGGTGCAGCGGGCTGTAGCTGGCCAATTCTTCGCTGAGATAGTCCACCAGCGCCTGCTGGCTGGGCAGCGACACATGATTGGCTTGCCCCGGCGCCAGCTCCATGACGTGATAGTGCTGTTGTACCTGGATCAGGTAGCGGTGGTTGAGCTGGCTCAGTTGCAGGTTCTGCGCGGTATCGAAAATCTCTTCTACACGTTGCGCGATGAATTGCGCACGGTTGTGGCAAAAACACCGGACCCGCAGCCGTGGCAGTTGGTTGCGCGGCAGTTGGTTGAGGTAGTCGCGCAGGCAGTCGAGCAGGGCATGGGGGCCGTCGTAGCGGCTGACCATCACCTCGTTCCAACTGTTGAGCGTCACCTGGTCCAGGGTCAGCACCAGGTTTTCCCGCACGCCGGCATAACTCAAGGAGTCGGTGCGCTCGGTGGTCATCAGGATATTCAGGTCGCGATGGTGCTTGAGCGGGTCGACCCCAACGTTGATCAGCAATAGCACTTCATCGGGTATCGCCGTGCGCAGCAAATGCTCCTCATCCACCGTGGCCAACGGCAGGGCGATGGTCTGCTGCAAGCTGCCCAGCAGGTTGAACAGCTCGAATTCGCTCAAGTCACTGCTGCCCGGATGCAGGGCCAGGCGGGTGCTGCTGTCGATCACGCCGTTGCGATGGCACCAGGTGAGCATCTCCAGCAGGTCACGGCTGCGTTTGATCGGTGCAAAATGCTCCCATTCCAGGGCGGTCAGGCTGCCGTTGTACAAACCCCAGTGAAACTGACCTGGCTCCTTGCGGTTGGGCGAATGCACCAGGGTCAGCGTGTCTTCGGCCAGGTCCGGGGCAATCCCGGGGTTGATGAATTCGACTTTGCCGGCCTTGCGTTCAAATGCCGCGTAGAGGCGCCGACCCAGTACATTGAGGTCACGCTTGTTGATCAGGCTCACGGTCTGTTCGGTGCGTGCGAATTGGGTCAGGAAGCGATAGCTGTAATTGAGTTCATTGACCAGGGCCCGGCGCTCGGATGCGACCTGGCGCACTTTCCACTGGCTGCGGCTATCAAGCAGGGCCAGTTGCCGCTGGTCCCAGCCCCATTCATTGGCCAGGCGTTCCAGCAGTGCGCGCTGCCAACCGATGGTGCGCTGGCCGGTGGTGAGCTTGCGGCTGACCTTCAGGTACAGGCTGCGCCGCACCAGTTCCAGGCGTTCGGGCTCGTTGCGCCCGCGCAGATATTCTTCGATGCGACGGTAGACCACGACATAGGGGTCCAGCTCATCCAGATCCAGCTGGTTGGCGAACACCGCGCGTTTGAAGCGCAGGCTCAGGCACTGCACCTTGGGGTGTTCGCTGGCATACACCTCGGTGAGCAACAGCTTGAGTACGGACTTGTACGGGGACTCGATACCCTTGAATAACTGCCACAGGCCGGCGCCGATAAATTCTCCCGGCGGGATATGGGCCAAGTGCCCGAGGTCGAGGGTTTCGTCGGCGCGGATAAAGCGTTTGGAAATCAGCGTGTGGGTAAATTCGGCGTACCGCGCTTCTTCGTAGACCGGCACCAGCCACCAGATCGGCGTGCGCCCGGCCAGCCAGATGGCGGTGCGGTAGAACTCGTCGAGCAACAGATAGTGCTGGCTGGTGCCACAGTCATCCGAACTGAGCTGGGTATCGCGGCCACCTTGTGCAAAGCGGTTCGGCTCGACCAGGAAAAAATGCGCTTCGGCGCCCATGCTCACTGCCCAGGCCTCCAGCAGTTGGCATTTTTTGCGCAACTCACCCAGCTCGGCCTCGTTCAGGTCGTCGGCGTGGCATACCCAGACGTCCATATCGCTTTGGTCGGCCTGGGCCAGCGTGCCGAGGCTACCCATCAGGAACAGGCCGTGGATCGGGGTAGGCGGGTTGCCGTGGCGTGGTTTGTAGGAAAACGAGCGGGTCAGGCGCTGGGCTTCGGCCAGGACCTGGGCCTCGGGTTCAAAATTCGCCAGCCCGGCCGGGGTGCTGCCCGAGACATAGCCCGGCAGCAGCGGGTGATTGACGTGGAAAAACAGCGGCAGCAGCGCCAACACGCTTTGCTGGCGTGGCGTCAGGCCTTCGACGGCCCGGGCCATGCGGCCGGCATTGAGGGTCAGGAAGCGCGAGCGCAGTTGGGCCAGTACCTTGCGGTCAATGCCTTCATCCAAGTCAGGGCGGATTTCATGGGTACTGGTCATGTCGAACTCAGCGGCTCGCAGGGCCCGGCGTGGGCAGCCGTGTAGGAGTTTACAGACAGAATCGTAGGAGGTTTAAGGGGAATTTGTTTTTGGCGTCAGAATTTTATCGCGCGCACAGGAATGCCCGCGGAATCCGTGAACAGAGGATCCCGAGGGCGATACGGAGTGTCAGGCAGCTTCTTTGGTGGTCGCGGTGGTCAGAATCGTCAGCAACGTTTGCGCTTGCTCTGCAGCATCCCGGCCCAGGCTGGTCAGGTAGCCGCCATCTGGCTGGTCGATCAGCCCTTTGGTGTGCAGGCGTTTGGCAGCAGCAATGGCAGTGGGAGCAGCAGTCTGATGGACTTTCAGACCTTCATGGGTGCTATCCAGGGGGAAAAGTACAAGGATTTCCAGTTCGGCAACCAACTCAGGGGTATACGACATAAGGACTCCAGACGTTCTAGGAATTGTCAGACGCTAGCAGAGCCTAAGGTGAACGCACTTGAGCGAACTGTCCAGTGCGATATGGGCGCAGGGGAGGCAAGCCGCACTCCTGTAGGAGCCGGCTTGCCGGCGATGGCGGTTCCAGGGACCTACTGTTTTTCCGGCGGCAGCTCAGGCAGTGCGCGCAGCGCCGTTTCATACCAATCGGTATCGAACGGGCGGTCTGTTTCCAGCATCGCGTCGATTTCCACGGCCAGCACGTGGGCCATCAGGTTGAGGATGTCTTCACGCTCGTAACCCACCAGGGTCAGCTTGTTGAACGTAGCCTTGGCCGCCGGCGGGTTGTCGCTTTCGATCTGGTTTTCGATCGCCTGGGTCAAGGTGGACTCGGCGAACTCTTCTTCGTCGTTATCGATATCGGTTGGCTCGCTCATGGCTGCCTCCTGTCAGGAAAGGGCGCCAGTCTACCCCCATTCAGCCAGGTGATGCTGCTGGTCAGGCCGCGCGTCACGATCTATAACCTACCCAGCCAACCCCTGCACGGCCTGGAGGCTTTGTGATGCTCAAGCTCTACGGATTTTCGGTCAGTAACTACTACAACATGGTCAAACTGGCGCTCCTGGAAAAGGGCCTGCCCTTTGAAGAAGTGCCGTTTTATGCCGGGCAAACCGCTGAAGCCCTGGCGGTGAGCCCGCGCGGCAAGGTGCCGGTGCTGAAGGTCGAGAAAGGCTTCATCAACGAAACCAGCGTGATTCTCGAATACCTCGAACAGACACAGTCGGGCCCGGCCCTGCTGCCGGGCGATGCATTCCAGCGCGCCCAGGTGTTGGCGTTGTGCCGGGAAATCGAGCTGTACATCGAACTGCCAGCCCGCGCGTGTTATGCCGAGGCGTTTTTTGGCATGGCGGTGCCAGAGGCGATCAAGGACAAGTCCAGGGCCGAGTTGCTGTTGGGGATTGCGGCGTTGGGGCGACACGGCAAGTTTGCGCCGTATGTCGCGGGGGAGAGTTTTACGCTGGCCGACTTGTACTTCCTGTACAGCGTGGACTTGGCGTGTGCCGTCGGTGGGAAGCTGTTTGGCCTGGATTTGCTGGCTGAGCTTCCGAAGGCCAAGGCCTTGCTGAAGAGGCTGCAAGACATGCCCAACGCCCAGCGAGTGGCGGCGGACAAGGAGGCGGCGATGCCAGCCTTCATGGCGATGATCGCGGCGAAGAAGTAGTAAATGGGGGGGCGGGCTTGTGTGGGAGCTGGGCTTGCCCGCGATGCAGGCACCTCGGTGTGTCAGTGACACTAAGGTGATGCTATCGCAGGCAAGCCAGCTCCCACACAAGCGTGCTTCCACAGTTGACCGAGTTGAATTGAAGGCCCCGGTCAAAGGTGGCAGCTAGCTTGCCTGCGATACTTTCAGCGGCTGGCGAGCAGCGCCTGGCCGCGTGCGACTGCCGCCTTGACCTGGGCCGGTGCGGTGCCGCCGATGTGGTTACGGGCATTGACCGAACCTTCCAGGGTCAGCACTGCAAACACATCCTGTTCGATCTGGTCACTGAACTGGCGCAGTTCTTCCAGGCTCATTTCCGCCAGGTCCTTGCCGGTATCCACGCCGTATTTCACCGCATGCCCGACGATTTCATGGCAGTCACGGAACGGCAGACCACGGCGCACCAGGTAGTCCGCAAGGTCAGTGGCGGTGGAGAAACCGCGCAGGGCCGCTTCACGCATGATCGCGTGCTTGGGCTTGATCGCCGGGATCATGTCGGCAAATGCGCGCAGCGAGTCGCGCAGGGTGTCGGCGGCGTCGAACAACGGTTCCTTGTCTTCCTGGTTGTCCTTGTTGTAGGCCAGGGGCTGGCCTTTCATCAGGGTCAGCAGGCCCATCAGCGCACCGAATACACGGCCACTTTTACCGCGCACCAGTTCCGGCACGTCGGGGTTTTTCTTTTGCGGCATGATCGAACTGCCGGTGCAGAAGCGATCCGGCAGGTCGATGAACTGGAACTGCGCGCTGGTCCACAACACCAGTTCTTCGGAGAAGCGCGACAGGTGCATCATCGCAATACTGGCCGCTGCACAGAATTCGATGGCGAAGTCACGATCCGACACGCCGTCCAGGGAGTTGCCGCCCACGGCGTCAAAGCCCAGCAGTCGCGCAGTGTATTCGCGGTCGATCGGGTAGGTGGTGCCGGCCAGCGCAGCGCTGCCCAGGGGCATGCGGTTGGCGCGCTTGCGGCAATCGACCAGGCGCTCGTAGTCGCGGCTGAGCATTTCGAACCAGGCCAGCAGATGGTGGCCGAAGGTCACGGGCTGCGCGGTCTGCAGGTGGGTGAAGCCGGGCATGATGGTGTCTGATTCACGCTCGGCCTGCTCCAGCAGGCCTTTTTGCAGGCGGGTGATTTCGCCCAGGATCAGGTCGATTTCATCACGCAGCCACAGGCGGATATCGGTAGCGACCTGGTCGTTGCGGCTACGCCCGGTGTGCAGCTTCTTGCCGGTCACGCCGATGCGGTCGGTCAGGCGCGCCTCGATATTCATGTGCACATCTTCAAGGTCCACGCGCCAGTCGAAGGTGCCGGCCTCGATTTCGCCACGGATGGTGGTCAGGCCATCGATGATGCTGTCGCGCTCGGCATCGGTCAGCACGCCGACCTTGGCCAGCATGGTGGCGTGGGCGATCGAGCCCATGATGTCGTGGCGATAGAGGCGCTGGTCGAAATTGACGGAGGCGGTGAAGCGCGCGACGAAGGCGTCGACGGGCTCACTGAAGCGGCCGCCCCAGGACTGATTGGTCTTGTCGGTGCTCATGGATTCGCTCGTGATCTGCTTAAAAGAGGCATGAAAGTGTGCCGCCGATAATAACAGGGTTGCCCGTGGAGGCGTTGATACGCCGCGTCGGCATTTTTATTTGTTTGATGGATGGCAAAGTGCCTTGCCGTTGGCCGCGTCCGGGATGAGACTGGAGGCGGGAGTGAAAGCGGGGGTTTCACCCGACCGGATCCTGAGGTAAACAAAGGATGTTTATTGAAACGATATTTGACGATTGAGCAATGTCGTCTTCGTGAGCGTCTACAGTTGCACTGACAGGGGTGCAGTGCACCAATGCCAGGCAATGAGGTCGAACTCCAGGCTAACCTTAAAGTAGAGGGGGTGTTCATATTGAGTATCAGCAAACCCTATGACGATGCCCTGCGGTATCGGGTTTTGGGCGGTATTGAACAGGTCCGGTTAAATATTGGTGTCGCTCTCGGGGCACTTTTTGCCGCTCACGCTAGTCTTAGCGTGGATCGCCGTGACGGAAGTCACCGCACCTGTCTACGCTATCCTTGTGCGAGACTCACGCAGGAATCCAGCGCAATATGAATGTCCTGATCGTTGATGACGAACCCCAAGCCCGCGAGCGACTGAGCCGTATGGTCAGTGAGCTCGAGGGATACACTGCCCTTGAACCGAGCGCGTCCAGTGGCGACGAGGCATTGGCCTTGATCGAAAGCCTCAAGCCGGACGTGGTGCTCCTTGATATCCGTATGCCTGGCCTTGATGGGTTGCAGGTCGCCGCCCGCTTGAGCGAGCGCGAGTCGCCGCCGGCGCTGGTGTTATGCGCAACCGACGAGGAGTTCTCCTCCGAGACCCTGGAGGCAAGCGGCGTCAGCTTCCTGGCCAAGCCGGTATCGGCCGAAGCGCTGCTCAAGGCGTTGAAGAAGGCCGAGCGGCCCAATCGCGTGCAGCTTGCTGCCCTGACCCAGCCTGCGGCGCAAAGTGGCAATGGCCCCCGCAGCCATATCAGCGCGAGGACCCGCAAGGGGATCGAGCTGATTCCCGTGGACCAGGTGATTTATTTCATTGCCGATCACAAGTACGTGACCTTGCGCCACGAGCACGGTGAAGTGCTGCTCGATGAGCCACTCAAGGCCCTGGAAGACGAATTTGGCGAGCGCTTCGTGCGTATCCACCGCAACGCGCTGGTGGCCCGCGAGCGTATCGAACGCCTGCAACGCACGCCCCTGGGGCATTTTCAGTTGTTCCTCAAAGGGCTCAACGGCGACGCGTTGATCGTCAGCCGGCGCCATGTCGCAGGCGTACGCAAGATGATGCAGCAGCTTTAGCCCGAGGGCTGTAGCGACCTGCATGCCCCGAATCCCGGTGCGCAGCGGCCAGGGAGGCCCCGCACTTGCTGATTCAAATCAAGGCGCTTGTGCCTGAGCTGTTATTATCTGCCGTATCTATTCAGTACGGATTGATCCATGTCCTCTCGCGAAATCCGCATCGCCACCCGTAAAAGCGCCCTGGCCTTGTGGCAGGCCGAATACGTCAAAGCCCGCCTTGAGCAAGCCCATCCGGGGCTCACGGTGTCCCTGGTGCCCATGGTCAGTCGTGGCGACAAGCTGCTCGACTCGCCGCTGTCGAAAATCGGTGGCAAGGGCTTGTTCGTCAAGGAGCTGGAAACCGCTCTGCTGGAGAATGAAGCCGACATCGCCGTGCACTCGATGAAAGACGTGCCGATGGACTTTCCCCAAGGTCTGGGCCTGTATTGCATCTGCGAGCGTGAAGACCCGCGCGATGCCTTCGTGTCCAATACCTACGCCTCCCTTGATGAACTGCCGCAGGGCAGCATCGTCGGCACCTCCAGCCTGCGTCGCCAGGCCCAGTTGCTGACCCGTCGCCCGGACTTGCAGATCCGCTTCCTGCGGGGCAACGTCAATACCCGCCTGGCCAAGCTGGATGCCGGCGAGTACGACGCGATTATCCTGGCGGCCGCTGGCCTGATTCGCCTGGGCTTTGAAGAGCGCATCACCTCTGCCATCAGCGTCGAAGACAGCCTGCCGGCTGGAGGCCAGGGTGCCGTCGGTATCGAATGCCGCACCGCAGACCTGGAAATCCAGGCGCTGCTCAAACCTCTCGATCACCAGCCAACCGAAGTGCGGGTCACCGCCGAGCGCGCCCTGAACAAGCACCTCAACGGTGGCTGCCAGGTGCCGATTGCCTGCTACGCGGTCCTTGAGGGTGACAACCTCTGGCTGCGCGGCCTGGTGGGTGATCCCGACGGCGGTTTGCTGCTCACGGCTGAAACCCGCGGGCCACAAACCGAGGCTGCGAGCCTGGGCGTGCAGGTTGCCGAAGAACTCCTGGCAAAAGGCGCCGGCGCCATTCTGCAAAAAGTCTATGGCGAGGCCGGTCCGCAGTGACCGGTTGGCGTGTGCTGCTGACGCGGCCTGCCGAAGAATCGGCAGCCCTGGCGGCCTCGTTGTCCGAAGCCGGTATCTTCAGCAGCAGCCTGGCGTTGCTGGAAACCCAACCATTGCCCATCACCGCCGAGCACCAGGCGGTTTTTCAGCGCCTGGACCGCTATTGCGCGGTGATCGTGGTGAGCAAGCCGGCCGCGCGCCGGGCGCTGCAGTTGCTCGATCAGTTCGCCCCAGCGGTGCCGACCCTGCCGTGGTTCAGCGTCGGCGCGGCAACGGCCCGGGTTCTGGCTGACCATGGCCTGGATGTGAGCTACCCCGAGGTTGGGGACGACAGCGAGGCCTTGCTTGAATTGCCCAGGTTGCGCGAGGCTGTCGCTGTTGACGGTGCGCGCGTATTGATCCTGCGTGGGCAAGGGGGGCGAGAGTTGCTGGCTGAGCGTTTACGCGGCCAAGGTGCTAGTGTCGATTATCTGGAGTTGTATCGTCGGTTTTTGCCGACCTACGACCCGGATGTGCTCACCCAGCGCATTGATGTGGAACGCTTGAACGGCCTGGTGGTCAGCAGTGGGCAGGGTTTTTTGCATCTGCATGGCCTCGCCGGTGCCGATTGGCCACGCGTGGCACAGTTGCCGTTGTTCGTGCCCAGCCCACGAGTTGCCGAAATGGCCCGGGCTGCGGGCGCGAAAAAAGTTGTGGATTGCCGCGGTGCCAGTGCCGCGGCTTTGCTAGTGGCGTTACGGAGCCAGCCCGTTCCCACTCTCTAATAACGCAAAGGATGGACACGTGAGCGAAACAGCCTTGCCTAAAGATGAAGCTCAGCCCGCGCTTGATGCGCCTGTTGAGACCCCGGTCACTACGCCTCGCCGTGGCAACGGCCTGGCGGTCTTTGCTTTGCTGCTTGGCGCCGCGGGTGTTGCGGCAGGCGGTTGGGGGCTCTGGCAGGTCCGGGCCTTGCAAACGAGCAGCCAGCAACAGTTGGTGCAGGTGCGCACCCTGGATGAACAATCCCAGGGCATCCAGCAGGCGCAGCAGCAATTGGCCGCACGCCTGGCGCAATTGCCGGGTGCTGATGAACTGGAAGAACGCCGGCGCCTGGTGGCGCAACTGCAGGGCGACCAACAGCGCCTGAACCAGCGTCTGGAAACCGTCCTGGGGGCCAGCCGCAAGGACTGGCGCCTGGCCGAGGCCGAGCATCTGCTGCGCCTGGCCAGCCTGCGCTTGTCAGCGTTGCAGGACATCAACAGTGCCCAGGCGCTGGTGCAGGGCGCCGATGAGATCCTGCGTGAGCAGAGCGATCCGGGTTCCTACGCCGCCCGCGAGCAGTTGGCCAAGAGCCTGGCGGCCTTGCGCAGCGTTGAGCAGCCCGACCGCACCGGGTTGTACCTGCAACTGGCGGCGCTGCGTGACCAGGTGGTGCAACTGGCCGCCGTGTCCCCGGAATATCAGTTGCAAGAGAGCCCCCAGGGCCGTCCGAGCACCGACACTGACAGTCGCTGGAGCCAATGGTGGGAGCAGATCTCGCGCTACTTCCGTATCGATTTCAACCCCGATGACAACATCCGCCCATTGCTGGCAGGCCAAGGCCTGAACCAGGTGCGCCTGGCCCTGAGCCTGGCGCTGGAGCAGGCGCAATGGGCCGCACTCAATGGCGAACCGGCGGTGTACGCTCGGGCGCTGGGCGAGGCGCGCAGCGTATTGCAGGGCAACTTCAACCAAGACAACCCGCAAAGCCAGGCCATGCTGGCGCGTATTGCCGAGCTTGAGTCCAAGGCCGTGTCGGTGGTGACCCCGGACCTCGCCGCGAGTTTGTCTGCGGTGCAGGCTTACCTTGAACGCCGCCATCTGTCTGCCGACGAAGCCAAGGCTTCCGCCGGTAAGCCGGCGACCCAGGAGTAAAGCCGATGAAGCGTTTCTATGTGGTCCTGGTGCTGGCCATTGCCCTCGCTCTGGCGCTGGCGGTGGGCATCTCGAAACACACCGGTTATGTGCTGATCAGCTATCCCCATGTGCTGCATTATGAGTCCGGCCTGTGGTCGACCCTGGTGGCAGTGTTTGTCGTCGGCCTGGCGATCTATCTGCTGCGGGTGCTGCTGGGCCTGGTGACGACTTCGGGTGGCGTGGTCAATCCCTGGTCGCGGCGCAATCGCAGCCGGCGGGTGCAGGTGGCTATCGAGCAGGGGCAGATGGACCTGGCGGAAGGCCGCTGGGCCAGTGCCGAGCGGCACCTGCACCGTGCGGCGGAAGCCGAACGCCAGCCATTGCTGTACTACCTCGGAGCGGCCCGGGCGGCCAACGAGCAGGGGCGCTATGAAGAGTCCGACAGCCTGTTGGAGCGTGCCCTGGAGCGTCAGCCCCAGGCCGAGCTGGCGATTGCCTTGAGCCACGCACAGTTGCAGATGGACCGTGGCGACACGGACGCAGCCCTCGTGACGCTGCAGGCCATGCATGAGCGCCATCCGCACAACGCCCAGGTATTGCGCCAGCTGCAGCGCCTGCACCAGCAGCGTGGTGACTGGTCCTCGGTGATCCGGCTCTTGCCGGAGCTGCGCAAGGATAAAGTGCTGCCAGCCACCGAGCTGGCGGATCTGGAGCGCCGGGCCTGGGGTGAAAACCTGAGCCTGGCCGTCCAGCGTGAAGAGCATGGTGAGGCCGGCCTGCAGTCCCTTGAGCGGGCCTGGCAGCAATTGACCTCGGCCCAGCGCCAGGAGCCCCAACTGGTACTGGCCTATGCCGAACAGTTGCGCCAACTGGGCGCCGATGCCAAGGCCGAAGAGGCTTTGCGTGTTGCGCTCAAGCGCGGCTACGACAGTCACCTGATCCGGTTGTATGGCCTGCTGCGCGGTGGCGATCCGGCACGGCAGTTGAAGTTCGCCGAAGGCTGGCTCAAGGACCATCTGGGCGATGCCAGTTTGTTGCTGACGCTGGGTCGGCTCTGCCTGCAAAACAGTTTGTGGGGCAAGGCACGGGACTATCTGGAAAGCAGCCTGCAGGTTCAACGCAACCCCGAGGCCTGTGCCGAGTTGGCGCGATTGCTCGCGCAGCTGGGTGATACCGAGCGCAGTAATCAACTGTTCCAGGAGGGCCTGGGGCTGTTGGACAGCCGCCTGCTGGCTTCACCGCTACCGGTGCCTGCACGGGTCTGACGTAGGATGTTTTGAAGGGCTGGCTCAGAAGTATCTGGCAACCAGTCCTTCAAAATCCCTCGGTTTTGCGGATTCAGGGGCTTGAGGTGGTTTCCCACAGGGCACCACGTAAAGTTACCTGCCCTCTGACGGGATATCCCTGCGATCTCGCGGAAGTGTCTGCTCCAGCGCGTATTGAAAGGGGTAAGGTCTTTCCTCTACCGTAACGACCTATCTCTTGCGTTACGGATAAACAATGTCTTTGGCCCCTTCACGCTCCTTGTTCTTCCTGGCGTTCATGGCCGGTGTGCTGACGTTGGGCGCGTCGTTTTACCTGGAATACGGGGCTCTTTTGCGGCCTTGTTTCCTATGCCTGATCCAGCGCAGCCTGCTGGCGGTGTTCACCCTGATCAACTTCATAGCGGCGATCCACGGCCCCAGGCGCGTGGGCATCTACCTGTACTGGGCGGCGAGCATGGGCTGTGCGTTGCTCGGCGCAGTGACAGCGGTGCGCCAGGTGCTATTGCAGAACATCCCGCCTGACCAGGTTCCCAACTGCTGGCCAAGCCTGGAATACATGATCGAAAACCTGTCGCTGGGGCAAGCCCTGCAGTTGGCGTTCAAGGGCACTGTCGACTGTGTGGAAATCAACTGGACGTTGTTTGACCTGAGCATCCCGGAGTGGAGCCTGCTGTTCTTCGTGGCCATGCTCCTACTGGGGGTGACGCAGTTTTCCCGACTGTTACCCGGTCAGAATCTACGGTTTGTGAAGCACTGACTGGCTGGGTTGGTTCGTAGGATGGGATTAAACACTTGTATGAACTTTCTGGTCTGCGTACCTTGAAGCCATAGTCGTGGGGGCATAATCTGGCCCGCACGCGTTATTGAAACAGTTTGTTCGATGCGGCGTTGTCCGCTTGCCGCTTTATCCTCGACGCATCGCGCGGGTGAAAGCGGCACCGCCCATAAGGGAAGAGATCATCATGTTGGAAAGTTGTCAGAATGCTCAGGAACGCTGGGGTGGTGTGCATAAGCTGATCGACAGCTGGTTGAAGGCACGTCACGAATTGGTTCGGGCCTTTGATGCTCTGGGTGAGAAGCCTGAAGCGCTGGCTGAGAACCGCAAGCCTCTGCAGGAGTTCTGTGGTGTCTTGGTGGACTACGTCTCGGCGGGGCACTTCGGGGTCTATGAGCAACTGACCAAGGAGGCCGAGGCCTTCGATGACCAGCGTGGCCTGGATTTGGCCGAGACTATTTACCCGCGCATTGATGTCATCACCGAAAAGCTCCTGGCGTTTAACGACCTTTGCGACGAGGGCAAGTGCGTTGCCGCGAAATTCAAAGAGCTGGGTGCCCTGCTCCATGAGCGTTTCGAACTGGAAGACTGCTTGATCGAAGTGCTGCACAACGCCCACAAGGAAGAGCCTGCAACCCAGGCCTGAGCCTCAGCGGCAAGACAAAAAACGGTGCGCATGGCGCACCGTTTTTCGTTGGGCTCAGGCACCGGTTGCGAGCAGCTCAATCTCGAAAACCAGCGGTGTGTAAGGTGCGATCAACTGGCCCGCACCGTCTGCGCCATAGGCCTGTGCAGAAGGAATCACCAGGCGCCATTTTGCGCCTACCGGCATCTGTCGCAGCGCGCTTTGCCAGCCGCTGATCACGCTGTCCAGGCGAAACCATTGGGGCTGCGTGCTCTGGTCGAAAACCGTCCCATCCGGCAATCGCCCCACGTACTTCACCTGCACCCGATCATTGGCGCCTGGCTTTTTCCCGCTTCCAGGGGCCAACTCCGTGAACAAGATACCGTCTGCCAATTCGCGCGCACCGCTCCTGGCTTTTTCCGTGCTCAGAAATTGTTGTTCGGCGGCGAGAGCCTTTTCGCTTTGCGGCACTTGTGCCTCGCTGCTGGCTTGCGCTTCGTGTTGGGCGAGGATCTGAGCGATGCGTGCGTCATCCAGGGCCAGGGGCTTGCCTTGATAGGCTTGCTTGAGGCCGTCGAGCAAGGCCTGGATCTGCAGGTCGGGGACTTCCTGGCGCAGGCGTTCGCCAAGGCTGGCGCCCAGGCTGTAGGCCAGGTCGTGGCTGTCTTTGGACGCTGCTGGCTCACTCGCGTTGGCCACTGAAAACGACAAACCCAGGATGAAAAAAAGGTAACGCGACATGGGTATTCTCCAGCCGAAAGTGCGGTGGATTATGCCAGTGTGGAGGGGTAAAGAATGGAGTGGTTTTTCGTTATATCGATAAGAATTTTTGTGCGGTGCAACGCAACGCATTCGATACTGTCAACATGCCCTAGCGGCGGTAAGAGCAGAGGGCTAGTATGAGCCGCACCCACGTCAGCCAGGAGGTAAACCATGTCGGCCAAACAGAAGCCTGTTAATACCCCGTTGCACTTGCTCCAACAACTCTCGGGCAGCCTGCTCGAACATTTGGAAAGTGCTTGCTCCCAAGCCTTGGCTGATGCAGAGAAATTGCTCGCCAAGCTGGAAAAGCAACGCGGTAAGGCTCAAGAAAAACTGCATAAATCCCGCACCAAACTGCAAGACGCCGCGACTGCCGGCAAAGCCAAGGCGCAAACCAAAGCCAAGGGCGCTGTCAAAGAACTTGAGGACTTGCTCGATGCCCTGAAGGATCGTCAATCCGAAACCCGCACCTACATCCTTCAACTCAAGCGTGATGCCCAAGAGAGCCTGAAACTGGCCCAGGGCGTTGGTCGTGTGAAAGAAGCAGTGGCTAAAGTGTTGAGCACTCGTACACCGGCCAAGGCAGTTGCTGCCAAGGCTTCGGCTAAAGTTGCGGCCAAGCCTGCTGCTAAAAAAGCGCCTGCAAAATCGGTCGCCAAGCCAGTGGCCAAAACCGCTGCTGCAAAACCAGCCGCCAAGCCAGCTGCTAAAACTGCTGCTGCGAAACCAGCCGCCAAGCCAGCTGCTAAAACCGCTGCTGCAAAACCAGCCGCCAAGCCAGCCGCTAAAACTGCTGCTGCAAAACCAGCCGCCAAGCCAGCTGCTAAAACCGCTGCTGCAAAACCAGCCGCCAAGCCAGCCGCTAAAACTGCTGCTGCGAAACCAGCCGCCAAGCCAGCCGCTAAAACTGCTGCTGCGAAACCAGCCGCCAAGCCAGCCGCTAAAACTGCTGCTGCGAAACCAGCCGCCAAGCCAGCTGCCAAACCTGCTGCTGCAAAACCAGCCGCTAAGCCAGTTGCTAAAACCGCTGCTGCAAAACCAGCCGCCAAGCCAGCTGCTAAACCTGCTGCTGCAAAACCAGCCGCCAAGCCAACTGCCAAACCCGCTGCTGCGAAACCAGCCGCCAAGCCAGCAGCTAAACCTGCTGCTGCAAAACCAGCCGCCAAGCCAGCTGCCAAACCTGCTGCTGCAAAACCAGCCGCTAAGCCAGCCGCCAAACCTGCTGCTGCAAAGCCCGCGACCCCCGCTTCACCGGCAGCTCCAGCTGCTACCCCGGCACCGGCCAGCAGCACGCCTGCTCCGGTAGTGCCAGGTACCACCCCAACCAGCGCTTCCTAAGTGCCGGTGGCCGCGACGCGCAGCTGATGCAGCGCGTCGTGGTCGAAGTGGGCGGCTTCGGTCGCCAGTGCTTCAAGCCATGCCTGATCTGTGGCGTGCTCCCCCGCTGGCCAACGCTGTGCCAGTGCCTCCAGACGCAATAGCAACTGCCGTTCGGCCTCCAGTTCCAGGGCTTTGACCTGCTCGCGCAACGACCCCAGCTCCACATCCTGCTGTGCCATGCAACGCCATTGTTTGCGCACCCTGCGCAAGGGCTGCACGACATCTGCCTGCCAGGGCTCGGCGATTGTTCGCAGCGCCTGTACGCGTCCGGGCTCCAGCGCGACCCCGCGCTGTTCCAGCCACAACCCACACAACAACAGACACACATCGGCCCCTTGCTCCTGCAAGCGCAGGCAGGCATCTTCAGCACCCGCACGGGCGTAGGTCGAGAGGGCAAAGCTCCACAGGTCAGCGCACATGTTCACACCCAAGCCAGCGGCTAACGAAGCTGGTAGACTCCGCCGCCATTATGATCCGACTTCAAAGCCTAACATTACAGCGTGGCCCGCAACGTCTTCTTGAAGACGCCGAGCTGACCCTGCACGCCGGTCACAAAGCCGGCCTGATCGGTGCCAATGGCGCCGGCAAATCCACGTTGTTCGCCCTGTTGCTCGGTGAGCTGACCCCGGATTCCGGGGACTGCCTGCTGCCAGCCGACTGGCGTATCGCCCATATGCGCCAGGAGATCGACACCCTGGACCGCATCGCGATCGACTACGTGCTCGATGGCGACCTGCGCCTGCGCCAGGTGCAACACGACCTGGCCGAGGCCGAGAAAGCCCAGGACGGTGCCGCCCAGGCCCGCCTGCACTCGGAACTCGACAGTGCCGACGGTTACACCGCCGATGCCCGAGCGCGCAAGATGCTCGCCGGCCTGGGGTTCACCAACGAACAGATGGATCGCCCGGTCGCCGACTTCTCCGGTGGCTGGCGCATGCGCCTGAACCTGGCCCAGGCGTTGATGTGCCCCTCGGACCTGTTGCTGCTCGACGAACCCACCAACCACTTGGATCTCGATGCGATCCTGTGGCTGGAGGATTTCCTCAAGAGCTACCCGGGCACCTTGCTGCTGATTTCCCACGACCGGGATTTCCTCGACGCTGTGGTCGATAACATCGCCCATGTCGAACAGAAAAAAATCACCCTCTATCGCGGCGGCTACACTGCGTTCGAGCGGGCCCGTGCCGAACGCCTGGCCCAGCAGCAACAGGCGTTCGAGAAGCAACAGGCGCAGCGTGCGCACATGGAAAGCTACATCGCCCGGTTCAAGGCCCAGGCCACCAAGGCCCGTCAGGCCCAGAGCCGGATCAAGGCGTTGGAGCGCATGGAAGAGCTGTCGGCGGCCCACGTCGATTCGCCATTCGACTTTGTGTTCCGCGAATCGGTGAAAATCTCCAGCCCCTTGCTGGACCTCTCGGATGCACGCCTTGGCTATGGCGACAAAACCATCCTGGAGAAGGTCAAGCTGCAGCTCACCCCGGGTGCGCGCATCGGTTTGCTCGGGCCCAACGGCGCGGGCAAATCGACGCTGATCAAGAACCTTTCCGGTGAGCTGCAACCCCTGGCCGGGCGCCTGACCCGTGGCGAGAACCTGGTGGTGGGCTACTTCGCCCAGCATCAGCTGGACTCCCTCGACTCCAAGGCCAGCCCGCTCCTGCATTTGCAGCGCCTGGCGCCAACCGAGCGCGAGCAGACCCTGCGCGACTTCCTGGGTGGTTTCGACTTCCGTGGCGCGCGCATCGATGAGCCGGTGTTGAATTTCTCGGGCGGCGAAAAAGCCCGTTTGGCCCTGGCGTTGATCGCCTGGGACCGGCCAAACCTGCTGCTGCTCGACGAACCGACCAACCACCTGGACCTGGAAATGCGCCTGGCGCTGACCATGGCCCTGCAGGAATTCAGCGGTGCAGTACTGGTGGTGTCTCACGACCGCCACTTGCTCAAGAGCACCACTGATAACTTCCTGCTGGTAGCTGATGGAAAAGTCGAAGAGTTCGATGGCGACCTGGACGACTACGCCCGTTGGCTGACTGACTATCGACTGCGCAACGCGCCGGTCAGCAACACCCCGGTCAACCCGGACAAGACCGACAAGAAAGCCCAGCGCCAGGCTGCCGCGGCCCTGCGCCAGCAGTTGGCACCGCACAAACGCGAAGCCGACAAGCTCGAGGCCGAACTGGGCAAGGTCCACGAACGCCTGGCCAAGATCGAAGCCAGCCTCGGCGACAGCGCCGTGTACGAAGCGGCCCGCAAGGATGAACTGCGCGACCTGCTGGCCGAACAGGCCAAGCTGAAGGTGCGCGAAGGGCAATTGGAGGAAACCTGGATGGAAGCCCTCGAACTGCTGGAAGGCCTGCAAGCGGAGCTGGAGGCACTGTCCTGATGGAAGCCTTGCAACTGCCGCTGCCCGCGCAATGGATCGAACCGGTGTGGGTCGGCGTGCAAATCCTGCTGATCCTGCTGGCCGGCTACCTGGCCCAGCGCTTCGTCGCCAAGGGCCTGACGCGCCTGGGCGAGCGCTACCCGTTCCCGCCGCAACTGCTGATGCCCCTGCGCGGTGGCCTGCGCTGGCTGATCATGGGCAGTGCGCTGATCTTCGTCCTCGAGCGCCTGGGGGTGTCGGCCACCGTGCTGTGGACCGCGTTGTCGGGCTTTGTGGCCGTGGCAGCGGTGGCGTTCTTTGCCATGTGGTCGGTGTTGTCCAACCTGCTGTGCGCGATCCTGATCTTCACCGTCGGGCCGTTTCGCCTGGGTGATGTGGTGGAGTTGGTGGATACCGTCGACAAGCCTGGCGTCAAAGGTCGGGTGATCGCGATCAACCTGCTTTACACCACACTGATCGAAGTGGCCGAGGCGGGCACCGACAGCGCTGTGGTGCAAGTGCCCAACAGCCTGTTCTTCCAGCGTTCGGTACGCCGCTGGCGCGGTAGCGACGTCAGCCCCATATCCTGAAAAAACTCTAGCCAGCCCTCGGCCCTCGGAGTTAGCTTAGTGCTCACGACGAATTTGCTACGAGGTGTGTAATGGCGCTCGACACATGGCTGGCCTTCTTCCTGGCCAGCTGGATCATCAGTCTCTCTCCCGGCGCGGGCGCCATCGCCTCGATGTCCAGCGGCCTGCAATACGGTTTTGTGCGCGGCTACTGGAATGCCATCGGCCTGCAACTGGGCCTGGCGATGCAGATTGCCGTGGTGGCCGGCGGCCTTGGGGCGGTGCTTGCGGCGTCGTCTACCGCCTTCTACGCGATCAAATGGTTCGGCGTGGCCTACCTTGTGTACCTGGCCGTCAAGCAATGGCGTGCCTTGCCCATGGACCTGACCGATGACGCTGCCGTGCGCCCCATCGGCAAGCCCATGGCGATGATGTTCCGTGGTTTTCTGGTGAACGCCAGCAACCCCAAGGCGCTGGTGTTCATGCTGGCGGTGCTGCCGCAGTTCGTGAACCCGCAGGCGCCGCTGCTGATCCAGTACCTGATCCTCGGCGCGACGATGATCGGCGTGGATATGATCGTAATGGCCGGCTACACGGGGCTTGCGTCCAAAGTGTTGCGCCTGTTGCGCACGCCCAAGCAGCAGAAGCGCGTGAACCGCACGTTTGCCGGATTGTTCGTGGGCGCTGCGGGTTTCCTCGCCAGCCTGCACCGCGCCACGGCCTGACGGAATAAACCCAATCAAAACTGTGGGAGCTGGCTTGCCTGCGATACACGCGCCGCGGTGTCACTGATACACCGCGCTGATGCGATCGCCGGCAAGCCAGCTCCCACATTGATGTGTGCTAGCCGAGCCATTGAGGTTCAGCGCAGGATTTTCGGCGCTTCGTCCCTTGGCAGGTTATTGCGCAACGCAGGCTGGCCGGGCTCTTGATAGCCGCCGCCCAACTGCTCTTGTAGCTGGCGTGCCACGTCCTCACCCAAGGCTTTCGACACTTCCCTCACCACCCGTGGCCGGTTCAGGTTCACGCGCACATCACGACTGCTCACCAGCTTGGTGTCCTGGCCTTCGCCCATGGCGGTAAACGCCGAGGTGATTTCATAGGTGCGGGTGTTGATCAGACTGAAATCCGCCACCACGCTCAGCCCCAGCACCGCCGAATAGCTGCTGGTGTGATCCAGGGCGTTGATGTCCCGGGTGAAGTCGATGTCCGATAGGGTGCCGAACAGTACATAGTCCGCGCCCTTGAAGTGGCCGGCCTTGATCCGCTTGATCACGTCGTACACATCGCCCTTGGCTTCGCTGGTGTAGGGCGTGCCCTGGACGAGTTGGAACTGGCGCGACTTGAGGATCTCGCCCTTGATATCGCCGCTGAATTTGCGCAGCTCGCCCTGTTCGATGTAGCTGCTGCGGCTTTCAAACTCGCTGTAGCTGGACGCGCCACTGGCGTTATAGGCACTGGCCTGGAAGTTGTTGCTGGCCGAGACTGCGTGGATGTATTCCTCTACGCGCGCCTCGTAGGCCAGGTCTGTGACGGCAATTTTCGGTGCCGCCCAGGCGCCAAACGTGCAAAGCAAGCCGATGATGCCGATCCATAGGCGCATGGCTTAGCGCTCCGTGGTCTTGCGGATTTCTTTTTCATCCATCCATTCGGCCAGGCCGCTTTCGACGTCGACCAGTTGCAGGCTGAACTTGTAGAACACGTCCTTGTAGTCGGCACTGCGCTTGACGATGGAGCTGATGGAGCCTTCCAGGCGGTACTTGGCCGCGACCATGTTGCCGGTCTTGCTGACCGTGGATTTCTTGTACAGGCCGCTCTGGTTTTGCAGCTTGAGCTGGTCGACCTGGCTTTGCATGTCGGTGTTGTCGCTGGCGAAGCGGGCGGTGCCGGTCTTCATCAGTTGGGTCTTGATCGAGGTGGTGATCTCGCGGGTATCGATGTATTCGCTGGTCTTGTTCTTCACGTCATACACCTGCACCACCGGGCGGCCCTGGAGAATGCCGGACTGCGCCAGGGAGCGGGTCATGCTTTCGGCGATCATCTGCAGGTCGGTGGAACCGAACTCGTTGGTCACCAACTCCACGGCCTTGGTATCGCCGTAGCTGATGTTTTTGCCGCCGATGACCGGCGAGGTATTAGCGCAGCCGCTGGCCAGGGCGGCGATCACGGCGAGGAACGAAAAGCGTGCAAACATGGGAAGGTCTCTCGAAAACTGAATAGGGGGCAGGTTCAAGGCGTCTTGACTTCAAGGCGGAAGTCGGCGGCCTGGGGCAGGTTGGCGATGGCCGGCAGGAAGGTGGCCTGGTTGGCGTAGAGGTTCAGCACTTTCCAGGTTTCTTCGTCGCCCACCGGGAAGCCATCGGCACCCAGCCAGGCGAAGCGGTAATACATCATCTGGTTGCTGCTGGTGATGTTGCTCAACTGCACCTTGGCGGTCAGGAAGCCGTTTTCGCGGGCCACGCGAATCGCGCCCACGGCAATCCCCTTGAACTTGCCCATTACCACGACTTTGCTCGCCGCGCTGCCAGGTTCCGGCGGCGGGGTGGCGCAACCGGCGAGGAAGATCAGCGCCAGGGCGCCGAGGATAAAATGACGCATAGCGTGCTCCTTAAGGTTGTTTGAGGCTGGCCACGGCCTGGCCCGGGTTGCTCGCGACCACATGGGCCGCCAGGCCGCTGGCGAATACCTGGTTGCCGACCACGCGCAAGGTAATCACCTGGTGGCGTTGTTCGGCCTTGACCGTCACCAGCGCGCCACCCAGGGCATTGGGCAGGCTCACCTGGTGCTCGCCATGCTTGAGGCGCAGGCGCGTGACCTGGGTGACGTCCGGCAGGGTGCGCCAGGTGCGGGTGTCGGCGCCCTCGGTGACGGCGGAGGCGATGCCCAACACCAGGCCGGCCATGGGGTTGGTCTGGTTCAGGTTCTTTTGTGTCACACCACGGCTGATGGCGCGCACGGTGGTGCGCAGGATGATCCCTGGCATGTCGTCGCGCAGGGCGCGGCGGGACATGGCGGTGGTGCTGTTGAGGGCCGTGAGGTTCTGCTGCCGGCCATCGACGCCGATCTGCGCAAAGGTGGCCGTCGAGGTGTCTGGCTTGATCACCGGGAACGACAGCGGTGTGATCACCCAATGCCCGTCGATAGGGATCGGCAGTGGCAGGCGGATCGAGTCGCGAGCCGGCGCCAGGCCGCTCTGGACCACGATCAGCACGTCGCTTTCGTCAGCCGCCACGCCGGGCGCGTCCAGATCGAGCAGGGCCTGTTCCAGCAGCGGTGTGTTGGGGCGCAGTTCGGCGGCCTTGCGATAGCCCGGCGCGGCCAGGTCTTTTTCACCCAGGGCTTCGTAGACGAAACCGGCCAGGTAATGACTGAAAGCGCTCTGGTAGCTGTTCTTCAGGCCCACCACGTCCGGCGCGTCGAGGCTTTCCACCGGGTAGCCGCGCAAGTCCTTGAACTGGGTGGCGACGCCCTGGCGTTCGGCTGCGTTTTCGCGCTTGAGGTATTCCTTGTCCCGCAGTTCGGCGATCACCGCTTCGCGTTCGTGGGTTTTCTTGATTTCGGTCCGGGCGCCGTCGAAGTCGTTGACCGCCAGCAGATTCAACGCCATCTGGGTGGTGAGCATGACTTTTTCATAGTCATACCCTTCGTAGCGCCGCACCTTGTCATTGACCAGGAAGCTGCCGAACTGCGCCAGATAGCGCTCAGTGTCGAACTTGACCGACTCTTCCCACTTGTACACCACCAGGTCTGCGCGGTGCCAGGCCGCCTGGCTGCCGGCCAGGTCACCCTTGGCGCGCAGCAACTCGCCTTTTTCGAAATAGTAGAGAAGGTCTTTGTCTTCGCTGCTGTTGTTTTTCTCCAGCAGGGTCAGCGCACCGTCGACATTGCCGCTGGCCAATTGCTGGTTAGTGGCTTGCAGTTCCGAGTCGTAACTGCGGAACATCGAACAGCCCGACAGCAGCGTGACCGCAGCGAGGGCAAGGGAGATGAAGACGCGAGATGCCATTGGAATGCTGCTTCCCTGAGCGTAGTCGGCCGAAGGTGCTGGTCGGGCCGAATAACCAATCGCAGGAAAAGCCTTTCCTACACATTCCTCATAAAACGAGGAGCTGAAATGCCGATTCGCGATAACGAAGGCGGCGCATTATAGGCTTCGTTACTGGCAAAACAATGGCTTTTGCGTGGGTGTATTGAAGACCTGGGCGGGTCATTTCGGCGGACAAAGCACTAACGCCTTGAGTCAAACCCATTAACATTCGACAATATGTTACTTCTTGTTTCCATCTGAGATTCATTCATGACTGCCCCCTCCCGTTTTCTCGCCTGGCTGTTGTTGCCGGCGTTGGTGTCGTGCAGCTTCAATCTGTTGGCTGCCACCGCAGAAGGTGCGCCCCAGGCCCTGCATTTGCTGGACTACATTGGCGCTGACTATCCGCCGACGGTGGAGGCGGGCAAGGTGGTCGATGAGTCCGAATACCGTGAGCAGGTGGAGTTTCTCGGTGTGCTGCAGGGGCTGGTGGCAGACCTGCCCGACAAGCCCGAGCGTGCGGCCCTGGTCAAAGGCGTCGATGAACTGCTGGGCGCCGTCACCACCCATCGGGACGGCAACGCGGTCGCACGCCAGGCACGGCAACTGGGTGCGCAACTGGCGGCAGCCTATGAAGTCAGCCAGGCACCGGCCATTACCCCAGACCCGACACGGGGTGCGCCGCTGTACGCCCAGCATTGCTCGGTGTGCCACGGTGACGCCGGGGCGGGCGATGGCCCGGCCGGTGTCGGCATGACCCCGCCGCCGGCCAACCTGCGCGATGCGCAGCGCCTGGACCGCCTGAGCCTGTATGGCATCTACAACACCCTGGGCCTGGGCGTCGAAGGCACCGATATGCCGTCGTTCGCCGACCAGTTGGATGACCGTCAGCGCTGGGACCTGGCGACCTATATCGCCGGCTTCACCGCCGACCCGGCCGCAGCAAAAAGCGAAAAATCCTTCAACCTGGCCGACCTCGCCCGCCAGACCCCGGAAGAAGTGCTGGCCGCCGAAGGGCCGGAGGCGGTCCGGGTGTTCCGCGCCCAGCGTGCGCAGCCGCCGCAGGTCCAGCGTGGCCCGGCGCAATTGCTGGAGTACACCGCCGCCACGCTGGACAAGAGCCTGGCGGCGTTCCGCAGTGGCGAGCATGAACAGGCCTACGACTTGTCGGTAGCGGCGTACCTGGAAGGCTTCGAGCTGGTGGAAAGCTCCCTGGATAACGTCGACGCCAATGTGCGCAAGGACACTGAGAAGGCCTTGATGGCCTATCGGCAGTCGTTGCAGGACGGGCTGCCGATCGAGCAAGTCCAACAGCGCCTGGACGTGGCCAAGGGCAAACTCACTGAGTCGGCCGGCCTGTTGGGCGGCGACGGCTTGAGCTGGTCCTTGAGCTACATCTCGGGCTTGCTGATCCTGTTGCGTGAAGGGCTGGAAGCGATCCTGGTGCTGGCGGCGATCCTCGCCTTCCTGCGCAACACCGGCCAGCAATCGGCGGTGCGCAGCGTCAACGTCGGATGGGCCCTGGCCCTGGTAGCCGGCGCGGCGACCTGGGCGCTGGCGGCGTATGTCATTGACGTCAGTGGCGCCCAGCGCGAGTTGCTGGAAGGTTGTACGGCGCTGTTCGCCAGCGTGATGGTGCTGTGGCTGGGCGTGTGGATGCATGACCGCCGCCACGCGGCCGCCTGGCAGGACTACATCAAGAGCAGCCTGGTCGGCGGTGGTGGGCGTTTTGGGTTTGCGATCCTGGCGTTCTTCTCGGTGTACCGTGAACTGTTCGAAGTGATCCTGTTCTACGAAACCCTGTGGCTGCAGGCCGGTCCTGCCGGGCATAACGCCGTGTTGGCCGGTGGTGCCACGGCGCTGGTGTTGCTGATGGGCCTGGCGTGGATCATTCTGCGCGGCTCGGCGAAATTGCCGCTGGCGCTGTTCTTCGGAATCAACGCCGCGCTGCTGTGCGCGCTGTCGGTGGTGTTCGCCGGGCATGGCGTCAAGGCATTGCAGGAAGCGGGTATCTTCGGCACCCGGCCGGTGGCGTTCTTTGACTTCGACTGGCTGGGCATCCACGCCGATGCGTATTCATTGAGTGCCCAGGCGGTGGCGATCATTGCGATTGTGGTGTTGTACAGCCGCAGCCGCCTGGCCGAAAAGCGCCGGGTCGCGGCTTCTTAAGCACGCCAGCGGTCAAAAGTGGGAGCGGGCTTGCCCGCGATGCAGGCGCCTCGGTGTGTCAGTTAAACCGAGGTGATGCTATCGCAGGCAAGCCAGCTCCCACATCGCTGCTGTGAATAGTCAGAGACGACTCAGTCGTTCTCGTGGGTCAGTTCCAGCACCCGGTCCACCAGCTTGTTGATGCCCGATGCCACTTCGCTGATGTTCTTGCCCAACATGTAGGCCGGCGTGCTCACCAGTTTGCGCGCCTTGTCTTCGACGATCTCATCTACCGCGCATTCCTGGTGGGTGGCGCCCATCTTGTCCAGTGCCGCCGCCGTGTCGGTGTCGTTGCCGATGGTGCAGGTCACGCCGGGGCCGTAGATTTTTGCCGCCAAGGCTGGCGAGATGCAGATCAGCCCCACGGGCTTGGCTGCTTCGGCGAAGGCTTCGGCCAGTGCCAGTACATCCGGGTTGACGCTGCAGCCGGCGCCTTCGACAGCAAAGGTCGATAGGTTCTTCGCCGCACCAAAACCGCCGGGCACGATCAATGCGTCGAACTCCTCCACGCGGGCCTCGCGAATGTCCTTCACCTCGCCCCGGGCGATGCGCGCAGACTCCACCAGAACATTGCGCGACTCGGGCATTTCTTCGCCCGTGAGGTGGTTGATCACATGCATTTGCGCAATATCCGGCGCGAAGCACTGAACCTCGGCGCCGCGCTGGTCCAGGCGCAGCAAGGTGATCACACTTTCATGGATTTCAGCGCCGTCGTACACGCCACAGCCGGAAAGGATCACTGCAATCTTTTTGCTCATGGGCATTTCTCCTGATTTATGGCGTTAAATGTCTACTTATTTTTCGGTCATTGCCAATGGGGCATCCGGCCATTCGCCCTAATCTTGATATGACAATAGTCGACCGGACTGGCCCTTGGACTTCGTTCCTTGCGCGGTACCGTTGTTCATTGCCCTGATTGTGTTCGAACGGCTGGGCCGCCCTGCACAGAACGCTCTCTACATGGATCGCAACCAAGGCGGGGTGTTCATTATTTGGGGGCGTTCGTTTGGCTCGTTACCGGAAGAAGACGAAAAAGAGCCGGTGATCTTTGGCGTGACCACGCCTTTGCCAGTTGGAAGCCGCTGTGGGCCAACTGGCAGTTCTATGCGCAACGATGGAGTGAGGCGCGGCTTACTCGATTGGCGTCGTAGGCTCGGGCTTTTTCTCGGCCAGTTGTTCCTGCGCCAATTGGGCCTTCTCGGCGGCGCAGGTTTCCCGGGCCAGGCGGGCGTTGCGGATGCGCCGGCGCAGCCACAAGCCCAGGCCGAGCACGAGCAAGGCGCCCAGCACCCAGAGCTCGTATTTCTTGACGCTGCCCAGCATGCCTTCGAGCACGGCGCCGAAGTGGTAGGCCGCCGCCCCCAGCGCAGCCGCCCAGATCGCCGCGCCAATGCCGTTGAGCAACAGGTAGCGTCCCGGCGGGTAGCCTGACAGGCCGATGGCCACGGGCATGACCGTGCGCAGGCCATAGACGAAACGGAAACTCAGCACCCAGATATCCGGATGCCGGCGGATGTGCTCCAACGCCCGATCACCCATCAACTGCCAGCGTGGCTTGCGTGCCAACAATTTGCGCCCATGCTTGCGGCCCATGAAGTACCAGAGCTGATCGCCGGCGTAGCTGCCGAAGAACGCGACCACCACCACTACGTTGATATCCATGTATCCGCGGAACGCAAGGAAGCCTGCGAGAACCAGAATGGTCTCACCTTCAAAGAACGTCCCCAGGAAGAGGGCAAAGTAGCCAAAGTCATTCAGAAATTGTTGGAGCATTGTCTGGGTGCTGGCGAAATGAACGCGCAGCCTACGCCTTCGTGGACATTCATGAAAGTATCGAGATGTGTCATGAAGTGAACATTTCCTACAGAAACCGTGAATGCGGCGACAGGTCGCATGAGTAAGCACAACTGTCATTCCTTCGTCATAATGACCGCTTATAACTGTCACGCTCGCCCGTCAAGCCGGGCTCAGGAGTCTGCCGTGAGCTTTACCCCCGCCCAACGCCTGTTTCCCGCTACCCGCCTGCGCCGCAACCGTCGTGATGATTTTTCTCGCCGCCTGGTGCGTGAAAACGTACTGACGGTGGATGATCTGATCCTGCCGGTGTTTGTGCTGGACGGTGAAAATCGTCGGGAAGCGGTGGCGTCGATGCCGGGCGTCGAGCGCTTGACCATTGATCTGCTGCTCGAAGAAGCCGCGCAGTGGGTCGAGCTGGGGATTCCGGCGCTGGCACTGTTCCCGGTCACGCCGGCCGGGCTCAAGTCCCTGGACGCCGCCGAGGCCTGGAACCCCGAAGGGATTGCCCAGCGCGCGACCCGCGCCCTGCGCGAGCGCTTTCCGGAGCTGGGGGTGATCACTGACGTGGCGCTGGACCCGTTCACCACCCACGGGCAGGATGGGATCCTGGATGAAGAAGGCTATGTGCAGAACGACATCACCGTCGATGCCCTGGTCAAGCAGGCGCTGTCCCATGCCGCCGCGGGCGCCCAGGTGGTGGCCCCGTCGGACATGATGGACGGTCGTATCCAGGCAATCCGTGAGGCGCTGGAGCTGGCCGGCCACGTCAATGTGCGGATCATGGCCTATTCGGCCAAGTACGCCAGCGCCTACTACGGGCCGTTCCGCGATGCGGTCGGCTCGGCGTTGAACCTGGGCAAGGCCAACAAGGCCTCGTACCAGATGGACCCGGCCAACAGCCACGAAGCCTTGCACGAAGTGGCGGCGGACCTGGCCGAAGGCGCCGATATGGTGATGGTCAAGCCCGGCATGCCGTACCTGGACATCCTTTATAGGGTCAAGGAGGAATTCAAGGTGCCGACCTTTGTCTATCAGGTCAGTGGTGAATACGCCATGCACATGGCTGCGATTCAAAATGGCTGGTTGGGTGAAGGAGTGATCCTCGAGTCCCTGACTGCCTTTAAACGTGCGGGTGCCGATGGCATCCTGACTTACTTTGCCGCCCGTGCCGCCCAATTGCTTAGAGAGCAACAATAGCCCTCACAGGAACACTCGATGAATACCGAAGGACTCACAGACGTTGCCGTAAAAGACGCTCACCCGGTGGTTGAACAGGTGGCCGAAACCCCGCCGGAGCTTGTGCCTGAGCAGCCTGCCGTGATTACTGAGCCGGTGGTGGCGGCACCGCCTATCGTGATTCCGAACCTGGATGACAGCAGCCTGTATATCCATCGCGAGCTGTCCCAACTGCAATTCAACATCCGCGTACTGGAACAGGCGCTGGATGAGTCCTACCCGCTGCTCGAGCGCCTGAAGTTCCTGCTGATCTTCTCCAGCAACCTGGACGAGTTCTTCGAGATCCGTGTCGCCGGCCTCAAGAAACAGATCACCTTTGCCCGTGAACAGGCTGGCGCCGATGGCCTGCAGCCGCACCAGGCCCTGGCCCGCATCAGCGAGCTGGTACACGGCCATGTGGACCGTCAATACGCCATCCTCAACGACATCCTGTTGCCGGAGCTGGAAAAGCATCAGGTGCGGTTCATCCGTCGGCGCAACTGGACCGTCAAGCTCAAGACCTGGGTGCGTCGCTACTTCCGTGACGAGATCGCGCCGATCATCACCCCGATTGGCCTGGACCCGACGCACCCGTTCCCGCTGCTGGTGAACAAGAGCCTGAACTTTATCGTCGAGCTCGAAGGGATCGATGCCTTTGGCCGTGACTCGGGCCTGGCGATCATCCCGGCACCGCGCCTGTTGCCACGCATCATCAAGGTACCGGAAGAGGTCGGGGGGGCTGGCGATAACTATGTATTTCTTTCGTCGATGATCCACGCCCATGCCGATGACCTGTTCCAGGGCATGAAGGTCAAGGGCTGCTATCAGTTCCGCCTGACCCGTAACGCTGACCTTGCGGTCGACACCGAAGACGTCGAAGACCTGGCCCGCGCCCTGCGCGGCGAGCTGTTCTCGCGGCGCTACGGCGACGCGGTGCGCCTGGAAGTGGCGGATACCTGCCCCAAACATCTCTCGGACTACCTGCTCAAGCAGTTCAACCTGGCCGAGACCGAGCTGTACCAGGTCAATGGCCCGGTGAACCTGACGCGCCTGTTCAGCATCACCAGCCTGGACAGCCATCCGGAGCTGCAATACACGCCGTTCACTCCGCAGATCCCGAAACTGCTGCAAAACAGCGAGAACATCTTCAGCGTGGTCAGCAAGCAGGACATCTTGCTGCTGCACCCCTTCGAGTCGTTCACCCCGGTGGTCGACCTGCTGCGCCAGGCCGCCAAGGACCCCCATGTACTGGCTGTGCGCCAGACCCTGTACCGCAGCGGCGCCAACTCGGAAATCGTCGATGCGCTGGTGGACGCCGCGCGTAACGGCAAGGAAGTCACGGCGGTGATCGAGTTGCGTGCGCGGTTCGACGAAGAGTCCAACCTACAACTGGCCAGCCGCCTGCAAGCAGCCGGCGCGGTGGTGATCTATGGTGTGGTCGGCTTCAAGACCCACGCCAAGATGATGTTGATCCTGCGCCGCGAAGCCGGGGAAATCGTGCGTTACGCACACTTGGGCACCGGTAACTATCACGCCGGCAACGCCAAGCTCTACACCGACTACAGCCTGCTGACTTCCGACGACGCACTGTGCGAAGACGTCGGCAAACTGTTCAGCCAGTTGATCGGCATGGGTAAGACGCTGCGCATGAAAAAGCTCCTGCATGCGCCGTTCACCCTGAAGAAGGGCATGCTTGACATGATTGCCCGCGAAACCCAGTTCGCCCTCGACGGCAAGCCGGCGCATATCATCGCCAAGTTCAACTCGCTGACCGACCCGAAGATCATCCGTGCGCTGTACAAGGCCAGCCAGTCCGGCGTGCGCATCGACCTAGTGGTGCGCGGCATGTGCTGCCTGCGTCCGGGTATTGCCGGGGTGTCGCACAATATCCACGTGCGTTCGATCATCGGCCGCTTCCTGGAGCACACGCGGGTGTTCTACTTCCTCAACGGTGGTGAAGAGCAGATGTTCCTTTCCAGTGCCGACTGGATGGAGCGCAACCTCGACAAGCGGGTAGAGACCTGCTTCCCGGTAGAAGGCAAGAAGCTGATCATGCGGGTCAAGAAAGAGCTGGAGAGTTATCTCACCGATAACACCCACAGCTGGAGCCTGCAGTCGGATGGGCGCTACGTGCGCAACACCCCGACCGGCAACCAGAACCCGCGCAGTGCGCAGGCCACCTTGCTGGAGCGGCTGGGCAGCCCGCTGCTGGCCGTACGCTGATACTGGCCTGAGCCTACGTCCACCTCTGACCGGTCGGACAGGCGCTTCAGATATGCCAGGTTGGGAGCTGCCTCTTTGCATTCCTAGACTGACACCGGGCTATCAGACGATAGCCGGTGACAGCTGAGGAGTTTCAATGATGGGGCCAGTCGTAGGAATGGGAGTGGGAGGTACGGGGCTACTTGATGCGTTCACTTCGCCGCCAAAGGATTATCGCAGCGCGCACATGATGGCGTCGGGCATGAGCCAGGCGACGGTCACTTCAGAGGCCCTGGTAAAGGATTCGCTGAAAAGCATCGCCAATATCGACCAGGGGTTGCAGGGCGGCAATGCGTTTCTTGAAGTCAATCCTGATGCCCGTGAGCAGGCAAAGGCGCGCGACCTGGAGCGTGCCAACGGTAACGTGCGCGGTTTTTTGCATGGCGTTCCGATCGCTCTGAAGGATGTCTTTGAAACCAGTGGGAAAATGCAGACCAGCGCGGGTTCCCGTGCGTTGGTGGGATTGCCGACGAAAAAAAACGCCAAGGTTGTGGATAACTTGCTCAACGCGGGTGCGGTCATCGTGGGCAAAACCAACATGAGCGAGCTGTCCAACTTTCGCTCCGACGTACCGGTTGACGGATGGAGTTCCCGTGGCGGGCAAACCCTCAACCCGCATCGGCTGGGAGGGCAGGTGGCGGGTTCGAGTTCCGGTTCGGCGGTGGCGGTTGCCCAGGGGCATGTCCCGCTGGCATTTGGGGGTCGAGACCAATGGTTCGATCATTGCCCCGGCGGCCTACAACGGTGTGTTCGGGGTGAAAACAACGGCCGGGCTGGTGAGCACCGAGGGCGTGATGACCAGTTCGAGGCTGGACGCGGTGGGCACGTTCACGCGCAACATACGCGATGCCGCCGAAGCGCTGAACGCCATGACACAAACAACCGTCTACACCGCCGGGCTGAAGCCGGATGCCTTGCAGGGCAAGCGGATCGGCTACACCCCAGTGCCCGAGTTGACGCAAGAAGAAGCCAGGGATCCGGCCATACGCGCGGACAAAAAGCATTTTGAGGACGCTATCCAACTCCTGGCGTCCAAGGGTGCCGTCATGGTGCCGATCACCGCGCCGGATGCTGATGTATCGCGGCAAACCTACCATCAATACAACGCCGCGCTTATGGCCGGCATCAAGCCAAGACTGGAAGCGTACCTGGCCACACGGGAAGGGTTGCCCGTGAAGTCGTTGTCTGAGCTGATTGCATTCAATGAACGCGACAGGCGGCCGGGGGAGCCTGATCAGGATCTGCTGGCCCTTATCAACGGCCTGCAGCTGACGGATGAGCAGCGCGAGAGCCTTTGGGCGTCCGTTATCCCCACGTTCAGGAACGCTCTCGACAAGCCGCTCAATGAACACAAGCTCGATGCCATTGTGTCGAACTTCCAATCACACAGTTACTACGGCGCCGCCGCAGCAGGCTACCCCGGTATATCGGTGCCTTCGGGTATGGATGAGGAGGGGATGCCGACCGCGATTCACTTGTGCGGCACGGGCAACAGCGAGGCCACGTTGCTTTCGATCGCCTATGGTTATGAACAGGCCTCCCAGGCTATCCAGGAGCCGGCCTTCAAGCCGGGTGTGCCACAGACCTCGAGCGTTTAGGGGCGTCGTGAAGTCGCGCACCGGACGCCAGCCAGGCATCCGGTGCGTTGCCAGGTCAGTGGACGTTCAGGGTAAAGCCTACCCGTGTCAGCCACTCGGCCTCCTGGGCAAAATCCGCCTGGGTCAAGGGGTGTTCATCCAGCCAACTTTCGGGGAACACCACATCCAGGCTGTCGCCACGGGCGTGCAGGGTGACCTGCGGCATCTGGTGGGTGCCGCGAATGTGATGGAACAGAATCGCAAAGCGCAGCAGGGCACACAGGCGAATCAGCTTGATGCCCTCGGCGCCGAATTCGGCGAACTTGTCCCTGGGAATATTGCGGCGATGACCGCGCACCAGCAACGCCAGCATCTGCTGGTCTTCCCGGGAAAAACCCGCCAGGTCAGAGTGCTCGATCAGGTAGGCGCCGTGCTTGTGGTAATGGTAGTGGGCGATATCCAGCCCCACTTCATGGACCTTGGCCGCCCAGCCCAGCAGCTCCCGCCAGACCCCTTCTTCAAGCTCCCAATCCTCGGCGACCTGGTCAAAGGCATGCAGCGCCTTGCGCTCGACCCGTGCCGCCTGTTCCAGGTCAACGTGGTAACGCTCCATCAGCGAGCCCAGGGTGCGCTCACGCACGTCTTCATGATGATGACGGCCCAGCAGGTCATAGAGCACGCCTTCACGTAGCGCACCATCGCAATGGTCCATACGCTGCAGTTCGAGGGCGTCGAAGATGGCTTCAAGGATCGCCAGGCCGGCCGGGAAGATAGTCCGGCGATCAGGCTTGATGCCCTCGAAGTCGATTTTATCGGCATCACCGAGCTTGAACAGCTTGCGCTTGAGCCACGCCAGGCCTTCGGCATTCACCTCACCAGTGCCATGGCCGCCAGCCTTCAGGGCCAGGCCGATGGCGCGGATGGTGCCGGATGAGCCGATGGCTTCATCCCAGGTCAGGCGATGCAAGGCATGCTCGATGCTCATGATCTCCAGCCGCGCCGCCGTATACGCCTGGGCGTAGCGCGCCGGGGTGATCTTGCCGTCCTTGAAATAACGCTGGGTGTAGCTGACGCAGCCCATTTGCAGGCTCTCACGCAGCAACGGTTCGAAGCGCTGGCCGATGATGAACTCGGTGCTGCCGCCGCCAATGTCCGCTACCAGACGCTTGCCAGGGGTGTCGGCCAGCGTGTGGGAAACGCCGAGGTAGATCAGGCGCGCTTCTTCACGGCCGGAGATGACTTCTACTGGGTGCCCGAGGATCTCCTCGGCGCGGCGGATGAATTCGCCACGGTTGCGCGCTTCGCGCAATGCGTTGGTGCCGACGATACGCACGGCGCCCTGGGGCATGCCATTGATCAGTTGGGCAAAGCGCTTGAGGCAATCGAGCCCGCGTTGCATGGACTCTTCGTTGAGCTTGCGCTCGTCGTCGATGCCGGCAGCCAGTTGTACCTTTTCGCCGAGTCGCTCAAGGATGCGGATCTCACCGTTCTGGGCCTTGGCCACGACCATGTGAAAGCTGTTGGAGCCCAGGTCGATGGCGGCGATCAAGGACAGATTCTTGGCTTGGGATTGCGGCATGATTAGGGGATCTCGGTCGATAACCTCGCCATCGTGCCACGATCAAACGCTGACGCCAACGCGTAGTGCTTGGTGATTTGTCCTACCCATGCTCTCGATCAAATTTTGTAGGAAATGTAGGGCAAATTTCCGTATGGCCGATGACATCACTCTTGGTCCGTGAAGGAAGTTGCACGATTTTTTGCGACTTGGGCGTTTTATGTTATTTCCTACATTATTCGCGTAATTGTGCTGGACCATAACTTGTTCCGGACTACTTGGGGGGTTAGTAAAAGGGACAGTTGTTTTTTATGAGTCTCACAGGGTTTAAGGTGTTGTCTTATATTTATTGAGTGGGCCCAGGGGTGAAACTGTCATTCGGCAATCAAGCCGTGGTGTTATTTATCTATGCTTTGTGTTTCAAGGATGAACTAATAATGGAGAACAGAATCTCCGCTCGAATAAATAATGCCTGACACTTTTCAACGACAGGTCGATCATGAAAAAAGCAGTAGGTTTGACAGTAGGCATTATTTGTCTGGCAGCCAGTATTGGCGCTCAAGCAACAAACGTTGCGCAACTGGTCGTACGCGGGACGATCACACCCGCAGCCTGCAATCTGAGCCTGGGCGGCGGTGGCATCATCGACTACGGGACCATTCGCTCCGGTGAACTGTCCCAGACCGCCTTCAACCCCCGTGAAGAGAAAACCACGTCGGTGGCCGTCAACTGCGGCACTACCCCGGCCAAGTTCGCCCTGGCCGTGACTGACCTGCAGGCAGGCAGCAAGGTCACCGGGATCCTCGGTGCTGGCTATACCGAGGCGCAGAACTTCGGGCTGGGCGCTGTATCGTCCCGGCGTACCGGAGGGTACTCGGTCACGCTCAGGGACCTGAGGTCCTCAGGTGTCGTGTTGAACCCAATCATGCGGGTCAGCACCGGCGCCTGGCAGAACAGCGACGGGAAAGTCGCGCAGGCACCCAGCCAGTATTCGTGGCGTAACGGTTCGACCGTTACCCCCGCGTCAATCTCCCAGCTGACAGGGGTGATTGCGGTGAAGGCGGTCATCAACAGGGCGCAGGATTTGGACCTGACCCGTGATGTCACGCTGGATGGCCGCGCTACTTTAGTACTTAGTTACATCTAAGGACTTATAAAAGCAGCCGATATTGAAACGGAAGTTTTCATAACGCTTTCGTGACTTGTCGGCTGCTTTTGCATGGCTGTTTATTTTCTTGCTGTTTGTCTGGGTTGTTGCGGAGAAACCACGGTGAGTTGTTTTTTGAAAGCAAGTGTGACGCTGTTGTGGTGTGCCGGTCTGTTGTTATGCGCAAGTGGCATTACGGTCGCCGATGGCATGCAGCCCGAAACAACGGTCGTGGTGTTATATGAAGAAGACGGTGAAGCGACGATCAATATCAAGAACACCGACCCGGGGCCCGCGTTACTTCACTCGGTGATTGAAAACATTCCTGAAGATCAAGAGCCACTGTTGATAGTCACGCCGCCGATTACCCGGGTCGAGGCAGGTGAAACCCAGCTAGTGCGTTTTATCAGCACGGCTGGGGCGCCGCTCAAGACCCAGCGGTTGAAACGTGTGTCCTTTGAAGGGATTCCCCAGGCACGTAGCCCCGGTGGTACGACCATTGGCATTACCTTGCGGCAGAACCTGCCACTGATCCTGCACCCCAAGGGGTTGGCCAGGCACCAGGCACCCTGGGAGTTGTTGAAGTGGAAGCGCCAGGGCCGCGGCTTGGTTGTGCATAACGACAGCGCGTATGTGGTACGCCTGGCGCTGGAGTTGCAACTGTTGCCCGGCAAGCAACTGGCGACCCTGCCGCGCAGCTATGTCCTGCCGGGTGAAGTACTGGTGGTCGATACCCACGGGCCGCAGTCCGATGTCACCTCGGTGGTTCTGCAGCCCGCGACGGTGTACGGGTTCAGTGTCGACAGCTATCAAGCAGATGTCACCGACCATGGGGTTTGAGCGGGCGGTGGGCAAAGGGGCCGGCGGTGCGTGTTGCTCGGGGCTGTTCATGGGCCTGGCAACCCTATTCGGGGTCCAGGGGGACGCGCAGGCCATCCAGTTGGGCGACGGGTTTGATCTGGCCGCCCTGACCACGCACGGCATTGATCCAAAAGTCTCGGAGTACTTTCGCAGCGCCGCGCGCTTTCGCGAGGGCGTACAGGTGGTCGGGCTGCGGGTCAATGGCACGGCGTTGGGGCTGGTCGATGCGCGTTTCGACTATCAAGGGCAGCTGTGTTTTACCCGCGGGCTGCTGGACAAGGCGGGTTTGCGGGTGCCGTCGGTGGTCCTGCAGGCTGGCGTGACGGCTGAGCAGGCGTGTCACGACTTTCTTGGCGAGTTCCCGGCGACGCTCGTCAGGTTGCGCCCCGGCAGTGACGAAGTGTCCCTGGTGGTGCCTACGCAATCGTTGCGCGAGCCAGAGTGGGAGGTGGGCAGCTTCAGCCAGGGCGGGACGGCCGCCATGCTCAACTACGATGTGCTGGGCTTCGACAGCCATGTGCGCGATGGCTCCAGTCGTTTTGTCTCGGCCTACACCGAGGCGGGATTCAACCTGGGCAACTGGGTGGTGCGCAGCCGACAGTTCTATATTTCCGATAACGGCAGGGGCCGTAGTGAACACGTATATGCCTATGCCCAGCGCGATTTCGCGGCCTTGCAGTCGACCTTCCAGGTGGGCCAGATTTCCAGCCGCAGCCCGGTGTTTGGCGGCCTCCAACTCTCGGGCCTGCAGCTCTTCCCGGATGGTGTTGCGCGCCTGGGGAGTTCCAACGGCGTCGTGGTTGAAGGCTTGGCCCACAGCCAGGCGAGGGTCGAGGTGCGCCAGTCCGGCGTGCTGATTTATTCGACCCTGGTGCCCGAAGGGCCCTTCAGCCTGACAGGCCTGCCCCTGCTCAATGGCACCAGTGACCTGGACGTGAGTGTCATCGGTACGCGGGGTGGCAAGCGCAACTTCGTGGTGCCCGCCGCGTCTTTTGGTGCTCAAGTGCCGGTGGCGCCGGGCTTCGACTTTGCCCTGGGCAAAGTGCGGGAAACCCTCGCCAATGGCCGGGAGTCGCCGGTGGTGGCGATGGGCAGTGGCACTTGGGGCCTGGGCGCAGGCACCTCCCTGGGGCTCGGTGTGCTGGGGACCGATGACTATCACGCGGCTGGCGGTACATTGAGCCGTGTCTTTTTCCAGCGGGTCACGGTTGCGGCACGGCACAACCGCTCGCGAGACAAGGTCTACGCAGTGGGCGGGACGCGCAGCGCCGTGTCGTTGGGCAGCCCTTTGGGCGCGGGGGTTGAAGTCAACCTGAGCGTCACCACCCAGAGCCAGGGTTACCGTGATGTGCTGGAGGCCGGCATGGCATCGACTCGGGATGCCCTGGGCGCAAGGTTCCAACACCAGTACACCGCCGGCATAAGTTGGGCCGAGCCGGTTTTGGGCGCGTTCTCCCTTAGCTATTCGCGCAACCGGCAGTTTGATGGACAGGGCGCCGAGCATGTATTTGCGTCGTGGAACAAGCGCTTCAATGAGATTGATGTCGCCCTGGTCGCCGATTCCCAGACAGGCCCCTCCCGTCGGCGCAAGCGCCGTTATGCGGCCAATGAGGAGCTCCCCTCGCAAGGCGTGTCAGTGCGCCTGCAAGTCAGCGTGCCCTTCGGCGAGAGTCGTCGCCTCACCTCTTTTGCGAGTCGGCGCAACGGTCGCTCCGATGTCGGCACCGCGCTGTCGGAACGGGTCAACGAGTATGTGGACTATGAGGTCGGCGCCGAACGCGACCTGAGTGAGCGCCAGCAATCGGTCTACGGGCGGGTCGACGTCATGCCGCGCTACACCCGCATCGGCGCCGGAATGAGCCGGGAAGCATCAGGCACCAGCTACACCGGGCAACTGCAGGGCGCCGTGGTCGCCCATGGGCAGGGGGTGTCCTTTTCGCCCTATGCGGTACAGGACACGTTCGGCCTGCTGTCGGTGGGGAATATCGCGGGCGCCAAGGTCTCCACGCCCCAGGGCCCGGTCTGGACCGACTATCGCGGTCATGCGGTCATCCCAGGGTTGCCGGCCTACAGCAACACCCACCTGGAGGTGCAGACCCAATCCCTGCCCAAGCATGTCGACCTCAAGAACGGCACCCACACCCTCGCTGCCGCACGCGGGTCGTTCAATACCGTGGAGTTCAAGGTGGTCAGTGCACGCCGCGTGCTGTTGACCGCTCATGACCAGCGAGGGCGTGCGTTACCCCAGGGGGCTGCGGTGTTTGGAGCGGACAAGGCTTTCCTGACCAGCGTGGTGGGCGAAGGGCTGATCTTCCTGAATGACAGCGAGCCCCAGCAAATCCTGAGTGTCGAGTTGCCTGACTCGACGACGCCCTGCCTGTTGCAACTGAACCTTGAGTCAGAGCCTTCCAATGACAAATTGTATGAAACCGCCTCGGCTACCTGCCGTGGATTGTAAGTCGATGGGCAGCCTCTCTCGGTGCCTGTTGTTTGTGATGGCGTTACTGGCCAGTGAGGCCAGCGTCGCGACGTGTCAGGTAGCGCTGAGCCAGCCTCGGGTGGACTACGGCGTCTTGCGCCATGGGCAAGGGCTGGATGGGCACGCAGGCGCGCAGTCGCTGGGCCGGCGGACGGTGTTGTTGAACGTGGTCTGTGTCGATCCTGCTCCCATGGCACTGCGGTTCAGCGGCTCGCCTGCGGGAGGGCTGGGCTTTCGGTTTGGCGGCGAGGGCGCCTTTGCCCTGGGTATCAGGCACGCCCATGTTGATGGGCGATCCGTGGATCTGATCGCCGAGGGTGCGCCGTCCGTGGCTGTCAACGAACACCTTATGCCCGGGCAGGTCCTGATCGCGCGCGCGGCGGGTGTCCCGGTGGCAGGCCGACGGCTATCGGCCCACCTTGAGATCGACCCTTACTTGCCGGTAGGGGCTTTCTCTGTGCGCCGCGAAACCACCCTCGAAGGGCGGGTGCAGGTTGAGTGGATGCCACTGGGGGTGAGTATCAGCCCGGCTGTTCCACCGAGCCAATGAAGTTGGCCAGTTCGGCGGTGCGCGGTTGGGCGAACAGGGTTTTCGGGTCGCCCACCTCGTGCACTTTGCCCTGGTGCATAAACACCAGTTTGTCGCCCACTTCCCGGGCAAAGCGCATCTCATGGGTCACCATGATCAGCGTCATGCCGTCCTTGGCCAGTTGGCGCACTACGCTGAGCACTTCATTGACCAACTCCGGGTCCAGCGCCGAGGTGATTTCATCGCACAGCAATACCTTGGGCGACATTGCCAGGGCGCGGGCAATGGCCACCCGCTGCTGTTGACCGCCAGACAGGCGATCGGGAAATGCATCGAACTTTTCCCCCAGGCCGACACGGTCGAGCATCTGCCGCGCCAGTTGCGTGGCCTTGGCCTTGGGTACTTTTTGCACGACCTGGGGCGCGAGCATGACGTTTTCACCCACGGTCAAATGGGGGAACAGATTGAACTGCTGGAACACCATGCCGACTTTCTGCCGCAGGCTGCGCAGGTCGGCGCGGGCTGCGTCGAGGTATTCGCCATCGACTTCAATCACCCCGTCGTTGATTGACTCCAGGCCATTGAGGGTGCGCAGCAAGGTGGACTTTCCCGAGCCACTGCGGCCAATGATCGCCACCACCTGGCCTTCCTCGACCGTCAGATCGATGCCCTTGAGCACATGGTGATCGCCGTAATACTTATGCAGCGCGGATATTCTAAGCAGAGGCATGCAGTCTCCTTTCCAGGTAGCGGGCACTGAGGGACAAGGGGTAGCAGAGCAGGAAGTAACCGAGTGCAACCAGGCCGTAGACCATGAAGGGCTCGAAGGTGGCATTGGCGAGCATGCCGCCGGTCTTGGTCAGTTCGGTGAAGCCGATGATCGACGTCACCGCCGTGCCCTTGACCACCTGCACCGAGAAACCCACCGTTGGCGCCACGGCAATACGCAGGGCCTGGGGCAGGATCACATAGCGCAGTTGCTCATAAGGGTTTAGCGCCAGGCTGGCGGAGGCTTCCCATTGGCCATGGGCAATGGAGTCGACACAGCCGCGCCAGATCTCGGCCAGGTAGGCGCTGGTAAACAGGGTCAAGGCAATCGCGGCGGCCAGCCACGGCGAGATATCGATCCCCAGCAAGGCGATGCCGAAGAACACCAGGAACAGCTGCATCAGCAGCGGCGTGCCCTGGAACAGTTCTATATAGGTGCGGGCAATATTGCGCGGCAACGCCTTTTTGCTGATGCGCAGGGTCATTACCAGCAGACCGATCAGCCCACCGCCGATAAACGCCACCAGCGACAACAGCAATGTCCACTGCAGGCCGGTCAGCAGGTTGCGCACGATGTCCCAGAACGAAAAATCACTCATGGCTGTTCCTCATCACATAGCGACGGCCGATCCAATTGAGCAACTGGCGGATCATCAGCGCCATGCACAGGTACACCAGCGTGGTCAGTGCGTAGGTTTCAAAGGCGCGGAAGTTGCGTGACTGGATAAAGTTGGCGGCAAAGCTCAGTTCTTCAGTGGCGATCTGCGAGCACACCGCCGAACCGAGCATCACGATGATTATCTGGCTGCTCAGGGCCGGCCAGACCTTGCCCAGCGCCGGCAGCAGCACCACGTGGCGGAACGCTTCAAAACGTGTCATCGCCAGCGCTGCCGCCGCTTCCAGTTGCCCGCGGGGAATCGCCTGGATGCCGGCCCGGATGATCTCCGTGGAATAGGCGCCCAGGTTGATCACCATCGCCAACACCGCCGCTTGCCATTCGGAAATCTGCAGGCCCAGGGACGGCAGGCCGAAGAAGATAAAAAACAACTGCACCAGGAACGGTGTGTTGCGAATCAACTCGACATACACCCCGAAGAACCAGCAAAACGGCTGGATTTTCCATGCGCGCACCACGGCGCCGACAATCCCCAGCGCCACCCCCAGGATGGCGCCGATGGCGGTCAGTTCCAGGGTGAACAACGCGCCGCGCAACAGGAGGTCGGTATTGGCCAGCACCGGCGCAAAGTCGAATTGATAGGCAATCAGATCATTCATGCGGATATCCTTTTGTTGTTTATGTTCTTAACCCATTGAATTCATTGGGCTAGGTTTGATTTTCCGTTTTGGATTACGTCCTTGTCCGATTGCACAATGTCCACATA
>NZ_VFEV01000034.1 GCF_007858275.1 Pseudomonas proteolytica
ATCCGATATTGATTTGGGGGGTAAACCGGCAGGACGCCGGTTTAGCCGCGCTGGGCCATGGATGGCCCATCGCGGCGGCCCCCCAAATCAATGTCGGATTACGGGCACACCGAGCCTAGGCGAGGTGCCGAGTGGTGGGGCAAGAGCGCTTTGGTTACTTTGGACTGGGCCGGCACTCCGGCTCTTCGAAAGTGACCCGCCGTAAGGGCGGAACCTTAAGTGGCCGTGACCGCAGCAACGGATATGTACCCAACCCCAAGAACCATCGCAGGCAAGCCAGCTCCCACACTCATCGCATTTCACACACCGATTTTCGATTGTCACACTACAATGCCCCTCCCCCCTCTCCGGAGCCGACATGGACATCGAACTGGCACGCACTTTCCTGGAAATCACCCGCTGCGGCAGCCTGGCCGCAGCCGCCGAGAAGTTGCACGTCACCCAGACCGCCATTACCGCACGTGTGCAAAAGCTCGAAAGCCAGCTCGACAGTACGCTGTTTGTGCGCAACCGCGCCGGGGCGCGCTTGACTGCCGATGGCGAGGCGTTCGTGGTGTATGCCAATCAACTGGTGCAGACCTGGGAAGCCGCACGCCGTGACCTGCCGTTGCCCGAGGGCTATCGCAATGTGTTGCATATCGGCGGCGAAGTCAGCCTGTGCAACCCGTTGATGCTCGGCTGGGCCAAGGCCCTGCGCGAGCACATCCCCAGCCATGCACTGCGCACCGAAGTGCGTGACGGTGAATACCTGTTGCGCCAGCTGGAACTGGGCGTGCTGGATGCCGCGCTGGTGTTCCAGCCGCAGTACTGGCCGGGGTTGCAGGTGGAGCAGGTGCTGGAAGAAAAACTGATCCTGGTGCGCCTGGCCGCCCGTCCCGATCCCTATGTGTATATCGATTGGGGCCCGGGCTTTCGCCAGCAACACGACGCCGCCCTGCCCGACAAGGCCCGCGCCGCGGTGAGTTTCAACTTGGGGCCACTGGCCCTGCAATACATTCTGGAGAACGGCGGCAGCGGCTATTTCCGCACGCGGGTGGTGCAGAGTTACCTCGAAAGCGGAGTAATGGAGCGTGTACCCAAGGCTCCGGAGTTCAGTTTCCCGACTTACCTTGTGTACTCGCGCGAGCGCGATTCGGCGATCCTGCAGCAAGCCCTGGTGCTACTGCGCGGGGTGGTGAAGGCCGAAAGCGATTGGTCGCAACGCTGGGATCCGGTGCTTTGAACCCCTGCCCATGTTAGCCTCCTGATGTTTTCTCCTGGTCTGCCCTGTCGATGAACAAGAAAAAATCCGTCACCATCAGCGACATCGCCAAGCGGGTCAATATGACCACCATCACGGTGTCGCGGGCGTTGAGTAAACCCGACCTGGTCAAGCCCGCCACCCTGGCACGCATCCTTGAGGTGGCACGCGAGCTGGACTACGTGCCCAACGCCTTCGCCCGTGGGCTCAAGCGCAGCGAAAGCCTGATCATCGGGGTGATCACCGCATCGGTCGACAACCCGTTCTACAGCGAGATGATCAAGGCGATTTCCCGCGAGGCGAAAAAGCACGGCTACACCATCATGCTGGTGGACACCGACGAGCTGGAAGAACTCGAAAGCAAGGCCGTGGACACCCTGCTGGGTTATCGCGTGGCGGGGATCATCCTGTCGCCGGTCTCCGACGAGCCCGACTACCAGCCCGATTACCTGGAGCGCCTGGGCAACGGCAAGACGCCGGTGGTGCTGCTCGACCGCACGATCCACGACAGCCCGTTCAGCCGCGTGGTGCTGGACAACTACCACAGCGGGATCGAAGCCGCGCAATACCTGTTGCGCCACAACCCGGCGCTCAAGCGCCTGCTGGTGCTGACCGGGCCTGAGCATTCGCGCATCACCGTAGAGCGCCTCAAGGGCCTGCGCGAAGTACTGGCCGAGCATCCCCAGGTGCAGGTCCAAGTGTGCGCCGGCGACTACACCTTGATGCCCTCCTACCTGCACACCCTCGACTACCTGGCCGCACACGCTGCGCCGGACGCGATCATGGGGTTCAACCAGTTGATCACCCTCGGCGCCTTGCGCGCCCTGCGCATGCACAACATCCCCCACGACAGCCTGACCATCTGTGGCATCGACCGCTTGCCCTTTGCCGATATCTTCGGCGTGCCGATTGCCTGCGTGGCCCACGATGCGTCGCTGGCCGGCAGCAGTGCGGTGCGCCTGTTGCTCGACCGCCTGCAAGACCCGTACAAGCCACGGGACAAGGTGGTGATTGCCGGTACCCTGGAAAACGGCTAGCGGCTGGTGTAGCCGCCATCGATCGGCAGGCTGACCCCGCTGATCATGCTCGCCGCCTCGCTCAACAGGAACAGCACCGGTAACGCCACTTCGTGCGGTTGGGCGAAGCGTCCCAAGGGTATCGCCGCCAACGCCGGGTCGCGCTTGGCCGGATCGGACCAGGCCTGTTGCGCCATCGGCGTCAGGGTCACGGTGGGGTTGACGCTGTTGACCCGGATCCCGAAACGCCCCCATTCAGCACATTGCACGCGGGTGATCGCATCCAGGGCGGCCTTGGACGCGCAATAGCCGAGGTGGTCGTCCAGTGCCACCAGTGAAGCCTGGCTGGAGACGTTGACGATGCTGCCAGCAATACCTGCGGCGATCATCGCCGCCGCCACTCGGCTGGCGACTTGCGCGGCGGCGCGGGCGTTGACGTTCATCACCAGGTCAAAGGCTGCGCTGCTGATCGCCGCTGCCGGCTCCAGGCGCGAGATACCGGCGCAATTGACCAGGCCGTGCATCGGCGGCAGGTCCTTGAGGGCCGCATCCAGGGCCGCGCTGTTGGCAATGTCCAGGCACAGGGTTTCGCAACCCAATTGCGCGAGCGCGTTGGCGTCACGGCCGATGGCAAAAACCTGGGCGCCGCTGGCGAGCAGTTGCAGGGCGATTTCCCGGCCGATGCCGCTGCTGGCACCGGTGACGAGGATGCGTTGGTGGGTGAAGTCGAAGGTGGTGGTCATCAATGAATATCCCAAAGCAATAGAGAGCCCATGTGGGAGCTGGCTTGCCGGCGATGGCGGCAGGTCAGCCAGCAGATTTATCGACTGATACACCGCTATCGCAGGCAAGCCAGCTCCCACATTTTGGTCCGTGTTCACTTAACTCGTTTGCAGGCTGTGCATCACCGGCTTGAGTGCCGGATACAGCTTCAGGTAGTCGGCAAAAGCGCGGTCGTATGCCTGCACATTCTCAGCCCCAGGCTCAGCCCGCAGCTCCAACTGCACCCAGCCTTTTTCCATCTGCGCGGTGTCCACCAGCCCCACCGTATGCGCCGCCAACAACGCCGCACCCAATGCCGCCTCCACTTCCTGGACGATGGTGTACACCGGGTAGCGGGTCACATCGGCAATGATCTGCATCCACAAATCCGAATGGCTCGCCCCGCCCACCACGATCAACCGTGGGTCCAGTGAATGGGCACCACGCATGCCTGCCTCGATGTTGTGCCGCAGGGCAAAACTCACGCCTTCGAGCACCGCGCGGTACAGGTGGATGCGGCTGTGATACAGGTTCAGGCCGACAAAACTGCCGCTGGCCTGGTCATCCCATACCGGGCTGCGCTCACCCATCAGGTACGGCAAAAACAACAGCCCCTCACTGCCCGCCGGGATCTTGCGCGCGCTCTGTTCCAGCAGCCACAGGCTGTCCTGGCCGGTGTCTTTGGCCTGTTGTTCCTCGGCCTGGCAGAACTGCTCGCGAAACCAGCTCACCGAGGCGCCGGCGGTAATCGCGCCGCCGAAGATGTACAGGTCCTGCTGACCGTTGTAGACATGGGGCATGCTCACCAGGCCATGCCGGGCATCCACCTGTTGGTTGAGGTAGCCCCAGCACATGCTGGTGCCGATCATCGCCACGTGGTTGCCCGGCCGGGTGACGCCGGCCGCCAGGGTCGCCATGGCCGCGTCGACACCACCGGCCAGCACCGGCATGCCCGCCGCCAGGCCCAGGCGTTGCGCCCATTCCGGCAGTAGGCCGCCCACCGCTTCGCCCGAATACAGCAAGCGCTCGGGCATCATCGCCAACGGGATATCCAGCGCCGCCAGCATCTCGGCAGACCAGCCGCGCGCGGCCACATCGTAGATGCCGCCGATGTTGCCGGCGCTGCTGTGATCCACCGCCACCTCACCGGTCAGGCAGTAGTTGATATAGCTGTTGGGCGGCAGCAGGTAGCGGGTGTTGGCCCAGACCTGGGGTTGGTGCTGCTTGAGCCAGAGCATCTTGGTGAAACCGTAGTAGCTGTCCACCGAGTTGCCGGTAATCGCGAACAGGCGCTCCAGGTCGACATGTTCGCGCACCCAGGCCACCTGCTCGCCGGCGCGGCGGTCCATCCAGATCAGGCACGGATGCAGCGGCTTGATAGCGGCATCCACGGCAATTCCCGAGCCGCCGTAAAGGCTGCTGATACACAGCGCCTTGACCGCCTCCTTGTGTACACCGGACTTGGCCATGCAGTGGTTGACGCAACTTTCGACCGCATCCAGCCAGACCTGCGGCCACTGCTCGGCCCAGCGTACTTTCGGGGTATCCACGCGATAGCCCTGGCTGTGCTGGGCGATGATCCGACCCTCGCCATCCACCAACAGCGCCTTGGTGCTTTGGGTGCCTATGTCTACGCCAATCACATAATGCATAGTCATTGTCCTGGCTTGAGCAGCACCTTGATCGACTTCACCGAGTTGGCCAGGTCGAACGCTTCAGCCCAGTTATCCAGCGGGAAGTCATGGGTGACGATGCCCTTGGACGTCACCAGGCCACGTTCGAACAGGTCGATGGCCACCGGGTAGCAATACGGCCCCAGGTGCGCGCCGCGTACGTCCAGCTCCTTGCGGTCACCGATGATCGACCAGTCGGCGCTGGTCTCGGCACCGAATACGCTGAACTCGACAAAGCGCCCCAGCTTGCGGATCAGCTCCAGGCCCTGGGTCACGCCGGCCGGCACGCCGGTAGTCTCGATGTACACGTCGCAGCCGTAGTTGTCGGTCAGGCTATTGATGATCTCGCGGGCGTTGTCCCGGGCGGGGTTGATCACGACATCGGCGCCGTATTTTTTCGCCAGCGCCAGGCGCTCGTCGACCATGTCGATGACCACCAGTTTTTTCGGGGTTTTCAAGGCGGCCACCTGCACCATGCACAGGCCCAGGGTGCCCGCGCCGGCAATCACCACCACGTCGTCGAGCTGCAGGTCGCCACGGTTGACCGTATGAATCGCGCAGGCCATCGGCTCGATCAAGGCCGAATCTTCAAGGGACACCGACTCGGGAATCTTGTGCACGATGGCCGTCTTGGGGATACGCATGTACTGGGCCATGCCGCCTTCGGCCACTTCGCGCTGGAAGCCGAAGATGTTGTGCACCTCGCACATCCAGTACTTGCCGGACTTGCAGAAACGGCACTTGCCACAAGGCACGATCTGCTCGGCGATCACCTTGTCGCCCACCTTGACCTCGAAGTGCTCCTCGGCGCCCTCGCCCACTTGCTCCACATAGCCAAAAAACTCATGCCCCGGCACCACCGGCGCCTTGACCCAGGGGTTGTCGCCGCCCCAGAACATCGCCGCGCCCGAGTGGCATTTGCAGTCACTGGCGCAGATGCCGCAGGCGGCAATGCGGATCACCAGTTCATTGGGCCGCGCCTGGGGTTTGCTGATGCGCTCCAGGCGGTAGTCTTTCGGGCCGTGGCAGACGACGGCTTGCATTTGGGTGTGCTTATCCATGGTGTACTGACCTTTATTGAAGATGAGAGAGCCCGTCGCGGCCACGGCGGCCGCGTTGCGGTGATGGTTTTTTTTACTTGTGGCGCTGACGGCTGATAAAGATCGCCAGCAAAATAATTGCGCCCTTGATCACGCTCTGCACATAGGGCGAGACCCCGAGCATGTTCAGGCCGTTGTTCAACACCCCGAGCAGCATGGCGCCAAGCAAGGTGCCGACAATCACCCCGCGCCCACCGGCAATCGAGGCGCCGCCCAGGACCACAGCAGCAATCGCATCCAGTTCAAAACCGATGCCCGCATTGGGCTGGCCACTCATCAGGCGCGAGGTCAGCACCAGCCCCGCAATCGCCGCGGTCAGGCCACTGAGGCCGTATACCAGCAACTTGAAACGCGCCGCCCGCACCCCAGACAAACGCACCGCTTCTTCATTGCCGCCAATGGCGTAGATATAGCGACCGATGCGCGTGTGTTGCAGCAGCACATAGGCCACCAGGTAGGTGACCAGCATGATCAGGATCGGTACCTGGATGCCCAGCAGGCTTTCACGGCCAAAGAACGCGAACCACTCCGGCAGCCCGGAAATCGGATAGCCGTCGGTGTACATCAGGCCAAAGCCACGGGCGATGCCCATGGTCGCCAGGGTGACGATGATCGGTGGCATATGCAGGTAGGCCACGAACAGACCGTTGCCGATACCAAACGCCACGCCGATCAGCAATCCGGCGCCAATCGCCAGGCCCGGCGGCAGGCCCGCGACCATCAGGCCGGCGGTCAGGGTGCCGGACAAGGCCATCACCGGCCCCACTGACAAATCGATGCCACCGGTCAGGATCACGCAGGTCATGCCCACCGCGATGATCGCGTTGATCGACACTTGGCGGGCGATATTGGACAGGTTGCTGGCGGTGAGGAAAGTATCACTGGCGACGATCATCACGGCCGTGACCACCAATAGCCCGATAAACGGATAAAACGCCGGCGAGCGCACCAGCCGCGCCAGGTTCAGGCGCAGCCTGCCGGTCTCGGCGCGGTTAATGGACGTATTCACTTGAGCCCCCTGTTGCATGGCGCATAACCTCTTGTGGGTTGACGGCGGACGCTTCCAGTACCTTGACGATCGCGCCTTTGTGGAACACGGCGACGCGGTCGCACATGCCGATGATTTCCGGCAGCTCCGAAGAAATCATGATGATTGCGTAGCCTTGCTCGGTGAGCTTGCGCATCAGCGCGTAGATCTGTGCCTTGGCGCCGACGTCGATGCCACGGGTGGGTTCGTCGAACACCAGCACGTCGCAGTGATGGTTGATCCAGCGTGCAATCACTACTTTCTGCTGGTTGCCGCCACTGAGGTTGAACACCCGGCTTTCGCCGCTCGGCGCCTTGATCGACAGCTGGCGCATCAGCTCATCGACACTGGCGCACTCCTTGGTCTTGTCGATCAGGCCGCAGGCACCCTGGTATTTGCGCAGGTTGTTGATGGAGATGTTTTCGCGAATGCTGAAATCGGTGATCAGGCCTTCGCTCTTGCGGCTTTCCGGCAGCAGGCCGATACCCTGGGCCAAGGCCTGGGCCGGGTCGTCGAGGCTGACTTTTACCCCGCGCAGCCACACATCCTTGGTCACCGACGCCAGCGCGCCCATCATGCCCAGGGCCAGTTCGGTGCGGCCCGAGCCGACCAGCCCGGCAAACCCGAGTATTTCGCCCTGGTGCAGCTGGAACTGGTTGTGCGGGCCGTTGCGCTTGAGCTGGATGTCCTTGACCTCCAGCAGCAACGGCCCGCGCGCGGCGGTGGGTTTGGGGGGGAAGCTGCATTCCAGTTTCCGGCCCACCATCATCTCGACCAGGCGGTCGATATCGCTGTCCGCCACATCCGTCACGCCGGCGTTGCCGCCGTCGCGCAATACGCTGATGCGGTCGCACACCTGGAAAATTTCTTCGAGGTGATGGGAGATAAAAATCACGGCCACGCCCTGGCGCTTGAGCTCACGCATGATCTCGAACAGCAGCTCGGCCTCGCTTGGCGTAAGGGTCGCGGTGGGTTCGTCGAGCACCAACAGCCGCGCATCCAGGGCCAGGGCCTTGGCGATCTCGACAAACTGTTGCTCGGCCACGCTCAGGTGCTTGACCGGGCATTGCAGGTCGATGCTCACGCCCAGGCGTTGGAACAACGCCTGGGACGCTTGATGCATATCGCGCTTGCGCAGCAGGCCGAAGCGGTTGTTCAGCTCATGGCCGAGGAAAATGTTTTCCACTGCCGTGAGGTAGGGAATCAGGCTGAACTCCTGGAACACAATGCCGATGCCAGCGGCAATCGCGTCACGATAGGTCGCGAACTGCTGCGCCTGGCCGTCGATCAGGATGCGCCCTTCATCCTGGTGCTCGACCCCGCCGAGGATTTTCATCAGGGTCGATTTACCCGCGCCATTTTCCCCGAGCAAAGCATGGATTTCGCCGCGCTCCACTTGCAGGTTGATGGACTTGAGGGCTTGCACCCCCGGGTAGCGTTTACAGATGTTTTCCAGTTGCAAAAGACTGCTCATGCCGCCGACCTCTCGTTCAGAAGGGTGCCCAGGGCCCCACGCTTGACGTGGGGCGCGGACGGTTTACAAGCTGAAGTCCTTGGCCTTGGCCTGATCGATCAGAGTGATATCCACCGGGAGGGTGGCGGGCACTTGCGAGCCCCACTTCTTGGCCAGGGCGATGCCCAGGGCCAGGCGGATCTGGTCGCGCGGGTATTGCGCCGAGGTGGCGATGAACTTGCTGCCAGGCTTGAGGATGGCCTTGATCGCTTCCGGCGCACCGTCGACGCTGACCAGTTTGACGTCCATGCCGCTGGCCTCGATGGCCGACAGTGCGCCAAGGGAGCCGTTGTCATTGACGCTGAAAATGCCCTTGAGGGTGGGTTGGGCCTGGAGCATGTTTTCGGTCACGGTCAGTGCCTGGTCACGCTCTTGCTTGCCGTTCTGGATGCTGACGATCTTGATCTGCGGATGCTTGGCCACGGCCTCCTTGCAACCGCGCACGCGCTCGAGGATCGGCACCACGGCGATGCCGTCGAGGATTGCGATATTGCCGGCGTCACCGATGTTTTTCGCCAGGTATTCACAGGCCTGGAAGCCGGCGTCGAAGTTCTTTGAGCCGACGAAGGAGTCCAGCGGGCCATCGGCCTGGGCGTCTACCGCGACCACCACGACACCGGCGGCATGGGCCGATTTGACGGCGGACTGTACGCCCACCGAATCCGTGGGGTTGATCAGCAGGATATCGATGCCCTTTTGCAGCATGTCTTCGACGTCACTGACCTGCTTGGACACATCGTGGCGGGCATCGGTGATGATCAATTGCGCGCCGATGGTCGCCGCTGCGTCTTGCAGGGCATCTTTCATGGTGACGAAGTACGGGTTGTTGATTTCCTGGAAGGAAGCGCCAATGCGCAGAGGCGCAGGCCGGGTGTCGGCCAGGGCGACGGTGGAGATGCTTAGAGCCAACAAACACAGGGTTTTGCGAAGCATTTTCATGGCGTGGGTCTCTGTTTTGTTTTTATTTTTAGAGCAAATGTTATCGTTAACATTTTGGCAGAAGCTAGCAAGTAAATGAGGCAGGTGCAAGCCCCTTGCACCTGTCGGGGCGAGCTCAGTTCGCAAAATTGGCAGGCCGGACTAAGCTTGGTCCCCAACAAAAAATATAACGAGCGCCGCCATGACCCATCCCACCGAGGCTTTTCGCGAACGCTACCGCGCCGCTGTCCACCCGCGCTATAACCCGTGGCTGCATGCCGGCTTTGTGCTCAGCTACGGTTTGCTCTGCATCATGCTGGCCTGGGGCAGCACCCAACGGATTCAAGCCTGGGAATGGCTGGCCGTGCCCCTGACACTGGTGTTCTTCAACCTGTGCATTTACCTCGTCCATCGCCACCTGGGCCATCACAAACATGGGTTTTCCAAGCTGTTTTATGCACGCCACACCGGTGATCACCACAGCTTCTTCACCCCCGGCCACATGACCTATGACAGCCCCAGGGACTGGCGGGTGATTCTGTTTCCGGCCTGGCTGATCGTGCTCCACAGCCTGGCCATCACCCTCCCCGCCTGGTGGCTGCTCAAGCAACTCAACCCGAACGTCGCCGGGCTGTTCGCCGGGTGCATGATCCTCGGTTACCTGCTCTACGAAACCTTCCATGCCTGCGAACACCTGCCTGCCGGGCACCCCTTGGCCCGCTTGCCATGGATCCGCCATATGCACCAACTCCATGCGTTGCACCACCGCCGCGAATTGATGCAAGGACGCAACTTCAACATCGTGCTGCCATTGATGGACTATCTGTTCGGCACGCTGCACTGGGAGCCCGTCTCAACCCCCTCCAAAGACTCTCGGGAAGCACCATGAGCCAAAAAATCCGTCATCTGCTGTTGCTGGTATTGATCGCCATCGTCGCCTTTTTGCTGCTGATGCCCACCGAGGTCCAGCCGGTCAACTGGGCCCCGCCCAAGGCTCCGTCCCTGCAAACGGGGCCCTATAGCGAGAACCAGCGCCTGAAGGATGTCCAGCGCATTGGCGCCCAGGACATCGCCGGGCCCGAGGCCTTGCTGGTGGATGCCCAGGGCTTGCTGGTCACTGGCCTGCATGACGGGCGGATCATCCGCACCGCGCCAGACAGCAAGACCCTGGAAGTGCTGGCCAACACCGGTGGCCGCCCACTGGGCCTGGCACTGCACCCCGACGGGCGCCTGATCATTGCCGATGGGATCAAGGGCTTGCTGGCCTTGGACGCCCAGCGCACGTTGAGCACCCTGAGCACCAGCGCCAACGGCGTACCCTTCGGGTTTACCGATGATGTGACGGTGGACGCCGCCGGACGCTATGGCTATTTCAGCGATGCCTCCAGCCGCTGGGGCTATGGGCAGGATGGTGAGGCGGTGATCGAGCATGGTGGCGATGGTCGGTTGTTGCGTTATGACTTCAGCAACGGCCAGACCGACGTCTTGCTCGATCATCTGCAATTCGCCAACGGCGTGGCCCTGGGGCCAGATGAAAGCTATGTGTTGGTCAATGAAACCGGGGCCTATCGCATCAGTCGCTATTGGCTCAAGGGCGACAAGGCGGGTACCCATGACCTGTTTATCGACAACCTGCCAGGGCTGCCGGACAACCTCACCTTCAATGGTCGGGATCGGTTCTGGGTGGCGCTGTATTCGCCGCGTAACCCACTGCTCGATGGCTTGGCCGGTTACCCCGCGATACGCAAGATGATGGTGCGGGCGCTGATGGTGGTGCCCAAGCCCATCGAGCGCAAAGCCTTTGTGCTGGGGCTGGATGTGAATGGTCAGGTGGTGGCCAACCTGCAGGATGGCAGCGCGGGCAACTATTCACCCATCACCAGCGCCCGCGAAGAGGGTGAGTGGCTGTACCTGGGTTCGCTGAAGAACACCAGCATGGCGCGCTTGCCGCTGAAACTGGCATTGGCTTTGTAGGAAACGACGAAGCCCTCAAGGTCAATGCACGACTTGAGGGCTTCGTCGCCGGCAAGCCGGCGTCTACAGGATCAACGTACGATGGTCTGGCTGCAGATATGCCCCAGGCTGACGTACTGCGAAATATTGCCGCCTACGCCAACACCCGGGAACTCCTTGAGCTCAATGCGCCAGCCGCCCATGTTGAACCAGGTGCGCCAGTTGTAAGTCTGGCCGGACGAGCTGTCTGGGTAGACCACATTGAGATCGCCGGAGCAGGTGCCCAGGTCGACGTTGCCGGACGCCGCACCGGTGACACCGGTCTTGGCCTCGTAGTCGACCCAATGGTAGTTGATGGTGTTGTCGAAGCGTTTGTCGACCCGCAGCACCGGGGTCACGCCACGCAGCGGCTCACCGGTGCTGTCTGACCACTGGGTGCTCCAGCTCAGGCTGCGAGCAGCCTGGGTGGCCAGTTGCATGATCGAACTGGGGATACGCACCACGTTGTCGCCATTCACATTGCTCTGGTTCAGGCGCGGCGCCGAGCCAAAGGACAAGATGTATCGCGCCTGTGGGTTGAGCGCCACTGCCGGGTTGGCCCGCACCCGCACCTTGACGACATAGCCCGGGGTAAGGCTTGGGTAGGTGGAGGTGTTGTTCGGCTGGATCACGACCCAGTTGTTGCCATCGAAGCGCTCGAAAATCCACTGCTCGCGTGTGCCCGCGCCATCATCGCCGAGGAACATGCCCACGCCCTGGCCACGCAGCGAAGTGAAGTCGAAGTAATCGACATCGTTGACGCTGTCGAGGTTACCGGCCACCTGGTTCAGCGCATCCGGCAACGCGAACGCGGTTTGCGCGGTGTCATTGGGCTCGAAGGCGTCGATATTGCTGTCCACCGCCACGCCAAAACTGAACTGCGAGTTGCTCGCAGTGTTGGCCACCATGTACCAGTAATAATCGCCGGCGGGCATCACGCCGTTGAGGTATTCGTCGGCGCTGCCTGCGTTATCAGAGGTGCCCAGCAGCGTCAGGTTGCCCTGCCCGTCGTCATGGAACAGGCTCAACGACATATCGGTGCCGGCGCTCTGGTTCAGCAACTGGACCTGGATGCGCGCGCTTTGCGCCAGGTTGAAGTGATAGGCCACCTCCGCCCCGGTCTCCACGCCGGTCACGTTGTACAGGGTGTTGATATCCAGGGTCGGGAACAGGGGGGCAAAGGCTGCAATCGCTGCGCCTTGCAGGTGTTTCTCGCCCGGTTTTTGCAGCGCATCCACCACCGTATCCACCGGCGCGCTGCTGGCTGCGGCCTTGCTTGCCACCGCCTTGGCCTTGCCGGCCTTGGCCGCCTGGAGTTTTTGCTTGAGTTCGGCCGCAAGCTTGGACGACTCGACCTTGCCCCCCACTTTCAGCGCCTGGTCGACCGCATGCTTGACCGCTTGGGCGGACAGCTTGGCCGGGGCTTGCGAAGGGTACTGCTCGGCCAGGGCAAAGGCCGAAACGAAGCAGGAGGCCGCCATGGCCGCGCCCAGCATAAAGGCTTTTTTCGGTTTCATTTTTTATCCATCCATAGTTAAAAAATTTGTGGCTTGGGTGCGCGGTGAATCCGTTCACCTGGGATGGACTGTAGGATATGACTGTATGCATGTACAGTATTTTTTCAGATAAATGCGGGAAGGAGCCGATCAGCGCTGTAGGAAGAAACGACAAAGCCCAGGCGCTGCTGGGCTTTGGTTTGCTCGGCTACCACTTGCGCCAAACGACCCAGGTCGTCAACGCCATGAAATAGATGACCGAGAAGTAAAACGGCCACGTTGCCCAGCGCTTGAGTGCCAAGGGGACGGAGTCCAGCTCTTCCCTGGTCGTCTCACCACTTTTCACAAAGTGACCGGGCCACGTGAAGAACTGCACGAACACGCCCATGCGCATGGTTCTATCAATCAGCTTGTTTCTCCCCCAAAACCGCTTGTAGTACTGGACTGTTTCGTTTTCGCTGAAATAGCTTTCCAACTCATCCAGTTTCTTGTACTGACCGTACAAAGTCAGGCCCAGGGAAACATACATTCCAAGTGCCAGCACTATCAGGATCAATGTGTATAACGACATATCTATATTCCTGCTGGCTTGTACAGAAAATCCCCCATCTCTTCTCCAATAACCCCACCCAAAGCCCCCCCGCTATTCCCGCCAACAGCACCAGCAACAATCGCGCACATCAATTGCCCCTGCCCTTTCAACGCGACACCTAAAACTATCCTGCAAGCACTCCCACTGATCCGCCCCGCAATCATCCCCCCCATCACAGCCCCCGAAACCCCGCCCACCAACGTCCCCCCCTGTACATACCTCGCCCTGCTACACAACTCCCCCCGATCCTTCATACACGCCTCCTTGATCTCCAACCCCGCCACCCCCACATCCAGCGCCAGCCCCACATACGTGCCATTACCCAAAAACTTCGACGTCTGGGCAATGCTCTTGATGCGCTGGGTGTAACCCACAATTTCACTTTTATGCAGATAGCTCTTGGTCGAAATCCCCAGCACCTTTTTCAACGATTGATGGCTCTGCAAACTGGTACCAAACCGCGCCGCGCCTTGCAGTTGCACCTCCAGTTTGTTGAACAAAACCTGGCGGTGGCGCACGAAGTTGTTACGGTCCAGCACGCCGTCCTTAAGCTGGCGATGCAACCGTTCGACCTCCTCCAGCGTGTGCCTGACCTCATCCAGGTGCCGGCCCCATGCCGAGGTGGCGCTGCCTACGCCCAATGAGCTGTAGCCAAGCAGGCTTTGCAGCAAATCATATTGGCCGACCACTGCTGTCCCGAGCGCCGCGTCCTGTTCCAGGCCGCGGCGGATTTGCTCGGCGTGGCGCATCAACCAGGCATCGTTGAAGGTGCAGGCCATGCCGTAGTCGTCGGGAATAATCACCATCTGCCCAGGCGTGACCAAGCCATGGCGCAAGTGCAGGTTCAACGCATCGAACTGCACCGACAGCGCGTGGCTGGAGTCTTTGAGTAAACGGGTTTTCAAGCTCAAAAAATCTATGGTCCGATCATTGATATACGCCTGCGCCATCGCCCGCATCCCTGATGCAATGAATAGGGCGTAGGAATATATGTAAGCAGAACGGGCCTGGCACAAGCCCGGGGATGAAAAACGGCTAGGGGATGAACTTTGGGAAGTTGCCTACTTTTCAAGCACCGCAGACCTACAGAAACGACCGCGAACATCGCCCTGCGACAACCGCGTTTTTTTCACATTGATTTCACTGGCCGGCCACGCGCCGAACACTAGATTGCCTGCCGACGTATCAGCAATGTAAGAACTCCCCAGGGTGAACAGTGTGGTTGACATGATCCAGGCCAAACTCCTCGCCGATCGGCGCCTGGCAAAACCCCTCAAACAACTGTGGCTGCGTTTTATCGCACTCATCGCCCTGTGCCTGGCGGTGATGGGCGCGATGCTCTGGCCTGCGTCACCGCAGAACCTTGGCATCGACAATCGCCTGGTCACTTCGGGGGCCCTGGCAGCTTGGCGCAATGGCAACCTGATCGTGCTGGTGCGTCATGCAGAACGCTGCGATCGCTCCAGCAATCCCTGCCTGGGCCCTCCAGATGGCTTGACCCGATCCGGTGGTATGGCGGCGGCCGCAGTGGGTGCCGCATTCCAGACCCTGGGCATGTCCCACAGTGATGTGTTGAGCAGCCCTGCCACGCGCACCCTGCAAACGTCGCAGTTCATGTTTGACCACGCCCGCGTGTTACCTGACCGCTTGACCTTGTGTGGCCCCGCCCTCGCCCACGATCTGCCGGCGCGCAAGGCCGCCGGGCGTAACCTGCTGCTGGTCACCCACAGCGAATGCATCGCCGACCTGGAGCGGGTGTTGGGTTATCCCCACCCCGATGGCGCCGAATACAGCAGTTCGCTGTTTGTCCAAGTCGGCAGCCACGGCAAGCTCAAAGTGCTCGGGGTACTCAACAGCCAGGACTGGGCATCAGCCTTTGGGCATCTTTAGGAGGTAGCGCGCTCACCCCGGCAATGGGATCACCCGCAACGGCCTGACGGACTTGTAGGAAAAGCTCGAATAGATTTCCTTCACGCATGGCAACGTCTGCAACACCTCGCGGGCAAATTCGCCAAACGACTCCAGGTCCTTGGCCACCACTTCCAGCAAAAAGTCATAGCGCCCCGACACGTTATGGCAGGCGACGATTTCCGGGATGTCCAGCAGCCGCTGCTCAAACGCCCGGGCGATTTCCTTGGAGTGGGTGTCCATCATGATGCTGACAAACGCCGTGACCCCGTAGCCCAGGGCCTTGGGCGAGAGGATCGCCTGGTAGCCGCTGATCACGCCGCTGTCTTCCAGGTTCTTGACCCGACGCCAGCACGGCGAGGTGGTCAGGGAGACACGGTCGGCCAGTTCGGCAACGGTCAGGCGGGCGTTGCCTTGCAGGGCGTTGAGCAGGGCTTTGTCGATACGGTCGAGTCCTACAGGCATGTCTTGCCTCGAATAGTTATTTTTATGGGTTTTCATCCTTTGCCGCCGGTTTTTCCCAGCAAAGTAGGCAACGTTCAGCCTCGGTTATGAGCATAGCATTGTAGGAAATAAGGAGAGTCCTACATGAACAACAAACACAGCGGATTCGGCTTTTCTACCCGTGCGATCCACTACGGCTACGATGCGCAAGACCATCATGGTGCCCTGGTGCCGCCGATTTATCTGTCGGCAACGTTTGCCTTTCCTACGGCCGAATACGGCGCGGGCTGTTTTGCCGGCGAAGAAAGCGGGCACTTTTACACGCGTATCTCCAACCCGACCCTGGCCTTGCTCGAATCACGCATGGCCACCCTGGAAGGCGGCGAAGCGGCGGTGGCGTTCAGTTCCGGAATGGGCGCAATTGCAGCGACGTTCTGGACCCTGTTGCGGCCCGGCGATGAGGTGATCGTCAGCCAGACGTTATACGGCTGCACCTTCGCCCTGCTGCACCACGGTATCGGCGAGTTCGGCATCAAGGTGCGTCATGTCGACCTGTCGGACCTCGACGCCCTGCGCGCCGCCCTCTCCCCCGCGACCCGCATGATCTACTGCGAAACCCCGGCCAACCCCAACCTGCAATTGATCGACATTGGCGCGGTGGCCAAGATCGCCCATCAGCAGCCCAACATTACCGTGGTCATTGATAACACCTACTGCACCCCCTACCTGCAACGCCCGCTGGAACTGGGCGCCGATGTGGTGGTGCACTCGGCCACCAAATACCTCAGCGGCCACGGCGATATCACCGCCGGCATCGCCGTCAGTCGCCAGGACCTGGCGCAGCGCATTCGCCTGCAAGGCTTGAAGGACCTGACCGGGGCCGTGCTGTCGCCCCAGGACGCCTTTTTATTGATGCGTGGCCTCAAGACCCTGGCGCTGCGCATGGATCGCCATTGCAGCAATGCCCAGGCCGTGGCCGAGGCGTTGCAGGCCCATCCGGCGGTAGAGTCGGTGACCTACCCCGGCCTGCGCTCCTTCCCACAATACGAGTTGGCGGCACGTCAGATGAAACTGTCAGGGGGCATGATTGCCTTTGAACTCAAGGGCGGCATCGCCACGGGCAGGCGCTTCATGAACGCGCTCAAACTGTTCAGCCGCGCGGTCAGCCTGGGCGACGCGGAGTCCCTGGCCCAGCACCCGGCGAGCATGACCCACTCCACCTACACCCCAGAGGAACGGGCCCAGCACGGGATTGCCGAAGGGCTGGTGCGCTTGTCGGTGGGGCTGGAGGACATCGCGGACCTGCTGGCCGATATCGGGCAGGCACTGGCGCATTGCGTCAAGCGCGCGCCGGCAAGAAAAACGGCGACGCACGCTGTGTAGCAGCGCGCTATTTGACCAGCCGGGTTTCCTTCGACGGGCGGTAGCCGAAATAGGCACTGTAGCATTTGCTGAAGTGGCTGGGGGACACAAACCCGCAGGCCACCAGCACATCGACCTGGGACAGCTCGGTGTGCTGCAGCAGGCGCCGGGCCTCGGTGATACGCAGCTCCATGTAGTAACGCTGCGGCGTGGTCCCCAATTGCTCGCGGAACAGGCGCTCCAACTGGCGCCGCGAGCGCCCGGCATACACCGCCAGTTGTTCCAGGGCCAGGGGCTCTTCGAGGTTGGCATCCATCAGGCGCACCACTTCGCGTAGCGGCGCACTCACGCAGATGTTTTCTGCGGGCTTGATCCGCCGGTAACGCGACTCCTCAAAGGCCAGGATATCTTCGATCCCTTCCACCAACGCCTTGTCGTGCAGGCTCTTGATCCAGTCCAGGGCCATATGGAACGCACCTGATGGGCTCGATGCACTGAGGCGGTCACGATCGATCACGTACGGCTCGCTACTGACTTGGGTGGCCTTGGCGATTTCCGTCAGGGCCGGGCGGTGTTCCGGGTGGATGGCACAGCGATAGCCATCGAGCACACCGGCCTTGCCCAGGAACCACGCCCCGTTCCATAAGCCGGCAAGGATCACGCCCTGTTGCGCCGCGGCCTTGAGCAGTTCGATAAAGCTTTCGCTGGCTTTGAGCTGGGTGCGGTAGCCGCCGCAAATCACCAGCAGGTCGAGGTCGGCCAGCGCGCTGTGGTCCAGGCGTGCGTCCGGGCGAATCACCAAGCCCAGGTCGCTGATCACCTCCTGCTCGTCCAGGCCGAAGGTGCGCGAGGTGAACAACCCCGGGCGCAGCAGGTTGGCGGTGATGAGGGTGTCCAGCGCCTGAGTGAATGCGGGCAGGGAAAAATGCTCCAACAACACAAACCCTGCGAGGACCAGGCGCGGTGCCTGGCCCGGGGTTTCATTCAGGTAGCGCAGGTTCTTGCCTTTCATGCCGCCGCTGAATTGCCGTCTTTCCATTATTGTTCGACCTGTCTGCGGGCGCCGGCAAGCCGGCTGCTACAAGGGCTTAGGGCTTGATGTTTTTCAGCTGGTTGAGCAGCTCGAGCAGTTGCTGCAACTGCTCCTCGCCGAACTGCTCCTGGATCTTCTGGTAGTTGCTTTCCATGCCCGCGCTCATCTCGACGAAGCACTGTTGCCCCTGCTCGGTGAGGTTCACGAACACGCGGCGCTGGTCTTCGCTGGACTTGCGCCGGCGCACGATGCCATCGCGCTCCAGGCGCGCCAACACCCCGGTCATGCTCGGCTTGAGGATGCAGGCCAGGTGCGCCAGTTGATGGCTTTCCAGTTCACCTTGCTGGCGCAGGATACGAATCACCCGCCACTGCTGTTCGGTCAGTTGGTGTTCGTTGAGCAACGGGCGGAAAAACGCCATGGCGGCTTCGCGGGCCTGCAGCAGCGTCAGCGTCAGGGAAGGTCTGGGAGTGGACATGGTTCACGCGCAAAAGAGATCGAAGCGTCGAAGCTTAGGGTCGCCTCCCCAGGCATGCAAGCCGGCCGCCGCACAAACTCGTTAACCTCAACACGAATTATTTTTCAGGCGCATAAATTACCTACCCATAATAAATATAACATGTTAACAATATGCCACTCCCTTGAGTGATCCGAAGGGCGATACCTACAAAAACAACAAAAGGAATCTGTCATGCATTTGCGCCTCCTTCCCCTGGCGGCCAGCGCCGGCCTGTGCGCTACGTTCAGCCCCTTGAGCGCCTACGCCGAGTTTATCCAGGACAGCAAGGCCAGCCTCGACCTGCGCAACTTCTATATGAACCGCGACTTTCGCCAGACCAACGCCCCACAGAACAAGGCCGATGAATGGGCCCAGGGCTTTGTGCTGCGCCTGGAGTCGGGCTACACCGAAGGCTTGGTGGGCTTTGGCGTGGATGCCTTGGGCGAATTGGGCGTCAAGCTCGACTCCAGCCGCGACCGGCGTGGCACCGGCCTGCTGGCGTATGGCGCCAGCCAGCAGCCTGTCGACAGCTACAGCGAACTGGGCTTGACGGCCAAGGTGCGGGTAGCGAAAACCGTGCTCAAGGCCGGCACTCTGCAGCCGCAGTTGCCCGTGGCCGCCTACAACGACACGCGGCTCCTGCCCTCGACCTACACCGGTGAACTGGTCACGTCCCAGGACATTGCCGGCCTGACCCTGAACCTCGGCCGCCTGGAAAAACAGAACCTGCGCGACTCCTCCAGCAACGACCAAATGAGCTACGCCGGCGTCGACAGCAGCCACCTGGACCTGGCCGGTGGCACCTACGCCATCACCCCACAGTTGGCGACCACCTACTACTACGCGCAGATGCAGGATATCTACCGCCAGCACTTTATCGGCCTGGTGCACGACCTGCCGCTGGCCAACGGCATGAGCCTGCGCAGCGACCTGCGTTACTTCGACACCCGCGAGCAAGGCAGCCAAGCACTGCGTAGCGCCTCACGGGTGGACGGTGGGCGGATCGACAACCGTTTCTTCAACGGCATGCTGAGCCTGTCGACGGGGGCCCATAAATTCGGCCTGGGCTACCAGAACCTCTCAGGCGACGGCGATTTCGCCTACCCGGGCCTGGACCCCTACTCCGTCAACCTGGTGACCATCAACGTGTTCACCAAGGCCCAGACCGATGCCTGGCAAGCGCGCTACGACTACAACTTCGCCGCCCTCGGCCTGCCGGGCCTGACCTTCATGACCCGCTATGTGGATGGCAGCCATGTGCGGACCGCCAGCGTGCGCAATGGCCGCGAATGGGAGCGCGATACCGACCTGACCTACACCGTGCAGAGCGGGCCGTTGAAAAACGTCAATGTCAGGCTGCGTAACGCGACCCTGCGTTCGAGCAACGGCCTGACCAGCGATATCGACGAAAGCCGCATCATCATCGGCTACAGCCTGGCGTTGTGGTGATCAGCGCAGGCCCGCTTGGCGCAGGCGGTACTCCCCCGGCGTCATCTGTGCATAGCGCTGGAAAAACCGGCTGAAATAGGCCGGGTCCTTGAAGCCCAGTTGATAGCAGATTTCATTCGCGGAACTGCCGGTAAACAGCAGCAGGCGCTTGGCTTCCTGCATCAGCCGTTCAAGCACCAGGCGCTTGGACGGCAGGTCGGCTATGCGCCGGCACACGTCGTTGAGCCGCGCTTCGGTGACGCCGATGGCTTCGGCATAGGCCGACAGCGGCCAGTGCAGCAGATAGTGGTCTTCGATCAGCTCATTGAAGCGATGGAAGATGCGCAGGTCTTCATGGCGCGCCGGGCGTGCTTCCAGGGAATTGGCGCTGAGCCTGAGCAAGCTGATCATGATCAATCGGGTCAGGCTTTCCAGGGCCACTGCGCGACCGGCGCCAGCGCTGTTGATTTCGTTGCACAGCTCGTCAAACAGCCACTCCAGCCGCTTGATTTCGGGCTGGAACTGCGGCGCCAGGCGGGCCAGCGCGACGCAGGCCGGTGGCACGTGCGGGCCGGGGGCAAGGCTTGGGTCGGCATCGATCAGCGCCCGCACCAGTTGCTGGCGTACGGTCAATACGTGGCCGTCGGCATCGGCTTCGGTGACAAACGCATGGGCCACCGTCGGTGGCGTAAGGAAGAACATCGGCCCGGATTCCAGGTACTGCTGGTCGTCGAGGTAGACCCGCACCGCGCCGCTCTTGACGTAATGCACCTGGAAAAACCGGTCATGGCGATGCACGGGCATATTGCGCCCGAAAAAACCCGCCAGGTTGCCGAGCCGGTCGTAATGCACGTCGGCATCGCTGTAGCGCTGGTCGTAGACCTGGCCGATGTTGATGTTGGGGATCGGTTTCACAGGCATCTCTTTATTGTTTTTTGCACCCGATGATTTTGCCATGCTTGACGGTAGTTAACATATTAATTATAACGTTAACACATTAACGAACTGCCTCCAGAGCAGTCGCCATCGCCAGGAGAAATCCATGAGCCGTACCCTGCATGATGTTGCCAGCGGCACCCTGTTCGGCGTCGCGCTGAACTACCAGGGCTTGCTGAACCAGCGTCTCGCTGAATTCGAACAGCCGCCGTACCAGAAGCCGCCGGTCAAGCCGGTGCTGTTTATCAAGACGCCCAATACGCGCAACGGTCATGACGGCGTAGTGCTTCATCCGGCTGGCCAGCGCCTGCAACCTGGCCCGGCGCTGGGCGTGGTGATCGGCAAAAATGCCAGCCGCGTCAGCGTGGAAAACGCCCTGGATTATGTGGCGGGCTACACCATCGTCAATGAATTCAGCCTGCCGGAAGACAGCTACTACCGCCCCGCCGTCAAAGCCAAGTGCCGCGACGGGTTCTGCGCCCTTGGCCCGGAACTGGTGGCCCGCGAGCAGATCGCCAACCCCCATCAGTTGAGCCTCAAGCTGTTCGTCAACGGCGAGCTGCGCCAGCAGAACACCACCGCCAACTTTGTGCGTGATATTCCCCGGTTGATCGCCGAGATCAGCGAATTCATGACCCTGCATGCAGGCGATGTGCTGATCACCGGTACGCCTGAAGGTCGGGTGGATGTGCAACCCGGCGACATCGTCGAAGTCCAGATCAGTGGCCTGGGCCGCCTGGTCAACCACATCCAGGCCGAGGAACAGCCATGAAACACGCGCGCATCCGTTTTGAAGGCCAGGTCCATCAGGTCCACGTCGAAGATTTCAATGCTGTGCGCCTGGCTGACGGCCGGTTGCTGGCCGAAGACCAGGTCGAGTGGCTGCCACCGGCCACCGGCAATATGTTCGCCCTGGGCCTGAACTACGCCGACCATGCCGCCGAACTGGCCTTCGCCCCACCGACCGAGCCGCTGGCGTTCGTCAAGTCGCCGGGTACCTACACCGGGCATAACCAGGTCACCTGGCGCCCCGACAACATCGTCTACATGCACTACGAGTGCGAGTTGGTGGCGGTGATCGGCAAGCCGGCGCGCAACGTCAAGCGCGAAGACGCCCTGGAGTACCTGGCCGGCTACACCGTGTGCAACGACTACGCGATCCGGGACTACCTGGAAAACTACTACCGCCCCAACCTGCGGGTGAAAAACCGCGACGCCACCACCCCGGTCGGCCCGTGGATCGTCGATGTGGCCGATGTGCCAGATCCGAGCAACCTGACCCTGCGCACCTGGATCAACGGTGAACTGCGCCAGGAAGGCAGCACCCGCGACATGATTTTCGATATCCCCTACCTGATCGAATACCTGTCCAGCTTCATGACCCTGCAACCCGGCGACATGATCGCCACCGGCACCCCAGAAGGCCTGGCCGATGTGGTGCCCGGCGATGAAGTGGTGGTGGAAGTGCAAGGCGTCGGCCGCCTGGTCAACCGAATTGTCAGCGAGGCGGACTTTTTTGCCGCCGCCAAAGAGGCTTGAGCACCATGATCAAACATTGGATCAACGGCCGTGAGGTCGAAAGCAAAGACACCTTCATCAACTACAACCCGGCCACCGGCGAGGCGATTGGTGAAGTGGCCAGCGGCGGCGCCGAAGAAGTCGCCCAGGCCGTGGCCGCCGCCAAGGAAGCCTTCCCCAAGTGGGCCAATACCCCCGCCAAGGAGCGTGCGCGCCTGATGCGCAAGCTTGGTGAATTGATCGAACAGAACGTGCCCCACCTGGCCGAACTGGAAACCCTGGACACCGGCCTGCCGATCCACCAGACCAAGAACGTGCTGATCCCACGGGCTTCGCACAACTTTGATTTCTTCGCCGAAGTCTGCACACGCATGGACGGCCACAGCTACCCGGTGGACGACCAGATGCTCAACTACACCCTCTACCAACCGGTGGGTGTGTGCGCGCTGGTGTCGCCGTGGAACGTGCCGTTCATGACCGCCACCTGGAAGACTGCACCGTGCCTGGCCCTGGGCAACACGGCGGTGCTGAAGATGTCCGAACTGTCGCCGCTGACGGCCAACGAACTGGGACGCCTGGCCCTCGAAGCGGGAATCCCCAAGGGCGTGCTCAACGTGATCCAGGGCTACGGCGCCACTGCCGGCGATGCCCTGGTGCGCCACCCGGATGTGCGGGCGATTTCCTTTACCGGCGGCACCGCCACCGGCAAGAAGATCATGCAGACCGCCGGCCTGAAAAAATACTCCATGGAGTTGGGCGGCAAGTCGCCGGTGCTGATTTTTGAAGACGCCGACCTCGAACGCGCCCTGGATGCGGCACTGTTCACCATCTTCTCGCTCAATGGCGAGCGTTGCACCGCCGGCAGCCGGGTGTTTATCCAGGAAAGCGTGTACCCGCAGTTCGTCGCCGAGTTCGCTGCCCGCGCCAAGCGCCTGATTGTCGGTGACCCGCAAGACCCGAACACCCAGGTGGGCTCGATGATCACGCAAGCCCACTATGACAAAGTCACCGGCTACATCAAGATTGGCATCGAAGAAGGCGCAAACCTGGTGGCAGGCGGCCTGGAACGGCCGGCCAACCTGCCGGCACACCTGGCACGCGGGCAGTTTATCCAGCCCACCGTATTCGCCGATGTAAGCAACAACATGCGCATCGCCCAGGAAGAAATCTTCGGCCCGGTGGTGTGCCTGATTCCCTTCAAGGACGAAGCCCAGGCCCTGCAACTGGCCAACGACACCGAATATGGCCTGGCGTCGTATATCTGGACCCAGGACATCGGCAAGGCCCATCGCCTGGCCCGTGGCATCGAGGCCGGCATGGTGTTTATCAACAGCCAGAACGTGCGCGACCTGCGTCAACCGTTCGGCGGGGTCAAGGGCTCGGGTACCGGCCGTGAAGGCGGCCAGTACAGCTTCGAAGTTTTCGCAGAGATCAAGAACGTGTGCATCTCCATGGGTAGCCATCACATCCCGCGCTGGGGCGTGTAACTGTAGGAGCGGGCTGGCCCGCGAGGGTCGTTAACGATAACGCTGGCTGTCAGGGTTAACGCGGTGACCTTGCGTTTTTCGCGAGCGAGCTCGCTCCTACAGGGTCCGCAGAGCACCAACAAGAATAATGAAATCAGGAGAACGATCATGGGTGAAGTAGTCCTGGCAGCGAAAATCTGCCACGTGCCTTCCATGTACCTGTCGGAACTGCCGGGCAAGCATCACGGCTGCCGCGAGGCGGCGATTGCCGGGCACAAGGAAATCGGGCGCCGCGCCCGTGAACTGGGGGCCGACACCGCCGTGGTTTTCGATGTGCACTGGCTGGTCAACAGCGGCTATCACATCAACGGTGGTGAGCGTTTCCAGGGCACTTACACCAGCAATGAGCTGCCGCACTTCATCAAGAACATGGAGTACGCCTACCCCGGCTGCCCGGAGTTGGGCGAGCTGATCGCCGCCGAAGCCAACCTGGCCGGGGTGCGCAGCATGAACCACAACATCCCGAGCCTGGAACTGGAATACGGCACCCTGGTGCCCATGCGCTACATGCACATGGGTGTGCCCGAAGAACAGAAATTCAATGTGGTCTCCATCGCCGCCTGGTGCGCCTGGCATCGCCTGCAAGACAGCTTCGCCTTTGGGGCTGCCGTGCGTCGGGCCATCGAGAAGAGTGATCGCAAGGTGCTGGTGCTGGCCTCGGGCTCTTTGTCGCACCGTTTCTCCGACGACCGCGAGGCCGAAGCCAACATCCACAACTGGACCCGCGAGTTCGACAAGCAAGTGGACATGCACGTGGTGCAGATGTGGCGCGAAGGCCGCTTCAAGGAATTCTGCGCGATGCTTCCGGACTACGCCGAACACTGCTTTGGCGAAGGCAAGATGCACGACACCGCGATGCTCCTGGGTTTGCTCGGCGGGCCTGAGTACAACCGCCCTGCAGAGATCATCACCGAGCCGTTCGGCAGCTCCGGCACCGGCCAGATCAACGCCATTTTCCCGCTCTGAATACATGTGGGAGCTGTCTCGCCCGGCGAGACCGCTCCCACATTGAATCGCGCACAGAAGGAGGCTTTGCATGCCGCATTTCATCGCCGAATACACCGACAACCTCGAATCCCAGGCCGACCTGCCGGGGCTGTTTGCAAAGGTCCACCAGGTGCTGGGAGACAGTGGCGTGTTCCCCCTGGGCGGCATCCGTAGCCGCGCCGTACGCCTGGACACCTGGCGCATGGCCGACGGCAAGCACGACTACGCCTTCGTCCACATGACCCTCAAGGTCGGCCACGGACGTGACCTGGCCACCCGCCAGACCGTGGCCGAGGCGCTGTTCGCGGTGATCACCGAACACTTCGCCGCCCTGCAGGCTCAGCGGCTGCTGGCCCTGTCGTTCGAGATGATCGAGCTGCACCCGCAATTGAACTTCAAACAAAACAACATCCACGCGTTTTTAAGCAACCAGGCGGGCTGACATCCATCGACTGAACGAGATCACCTGTAGGAGCGAGCTTGCTCGCGAAGATCGTCAACGATAACGCGTGCCTGCTGGATAACCGCAATGGCCTTGAGGCCTTGGCAAGCAAGCTCGCGCCTACAGTGGGTTCCATTCGCTTGACGGGGCAGTCTCGCCTCCACAACGGCCTCTCAGACAAAAAGTACAACATCATGAGCACAGCCAATACCGCCCACAGCGTCACCCTTGCCGAGCATGATCGCACCCACAGCACCGTCACCTGGCGACTGATGCCGTTGTTGCTGATCTGTTACCTGTTTGCCCACCTGGACCGGATCAACATCGGGTTCGCCAAGATGCAGATGAGCAGCGACCTGCACTTCAGCGACACGGTGTATGGCTTCGGTGCCGGCTTGTTCTTTATCGCCTACGCCCTGTTCGGCGTGCCCAGCAACATCGCCCTGGACCGCGTCGGGCCTCGGCGCTGGATCGCCTGCCTGATGGTGGTGTGGGGCATCCTGTCCACCAGCATGCTGTGGATCGAAAGCTCCACCGGCTTCTACGTCCTGCGTTTTTTGCTGGGGGTGGCCGAAGCGGGTTTCTTCCCGGGGATCCTGGTGTTTCTCAACCGCTGGTACCCGGCGCGCCGCCGGGCGCAGATCACCGCCCTGTTCGCCATTGCCGTGCCCATGGCCGGGGTGATTGGCGGACCGCTCTCGGGGGCGATCCTGGAAAACTTCCACGACTTTGGCGGGATGCGCGGCTGGCAGTGGATGTTCCTGATCGAAGGCGCGCCCGTGGTGCTGCTGGGCCTGGTGGTGCTCAAGTACCTGCCGGACAGTTTTGAAACGGTGAAATGGCTGGAGCCCGCGCAAAAGCAACAATTGCGCGAACAACTGAGCACCGAAGAAAAGCGCAAGTCCATCACCTCCTTCGGCGGCATCCTGCGCGACCCGCAAGTTTGGCTGCTGGTGGCGATCTATTTTGCGGTGATGCTGGCGGTCAACACCCTGGCGTTCTGGATGCCCACCCTGATCCACGGCGCCGGCATCGGCCGCGACAGCCAGGTCGGCCTGCTGAGCGCCGTGCCGTACCTGGCCGGCTGCTTCTTCATGATCGGCTGCGGACGCTCCTCGGACCGCAACCGCGAACGCCGCTGGCACTTGTGTGTGCCGCTGCTGATGGCCGCCGTCGGGATTGCCGTGGCCGGCCTGGCACCGGGCAATTCGCTGGTGGTGATGGGTGGCCTGATCGTCGCCGGTATGGGCGCCAGCGCCGCGCTGCCGATGTTCTGGCAACTGCCACCGGCCTTCCTGTCCAACTGCACCCAGGCCGCCGGCATCGCCATGATCAGCTCGTTTGGCAGCATCGCCTCGTTCCTCGCGCCGTACCTGATCGGCTGGATGCGCGACACCACCCAAAGCGCCAGCCTCGCCCTGTACGTGCTGGCACTGTTTATCGCCCTTGGCGGCCTGCTGGTGTTGCGCACCAACGCCGCCATCGTCAACCCTCAGTAAGAGACCCTCGTCATGCTCGATCCACAGCTCATCCTGCAAGCCGCCGCCCAGCTGGACCATGCCGAACGCAGCCGCGAACAGGTACGCCAGTTTTCCCTCGATCATCCGGACATCACGATCGAGGACGCCTACGCCATCCAGCGCGCCTGGGTCGCCCAGAAGATCAAGGGCGGGCGCAAGCTGGTCGGGCACAAGATCGGCCTGACCTCGCGGGCCATGCAGGTGTCGTCCAACATCACCGAACCGGACTACGGTGCGCTGCTCGACGACATGCTGTTTGAGGAAGGTACCGACATCCCGTTCGAGCGCTTTATCGTGCCGCGGGTCGAAGTGGAGCTGGCCTTCATCCTCGGCAAGCCGCTCAAGGGCCCCAACTGCACGATTTTCGATGTGCTCGACGCCACCGAGTGGGTGATCCCGGCCCTGGAGATCATCGACGCGCGCATCCAGCAGATCGACCCGCACACCAAGGCCACGCGCAAGGTGTTCGACACCATCTCCGACAACGCCGCCAATGCCGGCGTGGTCATGGGTGGCCGCGCGGTGCGGCCGACCGAGATCGACCTGCGCAAAGTTCCGGCGGTGCTGTACCGCAACGGCGTGATCGAAGAGTCCGGGGTCTCGGCCGCCGTGCTCAACCACCCGGCCAAGGGCGTGGCCTGGCTGGCCAACAAACTGGCGCCCTACGACGTCACGTTGCTGCCGGGGCAGATCATCCTCGGCGGCTCGTTTACCCGGCCGGTGGCGGCAAGCCCAGGCGATACCTTCCATGTCGACTACGACATGCTCGGCTCGATTTCCTGCCGTTTCGTCTGACCCCAGGAGGACTGTTTCATGGACATGCCTATCAACCGCTTCAAGCAGCGGCTCAATAGCGGTGAAGCGCAAATCGGCCTGTGGCTCGGGCTGGCTGACGCGTACTGCGCGGAACTGGCGGCCAATGCCGGTTTCGATTGGCTGTTGATCGACGGCGAGCACGCCCCCAATGACCTGCGCGGCATGCTCGGCCAATTGCAGGCGGTGGCGCCCTACGCCAGCGAGGCGGTGATTCGCCCGGTGATCGGCGATACCGCGCTGATCAAACAGGTGCTGGATATCGGCGCACAGACCTTATTGGTGCCGATGGTCGAAAGCGCCGCCCAGGCCCGGGAGCTGGTGCGCGCCATGCGCTATCCGCCCCAGGGCATACGCGGGGTGGGCAGCGCCCTGGCGCGGGCTTCGCGCTGGAACAGCATCGACGGCTACCTGGACCAGGCCGACGCGCAGATGTGCCTGCTGGTGCAGATCGAAAGCCTGCAAGGCCTGACCAACCTCGATGCGATTGCCGCCGTCGAGGGCGTCGATGGAGTGTTTATCGGCCCGGCGGACTTGAGTGCGTCCATGGGGCACCGAGGCAATCCGGGACACCCTGACGTGCAAGCGGCCATCGAGGACGCCATTGCGCGGATTCGCCAGGCGGGCAAGGCGGCGGGCATTCTCAGTGCCGATGAAAAACTGGCCCGGCGTTATATCGAGCTGGGCGCAGGGTTTGTCGCGGTGGGCGTGGATACCACGGTGCTGATGCGCGGGTTGCAGGGGTTGGTGGAGAAATTCAAAGGTACAGCGTCACCAGTCGGTACTGGTGGCGTGTACTGATCCCTTCCAAACACCCCAGGTGCAAAATGTGGGAGCGGGCTTGCCCGCGAAAGCGGTGGTTCAGCCGGCGAATATATCGACTGACACTACGCATTCGCGAGCAAGCCCGCTCCCACCTTTTGGATGTGTGGTGTTTCAGCGCTTGATGTTTTTCAGTTCATCGAGCAGCCCCAGCAAGGTCTGCAATTTCTGCGCCCCCAACTGCTCCTGCAAGCGCTGGTAGTTGGCCTCCATGCACTGACTCATGGACGCAAAACTCGCCCGGCCCTTGTCCGCCAGGGTCACCAGTACCCGCCGCTGATCCTGCTCGGCCTTGCGCCGATGGATCATCCCCGCCGCTTCCATGCGCACCAGCACGCCAGTCATGCTCGGCTTGAGGATGCAGGCCAGTTCCGCCAGTTGGTAAATCTCCAGTTCGTCGTGTTGATTGAGGATGCGGATCACCCGCCATTGCTGCTCGGTCAGGCCATGTTCGTTCAGCGAGGGGCGGAAAAAACTCATGGCCGCTTCGCGGGCCTGCAACAGGGTGAGGGTCAGGGACTGCCGGGGTTTGAGCATAGAGTCAGGGTCACGTGATATTTAGTTAATGTTTTAACGAAACTCTAACATCCCCGCCCCGCGCTCGCGCTATAACTTAGTGGTCGCGCACGTCCATGGCGCGCTGAATCAAAAGCCCCGGCACGCAGGATCAAGACATTGATCCCGCCAAGGCCCCTAATGAAGACATCTGCTTTAGAGCCTTCCTTCACTTTTCAGGCTGCGCCATGATCAATATTGAAACCCCCACGTATTACACCGCTACCAAGAAGTACAACCTGAGCTTTCCCACCCTGGAACAGGACATCGAGGCCGACGTCGTGGTGATTGGCGGCGGGTTTTCCGGGATCAATACCGCCCTGGAGCTGGCGGAAAAGGGCATCACCAATATCGTCGTGCTGGAAGCGCGCTACCTGGGCTTTGGCGGCACCGGGCGCAATGGCGGGCAGATCATGGCCGGCATTGGCCACGACCTGGAGAAGATCAAGAACGACGTCGGCGAGGACGGCCTGCGCCAGGTCTTCGAGATCAGCGACCTGGGCGCCGACATCATCAAGGACCGTATTGCCAAGTACAACATCGACGCCGACTTCTGCCACGGCTACGGCTATATGGGCTTCAACGCCCGCCAGGAAAAGACCCTGCGGGCCTGGGAAAAAGACTTCAAGTCGATCAACAGCAAGCATGAGATCCGCTTCCTCGGCGGCTCCGATGTCCAGCAGATCATCGGCTCCGACGCCTACAGCAGCGCCCTGTTGCACATGGGCGGCGGGCATGTGCATTCGTTGAACCTGCTGCTGGGCGAGGCCACTGCCCTGGCCGGGCATGGCGTGCGGATCTTCGAGAACAGCCCGGCGCTGGAAGTCAGCTACGGCGAGCGCATCACCGTGCGTACCGGGCGCGGCTCGGTCAAGGCCAGCAAACTGCTATGGGCGTGTGACAGCTTCCTCAACAAACTGGAGCCGGAACTGCATCGCTCGACCATCAATACCTACGCGTTCCAGATGATGACCGAGCCGTTGAGCGAAGAGCTGATCCAGCGCATAAGCCCGATTCGCGGGGCCTACAGCGATATCCGCCCGGTGATCGACTACTACCGGGTGACCAATGAAAACCGCCTGTTGTTCGGCGCCGCCACGCCGTTGGTGGAGCACATTCCCGGCGATTTGAAGGCCTGGAACCGCAAGCTGATGCTGAAGATTTTCCCCTACCTCAATGACGTGAAAATCGACCTGGCCTGGGGCGGCCCGATGGCCTGCAGTCCCAATCTGTTCCCGCAGATCGGCACCCTGCCGGGGCGCAGCAATGCGTTCTTCGTCCAGGGTTATTCCGGTTTCGGCGTCACCCCCAGCCACATCATCTGCAAGGTCCTGGCCGAAGGCATGAGCGAAGGCTCGGCGCGCTATGACCTGGTCAGTTCGATCCACCGCCCGACGATTATCGGCAAGGACGCAATCCGCCCGCTGCTGCTGACGGCGGGCAAATCCTGGCACCAACTGTCCGGTTACTGGAATGGTCGCCGCTAACCCCTTTTTTATCCCTCTGGAGCACCTGCCATGACCCTCGTTACCCTCAAGAAAGATATCCAGCTGTCTGAACTCGACGCCTGGGGCACCGTTGCCGACCTCGGCTCCGAAATCCTCGCCGGCGAACTCAAGGCCTTCGGCAAAATGACCTTCGGTGCGCCGACCGACCCGGTCAGCAGCGCCTATTTCGGCACCACCCAAGGCAAGTTCCGCATGGTCTACCCGTTCAACGAACAGGCCACGGTAGTCACCGGCGAAGTGCGCCTGACCGACGAGGCCAGCGGCCAAACCACCACCTACAAAGCGGGCGACAGCTGGTTCGTGACCCAGGGCACGCCCGTGCTGTGGGAAGTGCTGAGCGAGAGTTTCGTCAAACACTACTTCGCGGTCGTATAACCCCCAGAGCAATCGCTTTGCTTTATGTAGGAGCGGGCTTGCCCGCGATAGCAGTGGCTCAGTCAGAACATACATTGACTGATCCACCGCCATCGCGGGCAAGTCGAATCGTCGCACCGCCGCTCCCACATTCGGTGTGTGGTGGTTGATGAATGGGGTTCAGGCCATCCGGCTGGAACGGAACGCCTTGGGCGACAGGTCAAACTGCTTCTTGAATGAACGGCTGAAGTGCGCCGAATCGGTAAAGCCCCACTTGTAGGCAATCGAAGTGATCGATTCGCTACGCAGGAACGGGTTGGTCAAGTCATCAGCACTGCGCTTGAGGCGCGCACGTTGGATGTAGCGGCAGACGCTATCGTCCTGCTCCTCGAACAGCCGGTATAAATGACGCACCGAGATGTTCAGCCGGCTGGCCAGGCCAACGGGGCTCAAGCCGGGTTGGCTCAGGGACTCATCAATGATTTTCTGCACGTAGCTGCGCAGGTTGTTGCCTTGCAACGCGCTGGTATCGTCGCGCGCGTCGTCGTCCTGCTCCAGGGCTGAGCCCAGCAGCGACACAAACGCACACTGCAACGCCTCGACCTCATCCTCGGCGCCTTCGCTGCCCTTGCACAGTTGGTCCATCAATACATGCAACATGCGCCCACAGGCTTTGCTGGAGGAAATCTTGCCAAAGGTCTTCGATTGGCTGCCCATCTGCTTGCACACCTGAGCGCGCGGCAACGACAGCGAGGTATGTTCGATCAAGCCGAACGGGGTGATTTCAATGGAGCCCACCGAGTCCATCAGCAGCAGTTCGCCAGGGGCCAGTTGCACCCGCTGGCCGTTCTGCACGATCTGCGAATAGCCGCTGCGCTGGCTGACCAAAAAACAATCCTGGTCATTATCATGGTCGGGATTGGAAACCTGGCGCTTGATCAGGCCGGCATTGGTACGCAGGCTGGCCAAGGGCAACCCGCCGTTTGAAAGCATGGAAAACTCGCCGATAAACAACGAACGGTTGAAAGCCAGTTCGGTGTCGAAGTGGCCGCACATCGCACGCAAGTCGCGGTTCCAGGTGTCGAGCCCCTGTTGTGCACTCTGTTGGATACCCATGGGTGTCTCCACAATGGCTTATTGTTATTGTCGGGCAATAGTTAACATGTTATCTATATGCGCGCAACAAGTACCTGTCCGCCATTGTGTTTGCACTAATGATGCCAATCAGAGCGTGCGCAATACGCGCTGCAAGCCCACCAGCGCAGCCAGCAAGGCATCGCGCTGCACGCGGCTCAAGGCGATGTAGCGCCGAAAGGCCGGCATGCGGTTGACCACCTCGCTGCCGCCCATATGCTCCAGGCGCACATGCCATTGATGGTCGCGCAGCTCGATGTGCAAGCGTTTGAAATCCAGGGGCATCAATGCCTGGTGCAAGGCGCTGTCGTGTTGCAGACGCGCCTGCAGTTGCCCCAACAAAGCACGTTCGCCCATGCGTTGCCGACAGTGGATCCCGGTCCGTCGAACAGCCCCGCCATGGTGCAAGGCAAAACTCGCCGCGCCCTCTGTCGAGGCAGGCAGGCGCACGCTGAACTCCGTCATGACCAGGTGCATCAACAACTGCGATTCGGTGCGCTCGCGGATTTCCAGGTGCAGGCTGTCGTCGTCCAGGGCAACCCGCGCCAAGGTCGGCGAGACTTGCTCGAAACGCGCCAGCCCAAGGTTGCGCCGCAGTTGCCCAAGGGTGCGCCCCGGCTGATAGCCCGCTGGCGCCCGTTGTGCGCTGAACAGTTCAGACAGCTTTTGCCGCAGCACTGATATAGCCGCTGTGAGCGTGACCCGGTTCATTGGCAAACTCCTTGGCCAGCACGTCTTCCACCGACGCCGGCTTGAATGGATTGACCTTCTGCACCACCAGGGTCCAGAACAGCGCATACACCGCCGTACCGCCCAGCATCACGCCGAACGGGACGTAGATATCCGCCGAGTTCATCCCCGGTGGCGTGATAAACCACATGCCCAAAAGAATGCCGGCGCTGGACAACAGTTGCGGCAGTGGGAACCACGGCGAGCGATAGGCCCGTGGCAAGTCGGGACGACGAATGCGCAGGATCACCACCGACACCGTCACCAGCAGGTAGGCAAAACTCCACGCACACACCGCCGCCAGCACCAGGTGCATGATGTTGTCGGTGTTGCCACCCAGGTACAGCGCGTGCAGGCAGGGAATCAGCATCGCCACCAGGATGCACAGCACCGGGGTCTTGAAGCGTGGGTGCAGGTAGGTGAACACCTTCGGCAGCGCGCCATCCACCGCCATGCCGTAGAGAATCCGTGGCACACCGGCCATCAAGGTATTGATGGTGGCGGCACCGGCAAACAGAAAACCGATGCCCAGCCACAGCGGCCCGATCTGCCCCATGACCTGTTCGGCAAAGCGTGGGATCGCCATGGGCGTGTCCAGCAGATGCACGCCGCTGGCCGCGTCCAGCACCACGTTTTCGACCTGGCGCTTCATGGCCGCGCCATAGATGAACATGCACGTCGCCACGCCCATCAGGCCGAGCATCATCGCCCGTGGCATGACCTTGGCCGACTGGCGCAAGTCCGGCGCCAGCGGGGTGACGAATTCGCAGCCGACAAACATGAACATCGCCATGCCCACCAGGGACAACACCGTCACCAGGTCGCTGCCCACCAGAGACTCGCCAAACCAGCCGTCCAGTTGCACTGCCGGCGCGGCGATCAAGCCCAGCACGCCAAACACCATCAAGGTGGTCCACATACCGAAGGTCAGGATGATTTCGGCGCGGCCAAAGGCGCTGACGCCAAACACATTGAGCACGCCGAACACCAGCACAAAACCGACGCCAAGCAGCCAGGAGCCCCCGGCGGATTCGGCCAGGGTATTGAGGTGTTCGAAGTTCACCAGGGCCATGACCCCGGCGAGGATGGTCTCGGCGGTGCCGGCAAACACATGCACGATCAAATAGGCCGACAAGGTACCGGTGATCGCAAAAAAACGGCCCATGCCGCAGTTGATGTAGTCGTACACCGAGCCGGTAGTGGGCAGGATCGAGGCGGCCTCGGCGAAGGTCGTCGCCTGGGCCAGCATCATCACCACGGCGATCAGCATGGCCAACGCAAACGCGCTGCCGCCGATGCCAAAACCCATGGTCGCGGTGAGAATCACCGGGCTGGCCATGATCAGGCCAATGGTGCTGGCCAACGCGGTGGGAAAGCCCACCGTGCCCCGGTTAAGGTGCGCGGTAAGTCTGTCATTGATCGACATGGTGCAGATCCTCGAAAGGGATTTTTTAGAAGTGTTTGCACTGTGCGCCCCGCCCAACCTGATCGTCTTGCCCCTGGCTGCCGCCGGTTTTGTTGCTCCCTGCCAGGGCTTGCGGCGTGGCGGCCAGGATCAATTGCCTGGCACGCAGGTGAAAGACTTGTGCCGCCGACGCTCGTCCTAATGCGCCCTCAACTTCATCTTGCTGGGGACTATAACAATGGAGCACACACTCAAAACCCGCCACCTGCACCCGGCCGTCGGCCTGGGGCTGGCGCTGTTGATCGGCCAACCTGCGGCCCAGGCAATCGAACTGTATGCCGACGACGACACCACCGTCACCGGCAACTTCCTGGCCGTGTACGGCATGTTCAACAGCCGCAAGAACTACGAGGGCAGCCCGGGTGGCTCGACCTGGCGGGAAGGCTTTATCAAGTATGGCTTGAGCGTCGACCAGACCCTGGGCGGCCTGGGCAGTGTGTATGGCACCGCCAACCTGGTGAGTTCTGGCACCTGGGGCGATGGCGATGCCTCCCGTGTGACCGACGGCAGCGAGCGCACCACCAAGTTCGACGAAGCCTTTGCTGGCTGGCGCTCGGGGGACCTGTTGCCGGCGTTGGGCAAGGATGGCCTGGACCTGTCGTACGGGCGCCAGATCATCACCGTGGGCGATGGTTTTATCATCAATGACGACGGCCCGAACCTGGGCAATGGCGTGGCCGATGGCGAGTTCGACCGTGGCGGTGCCTATTACATCGCGGCCCGGCATGCTTTCGACAAGGCGGCGGTGGTGCGCCTGGGCGGCAAGGACGGCTTGCATGGCAGCTTGATGTGGATCGAGTCCGACAACCGCGCCCAGGCCCTGACCGAAATGGCCATCGGCACCCTGGAATACAGCGCCGCACCGGGCACCCTGGGCCTGACGTACCTGCATGGCATCGATGTGGACGAGCGCTATGCCAGTGACGTGCAAAAGCAGCGCAAGGGCATGAACCTCTACAGCCTGCGCGGCAGCGGGAATGCCGGGATCGACAACGCGCACTTCTCGTTTGAATACGCCTGGCAGGACAAGGACCCCGGCCCGGAAAAAGCCTGGTACGCCGAAGCCGGCTATACCTTTGCCGACCTGCCCTGGTCGCCGGACCTGACCTACCGTTATGCGCGCTATTCGAAGAATTGGGATGCACTGTTCGCCGGTTTCAACCGCGGTTATGGCACCTGGGTCCAGGGCGAAGTGGCGGGCAACTACTCCGGGCCCTACAACACCAACACTGCGGTGCAGCATGTAGCACTCAAGGTCAAGCCGCTGGACAACCTGACCCTCGGCGCGCTGTTCTTCGACTACACGACCGTGAGCAAACGCAACATGCTCGACCTCGATGGCCGCGAACTGGACCTGTATGCCGAATGGGCGGTGAATGACCACCTGATCATCACGCCGTTGATTGGCCTGTACCAACCGGACAAAGACCAGGACAACGGCGGCAACCAGGTCGGCGGTAACGGCACCAACGTGTACAGCCAGTTGGTGGTGGCTGTGCCGTTCTGAGGTTTGGTTGTGGTGTGACCGGCCTGTGATGGCGCTTCCTGTGGCGAGCGGGCTTGCCCCGCGCTGGGTTGCCAAGCAGCCCCAAAACCTGCCGCCGCAGTTTGTCTGAAGAGCCGCAGCGGGTTTATGGGGGGCTGCTGCGCAGCCCAGCGCGGGGCAAGCCCTAATGCCGTTCAGTTAAGCGGATTCTGCTTTCTGTAGGAGCGAGCTTGCTCGCGAAGGACGTCAACGATAACGCGTGTTTGCTAGGTAAACGCGGCGCTCTCAAGTTCTTCGCGAGCAAGCTCGCTCCTACAAAAAGGCTTAACTGAACGGCATTAGGGCAAGCCCGCTCGCCACAAGGAAATCTGCTCCCCTAAAAAAGCCTGCTCAACACAACAACCCTCCCCCCGGCAGATGGCAGCCACAGGCATGCGCCCCGGCAGGCACAGTCAAGCTGTAGCCGCCGGCGTTGGTTAGCCTCGGGTTTTCCTTTTTGATCAGGAACACCCCCCATGAGCGATATCGCGCTGCTGCCCCAGGTCGAAGCCTTCTTGCGTCGAGACCACGGCCTGTTTATCGACGGTGGCTACGTCCCCAGCCAATCCAGCCAGACCCTGGAGGTGATCATCCCCGCCACCGGCCAGGTCATTGCCACGGTCGCCGATGCGCAAGCCAGTGATATTGAACGGGCGGTGACGTCTGCCCGGCACGGTTTCAAACAATGGTCCCAGGCCGCGCCCGCGGTCCGTGGCAACGTACTGCTCAAACTCGCCGACCTGCTGGAACGCAACCGCGAGGAACTGGCGCAGATCGAGACCTGTCAGTCGGGCAAGATCATCCAGATTTCCCGCGCTTTTGAAGTGGACCAAGCCGCGCATTTCCTGCGTTATTACGCGGGCTGGGCAACCAAGATCAGCGGCCAGACCCTCACCCCGTCGCTGCCCTCGTTTGCCGGCGAGCGCTACACCGCCTTCACCCTGCGCGAACCAGTGGGTGTGGTGGTCGGCATCGTGCCGTGGAACTTCTCCACCATGATCGCCATCTGGAAACTCGCCTCGGCCCTGGTGACCGGGTGCAGCATCATCATCAAGCCCAGCGAGTTCACCCCGCTGACTCTGCTGCGCATTGCCGAACTGGCCGTGGAAGCTGGCCTGCCCGCGGGCGTGCTGAACGTGCTGACTGGCGGTGGCCAGGTGGGCAAGGGGCTGATCGAACACCCAGGCACTGACAAAGTATCGTTCACCGGCTCCGTGCCCACCGGCATTGCGGTCGGCCGCGCGGCCATGGGCGCCGGCCTGACGCGGGCGACCCTGGAACTGGGTGGCAAAAACGCGGCGGCGTTCCTGCGCGATGTGCCGCTGGAAACCGCCGTCAACGGCATTATCGAGGCCGGGTTCCTGCACTCGGGGCAAATCTGTGCGGCGGCCGAGCGCTTCTTCGTCCATCGTTCACAGGTCAACCCCGTCATGGAGGCCCTGGCCCAGCGTTTGAGCGCATTGAACATCGGCTCGCCGCTGGATGAGCGCACCGAGTTCGGCCCGGTCACCCATCGCCAACACCAAGCGAAGCTGGAAGGTTTTTTTGCCACCGCCCGCGCCGAAAACAACACGATTATCTACGGCGGCCAACCGATGGATCGCCCCGGTTGCTACGTCGAGCCCACGGTGATCCTCGCCAACAGCATCAACGACACGCTACTCACCGAAGAAACCTTCGGCCCCATCGCCACCTTCCTGCCCTACGACGACGAGGAGGAGTTGCTGGCACTGATGAACCACACTGCCGGCGGCCTCAGCGCCAGCCTGTGGACCAACGACCTGGGCAAGGCCCTGCGTATGGTCCCGGCCATCAACGCCGGCACGGTGTGGGTCAACATGCACACCCTGCTCGACCCGGCCGTGCCATTCGGTGGCAACAAATCCTCGGGGATTGGCCGGGAGTTTGGCAGTGCGTTTATCGAGGACTACACGGAACTCAAGTCGGTGATGATGCGTTATTGATCACCCTGGGATCAGCGCCTCCGCCTCGATCTCGATCAACCATTCGGGCAGCGACAGGCCGCTGACGATGATCCACGACGACGGCGGCGGGTTGTTCGGGAAACGCTCGCGCAAGGCGGCGGCGATAGGCTCCTGCTGATCGCGGGCGGACTCGACGATGTACAGGCGCAGCATGATCACATGGGACAGGTCCCCCGCGGCTGCGGCCAGGACCTTTTCGATATTGTCCAGGGCGGTGGCGGTCTGCTCGGCGATGCCCGGGCCGACGGTGCGTTCGTCAGCGTCCACGCCTACCTGGCCGGACAGTAGAATGCGTCGGCCATCGCGCACTTCCATGGCCTGGCTGAAACCGTATTGCAGGGAGTTGAAGACTGTCGGGGGATTGATGGTTCTTCGTTGCATGACGACTCCTTGTTGTCTGTAGGAAACAAGGCTACCTCAACGGTTTTTCCGGCTCTTGGAGAAGTTGCATATTTCAACATCTGGAAACAGAACGCCTTGCAAACAACCTCTCCCCTGCCTATATTCGCGCCAGGCGCCATCTACGCCACCCTCCGCGGAAAGGGCTGCGCCCAGGACATGACTGCCTATCACATCACTACGACTCCCAACCTTAAAGCGGACAAGGTTTGTGCAAGGAGATCGTATGTCGCAACGCCCCGTCTCACCGTCCACTGACGGCCGTATCAACCTTGAGCAGCAGCGCAAGCGCGCCAAGGAGCTTTTACAGCGTATGAAACAAGGCACGGCGCCCGATGAACTGGCGCAGGTTGCCCACCCGCCGCCGACCCTGTCCGATGCTCAATGGCTGATTGCCCGACAGTTGGGTTTCAGCAGTTGGCCAAAACTCAAGGCCCATGTGGATGCGGTGGACTTCGCCGCCAGCCACCCGGGCTTCGAGGCCAGTGATGAAGCGCGCACCACCCATTGGCGTTGCGGCAATGATATTGCCCACAGCCTTGGCGTGGCCGGGTTCAAGGGGCGCTTTCGGATGCTCAGTGATCCGTTGTGCATGGGCCCGGTCCAAGCCTTGCCCACCGAGGCCTACCGTGCGATGCGGGCGCGTTTCATCAGCCAGGCGTTTACCCAGGACGTGGCAGATGCCGCGCGCCGCCTGGACGATGAATACACCCATCTCAAGGAACTGGGCAGCGCCGATCACTGCGTGTTGTGGTGCGAAGCCGATGGCTATGACCAGTTGTTTTTGATCCGTGCCCTGGCAGGTCTTGACCATACGCCCGCCAGGCTGGAGCTGATCGAAGTCGACCACATACCCGGCGTACAACGCTTTATCGGTATCGGCCAATTGGCGCCGCAGGTATTGGCGTGGCTGTGGCCCCAACGTCGGCCGGTCGACGAGCCGATGCGCCAGTTGGCGCGGCAGGCGTGGGCGGCCTATTGCGACAACTCGCCCGTGGCCCTCGCGCAACTGGCCCGCGCGCCCCACCCCGCCTTGCCCTTGCTGGCCCCGGCACTGCGTCGGCAGTTGCAGGAGCTGCCCGGCGCGCGTGACGGTTTGTCGCTGACCGAGCGCCTGGCCCTGGAGTATCTGGCCGAAGTCGGCCCCACGGCGTTTGCCCGGGTGTTCGCCGAGCTGATGGCCAAGCGAGACCCCCTGCCCTTTCTTGGCGACATGATGTTCCACGCCCTGATGCGGCCGCTGATCGACGGCGCCGCTCCTTTGCTGACGGAGTCCGACGCCGACCGGCCATGGCCTGAACGTACATTGGCGCTGACACCGCTGGGCGTCAGGGTGCTGAATGGCCGCGCGTACTGGCCCGATCACGCAAGCCACCCGCGTTGGGTCGGTGGCGTGCAGATCGTACCCGGCCAGCCACACTGGACGATTGACGCCGAGGGCGTGCCAGCCTGGCGGGCTAACGCCCCTGGCTGAGCATCTGCAGGGTATAGCGCAAGGATGCCGGCAACATCGGGCCATGCCCCAGCCCGGTAAAGGTCAGGTGACGCACGTGTAGCCCATCCACCCGATGGAGTGTGCCCAGCAACGCCTTGAACGCCGTGTCACTGGCCTCTTTGGCCGGCGACACGGCTCCCGGGCTGGCCGGTTCCTGGTCGCCACGCATCAGCAGCAAGCGGGGCTGGCTGCCCCGCAGGCGTTGCGCCAGGCCATGGGCCTCTGCCGTGATCAGCCCCTGGTTCCACCACAACGAAGGACTCGCTGCCGCGTAGTCATCGAAGGCTTGTGGGCGTGTCAGCAAGGCATGCAGCACCAGCAGACCACCGTAGGAGTGCCCCCATAGCAATTGCCGCTGTGGGGTGATGCCCAGACGCTGATTGATCAGCGGGCGAACGGTCCCGGTCAGCAGATCAAGAAACACATCCGCACCGCCACTGGGCACGGCAGTCAAAGGGTCCCGCTGTTGCGTGGCGCTGCCGACTTTCGGCGTGTAGTCAAAAGTACGTGCAGTACGCTCGATGCGCAGCGGCGTGGCATAGCCCACGGCGACCAGTACCGGAGGCGCCACACTGTGTGCCAGTCGGTCCAGGCTCTGGCTATCCAGCGCAGCCATCGCGGCGTTGCCATCGAGCAAGTACGCCACTGGGGTGGCGTCACTCACCGTCGACGGCTGCCCCAGCCAGATCCGGTAATGACGGGCGCCATCGGCCGAATCCAGCTCCAGGCTGCTGAAGCTATAGGCACTGGCTTGGCGCAACACCGGCGCATCCATCAACTGATCCGGCGCGGGCCGGGCAACCGCGAGCGGTGTGATCAGCAGCAGCACCAGGCTGATCCAGCGCCCCATCAAAAGGACGCCGTCAGGCTGGTGTACAAGGTGCGGCCGGACTGGTTATAGGTCGCGGCACCCGCCCCTTCAATATTGGCCACGCCCTGGGCATTGCCTTCACGCCACAGGCGTTTGTCGAACAGGTTGTCGACGCCGGCTGTCAGGCTCAGGTTCTTGCTCAAAGCGTACGTGCCGCTGACGCCGGCAATGGCATAGGGCGATAATTGGTTGTTGCCCGAACCCGTCACGCGATCGCCGTGGTAATCGTATTTTTTCGGGGTTTGCTTGCCGTACCAGGCCACGCTCATTTGCAGGGACAGGGCATCGCTGGCCTGCCAGTCGAGCATCGAGTTCAAGGTGTACTTGGGCGCGACAGACAGCACATCGCCGGTCTGCTTGTTTTTCGATTGCAGCATGTAGGTGAAGTTGTTGGTCCAGTTCAACTGCTCGGTCAACGGCAGGGCCAGGGTGCCTTCCAGCCCTTCGACCAAGGCCTTGGGCACGTTTTCCCACTGGAAAATGCTCGCGTTGGCCGTGGTGCCGGTACCACCGCTGGCGTTGCCGACCGGGGTCAGGCCCGACTCGATTTTGTTTTTGTAGTCGTTACGGAAGTACGTCAGGCCGGCGACCACCCCCTCGTTGAGGTACTCGATCCCCAATTCCTTGTTGACGCTGGTTTCGGCGTCCAGTTCGGCATTGCCTTGCAGGTAGCAACTGGTGGTCTGCCCGTAGCAACCCTGGCCATTGCTGTACAGCAAGTAGTTGGGGTTGAGCTGGTAGAGGTTGGGCGCCTTGTAGGAGCGGGCGATCCCGGCTTTCAGGGTCAGGGTGTCGGTGAGCACCTGGGACAGGTTCAGTGACGGGCTCCAGTTGTCGCCCACGATGTCGTGGTGGTCCATGCGCAGGCCGGGGGTCAGGCGCGTACCGGGGCGCAGTTCAATGTTGTCTTCAATGAACACCGAGAAAATCCGCGCCGAGGACGAACTGCTGCGGTTGCTCCCGGCCAGCCCCGGCACGCTGCCGCCGGCGGTGGTGGTTTGCACGTTGGAGCTGGGGTCATCCAGTTGCTGCTCGACCCACTCGGTGCCCACGGTCAGTACCTGGTCCACCCCGGCATGCAAGGGCAGGCTGAGTTCGCCGTGGGCGGTCAGGTCGCGCAAGACGCTGGTATTGAAGTTGCTGCTGGAGAAGATCCCTTCGGTGCCGCCCGCCAAGCCCTCACTGATCCGGCTGTTGCGGGTCTTTTCGTATTGCAGGTAGGCCAGGCTGGTGCCCAGGTCCCAGTCGCCGCGATGGGTCACGGCGTAGGTCTCGCGGTACATCACGTTGGTCTCGTGGCCGAGCAGTTTTTTCACATTGGCGTTGCTGTTGGTGTTCTGGGTGTCACCGGTGTAGATGTTGCCCTGGCGGCTGAAGCCGGCTTCCAGGTCCAGGGTTTGCTCAGGCGTCATCTGCCAGCTCAACAGGCCGTTGACGTCCTTGTTGCGCACCCCTTCGCGCCCCGCCGGCAAGGTGCCGACCTGGTTACCGGTACGTTTGGATTCATGGCCGCTGTTGATGTCGGCGTCGTCGGCATTGGTTTTCGCCACGTTGCCGTATACCCGGTAGCTGAGGGTGTCGGTCAGCGGGCCGTTCAGGCCGAAGTTCATGCGCTGGGTCTCGCCTTCGGCGCTGTGCTGGGCGAAGTTGTGGTAAATGGTTGCCGAGCCGTGGGTCTCGGTACCGGGTTGTTTGGTGATGATGTTTACCACGCCACCGGCGGCACCGTTGCCGTAACGGGCGGCCGCCGGGCCACGGATGACCTCGATGCGCTCGACCTGGTCGGCCGGCACCCAGTTGCTGTCGCCACGGCTGTCCCGCTCGCCGCGCCAGCCATAGCGCACGGAGTTGCGGCTGCCCACCGGCTTGCCATCGACCAGGATCAGGGTGTTTTCCGGGCCCATGCCACGGATATCGATCTGCCGGTTGTTGCCGCGCTGGCCACTGCTGGAATTGCCTGTGAGGTTGACGCCGGGCATGGTGCGGATGATGTCCGACAGGTCATTGGCCGGTGGGCGCTTCTTGATGTCTTGGGCGGTGATGATCGACACACCGGGCGCCTGCTTGATCTCTTCCTGCGCCGTGCCCAGTACGGTCTGGGTTTGCAGTTCAAGACGCGCGGGCGTCTCGGGCTCGGCGGCAAAGCTGCTGGCGGGCAGCAGGCTGCACATACTCAGGGCTAGCAGGGACAGGGGCGGCAGACGGTGCATGGGAAGATCTCCGGAACGTCAAGCCCACCGATAGCGGTAGGCCAGCAAAGATCGCAGATGATAATCAGATGCAATTGCGAGTAAAGAACATTAACTTTCTAAACATTTGCCGCCGCCACCCGCAGGTGCATGCGCAAACCTTGCGTGCCATGGCTGGCCCACAACTGGCCGCCCTGCAGTTCGATGGCCCGCCGGGCAATGCTCAAGCCCAGGCCAAAGCCGGTACCGGGCGCACCGTCCAGGCGCAGGTAGGGTTCAAAAATCCGCTCCAGGTCGGCTTCGGCAACACCGGGGCCGTGGTCTTCGACGGTCAGCAGCCACGTATCGCCTTCACGCACGCCGCTCAAGCGGATCACACCGCCTGGGGGTGAATGGCGGATTGCATTGCGCAGGATGTTTTCCAGGGCCTGGGCGAAGCTGTTGAGGTGGACCCTGACTTCGCACGCACCGTCCACCTCGCACACCAGCGCCTGCAATGGCCAGTCGGTCTCGAAATGCGCGTCCTGCACCAGCGCTTCCCACACCGAGGCCACCCGCACATCCTCGGCCCCCAGGCGCGGCTTTTCGGTATCCAGCCAGGCCAGGTTGAGGGAGTCATCCACCAGGCGCCGCATCTCCTCGACTTCCCGCGTCAGCCGTTGCTCCAACTGTTGGCGCGCCAGGCCGCTTTCGCTGGCGATTTTCAAGCGGGCCAAGGGCGTGCGGATTTCATGGGACAAGGTGCGCAACAGTTGGCGCTGCTGCTGCAGGCTCTGGCGCAGGCGCTCGGCCATATGCTCGTAGGCGCGCGCCAACTCACCCAATTCATCACCGCGCCGGGTCACGGAACTGCTGGCCAGTGGCGCCAGGTCACCGGCACTCAGGGCGTTAGCGCGCTCGCGCAACTCGTTCAACGGCACCACCAAGTGGCGATACAGCAACAGGCCCAGGCCCAAGGCCAACACGACCGGTACCACACCGTGGGTAAACAGGTGCGTCCATGGCGTGAGCCCCGGTGGCAGCAGGCGCTCGGGCAGTTGCATGACCAGGCGACCACGCTCCGGGTGTTGCGCGAAGGCGATGCTGACATAGGGCAGTTCATCCTCCAGGCGCTTGCTCATGGGCCAACTGGGCTTGCGCATAAAGGTCAGGTGGCTGACCTCGGCCGCCGTCAGCGCTTGTGTGCCGAGGCTTTGCAGAAACGGGTCGAGCACGCCCACCCAAGTGTGCTCACGCTGTTGCAGGGCCTGGCGCCACCGCTCCACGGCCTTGGCGTCGCCGGTGGCCACCACCTCTTCGGCCTGGGCGGCATAGGCGGTCAGGGCCGCGCGGTCGGGCTCTTCAAGAAAGTATGTGCTGCGCTCCACCTGCAAGCCCCAGCCCCAGACCAACCAGACCAGCAGCAAGCAGAAACACACTTGCAACAGTGCCATTTTCCATAGCAGTGGATGCCGGCGCCGCATCAGCCCAAGCCTTCGCACAGCAGCACATAGCCCTGGTGACGCACCGCCTCGATGCGCACGCCCTGCAGGTTGATCGCCGCCAGCTTGCGCCGCACATTGCACACATGCACATCCAGGCCACGATCGAGCCGCGTATAGGCGCGGTGCAATACATGCTGGTACAGGAACGCTTTGGACAGGGGTTCGCCGGCATGCTCATGCAGCGTGCACAGCAAGCGGAATTCCGAACCCGTCAGCCCGGCTGGGCAGCCGTTGAACATTACATCCCGGGCGTCTATATCCAGATCCAGCAATGCTGGCCTGAAGGCTCGAGTGCCGCGATCAAGGGCCACCCGCCGCAGCAGGGCGTCGATCCGCACATCCAGCTCGGCGAGGCTGAAAGGCTTGGGCAGATAGTCGTCCGCGCCCTGGCTGAATCCGGTAATGCGATCCTGCTCGGCGCCCAGGGCCGACATCAGAATCACCGGCGTGCCCCGCTCGCTGCGCAAGCGCGCCAGCACCTTCAGACCGTTTTCGTTGGGCAGCATGATATCCAGCAGGATCAGTTCGACCGCGGGGTCCAGGGCCATGCTCAAGCCCTGATCACCGCAATGCGCACTGCTCATGGCAAATCCACGGCGGCTCAGGTGGGTACAAAGATGGGTGCACAGCTCGACGTCATCCTCAATGACCAGGATGCGCGCGGAAGAAGATGTCATAGGCAGTGGATGATAACTGTTCACAATTAGGCCAGTTTCTCACCCGGAGAAACATTGCGCAACGAATGGTGCGTGTTGTGCTGTTCGAGCGCCGATTATCAATATTTTGAAGAAACTGAATGCATCGAACCTGGGCTTTTTCAGTTAAACACCAGCAATCAAGCTATCTCCTCGTCAGGTCACCTCACCGGATACAGGAGAATCATCATGTCCAAAACCACCGTCAGCCAGTTCATGCAAACCCTCCATCAACGTCTCACTGAGTTATGGGATACCTGCGCCCGCGCAGGGGGCACACGGTCATGACGCGCTTGCTGCTGGGCGCTGCCATGCTGGCACTGCTGGTTGGGTGCAGCGCCGCCAAACAGCCCGAACTGGACGTCGCCGTCCAAAGCTCCGGGCAGATCTGGAATGCCGTGGCGCACTACAGCGGCCGCACATTTCTCTCCGGCCCCCGTTGGACCGGCACCCAGGGGCCGCAACTGACGGCGGTTGACAGCAATGGCCAGCACAGCGCCTATCCAAACGACGCCTGGAACAACTGGGCGCCTGGGTTGGATGCTGCCAACGCCTTTGTGAACATCAATGCCTTGCGCCTGGAAGGCAACAAACTGTGGGTGGTGGATACCGGCTCACCCGAGTTCGGCGGCAACCCCGTCCATCAGGGCGCGAAGCTGGTGTGTATCGATCTGCTTACCAATCAGGTGGTTCGGACCTACTTCTTCGCAGCGGATATCGCCACCGCCGGCAGCTACGTGGATGACGTGCGCTTCAGCGCCGGCATGGCCTTCCTCACCGATGCGGGAAATGCGGGAATTATTGTCGTGGATCTGCAAACCGGCGCTGCCCGCCGCGTGCTGAACCAGCACGCCTCCGTCGTCGCCCGGCCTGACCGGGACTTGATCCTCGACAACCAGGTGGTCAAAGCCCCTGATGGCGACCCCTTGCGCGTCAACGCCGACCCGCTGGAAGTCAGCGTTGACGGCGTCTGGCTGTATTACGGCCCGCTGCAAGGCCCGTGGTCCAAGGTGCGGATCCAAGACCTGGCAAACCTGGCCCTGACCCCGCAGCAACTGGCCGCGCGGGTGGAATTTTTTGCCGATATCCCGGCAACCGGCGGGTCGGTCATGGATGCACAGGGCAACCTGTACTTTTCCGACCTGGCCCACGACGCCATTCGTGTGCGCCGCACTGACGGACAAATCGAGACCCTGATCGAAGACAAGCGCCTGCATTGGGTTGACGCCCCCTTCCTGGACCAGGATGGAACACTGTGGCTACCCACACCACAGATGGACCGGGTCGCGCTGTTCAACAAGGGCCAATCCCTGGTGCAGTGGCCGGTGGGGGTTTATCGCTTGTCGACACGTCACTGATCAGCGCCCATGCAAATTGCTTAGCGCTTTCACATCCCTTTCACAGTTGGGCGCATAGGGTGGTCCCAGCTCCTAGTGAAAACCTTTAAGCCCGCACTCCCCATCGCGGGCTTTTCTTTGTCTGGGGTTTGGCGTGACGCCCACACTTCCCAAACCTGAGCAGCCCCGACAGACTTTTTCCAACAAAGTTCGTGTGCTCAGCGTCCTGCTGAACAAATACCTACCCAAATCACCGCATCTACCCTGACACACCCCGGCGTTCGCTAGTAGAATCTCGCGCCATGTCACTTTGTCACTCTGTTCAAATTAACACGGGAATTTTTTACAAAATGGAGCCACGAATGCACGTCCTCAACAGAGGTTTCTTTTCCAGCACCCGGGCGAGATCAGTGCTTAGCGTGATTGCCATGCTCATTTTCGCGGGAACGGTGCTAGCGTTCAGAAACCTTGAGCCCCTGACCAACTACTTTACCTATTCCGAAGATGGGATTTGGCTGGGTTACGCCATGAGCAAAGGCTGGTGGCACACCATAATTAACGCCAAACCAGATTACTTAGTATGGGGAAATCTACTGTTCGTTTATTTGGCGACCCTAGTATCTGATATTTTCTGTGATGACAAGCTTATTTGTTACCCACAAGCAATTTCCTTTTGGTCGTATTTTTTTTACTCGTCAGTTAGCGTTCTCTGCTATTACGCTACTAAGGATTTACTTCCAGAAACCATTCGATGGATTGTTTTTCTATCCACACTAATGATTCCTTTGGGTGACTCTTCGGGCGAAATATTCGGAAAGATAACCAATATCGGCTACTACTTTGTATTAATTACCACCCTCCTAATTTTCGTAAAAAGCAGAAAGACTACTGCAACCCCACTCATCGACACAATATTGCTATTATCCGCCGCAACAAATCCAGTCTGCTTAGTATTAACTCTCGCACTCTCCATTTTCACCTTACCTGATCACAACTTTAAAAAATGGATTAAACGATATGGAGCCATCACAATTGGCTGCCTAGCCATTGGCGCGATAATTTTTTTCAAAATCACTGCTTCTCCAGCCAAAGGTGTGATTGGCAGCTTTAGACTTGAAAGCCTAATCGAAGTAAGCCTCGCAAGAGCTTTCATTTATCCATTTGTCTTTCCTTTTTACAACCAGCTCTCCGACACAATCGTCGTAATCCTCTCTCTTGCACTCCTAACCTTGCTAGGAGTACTACTGGCAAAGGAAAAGTCCAGAGAAGTCAGAACACTCATATCAATGTGTGCAACAGCCTATATTATATACTTATTTTTTACAGTGTATATGCGCAAAAGCTTAACAGAGATTTTAGGTGGATATGCCAGCACGTTCCCCGACCGCTATTTTATGGGGCTGAACATTATCGTTGTTTTTTCGCTCTTGGTACTTGCTGGTTCGGCTCTGCGTGCCAGCAGAGCAGTGCGTATTATAGGCGCGACAACGCTGATCTCTTTCACGGCGCTCTATATCGGCAATGTCGCCTGGTTAATAGAAGGTGAAACAACAAGAGTTCAATTTGGCGGAAATTTAACTTTTCAAGACCAGCTCTGCTCGGCGGCACTACAGCCAGCAGATACCGAGGGCAACATCTCTGTTTCTTTATACCCGGCTGGCCAACTCGCGACAGTACCGAAAGATAAGGTATCCGCAGCAGCCAATAAGATTGAATGCGCACCGGAAGACGTCTCATTTTATGTCACCGACTCTAATTGGATAAAAGGCATCGCAAGAAAGTGGGCAGGATTTTACCTGCACAACACTCCAGAAAACTTAGCCGCATTCACGATCGGAAGTACCGTTCAATTCCCAGACAAAACAACACGAAAAATTGTCGACATCTCCACCAGCAATGAAACAATAAATGTATTTGTGGATGGCGACATACTGATAGCAAAAAAAGTAGGCCTCCCATTTAAATTTATCGTAATAGATCAGCTATAAAACCACGAATAACCCCGGGCATCGCGGCCCCCGTCACCAGGTACGGCTGGGGCACCTAACCGTTGATGAACACTACCCAGCGCAAGGGTCGAGGCGTAAGCGGTAACGAAAATCAACGGTAGGAGCTTTCGAGCCCCAGTGAGGCTGCGATAGCGGTGGGTCAGCCAACCTCAATGCTGGCAGTACCGCCACCATCGCAGCCTCACTGGGGCTCGATAGCTCCTACAGGGGGATCGGCTCACGCCTTACAGCAATACCGTGGCCAGCATCCCCAGTGCGCCCAGGCAAAAGCCGATCAATGCGCCGCGCCCAGGGGCCTCATGGAACAGGGCCCAGACCACCACAGGCTCCAGCAGTAGCAAGGAGGTGACGGAGACCACGGTGACGACCCAGATATCACCGACCGCCACATACCCCAGCCAATAGGCGCCCAGCAGACAAAACCCGGCAAAGCACATCAGCAGCACCGGCATAACGAATGCCTGCCATGAACCATCGCCAACATGGGCCAGCCGAGCGGTGACTACCTCGCTGTAGATTGCACAAAATTCACCGATCACCATCAACCCTAGAGCAAAAACTCCGAGTAGTTCTTTGGACATATCAAAAACTCCTTCGTATTCAGCGCAATGTTTTTCAGCTCCCAGCGCGCGATGCCGCTCACCAGGGAGTTGTTGCAGTGATACGAAGCAGCCTTGAACAGGCCTGAATTACCGAAGTGCTTTTCCATGCTCATGTCCTTAAACGGGTGTGAGTCGGCGCGGCCCAAAAGGGCGCGAGCCTGATCATACGTGCCGTCAACCGCGCTGGACAACCAACAGCTCGTAGGTCGCCAGCAATGCCTCATGCATGGTTTCAGACAGGGTCGGGGGCGGCGGGATGCTGTCAATCAGTTCGGCATCTGTAGTCTCCAGACCCCCGAGCGATGGTGTAGCCCTGGATCATCTCAGTGACTGACTCACCAACCCTATGCGCGCCCAGTAACTCGCCGCTTTGCCCATGGCAATCACCTCGGTGATCGCACTCCTGCGAAGCAACGGCGCGAGCTGCATGACCGGGGAAGTGCTGCATGTGAATGGAGGATTAAATAACACCGTCAGCCTGCGGCTGCGATTGCCAGGGCCAGTTGCGCGTCAGACATCAGCGCAGGCTTGTAGGTCGAGCGGTAATACCTGCACGCCTGCTCGAACTGCGCACCACGGATCTCGCCATCGGAACCAATGAACGCCAACGCATCACTTTTGGATGATTTGAAAAGCTCTGGAATGTAGGACGTTCCTGCGGTGGCTCCCGAGGTGATTACGAAAGGCGCTACCGAGGTGAGCATGAGCGCCCCCTGGAACGGGTTATTGTTCTCGGCGGCCGAAGCCAGATTGCCAATCGACGCCAGTAAGGCGATTGCCAGGAGTTTGCACAAATCCATTAGTGATTGCTTCCTTGTGTTCAGATGGGTGCCACGATAACAGAGCTGGGTGGTCGTGCTACCCCACTCCTTATACGCGCCTGTTATAAAAATGGTTTAGCACTATCAGCTCGAGTACCGCTACGAAAACACAGAGCATGACGAAGCCAGGACCGCAGACCCGCTTGCGCTTGGATGGGCCATCCCCTGACAAGATCGCACCGGTGTAGCAGGTAAATACTAAGAGAAGCCCCAGCAGGATATAGAATCCTTGTGTTCGCCATTGGGTCATGTGTCCATGCCTGCGGTTATGGCGCGGGTTTTGCGCAGGCACAAAAAAGCCGATCTGGCTGATCGGCTTAAGCCTCTGATTTTAATTGGTAAATATGGTCATAAGGCCAAAATCAACGCCGTTTACGGGGTCGGTAGTACGGGACAGTTCACCGATCAACCTCTACAAATGCCCAAGCGTGTTGTGAGCATTGGCTAGCGATGCCATGGCAGAATGCTCGGCATTAATTTAAGGGAGTCAGGGATGAAAGCTATCGCCATCGCAGCGCTGCTGTTACTCACAGGATGCGCGTCCAAGGCCGTCGAGTACCAACCGGCTACGATCACTGCAGAACAAGCCAGATCGGTGATTGAGCAGGTGTTGATGGAACAACCTGAGAAGACCAGGCCCGAGCAAGTTTTCTTCACCAATGAGTACATCGCCTATGGGGGCGGTGTCGTTTCCTCCAGTAGCGGCTTTGCGAGCGCTGTACCTATCGGAAATGGTGCGATTGCCGCCGGCAACTCGGTAACCTCATCCAAAGCCGTTCAGACCAGGATCTACTTCAACTCGATCGGCTCAGCGACTCTATACACCAAGCGCAACCGCTGGGTCGTGATCACCCGAAACCAAGCTGGGGGCACACTGAACCAATCCCGGGTCGACACCCAGCAAAAGGCACAGCGTTTCATCGATGCGATGATGTACTTCAAGGCCAAATGACAGCTCTGCCAACTGGCTGGTGATACGAAAGTATGGTCTCACACAGGACGTGCAATCACTGAAAGTAGCGGACCAAGAAGCTCGCGCAGATTTGCTAGACACCTGTCACACACAAAAAGACCAGATTAAAGACCTATATAGGAATCTTATCTATACAAAATCTTCTGGCTGATGTGGTTGTCAGCGTTTCCGAACTCAAGAGCAACCCCTCCTCCGTCTTGAGTGGCGCCAACGGTATGCCTAGGGCTGTGAGGGCTGTGCTTAACCACAACCGAGTTATGGGCTACATGGTCCCAGCAAACGTCTACGAGGCAATGGTTGAGCGCCTGGACGAACTGGAACTGGTACAGATCGTTAAAGCTCGGCTCGATGCCAGCGAAACACCTGTTCGAGCATCTCTCGAAGACCTGATTAGCGAGGCCGAGGTAAATATCGCCAATGGCCGCTGACTACGAGGTTGAGTGGGATCCGAAGGCGCAAAGCTCGACGGTACAATCCGCCTACAGTTTCTGAGAAAGCTTCAGGAGCGGCAGTCGGGACCGCTGGTGGCAGGTGATGTGCATCATGGTATGAAGGACTACTACAAGATCAAATTGCCCGGCGCCGGCTACAGGCTTGTATACCGCGTCGAGGAGGAGCGAATTGTCATCCGTCGGTAAGCGCGAGCGAAGCTCAATGTATGAGCATACAGGAAAACGGCAGACCCTCAACGAAAAGCCCGCACATCGGCAGGCTGCCTGGATCGCCGCGCATTAATCTCGGCGTAGCGCCCACCACTCCCCGCAAAAGTCCCTACGCATGAAAAAGCCCAACCTTTTCAGATTGGGCTAAGTCATTGAAAAATATGGTCGGGACGGAGTGATTCGAACACTCGACCCCTAGCACCCCATCTCCTTTTTCGTACTTCTTGAAAGCTTTCAAAATTTCACTCTGGATTTTTCTAAGCTAGTATTTACTTGAGCTCCAGCGGTGTTCTGCTCTACGAGAGTCCAGTAACGTCCATCAAGAGCTAACGTTTTTGTGGGGGTAAAAGTAGGGGGAGTCCATTTCATGGCCAAAATCACCATCAAAGAACTCGAGTCGCTGACCGCCAACGATGCCGGCCGAATCCTCAGGGAGGACGGCAATCTGGCCGGTCGAATCTCCGTCCGTAAGGACGGCGTGTCGGTCAGCTTTTTCTATCGCTATCGGTGGGGCGACCAGAACAAAGAATACGCCTGCGGGTCCTGGCCACGCAAATCCCTGACGGACATCCGCAAGGCACGCAACCAGGCCCGCGCGCTCATCGATGAGCAAATCAATCCCAACGAGCAAAAGAAAACCGCCAAGGCACAGGCCTACGCCGCGGCTAACCTAGAGGCCGAACAAGTAAAAACGACGAAGGTGCAAACGCTGACCGTCCAGGATCTGGCCAAGGCCTGGCTGTTGGATGGCGTGGCGCGTAAAGACGGTAATGCCGAGTTGCAACGACGCTTTAACAAAGACCTTTTGCCAGCAATCGGTAAGACCACAGTGAGCAGCGTCTCCGAACACGATGTTCGGGCGTTGATCCGCACCGTGGTCAACCGCGGCGCTCACCGGCAAGCCATCAGCTTCTTCGCCGACCTCACCCAGATGTTTAGCTGGGCCAGAAAGCGCCAACCTTGGCGAGCCTTATTGGTCGAGGGCGACCCGACGGAACTGGTTGACATCTCCCCATTGATCCCTGCCGACTACGAAGCGGAAAGAAGCCGCATCCTTTCCCCGGCGGAGCTGTTAGAACTGCACAACCGCTTCCAGCAAATGACCGCCGATTACGACGCCCTCCCCGCCGGGCAAAAGTACGAAGGCATTCGGCCATTGAAAAAAGAAACTCAACTCGCGCTCTGGATCAGCCTGGGCACGCTGTGCCGAATTGGTGAGTTGCTGCAGGCCGAATGGAAAAATGTCGACTTGGAACAGCAGACCTGGTTTCTCCCCAGCGAAAACGTCAAAGGCACCCGGGGCAAGAAACAGGACCATCATGTCTTCCTCTCCCCCTTCGCCCTGCATTTCTTTCAGGAACTCAAGACCCTGACGGGAGACTCCCAGTGGTGCTTTCCGAACAAGCGGGATGATGGGCATGTGGACGTAAAAGCGGTGAGTAAACAGGTCGGTGATCGCCAGGCTCGGCTCAAAAACCGCAAGGCCCTCTCCAGACGGTGCCATGACGATACCCTGGTCCTTGCCGACGGCCAAAACGGCGACTGGACGCCGCATGACCTGCGCCGTACGGGGGCGACCATGATGCAAGCCTTAGGCGTTAGCCTGGATATCATCGATCGCTGCCAAAATCATGTGCTGGCCGGCTCTCGGGTGAGGCGCCATTACCTGCATCACGACTATGCCGACGAGAAGAAAAACGCCTGGAACCTGCTGGGCGATCGACTCAGTGCGGTGCTGTCCTCGACCTACGAGCACACGCCAAACGAGTCGAAGTTGTCTTTTCCAGCGTACGCCGCCACTGGACCCCTGCTGCCTCAATCGGATAGGTAGGGTTTCCCGAATGTATCAACTGAAAGCGGATGGTGGAACTCAAGACCGTCAGCCCCCTAGGAAAAAAACGAGCCGGGTTGATGTACAGAGATCGACTGACCGGTAATTTTCTCCAGAAACTGTTCTGGAAGAATGCGCTCAACTGCTGAGAGGAACGTCTCGATCAGTGACCTGAAATGATCAAGCTCCCCTTCCTGTATCTGCCGCCACAGGCTTGGACGATAGCGAACCAGAATGGACAACGCATAGAGCAACACCAAACATGTCGCTCGATACTCATTTATCGTTCCAAAGAGAGGCAGCATTAGCGCATGTCTTTTAAATGGGCTGTGATGTAGCTGAAGTGCATCCCACCAAATACTCGACTCCGGATGATCAATTGCCACACGGAAATGGCTTGCTGATGACCTAGACGAAACTTGGATGATCTCGCGAATTGCCCCAGGAAAAGCAGCAATATCATCCACCGTCATTCGCCCAGACTCATCTATCAAAAGAGCGTAGGTCGTCGTCGCACGGTGGTGCCGACCATTACTTTCTTGATCGTAAGCAGGAGTTACCCAAGAAGGTTTACCTTCAAATATGTCCTCAAAAAGATCCGCAACCTCAGGTATCCGAGAAAACAGCTGCTCCATCGTAAGCCAGCTTTCAACGGGCAGTGCTTTCAGTGCATCCAGACCGTCTGGTTTCCGTTTGGCGGCGACAAGTGAGTTTGCAGACATCGATTTAACCCAACTTGGGAAAAAACCCGAGACGAGCGCGCCAATGGCCAAACTCTCAAATCGGTCATCTAAACCATCATGGGTATAAAGGCCATGCCCTTTTTTGGTTGTTGCCTCCAACTCTGAGAGGGTTTGAGGACCACTTGGTGAAGCAAGCATCTCGGCAAATGCGAACGACATTGTGCCGTAATACAGATTGAGTACACGTTGACTGACATTTCTTCGATCAATGGCACTGAAATAATCGGTGGCATTTCGGAGCGCGAAAGCAACGCCCTCTCCCTTTGACACAATAGTCGACGGCTCAAGGCTTAGGCTTTCAAGTTGAGCGCGACGGTCGACCATCTTTCGAGCAAGAGTCGCACTTTTTAACTGAGCAAGCCTCGCCCAGACTGCTTCTATCGGAGTTTCTGAAAGCAGCACTCGCCGCGGTGCCTGCAATTCTTCAATGCTCGTCTCTTCTGCTTTCATTGTCGTAGGCGCAAACTTTCCAGTGCTGCTTTCACGGTTCCATTCGATGAGAAGGGGTTGAAAATCGTCAATCGGCTTCACGGGAATGGATACCCCCATAGCGAATGACTCAACCATGTACGGCTGTCCGTTAAAAAAGATAACGGACACCTCTCCAGCAAGTTGCTTGTATACATTGTTGCTCGTCGCTGACGAATAGAGTACTGCGGCCGAACGCTCCGCCCCGCCTCTAGACGCCTTTACGACCACATACTCTCCTGCGGCAACCTCACGGACTATGGACGCTTCCCAGCCATGTCCGACTAGCTTGTCAAGCATATTTCTTTTCACTGCGTCCCGCAGAATATCTAAGCGCGCCTTCCATCCGCTGTCTTGCATATGCCTTCTCCATGCTCTGTCTTTCTACTAAACACTATCGCAGCTTCAGTCATAGCATTGATTGATCGAATCCACAGCCAATAACGGCCATTCACGCTACGTTACTGAATAATTGGTTTTCGTAAAAAGCAGGTGGCAGAAGCCGACGCAACATTGCGCTCCGGCTACTTCCATTACCGTGCTCGGAAGGGCTTTTCATTTCGTTGCAGCAGTCCACACCCATGTGGTCCATCATCGCCATGCCCATCGTCTTCATTGGACAAGGTTCTGTCGGTGCCTGAACACCCGCCATCCCGCTGAGGGAGAGCGCCAGGCTGATCAAGAAGATGAGGCAAAACCGCAGATAGCGTTTCATGGGCTGGAGTGCAGACGCTGCAAATGGCTCTTACAATTGGATGAATGTTCTCAGCGGTCTATCGAAAGGCCCTAATCCAGGCGATATCACTGGACCTGAATTAAGCCAGCATTATCACCGCGAAATTGAAGTGATTGACGAACTGCGTCCCGATTTATTTCTGCGCCGCTGTCTCGGGCTGAGCAGGAAACGCAACGCGCATTTCATCCACCATCGATTTGAGGATTTCTCGTAATGGTTGCTCTCTGCCCAGTTGCTTCGACCACTCATGGATATGCAGCTCGAAATTGAATTTTTGGGTCATCCGCTCAGAATCAGCTTGCTTAGCCTTCTCCAGGGCTTCTACTAAACCAATTTTTTGGCTTGCTACCAGACTCATCAGCTCTTCAAATTCATGGATCGTGAGGAAGTAAATATTTTCGACGGGTATCAAATTTTGCTCAGCATATTTGGATCGAATTTTTTCGAGCACTGCATCTCCTACAACGGCTGCGAAAGTAACTCCGTTCCCGATGTACAGCTCTTTGTATGTAATAGCCAGCAAGTAGGTTGAGGAGCGCTGACGAATCACGGGATGATCACCGCCCATCGAAGCGATTCGAGCAGCAACTTCATGCCCTTGTTCGAAAGCTTTAATCAAGGACGTTTGGGTCGCTCGACGAACATCCCCCCGTTGAAACGCAACCATACCCCGCTGCGCCATTTCCACACCTTTGGCGTCGATCAGCACATTCGAATCACCATCACCATCAGCAGCAATGAAATCGACGACTTTCCCTTGACCAGGCAGGACCAGAGTCAATTCGCTCTCGTTGGCTGTCGGCAACCCTGACTTGCTCAACCAGTCGCCTACATATTTTTCAAACGACTTTCCAAAAGCGTTATTGAACCCGTCTACGTCAGCTCGCTTGAGGTAGTCGTAGATGAAATGTCCCAAGGATCGCTCAAGAACATGAGGGGACACACACAAATATTCGGAGCGAACCTTGATGAATGGGAATTTTAGGAAGGGCGTTTGCTGCAAATACTCGTTCGGGTGGCGTCCGTCCTTGTCTACCTCTTCTAAGGTGCGATGCAAATCTCCAACTTCGACAGAAATGGTACGTAGATAGGCGTCTACAGCCATCGGTGTAAAGGCTGGACAGAGACCAAAAAGAGTGACTCGCTGAAGTACAGGACCACTTTTCTTCGTGCTAGCAAGGACCGCAAAAGAAAGACGCAGAAAGTCCTGTATGGACACCCCAGTGCCATTCAGAAAACGAGTTTTGAAATAATGATTTTCCGGGACTTTTGCGAACAAAAGCTCCTGACGAGCAATATCAACCAAGCCGCTCTCTGTCTGATGAAAAAACTGCTGGTAGGCCACCGCCCGGAAAAAAAGCCGTACGTCTTCGTACTCATCGGGCATGCTACCGGTTTCCGTCAGGTCAAGGACCTTTTGTAGCAACTCAAGCATTTCATTCTGAGAGATTGAGGGGCGCCTCAATGGGCTATTTACTAATGGATCTAGAAAAGTCCATTTAATAAACAACATGATCAACCATGGCTGCTTGGATGCCTGCTCAAAGCGATCTTTGGTGGGACTGTACAGATACCTCAACGCCGCTTCCAATAAGCTGAGCGGGTCGTAGCGTCGAATAATGCGCTGAATTTCCGTCAAGCCTTCGTCGAAACTCTTTGCGCTGATCGGCAGCTTCGCCATGAGAGTGGCATCCTTGTTTGAGATCAATGACATTCTCACACAGCGTTCGACTCCAAGCCGCCTTTAGGGGTGATTAAAACGCTTCGGCATGCCTCGGTAACGCAATAGAGATCAGTGCTGCGAGCAGCACGAATGCGCTCGATATCCACAAACACGCACCCAGCCCATACACCTGATAAACCCAGCCAGAGAGCACTGTGCCGATAAGTCGCCCCAAGGCGTTGGACATGTAATAAAAACCTACATCCAGTGACACGCCGTCTTCCTTGGCGTAAGAGACAATCAGGTAGCTGTGCAGCGAAGAATTCACCGCGAACAGCGCACCAAAGACCATCAGTCCGCCGAGCAAGACTACTTGTTGTGACACTCCCCTGCTCAGCCCGAGTGCGATCGCTGCCGGCAATCCCGCGAGAGCGAGTGCCCACCACAGGGCCGCTCGACCATCCGGCACGCGCCCCTGTTTCTTGCCTGTGATGTTGGGTGCAAAAGACTGCACGATGCCGTAGCCAATCACCCAAGCGGCAAGGAAACCGCCGACTTTCCAGAAGTCCCAGCCGAACACACTGCTGAGGTACACCGGTAAGGCCACCACAAACCAGACATCGCGGGCGCCGAACAGAAACATCCGCGCCGCTGAGAGGATATTGATCGCCCGGCTCTTGGACAGGATGTCGCGAAACCTGGGCTTGGCTTTGGCCTTGCCCAGGTCCTTTTTCAACAGGATCAAGCTGCTGATCCAGATCAGCGCCAGGACACCCGCCATGGCAAACAAGGAACCTTTGAAGCCGATCAACGCCAGCAAGGCACCGCCAAGAAAGAAGCCAACTCCCTTGAGTGCGTTTTTCGAGCCAGTGAGGATCGCTACCCACTTGTACAGCTGCCCCTGCTGCCCATCCGGAACCAGCAGCTTGATGGAGCTTTTGGCGCTCATCTTGTTCAGGTCTTTGGCGATCCCGGACAGTGCTTGAGCACCCATCACCCACGGGATGGTCAGCCAGGTTACCGGAACTGTCAGCATTAGCAGCGCCGCGACCTGGAGGCCGAGCCCGATGTTCATGGTTCGGTTCAGTCCCAGCCGGGCGCCGAGGTAGCCACCCACCAGGTTGGTGATCACGCCAAAGATTTCGTAGAACAGAAACAACGCCGCGATTTGCAGTGGGCTGTAGCCCAACGCGTGAAAGTGCAGCACCACCAACATGCGCAGAGCGCCATCAGTGAGGGTGAAGGCCCAGTAGTTGCCCGTCACGAGCAGGTACTGCCGCACTTCTGGAGCGAGGGCTGACAACGCTATCATGACCGCTCCTCAGACTGCCAGACCAACCATTTTGGCCAGTTCGACGGTACGGTTGGCATAGCCCCACTCGTTGTCGTACCAGGCGTAAAGTTTGACCTGGGTGCCATTGATAACCATGGTCGAGAGCGCATCGATGATCGATGAGCGCGGGTCGGTACGGTAGTCGATGGACACCAGCGGACGCGCCTCGAAACCGAGGATATCTTTCAGTTCATTCTCGGAAGCGTCCTTGAGGAACTGATTCACCTCTTCGACCGTGGTGGCACGCTCGACTTCAAAGACACAGTCAGTCAACGAAGCGTTGGCCAGTGGGACTCGCACCGCGTGACCATTCAATCGCCCACGCAGCTCCGGGAAGATTTCGGCAATGGCAGTGGCCGAGCCGGTGCTGGTTGGAATCAGGCTCATGCCCGAAGCACGCGCTCGGCGCAGATCCTTGTGCGGCTGATCGAGGATGCTTTGGGTGTTGGTCAGGTCGTGGATGGTGGTGATCGAGCCGTGACGAATGCCCAGTTTTTCGTGGATGACTTTCACCACGGGCGCCAGACAGTTGGTGGTGCACGAAGCAGCCGTGACGATGCGATGTTCCGCCGCATTGAACAGCTGATGATTGACGCCCATGACGACGTTCAGCGCGCCTTTTTCCTTCACCGGCGCGCAAACCACCACACGCTTGACACCCTGATCCAGGTAGGCCTGCAACACCGCCACGGTTTTCATCTTGCCACTGGCTTCAATCACCAAGTCGCAGCCCGACCAGTCGGTGTCCGCGATCGCTTTGTTCGCGGTGACCTTGATGCGCTTGCCGCCAATGACCACCTGATCGCCTTCAGCGCTGGCTTCGTGGTGCCAACGGCCATGCACCGAGTCGAAGTTGATCAGGTGCGCATGAGTCGCCGCGTCACCTGCTGGATCGTTGATCTTTACGAATTCGAACTCAGGCCAACTCCAGGCGGCTCGCAGCGCGAGGCGACCGATCCGGCCAAAACCATTGATGCCAACTTTGATAGTCATGTTGTTGTGCTCTGTATCTGTTGTCAGTGGGAGTTCGACTGGGCGTCAAACTGGCCGATGTATTCAATGTGGGCAGGATGCTGAATGGCACGCGGACGCAACGACTGAACTTCGCGGATGGCATCGCTGAATGGCACACCGCTCTCAATTAACAGCTGAGCGGCGACCAAACCGGTTCGGCCTGAGCCGCCCTTGCAATGGATGGCGATGGTTTTCCCCTCAGTCAGCAATTGCTTAAGACGTGGATGGTGTTGCTCCCAAGCGGATTGGAATGCTTCACCAGGCGCTTGGTCGTCATCCACTGGCAGGTGAAACCACTCGATGCCGAGCATCTGGCATTCTTCGGGCAGCAGGTCGATCCCGTTCTGAAGCAGCTCTTCGGTCGGCATGAGCGTCAGCAGCGCCGATGCCCCTGCTTCCTTGAGGGTTTGCAGTGCCTCGAAAGGCCGGGCCCCCTTCGTGCCTGGACACGGGGTGAAAATCAATTGGCCATCGAACTGTGCCAGGGGTAGTACGGAATAAGGGTGTTGTTGCACGGTGAAAAATCCTCAGATGGAGCGCTGATTGACACGTTTCATGAGTTCTTCCGCCGACTCCTTGCGCTCGGAATAACGATCCATCAGATAGTCCTGACGGTCGCGAAGCAGCAGCGTGAATTTCACCAACTCTTCCATCACATCGACGACACGGTCGTAGAACGGAGAAGGCTTCATCCGGCCGTTGTCGTCGAACTCCATATAGGCCTTCGGCACAGAGGATTGGTTGGGGATGGTGAACATGCGCATCCAGCGTCCTAGCACGCGTAGTTGATTGACCACGTTGAACGACTGCGAGCCACCGCACACCTGCATGACGGCGAGGGTTTTGCCCTGAGTCGGGCGTACCGCGCCCATGGCCAGCGGCACCCAGTCGATCTGAGCCTTGAAGACCGCGCTCATGGAACCGTGACGTTCTGGAGAGCACCAGACCTGCCCCTCGGACCACAGCATCAGCTCGCGCAGTTCCTTCACACGTGGATGATCGTCGGGGGCGTCATCCGGCAGCGGCAAGCCTGAGGGATTAAAAATCCGCGTCTCGGCACCGAAGTGCTCCAGCAACCGAGCGGCTTCCTCTACCAGCAGACGACTGAAGGAGCGTTCACGGGTCGATCCGTACAGCAGCAAAATGCGCGGCTTGTGAATGGAGGTCTTTTCGATGCCGAGTTTGTCTGCCGAGGGTAGATCAACCAGTTCGGTATCAAGTTGGGGGATTGGGTCATCAAACATAGTCTTTGTCCTGCGCAACGGCGCTCTTGGATTCGTCGAACCAGCGGCGTTTCAGCCAGAGGGCCACACCGACCAGGGAAATCAGGACCGGCACTTCCACCAATGGGCCAATCACTGTGGCGAAGGCAACCGGGGAAGCCAGGCCGAAGGTGGCAATGGCCACGGCAATCGCCAGTTCGAAGTTGTTGCTTGCGGCTGTGAAAGCCAGTGCGGTGGTGCGCGGGTAGTCAGCCTTGAGCAGCTTGCCCATCCAGAAGCTAATGAAAAACATCACCACGAAGTAGATCGTCAGAGGGATCGCAATGCGCAATACGTCGAACGGCAATTGCAGCACCACGTCCCCCTTGAGACTGAACATGGCCACGATGGTCAACAACAGAGCCACTAGCGTCAGCGGACTGATCTTGGGAATGAAGCGCTCCTGAAACCAGTTTTCACCTTTACGGGCGATGAGGATCTTGCGGGTCAGGAAGCCCGCCAGAAACGGCACACCCAGGTAGATCAGCACCGACTCGGCAATGCTGACAAAGCTGGTCTCAATCACGCTGCCTTCCAGCCCGAACAACGGCGGCAACAACCCCAGAAAAACCCAGGCATACACGCTGAAAAACAGGATCTGGAAGATGCTGTTGAACGCCACCAATCCGGCGACGTACTGATTGTTGCCACCTGCGATCTGATTCCAGACCAGCACCATCGCGATGCAACGAGCCAAGCCGATCAGGATCAGGCCCGTCATGTATTCCGGCTGATCCCGCAAGAAGATGATCGCCAGTGCGAACATTAAGACCGGGCCGATTACCCAGTTTTGAACCAAAGACAAAATGAGAATGCGTTTGTCCTTGAAGACTTCCGGCAGCTCCTCATAACGCACCTTGGCCAGAGGCGGATACATCATCACGATCAAGCCAATCGCGATGGGGATGTTGGTGGTGCCCACAGAAAGACTGTTGAGCCACTGCGGCCAGCCTTCGAACAGGCTCCCCAAACCGATGCCCAAGGCCATGGCGAGAAAAATCCACAGCGTCAGGTAACGGTCTAAAAAGGAAAGGCGGCTTTTACTCATGATCGTTGCTCCTGTGGTTACAGCGTGCCGATCAGGGCCAGCTCTGCCTTGAGCTGTTCGGCACTCAGTTGGGAAAGCGGTAAAGCCAGGAAGGCTTCAATACGGGTTCTGATCTGCTCCAACGTGGCTTCAAAAGCCGCCTCGATCTCTTCCTGAGTCCCGTGGTATTCCGAAGGATCAGCCAGCCCCCAGTGGGCCTTGGTGGCCGGCCCGAAAAATACCGGGCAGGCCTCACCGGCCGCCTTGTCGCACACCGTGATGACGAAATCAGGAGCCAGGTTCACATGGACATCGCTGGACTTACTCAACAGCCCGGCTGTCGAAATACCTGCTTTCTCCAACGTTTTTAGACTCAGCGGATGCACTTCCCCTTTGGGCTGACTGCCCGCGCTGCAGGCTTTCATGCCTTGCGGTGCCAAGTGATTGAAGACCGCTTCACAAAGGATGCTGCGGCAGCTATTGGCCGTGCAGAGGAACAGGATTTTCATCGAGCGATCTCGTAGTCGAAGGCGGAATCAGGCGATTTTGCTTTCACAGCAAGCGACTGCCCGTTCAGGGCGGTCACCCATTTCATCAAGGCGTTTGGCGTCTGGGCTCAACCAATGCTTGTTGCTTTCCAGCACGGTGGTCAGCACTTGATGGACCCAATCAGGAAGATTCGGGTGCAGCCGGTAATACACCCACTGGCCTTGCCGACGGTCCGACAGCAAACCGCAACTGCGCAGCTGTGCGAGGTGTCTAGAGACTTTTGGCTGACTCTCATTCAACGCACAGGTCAGCTCGCAAACACAAAGCTCTCCTTCACGGGTGATGAGCATCATCGTGCGGACCCGAGTGTCGTCAGCCAGGCATTTGAAAACAGTGGTCGGTGTCAGATGGTCAGCCATATCGTTTTCTCAGTGTTTGTTTTTGACCAAGACGAACATCTTGATGCGCTCATGAATTTCGTGAAGGGTGGGACGGAAGGCATCGGGCTTGGTGCTGGTGACTGGGTCCTCAAAACTCCAGGCCAATGCCTCACCGGCTCCAGGTAAAGACAGGCATTCCGATGCGGCTTTATCACACAAGGTGATGACGTAATCGAAACGCTCACCACGGAACTCGTCTATCGACTTGCTACGTAACCCTTCAGTACTCACACCGCTGTGTGAAAGCGCCTCAAAAGTGCGCGGATCTACCTGAGTCGGAGTTGTGCCGGCGCTGAACGCCTCGAAATGCTCCGAATCGGTATGCCTCAGCAACGCTTGGGCCAACTGAGATCGTGCAGCGTTGGCGGTACAGACGAACAGGACACGGGCTTTGCTGGCCATTGTGAAGCCTCAGCTCATATGCGGTTTAACGAATATATGTTTTTTCGCATGCGAGGTAAAGGGTCAACGGCAGATTAATCCATCAAGCGATAGGGCTCCGCCGACAGACTTCACTAAAAGCCTTATGTTATGGCGCTAGCTACAAAAATGGCTCAGAGGTTCGCTTCAAAAACATCAGAGGGAATAGATATATGGTTTTTGTAATAAATATGTCATTGATGCATAGATTGCCTGATGCCTGGTGAACCTAACCAAGAGACAGAACGATGTAAAAATAGAAGATAAGAACCGCTTAACTGGCTAGCCTATTTGCGAGCGCTAGCTTCGCGAGCCAACAGAGTCTGTTACCCGGAAGTAAATGTGTAAAAAAAGGCTGCGTTCGTTCAAAGCACGAGGCACATGGATTGAGATGTAAAGACAAACAAGGCCGCAATCGCGGCCATGTTGTTTTCCAAGGTGCTACTCGTGTGAGTGTCCGTGTTCGGCGCTCTCGGAGGTTGCGCTCTTCTCACCACCGCCGCATGCCGTCATCAGGCCGAGGAAGCAGATCAGGAGCATCGAACGAATCAGAGTGGTTGGAGTTTTCATGGGGAGGCTCTTCAAAAAATCAATGAACTAAATGGTCTGTGGTCAGGCTGAACGCTGCATTTTCGGCAGTAGAACAGCCATCCCCGTCTCGAATTATTGTTTGACGCTCAAGTAATCGCCGGTCGTTTTCAGTGAGATGGTCACGTCGTTGTTGCTGCGATTACGCCAGAACCAACCGTGGGTGCCGTCAAAAATGGCAGTGAACTCACCTTTATCACTTTTGACCTGCTTGCCCTTGTTGTAGCTGTGAAAGTAACCCTTTTCACCGTTGTAAGGCTCGCCATGGGTGTCGTAGTTCACAGGCCCACCAGCCGCTGTCCACTCATAGCTAACAGTCTTGTTCTTCAGCACTTCCAGTTTGATTTCTGTCCCTTCACCTGGCTTGAGCGTGACGCTCATTTGATTCGTCTTCAGAGCCGGGGCAGGCGTCGTCACTGGCTGAACCGCAGGTATCTCGGCGGGCTGGATTTGCGCAATCTGTGGAGCTGGAGTTGGAGATGCTGGTTGCGGTGGGGCTGCATCTGCCAAAGCCTCCTGGGCAAGGATGATCTTCAGTTCGCCCATCTGGGTCAGACCCAGTGCGCGGCCCACACCCGTAGGATCAACGGCGTATTCCGAAGGCATGACCACGGTCACCAGAAGGCCGACCGCAGTCAGTAGGGCAATGACAGTCGAGCGCACCAGTTTGCGAGTGCTAGGCAATTCATTAACAGTGGGAAGCGGAGTATTGAACATAGTCAGAATTCCTTACGCGGAGACAAACAGGCCGGTGATTTGGTAACCCATCAGGAGGAAACCGGCACTCATCATGGCGACGTTGGCGGTATAGGCGTGGCGCCAGAAACTGCCCGTACGTCGCCAATACCCCATCAGAATGAGAATTGCGCTGAGGGCCAGCAATTGGCCGATCTCGACACCAACGTTGAAGGCGATCAGGTTCGGAATCAGGCCATCAGGCGAGATTTCGTACTCCTGGATCTTGGTCGCCAAACCGAAACCGTGGAGCAGGCCGAAGATCAGCGTGGCCACTTTGGTGTTGGGTTGGAAACCGAACCAACGCTGGAATGCGCCTAGGTTGTCGAGCGCCTTGTACACCACCGAGAAACCGATGATGGCGTCAATGATGTAAGAGCTGATGCTGATCTCAGTCAGCACACCCAGCAGCAGCGTGACCGAGTGGCCTACGGCGAATAGCGTGACGTAAAGCCCCACATCTTTCAGACGGTAGAGGAAGAAGATCACCCCGAACAGAAACAGCAGGTGGTCATAGCCCGTCATCATGTGTTTGGCGCCCATGTAGATGAAGGGCAGCAACATGACGCCGGAGCTTTCCTGGATGAATCCCTTGTCACCTTCGGCGACGGCATGAGCCATCGCCTCGGGCATTGCAAGGAAAAGTGACGCGACAAATAAAAACAGCAGCAGTAGCAGGCGACGCGAAGGCGCAGTAAATGCGTCAACGCCGCTCATCGAGTGCGAATGCATAGATCAATCCTACGTTGCAGGGATCAAAGGCCGCGGTGCGGCCATGGTCAAGATGCAAACGAAGGACGCGGTGGTCGCTCGATCAAGAAAATCGGAGCACGGGGAACGGAATAGCGTGGCGCATCGACCTGCATAGAGAGCTTTGGCTGAGTGGCCAAACTCAACGCGGAGGTCAACTGTGGCGTTTCGTGCTGATGATCAGGGGTCAACGGCGAGTGATAGTGATCCGAGCAGCTCGCACACGACATCTCGGCTTGCTCTTCATGGGAGTGATGGGCGTCTTGCGCAATCTCCCAGGCAGGCGGTTTCGACGTTACCGACAACGTATAGGTATGCCCGGCCCAGGCCACAAACATGGCGAGAGCAAGCGCGATTACCACCGTTGTTGTCAGTGTTCTGCTGAACATAGCGTTCGGATTTCAACTCGTTTTGTAGGGATTCGATGCGTTTGACCATATCCCCCTAGGGGGGATAGGATGCCAGCGTAATTCAATGAGGCCTGAGGCTCAAGTCATGAGTGAGCACGAACACGAACACAGCCATCCCCACACCCACCAAAGTCACGAGGCGATCATCAAGCGTCTCAAGCGGGCAGACGGCCATTTACGCGGCATCATCACCATGATCGAAGAGGGTCGTCAGTGCGTGGACATCGCCCAGCAGCTACACGCTGTTGAAAAAGCGGTGTGCCAAGCCAAGCGCACGCTCATTCAGGATCACATCGATCACTGCCTGGAGGACACCGTCTCGGCCTTGAACAATGGCGAGCGCGCACCATTGGAAGCGTTCAAACAAATTACCAAGTACCTCTAGGTCTGACATGCCCAACTTCGCTGAACTGCTGCAACAAGGTGGGGCTCACGCCTGGCTGTATTTTCCGAGCGCTATTCTGCTCGGTGCCTTGCATGGTCTGGAACCGGGCCATTCAAAAACCATGATGGCGGCCTTCATCGTGGCCATCCGCGGCTCAGTAAAACAGGCCGTTTTGTTGGGCTTGGCCGCGACGCTGTCGCACACCGCTGTAGTGTGGCTGGTCGCCATCGGCGGCATGTACCTGGGCCAAGGTCTGGATGCCGAGACCACAGAGCCGTACTTCCAACTCGCGTCCTCCGCCCTGATCATCGTGATTGCGCTTTGGATGCTGTGGCGTACCTGGCGCGGTGAGCAGATGTTCAAGTTCGAGCAAGGTGATGATCACCACCACGGCGCGCATGACCATGGTCACCATGATGAAACCCACCGAATCGATACCGGCCATGGCCGTGTCGAACTGTCGATCTTCGAAGAAGGCATGCCACCGCACTGGCGCCTGAAAACACTGACCGGACACGCCTGGGCTGCCTCGGATATTCGCCTGATGACGACTCGTCCGGACGGCAGCACGCAATCATTCTCTTTCGTCGAGCGCGAAGGCTTCCTGGAGTCGGCAGTCGATATTCCCGAGCCTCATGAGTTCAGTGCTCGCTTGAGTCTTGGGCATTCGGGCCACTCCCATGATTATGACCTGGAGTACCAGGAACATGATCACGGGCATGCGCATTCCGAACTGGAAGGTCTGGAGTTGTCGATTGACGGCTATCAGGATGCGCATGAACGTGCGCATGCCAACGATATCCGTAAACGCTTCACCAACCGTGAGGTCACTACTGCCCAGATCGTCATGTTCGGTCTGACTGGGGGGCTGATTCCGTGCCCTGCTGCGATTACCGTCCTGCTGCTGTGCCTTCAGGTTAAAGAAGTTGCTCTTGGGGGCATGCTCGTCCTGTGCTTCAGCATCGGCTTGGCGATCACCTTGGTGGCTGTGGGTGCTGCTGCGGCCATTGGCGCTAGACAGGCTTCCAACCGTTGGCCATGGCTGGGCACCGTTGCTCGTCGTGCACCTTACCTGTCCAGCGCGCTGATCATTGGAGTTGGCCTTTACGTGGGCACCCATGGTTGGATAGGCCTAAATGCATAATGCGATAGTCGAGTATTAAATAGAGGCAACTGGCCATACCATGCTTAGGATGAGAGAACTCACCCTAAAAACAACATGAGCATGGAGTTAGCCTGATGAAACTATTTGCCCTTCTGATCGCCGCCGTCCTTTCGATGACGTCCGTGGCTGCTTACGCGCATAGCGGTGGCACTGATGCAAAAGGTTGCCATCGCAACCACAAAACGAATGACTACCACTGCCACTAATGTAAAAAAGCCCAGCTCTAGTCTGGGCTTCTGCACAAACGGGCCTCTTCACATCTGCGGAGGCCAGTTATGCGATTCACCTTGGCACTCCTTGCACCAGGCATAGAGTGCGTCATACATAATCAGACCGTGCGTCAGCATTTCATGGTCGTTTGTAAAGCACTGCGATAGCCCCAACGAGATGGCGTACAACCCAGCTGATTGCGGCGTCAGATCCAGGCGAGAGGTGTCTGCCCCGCGTACGATTTTGGCCAGATGCTGCAAGGCGGGCTCACTGAGCTGGTACTTCTTCAGAAACGCGTCGAAGCTGCACAACTCGCCCTCATGCGTAAACTCAACGCCGGGAATGTCGTAGGGGGCTGCGTCTTTCTCCGCTGCAATCCGCAGCACATCACCGCTAGGCACATATAAAAACTCAGCCTGTGGATCGATAAAGCGAGTGATCAGCCAGGGGCAGGCGATGCGGTCGATCTTGGGTCGTTCACGGGTAATCCACCTCATGGAACACCTCCTGCCTAGCTCAGTAGGCTGGGTGATCTGGCAGACCCAGTGCCCGCCAGAGACAGTTAATCAATTCGTGCTCTCTAGCGCAGCAGATGCACCGCCAAGCCGACGAGCGCGCAAGCCATCAGCACCTGAATGACGCCCCGCTTGAAGCGGAACAAGGCAATCGCCGCGGCAATGGCGATCAGTGCAGAGGGCCAGTCGAGGGTGCCGCTGAAGCCCTTTGGCCACAGCACGTGATAGCCGAAGAAGCACGCCAGATTGAGGATCACTCCAACCACCGCTGCTGTAATAGCGGTCAGCGGTGCAGTGAACTTGAGTTCGTTATGGGTCGACTCCACCAGCGGGCCGCCAGCGAGGATGAACAGGAACGAAGGCAGGAAGGTGAACCAGGTCACCAGAGAGGCTGCGACGGCTCCAGCCAGAAACACCTGATCGGCACCGAACACTTGCGAGACATAGGCTCCGACAAAACCGACAAAGGCTACCACCATAATCAGCGGTCCCGGGGTGGTTTCCCCTAGAGCCAACCCGTCGATCATCTGTGTCGGGGTCAGCCAACCGTAGTGACCGACCGCGCCCTGGTAAACATACGGGAGCACAGCGTAGGCCCCGCCGAAAGTCAGCAACGCGGCCTTGGTAAAGAACCAGCCCATCTGGGTCAAGGTACCTTCCCAGCCAAAGAGTGCGGTCAAGATCCCCATCGGCAATGCCCATAACGCGGCGCCGATTAGTGCGAGCGATGCCAAATTCAACCAGTTAAACCGGGCATGCTCCGGGGATGGGGTGTCGTCATCGATCAAGGCCGGGCCGAAGGACTTTTTGGCGGTGCTGTGGCCCCCGACTCTGAATTTCTCAGGCGCCAGACGCCCTCCGACATACCCGATTAACGCGGCCCCCAAGACGATCAGCGGGAAAGGGATATTGAACGCGAAGATCGCGGTAAATGACGCCGCCGCTATCGCCCACAGCCAATTATTCTTCAATGCCCGTGAGCCGATCCGATGGGCTGCCTGCACCACGATGGCGGTCACGGCGGGCTTGATCCCATAGAAGAGTCCGGCTACCACCGGCACTTCGCCGAAGGCGATATACATCCATGACAGAGCGATCAGGATGAACAGCGAGGGCAGCACAAACAATGCCCCTGCAATTACTCCGCCCCAGGTTCGATGCATCAGCCAACCGATGTAGGTCGCCAACTGCTGAGCCTCTGGCCCTGGCAGCAACATGCAGTAGTTGAGCGCATGCAGGAAGCGTCGTTCCGAGATCCAGCGCCGCCGTTCTACCAGCTCCTGGTGCATGATCGAAATCTGCCCTGCTGGCCCGCCGAAACTGATGAAGCCGAGCTTCAGCCAGAACCAGAACGCCTCACGCAAACTGATCGGCTCAGGCCTCGCCAAATCCTCGTCAACTCCCAATGCGGAAACCTTACTCATGGGGTTGTTCCTCTTTCACAAACCCGGCGAGCAAGCCGTCGAAGATGGCACTGGCAGTTGCCAGCAGATGGTCGTCGTGGGTAATGGTTTCGCGCAGTCCTGCCAGCACGCGCTCGATGCCGGCAGCCTCCACCGGCTGAATGCCGCCGATATCGAGGTAGTGGACTAGCGCGGCAATGCGGTTTAGGCCGGGCTCTTGAAGTTCAAAGCTGGCTTGCAAGGTTTCGAAGGTCACGCGATTGCCGACATGACTGAAGGTCGCCCCATCGAAATCAAAACCCAAGGCATCTGCTGGACAGTCTGTTGGGCTGTTGAGCCAGAGGATCTTGGCTTGGGGGTCGATGAAGCGCCGAATCAACCAGGCACAAGCCAGACGGTCAACCCACGGACGCTTACGGGTTGCCCAAACACGACCCTTATAGTCGCCACGGTTCAGTGCCGTTATAAGCTGGTATCGGCTATGGGGTTCATCCGCAGATAACGCTCTGCTGACGGCCGTCTCAAGCTCCTGCAAGACTGAGTCAATCTGCTGCTTCGGCTTACCTGGGAAGTAATCGATGTTGGTCAGCTGATCGTAGGTTTTACGCAGTTTGCGAACTTGTTTGGTGGTGGCCAATGCGTTTTCGGGATTGAGTTGTCCACGGCACTCTTCGATCTCTACGCGTAGCTTGCTGTAATCATCGCTACGGTCGAATAGCTCGATAAAGCGTTCACTATCCGGATCGACCACAGGCAGGATGTAAGCAGTGCCGTTGATGGACAGGATGTCGCGCTCAACAGCTACCAGAGCTTCACGACAGACACCGATATCAGGCAACAGATAGGCACCATCGCGCAAAACTGCTGCGCCTGATGCTTTCAAAGCACGCCAGGCTCGCATGCGCTCGGTGGCGTTAGCGGTGGGTAAACCGAGAATCAATGCCAGCCAATTATTCATGTAGATATTACTAATTATTTTGTAGTTACTGCTACATTATACTTGATCCGAGATCTTGAAAAGCCGTCCTTAATAATTAGAATTTTTTGGCGAGGTTAGCTAGATGCACGGGGATTTGCGCGAGCAGCGGTGAACGGCTGTTTTTGCCGATCATGATCACGAAAGGTGCTGGTCAATCCGATGCAATCGTTATCAGATGCAACGCAATGACTGGTCAGCTCGAATGCATACGGGCGGACGTATCTCGCACGATCTGAGCACGCTGAAGAAATAAACACGTGGACCTACTCACCCCGTCGCAGGGGGCAAGTCTTGGTTGATGTGCACTAGCCTTTGCAGCAACTTGGCGAGCTACGTGGTGCATCATCAGAAGTCGCCCCTCCATTGCCGCAATAAGACGTCCGACTTGCCGAAACCTTCAAGCGATCATCGATTTCATCGAAGTCCGAGTTGCATACGCCGGTCTCCGGGAGAACCAGCTCAACCCTCTTGGCCGCATCCCAATCACCCGCCAATGCGGCGACGACAGACCGCACCTGCTCATACCCCGTCATCAACAAGAACGTAGGCGCCCGACCATAGCTCTTCATCCCCACAATGAACAAACCTTCTTCAGGATGGGCAAGTTCTATCGCGCCATGAGGTCTGACCGTACCGCAGCTGTGCTCGTTGGGATCGATCATTGGAGCGAGCAACACTGCGCTTTGAGTTGCGGGATCAAGTGCGACACGCAACTCGGCGAGCAGGCTCATGTCAGGTCGGAATCCGGTCGCCACAATGATTTGGTCCACAGGTGGAAGTATCTGGTCTCCCGCCTTCACAACCAACCCTTGGCCATTGCCTACAACCTGATCGATAGCGACGTTTTTGAACAGCTCGATTACGCCGTCATTCAGTAATTGGCGAATCTTCAGGCCGAGCTTTCCGCGCTCTTCCAATTGATCATTCGCACCACCACCCAGAATGCGCTCAAGAGAATTACCCCGGATCGCCCAGAGCACTTTGGTTTGCGGTGCCTCCTGAATCAGACGCACCAGATCCTGTAGGGCGTTAAACGCGGAGTGACCACCACCCACCACCAGCACTCTTTTGTTGGCATAGCGATTCCGCGCACGACCCAGCACCTCCGGAATGCCGTACGCAATGTGCGCTGCATGCTCGATCTCGCCCAAGGCTGGGATGCCATGGGCGCCCATCCAGTTTGGTGTCAGGTAGGTGCCCGAGGCATCAATGACAGCACTGGCAAGCACATCCTGTTCACCCGCTGGCGCTGCGACACGCAGTAAAAAAGGAGCTGCCGATCTGCCCTGGGTCTTCATCACATCGTGACCGGCGCGAGTGACTGCTAGAACACGGGTATTGAGCTGCAAGCGACGCTTGATATGTTCGAGGTCCGCGAGAGGTCGAACAAACCGGTCCAGCAGTTCACCACCCGTTGGATACTCGTTCTCCGGTGGTGGAGTCCAACCATCGGCCAGCAGAAGATTGGCCCCCTCCTTGTCCACATTGAACTGCCACGAAGAGAACATCTTCACATGCGCCCATTCTTCAATGCTGGACCCCACTTTCGGGCCAGCCTCCAGAATCAGCGGAATGAGACCTCTGGCCAGCAGGTGAGCGGCTGCGGCGAGGCCCACTGGGCCTGCACCGATTATGGCGACGGGAAGGTGAGTGTTATCCATGATCGACTCCTTCAGGTTGGCTGATTGTTCGCGAACAGGCGCTCGACAATCGCGCAGTCGAGCCAACGTCCTTCTAGGCAGGCGTGTTTTTCATACACCCCCACTTGGCGGAAACCGCAGGCTTCGCACAATGCGAGGCTGGAGTGATTGAAGGTAAAAATGCGTGAAAGGACTTTCCAGAATCCGCGAGCTTCGGCTTCTTTCAGCAGTGCCTGAAGTAACTGCTTACCGAGCCCCTGGCCGCGAACACTGCGATCTAGGTAAATGGAAAAATCCGCAATGCCGTCGTAACAGGCACGAGCGCGATAACTACTGAGTCCTGCCCATCCAACAACCTGATCCGTCTCATCGACCATGACCAACACTGGATAGCGCTCCATGGAGTTGATGCGATCAAGCATGTCTGCCGGGCTTCGAGGAGTCGTTTCAAACGTAGAGCTACGCTCCTCGATCCCCTGGTTGTAGATGGCGGCTATTGAAACAGTGTCTTTAGTTTCAGCTAAACGAACTCGCATTGTTGGAGCACCATTACGTTGGTAGTAACAACATTATTGGCAAAAAAAGGGAAGTTCTTCCCTTTCATTCCTTGCTCTTCACGGCTGGGCAGCACTCATTCACGAGCCCGCAGCGAATCTCCGTGGCCCGCGTGATCTGCCTGAGCAAACTCAGCGCTCCCTGTCTGGCTTCAGCTGACAGGTTCTCGATCATCGCTCGCTCCTCTGCAATCAGGTCAGCTCTGATTTTCTCGTATAGCTCACGCCCAGCATCCGTTGCCTGGATTCGCACCGCACGCCGATCTTCATCATCCTCAACACGTGACACATACCCCTTGCGTTCCAGGGTATCGATCACGCGACTCGCCGTGCTCTTGTCCAAGAACATTTCTTCGGCCAAAACCTGAAGGCGCAGTGCGCCCCTTTTGACCAGCGTCTCGACGGCATAGCATTGGGTGACCGATACGTCGTAACAGCAAATCCGATCACGATCACGGAACTGATGGACGCGAACCAACTGATTCAACGCTTCGTACAGGTCCTCGGAATCCTGAGTCAACTGATCGTTTTTACGCTTCGTCATAACCGTCACAAATTAGTTGTTAGCTGCAACAATAATCCTAGTATCCCGAAAGCGTCAACACCGATCTCTCGGTTGACGATAACCAAAGGAAGGCGCTAGCTTGTTGTTACTGACAACAAAAAAATGAGCACGTCGGTCATGACACTTCCAGAACAGATCCATCCCCCGATCAATCGCTCCAGACTGTTGGCGCTGATTTAAAACTGACCCACCCTGCCGATTGAAAATTGACCCAGGACGGATTGCTGATTTTTGCCCCAGCAATTGTGGATAAGCTTAGCAGCAGTGTTCCGATTCAAGACCATCAAGCC
>NZ_VFEV01000035.1 GCF_007858275.1 Pseudomonas proteolytica
TCCTTATCGGCGCTTAGGGTAGAAAGGGCGGGACGAGAAGTCTCCCACGGTCCGTACTGGCTAGAGTCGGAATCGGGCTTTTAGTCGCCGCCCACCCCTTCAAGTCTAAACATACAAGCGGGCTTGCCCGCGATAGCCATCTCACGCCCGCCGCAAAAACGCCTGATGCATCTCGTCCAACGTCTCAAAATGCCAGCGCGGTTCTTCGGCACTCAACTCTTCAAAACTACCAAACCCATACCCCACCGCCGCCGCATCCAGCCCATTGCTGCGCGCGCCGATCAGGTCGTGCTTGCGGTCGCCGATCATCAAGGTGCTGGCCGGATCCAGGCCTTCTTCGTGCATCAAGTGGGCGATCAATTCGACCTTGTTGGTACGGATACCGTCGAGCTCACTGCCGTAGATCACCTTGAAGTGCTTGGCGAAATCGAAATGCCTGGCGATCTCCCGGGCAAATTCCCACGGCTTGGAGGTAGCCACATACAACTGGCGCCCCTGGCCATTCAATTCTTCGAGGAGTGGCATGACCCCGTCAAACACGCGGTTTTCATAGAGCCCGGTGACTTTGAAGCGCTCGCGGTAGAAATTCACCGCCTCCCACGCGCGGGCCTCGTCGAAGTCGTAGAACTGCATAAAGGCCTGCAGCAGCGGCGGGCCGATAAAGTGCTCGAGTTTGGTCAGGTCTGGCTCATCGATACCCAGCTTGGCCAGGGCGTACTGGATCGAACGGGTGATGCCTTCCCGTGGGTCGGTCAGGGTGCCGTCCAGGTCAAACAGAACAGTCTGGTAATCCAGGGTCATTGGTCGAATCCTTCTGCCAGGTGCAGGTCCTTGAGCTTCACGTAGTTCGCGGCGCTGTAGGTGAAAAAGGTGCGTTCCTTGTCAGTCAGCGCGCGGATTTGTTTAACCGGGCTACCCACATACAAAAAACCGCTTTCCAGTTTTTTGCCCGGCGGCACCAGGCTGCCGGCACCGATGATCACATCGTCCTCAACCCCCGCGCCGTCCATCACAATGCTGCCCATGCCGATCAGGATGCGACTGCCGACGCTGCAGCCATGCAGCATGACTTTGTGGGCGATGGTCACGTCGTCGCCGATCAGCAGCGGGAAGCCGTCCGGGTTGAAGGGGCCGGCGTGGGTAATGTGCAGCACGCAGCCATCCTGCACGCTGGTGCGGGCACCGATGCGGATGCGGTGCATGTCGCCGCGAATCACCGTCAGCGGCCAGACCGAGCTGTCTGCGCCGATTTCAACATCGCCGATCACCACCGCCGAAGCATCGACGAAAGCCCCGGCGCCGAGGGTTGGCGTGTGATTCTGATAGGTGCGAAGGGTCACGATAGCCTCTCTCTGTTTGGTTGATAGCTGCGGTGGACGTTGATTGTAATTAAGATGGCCCCATCTTTGTCTTACCTGTTTCTTCAGCCAAGGTGCCAACCGTGAGCGCGAACAACCCTCTTTTGCAGTCCTACGACCTGCCGCCGTTCTCGGCGATCCGTGCCGAGCACGTCCAACCGGCCATTGAACAGATCCTGGCCGACAACCGCGTTGCCATCGAAGGCATCCTGCAAAGCCAGGGGAAAAATCCGACCTGGGCCGGCCTGGTCCTGGCCATGGACGAACTCAACGACCGCCTGGGCGCGGCGTGGAGCCCGGTCAGCCACCTGAATGCCGTGTGCAACAGCGCTGAATTGCGCCAAGCCTACGAGGCCTGCCTGCCGGCCTTGAGCGCCTACTCTACCGAGATGGGCCAGAACCGCGAGCTGTTCCAGGCGTTCGAAGCCCTGGCCAACAGCCCCGAAGCCGCCGGTTTTGATGTGGCGCAAAAAACCATCCTGGAGCACGCCCTGCGCGACTTCCGTCTGTCGGGTATCGACCTGCCGCCTGAGCAGCAGAAGCGCTACGCCGAAGTGCAAAGCAAATTGTCCGAACTGGGCAGCAAGTTCTCCAACCAGTTGCTCGACGCCACCCAGGCCTGGACCAAGCACGTCACCGACGAAGCCACCCTGGCCGGCCTGACCGATTCGGCCAAGGCGCAAATGGCTGCTGCGGCCCAGGCCAAAGGCCTCGATGGCTGGCTGATCACCCTGGAATTCCCCAGCTACTACGCGGTGATGACCTACGCCCACGACCGCGTGCTACGCGAAGAAGTCTACGCGGCCTACTGCACCCGCGCGTCGGACCAGGGCCCGAATGCCGGTCAGAACGATAACGGCCCGGTGATGGAACAGATCCTCGACCTGCGTCAGGAACTGGCCCAACTGCTCGGCTTCGCCTCCTTCTCCGAACTGAGCCTGGCCACCAAAATGGCCGAATCCAGCGACCAGGTACTGAGTTTCCTACGTGACCTGGCCAAGCGCAGCAAACCGTTCGCCACCCAGGACCTGCAGCAGCTCAAGGCCTACGCCGCCGAGCAAGGCTGCGCCGACCTGCAAAGCTGGGACAGCGGTTTCTACGGCGAAAAGCTGCGTGAACAGCGCTACAGCGTGTCCCAGGAAGCCCTGCGCGCCTACTTCCCGATCGACAAAGTGCTGGGTGGCCTGTTTGCCATTGTCCAGCGCCTTTACGGCATCGAGATCGCCGAGCAGACAGGCTTCGATACCTGGCACCCGGATGTTCGCCTGTTCGAAATCAAGGAAAACGGCCAACACGTCGGCCGCTTCTTCTTCGACCTGTATGCCCGCGCCAACAAGCGTGGCGGTGCGTGGATGGACGGTGCCCGTGATCGCCGGCGTACCGCCGCAGGTACCTTGCAAAGCCCGGTGGCCAACCTGGTGTGCAACTTCACCCCGGCCGACAGCGGCAAGCCTGCCCTGCTGACCCACGATGAAGTCACCACCCTGTTCCACGAATTCGGCCATGGCCTGCACCACCTGCTGACCCGCGTCGAACACGCGGGCGTGTCCGGTATCAATGGCGTGGCCTGGGATGCGGTGGAGTTGCCGAGCCAGTTCATGGAGAACTGGTGCTGGGAGCCGGAAGGCCTGGCGCTGATTTCCGGTCACTATGAAAGCGGCGAAGCACTGCCCCAGGACCTGCTGCAAAAAATGCTCGCGGCGAAGAACTTCCAGTCGGGGCTGATGATGGTGCGCCAACTGGAGTTCTCGCTGTTTGACTTTGAGCTGCATGCTACCCACGGCGATGGCCGCAGCGTGGCCCAGGTACTCGAAGGCATCCGTGACGAAGTGTCCGTAATGCGTCCACCCGCCTACAACCGCTTCCCCAACAGCTTCGCGCATATCTTCGCCGGCGGTTATGCGGCGGGGTACTACAGCTACAAGTGGGCCGAAGTGTTGTCGGCGGATGCCTTCTCCAAGTTTGAAGAAGACGGCGTGCTCAACGCCGAAACCGGCCGTGCCTTCCGCGAGGCGATCCTGGCCCGTGGTGGTTCCCAGGCGCCGATGGTGTTGTTCGTCGACTTCCGCGGACGCGCACCGTCGATTGACGCACTCTTGCGCCACAGCGGCCTGAGTGAGGACGCGGCAGCATGAGTGACGGGCCTGTGATCACCAAAAAGCAATTTATCGCCGGCGCCGTGTGCCCGGCGTGCAGCGAGCCGGACAAGTTGAAGATGTGGACCGAAGACAGCGTGCCCCATCGCGAATGCGTGGCCTGCGGTTATACCGACACGCTCAACGACCAAGGTTTGTCGGTGCCCAAGGAATTGGGCACGCGGGTCAATACCTCGGCGTTGAAAGCACCCGCGGATCCCAAGGTGCAGGCGGTACAGTTCTTCCCTAATCCGAAGCTGAAAAAAGACTAAAGAAGCTACGCCAACCACTGTAGGAGCGAGCTTGCTCGCGAAGATCGTTAACGATAACGCGTTCATTCCGGATGAACGCGGCGTCCTTGAGGTTTTCGCGAGCAGGCTCGCTCCTACATTTTTTTTGCGCGCATTTCTCGATTTTCCTGGCTGAAACGATTCCTTCATTACTTAGCCTGCTATCATTTGTAACTATTCATTGCTATCAAAACGACAAGCCGCTCCACGAAGCGACTGCTTAAACCCGTGACTACATGATGAGGTGCCACCATGTCTGATCAAGATCGAGACAACCCCCGGCGTGACTTTTTGCGCAAATCCTTGACCTTGATCCCGGTGGTCACGGTTGCCAGTACCGGCCTTGGCGGCTCGATGCTGATGGCCACGCCTGAACCTGCCCAAGCCAGCCCGGCCAAGGCACCCGCCAGTGAAAAGGCCTACGAGCCCAGCTACTTCACCGCCGAGGAATGGGCGTTTATCAACGCCGCCGTCGCGCGCTTGATTCCTGCCGATGCCCAAGGCCCGGGCGCCCTGGAAGCCGGTGCGCCGCAATACATCGACCGCCAGATGAACACCCCTTACGCCAGCGGTGCCCTGTGGTTTATGCAAGGCCCGTTCAATGCCGACGCGCCGCCCGAGATGGGCTGGCAGAGCAAGCTGGTGCCCAAGGAGATCTATCGCCTGGGTATTGCTGCCACGGATTCCTGGTCGAAAGCGTTCAACGGTAAAACATTTGCCGGGCAAGACAGCGCTACCCAGGATGATTTGCTGCGTCGCCTGGAGGCTGGTGGTGCGGAAACCGGCGAGCATTTCGCGGCGGTCCCACCGAAGATTTTCTTCAACTTGTTGCTGCAAAACACCAAGGAGGGGTTCTTCTGCGACCCGATCCACGGCGGCAACAAAGGCATGGTTGGCTGGACCATGATCGGCTTCCCCGGCGCCCGCGCCGATTTCATGGATTGGGTTGAACGCAACGAGCAATACCCCTTCCCGGCTGTTTCCATCCGTGGCGAGAGGGCATAAGCGTGGCGACCATCATGAAGAAAGTCGATGCAGTGATCGTTGGCTTTGGCTGGACTGGCGCGATCATGGCCAAGGAGCTGACCGAAGCAGGCTTGCACGTGGTAGCGCTGGAGCGCGGCCCGATGCAGGACACCTACCCGGACGGTAACTACCCACAGGTGATCGATGAACTGACCTACAGCGTGCGTAAAAAACTCTTCCAGGACATCTCCAAGGAAACCGTGACCATTCGCCATAGCGTGAATGACATTGCCTTGCCCAACCGGCAGTTGGGCGCGTTTTTACCGGGCAATGGCGTGGGCGGCGCGGGCCTGCACTGGTCGGGCGTGCATTTTCGGGTGGACCCTATCGAGTTGCGCATGCGCAGCCATTACGAAGAGCGCTACGGGAAAAACTTCATTCCCAAGGACATGACCATCCAGGACTTCGGCGTCAGCTACGAAGAGCTGGAACCGTTCTTTGACTACGCCGAAAAAGTCTTCGGCACCTCCGGCCAGGCCTGGACCGTAAAAGGCCAGTTGGTGGGTGAAGGCAAGGGCGGTAACCCTTATGCGCCGGATCGCTCCAGCCATTTCCCACTGGAGTCGCAGAAAAATACCTACTCGGCGCAACTGTTCCAGAAAGCTGCCGCCGATGTGGGCTACAAACCCTACAACCTGCCGTCGGCCAATACCTCGGGGCCCTACACCAACCCCTATGGCGCGCAGATGGGGCCGTGCAACTTCTGTGGTTTTTGCAGTGGGTATGTCTGCTACATGTACTCCAAGGCATCGCCCAACGTGAATATCCTGCCAGCGTTGCGCCAGGTGCCGAACTTTGAGCTGCGGCCCAATTCCCACGTGCTCAAGGTTAATCTCGACAGCACCAAGCGCAAGGCCACCGGCGTGACCTACATCGACGCCCAGGGCCGCGAGATCGAGCAACCGGCGGATCTGGTGATTCTCGGCGCCTTCCAGTTCCACAACGTGCGCCTGATGCTGCTCTCGGGCATCGGCAAGCCCTACGACCCGATCACGGGCGAAGGGGTGGTGGGCAAGAACTTCGCCTACCAGAACATGGCCACCATCAAGGCCTACTTCGATAAAGACGTGCACACCAACAACTTCATCGGCGCCGGCGGCAACGGCGTGGCGGTGGACGATTTCAACGCCGACAACTTCGACCATGGGCCCCATGGCTTTGTCGGAGGCTCGCCGATGTGGGTCAACCAGGCGGGCAGCCGACCGATTGCCGGTACCTCCAACCCACCGGGCACGCCGGCCTGGGGCAGCGCGTGGAAGCGCGCAACGGCCGATTACTACACCCACCAGGTGTCGATGGATGCCCACGGCGCCCATCAGTCCTACAGGGGCAACTACCTCGATCTGGATCCGGTTTACCGTGATGCCTACGGCCTGCCGTTGCTGCGCATGACCTTCGACTGGCAGGAAAACGACATCAAGATGAACCGCTTCATGGTCGAGAAAATGGGCAAGATCGCTGAGGCGATGAACCCCAAGGCGATTGCCGTGCTCGGCAAAAAAGTCGGCGAACACTTCAATACCGCGTCCTACCAGACCACCCACCTCAATGGCGGCGCGATCATGGGTACCGACCCGAAGACCAGCGCGTTGAACCGCTACTTGCAGTGCTGGGATGTACACAACGTGTTTGTCCCGGGCGCATCTGCTTTCCCACAAGGCCTGGGCTACAACCCTACGGGCCTGGTGGCGGCGTTGACCTACTGGTCGGCCCGAGCGATTCGCGAGCAGTACTTGAAAAACCCCGGCCCGCTGGTTCAGGCATAAGGAGCGACGATCATGAAAGCATTTGTTATCGCGACCCTGGCCTTGTTCAGCAGTTGCTCGGTGAGCGCCGCGCAAGCCGATTTGATCAAACAAGGCGAATACCTGGCCCGCGCCGGTGACTGCGTGGCCTGCCATACGGCCAAGGGCGGCAAGCCGTTTGCCGGTGGGCTGCCGATGGAAACCCCGATCGGCGTGATCTACTCCACCAACATCACCCCGGACAAAACCGGCCTGGGGGACTACAGCTTTGAAGACTTCGACAAGGCCGTGCGCCATGGCGTCGCCAAAAGCGGTAGTACCCTTTACCCGGCAATGCCCTACCCGTCTTATGCACGTGTCAGCGAAACCGACATGCAGGCGCTGTATGCGTACTTTATGAAAGGTGTGGAACCGGTCGCCCAGGCGAACCAGGACAGTGATATTCCCTGGCCCTTGAGCATGCGCTGGCCCCTGGCGGCGTGGCGCTGGATGTTCGCGCCCGAGGTGGCGGACTATCAGGCCCCGGCCGATGCCGACCCGGTGATCAGCCGTGGCGCCTACCTGGTGGAAGGCCTGGGTCACTGCGGCGCTTGCCATACCCCGCGGGCCCTGACCATGCAGGAAAAGGCCCTTAGCGCGGCGGACGGGGCGGCGTTCCTGTCCGGCAGTGCGCCACTGGAAGGCTGGATCGCCAAAAGCCTGCGCGGCGACCACAAGGACGGCCTGGGCAGTTGGAGCGAAGAGCAGCTGGTGCAGTTTCTCAAGACCGGTCGCAGTGATCGCAGCGCGGTGTTTGGCGGTATGAGCGATGTTGTAGTCCATAGCATGCAGTACATGTCTGAAGACGACCTGACAGCTATCGCCCGTTACCTCAAGAGCCTGCCGGCAGTCGACCCCAAGGATCAGCCGCACCAATACGACAAGCAGGTGGCCGAGGCGCTGTGGAAGGGCGATGACAGCAAGCCAGGCGCCGCGGTGTACATCGACAACTGCGCGGCCTGCCACCGTACCGACGGCCATGGCTACACCCGGGTGTTCCCGGCGCTGGCGGGCAACCCGGTGTTGCAGACGGCAGATGCCACGTCGCTGATCAACATTGTGTTGAAGGGCGGCACTCTGCCGGCCACTCACGCCGCGCCTTCGACCTTCACCATGCCGGCGTTTGCCTGGCGCTTGTCGGATCAGGAAGTGGCGGATGTGGTCAGCTTTATCCGTGGCAGTTGGGGTAACCAGGGCGCGCCGGTGAAGGCCGGCGAAGTCGCCGACCTGCGCAAGAGCGATCAACACAGCACCTCGGGCGACGATCTGGGGCAAGTGACCACGAGTCACTGATTCAGGCTTTGCCGCCCAACGGCACTGGTCAGATACGCTGAGCCTCGATACTGTATATAAAAACAGTATCGAGGCGCTTTCATGTCCACTCCTCTACCGCCGCGTGGGCGAGGCACCGCCACCAACCTGCACAATCGCTTCGCGCCCACGGTCAGTGTGGCCGAGGACGATGGTTGGTATCAGGAAGTGCCGCCGACCCAGGGTACCGAAGTGCGCATCGAGACGGCGAAGACCATCATCACCCGCAATACCTCGCCAGACCTGCCGTTCGATCGCTCCATCAACCCTTACCGGGGCTGTGAGCATGGTTGTATTTATTGTTATGCGCGGCCCAGTCATGCCTATTGGGACATGTCCCCGGGCCTGGACTTCGAAACCAAGCTGATCGCCAAGAGCAACGCCGCCGAGGTGCTGGAGCAGCAATTGTCCAAGCCCGGCTATGTGTGTGCGCCGATTAACCTGGGTTCCAACACGGACCCGTACCAGCCCATCGAGCGCGAGTACAAGATCACCCGGCAAACCCTGGAGGTGCTGCTGCGCTATCGTCACCCGGTGACTATCGTGACCAAGGGTTCGTTGATCCTGCGTGACCTGGACCTGCTCACGGAGCTGGCCCGCCAGCGGCTGGTAGCGGTGATGATCAGCCTTACCAGCCTGGACGATGAACTCAAGCGCATCCTGGAGCCCCGTGCGGCGGCGCCCAAGGCGCGTTTGCGGGCGATCCGGGTGATGCGTCAGGCGGGTATCCCGGTAGGCGTGCTGTGTTCGCCGATGATTCCGATGATCAATGACAGCGAACTGGAAAGCCTGCTCGCCGAGGCCCACGCCGCCGGGGCACAGAGCGCCGCCTATATGATGCTGCGCCTGCCCCTTGAGGTGGCGCCACTGTTCGAGGAGTGGCTGGCGGCCCATTACCCGCAACGGGCGGCCCATGTGATGAGCCTGGTACGCCAGGTGCGCGGGGGCGAAGTCTATGACAGCCGCTTCGGTGTGCGCATGCGCGGTGAGGGGCCGTTTGCCGACCTGCTGGCGCAACGATTTGCCAAGGCGATCAAGCGCTTGGGGCTGGACCGACGGGAAGGCTTCAACCTCGATTGCAGTGCATTCTGTCCGCCCGGCAGGCAGCTGGCTTTGTTGTAGACTGATACAAATGCGCGCACTGCCCAGCCAGGGTAGTCGCGTTTTGACATCACTGAAACCCGCGAGATAGAGCGGTTGATTCAGTTTGAGTTAAGTTTTGGCAGGTACCTTGTTCATCGAGTGACTGGTGGGTCTGCGTCGCGGCTGGTGTGGTTTTCCAATTATTGCAATGGTCGCGCGCCAAACTGAACTGCAACACTCCCCTGCTCCAACTACGAGGATGAATCATGAGTGACAAGGATAAACAGCCGTTGGCTGCGTCGGCTTCAGCCCCTCACGAGGCGGAGTCCGCCGATGCAGCGCTGCAGCACATCGTTGATGGCTTTTTGCATTTCCATAACGAGGTCTTTCCCCAGCAGGAAGAACTCTTCAAGAAACTCGCCACGGCCCAGAGCCCACGGGCGATGTTTATCACCTGTGCCGACTCGCGCATTGTTCCGGAACTGATTACCCAAAGCTCCCCGGGCGATCTGTTCGTCACCCGTAACGTAGGCAACGTCGTACCGCCTTATGGGCAGATGAACGGCGGTGTGTCCACGGCCATCGAGTACGCGGTGCTGGCCCTGGGCGTGCAGCACATCATCGTCTGCGGCCACTCCGACTGTGGCGCGATGCGGGCGGTGCTCAACCCCCAGAGCCTGGAAAAGATGCCCACGGTCAAAGCCTGGCTACGTCATGCCGAGGTCGCCAAGACCATGGTCCAGGACAACTGTGATTGCGCCAATGAAGGCGAAAGCATGCAGGTGCTGACCGAAGAAAACGTCATCGCCCAGTTGCAACATTTGCGCACCCACCCTTCTGTGGCTTCGCGCATGGCCAACGGTCATTTGTTTATCCATGGCTGGATCTACAACATCGAGACCAGCGAGATCAAAGCCTACGATGCGGACCAGGCCACGTTCCTGCCGCTGACCGGTTCCGGACCGATCCCTTCGGCGACGCCCAAAGCGCGCTTCTAAAACAATCCCCTGCCGGGTAATGCGATGGCTGCCATGGATGCAGCCAGGCCTTGCCACGCCCGGCGAATGCCTCGGGAGAGTCATTATGCGTGCAGCTCAATTGAAAACAGTGCTGCCACGGGAGCTGTTGGCTTCGGTGGTGGTGTTTCTGGTGGCCTTGCCACTTTGCATGGGGATCGCCATTGCTTCGGGCATGCCGCCGGCCAAGGGCCTGATCACCGGGATCATCGGTGGCCTGGTGGTGGGTTGGCTGGCCGGCTCGCCCCTGCAAGTCAGTGGCCCGGCTGCCGGCCTGGCGGTGTTGGTGTTCGAACTGGTGCGCCAGCACGGGATGCTGATGCTCGGGCCGATCCTGCTGTTGGCGGGCTTCCTGCAATTGGTGGCCGGGCGTCTGCGCCTGGGTTGCTGGTTCCGGGTGACGGCACCGGCGGTGGTCTACGGCATGCTGGCGGGGATCGGGGTGCTGATTGTCCTGTCGCAGGTGCATGTGATGCTCGATGGAGCGCCCAAGCCGTCTGGGCTGGATAACCTTGCCGGCTTCCCCGCTGCAGTGGCCCAGGCCATTCCCGGTCTCGGCTGGCAAGCCGGTCTGCTGGGGTTGTCGACGATTCTGGTGATGTGGTTGTGGGATAAATTTCGTCCGCAAAAACTGCGCTTTGTACCGGGTGCGTTGCTGGGTGTGGGCTTGGCGACGGCAGCCAGCCTGATGCTGGCATTGCAGGTCAAACGCGTGGAAGTGCCGGCAAACCTCGCCGATGCCATCGACTGGCTGCGCCCCAGCGACCTGCTGAACCTGGCCGATCCCAACCTGTTGATCGCTGCCTTCGCCGTAGCTTTCATCGCCAGCGCCGAAACGTTGCTCTCGGCGGCGGCTGTGGACCGTATGCACAACGGCCAGCGCTCGGACTTCGATAAGGAATTGTCCGCCCAGGGTGTAGGCAACATGTTGTGTGGTCTGGTGGGCGCATTGCCCATGACCGGTGTGATCGTGCGCAGCTCCGCTAACGTCCAGGCGGGTGCGACCACGCGTTTGTCGGCGATGTTCCACGGTCTCTGGCTGCTGGCCTTCGTGTTGCTGCTGTCGAGCGTGCTGCAAAGCATTCCGGTGGCGAGCCTGGCGGGTGTGCTGGTGTACACCGGGATCAAGTTGGTGGACCTCAAGGCTTTCCGTGGGCTGGGGCGCTATGGTCGGATGCCGATGTTCACCTACGCGGCCACGGCCCTGGCGATCATCTTTACCGACTTGCTGACCGGTGTGCTGGTGGGCTTCGGCCTGACCTTGGTGAAACTGGCGTGGAAGGCTTCACGCTTGAAAGTCAGCCTGATCGACCTGCCCCAGGACGGTGAAATGGAGTTGCGGTTGATAGGCGCGGCGACCTTCCTCAAGGTGCCCGCATTGACCCAGGTACTGGCGACAGTGCCGGCGGGAACCACCGTGCATGTGCCGCTCAACAACTTGAGCTACGTGGACCATTCGTGTCTGGAGCTACTGGAGGAATGGGGTCGGGCCAATGCGGCCAAGGGCTCGAAGTTGGTGATCGAGGCGCGCGGGTTGAAGCGTCGGTTGGAAGGGCGAATACGCACCACGACCCGGATCGGCTCTGCCCCGTCAGTGGTCTGACGAAACCGAATAAAAAGTGGGAGGGGCTTGTGTAGGAGCCGGGCTTGCCCGCGATAGCATCACCGCGGTGTAACTGATGCACCCCGGTGCCTGCATCGCGGGCAAGCCCGGCTCCCACACAAACCCCTCCCACATTTTGTTCTGTGCCAGGCCGCAACTCTAGGCCGGCTGATCCAGCTCCAACTCCACGCCCAGCTGGCGCGACAGGCAAGGCCAGCGTTTCCACGCGGCTTCCGTTGCCGGGCTCTTGAGCTGCTCGCGATAGGCCTCGACGGACTCCAGAGCAAAGCTCTCTTCATTGAGCATCTCATCCACCGCCAGGTGCACGGCTTCATCCAGCTGGTTGGCGAAATCTTCGCCGATCAACTGGTGGGCAATCACATTGGCAACGGTGGTGTCCGCCGGAATCAACGGCTGGCCGAAGTGCTTGATATACAAATCGTTCACTTCTTCCACCAGCCGGTGGGCCAGGTAGGCCTCGTCCAGCAGGCCGTTCAGGCCTTCATGGGCAGCGAGGATGGCCGGTGGCTGGAGAAAGAAATGCTCGGCGATTTTCAGCACCGGCTTGATCTGGCTTTCAATCCCTGCTTCCCGGGCCACGTCGTTGGCGGCGTCCAGCAGGTCCGGAACCTGATCGATGTAGGCGGTGACGAAGCGCGTCATCACGGCATTACGATCACCCTCGGCCAGGGAAATGGCCGAATGCAGGTGTGGTAACTGAGCGTCCAGTTGTTTAGCCAATTGGCCAGTGGACGCTTCGTGTTGATGGGCACGGGAAATCTGCTCGCGCAATGCGGCGGTGTTCATGAAAGCTCCAGGAATACGGGCGTAGGAAAGGGGATTGCATAAGGTAGCTCGTTTATACGAGCCCCTAAGACGCATTTGTCATAATTATTTCATGGTTATGCGCCGCTGTTATATCGAAATGCCATCGTTCGTCGGATAGGCCTTTAATCTGCTGGCCGGCCAGCGCCGTTCGTCTCTTTTTACTGATTTGTCCCCACACATTGCGGGGTCGCAGTCGCTGTCTATACTCGGGTTTGTACGCAATTAGCTGATGACGCCCGACTGCATTAGGCAGGCAAGGCTTGGCGGATGTAAGCAGTTTGGAAGCCGCCCCCTTGGCCGCAGGTGCAAACCGGCGGGATAACAAGAACGATAAGGGGAACCCGCAATGACGCGACATCCACATGTTTGGATGGGCTTACTCTTGTGGTCAGTATTCAGCCAGGCGCAGGCCGCCTGGACAGTGAATATGGCACCAGGGGCCACCGAAGTCAGTCACGCTGTGTTCGACCTGCACATGACCATTTTCTGGATCTGTGTGGTGATCGGCATCATCGTGTTTGGCGCCATGTTCTGGTCGATGATTGTGCATCGGCGCTCCACGGGCCAGGTGGCGGCCAAGTTCCACGAAAGTACCACGGTCGAAATTCTCTGGACCGTCGTGCCCCTGCTGATCCTCGTCGCCATGGCTATTCCCGCGACCAAGACCCTGATCAACATCTACGACAGCAGTGAGTCGGATATCGATATCCAGGTCACCGGCTATCAGTGGAAGTGGCACTACAAGTACCTGGGCCAGGACGTCGAGTTCTTCAGCAACCTGGCCACCCCCGCCGAGCAGATCCAGAACAAGGCCACCAAGGGCGAACACTACCTGCTGGAAGTCGATCAGCCGCTGGTGCTGCCGGTGGGCGCCAAGGTGCGCTTTTTGGTGACCGCCGCCGACGTGATCCACTCCTGGTGGGTACCGGCGTTTGCGGTCAAGCGCGATGCCATCCCCGGCTTCGTCAACGAGGCCTGGACCCGGGTCGAGAAGCCCGGCATCTACCGTGGCCAGTGCGCAGAGCTATGCGGCAAGGACCACGGGTTCATGCCCATCGTGGTCGAGGTCAAGTCCAAGGCGGACTATGAAACCTGGCTCGGCGAGCGCAAGGAAGAAGCCGCCAAGCTCAAGGAGCTGACCTCCAAAGAGTGGACACTTGAAGAGCTGGTGGCCCGTGGCGACAAGGTCTACCACACCACTTGCGTGGCCTGTCACCAGGCCGAAGGCCAAGGCCTGCCGCCGATGTTCCCGGCGCTCAAGGGCTCGAAAATCGCCACCGGACCTGCGGCAGATCACCTGAGCATCGTCTACCACGGCAAGCCCGGGACCGCGATGGCGGCGTTCGGCAAGCAGCTGTCGGAAGTCGATATTGCGGCAGTCGTGACCTACGAGCGTAACGCCTGGGGCAACAACAAAGGCGACATGGTCACGCCTAAAGACGTGCTGGCCATCAAACAGGCGGAAAGCCAATGAACCTCTTCATTGCGTATGCCCTGACCCGCCCCGCCCATCCGCTTGCAGGAGAACGGCCATGAGCACTGTGATCGATGACCACGGTCATGCCGCTGACCACGCCCACGGCCCCGCCAAGGGCTTGATGCGCTGGGTGCTGACCACCAACCACAAAGATATCGGGACCATGTACCTGTGGTTCAGCTTCGCCATGTTCCTGCTCGGCGGCTCGTTCGCCATGGTGATCCGTGCCGAGTTGTTCCAGCCGGGGCTGCAAATCGTCGAGCCGGCGTTTTTCAACCAGATGACCACCATGCATGGCTTGATCATGGTGTTTGGCGCGGTGATGCCGGCGTTTGTCGGCCTGGCCAACTGGATGATCCCGCTGATGATCGGCGCGCCGGACATGGCCCTGCCGCGCATGAACAACTTCAGCTTCTGGCTGTTGCCGGCGGCGTTCCTGTTGCTGGTCTCGACCTTGTTCTCCCCGGGGGGCGGGCCCAACTTCGGTTGGACCTTCTATGCCCCGCTCTCCACCACCTACGCCCCGGAAAGCGTGACGTTCTTTATCTTCGCCATTCACCTGATGGGGATCAGTTCGATCATGGGCGCGATCAACGTGGTCGCCACCATCCTCAACCTGCGTGCCCCGGGCATGACCCTGATGAAGATGCCGCTGTTCGTCTGGACCTGGCTGATCACCGCGTTCCTGCTGATCGCGGTGATGCCGGTGCTGGCCGGTTGCGTGACCATGATGCTGATGGATATCCACTTCGGCACCAGCTTCTTCAGCGCTGCCGGCGGCGGTGACCCGGTGTTGTTCCAGCATGTGTTCTGGTTCTTCGGCCATCCCGAGGTGTACATCATGATCCTGCCGGCCTTTGGTGCCGTCAGCTCGATCATCCCGACCTTCTCGCGCAAGCCGCTGTTCGGCTACACCTCGATGGTCTACGCCACCGCGAGTATCGCGTTCCTGTCGTTTATCGTGTGGGCGCACCACATGTTCGTGGTGGGCATTCCGTTGGTGGGTGAGTTGTTCTTCATGTACGCCACCCTGCTGATCGCCGTGCCCACCGGGGTCAAGGTGTTCAACTGGGTCAGCACCATGTGGCAAGGTTCGTTGACCTTCGAAACGCCCATGCTGTTTGCCGTGGCCTTCGTGATCCTGTTCACCATCGGCGGCTTTTCCGGGCTGATGCTGGCCATTGCGCCGGCGGATTTCCAGTACCACGACACCTACTTTGTGGTGGCGCATTTCCATTACGTACTGGTGCCTGGGGCGATCTTCGGGATCTTCGCCTCGGCCTACTACTGGCTGCCGAAATGGACCGGCCATATGTACGACGAAACTCTGGGCAAGCTGCATTTCTGGCTGTCGTTCGTGGGGATGAACATGGCGTTCTTCCCGATGCACTTCGTCGGGCTGGCCGGCATGCCGCGCCGGGTGCCGGACTACAACCTGCAGTTCGCCGACTTCAATATGGTGTCGTCGATTGGCGCCTTCATGTTCGGTGCCACGCAGATTTTCTTCCTGTTTATCGTGATCAAGTGCATCCGTGGCGGTAAGCCGGCGCCGGCCAAGCCGTGGGATGGTGCCGAAGGGCTGGAGTGGAGCATTCCTTCGCCAGCGCCGTACCACACCTTCACCACGCCGCCGGAGGTCAAATGAACAGCGGGTCTGTAGGCGCGAGCTTGCTCGCGAAGGGCGTGAACGATAACGCGGGTTGCCTGGATAAACGCGGTGCGCTGTGGTTTTTCGCGAGCAAGCTCGCTCCTACAGAACCGTCACGCGGGGGTGGGCGCCATGGCTGATTCCGTGCCCCTCAACCGCCTGGTCACGCGCCTGCTGATTCTGGTGCTGGCGATGTTCGCCTTTGGCTTCGCCCTGGTGCCGATCTACGACGTGATGTGCAAGGCCTTCGGCATCAACGGCAAGACTGCCGGGCAGTACGAAGGCTCACAGGTAGTCGATCCGTCGCGCCAGGTGCGGGTGCAGTTTCTGTCGACCAATGCCATCGATATGGTCTGGGAATTCCACTCCAAGGCCGACGAAATCGTGGTCAACCCTGGCGCGGTCAACGAGATGGTGTTCGTAGCCTTCAACCCCAGCGACAAGCCGATGACGGCCCAGGCGATCCCGAGCATTTCCCCGGCCGAAGCGGCGATGTACTTCCACAAGACCGAGTGTTTTTGCTTCACCCAGCAAGTGCTGCAGCCGGGGGAGCGCATCGAGATGCCGGTGCGCTTCATTGTCGACCGCGACATGCCCAAGGATGTGAAGCATTTGACCCTGGCGTACACGCTGTTCGATATCACTGCGCGCCAACCGCCCGTGGCTGTCCATACCGGCGGCTAGGCGTGCCTGCGGGCTCGATTAGGAGAACGGATACATGTCGACTCATGATACGTACTACGTACCAGCGCAAAGCAAGTGGCCAATAATTGCCACGTTTGGGCTGCTGATCACCGTGTATGGCCTGGGCGTGTGGTTCAACGACCTCAAGGCTGCGCGCCCGGAATCCCACGGGCCCCTGATCTTTTTCGTCGGCAGCCTGCTGTTGGCCTACATGATGTTTGGCTGGTTCGGCGCGGTGATCAAGGAAAGCCGCGCCGGGTTGTACAGCGCACAGATGGACCGCTCGTTTCGCTGGGGCATGACCTGGTTCATCTTTTCAGAGGTGATGTTCTTTATCGCCTTCTTCGGTGCGCTGTTCTATGTGCGGCATATGTCGGCGCCGTGGCTGGCCGGGGAAGGCTCCAAGGGCATTGCGCACATGCTGTGGCCGAATTTCGAGTTCGCCTGGCCGCTGCTCAACAACCCCGACCCCAAGCTGTTCCCGGCGCCGGAAGGCACTATCAGCCCGTGGGGCTTGCCGCTGGTCAACACCATCTTGCTGGTGAGTTCCAGCGTGACCATCACCATCGCCCACCACGCCCTGCGCAAGGGGCATCGCGGCGCGCTGAAAATCTGGTTGGCGCTCACCGTGTTGCTGGGGGTGGCGTTCCTGGGGTTCCAGGCCGAGGAATACATCCACGCCTACAAAGAGCTGGGCCTGACCCTGGGCTCGGGGGTGTATGGCGCGACTTTCTTCATGTTGACCGGCTTTCACGGCGCCCACGTGACCATCGGCACGATCATTTTGTTCGTGATGCTGATGCGCATCCTCAAGGGGCATTTCAATGCCGAGCACCAGTTCGGCTTCGAGGCGGCCAGTTGGTATTGGCACTTTGTGGATGTGGTGTGGATCGGTTTGTTTTTCTTCGTCTACGTGCTGTAGCGACTTACCAGGGCGCGTGGGAAACCAGCTGGCCGCTGAAGAACCCCCAGGTGATCAACGCCAGGGTCATCACGGCCAGCACCACGCGCACGGTCAAGGCAGTGACAAGGCGATTGGAGTGGCCTTCGTCCTTGACCAGAAAGAACAAGCCACTGAACAGGCTCACAACGGTAGCGATCAGCATCAGGGCAATAGCGGCTTTGAGCATGGTCAGGCTCCAGGGCTGTTTTTTTGAGGGGCGGGCAATGAGATTCAGTATAGCCAGCGCAGCACCCACCTTTGCGGCAACGCCATGAAACCCTTTCGCCCCGGGATTGCGCCGACGCTGGTGGTGCTCGTGCTGCTGCCGCTGATGGTGTTCCTGGGTTTCTGGCAACTGTCCCGTGGCCAGGAAAAACAGGCGCTGCTACAGAGTTATGCCGAGCGCCGGGCGGCGCCGCCTATCAGTGTTGAACAGTTGGATGGGGTGGCTGACCCAGCCTTTCGCCGGGTGCAGTTGCGCGGGCAGTTCGATGCCGGGCACAGCGTGCTGCTGGATAACCGCATGCGTGACGGCAAGGCCGGCGTCGAGTTGCTGCAACCCTTTCATGACCAGGCCAGCGGCCAGTGGCTATTGCTCAATCGCGGCTGGCTGGCGTGGCCGGATCGACGCACGCCGCCGGCCTTCACCACGCCCGACCAGCCTTTGAATATCAATGCCTGGGTGTATGTCGCACCGGGCGAGACGTTCCAGTTGCATGCCGACCCGGCCGCCGCGCAATGGCCACGCTTGCTGACGGCGCTGCATCCACAGGTGCTTTGGGCTGAGTTGGGCCGCAGCGGGTTTGCCTTTGAACTGCGGGCCGAAGCCGGCCCTGCGACCTATGAAACCCAGTGGCCGGTAGTGGCCATGGGGCCGGAAAAACACTTGGGGTATGCCGTGCAGTGGTTCGCCATGGCGCTGGCGCTGCTGGGCCTTTACCTCTACCTCGGATGGCACAACGCAAGGGAGAAGCACCATGGGAGCGGCCATGAATCCACTCAACATGTCTGACACGCCAGCGGCGCCCAACCGGCGCAAGGGGCGCTGGCAACTGATCCTGATCCTGCTGATGGTGATCGGCCCGATGGTGCTGGCGACCCTGATGTACAAGTTGCAGTTCTGGGTGCCGGACAACCGCAGTGATCACGGCGAGATGATCGGCAATGGCCAGACCCGCGCCGATATCGGCGTGCAGGCCGACGAGCAGCGCTGGCAATTGCTGGTGACCGCCCCCGCAGCCTGCGCCGCCGATTGCCAGCAATTGGTCTACCTCGCGCGCCAACTGCAGATCGGCCTGGGCCGTGATGCGTCCCGCGCCAGCCATGCCCTGGCCAGTGCGCAGCCGCTCAGTGCTGAATACGAGACCAAGCTGAAAGCCGAATATCCGCAGTTGCAGCGTTTGCCCCTGGACCTGCCGACCTTCAAGCAAAACGCTGCCGCGCCCGGCGATGCCCAACTGTGGATCGTCGACCCCCACGGCAACCTGGTGCTGCGCTATGACGCGCGGGTCAAGGGCAAGGATCTGCTCAACGACCTGCGCCATCTGCTGAAACTGTCGAATATCGGATAAGGGCATCGTCATGGCCAAACCTGGATTTCGCCTCGCGCTGTTTGCCACCCTGCTGGCGCTGATTGTCGTGTTGCTCGGCGCCTACACCCGCCTGACCCATGCCGGCCTCGGTTGCCCGGACTGGCCGGGTTGCTACGGCTTTATCAGCGTGCCTAAAAGCGAGGCCCAGTTGGCCCATGCCGAGCTGCATTTCCCGGATACGCCGGTGGAGGCCGACAAAGGCTGGAACGAGATGATCCACCGCTACGCCGCAGGCACCCTTGGGCTGCTGATCACGTTGCTGGCCGCTCGCGCCTGGACCCATCGCCGGCATCCGGGGCAACCCTTGAAGCTGCCGTTGTTCCTGCTGGCGGTGGTGTTCGCCCAGGCGGCCTTTGGCATGTGGACGGTGACGCTCAAGCTCTGGCCGCAGGTGGTCACCGGGCATTTGCTCGGCGGGTTTGCGACGTTGAGCCTGCTGTTTTTGCTGACCCTGCGTTTGTCCGGGGTGTTGCCGGCGCTGATCGTGCCCAGGCGCTTGCAGTACTGGGCCACGGCGGGCCTGGTGATGGTGATCGGGCAGGTGGCGCTGGGTGGTTGGGTCAGCTCCAACTATGCGGCGGTGGCCTGTATCGACTTGCCGACGTGCCATGGCGAGTGGTGGCCGGCGGCGGACTTTGCCAATGGCTTTCACCTGACCCAGCATATCGGCCCCAACTATCTGGGCGGGCAACTGGACAGCGACGCACGCACGGCGATTCACCTGACCCATCGCATGGGCGCGCTGGCGGTCACCGTGGTGCTGCTGGGGCTGGCCTGGCAGCTCAAGGCGGTGGGCATGACGCGCCTCGCCGGGTTGCTGCTGGTGGCGCTCGCCGTGCAGATCGGCCTGGGCCTGAGCAATGTGTACTTTCATTTGCCGCTGCCGGTGGCGGTCGCCCACAACGCCGGCGGTGCAGCGCTGCTGCTGACCCTGGTGCTGGTCAATTACCACGCCCGTACCAGCCTGGTGCGGGTCCGCCATCAAGTGCCGTTCGGTTGGCGCTTCAGCCCGCGCAAACACGTTTCGGGCCTGATCACCCTTAAAGGAGAGATGCCATGGCGACCTTGATTGGCGAGCGTCACAGCCAGGCGATCTGGCGTGACTATCTGGAGCTGACCAAGCCCAAGGTGGTGGTGCTGATGCTGATCACCTCGCTGGTGGGCATGTTTCTCGCCACCCGCGCCGGTGTGCCGTGGACGGTGTTGATCTTCGGCAACCTGGGGATTGCCCTGTGCGCTGGTGGCGCAGCGGCGGTGAACCATGTGGTGGACCGGCGTATTGATGCGCTGATGGCGCGTACTCACAAGCGGCCGCTGGCCGAAGGCCGGGTGTCCCCGGTCGCCGCGCTGACATTTGCCCTGGCGCTGGCGGTGGCCGGGCTGGGCTTGTTGCTGGCCTTTACCAACCCATTGGCGGCCTGGCTGACGCTGGCCTCGTTGCTGGGCTATGCGGTGATCTACACCGGCTTCCTCAAGCGCGCGACGCCGCAGAACATCGTGATCGGCGGCCTGGCCGGCGCGGCGCCGCCGTTACTCGGTTGGGTGGCGGTCACCGGCCATGTGAGTGCCGAGCCATTGCTGCTGGTGCTGATCATCTTTGCCTGGACCCCACCGCACTTCTGGGCCCTGGCCATTCATCGCAAGGAGGAGTACGCCAAGGCCGATATCCCGATGCTGCCGGTGACCCACGGCGAGCACTACACCAAGGTGCATATCCTGCTCTACACCTTCGCGCTGCTGGCGGTGAGCCTGATGCCCTATGTGATCCATATGAGCGGGCTGTTGTACCTGGGCTGTGCACTGGTTCTGGGCGCACGCTTTCTGCAATGGGCCTGGGTGCTGTACCGTGGCAGTCGGCCGCACGCGGCGATCAATACCTTCAAGTACTCTATCTGGTACCTGTTCCTGCTATTTATCGCCCTGCTCGTAGACCACTACTTATTGTTGAACCTATGACTCGAACTCAAAAAACTGTCTTTATCCTGGTGGCCATCGTGGCGTTGGTCATGGGCCTGACCGTCAATAAAGTACTGTCCGGCAAGGGCCAGGGCGACCCTACGGCATTGATCGACGCGGGCATTATCCTGCTGCCGCAAAGCCGCCAGCTGCCGCCGGTGACCATGACCAACCAGGACGGCCAGCCGGTGCTGGTCAACGAGTTGAAGGGCAAGTGGAGTGTGCTGTTCTTCGGCTACACCTTCTGCCCGGACATCTGCCCGACCACCCTCGCCCAGCTGCGCCAGATCAAGAGCGAGCTGCCCAAGGACGTAGTGGATAAGCTGCAGGTGATCCTGGTCAGCGTTGACCCGCATCGCGATACCCCGACGCAGCTCAAGCAATACCTGGGCTACTTCGATCCGCAATTTGCAGGCCTGACCGGCGCGAATGTGGAGGATGTGCAGAAGGTGTCGAATGCGGTGAGCATTCCGTTCATTCCGGCCGATACCAGCAAGCCGAACTACACCGTCGATCACAGCGGCAACCTGGCCTTGATCGGCCCGGATGGCACCCAGCGTGGGTTTATCCGTGCGCCGTTGAACAACCAGAAGCTGGTGGCGCAGTTGCCGGGGTTGTTGCAGCGTAACTAGTTCTGGAGCAAATCCAGCCGACAACCCAGATCAGCTGTGGGAGCTGGCTTGCCTGCGATAGCGTCAGGTCAGCCAGCCTTTTGGTCGCTGATCCACCGCTATCGCAGGCAAGCCAGCTCCCACATTCGATCTCCAGTGTTTTGGCGATAGTGCTCGATCAGAACGCCGGCAGGATTGCGCCTTTGTACTTCTCGTTGATGAATTTCTTCACCTCGGGAGTGTGCAGGGCTTTGACCAGTTTCTGCACCGCGTCCGAATCCTTGTTGTCCTCGCGGGTCACCAGGATGTTGACGTAAGGCGAGTCGTTGCCTTCGATCGCCAGGGCATCCTTGGCAGGGTCCAGCTTGGCTTCCAGGGCGTAGTTGGTGTTGATCAGCGCCAGGTCGACCTGGGTCAGCACGCGTGGCAGGGTGGCGGCTTCCAGTTCGCGGAATTTCAGGCCCTTTTCATTGCCGGTGATGTCCTTGATGGTCGACAGGATATCGGTCGGGTCCTTCAAGGTGATCAGGCCCTTGCTGGCCAGCAGCAACAGCGCGCGGCCGCCGTTGGTGGCGTCGTTGGGGATGACCACGTTGGCACCGTCCGGCAGCTCGGCCAGGGTCTTGTACTTGCTGGAGTACGCGCCCAGGGGCTCCAGGTGCACGCGGGCCACACTCACCAGGTGAGTGCCCTTGGCCTTGTTGAACTCATCCAGGTACGGCTGGTGCTGGAAGAAGTTGGCATCCAGGCGCTTCTCGGCCACTTGTACGTTCGGCTGCACGTAGTCGGTGAACACCTTGACCTTCAAGTCCACGCCTTGCGCGGCCAGGGCCGGCTTCACGAACTCAAGGATCTCAGCGTGGGGCACCGGCGTCGCGGCGACCGTCAGGGTCTCGGCGGCATGGGCGGAAAACGCGGCAACCGCGGCGAAAGCAACCAGTAGTTTTTTCATCCAACAAGCTCCTTGTTCGGGCATCTGCCGGCGGGCGCCGGTAATGGCCGTTATTTTCGAGAGTAGTGTGTCACCAGCTTATCGCCGATGGTTTGCAGAATCTGCACCAGCACAATCAACATCACCACGGTGACGACCATCACGTCATCCTGGAAACGCTGGTACCCATAACGGATCGCCAGGTCGCCCAGGCCACCGGCACCTACTACGCCGGCCATGGCGGTGTAGCCCACCAGGGCAATGGCGGTCACGGTGATTGCCGCAATGATGCCCGGCTTTGCCTCGGGCAGCAGCGCCTTGGTGATGATCTGTCGGGTGGTCGCGCCCATGGCCTGGGTCGCCTCGATGATGCCGCGATCGACCTCGCGCAGGGCGGTTTCCACCAGCCGGGCGAAGAACGTCGAAGCGCCCACCACCAGCGGCGGAATCGCACCGGCCACGCCAAGCGACGTGCCCGTGAGGAATACCGTCGTCGGGATCATCACAATCAGCAGAATGATAAACGGCAAGGAGCGGATGGCGTTGACCACGAAGGCCAGGGCGGCATAGGTGGTTTTCTGCTCCAGCAACTGGCGTGGGCTGAACAGGAACAGCAGGATGCCCAGCGGCAGGCCCACCAGTACGGTGAAAAACAGCGAGGTGCTGAGCATCAGCATGGTGTCGCTGGTGGCTACCCAGATATCAGCCCAGTCGACGTTGTCGAAGTAATGCAGTAACACGTCCATTAACGCAGGACCTCCATGTGCACATCGGCTGCGGTAAAGCGTGCGAATGCCGCTTCCATGTCACCGCCGGTGATGGCCAGGGTCAGTTGCCCGTAAGGGGTATCTTTTATGTGGTCGATGCGACCGGCCAGGATGCTGTAGTCCACACCCGTTTCGCGGGCGACGGTACCCAGCAGGGGCGCGTAGGTCGCTTCGCCCTGGAACGTCAGGCGCACGATGCGGCCTGGTACATGGGCGAAGACATCGCGCTGCTCGCCTTCATCGACCTGCTCGGCTTCCTGCACGAACCGTTTGGTGGTTGCGTGCGTGGGGTGCAGGAACACCTGGGCGACCGGGCCTTGCTCGACGATCACACCGGCATCCATCACCGCGACCTGGTCGCAGACACGACGGATCACGTCCATCTCGTGGGTGATCAACACGATCGTCAGGTTCAGCTCGCGGTTGATCTCGGCCAGCAGTTGCAGGACCGAGGCAGTGGTCTGCGGGTCAAGGGCGCTGGTGGCTTCGTCGCACAGCAGGATTTTTGGCTTGGTGGCCAGGGCGCGGGCGATGCCGACGCGCTGCTTCTGGCCGCCGGACAACTGCGCCGGGTACTTCTTGGCATGGTCGGACAGGCCAACCCGGTCCAGCAGTTCGGCCACGCGCGCATCGATCTCGCGGCGCGACAACTCACCGGCCAGGGTCAGCGGCAGCGCGACGTTATCGGCGACGGTCTTGGAGGCCAGCAGGTTGAAGTGCTGGAAGATCATCCCGACCTGTTGCCGGAAACGGCGCAGGCCATTGGCATCCAGGGCGGTGACTTCTTCGCCGTCGACCTTGATCTGGCCGCCCGAAGGTTCTTCCAGGCGGTTTATCAGGCGCAGCAGAGTACTTTTTCCCGCACCAGAGTGGCCAATCAGGCCGAACACCTGGCCGTTCTCGACGCGCAGGCTGGTGGGGTGCAGGGCGGGGATATCCTTACCGGCGACCCGGTAGGTTTTATGGACGTTATGAAACTCGATCACGTAGCGAACCTTGTGGGGCGCATTGAAAAGGGATCAGCGGTTAGCCGGGCGCGCATTTTAGCCTGTCCATCTAGTGTTTCTTAGCATTTATTTCGTATTCAACCAGTGATTTGGCAATAACGCGATCAAAGGTCATAAAAAAGGAACGGTCAAAAACCGTGTCAGTCACTACTTAAGCAACTCGATTTCCCGGGTGCCGTGCCCGGGGTTTTGCTCAAACGAGCCAGGGACCGCTCTGGCCTACGCAAACGAGGAGTTTTGTCTGATGAGTACCAAGAAACCTGCCCAAGCGCCCAAGAGCGAGCTTGCTGGCACCGATACCCTGGACCGTGGCAACACCAATGCCAAGCTGCAAAGCCTGGAAAAATCCCGCTCGGATGCCACTGGCCAGGCGCTGCGCACCAATCAGGGGGTGAAAATCTCCGACAACCAGAACACCTTGAAAGCCGGCGCACGCGGGCCTTCGCTGCTGGAAGATTTCATCATGCGTGAAAAGATCACGCACTTTGACCACGAGCGGATCCCGGAGCGCATCGTGCACGCCCGCGGTACTGGCGCCCATGGCTACTTCCAGACCTATGAAAACCACTCGGCGCTGACCAAGGCGGGTTTTTTGCGTGACCCTGGCCATAAAACCCCGGTGTTCACGCGTTTTTCCACGGTGCAGGGCCCACGTGGTTCGGGCGATACGGTGCGTGACGTGCGTGGTTTTGCCGTGAAGTTCTTCACCGAAGAAGGCAACTTCGACCTGGTGGGCAACAACATGCCGGTATTTTTCATTCAGGACGCGATTAAGTTTCCTGACTTCGTGCATGCGGTAAAACCTGAGCCGCACAACGAAATTCCTACCGGCGGCTCGGCCCACGACACGTTCTGGGATTTTGTCTCGCTGCAGCCGGAATCGGCGCACATGGTGATCTGGGCGATGTCCGACCGCGCCATCCCAAAAAGCCTGCGCAGCATGCAGGGTTTTGGTGTGCATACGTTCCGCCTGGTCAATGCCGAGGGTAAGTCCAACTTCGTCAAATTCCACTGGCGGCCGACGGCGGGCACCTGTTCCCTGGTGTGGGACGAAGCGCAGAAACTGGCGGGTAAAGATACCGATTACCACCGTCGCGACCTGTGGGACGCCATCGAGATGGGCGATTACCCGGAGTGGGAACTGGGGGTGCAGATTATTCCCGAGGATAAAGAGCATGCCTTCGACTTCGATATCCTCGACCCGACCAAGCTGATTCCCGAAGAATTGGTGCCCATCACCCCGTTGGGCAAGATGGTGCTCAACCGCAACCCGGATAACTTCTTCGCGGAAGTCGAGCAGGTCGCCTTCTGCCCAGGCCATATCGTGCCGGGTATCGACTTTTCCAATGACCCACTGCTGCAAGGTCGGTTGTTTTCCTACACCGACACGCAGATCAGCCGTCTAGGTGGCCCGAACTTTCACCAGTTGCCGATCAACCAGCCGGTGACGCCACTGCATAACAACCAGCGCGATGCCATGCACCGCAGCACCATCGACAAAGGCCGTGCTGCTTATGAGCCGAACTCTATCGACGGCGGCTGGCCGAAGGAAACGCCTCCGGCCGCGCAGGACGGCGGTTTCGAGTCTTACCCGGAGCGCATCGACGCGCACAAAATCCGCGAGCGCAGTGAGTCATTCAGCGATCACTTTTCCCAGGCGCGCCTGTTTTTCAACAGCATGAGCAAGCACGAGCAGGAGCACATCATCGCGGCCTACAGCTTTGAGCTGGGCAAGGTCGAGCGTGAGTTTATCCGGGCGCGCCAGGTCAACGAGATCCTGGCCAACATCGACCTGGAGCTGGCCAAGCGCGTGGCGCAGAACCTGGGCCTGCCGGTGCCGAAAAAAGGCACCGTGCCAGTGCGCAAGACCGCGCCAGAGCGCTCGCCGGCCTTGAGCCAGGCCAACCTGCTGCCAGGGGGTATCAAGACGCGCAAGGTGGCGATCCTGGCGGCCAATGGTGTTGATGGTGCAGCCATCGCAGCGTTGAAAAAGGCGCTGGCCGCAGAAGGGGCCCATGCCAAATTGCTTGGGCCGACCTCGGCGCCGGTAACCACGGCCGATGGCAAGAGCCTGGCGGTGGATGCCTCGATGGAAGGTTTGCCGTCAGTGGCATTCGACGCGGTGTTTGTGCCGGGTGGGGCGAAATCGATCCAGGCATTGAGCGGCGATGGTGTGGCGTTGCACTACCTGCTGGAGGCCTACAAGCATTTGAAGGCGATTGCCTTGGCCGGTGAGGCGAAGCAGTTGTTGGCGGTGTTGAAGCTGGAGGCGGATGCGGGCTTGATTGTTGGCGGGGATGCCAAGGCGTTGAAGGCGTTTATTGCGGCAATTGCCCAGCATCGGGTTTGGGAGCGCGAGCCTCGGGCCAAGGCGGTTCCAGCTTAAGTTTTTGGTTGTTTGATAGGGCGCCATCGCGGGCAAGCCCGCTCCCACATTTGAAATGTATTCCAATGTGGGAGCGGGCTTGCCCGCGATTGGCGTCAGTCGGCTTTACGCGGAATCAGCACAACCTGCGCCGGAATATGCTTGAGGATCTGCCGGTGAATCTTCAGGTCATACCCTGAATCTATCCGCTTCACTCGTTTGCTCAGCAGCGTGTTCAGCCACGGGTAATCCTCGGTGCGCGGCACCTGGATGCTCACATCACACTGGTAATTCACCACGTCGGTGGCGATGGCATCCAGTTGATGGCGCAATTGCTGAATATCCGTGAGGTTCAGCGCAACCGTGGTGCTTTCGGCGGCGGGGTCGATGACCTTGGCCGGTGGCTTGGCTTCGGCGGCCTTGAGGGCGGCTTCGGCTTTATCCAGCTCGGCTTTGCGCGCGTGAGCGATGGCGCTGTTGACTCCGCCCGTCAGCGCCGGCGCCTTGGGCATCAAGGCTCGGGCACGGCTCAAGGCAGTGGCGGCGGCGTTGACATCACCTTTTTGCAGGACGATCTGGCTGCGCTGCAGATAGGCTTCGGCCAGCTGGCGCTGATAAGGCTCCAGCGCCGGATCGTCGGGCGATTGGGCCTGCAGGGCGGCGAGTTGGTCTTCGGCGGTGGCCAGCTCGCTGCTGGCCAGGTTTTGTTCCAGCTGTGCAATGGCCGCAGCGCGCGCGTCCGGAACCTCGGGGGCGACGGGCGGGGTGCTTTGGCAGGCGCCCAGCAGCAGGGAAAATGCGGCAAGGAGCAGATAACGGGAGGTGAACGGCTTCATTCCTGCGACTCTCTAATTGCGCAAAAAGCGAGCAAGTCTACACCCCTCGACGGGGCAGGACAAAACTCAGCAGAAACAGTGCGGCGGCCGTGACCACAATCGACGGCCCGGCCGGGGTGTCCTTGAACCAGGACAGCGCCAGGCCACCACACACGGCAAGCATCCCCAGCAAACTGGCGCCGACCGCCATCTGTTCCGGTGAACGTGCATGACGCTGGGCGGCGGCGGCGGGGATGATCAACAGCGACGTGATCAACAATACGCCGACAATCTTCATTGCGACAGCAATCACCACGGCGATCAGCAACATCAGGGTCATGCGCAGCGCCGGTACGGGCAAGCCTTCGACGGTGGCCAGTTGTTCGTGCACGGTAATTGCCAGCAGCGGTCGCCACAGGGCCACCAGCAGGATCAATACCGCCGCGCTGCCGCCGAGAATCCAGGCCAGGTCCGTGGGGCTGATCGCCAGCAGGTCGCCGAACAGGTAGGCCATCAGGTCGATACGCACTTCATGCATAAAGCTCAGGACTACCAGGCCCAGGGACAGGGTGCTGGGTGCGAGGATCCCCAGCAGCGTGTCCGAAGCCAGGGGCTGGCGCTGTTGCAGGGTCACCAGCAGCACGGCGAGCAGCAGGCAGCCAACGGTCACGGCGATGGTCGGGCTGACGTCCAGCAAAAAGCCCAGGGCTACGCCGAGCAGGGCCGCGTGGGACAAGGTGTCGCCAAAGTAGGCCATGCGCCGCCAGACCACGAACGAACCCAGCGGGCCCGCCACCAGCGCCAAAGCCAAGCCTGCAAGCAGGGCGTAGAGCAGAAAATCAGCCATGCTTGCAGCTATCTCCGTGGACGTGGGTATGGGGAGCCGGATCGGCAACCACGGCGCCATGCAGGTCATGGGCGTGGTCGTGATGGTGGTGGTAAATCGCCAGGCTCTGGGCGTTCTTGCCGAACAGTTCGACGAAGGCCGGGTCGCCGCTGACCTGCTCCGGATGGCCGGAGCAGCAGACATGGCGGTTGAGGCATACCACCTGGTCGGTGGTGCTCATTACCAGGTGCAGGTCGTGGGAGACCATCAGCACGCCGCAGCCGTGACGGTCGCGCAGGCGGGTAATCAGGCTGTAGAGCTCGGCCTGGCCGGCCACATCGACGCCCTGTACCGGCTCATCGAGCACCAGCAGTTCGGGTTCGCGCAGCAGGGCACGGGCCAGCAGGACGCGCTGCATTTCGCCACCGGAGATGCTTTGTACCGGGCTGTCGATGACCTGCTCGGCCCCGACTTCCTTGAGCGCAGCCAGGGCGCGGGCGCGATCCACGCCGGGTACCAGGCGCAAAAAGCGCAGCACTGAAAGCGGCAAGGTCGGGTCGACGTGCAGTTTCTGCGGCATATAGCCGATGCGCAGCTTGGGCTTGCGCCAGACACTGCCGCTGTCGGGCTTGAGCAGGCCCAGCACGGCACGTACCAGGGTGGTCTTGCCGGCACCGTTGGGGCCGATCAGGGTAACGATCTGCCCCGGTTCGACGCTCAGGTGAATGTTGTCCAGCACGTTCTGGCCGGCGAACGTGACGCCGACCTGCTCCAGGCGGATTAGCGCAGTGCTCATCAAGCCCCCTGGCAGCCCGAGCAGATGCCTACCACTTCGACGGTCTGCCCTTCGACTCGGAAGCCCACATCGCCGGCACTCTTGATGATCGCGTCGCTGATGCTTTTTTGTTCAAGCTCGATGGCGGCGTGGCATTCACGGCAGATCAGGAACTGGCCCTGGTGCGCGTGTTCCGGGTGGTTGCAGCCGACAAAGGCGTTTAACGAGGCAATACGGTGCACCAGGCCATTTTCCAGCAGGAAGTCCAGCGCACGGTACACCGTCGGCGGCGCGGCGCGGCGGCCGTCCTGCTCGCTGAGCACGCCGAGAATGTCGTAGGCACCCAGGGGTTTGTGGCTCTGCCACACCAGTTCCAGCACCCGCCGGCGCAGGGCCGTCAGGCGCAGGCCTTGGCGTGCGCACAGGGCGTCGGCCTCTGACAGTGCGTTGTGGACGCAGTGAGAGTGGTCGTGGGGACGGCTGGCAAGCGGTGTTTTAGGCATGAGCGGCGACAGATATTTGTGAGAGACGTTATTATGTTACCCGTTCCTGCTGACTTGAGTGCTCATCGTGTCCCGACTTTTTGCCGTTTTTGTCGTATTTGTCACCAGTTTATGGATTGCCGGGGCTGCCCAGGCCGAGGTTCGGGTGCTGACCAGCATCAAGCCCTTGCAGCTGATTGCCGCCGCTGTGCAGGACGGGGTGGCGGTTCCAGAGGTGTTATTGCCGCCGGGAGCCTCGCCCCATAACTATGCATTGCGACCATCCGACGTACGGCGTGTGCAATCGGTGGATCTGCTGTACTGGATCGGTCCGGACATGGAAGGCTTCCTGCCTCGGGTGCTCAAGGGCCGCAGCTTGCCGACAGTCGCGGTGCAGGAGTTGCCGGGGCTCAAACTGCGTCATTTCGCCGAAGATAATCACTCCCATGGCGAAGAAGCCGACGACCACGATCACGATCATCGTCCGGGAAGCCTGGATGCTCACCTGTGGTTGTCACCGGTCAATGCGCGGGTGATTGCTACAAAAATGGCGGCGGATTTGAGCGCGGCCGATCCGGCCAACGCGGCGCGCTACCAGAGCAACCTGCAGGGGTTCAACGCTCGCCTGGATGCCCTGGATGTGCGCCTCAAGGCGCGCCTGGCGGGTATCGCCGGCAAGCCTTACTTCGTGTTCCACGAAGCCTTCGACTACTTTGAAGATGCCTATGGCCTCAAGCATACCGGCGTATTCAGCGTGGCCGCCGAAGTGCAACCCGGCGCCCAGCATGTGGCGGCGATGCGCACGCGCTTGCAGGAAGTGGGCAAGACCTGTGTGTTCAGCGAGCCGCCATTGCGCCCGCGCCTGGCCGAGACCCTGGTGGCAGGCCTGCCGGTGAAACTGGCGGAATTGGATGCCCTGGGCGGCTACACCCCGGCAACCGCTCAAGGCTACGAGCAGTTGCTGGAGAAGCTGGGCAATGATTTGGCAGGGTGCCTGGAGTCACTGTAGGCACAGCGCCAAACCAATGTGGGAGCGGGCTTGCTCGCGAATGCGGTGTGTCAGTCACCCGCTACTTGGCTGACACACCGCATTCGCGAGCAAGCCCGCTCCCACATTTAAAGGGCGAGCGGCAGTTGGAGAGTGACCTGCTGGCGCTGCTCCAGCCGTTGCTGGAACTCCACGGGGTCGTGAATCAACACGTCCTGCCCGGCAAATGTCTCGGCTGCAATCAGGCGTGACAGCCAGAACCGCACACAGGCCACGCGCAACATCGTCGGCCACAGTTCGGCTTCCCCGGTGCTGAACGGCCGCAGTGCCGCGTAGGCCCCCAGCAGCGCCCGGGCGCGGTGGCCGTCAATCACCCCAGCTTCGTCCGAGCACCAGTCATTCAGGGCAATCGCCACGTCGTACAGCATCGGGCCGGAGCACGCGTTGTAGAAGTCGATCAGCCCGGTCAGGTGGGTGCCTTCGAACATTGCGTTGTCGCGAAACAGGTCGGCGTGAATGTTGGCGCGGGGCAGCGTGAGGATGTGTGCCTTGTGCTGCTGGATTTCATCCAGGGCCGCTTGCAGCAGGCGCTGTTGCTCAGCATCGAGGTGCGAGATCAGTTGCGCACCTTCGTCGAGCATCCAATCCAGCCCGCGATCGGTCTTGCGCTCCAGCACCTTGTCGCCCTGGGTGGCCAGGTGCAGGTGAGCGAGCAGTTCACCCACTTGCACGCAATGCTGGGCGTTGGCGTGCTTGATGTGCTTGCCGGCAAGGCGCGGTTGCAGCAGCGCCGGCTTGCCTGCCAATTCGCGCAGGGCCACGCCGTCGGTGGTGCGCAGGGCGTAAGGCACCGGCAGGTCGGCGTCGTGGAGTACGTCCAGCAGTTCGATGAAGAACGGCATTTCGTCCACGGGGCCGCGCTCAACCAGGGTCAGGACAAATTCGCCCTGCTCCAGGCTGATAAAGAAGTTGGTGTTTTCGCTACCCGCGGCAATCCCCTGGAAATCGAGCAGGCGGCCGAGCCCATAAGGGGCGAGAAAGGTTTCCAGCTCGGGCCGAGCCAGGGGGGTGAACACAGACATGGTTAAAACTGCCATTACGGGCGCCGCGGGCCGCAGCGCCGATTGAAATTAAGAAATCATTTCCATTCGAAGATCTTCCATGAAGGGATCAGCATATCCGGCTGGTCCGAGCGGATGAAGTTTGCATCGGTTCCGTCCGCGCGCACCAGGAAATACGGGGGCGCGCCTTTCGGGGTGATCTTGATCGCATACAGGAAGCCATTTTGGCGGTATTCCTGGATGGTCTTGTCGCCTTCCGTGCGAATGGTGACTTGCGGATCCCCCGAGGGAGCGTCGTCTGCCGCCATGGCAGCCATCGGAGCGAGTGCAATCAAGCCGGTCAACAGCAGGCGATTGAATGTGCGCATGATAACCTTGTCCCTTTGTTGTCATTGGTCCGGCTATTCTAGCGCCTGACCCGCCGAAAAGGTTGATCCTGCTCATGAGCCAAGCCCCCCTCGTCCTGGTGGACGGTTCTTCATATCTGTACCGCGCCTTCCACGCGCTGCCGCCGCTGACCACGTCCAAAGGCCTGCCGACTGGTGCGGTCAAGGGCGTGCTGAACATGCTCAAAAGCCTGCGCAAGCAGTACCCGGACAGCCCGTTCGCGGTGGTGTTCGACGCCAAGGGTGGGACATTTCGCGATGATATGTACGCCGAATACAAAGCCAACCGCCCGAGCATGCCCGATGACATGCGCGTGCAGATCGAGCCGCTGCACCAGAGCGTAATTGCCCTGGGCTTCCCGCTGCTGTGCGTCGAAGGCGTTGAAGCGGACGACGTGATCGGCACCCTGGCCCGCAGCAGCGCGGCAGCTGACCGCCCGGTGGTGATCTCTACCGGCGACAAGGACATGGCGCAATTGGTCGATGGGCACATTACCTTGGTCAACACCATGACCGGTAGTGCGATGGACATCGACGGCGTTAAGGAGAAATTCGGCGTCGCTCCCGAGCAGATCATCGATTATCTGGCGCTGATGGGCGATTCCTCCGACAACATCCCTGGCGTTCCGGGGATTGGTCCTAAGACTGCTTCGGGTTTGCTGGTGGGTGTGAACGGCGGCCTGAAAGAGCTTTACGAGCAGCTCGACATTGTCCCGACCTTGCCGATCCGTGGGGCCAAGACCCTGCCGGCCAAGTTGGAAGAACACAAAGAGATGGCATTCCTGTCTTACCAGTTGGCGACCATCAAGGTCGACGTGCCACTGGAGGTTGGCCTGGAAGACTTGCACTTGATCGAGCCTGATCGTGAAAAGCTGCTGGAGTTGTACACCCTGCTGGAGTTCAAGAGCTGGATCGATGAGATTCAGCGCGATGCCAAGCGGGTCGAGCTTAAAGCGGCTGCCGACGTAGCGCCGGTGCAGCCTTCGGCTGAGCCTGAGGCCGCAAAGACGCTGGCCCCGGTCGAAGCGCAGTACGAAACCATCCTCGACCAGGCCCGTTTTGACGTGTGGCTGAAGAAGCTCAATGACGCCAAGCTGATTGCCTTCGATACCGAAACCACCGGTGTCGATGCCCAGCAGGCGCAGCTGGTAGGGGTTTCGTTTGCGGTACAGGCCAATGAAGCGGCCTACATTGCGCTGACCCATTCCTACATCGGCGTACCCGAGCAACTGGACCGCGATACCGTACTGCTGGCCTTGAAGCCGCTGCTGGAAGACCCGCAAAAGCTCAAGGTGGGCCAGCACGCCAAGTTCGACATGAATATCCTGGCCAATTGCGCCATCGGCGGCGACCCGGCACACGGCATCACCGTGCGCGGCATCGCCTTCGACACCATGCTCGAATCCTATGTGCTGAACTCCACCGCGACCCGTCACGACATGGACAGCCTGGCCAAGAAGTACCTGGAGCATGACACCGTCAGCTTCCAGGACATTGCCGGCAAGGGCGCCAAGCAACTGACGTTCGACCAGATCCCCCTGGAACAGGCTGGCCCCTACGCGGCTGAAGATGCCGATGTGACGCTGCGCCTGCACTTGGCATTGCACGCACAACTCGCTGCGCTGCCGAGCCTGGCCAGTGTGTTGACGGATATTGAGATGCCGTTGGTGCCGGTGCTGGCGCGGATTGAGCGCCAGGGTGCCTTGGTCGATGCCGCGCTGCTGGGCGTGCAAAGCATCGAGCTGGGCAACAAGATGGTGGAACTGGAGCGCCAGGCGTATGAGATCGCCGGCGAGGAGTTCAACCTGGGTTCACCCAAGCAGTTGGGGGCGATCCTCTACGAAAAGCTCGGTCTGCCGGTATTGAAGAAAACCGGCAAGGGCCAGGCCTCGACCGCCGAGGAAGTCTTGGCCAAGCTGGCTGAAGATGACTTCCCGCTGCCTAAGGTACTGATGCAGTACCGTAGCATGAGCAAACTCAAAAGCACCTACACCGACCGCTTGCCAGAGCAGATCAACCCACGTACCGGGCGGATCCACACCTCTTACCACCAGGCCGTGGCGGCCACCGGGCGCTTGTCGTCCAGTGATCCGAACCTGCAGAACATTCCGGTGCGCACCGCCGAAGGCCGGCGGATCCGCCAGGCATTCGTCGCGCCCAAGGGCTACAAGTTGTTGGCGGCGGACTATTCGCAGATCGAACTGCGGATCATGGCGCACTTGTCCAAGGACGAGGGCTTGCTGAACGCGTTCCGCGACAACCTCGATGTGCACACGGCCACGGCGGCCGAGGTGTTCAAGGTCGAGTTGGGCGAGGTCACATCCGATCAACGCCGCAGCGCCAAGGCGATCAACTTCGGCCTGATCTACGGTATGGGCGCGCAGAAGCTGGGCAAGGATATCGGTGTCGATACCAAGACCGCCAAGGCTTATATCGATGTGTATTTCGCTCGCTACCCAGGCGTGCGCGAGTATATGGAGCGCACCCGCGCCCAGGCTTCCGATCAGGGTTACGTGGAAACCCTGTTCGGGCGCCGGCTGTACCTGCCGGACATCCACTCCAACAAACCCCAGGAGCGCGCGGGCGCCGAACGTACCGCGATCAACGCGCCGATGCAGGGCACGGCCGCCGATATCATCAAGAAAGCGATGGTCAAGGTCGACAACTGGCTGACGGAGTCGGGGCTGGACGCCAAGGTCATCCTGCAGGTGCACGATGAATTGGTAGTCGAGGTCCGTGAAGACCTGGTGGCCGAAGTCAGCGAGAAGATTCGTGAGCACATGAGCGGTGCTGCGAAACTGGATGTGCCGCTGCTGGTTGAGGTTGGGGTGGGTAACAACTGGGACGAAGCCCACTGATCACGCGGCGTTGCTGCGGCATCAAGTCGCAGCGACGCCTATAGATCGGAAACTGCCGACAGTTATTTCCAATAGTTTTTCCGGGCACCGGAACTTAACCCATGAAAAGTCACTCAGAGTTACTGAATGGGTGGTGAAGCCCTTCAATGCTCCTATGTTGTGTTAAGTGTTGGCAGATATCTGGACCCCGCCCTAGCGGTCCGGAGTACTTAGATCCCGAACTTCCCCTCCCCATACGAAGTTCGGGATTTTTTTTGCCCGCAACAAAGTCACTCGGCGATTTCTGTGCCCTTGTCGGCCAATTCCATCCAGCCTGCCAGTACGGTATAGGCGTCTTCCAGGCCCATGCGCTTGGGCGCCGAGAACAGCTGGATCGTGATCGCATCACCCCAACCCTTACGGATTTCGGCCTGCACTTTGAGCAAGGTGTTCTTGGCGGCGCCGTAGGTCAGCTTGTCGGCCTTGGTCAGCAAAATGTGCATCGGCATGCCGCTGGCAACCGCCCAATCGAGCATCAGCAGGTCGAAATCGGTCATTGGATGACGGATGTCCATCATCAGGATCAGACCTTTCAGGCTTTCGCGGCCACCCAGGTAGGCTTCCAGGTGACGCTGCCAGTGCAGCTTCAGTGGGATAGGTACTTTCGCGTAACCGTAGCCCGGCAGGTCGACCAGACGCCGATCATCGTCTAGCTTGAAGAAGTTGAGGAGCTGTGTGCGACCTGGGGTTTTCGAGGTACGAGCCAGGCTGGCATGGGTCAGGGTGTTGAGTGCGCTGGACTTGCCAGCGTTGGAGCGCCCGGCGAAGGCCACTTCAAAGCCTTCGTCGTCGGGGCATTGGTCGACTTTGGCGGCGCTGAGCATGAAGGTGGACTGTTGGCACAGACCGAGGATGGGGTTCTTGAGTTGCATGGGATTTCCGATGTGGGCGGTGCCGGGAATGGGTGCGGCAAGTAGTGTCGTTCCCGTTTCAGTAGCGCCAGTATATAATGCCGCAGATTTTGTGTGTGCTTTGTCCCAGCGAAGGATGAAGTTCACGGGAGCGATAGACCTTTATTGCGCATTAGAACGCATAACGCTTCCAAACCCTGAAAAGGTCGACGTATGACCAAGTGGCTGCTAGCTGTCGGTGTCCTGGTACCACTTTACAGTGCGCAGGCTACACAGGATCCGGAAGCTATGTACAACCGCGTTTGCGCGGCTTGCCATGCCGGACAGCTGCCAACGGCCCCCGAGCGGGGTGACCAGGCAGCCTGGGCGCCGAGACTGGCGCAAGGCATGGATACGCTGGTGCAGCACGTGACCCAGGGTTTCAAGGCGATGCCGCCGCGTGGTTTGTGCATGGAATGCCGTGCCGAGGATTACCAGGCCATCATTATTTTGATGAGCGAGTAGACCCGGTTCATAACTCTATAACCTTTAGCCGTAATTGGATTAGCTGATGAACAAATTGATCGTGAGTCTGCTGTTGACCTTGGGCATCACTGGTGTTGCCCATGCTGCAGGTGACGCTACTGCTGGCCAGACAAAGGCCGCTGTATGTGGTGCCTGCCATGGACCGGACGGCAACAGCCCGGCGCCCAACTTTCCAAAGCTGGCGGGCCAGGGTGAGAAATACCTGAAGAAGCAGATGCACGACATCAAGGACGGCAAGCGAACGGTCCTGGAAATGACCGGCATGCTGACCAACCTCACCGATCAGGATCTGGATGATATCGCCGCATATTTCGCCAGCCAGACCGGCAGTGTGGGTGCTGCCGATAAAGCGTTGGTCGAGCGCGGCGAAGCACTCTTCCGTGGCGGCAACCTGGAAAAAGGCCTGCCTGCCTGTACCGGCTGCCACTCCCCGGATGGTTCGGGTAACGCTGCAGCGGGCTTCCCGCATCTGGGTGGCCAGCACGCCCAGTACATTGCCAAGCAACTGACGGATTTCCGCAAGGAAGACCCTAAAGTCGGTCGCAGCAACGATGGCGATGCCATGACCATGCGCACCATCGCCCGCAAACTGAGCGACGAAGACATTGCTGCGGTATCCAGCTACATCCAGGGCCTGCATAAGTAAGGCGCGGATGGCCTGACGTTGCCTGGGCAACGTTAACGCTCGATTAATCTGTCGATGCAAGCATAAAAAGGGTGGCTTAGGCCGCCCTTTTTTGTGGTCGCTACCGTTACACTAACGAACTCATGCCCGTGTAGACCTGTCATAAAAAAGGTCGCGCGAGGCGACTTTATTTGTCCAGGAGTAAAGCATGCGTAATCTGATCCTCAGCGCCGCTCTCGTCAGTGCCAGCCTGTTCGGCATGACCGCCCAAGCCGCCGACGTGCCGCTTGAAGCGGGTAAGACCTATGTTGAATTGGCCAATCCGGTACCGGTTGCGGTGCCGGGCAAGATCGAAGTCGTAGAGCTGTTCTGGTATGGCTGCCCGCATTGCTATTCCTTTGAGCCAACCATCAATCCCTGGGCCGAGAAGCTGCCGTCGGACGTGAACTTCAAGCGCATCCCAGCCATGTTCGGCGGTCCTTGGGACGCCCACGGCCAGATGTTCCTGACCCTGGAAGCCATGGGTGTAGAGCACAAGGTCCACAATGCCGTGTTCGAAGCTATCCAGAAGGATCGCAAGCCGCTGACCAAGCCTGATCAAATGGCCGACTTCCTCGCCACCCAGGGCGTAGACAAGGACAAGTTCCTCGCCACGTTCAACTCCTTCGCTATCCAGGGCCAGATCAAGCAGGCCAAGGAACTCGCGCAGAAATACGGCGTGCAAGGCGTTCCAACCCTGATCGTCAACGGCAAATACCGCTTTGACCTCGGCTCTACCGGTGGTCCTGAAGCGACCCTCAACGTTGCCGACCAGTTGATCGCCAAAGAGCGCGCAGCCAAGTAAGGGGCTCGCCATGCGTCGCTGGGGTACAGAACGCGTCGTTGGCCTGCATGATCCGCAGGTCAACGAACACCATCTCACGTCCACCGGCCTGCCGGCGGACAGCCGGCTGCGCTTGCTGAGCTTCAATATCCAGGTTGGCATCAGCACCGAGAAGTACCGTCATTACCTGACCCGTGGCTGGCAGCATTTGCTGCCCCACACGGGGCGGGCCGGCAATCTGCAAAAGATTGGCGACCTGCTCGGTGACTTCGACCTGGTGGCGCTGCAGGAGGCCGATGGCGGCAGCCTGCGTTCGGGCTACATCAATCAAGTCGAGCATCTGGCCCAGCTCGGTGCATTCCCCTACTGGTACCAGCAACTCAATCGCAACCTCGGTCGTTTGGGCCAGCACAGCAATGGTGTGCTCAGCCGCTTGAAGCCGTGGGCGATCGAGGATCACCCGCTGCCCGGCCCAAAAGGGCGTGGGGCAATTCTCGTGCGTTTTGGCGAAGGGCCCGAGGCGCTCGTGGTGGTCATGATGCACCTGGCGCTGGGGGCGCGTACCCGGACCATGCAGTTGGCCTATATCCGTGAGCTGATTGGCGATTACAAACACCAGGTGCTGATGGGGGACATGAACACCCACGCCAGTGACCTGTTGGAGAATTCTCCGTTGCGCGACCTCGGGCTGCTGGCGCCACAGGTCGAAGCCACTTTCCCCAGCTGGCGCCCGCAACGTTGTCTTGACCACATCCTGTTAAGCCCGACCTTGACCCTGGAAAGCGTGCAGGTACTGGCCCAGCCCATTTCCGATCACCTGCCGGTCGCGGTAGAGATTCGTCTGCCGGGTTCGCTCACGGCTGATGCATTACCCGCGTTGAGCCCCGGCCCTCGCGGATCCCTTGCATGAGTGACGAAGCCCAGCGCTGGAAAGAGAAATACCTGTTAAGCATCGAGCAACAAGAAAAGCTCGAACGCCGTTGGGCTGCGCGCCTCGACTTGCTGCGCCGTGGGCTGGTGCGCAGCACGCTGGCGGCCGAAGGCACGGACCGGGCGGTCGACCAGTGTATGAAAGAGATGCGCGATGTGGTGCGCAGCGATGACATGGACGCCGCGCTCGCCGCCCTGTTGCCACGCCTGGAAAAGGCCGTACTGGACTCCGAGCAGCGCCGTGAAACGCGGGTTGATCAGATCAGTACGGCGCTGACCGCGCTGGTTGCGCAACTGCAGGCGCTGCCCTTGCCGCGGGAAGTCAGCCGCCCGCTGAAGAGTTTCGCCAAGCAGTTGGACAGCCGCGTCGGCCAGGCGCGGGAGATTCCCCTGCTGCTCAGTGAGTTGAGCGGGCTTCAAGGGCAGGCCCTGAGCAATCTTGAGTCGGATGACGAACCTGCTCGGCCAGGCCTGTTGCAGCGCCTGTTTGGTGGCAAGGAGGTGGGTACGGAGGTAGCGCCGGTTGAGCCTGCTGTTCCCCCGGTCTCCCGGCCAGCCCCTGCGGTAGAAACCAGTCCGGCCGCCCAGGCCGTTGAGGATGCGCCCGAGCTGGCACAGGCGCTGCGTGCTTTTGCACCTCAAGCACAGGCACCGCAGCAGCCAGTGCCGGAGGCTGCGTCTGCGGCGCTGACCGTTGCGCCCGAGATTGATATCGAGGAGCGCGTGGCAGCACCGCCGCAGGCTGCTACGACCCGGTTATTGCCCGTTGAGATGCCTGCCGCGGCCTTGGAAACACTGGAGCCGCGCCAGCCCGCCGAAGTCATTCTCGCCCCGCCGCCTGAACCTGCGCTTGCAGTGGTTGCGGCGCCCCAGGCCCTGCCAGAGGCGCCGCAACCGACGGCGATCGGCAGCCTGTCGTTGCCGCCGGTGCTGGAGGATGAATCGGCGGAGGTTGACCCTGACGCGATGGATGGCGAGGTGCTGTACGCCCTGCCCGACTCGCCAGAGCCATCCTACAGTTCCGTCGCCAAGCATATCGAAGACACCCTGCTCGGCCTGTTGGGCGACCTCGACCTGCCCGAGCACCATCGACCCCAGGCCGAAGCCATGCGCGAACGCCTGGCCCATGGGTTGAACTGGTACGAACTGCTGCCGATCCTCGATGACCTCGCGGTATTGATGCTGGCTATTACCGATAGCGGCCAGCATGAATTCGAGGCCTACCTCAAGCGTCTCAACGAGCGGCTGGAGGCCTTCCAGAGCAATTTGCAAGCGGCCAGCGACGGACACGCCGACAGCCGCAGCGCCGCGCGCGAGATGGATACGCAAATCCGTGAGCAGATGGATGGCTTGCAAAGCAGTGTCCAGGAAGCGGCTGACCTCGATGACCTCAAGCAAGTGTTGGAGAGTCATCTTGAGGGGCTGCTGGGCGCCATGGACGAGCATCAAAAGCAGCGTGACCAGCGCGAACATGAAGTGGCCGCACGGCTGCAGGGCTTGGCCGAGCGCGTGGCGAGCATGGAGCAGGAGGCCCAGGGTTATCGTGATCATCTCGAGGTCCAGCGCCAGAAAGCGCTGATCGACCCGCTCACCGGCTTGCCCAATCGTGCGGCCTGGAGCGAACGCCTGGAGTACGAGGTCAATACCTGGCATCAACAGGGCAACAGTCTGTCACTGGCGATGCTGGACCTTGACCACTTCAAGCGCATCAACGACAGCTACGGCCATTTGGCGGGCGACAAGGTGTTGAAGATCATCGCCAATGTGTTGAACAAACGCCTGCGGCCGACGGATTTCATCGCGCGGTTTGGCGGTGAGGAGTTTGTCCTGCTGATGCCGGATTCGGCGCTGGGCGATGCGCTGGAACTGGGCGAGCGCCTGCGTGCAGCGATCGAGGCGTGCCCGTTTCACTTCAAGGGCGAGCGGGTGACCATCACCATGTCCATCGGCATGGCGCAGTTTCAGCCGGGCGAGCGTAGCGACCTGGCACTTAAGCGTGCAGACGAAGCCTTGTATCGGGCCAAGGCGGCGGGACGCAATCAGGTGCAGGCGGCCTGAAAAGTTGTTCCATTTTGTAAGCCTGCCGCTGAACGGCAAACGGTACGTTACACTGTTGCATTATCGTCATTAGCGTACTGTCTGTTGCCATGAAATTTCTCGTTGCTGCTCTTCTGTCCCTCACCCTCGCCGGCTGTGCGAGTGGCCCGCGCCTGGATACCACCCACCCTTCGGTGAACTTCGATAATCGTATCCAGTTCGTCGTGCTGCACTACACCGCGACCAACCTTCAAGGTTCGCTGGCGCTATTGACCAAAGGCCAGGTCAGCAGCCACTACCTGATTGGCGACGACGCCCGTGCGACCATCTATAAACTGGTGGATGAAGACAAGCGCTCCTGGCATGCCGGGGAAAGTGAATGGATGGGGCGTACCTGGCTCAACTCCAGCTCCATTGGTATCGAGATCGTCAACCCGGGCTACCGCGATACGCCCACCGGGCGCGTCTGGTATCCCTACTCCGAAGCGCAGGTCCAGTCCCTGGTGACCTTGCTCAAGGACATCAGCCAGCGCAATCGGATCAACCCTAAGTTCATTATTGGGCATAGCGATATCGCCCCCGGTCGCAAACTTGATCCGGGCCCCTTGTTCCCTTGGAAGCGCCTGGCGGATGAAGGCTTGGGGATCTGGCCCGAGGGCCAGGCGGTCGCGCGGTATCAGGCCGAGTACGCCAGGCAACTGCCAAGCATTACCTGGTTCCAGGAAGAGTTGGCACGCCTGGGGTATTCCACGCCGCAGACCGGCGAGCTGGATGTGGCGACTCGGCGTGTGCTGGCCGCGTTCCAGATGCGCTTCCGGCCGGCTCTGTACGACGGCACGCCGGATGCGCAAAGCGCCGCGATCCTACGGGTATTGAACCACCGCTAAGTGGGGTTGTTGACTAGGGGGCTAGTCCCTCGCTGTGCTGCGTAGCGCCCCAAACCGGCCAACTCACCGACCTTATTGGGGCCGCTACGCGGCCCAGCGCGGGGCAAGCCCGCTCGCCACAAGAGGAGCTTTGGCCGGCGGGCACGGTAAATGTGGCGAGGGGGCTTGTCCCCCGTTGGGCTGCGTAGCAGCCCTAAGCCCGCCTCCCACGACAGGCTCTTAGTTACAACGGTAACGCCATATAGAACTGCGTACCCTGCCCCGGCCTGGAATAGACTCCCATGCGGCCACCGTGCAACTGCACGATCTCCTTGCACAGCGCCAGCCCCAGGCCGGCGCCGCCTTTCTTGCGGCCTACCTGGACAAAAGGCTCGAAAATCCGACCCTGCTGGCCGTAGGCGATGCCTTCGCCGTTGTCTTCGACGCTGATGATCAGCCGTTCGCCATGGCGCCGCGCCTGCAGGCGAATCTGCCCGCCTTCGCTGGTATGGCGCAGGGCATTGCCGAGCAGGTTGTCCAGGACCCGCTCCAATTGCGCTTGGTCGGCATGCAACCTGGGCAGTTGCGCTTGCGCTTCTACCAGCAGGTCGATGTTTTGCGCATTCGCCAGTTCAGCAAAGCGCGCACGGGCATGTTCAAGAAGATCATTGATGTCGCAAGGCGCCAGGGTGAGTTTTTGCAGGCCGTTCTGGTAGCGGGAAAAGTTGAGCAGGTCGTTGATCAACTGCATCAGGCGCTGCATTTCTTCGTTGACCGTATTCAACAGGTCGGCTTCGCGAGACTCAGGAGGGAATTTCGCCCGTTCCTGGAACAGGCCGAACGCCATATGCATACCGGTGACTGGCGTACGCAACTCATGGGAAGCACGCAGCACAAATTCGCTGCGCACCCGTTCGAAGGCCCGCTGTTCGGTAACGTCATGCAACACCATCACGGCGCCGAGAATATGCCCTTGGTGGTGGCTGACGGGCGTCATGCTGTAGGTCAACAGGCGTGATTCACCCTCGACTTCCACTTCCAGGTCGTCAGGTGCGTGTTCCAGGTTGCCGCCACGCAGCACCAGGTGCAGTTGCTCATCCAGTTCGGGCCGTTGCAACGCTTCACCCAGGCCTTGCCCCAGGCGGCTCTCGTCCCAGCCCAACTGGCGCTGGGCGACCGGGTTGAGATGCTCCAGGCGCCCTTGGCGGTCGATCATCAGCAAACCGTCGTCGATGCTGTCGAGTACAGCCTGCAGGCGTTGCTGGCCGGCGAGCAATTCGTCGACATTGGTTGCCTGATGCTGACGCAGGGCTTCGGCCATGATGCCGAAGCGCCGGGTCAGTTGGTTCATTTCGGCCGCCGAAGAAATCGGCAAGGTGACATCAAAATTTCCCTGGCCGATTTTATCGGCCGCCTTGGCCAGGGCTTCGATGGGCCCGCCAAAGCGCCGGGCAATGCCATGGGCGGTGATGAAGCCGATGATCAGCACCGCCAGGCCCACCAGCCCGAGCAGCCCGGCAATCCACAGGGCGCGTTCGCGAGACTGGCTTTCGGTGTCGTTGATGTTTTCCAGTGCTCTTTTATGTTCGCTGATCAGGCCATTGCGCAAGACGTTGAAGCTGGTGGTGAGTTTTTCGTTATTGCGCAGGGACGGCGGCGTACTTTCGTTTTCTTCGAACGCTTCAAGGAAAGTCAGGTAATCGGCCTTGGCTTGAGAGAAACCGCCGACCCTGGCGACACTCATTTCGTGGGCGACGCCCTCGTCCAACAGCTTGAAGTATTGCTGCTTGGCCTTGTTCAGCGCCACCGGGTCTGGGGTGTCGTGAAGCATCAGAATCAGTTGGTCACCCAGGCTCTGGCGCAGCTTGAGCCCCAGATCCAGGGTGATGAAGTTGCTGCGGATCAGGGATTCCTGGGTCTTGGCCATTTGCATGACACTCACCAGCCCCAGCAGCAACCCGAGCAGCGCCACGGTGATCAGCGCAGAAATGCTCAGGAACAGCCGCGTGCGCAGTTTCATCGCCAGCTTCATAAGGTACAGCTCACAGGTTGTATTGCTTGCGTTTGCGATACAGCGTCGACGCATCGATGCCCAAGGTCTTGGCTGCCTGGTCCAGGGTGTCGCTGGTGGCCAGGACGGCGCCGATATGGGCCTTTTCCAGCTCATCCAGGCTCAGCGCCGCACCGATGCGCGGTGCATTATTGGTCGGCTGCTCGGCCATACCCAGATGGCTGATTTCGACCTTCTCCTGGGCACAGATGATGCTCGCGCGCTCCACCACGTTGCGCAGTTCGCGGATATTGCCCGGCCAACGGTAGTTCAGCAGTGCTTCGCGGGCCTCGTCGCTGAAGCCGCGAGCTGGCCGCGCGTACTCTTTGACGAAGCGCGCGAGGAAGCGGTCGGCGAGGGCGAGGATATCTTCGCTGCGTTCACGCAGGGGTGGCAGGTGCAGCGTGATGACGTTGAGGCGATACAGCAAGTCTTCGCGAAAACGCCCGTCGCGCACCATGTCTTCGAGGTTCAGGTTGGTCGCCGCCAGGATGCGTACATCGGCGCGGCGGGTGACCGGGTCGCCGACCCGCTCATATTCCTTGTCCTGAATGAAACGCAGCAACTTGGGTTGCAATGTCAGGGGAAAGTCGCCGATCTCGTCGAGAAACAGCGTGCCGCCGTCGGCCTGGTTGACCCGGCCCAGGGTGCTTTCGCTGGCGCCGGTAAAGGCCCCTCGGCTGTGGCCGAACAGCTCGCTTTCCATCAGTTCGGCGGTCAGGGACGGGCAGTTGATGGTGACGCAGGACTTCTTCGCCCTTTTGCTCCAGCCGTGAATAGCCCGGGCCAGTTCACCTTTACCGGTGCCGGACTCGCCGAGGATCAGGATATTGGCGTCGGTGCCGGCCACTTGGCGGGCGGTCTCCAGCACCACCATCATCGACGGGCTATGGGAGTCGAGGCCATCCTTGGGCTGGCGCACTTCGCCTTCCAGCGCTTCCAGGCGTGCCGACAACTGACGCACCTCGAGCTGCTTGGCGGTGGCCAGGCGCAGTTGGTCCGGGCTGCAAGGCTTGACCAGGTAATCGGCCGCGCCTGCCTGGATCGCATCCACGGCCGTATCCACGGCCGAATGAGCGGTGACGATCACTACGCGCATCCAGGGCGCCTGGATACGCATCTGCGCCAGTACATCCAGACCGTTGTCCTCGCCCAGGCGCAGGTCCAGGAAGCACAGGTCGAAGACCTGGCGTTGCAGCAGGGCATCGGCTTGGGCCGCGCTGTTGGCGGTGGCCACGGTATAGCCTTCATCTTCCAGGCAGTAACGGAAGGTGCGGAGGATTGCGGACTCGTCGTCCACTAAAAGAATGCGGCCTTGAAGTTCCTTGGCTGATTCCATCTGTCCCGCGCTCCTTAAGTAAAAATGATTGATCTTGGTTAGTCCCGGAATAATCGGGCAAGTTGCATGGTTTATTCTGATTGATTCAAAGCCCAATCGCGCAGCTATCTGAGACCGTTCCTACTTACATGCCTAGGCAGCGTGTTTTTCACCCTTCTTGACCCTTCGGCAGTCCTACAGCCCGCTCCGATCCCTTGAACCGACCACTGACCATCGTGCATTTCGCACGGTGAGGATAGGCGCATCGTGCAGGATGCTGCTGGGAAGAAACGGATCAATAATGTAAGTGTATGATTTTATTGATATTTATCTGATTAAAAAACTGGCATGCACTCTGCAATACCTCTCCTACAAGCGTGATAACGAACAAAACAACATGCGGGAGATATTCAGGATGACTCGCCAAAGCCTCAAGCCATTGCGTGTATCGCCACTGCGCCTTCAACAGGGGCTGTTCGCCAGCCTCGCCTTGATGGTGACCTTGATCGGTGGTCAGCAATTGCAACATTGGCAGCAGAGCCAGCAGTCCGCCCCGCAGTTCGAGCGCGCACCCATGACGCAGACCCATTTGCGTTCCGTTGGCAGCAGCAGCGCTGAAGTCACCGCTCCACGCATGATGGCGGTTGAACAGGACATCGCCCTGTACGACGAACCGATCCAGGAACGCTGGGTGTTCTAGGCACGAACCTGGCGCCCCGTTGGGTGCGACAGGATGGCTACACAGCAGTCACTTCTATAGACGCATAAGGAGAATCACCATGTTGAGTTGGGCAATCACATTCCTGATCATTGCCATTGTGGCTGCAGTCCTGGGCTTCGGTGGTATCGCGGGCACCGCTACGGGTATCGCCAAGATTCTCTTTGTCGTTTTCCTGGTGATGTTCATCGCTTCCTTCTTCTTTGGCCGCCGCGGTCGAGGCTGAACATGGCCAACTTGTCTTTTAAAACCCTTGCTGCCGCCCTGCTGTTGGGCGGCAGTGGCTTGGCCATGGCCGCCAATGACGGCCAGGCGCGGGCCAATGAACTGCTCAATGCCGACCCGCAGTATCGCGAAACCTGGCAGGGCGTGGTCAAGAAGGAAGAGCGTCTGCCTGAATGGGTGATCAACCTGTCGGGCACGTCTGAGCAAATGAACGCAGTCACGGAAGACGGTGACGGGTATTTGGTAGGGCCGCTGTGTGAAACGGCCGACACCTGCCTTAATAAACGTCTTATCGTCGCGTTCAGCATGGATAAGGACGATGCCTACGCGATGTTGGTCGAAGTTCCTGCCGGGCTTCCGGCGGACAAGTCGCCAACACGGCATGCGGACTATCGCTTCATCGGTAAGCCCGATGAAGGCATGCAGAAGTTGCTGATGGAGCAACTGAAGAAAGATCCGAATTGGTACTAGGCCCCTCTGCGGGCCTCGCCAACATGGAACCAGGCCAACTGCCTGTTTCCGTTTGCACCGCCGCCTGATGGCGGTGCATGACCAGGGGGCCGGGTTGCTCTGATCAAGGTGGATCGGCGTGACCTACGGGTACAGGGAGTGCCTGCGCAAGGGCCGGGTCAGGAGAAAAGCTGCGACGCAAGTCCGCAGGCAGTTATGGCCTGACGGACTTGCGGCGAGCTTGATAGTCATCACTAGGCGCTTATGCCGCCTATAGCTGCAAAATTCCCTTCTGCTTCAACATAACCGTTTCGCGGTGTTACATCGCGACCATCTATCGAGAAAGTTTGTCTTCGGCCAGACGTGTTTTTCGATGGTATGCGTAGGAATTTGCACGAGTTTTTTCCAGCCGACAAAAAAGCCTAACGTCCCTAGGCGAGCCTGAAATGGCCGGTTAACGGCATGTATGCCTGACAAAATGTCGCATTCGAACTGACCAAACAGACAGTTTTATTTGCAAAAACTCATGCCGATTCGGCATGGGGTAGGCGTTTACGGCATTAGACTATGCCCCCCCGCATGGGAATAGTTGCGCCTTTTTTCGCTTGCCAGTAAGCCATATCGGCCAACTGCGGTGACCTTCTACGGAGGCTGATGCTCACACTTTTTCGCTTCCGGGCGTTCCAGCTGGCGCATCTGCCTGAGTCCACTTGAAACAAGGGTAATGACATGAAGAAGGCAAAACTAAGCCTCGCCTGGCAGATCCTCATCGGTCTGGTGCTAGGGATTGCAATCGGTGCTGTACTCAACCACTTCAGCGCCGAAAAAGCCTGGTGGATCAGCAACGTGTTGCAGCCGGCGGGCGATATCTTTATCCGCCTGATCAAGATGATCGTGATCCCGATCGTGATTTCGTCGCTGATTGTCGGAATCGCCGGTGTAGGGGACGCGAAAAAGCTCGGTCGGATCGGCGTAAAGACCATCGTTTACTTCGAAGTGGTCACTACCATTGCGATTGTGGTCGGCCTGCTGTTGGCCAACCTGTTCCACCCGGGTGCCGGCATCGACATGAGCACCCTGGGTACGGTGGACATCTCCAAGTACCAGGCGACCGCCGCCGAGGTGCAGCATGAGCATGCGTTCATCGAGACCATCCTCAACCTGATCCCATCGAACATCTTTGCCGCTGTTGCTCGTGGCGAGATGCTGCCGATCATCTTCTTCTCCGTGTTGTTCGGCCTGGGCTTGTCGAGCCTCAAGCCAGACTTGCGCGAACCCCTGGTCACCATGTTCCAGGGCGTTTCCGAGAGCATGTTCAAAGTCACCCACATGATCATGAAATACGCCCCTATCGGTGTATTTGCCCTGATCGCCGTGACCGTGGCCAACTTCGGCTTCGCCTCGCTGCTGCCTCTGGCCAAGCTGGTGATCCTGGTTTACGTCGCCATCCTGTTCTTCGCTTTCGTGATTCTTGGCCTGATCGCCCGCCTGTTTGGCTTCTCGGTGATCAAGCTGATGCGCATCTTCAAGGATGAGCTGGTACTGGCCTACTCCACCGCCAGCTCCGAGACCGTGCTGCCGCGCGTGATCGAGAAGATGGAAGCCTACGGCGCACCGAAAGCCATCTGCAGCTTCGTGGTGCCGACCGGTTACTCGTTCAACCTCGACGGTTCGACCCTGTACCAGAGCATCGCGGCGATCTTTATTGCCCAGCTGTATGGCATCGATCTGTCGGTTGGTCAGCAACTGATGCTGGTACTGACCCTGATGGTCACCTCCAAAGGTATCGCCGGTGTACCGGGCGTGTCCTTCGTGGTACTGCTGGCAACCCTGGGCAGCGTGGGCATCCCATTGGAAGGCCTGGCGTTCATCGCCGGCGTCGACCGCATCATGGACATGGCGCGTACCGCCCTGAACGTGATCGGCAATGCCCTGGCCGTGCTGGTCATCTCGCGCTGGGAAGGCATGTACGACGATGCCAAGGGCGAGCGCTACTGGAACTCCCTGCCACACTGGCGGACCAAGACCGCGCTGCCGGCTGGCGAGACCAGCCAGGGCTGATCGCCGCTTGAATCGCACAAACCCCGGTAAATCCGGGGTTTGTCGTTTCTGCCAGCCCCGCTATCATTCGCCACATATTTAAAGGGGTGTGACTGATGCTCAATGGCCTGTGGCTTGGCTTCTTTGTCGTGGCAATGGTATCGGCGCTGGTGCAATGGCTGGTGGGTGGAAACGCCGGGATCTTTGCGGCGATGGTGGAGAGTATCTTCGCCATGGCCAAGCTGTCGGTGGAGGTGATGGTACTGCTGTTCGGTACCCTGACATTGTGGCTGGGCTTCCTGCGCATCGCCGAAAAGGCCGGGATCGTCGAGTGGCTGGCCAAGGCCCTGGGCCCGCTGTTCCTGCGCTTGATGCCGGAAGTCCCGGCCGGTCACCCGGCCATCGGCTTGATCACCCTCAACTTTGCCGCCAACGGCCTGGGCCTGGATAACGCGGCCACGCCGATCGGCCTCAAGGCCATGAAGGCGCTGCAAGAGCTCAACCCGATCCCCAACACCGCAACCAACGCGCAGATCCTGTTCCTGGTGCTTAACGCGTCCTCCCTGACCCTGTTGCCGGTGACGATCTTTATGTACCGCGCCCAGCAAGGCGCGCCGGACCCGACCCTGGTGTTCCTGCCAATCCTGCTGGCCACCAGCGCCTCGACCCTGGTGGGCCTGCTGTCGGTGGCGCTGATGCAGCGCCTGCGCTTGTGGGACCCGGTGGTGCTGGCGTACCTGATCCCCGGCGCGCTGGTACTGGGCGGCTTCATGGCCTTGCTGGCGACGATGTCGGCCACGGCCCTGGCGGGCCTGTCCTCGATCCTTGGCAACCTCACGCTGTTTGGCCTGATCATGCTGTTCCTGCTGATTGGCGCGTTGCGCAAGGTCAAGGTCTACGAGGCGTTTGTCGAAGGCGCCAAAGAGGGCTTTGACGTCGCCAAGAACCTGCTGCCGTATCTGGTGGCAATGTTGTGTGCGGTCGGTGTGCTGCGCGCTTCCGGGGCGCTGGAGTTTGGCCTGGAAGGCATTCGCCACCTGGTGGCCTGGACCGGCCTGGACACGCGCTTTGTCGACGCCTTGCCCACGGCAATGGTCAAGCCGTTCTCCGGCAGTGCGGCGCGGGCGATGCTCATCGAGACCATGCAGACCCAAGGCGTGGACAGCTTCCCGGCACTGGTGGCGGCGACGATTCAGGGCAGTACCGAGACCACCTTCTATGTACTGGCGGTGTACTTTGGCTCGGTGGGCATCCAGCGCGCGCGGCATGCGGTGGGGTGTGCGCTGCTGGCGGAGTTTGCTGGCGTGGTGGCGGCGATTGCGGTCTGCTACTGGTTCTTTGGCTAAGCTTCAGACCGCTATCGCAGGCACGCCAGCTCCCACATTTTGATTTGTGAACACATCAAATGTGGGAGCTGGCTTGCCTGCGATGAGGCCCTCAGCGTTTAGGTGCTGTATTGCCCTGCGCCACCACCCAATCCACCACCTGCTTGGTCAACTGATCTCCCGCCAACCCAAACCCGGCCACCACCGCTGGCACTTGGGTATCACTCACCGGCTGGCGCACTTCAAAACGCTTGGCAGCCACGATCCGTTGGTCACTGCCGCGCACCAATCGCGCATCCAGCCGGATCACCACCTCCACCGCACTGCCGCGGTACTCGCTCTGGAAGGCCTGCAACTGCCCGCCCAGTTCCAGGTCCGCCTGTAGATTGGTGTCATCAGTGCTCAACAAGGCCACCCGGCCATCGCGCTGGAAGCCGTCCAGCAGGCGGTTGCGCAACAGTACCGGCGCCGGATCGCTCCAGCGGGACTGGGCATAGCTGCTGATCAAATCGCCCTGAGGCACCACGGCAATGCGCGGGCTGTCGAGGAATTCGCTGGCTTGCGGTTTGGCCAGGCGCAACGACCAGGCTACCGGGTTGCCGTGGGCCGTCACTTGGGCGGTGGGCAGGCGATAGACGTTGGAAGGGTCGGCCTTGGGCAGGATCGAGCAGGCACTGACCAGCGCCAGGGCCACCGGAACGATCATTTTATAAGTACGCTTCATGGCGTGAACTCCTTGTTCTTGTCACTGCCCAGCAGGTAGCCGCTGGGGTTGGCTTCCAGGCGACGGGAGATGGCGCGCAAGGAGCCCAGGGTATCGCGCAGCTCGCGTACGGCAGGCGCCAGTTCGTTGAGGCCCTGCATGCCGCTGTTCAGGGAATCCTTGTTGTCGTCCAACAAGCGGTTGATGGTCGCGGTGCTTTGCTCCAAGGAGCGCATGGCCCCTTCGGCGCTGCCGAACATCTGCTTGCCCTGGTCGTTGAGCAGGCCATTGGCGTTGCGCATCAGCGCAGTGGTCTGCTCCAGCGTGGCGCCGGCCTGTTTGCTGACCTGGGCCAACTGCTGCATCACCACCTTGATATCACCGCGCTGCTCGGCGATGGCCCCGGTGGTCTGCTCCAGGTGTGCCAGGGTGCTGCTCAAGCGGTCGACGTTATCGGGCGAGAACATGCGGTTGGCGTTATGCAGCAGCAAGTTGATGCTGGTCATCAGGTCGTTGCTGTTATTGAGCAGCCGGGCAATGGGCGATGGCGAGGCGGTGATCTGCGGCAGGTTGCCGTTCTTGCCTTTGAGTTCGGGGCTTTGCGGGGTGCCGCCGCTGAGTTGGATGATCGAGGTGCCGGTGATGCCGGTCAACGCCAGCTTGGCCTGGGTGTCTTCCTTGATCGGCGTCTGGCCGGCCAGGCGGATACGTGCCAGTACGCGGCGCGGGTCTTTCGGGTCCAGGCGCAGACTGGTGACGTCACCCACCTTGATCCCGCTGTACTGCACCGCGCTGCCCTGGGACAAGCCGCTGACCGCTTCGTTGAAGATCACTTCGTAATCCTGGAACGCGCTGTCGACGCTGGATTTGGCCAGCCACAAGCCGAACAGCATGGCGCCGACCACGACTATCACGCTGAACAGACCGATCATCACATGATGGGCTCGGGTTTCCATGTCATACCTCGTTGAGCGGTTGAGCGGCATCCAATGCCGCGCGGCCCCGAGGGCCATGAAAGTATTCGTGAATCCAGGCGTCGTCCGTTTCCGAGACAACATCGATGGCATCCGCCACCAGCACCTTTTTCTGCGCCAGCACGGCCACGCGATCGGTGATGGTGTAGAGCGTGTCGAGGTCGTGGGTGATCAGCAACACGCTCAGGCCCAAGGCATCACGCAGGGTCAGGATCAGTTGGTCGAATGCCGCCGCGCCGATGGGGTCGAGGCCAGCGGTCGGTTCGTCGAGAAACAAAATGTCCGGGTCGAGGGCCAGGGCGCGGGCCAGGGCCGCACGTTTGATCATCCCGCCGGACAGCGAGGACGGGTATTTGTCGGCCGCCGACAATGGCAGCCCGGCCAGGGCAAGCTTGACTGCCGCCAGATGCTCGGCATCGGCGCGGCTCAGGCCGGCGTGTTCGATCAGTGGCAGGGCGACGTTTTCCGTGACCGTCAGCGAGGAGAACAGCGCGCCTTTCTGGAACAGCACGCCGAAACGCCGTTCCACCAGGGAGCGCTCGTGTTCTGAGAGGCTCGGCAAGTCCTGGCCGAATACCCGCACTTGGCCTTCGCTGGGCTGACGCAGGCCGATGATACTGCGCAGCAGCACCGACTTGCCGCTGCCCGAGCCGCCCACTACGGCGAGAATCTCGCCCTTGTACAGATCCAGGTCGAGGTTTTCATGCACGCTCTGCGGGCCAAAGCGGTTGCACAGGCCACGGACTTCGATCACCGCCTCGCTGGGCGCTCGTTGTAAACGGCTCACCAGCCCATCTCCATAAAGAACAATGCGGCTACCGCGTCGAGCACGATCACCACGAAAATCGATTGCACCACTGCGGAGGTGGTGTGGGCGCCGACCGATTCGGCGCTGCCGCTGACCTTGAAGCCTTCCAGGCAGCCAATGGCCGCGATCAGGAAGGCGAAGAACGGTGCCTTGACCAGCCCCACCAGCAAATGCTGGACGCCAATGTCCGATTGCAGCAGCGAGAGGAACATCGCCGGCGAAATATCCAGGGCCACGGCGCACACCACGCCGCCGCCGACAATGCCTGAAATCATCGCGAGAAAGGTCAGCATCGGCAGCGCCACCAGCAGCGCGAGGACGCGTGGCAGCACCAGCAACTCCATGGGGTCGAGGCCCATGGTGCGGATCGCGTCGATTTCTTCGTTGGCCTTCATCGAGCCAATTTGTGCGGTGAAGGCGCTGGCGGTGCGGCCGGCCATCAGGATCGCGGTGAGTAGGACACCGAACTCCCGCAAGAAGGAAAACGCCACGAGGTCCACGGTGAAAATGCTTGCGCCGAAACTCTCCAGCACCGTGGCGCCGAGAAACGCGACCACCGCGCCCACCAGGAAGGTCAGCAAGGCGACGATAGGCGCGGCATCCAGCCCCGTCTGTTCGATATGCGCCACCATCGGCGTCAGGCGCCAGCGCTTGGGCCGGAACACGCCGCGAGCGAAGGTTTCGAGAATCAGGCCGATAAAGCCCAGCAGGGTCATCGCGTCTTGCCAGACGGTATCCACCGCGCGGCCGATGCGTGCCAAAAGCTGGATACCGGCGTTTTGCTGCGGCTCTTTGACCGGCACACAAAAATCATTCAGGGAGCGGTAGACGGTCTTGAGCAGCGCCCGGTCGGCAGCGGGCAGGCTGCAGTCGGTTTGTTCGGCCGAATGCTCAATGCGCTCCGGGCCCAGCAGTTCCACCAGCAACGAGGCGCCGGCGGTGTCCAATGCGCCCAGGCCGTTGAGGTCGACGCGGGTGCTGGCGTCGTACTGGCCGTCGAGGCTTGCCGAGAGCTTTTTCAGGGCGCTGTAGTGGGCCAGCGTCCAGTCCCCGGTGACCCGCAATTGAGGCGGCTGGGTGGACGCGTCCAGGTGGGCATTGCCTGCCGTTGTGCTACTGGTCATAAGCTCCGAGCTTGTTTGGCTATTCCACAATTGCTATGTAATAGCACGATCCGTCCTACTTTGGCGTGTCCGTTTGTACGGTGTCAGTGACTTTAAAGCGCAACACGCCGATCACCTGGCCGTCTTCGGTCAGCACCCGTACTTGCCAGCGGCCCACGGCATTCGCCGGGAAGTTCTGCTTGTGGGTCCAGGCCCGGTAGCCTTCCTTGCGTCCGCCATGGATATCCAGGGCGATGCGGTCGACCTCTTTGCCGTTGAACTGCCACACATGGTAGATGCGCTCGTCCAGCCCGCGCGGTGCGTTGATTGCGGTGTAGGCGTACAGGCCGCTGCTGCGCAGTTGGCTGGCGCTGACTTCTTTGAGGTCATCGCCGGGGGTGCGGTCCTGCAATTGGGTGCTGATTGCCACTTCGGTCATCCACAGGGTGGCCGGCGGCACCCAGCTGCGCAGGAACCAACCCGCGCAGCCAATCGCCGCCGTCACGCCCAGCAGCATCAGCCAACCCTTGACGCTGCGCAGCGGCAGGCTCACGGCCAGGCTGGGGATCGACAAGGCCATCGCCACCCCCAGCGCCAGTTTGTAACTCTCGGCGGTGGTCAGGTGCAGGATGATCGGCAGTGCGGTGAGCAAGGCGGCAAACAGGGTCAGGGTGTGCAGTGCCAGAAACAGCGAGCGCTTGGGCGCCAGCCATTTGTAGTACAGCGGGTCGGTGATCGAGACCAGTGCGGCGGCGCCCAGCAAACCGGTGAAAATGGCCTGGCTGCTGTTCCAGGTGGTGGTGACGAAAAAGAACGGCAGGACAAAGAACAGGCTTTCCTGGTGGATCATCTGTGTGGCGTAGCGCAGCAGTGGTTCGGGGATTTCCCGCTTGAAGACCTTGCTGAACAACTGGGTGAAGCTGTTTTCCAGCATCAGCCACAGCCAGCTCACCAGCATGATGATCGCGATCCAACTGGCCATGCCTTGTTGGCGGTCCACCAGGATAAAGCTGCCCACCCCCGAGATAAAACCGCCGAGTGCGATCACCCCTGGGTAGCGCTTCATCAGTTCGAGGACGCGCTGGATGAGAAGGGTCAGGTTTGGCATTCGGCAGTTCGCAGTCTTTGTAGGAAAAAATCCCAGACAGAATAACGTCTTAGCCTGTGGATAGGCGTGTCATTGCACAATTGCTTTGCGATAACGGCGCAGCCCAATCAGCACAATAGCAATCAGCCCCAGCACGCCTGCGGCGATCCAGCCCAGGGCGTCGTAACTGAGCAGCGGTTTTTCGATGCGCCAGTAGCCCTGCTGGTTGAACAGCTGGCGCATGGCCTGATTGGTTTGCGCCAGGCTCACGGCCTTGAGGCGCTTGGCCGGGTCGCGAAGATGCCCGTCGGCGTAGTCGGCCAAGGCGCCCCAGTAGTAGTCGGCCAGCGCGCTATTGCCCTGCACGGCCCAGGCCTGGCGGTCGATGGCGGCTTGTTGCAGGCGGCTGAAGGTCGCCGGGTCGAGGCCGTCCTCAAGCAGCCTGGCCTTGAGGCTTTCAAGAACGCGTTCGGCCTCGGGCAGGTTATCGCGGTCAAGGTCCGCGTTGAGGCTCATGAACCCCACGCCGCCGAGCACTTCGCGCTCGCTCCATGGGCCGTAGGACAGGCCATGCTGCAGGCGCAACTGGCGATACAACGCCCAATCCAGGTAGTCCTTGAGCAGGTCGTAGGTGGCATCGTGCTGCTCGTCCAGCGTGGGTTCGGGGAACAACCAGTGCAGCTTGGCGCCATCGCCGACCCAGCCACGGATCAGGTCACGATGGGTCGCTGCGGCGCCCAGGGTTTGCGGCAACGCCCGGTGTTCGCTGGGGTCGACCGGCTCGAGTTGGCCGTAGGTGCGCTCCAGATAGGCCGGCAGCAGTTTGTCGAGGTCGCCGACGATGATCAGGGTCATGTTGTTGGGGGCGTACCAGGCCTGGCGCACGCTCTGCAGTTGCGTGCGGGTCAGGTGTTCGACTTCGGCCCGCTCGGCGCATTTGAGGCCCAGTTCCACCGCCAGTTGATTGCTGGCGTTATGGCCCAGGTCCTGGCGATCCAGCAGGCGTTGCAGGTGTGAATAGTGACCCCCATCTTCGCGCTCGACCACCTGCTTGGCGGCGTTGATTGCGGCATCGCTCAGCTCGGTCCGGGTCAGGATCGCCTTCAGCAGGTCCAGCACCTTGCGCTGGTTGCGCGCCGGGGCCTCGATGACGAAGGTGGTGTCGGCATTGCTGGTGTAGGCGTTCCACTCCCCGCCCAGGGCCTGCATCTGTTCTTCCAGCTCGCCTTCGCCGCCGCCATCGATGCCGCTGAACAGCAGGTGTTCCAGCAGGTGCGGCAGTTCTTTGTCTTCGCAACTGAAGTCATCCAGGCCTACGCCGACCATCAGGCGGATCGCCACGTGCCCGCGCTCGGTGCCCGGCTTGAGCAGCAATTGCAGGCCGTTGGGCAACATGTAGCCTTCGACCTGCAAGCGATCAAAGGCAGAGGCGTGGGCCGAGCCTATGAGCAGGCAGGCGAGTAGCAGGCGACGCATAGCGGGGTTCCTAGCGAGCAATAACGGTTGAAACTGGCTTTTTGCGGGAGCGGGCTCCTACATTGGGTAGGTGGTGTTTTTAACTGACTCCCGGGGTGTGCGGTTCGTTCAGGGCGAATGGGTTATGTCGGCAATATTGTCCACCGCCAACGCACCGGTCTCGGAGGTTTCCAGCACGACATAAGCACTGCTGCAAAACAACGAGTTCAGGCGCTTCATGTCGGCAATCAGCTCCAGGTGCAGGGAACTGGTCTCGATGCTTTGCACGATTTTGCGTTGCAGGCGGCTGACGTGGGCATGGGCCAGGCGCCGTTCCTGGGCGCGGAAGCGGCGCTTCTCGCGCAGCAACTGGCGGGCGCTTTCCGGGTCGGCGCTGAGGAACACCGACAGGCCCAGGCGCAGGTTGGAGATCAACTGGCTATGCAGGCCGGCCAGTTCTTCGAGCCCGACTTCGGAAAACGAGCGGCGCTGGGAGGTTTTCTGCTGCTGGACCTTGCGCAGCATACGTTCGATCAAGTCGCCGGCCAGCTTCAGGTTGATCGACAGCTCGATGATTTCGGCCCAGCGCCGGCTGTCGTGCTCGCTGAGATCTTCGCGGGGCATTTGCGCCAGATACAGCTTGATCGCACTGTAGAGTGCCTCGACGTCATCACTGAGGCTGCGCATTTCCTGGGTGATGGCGGTTTGTTTGCCGCGCAGCACTTCCAGCATGGCGGTCAGCATGTTGTCGATCAGGTCCCCCAGGCGCAGGGTTTCCCGTGCGGCGTTGGCCAGGGCCAGGCTCGGGGTGGTCAGCGCCGTCGGGTCCAGATGACGGGGCTTGGCCAGGCCATTGGCCTCCGGGCGCTCCGGCAGCAGCCAGGCACACAGGCGCGCCATCGGGCCGATGGTGGGCAGCAGGATCAGGCAGCGGGTGACGTTGTAGAGCAGGTGAAAGGTAATGACCATGCCTTGGGCGCTGTAGTCCAGGGTGTCCATCCACAGCACCAGCGGGTCCAGGACAGGAATGATCAGCAGCAGGCCGATCAGCTTGTACAGCAGGCTGCCCAGGGCCACTTGGCGGCCGGCGGCGTTTTGCATGCTGGTGCTGAGGAACGCCAGGACGCCGCTGCCGATATTGGCCCCGATCACCAGGCCGATGGCCACATGCAGGCCAATCACCCCGGCACCGGCCAGGGTTGCGGTCAGCAGCACGGCGGCCAGGCTGGAGTAGGAAATCATCGCAAACAACGCGCCCACCAGGGCGTCGAGCAGGATGTCACCGGTCAGCGAGGCGAACAGCACCTTGACGCCCTGGGCCTGGGTAATCGGCCCGGCGGCTTCGACAATCAGTTGCAGGGCGAGAATGATCAGGCCCAGGCCGATACCGACCCGGCCCATCTGCCCGGCGCGCGTCTGTTTGCGCGACAGGAAGAAGATCACCCCGAGAAAGATCAGCAGCGGCGACAGCCAGGACAGATCCAGGGTCAGCACCCGTGCCATCAGCGCGGTACCGACATCGGCGCCGAGCATGGTCGCCAGGGCGGGCGTCAGGCCCATCAGGCCCTGGCCGACAAACGAGGTCACCAGCATCGCCGTGGCGTTGCTGCTTTGCACCATGGCGGTGACCAGGATCCCGGCAATGAACGCCAGCCAGCGTCTGGCCATGTTCTGCCCGATGACTTGGCGCAAGTTGGAGCCGTAGACCCGCAGGATGCCGGTACGGACGATGTGCGTGCCCCAGATCAGCAAGGTCACGGCGGAAAGAAGATTGAGCAGGGTCAGCATGCTCGGCCCCCTGTATTGAGTCGTGCTCCAAGTGGAGCAAAAAGTGCCGCGTGCCGTTTTGTGTTGTGTACTTAAGCTGTAGTTGGCGAACGGCCTGTGCGCCAGCATCGCATAGCTAAAGTCGGCTTTGAAACAAAACTGTCATGAAATCAGCTTTTTGCAGGCGCCTGAAACGACTGTAGGAGCGAGCATGCTCGCGAAGAACTCAAGGGCAGCGCGTGCAATCAGGCAGCACGCGTTACCGTTGGCGTTTTTCGCGAGCACGCTCGCTCCTACAGGTGTTGCCCGCGGGTTATTGGCCCGGGATGTCCTTGCGCAGTTTCACAGGATCCTGCTGCTTTTTCTTTTTCGCGATGGCGGTCCGCATCTTGATGTTGACCGCTTCTACCGCCAGGGAGAACGCCATGGCGAAGTACACGTAGCCTTTTGGCACATGCACGTCGAAGGATTCGGCGATCAGCACGGTACCCACGATCAGCAGGAACGACAGCGCGAGCATTTTCAGCGATGGGTGCTTGTCGATGAACTCGCTGATGGTGCCTGCGGCCAGCATCATCACCAGGACCGCGACGATGATCGCAGCAACCATGACCGGTACGTGGGAAACCATGCCCACGGCGGTAATCACCGAGTCCAGGGAGAACACGATATCGATGATGGCGATCTGGATGATGGTGTAGATGAACTTGCCACCCTTGCCTTTCGGCTCGTCATGGGTTTCGTCTTCACCTTCCAGGGCGTGGTACATCTCCTGGGAGCTTTTCCACAGCAGGAACAGGCCGCCGAAGAACAGGATCATGTCGCGGCCGGAAATACCCTGGCCGAACACCACGAACAGGTCGGCGGTCAGTTGCATGACCCAGGTGATCGACAGCAGCAGCAGGATCCGGGTGATCATGGCCAGGGCCAGGCCGAAGATCCGGGTGCGCGCTTGCATATGCTTGGGCATACGGCTGACCAGGATCGAAATCATGATGATGTTATCGATACCCAGAACGATCTCAAGAGCCGTCAGGGTGAAGAAGGCAATCCAGATCTCCGGATTGGTCAGCCATTCCATATGTGTTCCTTTGCGCGAGTGTTAGACCGCGCCGGCAGGAGGGCCGGCGCAGTGGGTTGTTACGATTATAGAGTGCTGAACAGCGGGAATGTGCCCAACAGCAATGCGGCGACCATTATGCACAGGCACACCAGCACTGCCCACTTCAGGGTGAAGCGCTGGTGATCGCCAAATTCGATACCGGCCAGGGCCACCAGCAGGTAAGTCGACGGCACCAGCGGGCTGAGCAAGTGGACCGGCTGGCCAACAATCGAGGCACGGCCCATTTCTGCGGCGGTGATGCCGTAGTGGCTGGCGGCTTCGGCCAGTACTGGCAATACGCCGTAGTAGAACGCATCGTTGGACATGAAGAAGGTGAACGGCATGCTCACCAGCGCGGTGATCACCGCCAGGTACGGGCCAAGGGCTTCAGGGATGACGGCCAGCAGGCTCTTGGACATGGCGTCGACCATGCCGGTGCCCGACAGAATGCCGGTGAAAATACCTGCCGCGAAGATCAGGCCGACCACTGCCAGCACGCTGCCCGAGTGGGCGGCAACGCGGTCTTTCTGCTGTTGCAGGCACGGGTAGTTGACGATCATCGCGATACTGAAGGCCACCATGAACAGCACCGGCAGCGGCAACAGGCCGGCGATCAGGGTGCACATCAGGGCCAGGGTCAGGGCGCCGTTGAACCAGATCAGTTTCGGGCGACGGGCATCCGGGAACTGCGAGACGCTGATTTCGCTGTGATCGATTTCATCGCCTTGCAGGTGCAGTACGCCGAGTCGGGCACGTTCGCGCAGGCCGTACATATAGGCAATCACCAGGATGGCCACTACGCCGGCGGCCATGGCGGGGATCATCGGTACGAAGATGTCCGATGGGTCCACGTGCAGGGCACTGGCGGCGCGAGCGGTCGGGCCGCCCCAGGGGGTCATGTTCATCACGCCACCGGCGAGGATGATCAGGCCGGCCATGATTCGCGGGCTCATGCCGATGCGCTTGTACAGCGGCAGCATGGCGGCCACGCAGATCATGTAGGTGGTGGCGCCGTCACCGTCCAGAGACACCACCAGCGCCAGCACGGCAGTACCGACCGAGACTTTCAGCGGGTCGCCCTTGACCAGCTTGAGGATCTTGCGCACGGCCGGGTCAAACAGGCCGGAGTCGATCATCAAGGCAAAGTAGAGGATGGCAAACATCAGCATCACGCCGGTAGGCGCCAGCTTGGTGATGCCTTCGAGCATCATCGGGCCGATCTTCGGCGCAAAGCCACCGAACAGCGCGAACAGGATAGGCACGATGATCAGGGCGATCAGCGCCGAGAGGCGCTTGGTCATGATCAGGAACATGAACGTGATGACCATGGCAAAGCCAAGGAAAGTCAGCATAGGAATACTCCAGGCGTAGCGCGGCTAGGGAATGGCGAACCGGGTTGGGGTCAGCGCAGAACGAAAAGCGCGAGGCGTACGGGGGGAGTCGGGAAAAACAGGCGGGTACGAGCGGACATCAGCATCACCATTGTTGTTGTTAATTGGGCCCCTGGGCATGAAAACGCTCAGGTTGGCCAACCGGTCTATTGCCGGTAGTGAGGGCGATCCTAATCGCGAAAGCTTTCAGCCAGCTTTCGCTGGAAAAACAGGTTTCAGGTGGATGAGGTTCACTGTAGGAGCGAGCTTGCTCGCGAAGGTCGTGAACGATAAGGCGCTTTTGCCGGGTAAACGCGGTATGTTCGGGTTTTTCGCGAGCACGCTCGCTCCTACGGTTTTAAGGCAGTTGCAGCCCGCCAGCGGCCTTGTGCAGCGCGCGCAGATGTTCGCCAACCTGCTTGAGATTGGCCTCGCAGGCGGCAATTTCTGCCGCGCGCGAAGGTTCCAGCAGCGCCCTCACCTCTTTATCCAGGTCGCCGGTCAACGATTGCAGCTGTTTCTGGCGCAAGGCGCTTTCTGATTCCAGGCGCTGCCACTCCTTGGGTTGGGGCAATCCATAACCGCTGCTGCCGAGCAGTTCCGCCGGGCGGCTGAGGAAGCCGCTGTTGGCAAGGATCTGCTGCAGCGTGGCATCGGCCTTGGCCATGCCGCCGTTCTTCAGTTCACGGGCGCCGAGGTAGCGTTGCTTGACCTCGTCCTGGGCGAGCATCAGTTGCTTGCGAAAGCTGGCCTGTTCCAGCAGCAGCAATGCGGCGCTGGTGCGCAGGTCGGCCTTGTCGAACCACACCCTGCGTTGCTCGGCGCTCAAGGTCAGCCAGTCTTCGACCTGGGTCTGCGGGATCGGCAGGTGCTTCTTCAGCACCTCGAACATCGCCTGGTAGCGCTCACGGAAGGAGTCGAAGTGATAGCCCAGGCGCAAGGCCTCACGGCGGTCGTCCAGCACGCTGGTGTCGGCCAGCCCACGGGCCTTGAGGACTTCCAGCAAACCATTGGGGGTGATGTTGTCCAAGGCTGTCAGTTGCGGGTTGGCGCTGCCGCTGCGCAGCAGTTTCAGGCCTTCGACGGCGCAGTTGTTGGAGAGGAAGTAGTAATTGCCGTCGTAGCTCCAATGCATTTCGGCGGCGTGTTCGACGGTGTCGTTGATCTCCTGGCGCGTGAGAATAAGGGGCACGGAAGCCAGGCCACGCAGTTCGGTCTTGGTGTATTCGTCGATCACCTGGGCCAGGGGCAGTACGAACAGGCGCGATGGGTACTTGCCTACCAGGCCGTCCCAACTCGACAGTTGTACGTCGCCGACAAATGCGCGGTAGGACAACACCAGGTGCTGGTCCAGGTCCAGGCGGCAATCCGGGCCACGTGGGCGGCCCGGCGCACAGATCACCAGGCGCAGCATGCTGTGGCCCCAGCGGCTCACCAGGTTCTGGTTGGCTTCGGCCAGCAGGTAGTCGATGGCGTAAACGCGCTCCGGGTCGACCTGGCCCAGGGGCGTCTTGGCAAAATCGTTACCGGCATTGAGGAAGGCGAAGGTGTTGGCGCAAGCGTCCTTGGCTGGCGGGGCCCAGCCGAAGTGTTGCTGGTAGTAACGGTACAGCGCGGGACGGCGGCAGGCGTAGCTCGGGTCAAGGAGGAAGTACTCCATGTTGACCGCGACGAATTCCTTGGGGTTGGTGATTTCGTACAGATCCGGGCTGCGGGCCACTTGCCGATTGTGCTGCTCGCGCTCGCCACGGCGGCCGACGTATTGCGGCCAGCCGGCCAGGTCAAGCAAGCGTGGATCGTCGCTGAGCGTGAAGCGCCGGTCATTCTGGCCACGGCATTGATCGGGCAGGCCAACCAGGCCGGTGATGTTGTTCTGGCGGCTGCAGCGTCGGATCAACGAGCGCTGGTCCGTGGGCCACAGGCGCGCGCGATCATAGATATGGGTCAGTTCATGCAGAACGGTCGCGAGCAGTTCTCTGCGCACGGTACCGTGGGGGCGCTGGGTCTGTTGGGTGGCGGCGGTGCCGTCAGTAAGGCTGGCCAGCAGTTTGCGATTGAGGTCCAGTTCAGCGACCAGCGACGCCTGGCCATAGGCATTGGCGGGCATGTCGTCGGTCCAGCCGACGTCGATGCGCCGGTCCAGTTGCTCGATGAAGCGCGGCGGCAGCGCCTGCATCGCTTCATCCAGCAATGCCTGGCTGGCCTGCTGTTGGGCCGGGCTCAAGCCGTCGGTCTTGAGCCGCAGTTGCAGGCTGGCCTGGGCGGCGCTGGCAGCCAGCAGTACCGTCGCAGCCAATAGCCAGGCGGTGAAGCGCCTCACAATGCGAGGATGGCTTCGGCGAGGACCTGGTCGCTGGCGTCGCGGGCTTCTGGCACGCGGGTTCGCAGGGTGTCGAAGGCGGCCTCCAGTTGCGCGCCGCGGATATCGCCATTGCTGGCGACAAAGCTGGCCGCGTCATCGTGGGCTGCGCGCACGACTTTGGAGTCACGGATGGAGGTGGTGGTGTCCGAGGTGAAATCAATGGTGCGGCCGAAAGCACGAACAATGATGTTACTGGTGGCCACGAGGGTTTGTGCCTGGGCGATATCTGCCAGCAGGAACAGGCCGAGAGCAGCTGCGATCAACGGGCGACGCATGGAATGACTCCAAAAGGTAAAGATGATTATTGGACGAGAATTGCCTGGGCCAGTTCAAGGTCACTGGACTTAAGTTTTGGCTCGGTGCGACGCAGGTAATCCAGCGCGCTCTCCAGCCGGGCGCCCCGCCATTGGCCGTCAGTGGCAATAAACACAGCAGCGTCATCCTGGGCTGCCAGTATCAATTTACGATCGAACGGCGCCGAGGTCACTTTGCTGGTGGCATAAGCACTGGCAACGACGCCTTGGGTGGACAGATCAAAGGCCTGGGCCGGAGGGGCGCCGCAGATGGCAAATACTGTGGGAGCAATCAACAAACGGTATGAAAAAGCCATGGGACTCGACAACTGAAAACGAGCGCCAAGGCTAGCGCAATGCCCGGGCGAGAGCCAGCGAGCAGGCCGACTACTGTAGAAGCGAGCTTGCTCGCGAAGAACCTGAGAGCGCAGTGTTTGAGCAGTGAGCCCCGCGTTATCGTTCGCGATCTTCGCGAGCAAGCTCGCTCCTACAGTGAGTCAAGGTCAGATGGCCAGGATCGCCTGGGCCAGTTGCGCGTCGGTGGCGGTGTTGAGTTGGGGGGCTTGCTGGCGGATCTGCGCCAGGGCGTTTTCCAGCTTCACGCCACGGATCGCGCCTTGGCTGGCAACGAAGCTGGCGGCATCGTCGCGTGCTGCACGCACGACTTTATTGTCGCGAAGGGACGAGGTGGCATCGGAGGTGGCGTCGGAAGTGGCTTTGAGCGCGCCCACGATCGAGTCGGTGGTCACGATCAGGCTGGTGGCGCTGGCATTGGCAGCAACGGCAAGCAGGGCTGCAGCGCTTAGCAAACGAAGACGGGACATGGGTGGCTCCTGTGGATGAGACGAACTGATGACGCGATAGTAGCTGGCGCCTATCTGTTCGGGTAGTACGCAGTGGGAAGTCGCTGCCTGAAAAGGGTGATTGACCGCTACAAATCAACCGATTCTTAATTGTACTGGTCTGTGTTTGTGTTTTTTTAACTGTACTGGTTGGCGTGCTGGAAAAGGCCGTCAAGCAACCTTTACCGACCGCCCAAAATAACAAAACCCGCCTCCGGTTACCCGGGGCGGGTTCTGCTACAACAATTCGGGGTGCTGGCGGTGGACCCGGTAGGTCAGGGCCAGCGGGCGCTAAATCAGCGCCAGAACGGCTTGCTCAGCTCTTCGTAGCGTTGAGCTTCGCTGATCCCGGCATCGGCCAGCAGACGCGAGTCCAGACGAGCCAACTGGTGGCGGCTGGAGATGCGGCGCTGCCACAACATCAGGTTGGCGATAACGCGCAGAGGCAGGGAAGCCTGGGTGTTGACAGCTTTATCTTCGAAGAACAGTTCGGAACTGAGTGTACGTTCCATGATGACATCCTTCCGCTTGTGGCGGGATTAGGTAGTGGTTTAACTGATGCCAATGATCCTCCTCCGGCGCAAGACTCTCTAGATACAGTTCACCTGTATTGTGAGGGGCCAGTTAACTGTTTATAGGGGCTGTACTGTACAGAAATGGGGCAACTGTACCTGTCGGCACTGATTTGGTGCGTTTTAGGTGTTCTTGGAAGGATTTGTAGGGTTTTACGGTAGGAAATGACCGGTACAGCAGTACAGTTTTTTCCATATGAGTCGCAAGCAGATCCGGGCGAATACAACTGTGTTTGCATCCGCCCGGGTCTGTGTTGATCAACCTTTGAGCATATGCCCGGTTTCTTCCAGGTTGATGTGCCAGCTCAGGGCTTCGCGCAGAATATGCGGGGTGTGCCCGCCGATGGCGCAGGCGGCGGTGTAGTAGTTGTTGAGGGCGTCGCGGTAGTCAGGGTGTACGCAATTATCGATGATTACCCGTGCCCGCTCCCGTGGCGCCAGGCCGCGCAGGTCGGCCAGGCCGATCTCGGTCACAAGGATGTCGACGTCATGCTCGGTATGGTCGACATGGCTGACCATCGGTACCACGCTGGAAATCGCCCCGCCCTTGGCAATGGACTTGGTGACAAAGATCGCCAGGTGCGCGTTACGGGCGAAATCCCCCGAGCCGCCGATGCCGTTCATCATCCGCGTGCCGCAGACGTGGGTGGAGTTGACGTTGCCGTAGATGTCGAATTCCAGCGCAGTGTTGATACCAATGATGCCCAGGCGGCGCACTACTTCCGGGTGATTGGAAATTTCCTGTGGGCGCAGCACCAGCTTGTCCTTGTAACGCTCCAGGTTGCCGAACACGTCGGCATTGCGCCGCTGCGACAAGGTGATCGAACTGCCCGAGGCAAAGCTCAGCTTGCCGGCGTCGATCAGGTCGAAGGTCGAATCCTGCAGCACTTCGGAGTACATGGTCAGGTCTTCGAACGGTGACTCGATCAGGCCGCACATCACCGCGTTGGCAATGTTGCCAATCCCAGCCTGCAGCGGGCCGAGCTTGTTGGTCATGCGCCCGGCATCCACTTCCTGCTTGAGGAAGTTGATCAGGTGATTGGCGATCCACTGGGTGTCACTGTCAGGCGGCGTCACCGTGGAGGCGGAATCAGCCTGGTTGGTGATGACGATGGCGACGATCTTCTCTGGCGGGATCGGGATCGCAGTGCTGCCGATACGATCATCTACCTTGACCAGCGGGATCGGAGTTCGGGTCGGGCGGTAGGTCGGGATATAGATGTCGTGCAGGCCTTCCAGATTCGGGTTGTGCGCCAGGTTGATCTCGATGATCACCTGCTTGGCAAAAATCGCGAAGCTGGCCGAGTTGCCCACGGAGGTCGTAGGCACGATATGGCCTTGCTCGGTGATGGCCACGGCTTCGATGACCGCGATGTCCGGCAGCTTGAGTTGGTTGTTGCGCAGTTGTTCGACGGTTTCCGACAGATGCTGGTCGATAAACATCACTTCGCCGGCGTTGATGGCCTTGCGCAGGGTGCTATCGACCTGGAATGGCATGCGGCGCGACAGCACGCCTGCTTCGGTCAGTTGCTTATCCAGGTCGTTGCCCAGGCTGGCGCCGGTCATCAGGGTGATTTTCAGGGGCGAGGTCTTGGCACGCTCAGCCAGGGCGTGGGGCACAGCCTTGGCTTCACCGGCGCGGGTAAAGCCGCTCATGCCGACTGTCATGCCGTCCTCGATCAGGGCGGCAGCATCGGCGGCGCTCATGACCTTGTTCAACAGCGAAGGCAAGCGGATACGATCACGGTACATGGATTGTTATCTCGGGCAACGGAGGCAAGGTGGGCAGTCTAGTGATTTCAAAGGCTTTCGTCCCGCTACCATGGTCGAATGCCAGGTGGCGATTTAGAGCCTTTGGTCGGGTTTTTCCCGTTAATAAAAAACCCCAGCCTACGGGAGGCCGGGGTTTTGGGTATTGCGCTGGAGCAGTGTTTATTCGACGGCCTTGACCATGTCTTCGATGACCTTCTTGGCATCGCCGAAGACCATCATGGTTTTGTCCAGGTAGAACAATTCGTTATCCAGGCCGGCATAACCGCTGGCCATCGAGCGCTTGTTGACGATGATCGTCTTGGCCTTGAAGGCCTCGAGAATCGGCATGCCGGCGATCGGCGATTTCGGATCGTTCTTGGCGGCCGGGTTGACCACGTCGTTGGCGCCGAGCACCAGCACCACGTCGGCCTGGCCGAACTCGGAGTTGATGTCTTCCATCTCGAACACCTGGTCATAAGGCACTTCGGCCTCGGCCAGCAGCACGTTCATGTGGCCAGGCATGCGGCCGGCGACCGGGTGGATCGCGTACTTCACGGTGACACCGCGATGGGTCAGCTTCTCGGTCAGCTCTTTAAGGGCATGTTGCGCCCGCGCTACTGCCAGGCCATAGCCCGGCACGATGATCACGGTGTCGGCGTTGGTCAGCAGGAAGGTGGCGTCGTCGGCCGAACCGGACTTCACCGGGCGCGCTTCTTTCGAGCCCGCTGGCCCTGCCGCGTCCGGCGCGTTGCCGAAGCCGCCGAGCAGTACGTTAAAGAAGGAGCGGTTCATCGCCTTGCACATGATGTACGAGAGGATCGCGCCGCTTGAGCCCACCAGGGAGCCGGCGATGATCAGCATCGAGTTGTTCAGCGAGAAGCCGATCCCCGCTGCAGCCCAGCCGGAATAGCTGTTGAGCATCGAGACGACCACCGGCATGTCGGCGCCGCCAATCGGGATGATGATCAGCACGCCCAGCACAAAGGCCAGGGCCAGCATCACGGCGAAGGCAGTGAGGTTGCCGGTGAACATGAACACCAGGCCCAGGCCTAGAGTGGCCAGGCCCAGCACCAGGTTGAGCTTGTGCTGGCCGCCGAACTGTACCGGTGCGCCCTGGAACAGGCGGAACTTGTACTTGCCCGACAGCTTGCCGAAGGCAATCACCGAGCCGGAGAAGGTAATGGCACCAATGGCTGCGCCGAGGAACAGTTCCAGGCGGTTGCCCGCAGGAATCGCATCGCCCAGTTGCTTGACGATGCCCAGCGATTGCGGCTCGACCACTGCGGCAATGGCAATGAACACCGCGGCCAGACCGATCATGCTGTGCATGAAGGCGACCAGCTCAGGCATCTTGGTCATTTCTACGCGCTTGGCCATGATCGAGCCGGCGGTGCCGCCGATCAGCAGGCCGACAATCACGTAGCCGATGCCCGCAGTGGCAAGCTCTGCACCGAGCTTATAGATGAGGCCAACGGTGGTGAGCACTGCCAGGGCCATGCCGAGCATGCCGAACAGGTTGCCGCGTCGGGATGTGGTTGGGTGCGACAGGCCTTTGAGGGCCTGGATGAAACAGATCGACGCGATCAGGTAGAGCGTCGTCACGAGGTTCATGCTCATTACTTCTGCACCTCTTCTTTAGCCTTGGGCGCTTTCTTCTTGAACATCTCAAGCATCCTACGTGTAACCAGGAAACCGCCGAACACGTTAACGGCAGCCAGGGCCACGGCCAGGGTGCCCATGGTCTTGCCCAGCGGCGTGACGGTGAGTGCAGCCGCAAGCATGGCGCCAACGATCACAATCGCCGAGATTGCGTTGGTCACCGCCATCAATGGCGTGTGCAGTGCGGGGGTGACGTTCCAGACCACGTGATAACCGACATAAATCGCCAGCACGAAGATGATCAGGTTGTAGATACCGGGGGAGATAAGCTCTTCCATCGTCTGAATCCCTGCTTAGGCGTTTTTGCGGATGACTTGGCCGTCGCGGCACATCAGGCACGCGGCGACGATGTCGTCTTCGAGGTTGATTTCAAACTGCCCTTCCTTGGTGAAGACCAGCTTCAGGAAGTCCAGCAGGTTGCGCGCATACAGGGCCGAGGCATCGGCAGCGACGGCACCGGCAAGGTTGGTCGGACCGCAAATGGTCACGCCGTGTTGCACGACCACCTGGTCGGCGACGGTCAGCGGGCAGTTGCCTCCCTGGGCCGCGGCCAGGTCGATCACCACGGAGCCTGGCTTCATCTGGGCGACGGTTTCGGCGCTCAGCAAAGTCGGGGCCTTACGACCCGGGATCAGGGCGGTGGTGATGACGATATCGGCTTGCTTGGCGCGCTCATGCACGGCCAGGGCCTGGCGCTGCATCCAACTGGTGGGCATGGGGCGTGCGTAACCGCCGACGCCAACGGCGCATTCGCGCTCTTCGTCGGTCTCGTAAGGCACGTCGACGAACTTGGCGCCGAGGGACTCAATCTGTTCCTTCACGGCCGGGCGTACGTCGGACGCTTCGATGACTGCACCCAGACGCTTCGCCGTAGCGATGGCTTGCAGGCCGGCGACGCCGGCGCCAAGGATCAGCACGCGGGCGGCTTTCACCGTGCCGGCGGCGGTCATCAGCATGGGCATGAAGCGCGGGTAGTGATGGGCCGCCAACAGCACCGCCTTGTAGCCGGCAATGTTGGCCTGGGAGGACAGCACATCCAGGCTCTGCGCACGGGAGGTACGCGGGGCGGCCTCCAGGGCGAAGGCAGTGATGCCATGTTCGGCCAGCCGGGTGATGGTTTCGTTGCTGAACGGATTGAGCATGCCCACCAGCACGGTGCCGCTTTTAATCAGCGTCAGCTCGCTGTCGCTGGGGGCGACCACCTTGAGAATCAGCTCGGCGCCAAACGCCTCGCTGGCACTGCCAATGGTTGCGCCTGCCGTTTCATAGGCACTGTCCACGACACTGGCTTTGACACCTGCACCGCTTTGTACAGTGACCTTATGGCCCTGGCCGATCAGCTTCTTGATGGTTTCCGGGGTTGCAGCAACCCGCGTTTCACCGGTCTGGGTTTCGAGAGGAACACCAATGTGCACGTCAAATCTCCTGCATGATCTTTTTGCTTTTGATTTTTGTAAAAAGGCCAGTGCGCCGCGAGTGGCGCAACTGGGGCGGCCGATCAGCACGACCCCGCTGAAATGACAGCAGGGCGCGGCATTTTGCAGGCGAACTTTACGGCCTTCAAGGGATTATGACGGGTGACGAAAAATTAACTACAAGTCACCCTGTGACTGATTGTCGCAATCCGCTGGAATAACCTCTTGAAATACAGGTATTTAAAGGCCTATGGAGGGAAAAGGCGATTTTTGCAATTGTCGACATGAATGGTCGGTCATGGGCGGTGAATAAGCGCTGTAGAGCTTATAGCTATTGGCTTTCAGGCCATTTTTCTGTGGATCGGTACAGTCTGTGTAAAAGCGACATATAGTTATATCTGTAGGGCTTTTGTTTTGTTGACTACAGAGTCAGCAATCTGCGGGCGCCTAGAATTGCCGGCTGTAACGCTGTGCCTGATCAACCAGCCAGTCTCGAAAGGCGTGCAGTGACGCGGATTCGACCTTTCTCTCTGGAATCATCAGGTAATAGGCCTTGCTGCTGGTCAGGGCCTGTTGGTTGGCGATCACCAACTGTTTCTCGCCCAATTCCCGCTGAATAAGAAACGGTGGGATCAAGGCAATGCCCATGTCATGCATGGCCGCCTGGGACAGCATGGAGAATAGCTCGTAACGTGGGCCTGTCATGTCCCGAGGGATGTTCAATTGTTGTGCGTTGAACCACTGGCGCCAGGCGTAGGGCCGTGTGGTTTGCTGCAGTAGCGGCAGTTCCGCGATTTCTTCGGCGCTGAAATGCGAGCGCTGCCCAAGCAGTCGTGGACTACAGACGGGCAGTGGGTTTTCACCCATTAACCTGTGGGACTCGGTGCCGGACCAGTCGGCGTCGCCAAAATATATTGCGGCATCGAACTCGGTGTCAGCGAACAGGAACGGGCGGGTCCGGTTGGTCAGGTTTACCGTGACTTCGGGGTGCTGCTGCTGGAAGTCCTTGAGTCGTGGGATCAGCCACTGGGTACCGAACGTGGGGACCACCGCCAGTTCGATCACATTGGCGCCTTGCTGGCCCATCACTGACAGGGTGTCGCGTTCCACCGCGTCGAGTTGCGTTGCCACTCGCCGGCTGTAGGAAAGCCCGGCTTCCGTGAGCTTTACTCCGCGTCGCGAGCGCCGAAACAGTTCGACACTCAAAAACTCCTCAAGGCCGGCGATCTGTCGGCAGATCGCGCCCTGGGTAATGGAAAGCTCCTGTGCGGCCTTGGTAAAGCTCTCGTGGCGGGCCGCCGCTTCAAAACTAACCAAGGCCGTGGTGCTGGGGATCTTCCTGCGCATGTACCGTACCCTCACTAATAAAAGGCGGTTTTGCCCTTCTTGATCGCTACGGAGTGAGAAATTAGCACAAGGCTATGCAAAAACCTCGTTTGCCCTCCTCGCCTGCCCGGCCTAGGCTCCATGCACGACTTTTGATTTACTTCGCGAGGAATCACTCATGGGCGGTAAGGCAAGCTTCAACTGGATCGATCCACTGTTGCTGGATCAGCAGCTCACCGAAGAAGAGCGCATGGTGCGCGACAGTGCCGAGCAATTCGCCCAGGACAAGTTGGCGCCGCGTGTGCTTGAAGCCTTCCGTCATGAAAAGACCGATCCTGCAATTTTCCGTGAAATGGGTGAGACCGGCCTGCTGGGCGCGATGATTCCCGAGCAGTACGGCGGCAGCGGCTTGAATTATGTCAGCTACGGCTTGATTGCCCGTGAAGTGGAGCGCGTCGATTCTGGCTATCGCTCGATGATGAGCGTGCAGTCGTCCCTGGTGATGGTGCCTATCAATGAGTTCGGCACTGAAGCACAAAAACAGAAGTACTTGCCCAAGCTGGCCTCGGGTGAATGGATTGGTTGCTTCGGCCTGACCGAGCCAAACCACGGTTCGGATCCGGGTGCGATGATTACCCGGGCGCGCAAGGTGGATGGCGGCTACAGCCTGACCGGCAGCAAAATGTGGATCACCAATAGCCCGATTGCCGATGTGTTTGTGGTCTGGGGCAAGGACGACGCCGGCGACATCCGTGGTTTTGTCCTGGAGAAGGGCTGGAAAGGTCTGAGTGCGCCGGCGATTCATGGCAAGGTCGGTTTGCGCGCTTCGATCACCGGTGAAATCGTCATGGACAACGTGTTTGTTCCTGAAGAAAACATCTTCCCCGATGTGCGCGGCTTGAAAGGTCCTTTTACCTGCCTGAACTCGGCACGCTACGGCATCTCCTGGGGCGCCTTGGGGGCTGCGGAGTTCTGCTGGCACACGGCGCGCCAGTACACCCTTGATCGCCAGCAGTTCGGGCGCCCACTGGCCGCCACGCAGTTGATCCAGAAAAAGCTCGCTGATATGCAGACCGAGATCACCCTCGCCTTGCAAGGTTGCCTGCGTCTGGGGCGGATGAAAGATGAAGGAACCGCGGCGGTGGAGATCACTTCGATCATGAAGCGCAACTCCTGCGGCAAATCCCTGGATATTGCCCGTATGGCTCGCGACATGCTCGGTGGCAATGGCATCTCCGATGAGTTCGGGATTGCCCGGCACCTGGTCAACCTGGAAGTGGTGAATACCTACGAAGGCACGCATGACGTCCATGCGCTCATCCTTGGGCGCGCCCAGACTGGTATCCAGGCGTTCTATTAATAGGAGGTTAACCATGGGCGCGCTATCGCATCTGCGGGTACTGGATTTGTCACGGGTGCTGGCGGGGCCTTGGGCCGGGCAGATTCTTGCTGATCTCGGCGCTGAGGTGATCAAGGTCGAGCGGCCTGGTAGTGGTGACGATACGCGCGCCTGGGGGCCGCCCTTCCTAAAGGATGCTTACGGTGAGAACACCAGTGAAGCGTCCTACTACTTATCGGCCAATCGTAATAAGGAGTCGGTGACTATCGACTTCACCCGGCCAGAGGGGCAAAAGCTGGTCCGGGACCTGGCGGCAAAGTCGGATATCTTGATCGAGAATTTCAAGGTGGGCGGGTTGGCGGCGTATGGCCTGGACTACGAGTCGCTCAAGGAGCTCAATCCGGAGCTGATTTACTGCTCTATCACCGGGTTTGGTCAGACGGGGCCGTATGCGGCGCGAGCTGGCTATGACTTCATGATCCAGGGGTTGGGTGGGTTGATGAGCCTGACGGGGCGCCCTGAGGGTGATGAGGGGGAAGGTCCGGTCAAGGTCGGCGTGGCGCTGACCGACATTTTGACTGGGCTGTACTCTACCGTGGCGATTCTGGCGGCTATGGCGCACCGCGATCATGATGGTGGTGGCCAGCATATCGATATGGCGCTGCTGGATGTACAGGTTGCCTGTCTGGCCAATCAGGCCATGAATTATCTGACGACAGGTGTGTCGCCCAAGCGGCTGGGTAACGCGCATCCGAATATCGTTCCGTATCAGGATTTTCCCACCGCCGATGGCGATTTCATCCTGACCGTGGGCAATGACGGTCAATTTCGCAAGTTTGCCCAGGTCGCGGGGCAACCGCAGTGGGCCGATGATCCGCGGTTTGCTACTAATAAGCTGCGGGTGGCCAATCGGGCGGCGCTCATTCCATTGATTCGCCAAGCAACGGTGTTCAAGACCACGGCCGAGTGGGTGACCCAGTTGGAGCAGGTGGGTGTGCCGTGTGGGCCGATCAATGATCTGGCGCAGGTGTTTGCCGATCCTCAGGTGCGGGCACGCGGGCTGGCTATAGAGTTGCCGCATCCGCTTGCGGGCAAAGTGGCGCAGGTGGGGAGTCCTATGCGGCTGTCCAAGACGCCTGTGGAGTATCGCAGCGCGCCGCCTCTGCTGGGTGAGCATACGGCTAAGGTGCTCAGTGAGGTGCTGGGGCTGGGGGCAGCTCATGTGGCTGCCTTGAAGGAGGCGGGGGTTATCTGAGGGGGTTCTTCTATATAGAAGGGATTTCTATATGAGCGCAGCTGGTTGTTTTTTAATCGATCGTAACTAATTGATAGAAAAGCAAAATCAAGGGTTGACGGCAAATCCTGGGAGTCTATAATTCGCCCCACTTCCGGCGCAGTCGAAACGGAAAACTCCTTGGTAAACAATGAGTTATGCGATATTCGACAGCAAGTTGCTTCAGCTCATCGAAGCCAAAAGGAAGTTGAAAAAGAGGTGTTGACAGCAGCGTGTAACGCTGTAGAATTCGCCTCCCGCTGACGAGAGATCGGAAGCGCAAGTGGTTCAG
>NZ_VFEV01000036.1 GCF_007858275.1 Pseudomonas proteolytica
TAGTGAAACGATGCATCGCCGATGGTAGTGTGGGGTTTCCCCATGTGAGAGTAGGTCATCGTCAAGATTAAATTCCGAAACCCCAATTGCGAAAGCAGTTGGGGTTTTGTTTTGGGCGGTCGAAAAGTGCGACAGGGCTGGTGGGTTGTCCAATTGAAGTCCTTGCTTGCTTTCTATGCAATGGCTCTACGCATAGCTATCATGCGTGCCTCATTGTGAGGCGAGACTTGCATGCTGACGTTGTTAACACTTCTGAAAGATGGCCGATTCCACTCGGGTGAAGCGCTAGGCGCAGCCCTGGGTGTCAGTCGCAGTGCTGTGTGGAAGCAGCTCCAGCATCTGGAGGTTGAGCTGGATCTGACAATTCATAAGGTCAGGGGGAGGGGCTATCAATTGGCATCCCCTCTGGTTCTGTTGAATGCTGACGAGATCACCTTGAGCTCGTCGATCTGCGCTGGTTCGATTTTCATATCGGATACCATCGACTCCACTAATGCAGAGGCGTTGCGTCTAATCGATGCGGGGCAGGCGTCGCCATTCCTGGTTCTATCGGAGCGGCAGACTGCGGGCAGGGGGCGTCGAGGGCGCAAGTGGGTCAGTCCATTTGCGCAGAACCTTTACTACAGCCTTGTGCTTCGTATCGATGGGGGGATGCGCCAGCTTGAGGGGCTGAGCCTTGTCGTGGGCTTGGCGGTCATGCAAGCCTTGCGCGACGTTGGTGTCCATGGCTCAGGTTTGAAATGGCCGAATGACGTTCTTGTTGGATCGAAGAAGGTTGCAGGCATCCTTCTTGAGCTGGTCGGTGATCCTGCTGATGTCTGTCATGTAGTGCTCGGTATTGGTATTAACGCCAACATGCAGAGCGCTGAGGAGGTTGATCAGCAGTGGACATCGATACAGCTCGAAACAGGTCGTTCGGTGGATCGAAATCATCTGGTCGCTCATCTGAGTCAGGCATTGCAGGCTTATTTGGAGCGCCATAGGGACTCTGGTTTCTCGGTAATCCGGGATGAGTGGGAGCAGAATCATCTCTGGCAGGGTAAGGCTGTGTCGTTGATCGCAGGTGTTAACCAGGTAGACGGCATCGTGCTGGGCATTGATGATCAAGGTGCCCTGCGTCTCGACGTAAATGGTGTTGAGAAAACATACAGTGGTGGTGAGTTAAGCCTGAGGTTGCGTGATGATTCTTGAGCTCGACTGTGGGAATAGCTTCATCAAGTGGCGAGTCCTCGAGGCAAGCCAGGCAGCCGTTTTTGCTGAGGGCGTTGTTGATTCCGATGTGGCGCTGCTGGGTGCTCTTCATTCGCTGATCGGTCTTTCGCTGCAACACTGCAGGTTAGTCAGCGTGCGCGCCCTGGAAGAGACGGATCGCCTGGTCGGCGTTTTGGTTGCGGCCTTTGGTGTCTCTATCAGTTGTGCTGCGCCATCGCGTGAGATGGCGGGTGTGCGCAATGGTTATGACGAGTATGCCCGCCTGGGGCTTGACCGCTGGCTGGCGATGCTTGGGGGCTTCCAGTTGGCCTCTGGAGCATGCCTGGTACTAGATTTTGGTACAGCCGCCACGGCCGATTTTATTACGGCAGATGGGGAGCATCTTGGAGGATTTATCTGTCCTGGCATGCCGCTGATGCGTAATCAGCTGCGAACCCATACCCGTAAAATACGGTATGACGACGTTGCAGCTGAGCGTGCGCTGGAAAGCCTGGTGCCTGGGCGTACGACTGCGCAAGCCGTTGAGCGGGGTTGTACGCTTATGCTCCGCGGTTTTGCTCACTCACAGCTGGAGTTGGCCCGCAGTTACTGGGGGGAGGATTTCTCGGTTTTCCTTACGGGTGGGGATGCTGAGCTGGTAGCCGACGCCTTGCCGGGTGCTCGCTTCGTTCCGGACCTGGTATTTGTTGGCTTGGCGATGGCGTGCCCTTTGTCTTGAGGTTTTTATGCGTTGGTTGTTTCTGTTGTTGCTGGTTCTCAATGTCTTTTATTACGTCTGGCACCAGCAAGAGGCTCCGTTGCGTGCGAAGGATGTAACGCCCCTGGCGCTATACAAGGGCTCTCAGCAGGATATTCAGTTGCTGAGTGAGTCAGCTGAAGCAATGACGCGCCGTGATCGGTCTCGGGCTCCAGAGGTGCCCGCTGGTTGCTTGTATATCGGCGGTTTTGCCAGTCAGGAGCAGGCGCAGTTCCTTGAGCAGCGCCTGATCAGCCTGGATATCAAGGTGAGGATCCAGCAAATGCTTGCCGCAGGTGTGCCTGCTTTTTGGTTGCGCGTGGCGCCTGAAAGTCGCCGCCTGGCTGACGATCTGCCGTTTGAAAGCCTTGCTAATGAATTCAATGAGTTAAAACATAAAATAATGCCGTGCGAAGGCATTGCAACTGTCGAATAGTTTGCATAGAATGGCGCCCGCTCCACAGTGATGACCCTTTAGGGAAGTTGGTGTGAGGCGATCGTCACGCAGCTAACCTCATATTTTTAATGAGAAAATGCTTGACAGAAGGTCGGCGTAATGTAAAATGCCGGCTCGCTTAGGAGGGGTTCCCGAGCGGCCAAAGGGATCAGACTGTAAATCTGACGTCTACGACTTCGAAGGTTCGAATCCTTCCCCCTCCACCATTTTTAGCGTGAGCTGCAAGCTCCGCGGGTATAGTTTAGTGGTAGAACCTCAGCCTTCCAAGCTGATGATGCGGGTTCGATTCCCGCTACCCGCTCCAAGTTTGCAGGTTGTGCAAGATGTTTCGCTCTTGTAGCTCAGTTGGTAGAGCACACCCTTGGTAAGGGTGAGGTCAGCGGTTCAAATCCGCTCAAGAGCTCCATATAACAAGGCAGATATGAAAATATCTGCCTTTGTTTTAACAGCTGTCTCGGCTTGATTCTGTTTTACCTGGTTTTGCTGGGTTGTTTCAAGTCTCTTGGGGTTGGTTGTTGTAAAGTCTTTTTCAGGCCTGCATAATGGTCGGCCTGATTTTGTTTTAGGTCAGTAGCTCAATTGGCAGAGCGACGGTCTCCAAAACCGTAGGTTGGGGGTTCGATTCCCTCCTGACCTGCCAGATTCACGTGGTGTATCTGGCTTTCTTTTCACAGGATCTTCATAGATGACTCCTAAGGCTGAAGCTCAAAGCTCTCGTTTCGATCTGGTTAAGTGGCTCGCTGTCGTCGCTTTGGTGGTCGTAGGCGTTGTTGGCAATCAGTACTATTCTGCTTCGCCGATCCTGTATCGCGTACTCGTATTGCTCGCTCTTGCTGCTGTGGCTGTCTTCATTGGTCTGCAGACTGTAAAGGGTAAGTCTTTCGCTGTACTGGTAAAGGAAGCTCGCACCGAAATACGTAAAGTCGTTTGGCCGACTCGCCAAGAAACCACGCAGACCACGCTGATTGTTGTGGCTGTTGTTTTGGTTATGGCGTTGCTGTTGTGGGGGCTAGATTCCCTGCTCGGCTGGCTTGTTTCCTTGATTGTTGGCTAAGGGTGTCCCGTGGCTAAGCGTTGGTACGTTGTGCATGCTTACTCGGGTTACGAGAAGCATGTCATGCGCTCTTTGCTAGAGCGCGTAAAGCTGGCAGGCATGGAAGATGGCTTCGGCGAAATTCTGGTTCCCACTGAAGAAGTGGTTGAAATGCGGAATGGCCAGAAGCGCAAAAGCGAACGCAAGTTCTTCCCTGGCTATGTGCTGGTACAGATGGACATGAACGAGGGTACTTGGCACTTGGTCAAGGACACTCCTCGCGTGATGGGCTTCATCGGCGGTACCGCTGACAAGCCTGCGCCGATCACCGACAAAGAGGCAGAAGCGATTCTGCGTCGTGTTGCTGACGGTAGCGACAAGCCGAAGCCGAAGACGTTGTTCGAGCCGGGCGAAGTTGTTCGTGTCACAGATGGTCCGTTTGCTGATTTCAACGGTACTGTCGAAGAAGTTAACTACGAAAAGAGCCGGATCCAAGTGGCGGTGCTCATTTTCGGTCGCTCTACTCCGGTAGAGTTGGAGTTCAGCCAGGTCGAGAAGGTCTAGCTGACAAAGCATCCCAACCCCGCAGCCTTAGGCTGTGGGGTTTTGTCGTCACTGGGATAAACGCGCAAGTAACCGGGGAGCCTTTCGAGGCGCTTGAACCCGTAATTGGAGTGCCTCATGGCCAAGAAGATTACCGCTTACATCAAGCTGCAAGTGAAGGCCGCTCAGGCCAACCCTAGCCCACCCGTCGGTCCAGCTCTGGGTCAGCACGGCGTGAACATCATGGAATTCTGCAAGGCCTTCAACGCCCGTACTCAGGGTATTGAGCCAGGTTTGCCGACTCCAGTGATCATCACTGTATATAGCGACCGTAGCTTCACTTTCGAAACCAAGTCGACCCCGGCTTCGGTTTTGTTGAAGAAAGCTGCTGGTCTGACTAGCGGTTCCGCTCGTCCGAACACCGTTAAGGTTGGCACTGTAACTCGTGCTCAGCTGGAAGAAATCGCGAAAACCAAAAACGCGGATCTGACTGCAGCTGATATGGATGCAGCCGTGCGTACCATCGCCGGTTCTGCTCGTAGCATGGGCCTTAACGTGGAGGGTGTGTAATGGCTAAGCTGACCAAGCGCCAAAAGGCTATCGCCGGCAAAATCGAAGCGGGCAAGTCCTACAACTTTGTAGACGCTGCCGCCCTGCTGACCGAGCTGTCGACTGTCAAGTTCAGCGAGTCCGTTGACGTTGCTGTAAACCTGGGTGTTGACCCACGTAAATCCGACCAGGTCGTTCGTAGCGCTACTGTGCTGCCACACGGTACTGGCAAGACTGTACGTGTTGCTGTCTTCACCCAAGGCCCGGCAGCTGAAGCTGCTCTGGCCGCTGGCGCCGATCGCGTTGGCATGGACGACCTGGCTGCCGAAATGAAAGGCGGCGACCTGAACTATGACGTAGTAATTGCCTCCCCGGATGCAATGCGCGTTGTAGGTCAGTTGGGTCAGATCCTGGGCCCACGTGGCCTGATGCCTAACCCGAAAGTCGGTACCGTAACGCCAGACGTAGCCACCGCGGTTAAAAACGCCAAGGCTGGTCAGGTTCGTTATCGCACCGACAAAAACGGCATCATTCACACCTCCGTTGGCAAGGTTGGCTTCGACGCCGTCAAGCTGAAGGAAAACGTTGAAGCCCTGATCGCTGATCTGAAGCGTATCAAGCCAGCTTCCTCGAAAGGCATCTACGTCAAGCGCGTTACCCTGAGCACCACTATGGGCCCAGGTCTGGTCATCGACCAAGGTTCGCTGGACGTATAAGACACAAATTGGCGCGAGTGATCGTGCCAGTTGAAAAATTGGGGTCCCTGCCTGGCGGGGGCTATCCAAGACCGTAGGCGACGCAAGTCTTAAACCATCAAGCCTACGCAGATGGTGCTCCCGGTTCCTTACCGAATCAGACACCAAAACGACATCCGGCCTAGGCCAGATGAAACGGTAACAAGCAGGAGTTAAACCCGTGGCAATTAATCTCGAAGACAAGAAGGCCATCGTCGCTGAAGTCAACGAGGCTGCCAAAGCTGCTCTGTCCGCTGTCGTGGCTGATGCCCGTGGTGTGACAGTAGGCGCTATGACCGGACTCCGTAAAGAGGCTCGTGAAGCTGGCGTATACGTACGTGTTGTACGTAACACCCTGCTCAAGCGCGCTGTTGCTGACACTGAATACAGTGTCCTCAACGACGTGTTCACCGGCCCGACTCTGATCGCGTTCTCCAAGGACCATCCAGGCGCTGCTGCCCGTTTGTTCAAGGAATTCGCCAAGAGTCAGGATAAGTTCGAGATCAAGGCAGCTGCGTTCGAGGGCAAGTTCCTCGCAGCTAACCAAATCGACGTACTGGCAACACTGCCGACCCGTAACGAAGCTATTTCGCAGCTGATGAGCGTGATTCAAGGCGCTACCAGCAAGCTGGCTCGTACTCTGGCTGCAGTTCGCGAGCAAAAAGAAGCTGCCGCAGCCTAAGGCTGAGCACTTTCTCTCGCGTATTTTTGTTTATTTCGATGGCCGCGTAGGCCGTCCCCCAATTCAGGAAATACAGCAATGTCTATCTCCCAAGACGATATCCTCAACGCCGTAGCTGAAATGTCGGTTCTGCAGGTTGTTGAGCTGATCAAAGCTTTCGAAGAAAAATTCGGCGTTTCTGCTGCCGCTGCTTCCGCCGGTCCAGCTGCTGCTGCTGCCGTTGTTGAAGAGCAAACCGAATTCAACGTCATGCTGCTGGAAGCTGGCGAGAAGAAAGTAAACGTGATCAAGGCAGTACGTGAACTGACCGGTCTGGGCCTGAAAGAAGCCAAGGCTGTAGTTGACGGCGCTCCTGCCCAGGTTCTGGAAGCTGTGTCGAAAGACGCTGCTGACAAAGCCAAAGCTACTCTGGAAGAAGCAGGCGCTAAAGTCGAGCTGAAGTAAGCATCGACCTTGCGTTTCCAGCCCAAGCGTTAAGCTGAAGGCTGATGGCTGGTGGCTCTTGCCACCGGCCTTTTTCCGTTCTTGGCTGTCGACTCGGTCGCCGCCACTAACGCGCTGTAGCCACCCGATGCGGTGGTGCAAACCATGGGGTTTGCAAGATTTTCTGGCTGCTCCCGTCGGGAGGGCCAAACAAGCAGGTGACCAAGCTGGGGAACGCTGATGGCTTACTCATATACTGAGAAAAAACGTATCCGCAAGGACTTTAGCAAGTTGCCGGACGTCATGGATGTCCCGTACCTTCTGGCTATCCAGCTGGATTCGTATCGTGAATTCTTGCAGGCGGGAGCGACCAAAGATCAGTTCCGCGACGTGGGCCTGCATGCGGCCTTCAAATCCGTTTTCCCGATCATCAGCTACTCCGGCAATGCTGCGCTGGAGTACGTCGGTTATCGCCTGGGCGAACCGGCATTTGATGTCAAAGAATGCGTGTTGCGCGGTGTTACGTACGCCGTACCTTTGCGGGTAAAAGTTCGTCTGATCATTTTCGACAAAGAATCGTCGAACAAAGCGATCAAGGACATCAAAGAGCAAGAAGTCTACATGGGCGAAATCCCGTTGATGACTGAGAACGGTACCTTCGTTATCAACGGTACCGAGCGTGTAATCGTTTCCCAGCTGCACCGTTCCCCGGGCGTGTTCTTCGATCACGACCGTGGCAAGACGCACAGCTCCGGTAAGCTCCTGTACTCCGCGCGGATCATTCCGTACCGTGGTTCGTGGTTGGACTTCGAGTTCGACCCGAAAGACTGCGTGTTCGTGCGTATCGACCGTCGTCGCAAGCTGCCGGCCTCGGTACTGCTGCGCGCGCTCGGCTATACCACCGAGCAGGTGCTGGACGCTTTCTACACCACCAACGTATTCAGCCTGAAGGATGAAACCCTCAGCCTGGAACTGATTGCTTCGCGTCTGCGTGGTGAAATTGCGGTCCTGGACATCCAGGATGAGAAGGGCAAGGTCATCGTTGAGGCTGGCCGTCGTATTACTGCGCGCCACATCAACCAGATCGAAAAAGCCGGTATCAAGTCGCTGGACGTGCCTCTGGACTACGTCCTGGGTCGCACCACTGCCAAGGTCATCGTTCACCCGGCTACAGGCGAGATCCTGGCCGAGTGCAACACCGAGCTGAACACCGAGATCCTGGCAAAAATCGCCAAGGCTCAGGTTGTTCGCATCGAGACCCTGTACACCAACGATATCGACTGCGGTCCGTTCGTCTCCGACACCCTGAAGATCGACTCCACCAGCAACCAATTGGAAGCGCTGGTCGAGATCTATCGCATGATGCGTCCTGGCGAGCCACCAACCAAAGACGCTGCCGAAACCCTGTTCAACAACCTGTTCTTCAGCCCAGAGCGCTATGACCTGTCTGCTGTAGGCCGGATGAAGTTCAACCGTCGTATCGGTCGTACCGAGATCGAAGGTTCGGGCGTGTTGTGCAAGGAAGACATCGTTGCGGTGCTGAAGACCCTGGTCGACATCCGTAACGGCAAAGGCATCGTCGATGACATCGACCACCTGGGTAACCGTCGTGTTCGCTGCGTAGGCGAAATGGCCGAGAACCAGTTCCGCGTTGGCCTGGTACGTGTTGAGCGTGCGGTCAAAGAGCGTCTGTCGATGGCTGAAAGCGAAGGCCTGATGCCGCAAGACCTGATCAACGCCAAGCCAGTGGCTGCGGCGGTGAAAGAGTTCTTCGGTTCCAGCCAGCTCTCGCAGTTCATGGACCAGAACAACCCGCTCTCCGAGATCACCCACAAGCGCCGTGTTTCTGCACTGGGCCCGGGCGGTCTGACCCGTGAGCGTGCTGGCTTTGAGGTTCGTGACGTTCACCCGACGCACTACGGTCGTGTATGCCCGATCGAAACGCCGGAAGGTCCGAACATCGGTCTGATCAACTCCCTGGCCGCTTATGCGCGCACCAACCAGTACGGCTTCCTCGAGAGCCCGTACCGTGTGGTGAAAGACGCTCTGGTCACCGACGAGATCGTGTTCCTGTCCGCCATCGAAGAAGCTGATCACGTGATCGCTCAGGCTTCGGCCACGATGAACGACAAGAAAGTCCTGATCGACGAGTTGGTAGCTGTTCGTCACTTGAACGAGTTCACCGTCAAGGCGCCGGAAGACGTCACCTTGATGGACGTATCGCCCAAGCAGGTAGTTTCGGTCGCAGCGTCGCTGATCCCGTTCCTGGAACACGATGACGCCAACCGTGCGTTGATGGGTTCCAACATGCAGCGTCAAGCTGTACCGACCCTGCGTGCCGACAAGCCGCTGGTAGGTACCGGCATGGAGCGTAACGTAGCCCGTGACTCCGGCGTTTGTGTCGTGGCTCGTCGTGGCGGCGTGATCGACTCCGTTGATGCCAGTCGTATCGTGGTTCGTGTTGCCGATGACGAAGTTGAAACTGGCGAAGCCGGTGTCGACATCTACAACCTGACCAAATACACCCGCTCGAACCAGAACACCTGCATCAACCAGCGTCCGCTGGTGAGCAAGGGTGATCGCGTTCAGCGTAGCGACATCATGGCCGACGGCCCGTCCACCGATATGGGTGAGCTGGCTCTGGGTCAGAACATGCGCATCGCGTTCATGGCGTGGAACGGCTTCAACTTCGAAGACTCCATCTGCCTGTCCGAGCGTGTGGTTCAGGAAGACCGCTTCACCACGATCCACATCCAGGAACTGACCTGTGTGGCGCGTGACACCAAGCTTGGGCCTGAGGAAATCACTGCAGACATCCCGAACGTGGGTGAGGCTGCACTGAACAAGCTGGACGAAGCCGGTATCGTTTACGTAGGTGCTGAAGTTGGCGCAGGCGACATCCTGGTTGGTAAGGTCACCCCGAAAGGCGAGACTCAACTGACTCCGGAAGAGAAGCTGTTGCGCGCCATTTTCGGTGAAAAAGCCAGCGACGTTAAAGACACTTCCCTGCGTGTACCTACCGGTACCAAGGGTACTGTCATCGACGTACAGGTCTTCACCCGTGACGGCGTTGAGCGTGATGCTCGTGCACTGTCCATCGAGAAGACCCAGCTCGACGAGATCCGCAAGGACCTGAACGAAGAGTTCCGTATCGTTGAAGGCGCGACCTTCGAACGTCTGCGTTCCGCACTGGTAGGCCACAAGGCCGAAGGCGGCGCAGGTCTGAAGAAAGGTCAGGACATCACCGACGAAATCCTCGACGGTCTTGAGCATGGGCAGTGGTTCAAACTGCGCATGGCTGAAGATGCTCTGAACGAGCAGCTCGAGAAGGCTCAGGCCTATATCGTTGATCGCCGCCGTCTGCTGGACGACAAGTTCGAAGACAAGAAGCGCAAACTGCAGCAGGGCGATGACCTGGCTCCAGGCGTGCTGAAAATCGTCAAGGTTTACCTGGCAATCCGTCGTCGCATCCAGCCGGGCGACAAGATGGCCGGTCGTCACGGTAACAAAGGTGTGGTCTCCGTGATCATGCCGGTTGAAGACATGCCGCACGATGCCAATGGCACCCCGGTCGACGTCGTCCTCAACCCGTTGGGCGTACCTTCGCGTATGAACGTTGGTCAGATCCTTGAAACCCACCTGGGCCTCGCGGCTAAAGGTTTGGGCGAGAAGATCAACCGTATGATCGAAGAGCAGCGCAAGGTCGCAGACCTGCGTAAGTTCCTGCACGAGATCTACAACGAGATCGGCGGCCGCAAAGAAGAGCTGGACACTTTCTCCGACCAGGAGATTCTGGATCTGGCGAAGAACCTGCGCGGCGGCGTTCCAATGGCTACCCCGGTGTTCGACGGTGCCAAGGAAAGCGAAATCAAGGCCATGCTGAAACTGGCAGACCTGCCAGAAAGCGGCCAGATGCAGCTGTTCGACGGCCGTACCGGCAACAAGTTCGAGCGCCCGGTTACTGTTGGCTACATGTACATGCTGAAGCTGAACCACTTGGTAGACGATAAGATGCACGCTCGTTCTACCGGTTCGTACAGCCTGGTTACCCAGCAGCCGCTGGGTGGTAAGGCTCAGTTCGGTGGTCAGCGTTTCGGGGAGATGGAGGTCTGGGCACTGGAAGCATACGGTGCTGCATACACTCTGCAAGAAATGCTCACAGTGAAGTCGGACGATGTGAACGGCCGTACCAAGATGTACAAAAACATCGTGGACGGCGATCACCGTATGGAGCCGGGCATGCCCGAGTCTTTCAACGTGTTGATCAAAGAAATTCGTTCCCTCGGCATCGATATCGATCTGGAAACCGAATAACACGTGACGCGAATCGAGAGCGGGGCTGTTTAGCCCGCTCTCTGCTCCGCCAGGAGGAAAGGCCTTGAAAGACCTACTGAATTTGCTGAAAAACCAGGGTCAAGTCGAAGAGTTCGACGCCATCCGTATTGGATTGGCATCGCCTGAGATGATCCGTTCGTGGTCGTTCGGTGAAGTTAAAAAGCCGGAAACCATCAACTACCGTACGTTCAAACCTGAGCGTGACGGCCTGTTCTGCGCCAAGATCTTTGGCCCGGTAAAGGATTACGAGTGCCTGTGCGGTAAGTACAAGCGCTTGAAGCACCGTGGTGTTATCTGCGAGAAGTGCGGCGTTGAAGTCGCGCTGGCCAAGGTTCGTCGTGAGCGCATGGCGCACATCGAGCTGGCTTCGCCGGTTGCCCACATCTGGTTCCTGAAATCGCTGCCGTCCCGTATCGGTTTGCTGATGGACATGACCCTGCGTGATATCGAACGCGTTCTCTACTTCGAGAGCTATGTCGTTATCGATCCAGGCATGACCACCCTTGAAAAGGGTCAGCTGCTGAACGACGAGCAGTACTTCGAAGCGCTGGAAGAGTTCGGCGACGATTTCGATGCCCGCATGGGTGCCGAGGCTGTCCGCGAACTGCTGCACGCTATCGACCTGGAGCACGAGATTGGTCGTCTGCGCGAAGAAATCCCGCAAACCAACTCCGAAACCAAGATCAAGAAACTGTCCAAGCGTCTGAAGTTGATGGAAGCCTTCCAGGGTTCCGGCAACCTGCCAGAGTGGATGGTGCTGACCGTTCTGCCGGTTCTGCCGCCAGACCTGCGTCCGCTGGTACCGTTGGACGGTGGTCGTTTCGCGACGTCCGACCTCAACGACCTGTACCGCCGCGTGATCAACCGTAACAACCGCTTGAAGCGCCTGCTTGATCTGTCCGCTCCGGACATCATCGTGCGCAACGAAAAGCGTATGTTGCAAGAAGCGGTCGATGCCTTGCTCGACAACGGTCGTCGTGGCCGCGCTATCACAGGTTCCAACAAGCGTCCTCTGAAATCCCTGGCTGACATGATCAAGGGTAAGCAAGGTCGTTTCCGTCAGAACTTGCTCGGTAAGCGTGTTGACTACTCCGGTCGTTCGGTAATTACCGTAGGCCCGACCCTGCGTCTGCACCAGTGCGGTCTGCCTAAGAAGATGGCGCTGGAGCTGTTCAAGCCGTTCATCTTCGGCAAGCTGGAAATGCGCGGTCTTGCGACCACCATCAAAGCGGCCAAGAAAATGGTCGAGCGCGAACTGCCAGAGGTTTGGGACGTTCTTGCTGAAGTGATTCGCGAACACCCGGTTCTCCTCAACCGTGCACCGACCCTTCACCGTCTGGGTATCCAGGCGTTTGAACCGGTACTGATCGAAGGTAAGGCTATCCAGCTGCACCCTCTGGTCTGTGCTGCGTACAACGCCGACTTCGACGGCGACCAAATGGCCGTGCACGTACCGCTGACACTGGAAGCCCAGTTGGAAGCGCGTGCGTTGATGATGTCGACCAACAACATCCTGTCGCCAGCCAACGGTGAGCCAATCATCGTTCCGTCGCAGGACGTTGTATTGGGTCTGTACTACATGACCCGTGAAGCGATCAACGCCAAGGGCGAAGGTCGTGTATTCGCTGACCTGCAAGAAGTTGACCGTGTGTTCCGTGCCGGCGAAGCCGCACTGCACGCCAAGGTCAAGGTGCGGATCCACGAAACCGTCAACGACCGTGACGGCGGCAGCGTGAGCAACACCCGTATCGTCGACACCACTGTCGGCCGTGCGCTGTTGTACCAGGTTGTGCCAAAAGGTCTGTCTTACGACGTCGTCAACCTGCCGATGAAGAAAAAGGCGATCTCCAAGCTGATCAACCAGTGCTACCGCGTGGTTGGTCTGAAAGAGACCGTGATCTTCGCTGACCAGTTGATGTATACCGGTTTCGCTTACTCGACCATTTCCGGCGTTTCCATCGGCGTTAACGACTTCGTTATCCCGGATGAAAAAGCCCGCATCATCAGTGCCGCCACTGACGAAGTGAAAGAGATCGAGAGCCAGTACGCCTCCGGCCTGGTAACCCAGGGCGAGAAGTACAACAAAGTGATCGACCTTTGGTCCAAGGCCAACGACGAAGTGTCCAAGGCGATGATGGCCAACCTCTCGAAAGAGAAGGTCATCGACCGCCATGGCGTCGAAGTCGATCAAGAGTCTTTCAACTCGATGTACATGATGGCCGACTCGGGCGCACGGGGTTCTGCTGCGCAGATCCGTCAGCTCGCCGGTATGCGTGGCCTGATGGCCAAGCCGGATGGTTCCATCATCGAAACGCCGATTACTGCGAACTTCCGTGAAGGTTTGAGCGTACTTCAGTACTTCATCTCCACGCACGGTGCTCGTAAAGGTCTGGCGGATACCGCGTTGAAAACCGCTAACTCCGGTTACCTGACTCGTCGTCTGGTAGACGTTGCACAAGATCTGGTTGTAACCGAGATCGATTGCGGCACCGAGCACGGCCTGCTGATGACTCCGCACATTGAAGGCGGTGACGTTGTAGAGCCGCTGGGTGAGCGCGTATTGGGCCGTGTTATTGCCCGTGACGTATTCAAGCCAGGTACCGAGGAAGTTATCGTTCCTGCCGGCACCCTGGTAGATGAGAAGTGGGTCGAGTTCATCGAACTCAACAGCATCGACGAAGTGATTGTTCGCTCGCCGATCAGCTGCGAAACCCGCTACGGCATCTGCGCCAAGTGCTATGGCCGTGACTTGGCTCGTGGTCACCAGGTGAACATCGGTGAAGCGGTCGGCGTTATCGCTGCCCAGTCCATCGGTGAGCCGGGTACCCAGCTGACCATGCGTACGTTCCACATCGGTGGTGCGGCTAGCCGGACCTCCGCAGCTGACAGCGTTCAGGTGAAGAATGGCGGTACCGTCCGCCTGCATAACCTCAAGCACGTTGAGCGAGTGGATGGCCACCTTGTTGCTGTGTCCCGTTCCGGTGAGCTGGCAATCGCTGATGACTTCGGTCGTGAGCGTGAGCGTTACAAGCTGCCGTACGGTGCTGTGATTTCGGTTAAAGAAGGTGACAAGGTCGACGCTGGCGCAATCGTGGCCAAGTGGGATCCGCACACTCACCCAATCGTTACCGAAATGAAAGGTACCGTGACCTACGTGGGCATGGAAGAAGGCATCACGATCAAGCGTCAGACTGACGAATTGACCGGTATGACCAACATTGAAGTACTCGACGCCAAAGATCGTCCAGCTGCCGGTAAAGACATCCGTCCTGCCGTGAAGATGGTCGATGACAACGGCAAGGATCTGTTGCTGCCAGGCACTGACGTTATCGCTCAGTACTTCCTGCCAGCCAACGCCTTGGTCGGTGTAGCGGATGGTGCGAAGATCGCGATCGGTGATGTTATCGCTCGTATCCCGCAAGAAACTTCGAAAACCCGCGACATCACCGGTGGTCTGCCGCGTGTTGCCGACTTGTTCGAAGCTCGTCGTCCGAAAGAAGCGTCGATCCTGGCTGAAGTCAGCGGCACCATCGCGTTCGGTAAAGAGACCAAGGGCAAGCGCCGTCTGGTCATTACCCCGAACGACGGTAGCGATCCGTATGAAGAGCTGATTCCGAAGTGGCGTCACCTGAACGTCTTCGAAGGCGAACAGGTAAACCGCGGCGAAGTTATCTCCGACGGCCCGAGCGATCCACACGACATCCTGCGTCTGCTGGGTGTGAGTGCGCTGGCCAAGTACATCGTCAACGAGATCCAGGACGTTTACCGTCTGCAGGGCGTGAAGATCAACGATAAGCACATCGAGACCATCCTGCGTCAGATGCTGCGTAAAGTTGAAATCGCTGAATCCGGCGATTCGAGTTTCATCAAGGGCGACCAGATGGAACTGACTCACGTACTGGTAGAAAACGAGCGCCTGAGCACGGAGGACAAGTTTGTCTCCAAGTTCACTCGTGTTCTGCTGGGTATCACCAAGGCGTCGTTGTCCACCGAATCGTTCATCTCGGCGGCTTCCTTCCAGGAAACCACTCGCGTACTGACCGAAGCGGCGGTAACCGGCAAGCGCGACTACCTGCGCGGCCTGAAAGAAAACGTGGTTGTGGGTCGTCTGATCCCGGCCGGTACCGGCTTGGCCTACCACAGCGAGCGTAAGCGTCGCCGTGAACTCGACAAGCCGCTGCGCGTAAGCGCCAGTGAAGTGGAAGCTGCACTGACCGAAGCGCTGAACTCTAGCGGTAACTGAGTTCTGCGATAAATAAGACCGGGCCCTGGCAGCCCCGTTCGTCGGAACAAGACAGTTTTGTCGGGTTTCGGTGGAGGGGGAGGTCGGGGCCTTGCCTTGACTGGGGGCAAGATCCTCTTTAGACTCTTGTACCCCTAAATTTGGCGGGAATTCGTTCCTGCCATTTTGCTTTTCTTGCAAGACAATAGCGTCGCAAGACAACAGTGGAGCTAGTAGATGGCAACTATCAACCAGCTGGTACGTCAGCCGCGTAAGCGTATCGTCGAGAAATCCGACGTGCCTGCGCTGCAGAACTGCCCGCAACGTCGTGGCGTATGCACTCGCGTGTATACCACTACGCCGAAAAAACCTAACTCGGCACTGCGTAAAGTATGCCGTGTGCGCCTGACCAACGGTTTCGAGGTTTCCTCGTACATCGGCGGTGAAGGCCACAACCTGCAAGAGCACAGCGTGGTACTGATCCGCGGCGGTCGTGTAAAAGACTTGCCAGGTGTTCGTTATCACACCGTACGCGGCTCCTTGGATACTTCCGGCGTTAAAGGTCGTAACCAGGGTCGTTCGAAGTACGGTACCAAGAAGCCTAAGTAGTAGCGGCTTTTTGTAAACTGAATCATCTTATTTTCTGAGTCGATAAGAGTAAGGTCGGAGGCGTCCCGCAAGGGCACCGATTCCGAACGAACCTGAAGACCGTTTGAGGGCTTATCCATGCCAAGAAGACGCGTAGCAGCCAAGCGCGAAGTGCTTGACGATCCAAAATACGGAAGCCAAATCCTGGCCAAGTTCATGAACCACGTGATGGAAAGCGGCAAGAAAGCCGTTGCCGAGCGTATCGTTTATGGCGCGCTGGAAAAGGTTAAAGAACGCAAGAACAGCGACCCCCTGGAAATCTTCGAGAAAGCTCTCGACGCCATCGCTCCGCTGGTCGAAGTGAAGTCGCGCCGTGTAGGCGGTGCTACTTACCAGGTTCCGGTTGAAGTTCGCCCGTCCCGTCGTAACGCCCTGGCAATGCGCTGGTTGGTAGACTTCGCCCGTAAGCGCGGCGAGAAGTCTATGGCTCTGCGTTTGGCCGGCGAGCTGTTGGACGCTGCTGAAGGTAAAGGTGCTGCTGTTAAGAAGCGTGAAGACGTGCACCGTATGGCTGAAGCTAACAAAGCTTTCTCGCACTACCGCTTCTAATCTTAGCTTCACTAATTTTGCGAGGGCTTTATGGCTCGTACTACTCCGATTAGCCGCTACCGTAACATCGGTATCGTTGCTCACGTGGATGCTGGTAAAACCACCACCACCGAGCGCGTACTGTTTTACACCGGCAAAAGTCACAAAATGGGCGAGGTGCATGATGGCGCCGCGACCACAGACTGGATGGTTCAGGAGCAGGAGCGTGGTATTACCATTACTTCTGCTGCTATTACCGCCTTCTGGAAAGGTTCTGCCAAGCAGTACAAAGACGAGCATCGCTTCAACGTAATCGATACCCCGGGCCACGTTGACTTCACTATTGAAGTTGAACGTTCCCTGCGTGTACTCGACGGCGCGGTCGTTGTGTTCTGCGGTACTTCGGGTGTTGAGCCTCAGTCGGAAACCGTATGGCGTCAAGCCAACAAGTACGGTGTTCCGCGTCTTGTTTACGTAAACAAGATGGACCGTGCTGGTGCGAACTTCCTGCGCGTGATCGGTCAGATCAAGCAGCGTCTGGGTCACACTCCGGTGCCAATCCAATTGGCTATCGGTTCCGAAGACAACTTCCAGGGCCAGATCGATCTGATCACCATGGAAGCCGTCTACTGGAATGACGCCGACAAAGGTATGGTTCCTGTTCGCAAGCCTATCCCTGCAGAGTTGCAGGAACTGGCTGACGAGTGGCGCAATAACCTGGTTGAGGCTGCTGCCGAAGCCAGCGAAGAGCTGATGAACAAGTACCTCGAAGGTGAAGAACTCACCAACGTGGAAATCAAGGCCGCTCTGCGTCAGCGTACTATTGCTGGTGAGATCGTCTTGGCTGTTTGCGGTTCTTCCTTCAAGAACAAGGGTGTTCCCCTGGTTCTCGACGCCGTTATCGACTACCTGCCTGCTCCAACCGACATTCCTGCTATCAAGGGTACCAACCCTGATAACGAGGAAGAAGAGATGGAGCGTCATGCTGACGACAGCGAGCCGTTCTCGGCTCTGGCGTTCAAGATCGCTACTGACCCATTCGTGGGTACTTTGACCTTCGTCCGCGTTTACTCGGGCGTGTTGGCCTCCGGCGACGGCGTGATCAACTCGGTTAAAGGCAAGAAAGAGCGCGTGGGTCGTATGGTGCAAATGCACGCAAACGCCCGCGAAGAGATCAAGGAAGTACGCGCTGGTGACATCGCGGCCCTGATCGGCATGAAGGACGTCACCACTGGTGAGACTTTGTGCGACGCTGCTAAGCCAATCATCCTGGTTCGCATGGACTTCCCGGAGCCGGTTATCTCGGTTGCCGTAGAGCCTAAGACCAAGGATGACCAGGAAAAAATGGGTATCGCTCTGGGCAAGCTTGCTCAGGAAGATCCATCTTTCCGCGTCAAGACTGATGAAGAGACTGGTCAAACGATCATCTCCGGCATGGGCGAGCTGCACCTGGACATCCTGGTTGACCGGATGCGCCGTGAGTTCAACGTCGAAGCCAACATCGGTAAGCCTCAGGTTTCCTATCGTGAGCGCATCACGAAGAACTGTGAAATCGAAGGCAAGTTCGTTCGTCAGTCCGGCGGTCGTGGTCAGTTCGGTCACTGCTGGATCCGTTTTGCTCCTGCTGACGAAGGTCAGGAAGGTCTGCAATTCGTGAACGAAGTAGTAGGTGGTGTGGTTCCTAAGGAATACATCCCTGCTATCCAGAAGGGCATCGAAGAGCAGATGAAGAACGGTGTTGTTGCCGGCTATCCGCTGATCGGCCTGAAAGCAACCGTTTTTGACGGTTCTTACCACGACGTCGACTCCAACGAGATGGCGTTTAAGGTGGCTGCTTCCATGGCAACCAAGCAACTGGCCCAGAAGGGCGGTGGTGAGTTGCTTGAGCCAATCATGGCGGTAGAAGTTGTTACACCTGAAGACTATATGGGTGATGTCATGGGCGACCTTAACCGTCGTCGCGGCATGATCTTGGGTATGGAAGACACGGTTTCCGGCAAAGTGATTCGCGCCGAGGTTCCGTTGGGTGAGATGTTCGGTTATGCGACCGACGTTCGTTCCATGTCCCAGGGTCGCGCAAGCTACTCTATGGAATTCAAAAAATACAACACAGCTCCGGCGCATATCGCTGAAACTGTATCCAAAAAACAAGGCTGATTCAGTCCTTTAGGCAAGGAGTTAATTGTCGTGGCTAAAGAAAAATTTGATCGTTCCCTACCGCACGTCAACGTTGGCACCATCGGTCACGTTGACCATGGTAAAACCACTCTGACTGCTGCTCTGACTCGCGTTTGCTCCGAAGTATTCGGTTCCGCAATCGTTGATTTCGATAAAATCGACAGCGCGCCAGAAGAAAAAGCTCGTGGTATCACCATCAACACCGCGCACGTTGAATACAACTCGCTGATCCGTCACTACGCTCACGTTGACTGCCCAGGTCACGCTGACTATGTGAAGAACATGATCACCGGTGCTGCCCAGATGGACGGCGCAATCCTGGTTTGCTCGGCCGCTGATGGTCCGATGCCACAAACCCGTGAGCACATCCTGCTGTCCCGTCAGGTTGGCGTTCCGTACATCGTGGTCTTCCTGAACAAGGCTGACCTGGTAGACGACGCTGAGCTGCTGGAACTGGTTGAGATGGAAGTGCGCGATCTGCTGAGCACTTACGACTTCCCAGGCGACGACACTCCGATCATCATCGGTTCTGCTCGTATGGCTCTGGAAGGTAACGACGAAAACGAAATGGGCACCACTGCCGTTCGTAAACTGGTTGAGACTCTGGACAGCTACATCCCAGATCCAGTTCGTGTTATCGACAAGCCGTTCCTGATGCCAATCGAAGACGTATTCTCGATCTCCGGTCGCGGTACTGTTGTAACTGGCCGTATCGAGCGCGGTATCGTCAAGGTTCAGGATCCACTGGAAATCGTTGGTCTGCGTGACACTACCGTCACCACCTGCACCGGTGTTGAAATGTTCCGTAAGCTGCTCGACGAAGGTCGTGCTGGCGAGAACTGCGGCGTTCTGCTGCGTGGTACCAAGCGTGACGACGTTGAGCGTGGCCAGGTTCTGGTTAAGCCAGGTTCGGTTAAGCCGCACACCAAGTTCGAAGCTGAAGTGTACGTGCTGAGCAAAGAAGAAGGCGGTCGTCACACTCCGTTCTTCAAAGGCTACCGTCCACAGTTCTACTTCCGTACTACCGACGTAACTGGTAACTGCGAACTGCCGGAAGGCGTTGAGATGGTAATGCCAGGCGACAACATCAAAATGGTTGTCACCCTGATCAAAACCATCGCAATGGAAGACGGTCTGCGCTTCGCTATCCGTGAAGGCGGCCGTACCGTTGGTGCTGGTGTTGTAGCTAAAATCATCGAGTAATTATCTCTTCTGAGGTAGCTCGGTTTTTTGAGAAGGCCTCCGCTTAGCGGAGGCCTTTTTTATTGGGTTGACACCTATCTGGGGCGTCTATAGAATTGCGCCTCCTTTTAACGGGCGTATTGCGCTCGCTGGGAATAGCAGCCGGAGTCTGAAATCCAATGCAAAATCAGCAAATCCGTATCAGGTTGAAGGCTTTTGACCATCGCCTGATCGACCAATCCACCCAGGAAATCGTGGAAACCGCGAAACGTACTGGGGCACAAGTGCGTGGTCCTATTCCACTGCCTACCCGCAAAGAGCGGTTCACCGTTCTGGTCTCCCCGCACGTCAACAAAGACGCGCGTGACCAGTACGAGATCCGTACTCATAAGCGCGTTCTGGACATCGTCCAGCCAACGGATAAAACCGTTGATGCTCTTATGAAGCTTGATCTGGCGGCCGGTGTGGAAGTACAGATCAGCCTCGGCTAAGACTCGGGTCTTAGTCGTGTAACGCTCTGAAATGGGCGGCCATAGCGGGTGAAAGCCCCGTACACTCATGAGGTTTACAACATGACTATTGGTGTAGTCGGTCGTAAATGCGGTATGACCCGTATTTTCACCGAAGAAGGTGTCTCCATTCCGGTCACGGTCATTGAGATCGAGCCGAATCGCGTCACCCAGTTCAAAACTGAAGAAACCGATGGCTATCGTGCAGTGCAAGTCACTGTCGGCGAGCGTCGTGCTTCGCGCGTGACTGCTGCTCAAGCAGGTCACTTCGCTAAAGCAAACGTTGCAGCTGGTCGTACTGTCATGGAGTTCCGTCTTGAAGATGGTGACTACCAGGCTGGCGATCTGATCAACGCTGAAATCTTCGCCGCTGGTCAACTGGTTGATGTAACCGGTCAGTCCAAAGGTAAAGGCTTCCAGGGTACGATCAAGCGTTGGAATTTCCGTGGCCAAGACAACACTCACGGTAACTCCGTTTCCCACCGCGTCCCGGGCTCTATTGGCCAGTGCCAGACTCCTGGTCGTGTATTCAAGGGCAAAAAAATGTCCGGTCATATGGGCGCTGAGCGCGTGACCGTGCAGTCCCTCGAAGTAGTGCGCGTCGACGCTGAACGCAATCTGTTGTTGGTCAAGGGTGCTGTTCCTGGCGCTACTGGCGGCAACCTGGTTGTACGTCCAGCGGCCAAGGCTCGCGGTTAAGGGGAAGCTGACATGCAATTAAATGTAAATGACGCTCAAGCGATCGAAGTTTCCGAACTGACATTTGGCGGCGAATTCAACGAGACGCTCGTTCACCAAGCAGTCGTGGCCTACATGGCCGGCGGCCGTCAAGGTAGCAAGCAGCAAAAGACCCGTTCCGACGTTCGTGGTGGCGGTAAGCGCCCTTGGCGTCAGAAAGGTACTGGCCGTGCTCGTGCCGGTACTATCCGTAGCCCAATCTGGCGTGGCGGCGGTACCACTTTCGCAGCTCGTCCACAGGATCACTCTCAGAAGCTCAACAAGAAGATGTATCGCGCAGCACTGCGCTCCATCCTTGCTGAACTCGTGCGTACTGATCGTCTGGTCGTGGTTCAGGACTTCGCTGTTGAAGGTCCAAAAACCAAAGATCTGCTGGGCAAGCTGAACAACATGAATCTGACCGACGTTTTGATCGTGTCCGAAGCTGTTGATCAGAACCTGTACCTGGCTGCTCGCAACCTGCCACACGTTGATGTACGTGACGTGCAAGGTTCCGATCCAGTTAGTCTGATCGCATACGACAAGGTGTTGATCACCGTGTCGGCCGTGAAGAAATTCGAGGAGCTGCTGGGATGAACCAGGAACGCGTATTTAAAGTTCTGCTTGGCCCGCACGTTTCCGAAAAGGCTACGGTTCTGGCTGACAAGAAAGGCCAGTTCGTTTTCAAGGTTGCAACTGACGCAACCAAGCTGGAAATCAAGAAGGCCGTCGAAAGCCTGTTCAGCGTGAAAGTAGAGCGTGTTACTACCCTGAATGTTCTGGGTAAGAGCAAGCGCACTGCTCGCGGTCTGGGCAAGCGTAATGACTGGAAGAAGGCAGTTATCTCCCTTCAGCCAGGCCAAGATCTCGATTTCAGCAGCAGTGCTGAGTAAGGAAGGGGTGCATCATGGCAATCGTTAAATGCAAACCGACTTCCCCTGGCCGCCGTTTTGTGGTCAAGGTGGTCAACCAGGAGCTGCATAAAGGCGCTCCTCACGCACCGCTGCTCGAGAAGAAATCGAAGACTGGTGGTCGTAACAACAATGGTCGTATTACCACTCGTCACATCGGTGGTGGCCATAAGCAGCATTATCGTCTGGTCGATTTCCGTCGCAACGACAAAGATGGCATCTCTGCCACTGTCGAGCGTATCGAATACGATCCAAACCGTACTGCTCACATCGCTCTGCTGCTGTACGCAGATGGCGAGCGTCGCTATATCATCGCGCCTAAAGGCGTGAGTGCTGGCGACCAGCTGATCGCAGGTGCCCTGGCACCGATCAAGCCGGGCAACGCTCTGCAACTGCGTAACATTCCAGTTGGTAGCACCGTACACGGCATCGAATTGAAGCCAGGTAAAGGCGCACAGATCGCTCGTTCCGCTGGTGCTTCGGCTCAGCTGATCGCTCGTGAAGGTGTCTACGTGACCCTGCGTCTGCGTTCTGGTGAGATGCGTAAAGTACTGGCTGAATGCCGTGCGACCCTGGGCGAAGTCTCGAACTCCGAGCACAGCCTGCGTTCGCTGGGTAAAGCTGGTGCCAAACGCTGGCGTGGCGTTCGCCCAACCGTTCGTGGTGTTGCCATGAACCCGGTTGACCACCCACACGGTGGTGGTGAAGGTCGTACCTCTGGTGGTCGTCATCCGGTATCGCCATGGGGCTTCCCGACTAAGGGCGCGAAGACTCGTGGTAATAAGCGTACCGACAAAATGATCGTCCGTCGTCGCAAGTAAATAGAGGGATACGACAGTGCCACGTTCTCTGAAAAAAGGTCCTTTTATTGATCTTCACCTACTGAAGAAGATCGAAGTGGCGGCGGAAAAGAACGATCGCAAACCAGTTAAGACCTGGTCGCGCCGTTCTATGATCCTGCCACAAATGGTCGGTTTGACCATCGCAGTACACAACGGTCGTCAACACGTCCCAGTTCTCGTTAACGAAGACATGGTCGGCCACAAACTGGGCGAGTTTGCCGGTACCCGCACTTACCGTGGGCACGTGGCAGACAAGAAAGCCAAGCGTTAAGGGGTTAGGAAATGGAAGTAGCCGCTAAGTTGTCGGGCGCTCGAATCTCCGCCCAGAAAGCCCGCTTGGTCGCCGACCAGATCCGCGGGAAGAAGGTGGGCGAAGCGCTCAACCTGTTGGCTTTCAGCAGTAAGAAAGCCGCCGAGATCATGAAGAAAGTGCTGGAGTCGGCCGTAGCCAACGCCGAGCATAACGAAGGCGCAGACGTTGATGACCTGAAGGTCAGCACCGTTTTCGTCAACGAAGGGCGTTCGCTGAAGCGTATCATGCCGCGTGCCAAAGGCCGTGCTGATCGCATCGTCAAGCGGTCTTGCCATATCACTGTCAAGGTTGCTGACAAGTAACGGAGTCGAAGAGATGGGTCAGAAAGTACATCCCATTGGCATTCGCCTGGGAATCGTCAAGGAGCACACCTCCGTCTGGTACGCAGACGGTCGGACTTATGCGGACTATTTGTTCGCTGATCTGAAGGTGCGTGAGTATCTCCAAGACAAACTAAAAAGCGCGTCCGTAAGCCGTATCGATATCCATCGTCCGGCTCAAACTGCACGTATCACCATCCACACCGCTCGTCCAGGTATCGTTATCGGGAAGAAAGGTGAAGATGTTGAGAAACTGCGTCAGGACCTGACCAAGCAAATGGGTGTGCCTGTGCACATCAATATCGAAGAGATCCGCAAGCCGGAGCTCGACGGTATGCTGGTTGCGCAGAGCGTAGCTCAGCAGCTGGAGCGCCGCGTAATGTTCCGTCGTGCTATGAAGCGCGCCGTGCAGAACGCAATGCGTATTGGTGCCAAGGGCATCAAAATCCAAGTGAGCGGTCGTCTCGGCGGTGCTGAAATCGCACGTACTGAATGGTATCGCGAAGGTCGTGTGCCGTTGCACACCCTGCGTGCCGACATCGACTATGCCAACTACGAAGCTCACACCACTTACGGTGTGATCGGTGTAAAGGTTTGGATCTTCAAAGGCGAAGTAATTGGTGGTCGCCAAGAAGAACTGAAACCACAAGCACCAGCGCCTCGTAAAAAAGCTGCTAAGTAAGGGGTACGCCAAATGTTGCAACCTAAGCGTACGAAGTTCCGCAAGCAGATGACAGGCCACAACCGTGGTCTGGCTCAGCGCGGTAGCAAAGTCAGCTTCGGCGAGTTCGCGCTGAAGTCTGTAGCTCGTGGTCGTCTCACCGCTCGTCAGATCGAGTCAGCGCGTCGTGCACTGACCCGTCACGTAAAACGTGGCGGCAAGATCTGGATCCGTGTATTCCCGGACAAGCCGATCTCCAAAAAGCCTCTCGAGGTTCGGATGGGTAAAGGTAAGGGTAACGTGGAATACTGGGTAGCCCAGATTCAGCCAGGCAAAGTCCTGTATGAAATCGAGGGTGTAACTGAAGAGCTGGCGCGTGAGGCTTTTGCCCTGGCTGCTGCAAAGCTGCCGCTCGCCACCGCCTTTGTTAAACGGACGGTGATGTGATGAAAGCGAATGAACTTCGTGAAAAATCCGCACAGCAGCTGAACGAGCAACTGCTCGGCCTGCTGCGCGACCAGTTCAATCTGCGTATGCAGAAAGCAACTGGCCAGTTGGGGCAGTCTCATCTGCTCTCGCAAGTTAAGCGTGACATTGCTCGCGTGAAGACTGTGCTCAACCAGCAGGCAGGTAAGTGATCATGGCTGAAGCCGAAAAGACTGTCCGTACGCTGACTGGCCGTGTTGTCAGCGACAAGATGGACAAAACCATCACCGTTTTGATCGAGCGTCGCGTTAAGCACCCGATCTACGGTAAATATGTTAAGCGTTCGACTAAGCTGCACGCGCACGACGAAACCAACCAGTGCCACATCGGCGACAAAGTCACTATTCGTGAAACTCGTCCGCTGGCCAAGACTAAGTCTTGGGCGCTGGTTGATGTTCTCGAACGCGCTGTGGAAGTCTAAGGACTAGGGGTCGGAGAAATTATATGATTCAGACTCAATCCATGCTCGATGTGGCCGATAACAGCGGCGCTCGCCGTGTTATGTGCATCAAGGTGCTGGGTGGCTCCCATCGTCGTTACGCTGGTATCGGTGACATCATCAAAGTTACCGTCAAGGAAGCAATTCCTCGCGGTAAAGTGAAAAAAGGCCAAGTGATGACTGCTGTTGTAGTCCGCACTCGTCACGGCGTACGTCGTGCTGATGGCTCCATTATCCGCTTTGATGGCAACGCTGCTGTTCTTCTGAACAACAAGCAAGAGCCGATCGGCACCCGTATCTTTGGGCCAGTGACCCGTGAACTTCGTACTGAGAAGTTCATGAAGATCGTCTCGCTCGCCCCAGAAGTGCTGTAAGGAGATCCGACATGCAAAAGATTCGTCGTGACGACGAGATCATCGTGATCGCCGGCAAAGACAAAGGTAAGCGCGGTAAGGTGCTGAAGGTTCTTGCTGATGACCGTCTGGTCATTGGTGGTCTGAACCTGGTCAAGCGTCATACCAAGCCTAACCCCGCGTCGGGCGTACAGGGCGGTATCGTCGAGAAAGAAGCGCCATTGCACGCTTCTAACGTCGCCATCTTCAACGGCGAAACCAACAAGGCTGACCGCGTTGGTTTCAAAGTAGAAGACGGTAAGAAAATTCGTGTCTTCAAGTCGACCCAAAAAGCGGTTGATGCTTGAACACTGCTAGGTAGATAAGACCATGGCACGACTAAAAGAGATTTACCGGAAGGAAATCGCTCCGAAGCTTAAGGAAGAACTTAAGCTTTCGAACGTGATGGAAGTTCCGCGCGTTACCAAAATCACCCTGAACATGGGTCTGGGCGAAGCGATCGGTGACAAAAAAGTCATCGAGCACGCTGTTGCTGACCTGGAAAAGATCACCGGTCAAAAAGTCGTTGTGACTTACGCTCGGAAATCCATCGCTGGCTTTAAAGTCCGTGAAGGTTGGCCGATCGGTGTCAAAGTGACTCTGCGCCGTGAGCGTATGTACGAGTTCCTGGATCGTCTGCTGTCGATCTCCCTGCCTCGGGTTCGCGACTTCCGCGGCCTGAATGCCAAGTCCTTCGATGGTCGTGGTAACTACAGCATGGGCGTGAAAGAGCAGATCATCTTCCCGGAAATCGACTACGACAAGATCGATGCTCTCCGCGGTCTGGACATCACCCTGACCACCACTGCCAAGAACGATGATGAAGGCCGCGCTCTGCTGCGTGCGTTCAAATTCCCGTTCCGCAACTGATTGGAGTAGGACCATGGCCAAGATGAGCATGAAAAACCGCGAGCTGAAGCGTCAGCTCACGGTTGCCAAGTACGCCAAGAAGCGTGCAGCACTGAAAGCTATCATCGTTGATCTGAACGCAAGTCCAGAGGCGCGTTGGGAAGCTACAGTAGCTCTGCAGAAGCAGCCACGTGACGCAAGCGCCTCGCGCATGCGTAACCGCTGCCGCCTGACCGGTCGTCCACACGGCGTTTACCGCAAGTTCGGCCTCGGCCGTAACAAACTGCGTGAAGCGGCAATGCGTGGTGACGTACCAGGTCTGGTTAAAGCCAGCTGGTAAGTACTTTCGAAGTCCAGGTGGTCAGGATCGCAAGATACTGACCACCGGTGGCCTAGAATCTGGAACAAGCCCCTTTTGGGGCTTGTTTCATTTCCGGAGTGTGTCTAAAATACGCGGCTCGCCTGAGCCCGTGTGTTTTATGCTCGGAGATTCTCGGTGACATATGTAGCCGCAAGGCTAATTTTTTTGTATTAGGAGCGTCTAGCCCATGAGTATGCAGGACCCGTTAGCGGACATGCTAACTCGTATCCGTAATGCCCAGATGGCTGAAAAGTCCGTCGTAAGCATGCCATCTTCCACGTTGAAGGTAGCTGTTGCCAAAGTCCTGAAAGACGAAGGCTACATTGCGGGTTATCAGATCAGCAGCGAAATCAAGCCACTGCTGTCCATCGAGCTGAAGTACTTCGAAGGCCGTCCGGTCATCGAGGAAGTGAAGCGCGTTAGCCGTCCAGGCCTGCGTCAGTACAAGTCCGTTGAAGATCTGCCGAAAGTTCGTGGCGGTCTCGGTGTGTCTATCGTCTCCACCAACAAAGGTGTGATGACGGATCGTGCTGCGCGCGCTGCCGGTGTCGGCGGCGAAGTTCTTTGCACTGTGTTCTAAGGGGGGATAAGCATGTCTCGCGTCGCTAAGAACCCCGTTAAGCTGCCAGCCGGTGTCGAAGTAAAATTCGCAGGCCAACAGCTTTCGGTGAAGGGTGCCAAGGGTACTCTTGAACTGAACATCCATTCGTCCGTTGAGATCGTTGAAGAAGCTGGTGAGCTGCGTTTCGCTGCTCGCAATGGCGATCAACAAACTCGCGCAATGGCCGGTACCACGCGTGCGTTGGTAAACAACATGGTCCAAGGCGTAAGCCAAGGCTTCGAGCGTAAGCTCCAGCTGGTCGGTGTTGGTTACAAAGCGCAAGCAAAAGGCACGGTTTTGAACCTGGCCCTTGGCTTCTCGCACCCAGTGGATTACGAACTGCCGGAAGGCATCACCGCTGAAACTCCTAGCCAGACCGATATCCTGATCAAGGGCATCGATAAGCAGCTGGTAGGTCAAGTGGCTGCCGAGATCCGCGACTTCCGTCCACCAGAGCCGTACAAAGGCAAAGGTGTGCGCTACGCGGACGAAGTCGTCCGTCGTAAAGAAGCCAAGAAGAAGTAGGGCATAGCAAATGACCGACAAAAAAGTTACTCGACTGCGTCGCGCTCGCAAAGCACGCCTGAAAATGCACGAACTCGAAGTCGTGCGTCTCTGCGTGTTCCGCTCGTCGCAGCACATCTACGCCCAGGTCATCTCGGCCGACGGCAACAAAGTCCTGGCAAGCGCCTCGACTTTGGATAAAGAACTGCGTGATGGTGCCACTGGCAACATCGACGCGGCCACTAAGGTTGGCCAGCTGGTCGCTACGCGTGCTAAGGCCGCTGGCGTCTCGCAAGTGGCTTTCGACCGCTCTGGCTTCAAGTACCACGGCCGCGTTAAAGCGCTGGCTGATGCTGCTCGTGAAGCTGGGCTGGAGTTCTAAGTTATGTCAAATAACGACCAAAAGCGCGACGAAGGCTACATTGAGAAGCTGGTTCAAGTTAACCGCGTAGCCAAGACCGTTAAAGGCGGCCGTATCTTCACCTTCACCGCGTTGACCGTGGTTGGTGATGGTAAGGGCCGTGTTGGCTTCGGCCGTGGCAAGTCGCGTGAAGTGCCTGCTGCGATCCAGAAGGCAATGGAAGCTGCTCGTCGCAACATGATCCAAGTTGACCTGAACGGCACCACCCTGCAGTACGCAATGAAGTCTGCCCATGGCGCTTCGAAGGTGTACATGCAGCCTGCCTCTGAAGGTACCGGTATCATCGCTGGCGGCGCTATGCGTGCTGTCCTCGAGGTTGCTGGCGTTCAGAACGTTCTGGCCAAGTGCTACGGCTCGACTAACCCGGTAAACGTGGTTCACGCCACTTTCAAAGGTTTGAAAGCTATGCAATCTCCTGAATCCATTGCCGCCAAGCGTGGCAAAAGCGTCAAGGAGATCTTCTGATCATGGCTACCGTTAAAGTAACGCTGATCAAAAGCATGACCGGCCGCATCCCTAACCACAAATTGTGCGTTAAGGGTTTGGGTCTGCGTCGCATCGGTCACACTGTAGAAGTCCAGGATACTCCCGAGAATCGCGGGATGATCAACAAGGCTTACTACATGCTGCGTGTCGAGGGTTAATCGATGAAACTCAATGATCTGAGTCCAGCGCCGGGTTCCCGTCGCGAAAAGCATCGTCCGGGCCGTGGTATCGGTAGCGGTTTGGGTAAGACTGGTGGCCGTGGCCACAAAGGTCAAACCTCCCGCTCCGGTGGCACCATCGCTCCAGGCTTTGAAGGCGGTCAACAGCCGCTGCATCGTCGCCTGCCGAAGTTCGGTTTCGTTTCCCTGAAGGCCATGGATCGCGCAGAAGTGCGTTTGTCCGAACTGGCTAAAGTGGAAGGCGACATCGTTACTCTGCAGACCCTGAAAGATGCCAACGTGATCAACGTCAACGTACAGCGTGTGAAAATCATGCTGTCCGGTGAAGTGACTCGCGCTGTCACTATCGGCAAGGGAATCGGCGCCACCAAAGGTGCGCGTTCGGCTATCGAAGCAGCTGGCGGCAAGTTCGAGGAATAAATGGCTAAGCAAGGTGCTCTCTCAGCGCTCGGCAAAGGCGGTATGTCTGAACTTTGGGCTCGTCTGCGTTTTCTGTTCCTGGCGATTATCGTCTACCGAATAGGCGCACACATCCCGGTTCCAGGTATCAACCCGGACCGACTCGCAGACCTGTTTCGACAGAATGAGGGGACCATTCTTAGCTTGTTCAACATGTTTTCCGGCGGCGCGCTGGAGCGGATGAGCATCTTTGCACTGGGGATCATGCCGTACATTTCGGCATCGATCATCATGCAGTTGATGAGCGCCGTCAGCCCGCAGCTGGAGCAGTTGAAGAAGGAAGGTGAAGCTGGTCGTCGCAAGATTAGCCAGTACACCCGCTACCTCACTGTCGTTCTTGCTCTTGTCCAGGCTGTTGGCATGTCCATCGGTCTGGCAGGGCAGGGCGTAGCGTTCACTGGTGACTTTGGCTTCCATTTCGTCGCGGTAACCACATTTGTGGCTGGTGCGATGTTCATGATGTGGCTGGGTGAGCAGATTACTGAGCGTGGTGTTGGCAACGGTATCTCGATGTTGATTTTCGCAGGTATCGTCGCCGGTCTTCCGAGGGCAATCGGGCAGTCTTTCGAGTCTGCGCGTCAGGGTGATATCAATATCTTCGCCTTGGTTGCCATCGGTTTGCTGGCAGTAGCGATTATCGGTTTTGTGGTGTTCATTGAGCGTGGTCAGCGTCGTATTGCTGTTCACTACGCTAAGCGTCAGCAGGGCCGCAAGGTCTTCGCTGCGCAGACCAGCCACTTGCCGCTGAAAGTGAATATGGCCGGTGTTATTCCTGCTATCTTCGCGAGCAGCATTTTGCTGTTTCCGGCTTCGTTGGGTGCCTGGTTCGGTCAGTCTGAAGGTATGGGCTGGTTGCAGGACATCTCGCAGTCGATCGCTCCTGGTCAGCCGTTGAATATTCTGCTGTTTAGTGCAGGGATTATTTTCTTCTGCTTCTTCTATACGGCGTTGATGTTCAATCCGAAAGACGTAGCGGAAAACCTGAAGAAGTCCGGTGCCTTTATTCCGGGTATTCGTCCGGGCGAGCAGTCGGCGCGCTACATTGATGGCGTTCTGACCCGTTTGACCCTGTTCGGTGCTCTATATATGACGGCCGTGTGCTTGTTGCCCCAGTTCCTGGTGGTTGCAGCCAACGTTCCGTTCTACCTTGGCGGGACCTCGTTGCTGATCGTCGTCGTGGTTGTGATGGACTTCATGTCCCAAGTACAATCGCACCTCGTTTCGCACCAGTACGAATCCCTGATGAAGAAAGCCAACCTGAAGGGCTACGGCAGCGGCATGTTGCGCTGAGTACCCCATAAGGTTCGAGGAGTTGGTGATGAAAGTTCGTGCATCGGTGAAAAAGCTGTGCCGTAACTGCAAGATTATTCGCCGCGAAGGTGTTGTTCGAGTAATTTGCAGCGCGGAACCGCGTCACAAACAGCGCCAAGGCTGAGTGTGATCCGCTTGAAGCCCGGCAGCTAGTGCGCTGCCGGGTTGATTATTTGTTATTACAGCGATATTATCTCGCGCCCTATTTCTTGGCTTCCGGGGCGTAGGTAGCTGTCAATTGGAGTCCCACTGAATGGCCCGTATTGCAGGCGTTAACATTCCAGATAACAAGCACACTGTTATCTCGCTGACCTACATCTATGGTGTTGGTCGCACTACTGCGCAGAAAATTTGCGCAGTTGCTGGGGTAAACCCAGCCGCTAAGATCAAGGATCTGAGCGACGAGCAGATTGAATTGCTGCGTGGCGAAGTGGCGAAGTTCACCACTGAAGGTGACCTGCGTCGCGAAATCAACATGAAAATCAAGCGTTTGATGGACCTCGGTTGCTATCGCGGTCTGCGTCATCGTCGTGGTCTTCCAGTACGCGGTCAGCGTACCAAGACTAACGCGCGTACCCGTAAAGGTCCGCGTAAGCCGATCCGCAAGTAATCGCCCCAGCGAATCGACAGGAAAATTATCATGGCAAAACCTGCTGCTCGTCCTCGTAAAAAAGTTAAAAAGACAGTGGTTGATGGCATCGCCCACATCCATGCATCTTTTAACAACACCATCGTGACCATCACCGACCGTCAAGGTAACGCGCTTTCTTGGGCTACCTCTGGTGGTTCGGGTTTCCGCGGTTCCCGCAAGTCCACCCCGTTTGCTGCTCAAGTAGCTGCTGAACGTGCTGGTCAAGCTGCGCTGGAATATGGCCTGAAAAACCTCGACGTTAACGTCAAGGGTCCAGGTCCAGGTCGTGAGTCTGCTGTCCGTGCTTTGAACGGCTGTGGCTATAAGATCGCCAGCATCACCGACGTGACGCCAATCCCGCACAACGGGTGCCGTCCGCCGAAGAAGCGCCGCGTGTAATCCAGGAGATTGTAAAGAATGGCTCGTTACATTGGTCCAAAATGCAAACTCGCTCGTCGCGAAGGCACCGATCTCTTTCTGAAGAGCGGCGTGCGCGCGATCGAATCGAAGTGCAACATTGAAGCAGCACCTGGTATCCACGGCCAACGCCGCGGTCGCCAGTCCGACTACGGCACCCAACTGCGTGAAAAGCAGAAGGTCCGTCGTATCTACGGCGTTCTCGAGCGTCAGTTCAGCGGCTACTACAAAGAAGCTGCTGGCAAGAAAGGTGCAACCGGTGAAAACCTGCTGCAACTGCTCGAATGCCGTCTGGACAACGTTGTATACCGTATGGGCTTTGGTTCGACTCGTGCCGAATCCCGTCAGCTGGTATCGCACAAATCCGTCAGCGTAAACGGCCAAACCGTTAACGTCCCGTCCTACCAGGTTCGTGCTGGTGACGTGGTCGCGATTCGCGAGAAAGCAAAAAACCAACTTCGCATTGTCCAAGCTCTCGATCTGTGTGCCCAACGTGGCCGCGTAGAATGGGTAGAAGTAGACACTGAGAAGAAGTCGGGCGTTTTCAAGAACGTTCCTGCTCGCAGTGATCTGTCCGCCGACATCAACGAAAGCCTGATTGTCGAGCTCTACTCCAAGTAAGGGCTAGAAAATAGGTGCATCCATGCAGATTTCGGTAAATGAGTTCCTGACACCCCGCCACATTGATGTGCAGGTTGTCAGTCCAACCCGCGCCAAGATCACTCTCGAGCCTCTCGAGCGTGGTTTTGGCCACACCCTGGGCAACGCGCTGCGCCGCATCCTGTTGTCCTCAATGCCCGGCTGTGCAGTAGTCGAGGCCGAGATTGACGGTGTGCTCCACGAGTACAGCGCCATCGAAGGTGTACAGGAAGACGTAATTGAAATCCTGTTGAACCTTAAAGGTCTGGCTATCAAGCTGCACGGCCGTGACGAAGTTACGCTGACCTTGTCGAAGAAGGGTTCGGGGGTGGTTACCGCTGCCGATATTCAGCTGGATCATGATGTCGAGATCGTTAACCCCGATCACGTAATCGCTAACCTGGCGTCTAACGGCGCTTTGAACATGAAGCTCACCGTAGCTCGTGGTCGTGGTTATGAACCGGCCGACTCGCGTCAGAGCGATGAAGACGAAAGCCGCAGCATTGGTCGCTTGCAGCTTGACTCTTCGTTCAGCCCGGTTCGCCGCATCGCATACGTGGTGGAAAACGCCCGTGTCGAGCAGCGTACTAACCTGGACAAGCTGGTTATTGATCTGGAAACCAACGGTACTCTGGATCCTGAAGAGGCTATTCGCCGCGCTGCAACCATTCTGCAACAGCAGTTGGCTGCGTTCGTCGACCTCAAAGGTGACAGCGAACCAGTGGTAATCGAGCAGGAAGACGAGATCGATCCGATCCTGCTTCGCCCGGTTGACGATCTGGAACTGACTGTACGTTCGGCTAACTGCCTTAAGGCGGAAAACATTTACTACATCGGTGACCTGATCCAGCGCACCGAAGTAGAACTGTTGAAGACTCCGAACCTGGGCAAGAAATCCTTGACTGAAATCAAGGACGTTCTGGCCTCCCGCGGTCTGTCCCTCGGCATGCGCCTCGACAACTGGCCGCCTGCAAGTCTTAAGAAGGACGACAAGGCGACTGCCTGATCGTCGTAATCACCGAACGTGAGTTTGGTAAGGAATGAACCATGCGTCATCGTAAAAGTGGTCGTCACCTGAGCCGTACCAGCTCGCACCGCAAGGCCATGTTTCAAAACATGGCGGTGTCGCTGTTCGAGCACGAGCTGATCAAAACTACACTGCCGAAAGCCAAAGAACTGCGTCGCGTTGCTGAGCCGCTGATCACTTTGGCCAAGACAGACAGCCTGGCTAACCGCCGTCTGGCTTTCGACCGTACCCGTTCGAAAGCTATCGTTGGTAAGCTCTTCAACGACCTGGGCAAGCGTTATGCTACCCGTGAGGGTGGCTACCTGCGCATCCTCAAGTGCGGTTTCCGCACTGGCGACAACGCGCCTATGGCGTACGTCGAGTTGGTTGATCGTGCTACTGCTGGCGAAGCTGTATCCGCCGAGTAAGACGACAGTCTGCTACGAAAAACCGGGCCTAGTGCCCGGTTTTTTGTGGGCGATAGAAAAGCCCATGGCGGGTCTTGATTGAGTTTTGGCTATGCGAGCCATTACATCGTTAGTAATTAACTATCGATAGGCATGATTTAATAAATTTGATGGTGTCATCTTCCTGGTCAATACTTCTTCCAAGCCGATTAGCCGGCAGTTCCAAGACTGACCTGAGGAAATTGAGCATGAGCCAGAAAACCCTTACAACCGCCAGCGGCGCTCCCGTTGCCGATAATCAGAATTCCCGTTCCGCCGGCCCGCGTGGCCCGTTGCTGCTCGACGACTTCCACCTGATCGAGAAGCTTGCCCACTTCAACCGTGAAAACATCCCAGAGCGTCGTGTACACGCCAAAGGCTCGGGAGCGTACGGAACCTTCACGGTCACCAAAGACATCACCCAGTACACCAGCGCCAAGCTGTTTGAAGCTGTTGGTAAGCAGACGCCGACCTTCCTGCGCTTCTCGACAGTCGGTGGCGAGCGCGGCTCCGCAGATACCGAGCGCGACCCACGTGGCTTTGCGTTGAAGTTCTACACCGAAGAAGGCAACTGGGACATTGTCGGTAACAACACCCCGGTGTTCTTTATCCGTGACCCGCTGAAATTCCCTGACTTTATCCACACCCAAAAGCGCCTGCCGCAAAGCAACCTGAAAAGCGCGCAGATGATGTGGGACTTCTGGTCGCATTCGCCTGAGGCGCTGCACCAGGTCACCATTCTGTTTTCAGACCGTGGCATCCCGGACGGCTACCGTCACATGCACGGCTTCGGTAGCCATACCTACAGCTTGATCAGCGCCAATGGCGAGCGTCACTGGGTGAAGTGGCACTACAAGACCAAGCAAGGCATCAAGAATCTGGCGCCTGCCGATGCGGCGCGCATTGCGGGTACTGACCCGGATTACGCCCAGCGCGATCTGTTTGAGGCCATCGAGCGTGGTGACTTCCCGAAATGGCGCGTCTGCATCCAGATCATGACTGAAGCCCAGGCCAACGCTCACTACGAGAATCCCTTCGACGTGACCAAGACCTGGTCGCAAAAAGAGTTTCCGCTGATTGAGGTCGGTGAGTTGGAGTTGAACCGCAACCCACTGAACTACTTCGCCGAAGTGGAGCAGGCAGCGTTCGGCCCAAGCAACATGGTGCCAGGTGTCGGTCTGTCGCCGGACCGCATGCTGCAAGGCCGTGTGTTCGCTTACGCTGACGCGCACCGCTACCGGATTGGCACTAACCATCAGCACCTGCCGGTGAATGCTTCGCGCAGTCCGGTCCATAACTACCAGCGTGATGGCTCCATGGCATTTGGCAGCAACGGTGGCGCGGCTCCCAACTACGAGCCTAATAGCTATGGGGATGCGCCTAAGCAGGCTCCGCAGTACGCAGAACCTGCCTTGGCACTCAGTGGCGCGGCGGATCGTTACGATCACCGCGAAGACACCGATTACTACAGCCATGCCGGTGCGCTGTTCCGCCTGATGAACGCTGAGCAAAAAGCGCTGTTGATCAACAACATTGCTGGTGCAATGGCTGGGGTTTCCAGTGATGTTGTTCAGCGTCAACTGCAACACTTCCTCAAGGCCGATCCAGCTTATGGAGAAGGAATCGCAACTGCACTGGGTGTAGCGCTTAACTAACTCTAAGTGATAAGCAGAACCGCCCTCATTTGGGCGGTTTTTGCGTTATTTCAGCTACTTTTCTCCGGAAATCTTCACTTTTCTGCCGTTCGTCCCGTGACCTGCAGGTCAGCATGGTTCAAACTAGGGCCTTTCAAGCAGGGAGATGTAGGGCGATGCAAGGTCACCCCGACGTAATCGATTACCTCAACACGTTGCTGACGGGCGAACTGGCAGCTCGTGACCAATATTTCATTCACTCGCGTATGTACGAAGACTGGGGCTTTACTGAGCTCTACGAGCGTATCAACCACGAAATGGAAGAAGAGGCACAGCACGCCGACGCGCTGATGCGTCGTATCCTGATGCTCGAAGGCACGCCGCGTATGCGTCCTGACGACCTGGATACCGGCACTACGGTGCCTGAGATGCTCGCCAGCGACTTGCGCCTGGAGTACAAAGTCCGCGCCGCGCTATGCAAGGGCATTGAGCTTTGCGAGAAGCACAACGACTACGTGACCCGGGAAATCCTGCGCGTACAGTTGAACGACACTGAAGAAGATCACACCTACTGGCTGGAAAAGCAGTTGGGCCTGATCAAGTTGATCGGCCTGGAGAACTACCTGCAATCGCAGTTCTGATTCAGCCGGCAATAAAAAAGCCCCTGTCACCGCTATGGTGACAGGGGCTTTTTGTTGGGCCTGGCAATCAGGCCCGGTCGCGCGCCAGCAGCGGCTTCAGATAGTAGCCAGTATGGGATTGCGGCATCTCGGAAACCTGCTCCGGCGTACCCACTGCAATTATCTGCCCACCCTTGGAGCCACCTTCCGGCCCAAGGTCCACCAGCCAGTCGGCCGTCTTGATCACATCCAGGTTGTGCTCGATCACCACCACGGTGTTGCCGTGATCGCGTAAACGATGCAGCACGTCGAGCAATTGCTGGATATCCGCGAAGTGCAGACCGGTGGTTGGCTCGTCGAGGATGTACAGGGTCTTGCCGGTATCGCGCTTGGAGAGTTCACGAGACAACTTGACCCGCTGCGCTTCGCCACCGGACAGTGTTGTTGCTGACTGCCCCAGCTTGATATACGACAAGCCCACGTCCATCAGGGTCTGAAGCTTGCGTGCCAGGGCCGGCACGGCGTCAAAGAACACCCGCGCTTCCTCGATGGTCATCTCGAGGGTTTCATGGATGTTCTTGCCCTTGTATTTGATCTCCAGGGTCTCGCGGTTGTAGCGCTTACTCTTGCACACATCGCATGGCACGTAGATGTCCGGTAGGAAGTGCATCTCCACCTTGATCAAGCCGTCGCCCTGGCACGCCTCGCAGCGCCCACCCTTGACGTTGAAGGAGAAGCGCCCAGGCCCATAACCCCGGGATCGGGACTCCGGCACGCCGGCGAACAGTTCGCGAATCGGCGTGAACAGCCCGGTATAGGTCGCCGGGTTGGAGCGGGGGGTGCGACCAATCGGGCTCTGGTCGATATCCACCACCTTGTCCAGGAGCTCCAGGCCCTTGATGCTGTCATGCGCTGCAGCTTCCAGGGTGGTGGCGCCGTTCAACGCCGTGGCGCTGAGGGGGAACAGGGTGTTGTTGATCAGCGTGGATTTGCCTGACCCGGAAACACCGGTGACGCAGGTCAGCAGGCCCAAGGGGATTTCCAGGTCGACATTGCGCAGATTGTTGCCGCGCGCGCCCTTGAGGTGCAGCGCCTGTTTTTTGTTGCGTGGCGTACGCTTGGCTGGCACCTCGATTTTGACCCGGCCAGACAAGTATTTGCCGGTCAGGGAGTCCGGGTGGGCCATGACTTCGGCTGGCGTGCCCTGGGCAACGATGTGCCCGCCATGGACGCCAGCGCCGGGGCCGATATCGACCACATAGTCCGCCAGGCGAATGGCATCCTCATCGTGCTCGACCACGATCACCGTGTTGCCGATATCACGCAGGTGCTTGAGCGTGCCCAGCAAGCGATCATTGTCGCGCTGGTGCAGGCCGATTGAAGGCTCGTCGAGGATGTACAGCACGCCCACCAGGCCTGCACCGATCTGGCTGGCCAGGCGAATGCGCTGGGCTTCGCCGCCGGACAGGGTGTCGGCACTGCGGTCCAGGGACAGGTAATCCAGGCCCACATTCACCAGGAACTGCAGGCGCTCGCGGATCTCCTTGAGGATCTTGTCGGCAATCTCGCCGCGTCGCCCGGTCAGCTTCAATACACCGAAGTATTCGCAGGCATCACCGATGGGCAGGTTGGTCACTGCGGGCAATGTTTTCTCGCCCACCCATACGTGGCGTGCCTCGCGACGCAAGCGGGTGCCACGGCAATCCGGGCAGGGCTGGGTGCTGAGGAACTTGGCCAGTTCCTCGCGCACGCTGGCCGACTCGGTTTCCCGGTAGCGGCGCTCCAGGTTGGGCACGATGCCTTCGAATGGGTGGGAGCGCTTGACGATATCGCCACGGTCATTCAGGTATTTGAAATCGACGTTCTGCGAGCCGCTGCCATGCAGGATGACTTTCTGCTGCTCTGCAGGTAGCTCGTTGAACGGTACTTCCAGGCTGAATTTATAGTGGGCAGCCAACGACCCGAGCATCTGGAAGTAGTAGACATTGCGCCGGTCCCAGCCGCGTATGGCGCCCTCCGCCAGCGTCAGGTCGCCATTGACCAGACGCTTGATATCGAAGAACTGCTTGACCCCCAACCCGTCACAGGTCGGGCAGGCGCCGGCCGGATTGTTGAAAGAGAACAGCTTGGGTTCCAGTTCGCTGATGGCATGGCCGCAGATCGGGCAGGCGAAGCGTGCAGAGAAGATGATTTCTTCACCGGGCTCGTCGTCCATCGGTGCGACCAGGGCGATACCGTCCGCCAGCTTCAGCGCGGTCTCGAACGACTCCGCCAGGCGTTGCTGCAGGTCGGCACGTACCTTGAAGCGGTCGACCACCACATCAATGGTGTGCTTCTTCTGCTTATCCAGCTTCGGTGCTTCGTCCAGCTCATACAGCTTGCCGTTGATCCGGGCGCGGACAAAACCCTGGGCGCGCAGCTCTTCGAAGACCGACAGGTGTTCGCCCTTGCGCTCGCGGATCACCGGCGCCAACAGCATCAGCTTGGCGCCTTCCGGCTGGGCCAGCACCAGGTCAACCATCTGGCTGACGGTCTGGGCTTCCAGCGGGATATCGTGATCCGGGCAGCGTGGAATACCTACGCGTGCGTACAGCAGGCGCAGGTAGTCGTAGATTTCGGTGATGGTGCCCACGGTGGAGCGTGGGTTGTGAGAAGTCGACTTCTGTTCGATGGAAATGGCTGGCGACAGGCCTTCAATGGTGTCGACATCAGGCTTTTCCATCATCGACAGGAACTGCCGGGCATAGGCCGACAGCGACTCCACATAACGACGCTGGCCTTCGGCATACAGCGTATCGAACGCCAGCGATGACTTGCCGGACCCGGACAAGCCGGTGATGACAATCAGTTTGTCCCGGGGCAGGGTCAGGTCGATGTTCTTCAGGTTGTGGGTTCTAGCCCCACGAATCAGGATCTTGTCCAAGATGGCCTCGCACGGCGGGCGTATAAATAATGCAGGAGTATACGGCTAAAGACTGGATGAATATACACTGTCGGTTTGCCCATTTCAGCCTTACATGAAAGCTGCGCGGCAAAGCGCCGCATATACCCTCTCAATCGATGGGACTGGTAGAATCGCCGCCGGTTCACACGAGGTTTTTCCATGCACGATCCCCACAGCGAACGCATGAGTAGCGGCGAGACCCGAGCGGCAAGCGGTCTGGCCCTGGTGTTCGCCTTCCGTATGCTGGGCATGTTCATGGTGTTGCCGGTACTGGCGACCTATGGCATGGACCTCGCTGGCGCGACCCCGGCCTTGATTGGCCTGGCGATTGGTGCCTATGGTCTGACCCAGGCGATTTTCCAGATTCCGTTCGGGATCATTTCCGACCGCATTGGCCGCCGGCCGGTGATCTACCTGGGGCTGATCGTGTTCGCCCTGGGCAGCGTGCTGGCAGCCAATGCCGATTCGATCTGGGGCGTGATCGCCGGACGTATCCTGCAAGGTGCCGGGGCGATTTCTGCGGCGGTGATGGCGCTGCTGTCAGATCTGACCCGCGAGCAGCATCGCACCAAGGCCATGGCCATGATTGGCATGACCATCGGTCTTTCGTTTGCCGTTGCGATGGTGGTTGGCCCGCTGCTGACCCGCGCGTTCGGCTTGCACGGCCTGTTCCTGGCCACCGGCGGCATGGCGCTGGTCGGGATCGTGATCGTGGCCTTTATGGTGCCGCGCTCCACCGGGCCGCTGCAGCACCGTGAATCGGGCGTGGCAAAGCAAGCATTGCTGCCGACGCTCAAGCACCCCGACCTGCTGCGCCTGGATTTAGGTATCTTTGTATTGCATGCGATGCTGATGTGCAGCTTCGTCGCCTTGCCCCTGGCCCTGGTGGAAAAAGCCGGGTTGCCCAAGGAGCAGCACTGGTGGGTCTACCTCACCGCCTTGTTGATTTCATTCTTCGCCATGATCCCGTTCATCATCTACGGCGAGAAGAAACGCAAAATGAAACGAGTTTTGCTCGGCGCCGTCGCGACATTGATGCTCACTGAACTATTCTTCTGGCAGTTCGGCGACAGCCTACGGGCACTGGTAATCGGCACGGTGGTGTTTTTCACCGCGTTCAACCTGCTGGAGGCGTCACTGCCTTCGCTGATCAGTAAAGTTTCACCGGCAGGCGGCAAAGGCACGGCAATGGGGGTGTATTCCACCAGTCAGTTCCTTGGTTCGGCGCTGGGCGGCATCATGGGCGGCTGGATGTTCCAGCATGGCGGTTTGTCGGTTGTGTTCCTCGGATGCGCCGGGCTGGCTGCACTTTGGCTGGTCTTTGCTGTTACCATGCGCGAACCTCCCTACGTCACAAGTCTGCGTTTGCCGCTATCGCCCGAGGCGATCCGTGAAAGCGGTCTGGTAGAGCGCCTGAAGGCCGTCGTAGGGGTAACAGATGCAGTCGTGGTCGCTGAAGAGGCGGCCATTTACATCAAATTGGACACCGAACTATTGGATCGCGCGACGCTCGAGCAACTGGTCAACCCAGTGCCGACAGCGCGCCCAGCCTAGGAGAACGTTATGGCCCGTGGGGTTAACAAAGTCATATTGGTCGGTACATGCGGCCAGGATCCCGAAGTTCGCTACTTGCCTAACGGTAACGCCGTGACCAACCTGAGTCTGGCGACCAGCGAACAATGGACCGACAAGCAGACCGGCCAGAAGGTCGAGAAAACCGAATGGCACCGTGTATCGATGTTCGGCAAGGTTGCAGAGATCGCCGGTGAATACCTGCGCAAGGGTTCGCAGGTCTACATCGAAGGCAAACTGCAGACCCGCGAGTGGGAAAAAGACGGTATCAAGCGTTACACCACCGAAATCGTGGTCGACATGCAAGGCACCATGCAACTGCTGGGCGGCCGTCCACAGGGCGACCAACAGGGCCAGGGCGGTATGTCCAACTCGGCGCCGCGTCCACAGCAGTCGCGTCCGCAGCCAAGCCAGCAGCCACAGCGTGAGTCGCGTCCAGCGCCACAGCAGGCGGCACCGCAGCCGGCCGCTGACTTTGACAGCTTTGATGACGATATCCCGTTCTAAGGTATCGAAGCCAAACGCTGCAAATTGAAAACCGCGCCGCCGACCAGGCTACGCGGTTTTTTCATGCCCATTATTCAGCTCAAAGCTGTGCGAAGTTCAACATATCGTCGTTAACTCGCTGCTTGTGAGTGTCGGTCAGCCCATGAGGTGCGCCGCTATACACCTGCAAAAGGGCGTGTGGAATCAAACGTTGGCTCTCCAGTGCCGATGGACGGATTGGCACGATTTGATCGTCACTGCCATGGATAATGAGCGTCGGCATACTGAAGTGCGTCAGGTCCTCCCGAAAGTCAGTCTCTGAAAATGCCTTGATGCTATCGAAGGTGTTGATGTGCCCGCCCATTACACCCTGCATCCAGAACGAATTGATCAAGCCTTGGGAACGTTCGATACCCGCGCGGTTGAATCCGAAGAATGGGCCACTGGCCAGATCAAGATACAGCTGCGAGCGATTAGCGATGGAGTTGGCACGCATCCCATCGAAAACCTCGATTGGAGTGCCGTATGGGTTGCTGGGGGTCTGCAACATCAGGGGCGTTACCGAGCAGATCAACCCTGCCTTTGCTACACGGGCAGTGCCATGACGCGCGATATAGCGGGCAACTTCACCCCCGCCGGTAGAAAACCCGAAAAGTATCAGGTTGGTCAGATCCAGGTGTTCGATCAGTTCCGCCAGATCATCGGCGTAGTGGTCCATGTCATTGCCATCCTAGGGCTGGCTTGAGCGGCCATGCCCTCGGCGGTCATGCGCAATGGCACGAAAACCGTTGTTGGCGAAATGCAACATCTGCGACTCCCAACTGTCGCTGTTTAGCGGCCATCCGTGGCAAAACATTACGGGTTGGCCGCTACCCCAATCTTTGTAAAAAATATCGTTGCCTTCACGTGTTTTAAGATAAGCCATGGCATAGCTCCAATGACGTATTGATGTGGCTGCGATAGCCAGAAAAATCGTCCGTGGACACTACGCTGGCCTCTTTTATTCGTGACCATTTCAAAGGTCGCACCTAGGCTGGTCGAAAATAAGGTTAGTCCGATTTCGCGAGTGTCGCGCCGGGAAGATAAGCAGCTTTTAATGCTGCGCTAATCACCCGCGCTCAAAACCGCTTTAACCCGTGAAGGCACGTTGCCAGATGCAATGGCGCCATTGCCTGCGCCACCAATCCAGGAGTTTGTCCTCGTGGCTCACAAGATTTAGGCTGTGCCCACCGACAAAAAAGTAGGAACGCCGTGATGACCTGGTCAGCCAAGCAATACACGTTGTTTGAACAGCAGCGTACCCGCCCCGTCCACGACCTAGTGGCGGCCATACCCAATACCGAGGTGCGTACCGCCGTCGACCTGGGGTGTGGGCCAGGCAACTCCACGCAAGTGTTGGCCCAGAGGTTCCCGCGAGCGCAAGTCTGTGGCATGGACAGCTCCGACGACATGTTGGCCGATGCCCGCAAACGCTTGCCGGCGCTGCGCTTTGAGCAGGCCGATATCGGCGCCTGGCAGCCTGCGCAACAGTTCGATGTGATCCTTGCCAACGCCTCGCTGCAGTGGGTGCCCGACCACGCCAGCCTCTACCCGCACCTGGTGGCGCAACTGGCACCGGGCGGTACGCTGGCGGTGCAAACCCCAGACAACCTCAACGAACCCGCCCATCGCCTGGCCCGTGAAGTGGCAGCGCAAGGGCCGTGGGCGGGGAAGATCGGCGCGGTCAAACATGAAGCGCGTCACCCGGCGAGTTACTACTTTGAATTGCTGAGCAAGCATTGCAGTGCCGTGGATGTATGGCACACCACTTATTACCACCCGCTCAGCGGCCATGAGGCGGTGGTGGAGTGGTTCAAGGGCACGGGCCTGCGGCCATTCCTGGCGTTGCTGGATGAGGCCGAGCAAGGCGCCTTCCTTGACACCTATCTGGCGCGCATCCGCGAGGCTTACCCGGCCCTGGCCGATGGCACAGTGTTGCTGCCGTTTCCACGCCTGTTCATTATCGCCACGCGCTGACAGTCAGCTTTCAGGCCTTGAGGAACTCGTCCGCCGAAACCACGCTGGCATAGGCAAATGCCAGCGACGCCATGTAGGCCTCATGCACCTGGGCCGCCGCAACAGTCTTGCCATTGAATTCCAGGTCACGGGTGGCACAGGCATCGTGGATCACGGTAACGGTGTAGCCATAGTCCGCCGCCGCCCGAACCACGGCGTCGATGCACATATGGCTCATGCTGCCCACCACCACCAGGTCGGTGATGCTGCGCTGTTCCAGCACCTCGCGCAGGTTGGTTTGGCGAAACGCATTTACAAAATGCTTGAGCACCACCGGTTCGTCATTCTCGTTCAGCACCTTGGGATGCAAGTGCGCGCCTTCGGAGCCAGGCGTGAAGAAGGGGGCGTCGTCGGCGGTGAACTCATGGCGCACATGGATCACCGCATCACCTGCCTGGCGAAACGCCTGGAGCAGCTGTCGTGCCTTGTCTGCGGCAGCCTCGACACCAACCAGTGGCCATTTGCCCTGGGGGAAGTAGTCGTTCTGGATATCAATTAGGATAAGTGCTTGCTTGGCCATGAGTATTTTCTCGTGATGGGTTGATGCGTCCAGTATCGTGGCTGGCGCGAGGCTCAGGGATTGGCTGCACCGACAATAACAGGGGGAAAACTGACAATGGCTCTGGAACGCTCGATCGTCGAGCTTGGCGTGCTGATTTACAGCGGTGCGCAGATGGCTGCTGTACACGGTTTGACCGACCTGTTTGGGGTCGCCAACCGCATCGCCGCCGAGCATCAGGCCGAGCAGTTGCCCGTGTTGCGTATCAGCCATTGGCAGGTTGATAGCGATGGTACTCCTGTTCGGGCTTTCGACAGCTTGCCTGGGCCCGAACAACCTTTGATGGCGGTGCTGGTACCGCCCTCGATTGGTGAATTCTGCGAAGAACAGGCACCGCCCCGGCTGTTGCAGTGGCTGCGCGAGCAACATGCAGCCGGCACGGTGCTGGGAGGCGTGTGCATCGGTTCGATCATGCTGGCGCGCAGCGGCTTGCTCGATGGGCGCAGCGCCACCACCCACTGGTCTTCGGCCAGCACCTTTGCCAGGCGTTTTCCCGCGGTGCGCTTGGAGGCCGACAAACCTATCGTCGATGATGGCGACCTGATTACCACCGCCGGGCTGATGGCCTGGTCCGAACTGGGCCTGCGCCTGGTCGACCGCCTCATGGGCCCGAGCATCGCGGCCGGCACCGCGCGTTTTCTGGTGATTGAACACAGTGACAGCGCCAGCCAGTGCGGCAGCAATTTTGCACCGATCCTGAGCCATGGTGATGGGGCGATCCTCAAGGTCCAGCACGCCTTGCAGGCCAGCGGGGCGGTGGATGTTTCGCTTGCGGCAATGGCGCAGGCAGCCGGCCTGGAAGAACGCACTTTCCTGCGCCGTTTTCGCACTGCCACCGGCCTCAAACCCACCGAATACTGCCAGCACCTGCGGGTCGGCAAAGCGCGGCAGATGCTTGAATTTACCAATACCACCATTGACCACATCGCCTGGACCGTGGGTTATCAAGACCCCAGCGCCTTTCGCGCAATCTTCAAAAAAATCACCGGCCTTGCGCCCAGCGATTACCGCAACCGATTCGGGGTAAAAGCCCCCGCTTGACGACCGGACACCCCGCTCCCACATTTTTGCTCGCTGCCAGGCCCTGCATCGTGCAGAACGCCGGACCCTTGATCACGCTTCGTGCAGAATGAGGCAGGCCAAATGCCATCTCCTTCCCGCTAACCGCTTGATCTGCCAACCTTTTGCCCCGAGCGTAGCTTGGCCTGAACCCTGCAACCCTGGTGCTACACACCTGCAAGCCTCGCCCAAGGGGGACGCATGACCCCGACCAACCGTAAAAAAATCGTGGTGGCCCACTCGATCCGGCCCGCCGCGCCCCTTCACGAAGTGGAAACCAACCGCGCCCTCGCTCGCTGGCTGGCGCAAATCCTCGGGCTTGACTACGGCGGTAGTTACAGCGTCGACCAGCACGGCCAGGCAGACCTGTACCTGCTGCCCACCCAGACACTGGTCGGCCCGGCCCAGGCATTGAGCCTGGGCGTAAAGGGCCCGGAGGACTTGTGGGGCGGTTACGTTGACCATGATTTCATCTGCACCAAAGCCATTACCCACGGCCTGCATGGCCCTGACGCGGTGGCGCCCGAGGGCTGGTCGCCGCTGTTTGCCGAGCGGGTACGCGCCGTGGTGCTCGACGGCCTGAGCGTGTTTGCCGTGCAAGATGCTCGCGCGGCCGCCATGCCGTTGCTGGAGCTCGGGCCGATTCGCCTGAAGCCGGTGCATGCCTGCGCTGGTCGGGGCCAAGAGGTGGTCGACAGCCTCAAGCAATTCGACGCAATCCTGGCCCGCGCCGATGTGGCAGACCTGTTCGCCCAAGGTGTGGTGCTGGAACAAGACCTACAAGATGTGGTGACTCACAGCGTCGGCCAAAGCTTTATTGGCGGGCGGGTGTTCAGTTACTGCGGCGAGCAATACCTGACCCAGGACGGGCAGGGCGAAGCCGTCTACGGTGGCTCCAACCTGCTGGTGGTGCCGGGGTACTACGAAGAGCTGCTGACCCTGTCGCTTGGCGAGGATGTGCGCCTGGCCATTGAGCAGGCACAAGTCTTCGATAACGCCGCCGATGAGGCCTATCCTGGTTTTTATGCCTCGCGGCGCAATTACGACATTGCCCAGGGCCTGGACAGCCAAGGTACGCAGCGCAGTGGTGTGCTGGAGCAGTCCTGGCGCATGGGCGGCGCCAGCAGCGCGGAGGTCGCGGCGTTGCAGAGCTTTATCAACGATCCCGGCCTGCGCGCGATTCGCGTATCGTCCGTGGAGACCTATATCGACCAGCCATTGCCCGCCAATGCCATCGAGATCTATCGCGGCCCGGCAGAAAACAGCGACTTTCTTCTCAAGTACGTAACGGTCCAACCCTATGACGGCTAGAAGCGAAACCATCACCATTGATATCGACGATGAACAGATGAGCGGTACCTTTCTCAGCCCCAAGTCAAAAGTGCCCGGGGTGTTGTTTGTGCACGGCTGGGGCGGTAGCCAAGAGCGCGACCTGGAGCGGGCCAAGGGCATCGCCGGCCTCGGTTGTGTGTGCCTGACCTTTGATCTGCGCGGGCATGCTGGCAATGGCATTCCCTTGTCGCGGGTCACCCGGGAGGACAACCTGCGGGACTTGCTCGCGGCCTATGATCGCCTGCTGGCGCACCCGGCCATCGACACCTCGGCGGTGGCGGTGGTGGGCACCAGCTACGGGGGTTACCTGGCAGCGATCCTCACCTCCCTGCGCCCGGTTCGCTGGCTGGCACTGCGCGTGCCGGCGCTGTACCGCGACCAGCAATGGCACACCCCCAAGCGCGACCTGGATAAAGCCGACCTGATGGATTACCGCAGCACGCTGGTGCACGCCGAAACCAATCGCGCACTGCACGCCTGTGCTGCCTTTACCGGGGATGTGTTGATCGTCGAGTCGGAAACCGACGACCACGTGCCCCATGCCACCATCATGAGCTACCGCGCTGCCTGCCAGCAGACCCATTCGCTGACGCATCGGATCATCGACGGTGGCGACCACTCATTGAGCGACCCGGTGTCCCAGCAGGCCTATACCTCGATCCTGGTGGACTGGATCACCGAGATGGTGGTGGGCGAGCGGTTGAGCATCATTCAATCCCAATGACGGGTTTACGCGGGTGTTTTCTTCACCCGCAAAGCCTTGGCCTTCGCCTCTACGGCGAGGTACATCACCAGGGCGATCAGCAACGGCAAGATAAAATAGATCGCCCGGTAGGCAATCAACCCGGCGAGCAGGCTGCCCCGTGAGGCTTCATGTTGCAGCAGGGCGATAAACACCGCCTCCAGCACGCCCAGGCCGGCCGGAATATGCGTCACCACACCGGCAATCGCGCTGATCAGCAACACCCCCAGCACCAGCGGGTAGTCGAGCTTGGCCGGCAGCAAGGTAAAGATCACCGCCGCCATCAGCGACCAGTTCAACGCACCGAGGGCCAGTTGCAGGCATGCCATGCGCAGCGACGGCAGGTTGATCTCGATCCCGCGAATCGACCAGGCGCGTTTCCTGGAGAACTGACAGGCAGCCAGATAGCCGAGGCTCGCCAATACCAGCAATACGCCAACACCTTGCAGGGCGCCGCTACTGAGTTTCCAGCCCGGCGGCATCGTCACCAGGCCGCTGCTGAACACCGCCCCGGCCAGGGCCATATAGCCAAACCAATTGGTGGCCAGGCTCAAGCCAAGGATTTTCGCGATATTGGCGTTGCTGACTCCCAGCCGCGAATACAGCCGGTAGCGCATGGCAATCCCGCCGACCCAGGCGCTGAGGTTGAGGTTGAACGCGTAACTGATGATGCCCACCGGCAGGATCTGCTTCCAGCGCAAGGGCTGGCGGATGTAGGTCCGCCCGATCAGGTCAAAGCACGCATACACCAGGAAACTGCACAGCGTCAGCCCGGCCGCGATCCACAAGGTGCGTAGCTTGAAGTCGCTGAGGGTGGCAAATACTTCGCTCCAGTCGATACGCCGCGCGAGCAGGGTAAAGAGCACGATCAGCAACAGGAAGAAGGCGACGGTCAGCGGCTTCTTCCAGCGTTTGAACGCATGGGCGCGCGCATCAGCTGTGTGGGCTTGGCTCATGGTCCTGGCTCCCGGCATGCACGAAGGGTTTCAAGCGCGGTTTGTGTGCGGGCAGCCAGCCGGTCCAGGCCGGGAAATGCCGCAGTACATGGAACACCACAAACCCCACGGTCACCCGCCACAACCAGCCGCGCGGGGTGCGGTTTTCCGGCATGGTCTTGCAGTGGTTGCGGCTCAGGTCTTCCAGGCGCTCGAATAAGTGTTGATTGAACTCCCGGTCACGAATCAGCACGTTGGCCTCCAGGTTCAGTGACAGGCTCAACGGGTCGAGGTTGCTCGAGCCCACGGTGCTCCACGCCTCATCCACCAGGGCCACCTTGCCGTGCAGGGGGCGCTGGCAATACTCGTGGATCACCACGCCTTCCTTGAGCAGATAGTCGTAGAGCATGCGCGCCGCCAGCTTGGCCAGCAGCACATCGGGCTGGCCCTGCATGATCAACTGCACCTGCACGCCGCGCCGGGCGGCATTGCGCAGTTCCCGCAGCAGGCGGTAACCGGGAAAGAAGTAAGCGTTGGCGATCACCACGCGCTGGCGGGCGTGGCGCAGGGCGTGCAGGTAGGCCTCTTCGATATCGCTGCGGTGTTGCAGATTGTCGCGGTAGATCAGGCGTACCAGGCCTTCACCGTCGTCGGCCGCCCAGGACGGTTGCTGGCGCCGTCGCCAACCGCGCCGCGTGCGCACCGGGCGGCCACTTTGCGCCAGGGCAAAGTGATGCAGGTCCGCCACGGCCGGCCCGATCACCTGCACCGCATAATCCTGCTTGGCTTCGGGGCCGAAGTCCGCCAGATGGTCTGCAGAAAAATTGATCCCGCCGATAAACCCCACCTCAGCGTCCACGACCACGATCTTGCGGTGCAGGCGGCGAAACCAGTTGGTGCGAAACCCCAGGGTCTTGGGCGCCGGGTCGAACATCTGGACCGTGACCCCGGCCTGGGACAACTCGCCGAGAAACCCGGGGCTCAGTTCGCCGCAGCCAAAGCCATCAAGACTGACCACTACCTTCACCCCACGCTGGGCGGCCTCGATCAGAATCCGGTGCAGTTCATGGCCGACCTTGTCTTCGAACAGAATGAATGTCTCCAGGAGGATTTCCTGGCGAGCCTGGCGCAGAGCCTCGAAGACTTTGGGGAAGTACGCCTCGCCGTTTTCCAGCAGTTGCACCTGGTTGCCGGGTTGCCAGCCGTAGTCCGGGTCCCTGGCCCTGGCGTCATCGGGTGGCTGATCGGTGGCGATGTGTTCCACGGCGCCGTTCATAACTCAATCTCCACCGACAGTGGTGCGTGATCGGACAAGTGCGACCAGGGCCGGGCCGTCAGCACTTGCGCGTGATGGACCTTGAGGTTGCGCACGTAAATGCGGTCCAGCGGCAGCAAGGGCAGGCGCGCCGGAAACGTACGCGCCGGTTTGCCATGGGCCTGCACAAACACTTCCTGCAGGCCGCTGTGGCTCAGATCGGCCTGCTGGCGCCAGTCATTGAAGTCACCGGCGACGATCAGCGGCGCGTCGCCGGGGATCTCGGCCACCCGCTGGGCCAGCAATTTGAGCTGTTGTTGGCGATGCACCTCGCGCAGCCCCAGGTGCACGCAAATGGCGTGCACCTCTTGGCCGGTGCCGGGCAGGCGTAACACGCAATGCAGCAGCCCGCGGCTTTCGTGGCCGCTCTGGGAGATATCGAGGTTGTCATAGCGAATGATCTGGAATTTCGACAGCAACGCGTTGCCGTGGTCGCCATGGGGATACACCGCGTTGCGCCCGTAGGCGAACTGCGGCCAGATACTGTCGGCGAGAAACTCATACTGCGGCATGCTCGGCCAGTTGCTGTAGCGCCGGGGGTGGTGCTCATGGGTGCCATGCACCTCCTGCAAGAACACCACATCCGCTGCGACACCCCGCACCGCTTCGCGCAATTCCGGCAGGATGAAGCGTCGATTGAGGGCAGTGAAGCCCTTGTGGGTATTGACTGTCAGCACCTTGAAGCGGGTGATGGCAGCAGTGGGCGTGACAGGCACCCATTCTGGAATCACAGCCATGGTGGCTCCCGTGGGTTGGCGGGGCAGTGGCCTCCGTTCGTTAATGGCTGACTGTGGTGCTCGCGCGAAAGTTTCGACGATCCTACAAACGGCGCGTTGTCCTAACGCCACTTAGTAAGTGACGGTTGCGCTACAAACCCGCAAAATGCAACGATTCTGGCAAATACCAACGGCACGGCATCAACGCCTGTCGACAATAGCCATCGTTCCAAACAGACCGGGCCTGCTCAATTTATGCGAATGCGCCTTATGTTACTGGGCGGCGGGAATGCCCTCGGGCAGGCGCTGATTCGCCTCGGTGCGGAGGAAGATATCGGTTTCCTCGCCCCGCGCCCGCCCCAAGACGGCTGGGATGCCGCCAGTCTTACCCAATTGCTCGACGACACCCGTCCCGATGCCTTGATCAACCTCGCCTACTATTTCGACTGGTTCCAGGCCGAGAGCGTGAACGAGGCCCGTCTGGCCGGGCAGGAATCTGCCGTCGAGCGCCTGGCGCAGCTGTGCCAACACCACAACATCACGCTGCTGCAACCGTCCAGCTACCGGGTGTTCGATGGCTCGCGCGCCACGGCCTACAGCGAAAAAGACGAGCCGGTGCCCCTGGGCCTGCGCGGCCAGGCGCTATGGCGCATTGAGCAGAGTGTGCGTGCTACCTGCCCGCAACATGTGCTGCTGCGCTTTGGCTGGTTGCTCGATGACAGTGTCGACGGTGCGCTTGGGCGCTTCCTGGCGCGTGCCGAGAAGTCCGAGGAGTTGTTGCTGGCCGATGATCGACGGGGCAACCCGACGCCGGTGGACGATGCGGCACGGGTGATTATCTCGGTGCTCAAGCAACTCGATTGTGCGGCGCCGTTGTGGGGCACCTACCATTACGCGGGGCAAGAGGCGACCACGCCTGTGGCCCTTGGCCAGGCGATCCTCACCGAAGCGCGCAATTTCCATGCGCTGGCGGTCGAAGCGCCAACCGCCCAAGCCCACGCCGCCCGGCCAGACGCCGCCGACGAACCGCAACATGCGGTGCTGGCCTGCAAGAAGATCCTGCACACCTTTGGCATCAAGCCCCGGGCGTGGCGCGCGGGACTGCCGGCGCTACTCGATCGCTTCTACCGGCATAACTAGCTGACTGAACACAAAAAAAATGTGGGAGCCCTTCCTGTGTAGGGGCTCCCACATTGTTGTGTGGCGTTTGTTAAGCCGGGCTTAGAACTTGTAGCCGATACCGACCATGTAGACCATCGGATCCACGTCCACATTGACCTTGGCACGAGTGCCCGCCGCCAGGGCGTTGTTGTCGACGGTGGCTTTGGTGCTGATGTCGATGTAGCGCACCTGGCCGTTGATCATCCACTTGTCATTGATCATGTAGTCCGCGCCGATCTGCGCGGCCCAGCCCCAGGAGTTCTCGGCCTTGAAGTTGCTGAAGCCTTCGCCCTGGGCGCGGCTACCAACGTGTTCGTCGTAGATCCAGGTGTAGTTGATACCGGCACCGACGTAAGGCTGGAACGCCGATTTGCTGTCCAGCGGGTAGTACACGACGCTCAGGGTAGGCGGCAGGTGCTTGAGGGTACCGAGCTTGCCGTTGGCGGCGCCGAGGGCGGTGTTCTTGATCTTCACATCATGCTCGAACGGCGTGGCGGCCAGCAGTTCGATACCGACGTGGTTGGTCAGCATGTAGGCGAAGTTGAGGCCCAGTTGCGTGTCGCTGCTCATGGTCGCCTTGCCACCCAGGTTGGTGCCGGCCAATGGGCCCTGGTCAACCTTGACGCTGCCGCTGTCGGCCTTCGGGTTAACGGTGATGGCACCGGCGCGAACGAGGATGTCGCCAGCTTCGTGGGCGTGGGCGAGAGGGGCGGCGAGTGCAAGCGCGAAGAGGGAAGCGCTGAGCAGTGACTTGTGCATGGGTGGCTCCAAAGGACGTTTTTAGTTGGCTGTGTCCAATGGTAAAGATCGTTACGCGTGAGCCTTTGACTCAGCTCAATGAAACCGTGATCCGATAAGCCTGCTTCCACATTTGATTGAGGGTGCTATTCGGGCAACTCGTAGGCGTAGATCTTCTCGGCTTCCATCTGATAGCCCGCATCCGCCAGTTCGCTGGTGGAAGGCTTGACCTGCATCTGTCCTTCGATCCAATACGGCTGGTACAGCTCTTCGAGCTTCACGCCGATCTCGCTCCTGACATGCACAATCTGGTTCGACGGCGGCGGCGGCACATGGATGCAGGCGCCGAAGTACGGTACCAGCAGGAATTCAGTGGTGCGGCCTTCTTCGCTGACCTCCAGCGGCACGATATAGCCCGGCAGGCGGATGTGCTGGTCGTTGAGGGTTGCGACCACCGGCGCGTTGGGCAAATCCTGCTTGGCCGCTGGCGCTGCCTCTGCTGACAGGGCGTCGGCCATGTTCGACAGGTCGTGCAGCGGCGTCATGTTCGGCACCTCCACCGGAGCGTCCGGTGGAATCATTTCCTGCCACGACAAGTCTCTAGGCTCGGCGGCCCAGGCGGGCAGGGTGATCATCAATAACAGCGCAAGCAGGGCATGACGCATCAAAGCCTTCCTCATAAACGGATCGACAGGCCATCGGCCAAGGATTGGCGATAGGCGCGCCAGGCCGGCACGCTGCCCATCAGCAGGGCGGCGATCAGGATACCGGCGAGCAGCGTCCATTCATACGGGCTGGGCAGCGCCAGCGGCAGGTCCAGACCGTAATTGGCCTGCAAATAGCCACGGGACGCAGCGATACACACATACAGCAGGCCAACCCCCGCCACCACGCCGGCCAGGGCCAGGGCGAAGGCCTCGAAAATCAGCAAGCTCGCAATATGCCAGGGCCGCGCCCCCACGGAACGCAGGATCGCCATTTCCCGGCGCCGCTCATTGAGGCTGGTGAGGATCGCCGTGAGCATGCCGATCAACCCGGTCAGCACCACAAACAGGGAGATCACGAACAACGCCTTTTCCGCAGTGCCCATCATGCTCCACAGCTCTTGCAAGGCCACGCCCGGCAGGATCGCCAGCATCGGCTCGCCACGGAACTCGTTGATCTGGCGTTGCAGGGCGAAGGTCGAAATCTTGTTGTTCAAACCCAGCATAAACGCGGTGATGGCTTGTGGCGTGAGGTCCATATTGCGCGCCTGGTCGGCACTGATCCGGCCCTTGCCCTGGGCCGGCACGCCGTTGTGCCAGTCGATATGGATTGCTTCCATGCCGCCCAGGCTGATATGCAGCGTTCGGTCCACCGGGGTGCCGGTGCGTTGCAGAATGCCGACCACGGTGAAGGGTTTGTCATCGTGCTTGACCAGGCTGACCACCGCCACGCCGTGGGCGAGCACCAGCTTGTCACCGAGTTTGTAATGCAGCGCGTCAGCTACTTCGGCGCCGAGCACCACTTCAAAAGGGTCAGTGGCAAAGGCGCGGCCGCTGGCCAGTTGCAGGTTCTGCCTGCGCCCGTATTGGTAGTGTTCGAAGTAGGCGTCGGTAGTGCCCATCACTCGGTAACCGCGATGGGAGTCGCCCAGGGACATGGGGATCGCCCATTTCACCTGCGGGCTGGCGGCGAAGTGCTCGAAGCTGTCCCAGCGGATGTTGTTGGTGGCGTTGCCGATGCGAAATACCGAGTACAGCAGCAGGTTGACCGAGCCGGAGCGGGCGCCGACGATCAGGTCGGTGCCGCTGATGGTGCTGGCAAAGCTGGCGCGCGCCTCGGTACGCACACGCTCGACCGCCAATAGCAGGCACACCGACAGGGCGATGGCGAAGGCGGTGAGGATCGCGGTAAAGCGGCGGTTTGCCAGGCTGGCCATGGCTAGACGGAACAAATACATCTCAAACCTCGAGCGGCGTGGCGGCGCGATTGAGTTCGGCCAACGACAGGTTGCGGTCGAACAGCGAAGCCAGGCTCTGGTCATGGCTGACGAACAACAGGCTGGCGCCCGCCTCGCGGCATTCGGCGAACAACAATTGAAGGAAGGCTTCCCGTGCATCGTGGTCCAGGGCCGACGTCGGCTCGTCGGCGATCACCAGTTCCGGTTGGCCGATCAGTGCGCGGGCGGCGGCGACCCGTTGTTGTTGGCCGATGGACAGCGAGTCGGCGCGGCGTTCAAGCAAGCCCTCATCCTTGAGGCCCAGGTGCGCGAGCAAGGTCGCGGCGGCTTGATCGATGCTGCCATGCCGCTGGGTCGCGCGTTGCGCGCGCAGCTTGGAGAAATGGCAAGGCAGTTCAACGTTCTCGCGTACCGAGAGAAACGGCAGCAGGTTGAACTGCTGGAAGATGTAGCCGGTGTGGTCGACCCGAAACCGATCACGGGCGCCGGCCGACAGCTCGGTCAGCTCCTGGCCGAGCAAGCGAATGCTGCCACGCGTGGGTTTCTGCACGCCGCCCAACAGGCCTAGCAGGGTGGTCTTGCCGCTACCGCTGGGGCCCTTGAGAAACAGGGTTTCCCCAGGCTCCAGGCGAAACACCGGGATATCCAGCAACTGGGGGTGCCCGGGCCAGTTAAAGCCCAGGTCGGACAGTTCGATCAGTGCTTGGGTCATGGGAACTCAGTATCACCTGCAGAGCGCGGTCACCTGTAGGAGCTGGCTTGCCTGCGATGCAGACTACGCGGTGTATCTGCGACACCGCGCCGATGCCATCGCAGGCAAGCCAGCTCCTACAGTTGAGCGTGTGGAGTCAGAATTTCAGGGTGGCAGTCTTGGCCGCCGTTTCAACACCCTGCTGGCCGCTCGGGCCGATCAGTTGTACCTGAATTTTTTGGGTGGCGGGGAAGGTCTTGAAGAGGTTCGCCAGGTCGAGGTTTTTCAGCGCGGCAGGGCTGGTGCAGGTGAACTGGTAGTGGGCGTGGATTTCACTGTGGTCATGGTCATGGGCAGCGGCGCCTTTGCCATCGGTGGCGTGGTCATGATCGTCTTCTGGCTTGTCGCCGAACAGCGGGCTTTCGAACTCTTGGCTGCTGACCACACAACCGGCGGCTTTTGGCAGGCTGAACAGTGCCAAGGGCTGTTCCAACTGTTTACGGGCGGCGGCGACCTTGGCTTTGTCTGCGTCGGTGGTGGCCAGGTGTTCGAAACCCACCAGGTTCATCGCCGGGCTTTCCAGCTCCAGTTCCAAGGCCTTGCCATCGAGCACCGCGTTAAGGCGGGCAACGCCATGCTCATGGGCGCCAAGGCTGCCGTGTTCATGGTCATGATCGTGGTCGTGTTCGTCAGCCGCCAGGGCAGCCAGGGGCAACAGGGCAAACGGCAAAGCGAGCAACAGGCGGCGCATAGAAAAACTCCCGGGCGTGAATGAATATTTTGTTATGTAATCTTATAACGAAAGCCAGAGGAGTTTGACCGTCTGCTTGGCGCAGCGCAAGACGCATGGGAGCATGCTCGTCAGAAAAGTCTTGGAGGACGAGCAATGATGCGAATTCGTGGAACCATCGGCGAGCTGCCCGTGGACTTGACCCTGGAGTTGGACGAGAGCGATTGGGCACGGCTGGGCGTGCACCTGCAGGCGACCACGCCGGTGACGGGCGAGGCGCCTGTCACCCCCGCGCCGCTCAATCAGGACGCTAACCTGTGGCAGGCCGCCCAGGACCTGCTGCGCGAGGCCGGGCAACTCAGCGGGCTGGAGCTGTCGGACCGCCTCGAAGGCTTGGCCGGCAACGCCCAGGCGGGCAAGCGCCTGTTGGTACGCCTGCGCCATAGCGCCAAGGTGAAGGTGGCCAGCGGCGGGGATACGCCGCAATACAGTTGGATCGCTGATTAGTACAGCGCGGCGAACAACTTGCGGCGATACACCGTGACCAGCGGGTGGTCGTTGCCCAGCAACTCGAACACCTGCAGCAGCGTCTTGTGTGGCAGGCCTTCGTTGTAGCTGCGGTTGCGGATAAACAGCTTCAGCAGGCCTTCCAGCGCCGCGTCGTATTGCTGGCGGGCCAATTGCTGCACGGCCAGTTGATACGCGGCTTCATCGTCCTGCGGGTTTTGCGCCAGGCGGGCCTTGAGGTCGGCGGTATCAGGCAGGTCGGCAGCCTGGCGCAGGAAGGTGATCTGAGCCTTGGCACCGGCGAGGGCCGCCTTGTGGGCGTCGCTCTTGACCGCGTCGAGTACGGTCTGCGCTTCGCCCAGTTCGCCACGCTCGGCCAGGCAGCGAGCGTAGAGGATCAACGCCGCGGCGTTGGTGTTGTCTTCACCCAGCAAGGTCACCAGCACAGCCTCGGCCTCACTGATTCGTCCCTCGGCAAACAACGCCTGGGCTTGCTCCAGCGGGTCCTCATCGGCCGGTGGCGGCAGCTGCACATGGGGCTCCAGCAACGCGCGAATCTCAGACTCCGGCTTCGCCCCGGCAAACCCATCCACCGGCTGACCGTCCTTGAACAGCACCACGGTCGGCAGGCTGCGAATGCCAAAGCGCGCAACGATATCCTGCTCGGCTTCGCAATCGACCTTGGCCAGCAGCAGCTCGCCCTGATAACTCTCGGCAATCTGCGCCAGCAACGGCATCAGCGCCTTGCATGGCGCGCACCATTCGGCCCAGAAATCCACCAGCACGGGTTTGTGGAACGAGTTTTCGATGACAGCCTGATCGAAGGTGGCGGTGGTGACATCGAAAATGTACGGCGTGGGCTCACTCATGGGGTATCTCGAAGAAAGCGGGAATGGGGCAACTATAAGGCTTGGTGCAGTTGGCTGAAAGCGCAGACAAGCGCTGTAGGAGCCGGCTTGCTGGCGACGGACTCAAGGCCTGCGCGAATGGTACAGGCTCACCTTGCGAAACTCCCAAGGCTCCGCCAGATCCGGCAACGTCAACGCCTCCAGAATCCCCAGCCGCTGATAGTCCGGATGCTGGAAATCCCGCACCCGTGAATCGGCGACCAGCGCTTCTCGCCCGCGGGTGAGGAACTGATCCAGCAGCGGCAGGTTCGCCCGGTCGTACAGCACGTCCGCCACCAGGATCAGGTCGAAACGATCGGCCTCGGCAAAAAAGTCTGCCGAATAGCCCAGCGTCACGCCATTGAGTTCAGCATTCGCCCGGCAGGCGCCGAGTGCCAGCGGGTCGAGGTCGCAGGCCACCACTTCCAGGGCACCGGCTTTTACTGCGCCAATCCCCGCCACCCCGGAGCCGGCGCCAAAATCCAGGACCCGCTTGCCCGCCACCCACTGCGGGTTGGCCGCCAGGTAACGGGCCAGTGCCAGGCCGCTGGCCCAGCAGAAGCTCCAGTAGGGCGGCTCGTGCAGGATGCGCCGGGTTTCCTCAGGGCTGAAGGCGCGGTGCATGTTGTCGGCGTCCAGCAGCCATAACGACAGGTCGGTGCCCGGTAATGGGCAGGGCACCAGTTGCGCGTCGCCGATCAGCTCGCTCAAGGCTCGTTGCAGGTGCAGCGGTGGCGTCATGGTGCGCGGACGAGTTGCAGTGGCCCGGTGGTCTGGGTGATCGGCTGCTGGATGCGCACCGCCGGCAGATGCAGGATCAACTGCCCGGACTGGCTGGCGCGACCACGCAACTCAACGCGGGCGCCGCTCGGGAAGGCTTGGGGGTTGAAGCGCAGGCGGAAGGCCAGTGGTTTGTTGTTGCCGATCAGCACGCTGCTGGCCAGCAGTTGTTGCGGGCGGCTGCGCTCGTCGATCACCAGCAACGCCAGCTCGACTTCGGCGCCGGCCGGCACGCCATTGAGGGTGCCGCTCACTTCACGCTGATACGCCGGCAAAGGCCCGAGAGGCTCCTGGCCGGGGATTTTTTTCTCTTGTTGCGGCGTGGGTTGCGGGGCCGCTGGTTTTGGTGCCTCGCTGCTGCAGGCGACCAGAAAACTGAACATTGTGAGTAAAACCAGCGGTCGTAACGGCATGTACGGCTCCAAAAAGGGCAAAAATCCGTGAACTAAACATAAGAAACATAATAGTCAGCCTATATACCGTAAAGGCTATGGCTTGTCTTGCCACGGGGATGCGCTACCATGGCCCTCCCTTTTTTTGTTGCCTGCCACCATGCACTGTCCCTTCTGCGGTGCCAACGACACCAAGGTCATTGACTCGCGTCTGGTCGCCGAGGGCGATCAAGTGCGTCGCCGGCGCGAATGCCTGGCCTGCGGTGAACGTTTCACCACCTTCGAAACCGCCGAACTGGTACTGCCACGCCTGATCAAGTCCGACGGCAGCCGCCAGCCCTTCGACGAAGACAAACTGCGCGCTGGTATGCAGCGTGCCCTGGAAAAACGCCCGGTGAGTGTCGAGCGGCTGGAAGCGGCGCTGGTGCATATCAAGCACAAGCTGCGGGCGACCGGTGAGCGCGAGGTCAAGAGCCTGGTGGTTGGAGAACTGGTGATGGGCGAGCTGCAAAAGCTCGACGAAGTCGCCTACATTCGTTTCGCCTCGGTGTATCGACGCTTCCAGGACCTCAACGAGTTCCGCGAAGAGATCGACCGCCTGGCCCGTGAGCCGGTCAAAGAATGAACCTTCCTTCTGCTGAGCAGGCCGTGCTTGACGCCCATTACATGGCCCGCGCCCTCGAATTGGCGCGCAAGGGCCTCTACACCACCCACCCCAACCCACGGGTCGGCTGCGTGATTGTGCGTGATGGGCAGATTGTCGGCGAAGGCTGGCACGAGCGCACCGGCGAACCCCATGCCGAGCCCAACGCCCTGCGCGCTGCTGGCGATAAAGCCCGGGGTGCCACGGTGTACGTGACCCTTGAACCGTGCAGCCATTATGGTCATACGCCACCTTGCGCCGATGCGCTGGTGACGGCCGGCGTGGCGCGGGTGGTGGCGGGCATGCAGGACTCGAATCCGGAAGTGGCCGGGCGCGGCATGCAGCGCCTGGCCCAGGCCGGTATCGAGGTGCTCAGCGGCGTACTGGAAAGCCAGGCGCGCGCCTTGAACCCCGGGTTCCTCAAGCGTATGGAACACGGCCTGCCGTTTGTGCGGGTCAAACTGGCGATGAGCCTGGATGGCCGCACCGCGATGGCCAGTGGTGAAAGCCAGTGGATCACCGGCCCTGCCGCCCGCGCCGCCGTACAGCGCCTGCGGGCCGAGGCCAGTGTGGTGCTGACAGGCGCCGACACGGTGCTGGCCGATGGCGCGCGCCTGACCGTGCGCGCCGCCGAACTGGGCCTGGACGCGCAGACCACCGCCCTGGCGATGTCGCGCCCGCCGCTGCGCGTGCTGATCGACGGCCGCCTGCGGGTGCCGCTCAACGCGCCGTTCTTCAAGGCCGGCCCGGCGCTGGTCATCACCTGCGTGACCCCCGAAAACCAGTTCCCCCGTGGCCCCGAATGCCTGGTGGTACCGGGTGTCGACGGCCAGGTCGACCTGCGCTCGGCGCTGGTGGCCCTGGCGGCCCGTGGCGTCAACGAGGTGCTGGTGGAAGCCGGGCCGAGCCTGGCAGGCGCGTTTGCCCAGCAGGGCCTGGTGGACGAATACGTGATTTTCGTCGCCGGCAAGTTCTTGGGCTCCGCCGCTCGGCCATTGTTGGACTGGCCGCTTGAGAAGCTGGCCGACGCCCCCCAACTCAAGATCACGCAAATGCGCGCTGTCGGCGACGACTGGCGAGTCACTGCCATCCCGCTCCCCCCAGCGAGCGTATAATTCCGACCGGGCGCCCAGGCGCCCGCACTGTTTTCCAGGAGAAGGCCATGTTCACCGGCATTATCGAATCCATCGGCAGCATCCGCGCCATGACCCCCAAAGGCGGCGACGTGCGCCTGTTGGTTGAAACCGGCAAGCTCGACCTTGGCGACGTCAAGCTGGGCGACAGCATCGCCGTCAGCGGCGTGTGCCTGACCGTCATCGAACTGCCGGGCAACGGCTTTGCCGCCGACGTCAGCCGCGAGACCCTGGACTGCACCGCGATGAATGACCTCAAGGCTGGCAGCCCGGTCAACCTGGAAAAAGCCCTGACCCCGACCACCCGTTTGGGCGGCCACTTGGTCAGCGGCCACGTCGACGGCGTCGGCGAAGTGGTGGCGCGCAGCGAAAACGCGCGGGCCGTGGAGTTCCGCATCCGGGCCCCTAAAGAACTGGCCAAGTACATCGCCCACAAAGGCTCGATCACCGTCGATGGCACCAGCCTGACCGTGAACGCCGTGAACGGCGCCGAATTCGAACTGACGATCATTCCCCACACCCTCAGCGAAACCATCATGGCCTCATACCAGCCAGGTCGCCGGGTGAACCTGGAAGTGGACTTGCTTGCCCGTTACCTGGAGCGCCTGTTGCTGGGCGATAAGGCCGCAGAGCCTGCAGCCGGTAACATCACCGAAAGTTTTCTGGCCGCTAACGGCTACCTGAAATCCTGACCAAGGGGGTGCCGCGTGGCGCTCAATAGCATCGAAGAACTGGTTGAAGATATCCGCCAAGGCAAGATGGTCATCCTGATGGATGACGAAGACCGCGAGAACGAAGGCGACCTGATCATGGCCGCCGAGTTGTGCCAGCCTGAACACATCAACTTCATGGCCAAGCACGCCCGTGGCCTGATCTGCATGCCCATGAGCCGCGAGCGCTGCGAACTGCTCAAGCTGCCGCTGATGGCGCCGCGCAATGGTTCGGGGTTTGGCACCAAGTTCACCGTCTCGATTGAAGCGACCACCGGCGTGACCACCGGCATCTCTGCCGCTGACCGCGCCCGCACCGTGCAAGCCGCTGCCGCCAAAGACGCCAAGGCCGAAGATATCGTCAGCCCTGGCCATATCTTCCCGCTGATGGCCCAGCCTGGCGGCACCCTGGCCCGTGCCGGCCACACAGAGGCTGCCTGCGACCTGGCGCGCATGGCCGGGTTCGAGCCGAGTGGGGTGATCTGCGAAGTGATGAACGACGACGGCACCATGGCGCGTCGCCCGGAACTGGAAGCCTTTGCCGCCGAGCACAACATCAAGATCGGCACCATTGCCGACCTGATTCACTACCGGATGATCCACGAACGTACCGTTCAGCGGATTGCCGAGCAGCCGCTGGACAGCGAACTGGGGCATTTCAACCTGGTGACCTACCGTGATTCGGTGGAAGGCGACGTGCACATGGCGCTGACCCTGGGCAACATCTGCGCCGAAGAGCCGACCCTGGTGCGTGTGCACAACATGGACCCGCTGCGCGACCTGTTGATGGTCAAGCAGCCGGGCCGCTGGAGCCTGCGAGCCGCCATGGCCGCGGTTTCCCAGGCGGGCAGCGGTGTCGTGCTGCTGCTGGGCAATCCGGTGGATGGCGATGTGCTGCTGGCGCATATCCGCGAAAGCGCTGACCAGGTACCGGTGAAAAAGCCGACCACCTACAGCATCGTCGGTGCCGGTTCGCAGATCCTGCGTGACCTGGGCGTGCGCAAAATGCGCCTGATGAGCGCACCCATGAAATTTAATGCGATATCCGGTTTCGACCTGGAAGTAGTAGAATACGTGCCCTCCGAATAAAGGCCGGCGATTATCGCTCCTTGTTCGCGGTTCAAATATCACTAAGGGGCGCGTCATAGACGCGTCCCGGCTCTTTAAGAGATTTGTCGAATGACCCTGAAGACCATCGAAGGTACCTTCATCGCCCCCAAAGGCCGCTACGCCCTGGTGGTTGGCCGCTTCAACAGCTTCGTGGTTGAAAGCCTGGTAAGCGGTGCCGTGGACGCCCTGGTTCGCCACGGTGTGAGCGAAAGCGATATCACGATTATCCGTGCCCCTGGCGCCTTCGAAATTCCACTGGTTGCGCAGAAAGTTGCCCAGCAAGGCGAATACGCAGCGATCATCGCCCTGGGCGCGGTCATTCGTGGCGGTACTCCGCACTTCGAATACGTGGCTGGCGAGTGCACCAAGGGCCTGGCCCAGGTGTCCATGGAGTTCGGCGTGCCAGTGGCCTTCGGCGTACTGACCGTTGATTCCATCGAGCAAGCCATCGAGCGTTCCGGCACCAAGGCCGGTAACAAAGGCGCTGAAGCTGCCCTGTCCGCCCTGGAAATGGTCAGCCTGCTGTCGCAGTTGGAGGCCAAGTGATTTCCGACGAGAGCGATCGTTTCAACCCACGCGAGCCACGTCCTGCGGACGCCGGCAAACCGTCGAAGAACGAAAAGCGCCGTGCTGCCCGTCAGCTGGCGACCCAGGCGCTGTATCAGCGTCAGATGGCGGGTACTTCGCTGACCGAAATCGAAGCGCAGTTTCGCGTCGATAACGACTTTACCTTCGCCGACCTGCCGTACTTCCACGACATCCTGCACGGCGTGCATGCCAACCTGAGCGAGATCGACACGGCCCTGGCACCTTGCCTGGACCTGACCCTCGAAGAGTTGGACCCGGTTGAACTGTGCGTGATGCGCCTGTCCACCTGGGAGCTGCTCAAGCGCGTCGACGTGCCGTATCGCGTTGTGATCAACGAAGGTATCGAACTGGCGAAAGTCTACGGTTCGACCGACGGTCACAAGTTCGTCAACGGCGTGCTCGACAAGCTGGCCCCGCGCCTGCGTGAAGCCGAAGTGAAGGCGTACAAGCGCTAACCTGCGCTTGGCTCCCTGATGGGCGAGTTCGAGCTGATCCGCACCTATTTCGCCGCCGCGCCCTGTGCGCAAGGCGGCGAAGGCATTGCCCTGGGGATCGGCGACGACTGCGCCTTGCTGGCAGTTCCCCCCGGGGAACAGCTGGCGATTTCTACCGATACCCTGGTGGCCGGCGTGCACTTTGCCGACCCCTGCGATCCGTTCCTGCTCGGCCAGCGCTCGCTGGCGGTGGCAGTCAGCGACCTGGCGGCCATGGGCGCCTACCCCCTTGCCTTTACCCTTGCACTCACCACACCTACGGTCGCGGCCGATTGGTTGCAACGCTATGCCCAGGGTTTGAACGCCATGGCCCAGCGCTGTGGCGTGGGCCTGGTGGGCGGCGACACTACCCGTGGCCCGTTGAGCCTGACCGTCACCGTGTTTGGCCGTGTCCCGGCCGGGCTGGCGTTGACCCGTAGTGGTGCGCAACCGGGCGACCTGCTGTGTGTCGGCGGCGACCTGGGCAATGCAGCGGGGGCCTTGCCGTTGGTATTGGGGCAACGTAGCGCCGCAGCGCAAATCGCCGAGCCGCTGCTGGGCCACTATTGGTCGCCGCAACCGCAGTTGGCCTTGGGCATGGCGTTGCGGGGCAAGGCTACGTCTGCGCTGGATATCTCTGACGGCCTGCTGGCCGATTGTGGGCATATCGCCAAGGCTTCGGCCGTAAGCCTGGTGATCGAGCGACAACGGCTGCCGCTGTCGGCCGCGTTGCTGGCCTTTCTCGGCGATGAGCAGGCGCGTTCTGCGGCCTTGAGCGGGGGGGATGATTACGTCCTCGCGTTCACCTTGCCACCCACTGAGCTGGGGCCATTGCTGGCTGAGGGGTGGCCGGTGCATGTCGTCGGGCGGGTGGAGGCGGGAGCGGGAGTGAGGCTGCTGGATGCCGGTGGCCACGACATCACCCCGGCCGTGCGCGGTTATCAGCATTTTTGCGAGACGCCGTGACACGGCTGGCTGCGCTACCCTTTACAACGTTACAGAAAAGGTCGCTTTCCCAGGAGGACGTCATCATGGGCCTACGTCGCTGGTTGCTGATCCTGCTGTGTGTTGGCGCATCTGCCGGGTGGGCCGCTGACACTCCCGAAGTACCCGGCCAGATTCGCCTGGCCAGTGAAGCCTGGAATGACTACACCAACGCCGACGGCAGCGGCCTGGCCTGGGACGTGCTGCGGGAAGTCTTCGAGCCCGCCGGGGTCAAGGTCAAGATCCGCAGCGTGCCTTACACCCGTTCGGTCGGCCTGGCGCGGCGCGGCGAAGTAGATGCCTGGGTCGGCTCCTATCACGATGAGACCGAGGGCGTGCTGTACGCCCGCTGGAACTATGACGCCGACCACATCTACGCCCTGGGCCTGGCGAGCAGCCCAGAGCCGACGCTGAAGACGCTGGGTGCCTACCGCCTGGCCTGGGTGCGCGGCTACAAGTACGAGGAATACCTGCCCAATATTCACCGCTTCAACCAGATCGAGCGGCGCGGCGGGATTTTGCCGATGCTCCAGCACGGGCGGGCCGATTTCTACATCGATGCCCTGGCCGAACTGAAATACATCCTTGGCCAAGCCGACGACCCCGCGGTGTTCAAGCTCACGCACATTGCCGAACTGCCGCTGTTCCTTGGGTTTACCGACAATGAGCGGGGCCGGGCGTTGATGGCGTTGTTTGACCGGCGCATGGAGTCGCTGGTGACAAGCGGCGAGTTGAAACCCATCTTCGAACGTTGGCACCAGCCCTATCCGTTCTGATCACCCCGCTTTTATGTAGGAGCGAGCTTGCTCGCGAAGAACGTCAACGATAACGCTTGGTTGCAGGATAAGCGCGGCGCTCTCTGGTTCTTCGCAAGCAAGCTCGCTCCTGCATGCAAAGCCGAGCATTCATAGAACCAAGGCAAAGGCCAATCGAACCGATTGATCTTTATCAGCGATAATTCAGCTTAAGCGTGTGTAGGAACGTGCTGTTACAATGCCCGCCTCTGTGAAATCTGAAATCAGGAGCACACGGTGCCCGTCGTTTTCGTCGCTGCTTCCAAGCTGCCTACCCCTTTTGCCACGTTCACCATGCATGGCTTTCTTGAAAAAGCCTCCGGGCGCGAGCATGTCGTGCTCAGCCTGGGCGACGTGGCCGATGGCGCCCCGGTCCTGGGCCGGGTGCACTCCGAGTGCCTGACCGGTGACGCACTGTTCAGCCAGCGCTGCGACTGCGGTTCGCAACTGGAAGCCGCGTTGCAAGCCATCGCCCGTGAAGGCCGTGGTGTGCTGCTGTATCTGCGTCAGGAAGGCCGTGGCATTGGCTTGCTGAACAAGATCCGCGCCTACGAACTGCAAGACGGTGGCGCCGATACGGTCGAGGCCAACGAGCGCCTGGGCTTTGCCGCCGACCAGCGCGACTACGCCATCTGCCTGCCGATGCTGGAACACCTGGGCATCCAGTCCCTGCGCCTGATGACCAACAACCCACGCAAGGTCAAAGCCTTGACCGAAATGGGCATCACCGTTGCCGAGCGCGTGCCGCTGCACACCGGGCATAACCCGCACAACAAACTCTACCTGGCGACCAAGGCCAGCAAGCTCGACCACATGATGGGCAACGAGCACCAGGGCGAGGTTGACCGGGCGTGACGCGCGGCCAGGTCAAGCGGCGGCTGTCGTTCAGTTGGTGGCAGTACCTGGCGCTGGCGGTGTTGCCGTTGTTCGTGATCAACCTGGTATTTGGCCAGGGTGAGCCATTGTTGCCGGTGTTGGCGATGCCGTTCTTTATCGCCGGTGTCGCCTCGATGTTTGCCAGCCTGCGTTACTTCCATGGCTACAAACACGCGCTGATCGCCACCTCCAAGGCCCTCGATACGCCTGAAGAGCCCGCCGCGTGGATCACCCTTGCGGCCCGTCGACGCACGGCGTTGCTGGTCGCGGCATTCCCCGCCTGGATCGGTGCGCTGGCGGTGTTCGTCGGCCTGGAAGCGGTGCCGCTGTTTCTCCTGGCCTTGTCGACCCTGGTGCTGTTCTACCTCTATCGCATCCCGCGTCAGCTCGGTTGATGCGCCTCTGGCTGGCGGTTTTGCTGCTGGCCGCCAGCGCGTCGGCGACGGCGGTCGAGCGGGTGGTCAGCCTCGCGCCATCTTTATCTGAAATCGTCGTTGAACTGGGCGCCAGTGATCTGTTGGTGGGCGTTCTCGACGGCGGCGAACGGCCTGACGCGCTGCGCAATGTGCCCTCGGTGGGGCGTTATGGGCAGTTGGACCTGGAGCGCCTGCTCAGCCTGCAGCCTGACTTGCTGCTGCTCTGGCCCGGCAGCGTCGGCCCTGCCCAGCGCGAGCAGCTCAAGCGCTTGAACATCCCGATCTACGTCGCCGAACCCCATAGCCTTGAACAACTGAGCAGCCAGGTCGAGGCCATCGCCCGGCAGTTGGGCCGTGCCGAGGATGGTCGCCAACTGGCCGCCCGCTTGCGCCAACGCTTGGCCGAGCTGCGTCAGCGCTATTACCGCAGCGAGCCGTTGCGGGTGTTCTACCAGGTTTGGAACCAGCCGCTGTACACCGTGGGCGGTGGGCAGATCATCAGCGACGCGCTAAGTGTGTGTGGCGCGCGCAATGTGTTTGACGACCTCAAGTTGCCAGCGCCGCAGGTCAGTATCGAGTCGGTGTTACAGCGTGACCCCGAGGTGATCCTGGCGGCGGATCAAGCGCAACTGGACGATTGGAAGGCCTGGCCCCAGGTGGCGGCGGTGGCCCAGGGGCGCTTGCTGATCGTGCCGGATAAAGGGCTGGAGCGGCCCAGTGGGCAGATGGTGGAGGCGGTGGGCAGGTTGTGTCAGGTGATTGCGCCGAACCGCTAAGACCGCTATCGCAGGCAAGCCAGCTCCCACATTTGTTCTGGGGTGCGGCCAAAATATTCTGTACTGCCGCGTGTGAGTACAGTCAAATGTGGGAGCTGGCTTGCCTGCGATGACGTCGGCCCAGACAACCTCAGAGCTGCGGCGTCCACGTCACCCCAACCATCCACGTCCGGCCTTCTTCCCGATACGGCTGGTTGTTCTGGAAGTTCGGATCGTCATAGCTGTACCACGCCCGTGTATAGCGGCGATCCAGCAGGTTATCGACCTTCAACGACAACGCCACTTCCCGATTCAGCGCCCAACCGCTGCGCAATCCCACCAGGTAATAGCCCGCGAGGCGGTTTTTATTGTCCTCGGCGTCGTAGCTGCTGCTGATGGCCTGCCAACTGGCGCCCAGGCTCAACTGATCGAACTGCCGATCCAGGTCCAGATTCAGGGTGCGCCGGGCGCGGCGGGCCAGGGTATGGCCGCTGGTGCGGTCGCGCGGGTCGATGATCGACAGGCCGAGGTTGCCTTGCCAGCCGAACAATTCTTGCTTGAGGGCGGCTTCGAAGCCGTTGATACGGGCGGTGGCGACGTTGTACGGAATGTAGTTGTTCTGCTGCTGCGCGATGATGGCGTCCTTGAGATCAGTGCGATACAGAGAGGTTTCCAGACGTGTGGTGTCGGTCAGTTGGCTGCGCCATTGCAACTCATAGCTTTTTGAGTGCTCGGGCTTGAGGTTGGGGTTGCTGCTGCCAGGGTAGTACAGATCATTGAAGGTCGGCGCACGAAAGCCTTCGCTGTAACTCAGTAATACGTCGTTGTCGCTATTGACCGGCAAGGTCAGCGTACCGCTCCAACTGTTCTGCGCGCCGAATTGCTGGTTGTCGTCGTGACGCAGCCCCAGTTCGGTGGAAAACCACTCTCCCTTGAAGCGATGCTGGATAAACGCTGCGCGGTTCCAGCGGCTGTTTTCGCTGAACGTGGTGCTGCCGTGAAAACGGTCTTCATACCAATCGCCACCCAGGATCAGGCTGTTTTGCTGATCGAGCGTGAAGTCGTTCTGCCAGTTGATCGAGTCGCGGTAGGTGTTGAACACACTGAAGTCAGGGCTGAGCTTGTCGCGTTTGGTATCGCGGTTTTCGCTGTGGCCCAGCTCCACACGGGTCTGCCATGCCTCGTTGAGTTGGGCGTCGATATAGGCGCTGGCGCTGCTGACGGTGTAGTCGGTATAGGGCTTCTGGCCGACACTTTGCCCAGTGGCGAAATCATAGCGACCAAAGCTATTGTCATATTCCGACTTGCCCCGGCTATCCAGCAGGTTGAAGCCCACCTCCAGTTCATCACTGAACTCATGGCTGAGGTTCAGGCTCAGCGACTTATTGCGATAGGCATCATGGTCACGGTCACTGGGGAATGAGGCGTGGCTCCAATCGATACCGGCGGTTTCATCCAGGCTCGCGCCCAGGTTGAAGCGCGTGCGTTCATCGCCGCCCGACAGCCCCAGGCTGCGCTCCCAGGTGTTGTTACTGCCAAAGCCCAGTTTCAGGCGCGGTTGCAGGCCTTGTCCGGCATTGCGGCGGGTGAATATCTGGATCACCCCGCCAATCGCGTCACTGCCGTAAATCACCGAGCGCGACCCGCGCAGCACTTCCACCCGTTCAATCTGATCGACATTCAGGTATTGCAAGCCGCTGTCGCCGGAGGTGGTATTGGCGATCCGCTGGCCATCCACCAGCACCAGGCTTTGTGCCGACTTGGTGCCGCGTATGAAAATCCCCGGCAAGCTGCCCCGGCCACCGGTCCGCGCCACTTGCACGCCGGGCACGCGGCTGAGCAGGTCAGTGACGCTGGAGGGTTGCAGGCGGTCGATATCGTCGCGGGTGAACACCGTGTTGGCGGCGCTGCTGTCATTGCGCGCCTGCACCTGGCGGTTGGCGCTGATCACCACATCGGGGAGCTTCAGGGCGGCGTCGCGGCTGTCGGCGAGCAGGTCCGCAGTGGGTAAAAACAGGAGTGGCAGGGCAAATCGAAGGTATTTCATGGGCCGTCCATGGGTTCCAAGGCAATACAAAACAAATGTGGGAGCTGGCTTGCCTGCGATGCAGACACCTCGGTCTTTCAGATAGACCGGGGTGATGCTATCGCAGGCAAGCCAGCTCCCACAATTTGATCCGGTTTTGACCGGAGGATTGGGTTACAGGCCGAGCAAGGCCATGCGCTGGCGCACCGCGGCCTCTATTCCTGCTTCATCCAACCCGCACTCAGCCAGCATCTGCGCCGGCTTGGCGTGCTCCACGTAGATGTCCGGCAAGCCCAGGTGCAGCACCGACTTGAGGATATTCTCCCGCGCCAGGAACTCGCTGACTGCCGCACCGGCGCCGCCCATGATGGCGTTTTCTTCAACGGTCACCAGCAACTCATGGCTGCCAGCGATTTCGCGCACCAGGGCTTCGTCCAGAGGTTTGACGAAGCGCATGTCGATCACCGTGGCGTCGATTTTCTCCGCCACTTTCAGGGCTTCGGCCAGTTGCACGCCGAATACCAGGAACGCGGCCTTGCTGCCCTGGCGACGCACGATACCCTTGCCGATCTCGATCGGTTCCAGGTCTTTCTCGATCACTGCATTCGGGCCGTTGCCACGGGGGTAGCGTACCGCCGCCGGGCCGTTGTACAGGTGCCCGGTGCTGAGCATTTTGCGCAGTTCGTTCTCGTCGCTTGGGGTCATCACCAGCATGCCGGGGATGCAGCGCAAGTAGGACAAGTCGTAGCTGCCCGCGTGGGTCGGGCCGTCCTCGCCCACCAAACCGGCGCGGTCGATGGCGAACAGTACGTCGAGGTTCTGCACCGCCACGTCATGCACCAATTGGTCATAACCGCGTTGCAGGAAGGTGGAATAGATCGCCACCACCGGCTTGGCGCCTTCGCAGGCCATGCCGGCAGCAAAGGTCACCGCGTGTTGCTCGGCAATCGCCACGTCGAAGTAGCGCAGCGGGAAACGCTCGCTGAACGCTACCAGGTCGGAGCCTTCCTTCATCGCCGGGGTAATGCCCACCAAGCGCGGATCGGCGGCGGCCATGTCGCACAGCCATTCGCCAAACACGCCGGAATACTTCGGCCCGCTGGCTTTTTTCGGCGCCGCCACGGGCGCGTCCAGGGGTTCGAGCTTGGTGATGGCGTGGTAACCAATCGGGTCGACTTCCGCCGGGGCGAAGCCTTTGCCTTTCTTGGTGACGATATGCAGGAACTGCGGGCCCTTGAGGTCACGCATGTTGCGCAGGGTGGCGATCAGGGTCGGCAGGTCATGGCCGTCGATCGGGCCGATATAGTTCCAGCCAAGCTCCTCGAACAGGGTGCCGGGGACCAGCATGCCCTTGGCGTATTCTTCGGTGCGACGGGCGATTTCCCACGCGCCGGGTAGGCGCGACAGCACTTTCTTACTGCCTTCGCGCATGCTGGCGTAGGTGCGGCTGGACAGAATTTTCGCCAGGTAATTGGACAAACCACCGACATTGCGCGAGATCGACATATCGTTGTCGTTGAGGATCACCAACATGTTGGCGTCCACTTCCGGCGCATGGTTCAACGCTTCAAACGCCATGCCGGCTGTCAGCGCGCCATCACCGATCACGGCGATCGCCTTGCGATCGCTGTTTTGCAGACGGGCGGCAATCGCCATGCCCAGGGCTGCGCTGATCGAGGTGCTGGAATGGCCGACGCCGAAGGTGTCGTACTCGCTCTCGGAGCGGCGCGGGAAGGCGGCAATGCCGTCCTTCTGGCGCAAGGTGGCCATGCGCTCGCGGCGTCCGGTGAGGATTTTATGCGGATACGCCTGGTGACCCACGTCCCACACCAGCCGGTCGTCCGGGGTGTCGAATACGTAATGCAACGCGATGGTCAGCTCGATGACGCCCAGGCCGGCACCAAAATGCCCACCGGTCTGGCCGACCGTGTAGAGCAATTCCAGGCGCAACTCATCGGCCAGGGTTTCCAGCTCGGCTTCACCCAGGCGGCGCAAGCCGGCCGGCGTGTTGGCACGGTCCAGCAGCGGCGTGGTCGGGCGCTTGCGGGGAATCTCTTGAAACGTCGTGGGCATCAGGCGAATCGTTATAGGTATAGAAGAGGCGGCAGTTTACCTCAAGCATCGCAAACTGCCCACGCAGAGCACCGAACTTGGCCGATATGCGGCGCTAATGGCCGCTGTAATCAGTGGCGGCGTTCGACGATATACCGCGCCAAGTCACGCAGCGGCTCGGCTGCCGCGTCGAATGGTCGCAGGGCGGCCAGGGCCTGGTCACGCAGCTCCAGGGCATAGGCCTTGGCGGCTTCCAGCCCCAGCAGCGACGGATAGGTCGGCTTGTCACGGGCAATATCGGCGCCCTGGCGTTTGCCAAGGGTCGCGGTGTCGCTTTCTACGTCGAGAATATCGTCCTGCACCTGGAACGCCAGGCCGACAGCCCGGGCATAAACCTGCAAGGCGGCCAACTGCGCAGCTTCGGCGCGGCCACTGGCCAAGGCACCGAGGTGCACGGCAGCCTCGATCAGCGCACCGGTCTTGTGCCGGTGCATATATTCCAGGGCTTGCTGGTCCAGCTTGAGGCCCACTGAACCCAGGTCAATCGCCTGACCTCCGACCATACCGGCCGGACCTGCGGCAGCGGCCAACGCGGTGACCATACGCAGGCGGATCTGGGCATCGACGCCACTCAGGCGCGGATCAAGCAAGGCGCTGAACGCCAGGCTTTGCAGACCGTCACCGGCGAGAATTGCACAGGCTTCGTCAAACGCTTTATGGGTGGTGGGCTGGCCGCGACGCAGATCGTCATCGTCCATCGCCGGCAAATCGTCGTGTACCAGCGAGTAGGCATGAATCAACTCCACCGCACACGCCGCACCATTGGCTTGCGCGGCGTCCACACCCAGCGCCTCACAGGCCGCATAGGCGAGCAAGGGCCGCACGCGCTTGCCGCCGTTCATCACGCTGTAGCGCATGGCGTCATACAGCCGCGCCAGCTCCGGGCTTGGCGCGACAAACAACGGTTCCAGCGCAGCATTGACCCGGGCCTGACTGCTGGCCTGATAAACGTCGATCATTGCGCTTGTTCCGCGTCGAAAGGTTCTTCGGCCAACTCCCCATCCCGTTCCAGCAACACCTGAACCTTCTGCTCGGCCTGCGCCAGGGCGCTCTGGCAATCGCGGGTCAGGCCGATACCTTGCTCAAACGCCGTCAACGAGTCTTCCAGCGACAACTCGCCGTTCTCCAGACGCTCGACCAGGGTTTGCAGATCGGCGAGGGATTGTTCGAAATCGAGTGCAACTTTTTTACGGGCCATGGCGGCTATTCCGGTTGACGGTAAACGGGCGCGACACTAGCAGATAGGGGGGGGAGGGGCAAATTGGGGCACGGTGTTGGGGCAGGTTGGCCGTCGCCGTTGAGGCAGTAGTCACCAGGTGGATTGATCTTCCAGGCTGGCCTTGTACAGATCGTCTTTCCACTCTTCATTGGCTAGGCGCAGAATATCTGCAAAAAAAAGTCGCGGATCATCTATCTCGGTCTCGTCCCAAGCCATAGTTATGTGTTCGTCGTAATCGCTTTCAAATTCTTTGGCAAAATTGTACTTGGGTGTTTTCAAAGCCTTTTCGAGTTCTAAAATTAAATAGTAACGGTGCCTATAAGACAGATATAGAAGATCTTTTATTATAAAATCCCTAATTATCTTCTCTCTTTCTTGTGCGTTATTTGGATCGTATTTTCGAAGTTCTTCTCCGACGGTGTTTTCAAGGTCGTATATTGATAGCGCTCCCAGTATGTGGGAGATGTTTGGGATGTAGGGGGTGTCCGTGAAGGGGGCTTTCAGCATAGATTGCTCACTTTGGGAATGCCGTAAATGGTCGTGTTGGGTTGTTTTTATCAAATCTAACTTCTGCCTTGTCCATGTTTTCTACATATTTAGGGCTGTTTATATTTTTGTTGTTTGGTTTGTAACCCCGTCCAGCACCAAGCAACTCCATTACGACGACGGGATTGCCTTTTTTGTCAATTCCTGTTGGGGATGGTGGGGTCTGTCGCATTTTACCCATTGCTATATTCACTGCATGCATTTGCATTTTCCAGGATTTGAATTGAGAGCTTGAGTTGATGAACTCTTTTTTTCCTGTGGTTGGGTTTGTACCGTCTATAGAGCGCCTTTCTAAACGCTTTTCGGGTATATCAGGTCCGTGTTTTTCCACCGCGTGCATATCGTATTTATCCTCCCACTCCAACACTTGTCGTTTTGAATTTGACTCCGTTAACGCATCAATTCTTGCCTGTCGTTCTGCGCGTGTCGTTTGCGGGAGAGTAGGCTCTGCGTGATCAACGTTTTTCGCGGGATCCTGAACGGTCGCGCTTGGCTTACACCCATCCCCACCCGGACACGCATTCAACCCCAACGGATCCACCCACCCCGTTGGGTTGGGCACATACAAATATCCGTTCACCCCACCCGCCAACTTCACCGGGTCGGGGGTCAGGTAGCGTCCGTTGTCCGGATTGTAGTAGCGATGCCGGTTGTAATGCAGCCCGCTTTCCCGGTCGT
>NZ_VFEV01000037.1 GCF_007858275.1 Pseudomonas proteolytica
CTGGGCTGCGAAGCAGCCCCAAAACCAGCCGCTGCGGCGTATCTGGTACAACGCATTCGGCTTATTGGGGCTGCTTCGCAGCCCAGCGCGGGCGATGCGGCGTTCCGACAAGCCCGCTCGCCACAACTGCGCTATCTGCCTGGATCTAGGCGTTGCGGCAAAATTGTGTAGATACCCATGCCGCGATGAGGCCATCACTGACTGCTTACAAACCTTTGAACACCCCCGGCCGCTTCTCCAGCATCGCTCGCACTCCTTCCTTGGCATCCTCGCTGTTAAGCAGTTTTTCGACCAGCACCGGCAACCCGGCCGCCGCCGCAGTCTCGCCTTCATCCCGCGCCTGGCGTGCCGATGTCAAAGTCGCCTGCACGCCCAGCGGCGCCTGGCTGGCGATCCGGTTGGCCAGGGCCAGCGCCCGCGGCAGCAGGTCTTCGCTGGCCATGACCTCCTGCACCAGCCCCAGGCGCAGGGCCTCATGGGCATCGAACTCATCGCCAGTCAGTAGCCAGCGCATGGCATTGCCCCAGCCGGCGATCTGGTGCAGGCGCAAGGTGGCGCCACCAAAAGGGAAGATCCCACGCTGGACTTCCATCTGCGCAAAGCGCGTATTGCTGGCGCACAGGTTGATGTCCGCTGCGAGCATCAGCTCGATACCGATGGTCAGGCAATAGCCCTGGGCGGCAACAATCACCGGCTTGCTGACCCGCGGCCCGGCAAATACACCCCACGGATCGCAGCCTCCCAGCGGCGGTTGCCAGCCCTGGGCCATGGTGTGGGCGACGTTGATCAGGTCCAGCCCGGCGGTGAAGTGGTCGCCATGGCCGAACACCACGGCTACGCGGGCTTCTTCATTGCGATCGAATTCGCCGTAGGCCAGGCTCAGTTCGTTGAGCAGGTCGAGGTCAAAGGCGTTGCGCTTGGCGACCCGATCGAGCCCCAGCAGCAGGACATGCCCTTGTAGTTCACGGCTGACGCGGCTGCTGCTGGCTTGATTCATGGGGAGATCCTCGGGCGCGAAAGGCAGTTTCGGACCGAAGGGCCCACTGCAAAAGGTGAAGCGTTTAAGCGCAATGACCAACAGGGCCGGGCCTTTGAAAAATAGACGCTCCTGCAAGGATGCGCAAAGCCTGTGACACAGAGCACTTGAATGGGCTTTTCCGATAAAAAAAGCTCCCTTTTTCAGGGATTTCCGGTATAGTGCGCGCCGGCCTTTAACCGGGCCGCGTTTAGGTAGCGCAATTCCCCGAAGTCAGCTTCGGCTGCACGTCCGCACAGCGGACTCTCCCTTGACGAATCTTTTTCATTCATTCGTTTTCGCAAATCCCCGCCGACAAAGCAGCCAGGGCGACTCTTGAGTCTCAACACGGCATGCGCAGCTTTGGAGCATGGGTCTTTGCGGATGCACTTAGAGGCAGACCCATGACCCAGGAAACCGGCGGCTTCGCCGCTTTTAATCTTAACCCGAACATTCTTGCTGCCGTCATCGCGACCGGCTACGAAGAACCTTCGGCTATTCAGCAGCAATCGATCCCGATCATCATGGCCGGCCAAGACATGATTGGCCAGGCGCAAACCGGTACTGGTAAAACCGCCGCGTTCGCTCTGCCTATCCTGCATTGCATCGATCCTGCCAAGCGCGAGCCGCAAGCCCTGATCCTGGCGCCAACCCGTGAGTTGGCGCTGCAAGTAGCAACCGCTTTCGAAACCTACGCCAAGCAAATGCCGGGCGTTACCGTTGTGGCCGTTTACGGCGGCGCGCCTATGGGCCCACAACTCAAAGCAATCCGTAATGGCGCACAGATCGTTGTCGCCACCCCGGGCCGTCTGTGCGACCACCTGCGTCGCGACGAAAAAGTGCTGTCGACCGTGAACCACCTGGTTCTCGACGAAGCTGACGAAATGTTGAAGCTGGGCTTCATGGATGACCTGGAAGTCATCTTCAAGGCGCTGCCACCGACCCGTCAGACCGTACTGTTCTCGGCCACCCTGCCACAGTCGATCCGTGCCATTGCCGAACGCCACCTGCGCGATCCGCAACACGTGAAGATCCAGACCAAGACTCAGACCGTTACCGCGATCGAACAGGCTCACCTGTTGGTTCACGCTGACCAGAAGACCTCGGCTGTATTGAGCCTGCTGGAAGTCGAAGACTTCGACGCCCTGATCATGTTCGTGCGCACCAAGCAAGCGACCCTGGACCTGGCCAGTGCCCTGGAAGCCAAAGGCTACAAAGCCGCTGCGCTGAACGGTGACATTGCCCAGAACCAACGTGAGCGCGTGATCGACTCCCTCAAGGATGGCCGTCTGGACATCGTTGTAGCGACCGACGTAGCTGCTCGTGGTCTCGACGTTCCACGTATCACCCACGTGTTCAACGTTGACATGCCTTACGATCCAGAGTCCTACGTTCACCGTATCGGCCGTACTGGCCGTGCTGGTCGCGAAGGTCGTGCACTGCTGCTGGTGACTCCGCGTGAGCGCCGCATGCTGCAAGTGATCGAGCGTGTAACCGGTCAGAAAGTTGCCGAAGTCCGCCTGCCGGATGCCCAGGCCGTTCTCGATGCCCGCATCAAGAAACTGACCAACAGCCTGTCGCCGCTGGTGGCTGACGCTGAATCGACCCACGGTGACCTGCTGGACCGCCTGACTGCCGATATCGGTTGCACCCCGCGTGCCCTGGCTGCAGCCCTGCTGCGCAAGGCTACCAACGGTCAGGCCCTGACCCTGGCGGCGATCGAGAAAGAACGTCCACTGGTGCCGAACAACGCTCCGCGCGGTGATCGTCCAGAACGTACGGGTGACCGTCCGGACCGTGGTGATCGCGAGCGTCGCGCTCCGGTTCCATTGGCTGAAGGCCGTGCCCGCTGCCGTACCGCGCTGGGCGCGCGTGATGGTATCGCCGCCAAGAACCTGCTGGGCGCTATCCTCAACGAGGGTGGCCTGGCACGTGAAGCGATCGGTCGCATCCAGGTGCGTGACAGCTTCTCCCTGGTGGAGCTGCCGGAAGATGGCCTGGAGAAGTTGCTGGCCAAGCTGAAGGACACTCGCGTTGCCGGCAAGCAGCTCAAGCTGCGTCGCTATCGCGAAGATTGATCGGCCTGCAGGCTGATTGATCGAACATAAAAAATCCCCGACTGGTTCGGGGATTTTTTTTGCCTGGGATTTCACCTGGCCGTGGCGGCTATGGGGAAGGCACAAGTATCTACACAACTTTCAGAAACTGACAAACCCCCCTGTGGCGAGCGGGGCGAGCCCGCTCGCCACAACTGCGCTATCTGCCTGGATCTAGGCGTTGCGGCAAAGTTGTGTAGATACCTATGATGGGGAAGGGGGACAAGCCTGCGCTGTCAGTCAAATCGATAGATATCCATCCCCAAGGCGCCCAGGGTGAACCCCTGATGCGCCACACTGAACTGCCCACCCGCGCCGCGTGCGAAGTACAACGGCAGCAAGTGCTCATCGCTGGGATGGCTGCGTACCGCATAAGGCGCTTGCTGGCGGTAGTCGTGCAACGCGGCCTCATCCTGTGTGGACAGTTTGTCGACCACCCAGTCGCGAAATTCCCGCGCCCAGGGCTCAATGCTTTCCGGGCCGGCGCGCCAGTCCAGCTCACCGAGGTTATGGGTAATGCTGCCGGAACCGATCAGTAGAACGCCTTCTGTGCGTAAGCTCCCGAGAGCCTGCCCGATCCGGGTTTGCAGCGCGGGCCCCATATGGCTGGGCAAGGACACCTGCACCACGGGGATATCGGCCGCCGGATACATCAACGACAGCGGCACCCAAGTGCCATGGTCAAATGGGCGCTGGTTATCGAGTCGGGGCTCTAGGCCATCGGCGGCGAGCAACTCGATGATCTGCCGCGCGAGTGCCGGGTTGCCGGGCGCTGGATACTGCACGGCGAACAGTTCGCGGGGGAAGCCGCCGAAGTCGTGCCAGGTTTCTGGGGCGGGACTGCCACTGACCAGTAACTCATGGCTTTCCCAGTGCGCGGACATCACCACGATTGCCTTGGGCCGGGGCAGGGCGCCAGCCAGTCGCTCAAGGGCCGGCCCGCTGGCGCCGGGTTGCAGGGCCAGCATGGGCGAGCCGTGGGAAATAAACAGGCTGGGGAGCATGGGCGGGGTCCTCAAGGTTAAGATGGGACCATCTTCAATCAGATCATTGATCTAAATCTAATATAAGTTTTAGCGCTATTTGATCGAATTTTCAGGACTACTCATGGACTCCACCTTTTGGCATGACCGCTGGGCAAGCAATCAGATCGGCTTTCACCTGCCCGAGGTCAACCCCTACCTGCTGCGGCACTGGCCGGGCCTCGGGTTGGCCAATCAGGCACGGGTACTGGTGCCGCTATGTGGCAAAAGCCTGGACCTGATGTGGCTGGTGCAGCAGGGGTATGGGGTGCTGGGTGTGGAGCTCTCGGAAAAGGCCGTCCAAGAGTTCTTCCAGGAGCATTGCCTGGTTGCGCAAGTCAGCCAGCGGGGAAGCTTCAAGGTTTATCAGGCGGGCGCTATCGAGTTGTGGTGCGGCGATTTTTTTGAGTTGAGTCGCGAGGATGCAGCGAGCTGCACGGCCCTCTATGACCGGGCGGCGCTGATTGCCTTGCCGCCGTTGATGCGCGAGCGTTATGCCGCGCATTTGCAGGTGATTACGCCGCAGGTGGGTAGTGGCCTGCTGATCAGCCTGGACTATCAGCAGGCCCAGAAAGCAGGCCCGCCATTTGCGGTCAGCGACGATGAGGTCCATAGGCTGCTGGGAGCGCACTGGCGGCTGAGCACCCTGGAGCAGCGGGATATCCTGGCCGAGAGTCCGAAGTTCGCCCAGGCTGGCGTCACGCGGCTGGAGGAGCGGGTTTACCAACTGGCGGGGTGTTAAACCTGCGCCCACAAAAAAGGGGCGATTGAATCGCCCCTTTTTTACTTGCTGGCTGTCAGCCGCGACGACGCAGTGCGTCGATCCGCTCTTCCAGCGGCGGGTGGCTCATGAACATCCGTGCCAGGCCTTGCTTGACGCCGCCGTTGATGCCGAAGGCATTCAGGGTGTCAGGCATATGCACCGGCAGGCCCTGTTCGGAGCGCAGGCGTTGCAGGGCGCCGATCATGGCGGCAGTACCGGCCAGTTGGGCACCGGCTTCGTCGGCGCGGAATTCGCGTTTGCGCGAGAACCACATCACGATGGAGCTGGCGAGGAAGCCCAGTACCAGTTCGGCAAAGATGGTCGCCACGTAGTAGGCGATACCCTGGCCGCCTTCGTTCTTGAAAATCACCTTGTCGACAAAGTTGCCGATGATCCGCGCGAAGAACATCACAAAGGTGTTCACCACGCCCTGGACCAGTGCCAGGGTCACCATGTCGCCGTTGGCGACGTGGCCGATCTCGTGGGCCAGCACGGCCTTCACTTCGTCGGGCGAGAAACGCTCCAGCAAACCCTGGCTGACGGCAACAAGAGCATCGTTCTTGTTCCAGCCGGTGGCGAAGGCGTTGGCCTCGTAGGCCGGGAAGATCCCGACTTCCGGCATCTTGATCCCGGCTTCGCGGGACAGTTGCTCGACGGTCTGCAGCAGCCATTGCTCATGCCGGGTGCGCGGCTGGGTGATGATCTGGGTGCTGGTGCTCATCTTCGCCATCCACTTGGAGATGAACAGCGAGAAGATCGAGCCGGCAAAACCAAAGACGGCACAGAAAACCAGCAGCTGATTGAGGTTCAGATCAACCCCGTTGGCCGCCATGAACCCGTTGAAGCCGAAAAGGCTCAGGGTGATGCTGGCAATCAGCACGACCGCCAGGTTAGTGGCCAAGAACAGCAGGATGCGCATCATGGTTGTAGAATTCTCCTCATGCTTAATATGTCGCTTACTGCGGGGTATATAAGGTGCGGCACTGGGCTATTCAACCGGGCGACTATTTCAAACTGTGTCCTACAGCGTGAATGTAGAGCCTTGAAGGGAATTTCTGACTATGGATGCAGCTGGAAATTCCCGTTCGGCAGCCTTTGGGCCCCGTGATTGTTGGGACGTACAGAGTAGAGGGGAAGCGGGGCAGGGCAGAAGGTGTTTCTACGCGAGGCGGGCACAGATGTGTTGCCAGATACTCGCTGTACGACCTGTAGCGGGTCGTACAGCGAAAGCACAGTTACTGGCGATAGGACTTCAGGAAGTTGCCGATGCGCCCGATGGCCATGTCCAGGTCATCCACGCGCGGCAGGGTCACTACGCGGAAGTGATCAGGCCACGGCCAGTTGAACGCCGTGCCCTGGACCACCAGCAGCTTTTCCGACAGCAGCAGGTCGAGGACGAACTTCTCGTCGTTGTGGATCGGGCACACTTTCGGGTCGATCCGTGGGAAAGCATACAGGGCGCCCATGGGTTTGACGCAACTGACGCCGGGAATGTCGTTGAGCAGCTCCCAGGTACGGTTGCGCTGCTCCAGCAGACGGCCAGCGGGCAGCACCAGGTCGTTGATGCTCTGGTAACCCCCCAGTGCCGTCTGGATCGCGTGTTGGCTCGGCACGTTGGCGCACAGGCGCATATTGGCCAGCATATCGATGCCTTCGATATAGCTCTGGGCATTGTGCTTGGGCCCGGAGATGGCGACCCAACCGGAGCGGAAGCCCGCTACCCGGTAGGACTTGGACAGGCCGTTGAAGGTCAGGCACAACAGGTCCGGGGCGAGCGAGGCCGTGCAGATGTGCACCGCGTCGTCATAGAGGATCTTGTCGTAGATCTCGTCGGAGAACACCACCAGGTTGTGCTGACGCGCCAGTTCCAGCATGCCCAGCAGGACTTCCTTGGAATACACCGCGCCGGTAGGGTTGTTGGGGTTGATGATGACCAGTGCCTTGGTGTTGGGCGTGATCTTGGCCTTGATGTCGGCCAGGTCCGGCCACCAGTTGGCTTGCTCGTCGCACAGGTAATGCACCGGATGGCCACCGGCCAGGGTCACGGCGGCCGTCCACAGCGGGTAATCCGGCGCCGGCACCAGCACTTCGTCGCCATTGTTGAGCAAGGCTTGCATGGCCATCACGATCAGCTCGGAGACGCCATTGCCCAGGTAGATATCTTCGATACCCACCCCTTCCACCTGCTTTTGCTGGTAGTACTGCATCACCGCCTTGCGCGCGCTGAACAGACCTTTGGAGTCGCTGTAGCCTTGGGCGGTGGGCAGGTTGCGGATCACATCCTGGAGAATTTCATCCGGCGCTTCGAAACCAAAGGGCGCCGGGTTGCCAATGTTCAGCTTGAGGATGCGATGGCCTTCCTCTTCCAGGCGTTTGGCGTGCTTGAGCACTGGGCCGCGAATGTCGTAGCAGACGTTGGCGAGCTTGTTCGATTTGCTGACCTGCATGGCGATGTGATCCCGAAAATGAACGATCCAGACGATGTGAAGACTACCGTGCTGGGAATCCTGCGTGTGGCCTGACCCATAAATACGTTTGAATGCCGATAACGCGGGTGCCAGACTGGTGTTTTGAAGAGGCGCAATCATACGTGCCGCCTGATCCATGGAAAAGACACAGATCAGGCTTTTTCAGTTGTCGAGGTGTATTGATGGAAAAGTTGGATAAGACCCTGGATGAATGGCGGGAAATGCTCGATCCGGCGCAGTACCAGGTGTGCCGTCTCAAGGGCACCGAACGGCCGTTTTCCGGTAAGTACAACGCCACCACCACCGATGGTGTGTATCACTGTATTTGCTGCAATGAGCCGCTGTTCGATTCCAAGACCAAGTTCGATGCCGGTTGTGGCTGGCCCAGTTTTTATGAGCCGATTGCCGACAGCGCGATGATCGAGATTCGCGATGTCAGCCACGGGATGATCCGCACCGAAGTGACCTGTGCCAAGTGCGATGCGCATTTGGGGCACGTGTTCCCTGATGGACCGCCGCCTACTGACTTGCGTTACTGCATCAACTCGGTGTGCCTGGACCTGGTTCCCCGTTGAAACCCTGCGTTGTGTAGGAGCGGGCTTGCCCGCGAAGATCGTTAACGGTGACGCGGGCTGCCTGGGTGAACGCGGAGTCTGGGCGTCTTTCGCGGGCAAGCCCGCTCCTACAAGGGGAGAATGTCGGGATATCGGTTTGGTTAATCATATTGTGTGCAATTGAATTGCTCGCTATGTTTATCTTGTCTTCTTTACTTCTTGAGGCCTTGTCATGAGCGACAAACTGCTGACCATTCCCTGCACCACCATCAAGGGCGAGCAAAAGACCCTGGCGGACTTCGCCGGTAAGGCGATCCTCGTGGTCAACACCGCCAGCAAGTGCGGGTTTACCCCCCAGTACAAAGGCCTTGAGCAGCTCTGGCAGCAGTACAAGGACCAGGGGTTGGTGGTGTTGGGGTTTCCGTGCAACCAGTTCGGCAAGCAGGAGCCGGGCAACGAGGGGGCGATTTCTGAGTTCTGTGAGCTGAACTTCGGTGTCAGCTTCCCGCTGTTCAAGAAGGTTGATGTCAATGGGGGTGAGGCCCATCCGCTGTTTGTGCAGTTGAAGCAGCGTGCGCCAGGCCTGCTGGGTTCCAAGGGCATCAAGTGGAACTTCACCAAGTTCCTGATCGGCCGCGATGGCCAGGTGGTCAAGCGTTTTGCCCCGACCACCAAGCCCCAGGAACTGACCCAAGAGATCGAAGCGTTGCTTAAATGACAGATTTGCCTAGCGTATCCCTGGCCTTGGATGACCAGTTGTGCTTCAAGCTGTACGCCGCCTCCCGGGCGGTGACACGGGCTTATAAGCCGATGCTTGACCAGTTGGGCCTGACGTATCCGCAATACCTGGTCATGTTAGTGCTGTGGGAATGGCACGCCTGCGCGCCGCACCTGCCGACGGTCAAGGCGCTGGGGGAGCGCTTGTTGCTCGACTCTGGCACTTTGACGCCGCTGCTCAAGCGTCTGGAACAGCTGGCGCTGATCAAACGTCGCCGTAGCGCGGCCGATGAGCGTGAAGTGCACCTCAGTCTTAGCGAAGCAGGCCAGGCGCTGCGTGATCGCGTCCAGCCGCTGAAGGCCCGCCTGTTGTGTGACAGCGGCGTGGACCTGAGCCACGCCGACGCCCTGCGCCAGGGGCTGGACCAGCTGTTGCGGCAAATCAGAGCGTTGTTGTAGTCGGCACCCAGAGGTCGAGCAGGGCGTTGAGTTCTTCGCGGCGAAAGGGCTTGGCCAGGTAGTCGTTCATCCCGGCGGCCCTGCACCGTTCGCGCTCCTCGGCCAGGGCATTGGCGGTCAGTGCGACAATCGGCAGCTCTGGCCAGCGCCCGCTGCGGCGAATCTGCCGGCTTGCCTCGTAGCCATCCATGACCGGCATGTTGCAGTCCATCAGCACCATATCGAAACGTTGTTCCTCCAACTGTTTCAACGCCTCGCCGCCGTGGGCGGCGACCACTACCTCGCAGCCAAGCTTGCTGAGCATGCCTTTAGCCACCAGTTGATTGACCGGGTTGTCTTCCACCAACAGGATGCGCGCCCGGTGGGCGACCGGGCTGGTTTCCAATTGGGCCAGGTCGAGGACGATTTCACTGTCGGCGCGCAGGTTGCGGTGCAAAACCTGATACAACGCGGCGCGGCTCAGTGGGCGTGCCTGCTGTTGCAGGGGCGCCAGCGCGGCCACTTCCTCGCTGGGCATGAAGCTGCCGTAGGCGGTGACCAGCAGGATCGGTGCGCGGATGCTCGGGCGCAGGCGGAACAGGCACTCGGGGCAGTCGGTGATGAGGATGTCCGGTGCCAGGCCGCTCAAGTCATCGTCGATCGTATAGCTGTGCGGCGTCAGTCCCCAGTGCGGCAGCAGGGTCTGCAGCAGTTCCGCCAAGCCGCTGCTGGCCCCGGTAATGACTGCAACTTCGCCGCTCAACGGCCCGAACCGCACGGCCGGTGTGTGGGCGGGGAGTGGCAGTTCGGCACAGAACTGGCTGCCGAAGCCGGTTTCTGAACTGATGGTCAGCCGGCCTTGCATGGCCTCGCAAAGATTATGGGTCAGGGCCAGGCCCAGGCCAGTCCCGCCGAACTGTCGGGTAATACCAGCACCCGCCTGGGTGAAGGGCTTGAAGATCCGCGCCTGGGCCTCCTGGGCAATGCCGATACCGGTGTCGCACACTTCTATGCGCACGCCATCGGGCTGCGCATTGAGTCGTACATCGACGCGGCCAAAGCGGGTGAACTTCAAGGCATTGGACAGCAGGTTACTGACAATCTGCCGGACCCGGGTCGGATCACCCACGACTTGGGCGGGAAACTGTGGGTCGATCAGGCAGGTCAATTCCACGCTGGGCGCGGCGTTTTGTGACAGCAGGTTGGCGGTGTCTTCCACCAGGGACCCGAGGTCGAAGGGGATGCTCTCCAGTTCCAGTTGCCCGGCATCGAACTTGGACAGGTCGAGAATATCGTTGAGCAGCTCTACCAGGACTTTGCCGGAGTCATGGGCAATCGACAGTTGTTGGCGTTGCTCGGCATTCAGCGCGCTGTCCAGGGATAGCGCGATCATGCCCAGCAAGCCATTGAGCGGGGTGCGGATCTCATGGCTCATGTTGGCGAGGAAGGCCGCCCGTGCCTGGGCCATGCCCAGGGCGGTCATTTTCGAGGCCTCCAGTTCTTCGTTGGATTGGCTTAGCCGCTGGTTGATCGCCTTGAGCTCGGTGGTACGCGCCGAAACAATGTCTTCCAACTGGCCAAGGTACTCGGTCAGGCGGTCTTCGGCGTGGCGTCGTTGCTGGATTTCGGTCTCCATATTCTCGAACTGTTGGTTGGCGACGTTGACCAGCACACCGATCTCATCGTGTTCGTGCCCGGGCGGGCAATCCAGGCGGGCCTGGGGTGCAGTGCCGGGGCTGCGTGTACTCAGTTCGTGGATGATGCGCACCAATGGCTGGGTCAGCATCACGTAGAACAGGCCCAGGAGGATGCCGGTCAGGATCAGGCTGCGGGCAAAGCCATTGAGCAGGGTGATCTCGGCGCGGCGTAGGAAATGGCTGCCAAATGCATAGGTATCGACGTTAAGACGCAGCACACCTAGAGATTCGCCGGGCATATGGGTAAGGTACAGGCGGTCTTCGAACTGGCGGTTGGCGCCGAACAGGAAGTCGCTGATGGGGCGGTAGCGGCTCTCCTTGCGCGGCCGATCAACATCAGCCAGCACCAGGCCATTGTTATCGACCAGTTGCGCCCGGGTAATGGCGGGGGAGTGCAGCAGGCCCAGGGTCAGTTCCTGGGCCAGTTCGGCGTCGATGTTGTAGGCGATGCGTGAGGCCGGGTTGTGACTGATCTCCAGCAACGCATGTATTTCACGGTTGATGGAAGCATCTTCGCTGGCATAATCAATGCCGATTTGGATCAGGCTGAGCAAGGTTCCCAATACGAAACCGACCAGCACAGTCAGTCTGGCTTGTTTATAAGACAAGCGGTGGGCGAACTTGATATCCATTGGGTGCTGAGCCACTTTACGTTTCCCTTCGCCCGGCAAGCATAGCTGAACATCCTCAACGCCAGCCTTGCCCGGTATGAATCGTTTTTCAGGTGCAACCGTCTGGCAGCTGCGTCAGGGTTGCCAATACGCCATCTTTTACAAAAACTTGCCACAGGAATAGTCATGGATTCTCGATTGAATGCCTTTCTTGAGCGGGCCGATGCGGTGCTTGCTCGTCTGGAACCCCTGTTGCCAGCCCCTCGTGCGGTGATTGACTGGAATCACTGCCTGGCAGCCCGCTGGCAGCGCGAGGGCCGCAGCGGCTTTCTGTTGCCACTGGAAGTCAGCCTGGATATGCGCCTGTCCGACCTGATCGGCGTCGACAAGCAGCGCGAGCAATTGGCGCGCAATACCCAACAGTTTCTCGACGGCCTGCCTGCCAACCATGCGTTGCTCTGGGGCTCGCGTGGTACTGGCAAATCGTCCATGGTCCGCGCGTTGCTGGCCCAGCATGCCAAGGCCGGCTTGCGCTTGATCGAAATCGAGCGTGATCACCTGGCTGACCTGCCGCGTGTGGTCGAACAACTACTCAAGCTGCCACAGCGTTTTATCCTGTTCTGCGACGACCTGTCGTTTGAGGCTGGCGAAGGCGATTATCGTGTGCTCAAGAGCGTGCTCGACGGCTCGCTGGAGCAGGCCCCGGAAAACGTGTTGCTGTACGCTACCTCGAACCGTCGTCACTTGGTGCCGGAAAACCAGAGCGACAACGACAACTGGAAGCGCGTGGACGGTGAGCTGCATCCCAGTGAGGCCGTGGAAGACAAGATTGCCTTGTCCGACCGTTTTGGCTTGTGGTTGTCGTTCTACCCGTTCACCCAGGAGCATTTCCTGGACGTGGTGGAGCACTGGATTGGTGAGTTGGCGAACAAGGCCGGTTTGCAGTGGCAGCGTGATGAAGCACTCGACATCCTTGCGGTGCGCTGGGCGACGGGCCGTGGCAATCGCAACGGCCGCTGTGCCTACCAATTTGCCCGCTACTGGGTTGGCCTTAAACTGCTGGAGCGCCAGCCATGATCGACTTGCAAGAGGCCGGCAGCGGCCTTGATGGATACGCCATGCTTTGTGCACAGCTGGAATCGCTGCTGGCCGATGAGCGGGACTTTATCGCCAACGCGGCGCAGTTTTCCGCGTTCCTGTACAACCAGCTCGATGACTTGAACTGGGCTGGCTTTTATCTCAACCGTGATGAAGAACTGGTGCTCGGGCCTTTCCAGGGGCAGATCGCCTGCGTGCGGATTCCGTTCGGCCGGGGCGTGTGTGGTGCCGCGGCGGCTTCGCGACAAACCCAGCGGGTGGAAGATGTGCATGCGTTTGCCGGGCACATTGCCTGCGACAGTGCCTCCAACAGTGAACTGGTGGTGCCGTTGATCAAGGATGGGACGTTGATTGGGGTGCTGGATCTGGATAGTCCGAAACTGGCGCGTTTCAGTGCTGAGGATCAGGTGGGGATTGAGCGGCTGGCAGCGATCTTCCTGCGGTTGACTGCCTGCTGAGTAAGCTGGGAGCTGGCTTGCCTGCGATGGTGCCCGTAAGAGTACATGGGGGTGTCAGGAACCCCACGTCTTCGTTAGCGACCATCGCCGGCAAGCCGGCTCCTACAGTGGAGCGAGGGTGTCCAACTGCTCCTGCAGTACGTGCTCGAGGTCGAGCATGGCTTTTTCGATGGCCTTGACCCAGGTCTCGAATTGCGCCAGGTCGGCATCTTCGCCAGCCTGTTCCAGCAGCTCACATTGTTCGGCCAATACGCCGGCCTGGGCGATCCTGGCGGCGCCCTTGATCTTGTGGGCCTGGTCGATCAGGCCCTGGCGGGCACCTTGCAGGAGCAATGCCATGAGTTCCTCGCGATCGCACCGGCTGCTGCTCAACAGTTCTTCCAGCAGACGCTGGCTCAGCAGTGGATCACCGCCGGTAAGGGCGTTCAGGCCGTCGAGGTCAAAGATCCGCGATGGCGCGTATGGGGTGATTTCGGCCAGTTGGCGCTCCAGTGCCGTGAGGCTGATGGGCTTGAACAGGCAGTCATTCATGCCCGCGTCCCGGCAGCGCTGTTTTTCCTCCGGTTGGGCATTGGCGGTGAAGCCCAGAATGACACAGGGCGTGATGCTCTCCCGTCGCTCATGCTCACGGATTGAACGGGTCAGTTCATAACCGTTCATTACCGGCATATTGCAGTCGGCAATGATCAGGTCGAAGTGTTCCTGGCGCCAGGCCTGGAAGCCCGCCGCACCATTGTGGACTGCGGTGAAGCGATGCCCGAGGAAGCCCAGTTGCTGGCACATGAGCAGGCGGTTGGCCGGATGGTCGTCCACCACCAGTACATTCAGCACGGCTGCGGCATTCTGAGCCGCGGGCTTGAGTTCGATCAGCGGGTAGGCAGGAGGCAGGCTGGTCAGTTGCAGCGAGACAAACACCTGGGTGCCCACGCTGGGGACGCTGCTCAGGGCCAGCTCTCCGCCCATCATCTCGCACAGGCTGCGACAGATCACCAGGCCAAGACCGGCGCCGCTCCTGGCCAGGTGCCCGGAATTGTCGGCTTGGGAAAAAGGTTCGAACAGGCGTTGCTGGTCATCCCGGCTGATACCGATACCGGTGTCCTCGACCACCAGTTTCATCTGGATCTGTTGTGGCTGTCCGGTGGCCTGGATATCCACCTTGATCTTCACGTCTCCCTGCTCGGTGAACTTGATGGCGTTGCTCACCAGGTTCGACAGGATCTGTTTGAAGCGCAGGGGATCGATCTGCACGTCACGTTCTTCGACGCCGGGATTGAACTCCAGCAGCAGGTTGAGGTTTTTCTGGCGTGCCAGGCCATCGAACACCCGCACGACGGACTCGATCAGCTCCCGCAGGTCGACGCGCTCCGGCGCCAGGCTCAGGCGGCCCGACTCAATGCGCGCGATGTCGAGGATATCGCCAATCAACTCCAGCAAGTCCTTGGCCGAGTTGTAGGCCACCTCGATCGCCGGACGGTCCAGGTGCCCCTGGTCGGCCCGTTTCAGGGTCAATTCCAGCATGCCGATCACCGCGTTCATGGGCGTGCGGATCTCATGGCTCATGGTGGCCAGGAACGTGCTTTTTGCGCGATTGGCTTCATCTGCGCGGTCCTTGGCGGCGCGCAGGTCATCGAATAATTGGCGACGTTCGCTGATATCGATCCAGCCGCCGATGATGCCCTGCACCTTACCGACCGAATCCCGGTAAGGCAGGATCCAGTGATAGATCGTCAGGTGCTGCCCGCCAATGTCCAGGGAGCGGTCAAGGATCAGTGGCGTGCCTTCGGCCACCACTCGCAGATAGTCGGCATGGTACTGGTTGGCCTGGGCCGCATCCGCCAGGCTGATTTGCATGACACTCTTGCCAATGACCTCTTCACGCCTGACGCCGAAGACCTGCAGGTAACTGTCATTGCACGTCTGCAGTAAACCATTACGGTCGCGCACGTAGATGGGGTGAGGAGTTTCATTGACCAGGGCACGCATGAATTCGTATTGGTCGCTCAAGGCCCGCTCTGCCATCTGTCGGTGCTTGATCTGCCTGCGCATGTAGCCGTTCCAGGCCAGCGAGGTGAGCAGCAGCAGCCCGGCAGCGCTGATGATCTGGATAATCAGGCGGTGGTAGTTGCGCCAATAGCTGTCGGATGCCGCCGTGTAACCACGCCAGCGGTTGTTGATAACCCCCAGTTCATCTGGCGCGATGCTGAGCAGGGCCTTGTCCAGAATGGAGGCCAGTTCGGTGGCGCTGCGTGATGTTGCCAGGGAAAAAGAGGCCAGTTGCGTACCGATACTTGAACTGATCTGCAATCGGTCCTGAAAGAACTGGGACGAAAGGAAGTAGTTGGCGACCACCAAAGAATTGACGGCCCCATCCACTTGCCCCTGTGCGAGCATTTCCGAGGCCTTGAACGTATCGTCGGCCTGTACCAGGGTGATCTGTGCAAATTCCCGATGCAGATAATCCACCAGGGGGTTGCCTTGGGTGATAGCCAGTTTTTTTCCTGCCAGTTGCTCAAGGCTGGAAGGGGCGCCGGGCTCCTTGCGTGTGAGCAGGACGTAGGAGTTCTGCAGGTAGGGACGGCTGAAATTGAGCCTGGCTTCACGTTCGCGGGTTGGGCTGATGGCGGCAATGATGTCGGCGCTGCCGTTCTCGACCTGCTCGATCATTTGGTTGACGTTGCGGGTGTGCTGGAACTCCAGGCGCAAGCCCGTGCGCAGGCGGATCAGTTCCAGCAGGTCGGCGGTCATGCCCCGCAATTGGCCGTCTGAATCGACGAACGTCAGTGGCGCGAAGGTTTCGTTGATGACCACTTTCACCACCGGATGGTCCTTGAGCCAGCGTTCTTCACGCCGGCTCAACTGCAGCTTGTGGTCGCTCAGCAGGATATCGCTGCCTGCGCTCCAGCGTTTGGCGATGCTTTCGCGCTCGTGGGATTCGACGCTGGCGAGGACCGCATCGACGATGCCCAGCAGGGTTTGCTGACCGCGATGTACGGCAAAACTGAAGCCGTAGGCTTCGTGCTTGCCGAAATTGGCCATGCGGATGTTCTTCAGGTAGCCCTTGTTGATCATGTAGTGGGTGGAAATGGTATCGCCGAGAAATACATCGGCCTGGTCGAACGCCACGGCGTTCAGCGCATTCAAGTAAGACGGATAGACCTGGATGATCGCGTTGGGGTACAGCGCTTCGACTTCCTTGAGCGGCAGGTAGTGGTAGACGAGGCTCAGGCGCATGCCCGCCAGCCCCTCGTCGAGCGGGCGGGTCTCTGCGTCACGGGTGACCAGCACTGGCTGGTCGACCGCGTAGGGTGTTGATAGGACAATGTCGGCGTTGTTCGCTTCAAAGCCGTTGGCGCTACCCAGCAAATCGATTTTCCCGTCTTCCAGCGCCTGCATTGCCGCTTCCCGTGACGGGTAGCGCATCACGCTGACGGGCACTGCCAGGGCTTTGGCGAGGATGCCTGCGTAATCGGCAGTAATACCTTCGTAGTCATGCCCGCTGGCGGTGATGTCGAAAGGCGGGTAATCGGGTATCGAGGTGCCTAGCACCAGTTCGCGCTTGTTTTGTAGCCATTGGCGCTGGGTAGGGTCCAGTTGAACGTCCAACTGAGCGATACCGGCACGACTGAGCAGAGAGTAGCGTTCTGGAGCGGTTTGAGTGGCTGGCACGGCTGTACTCAAGCACAGCCCGATACTCAAAATGATTAGATAGTCCTTTAAACGCCTTGGCATCCTGTTTCTCACACTAACGCGTTGCGTTTTGCCATCTCGATAAGTTCTACCAAAGACTTGGCTTTGAGTTTTTGCATTAAACGTTTTTTATAAGTGCTGACAGTTTTATTGCTGAGGAACATGCCTTTGGCAATTTCCTTGTTTGTGCGACCTTGCGCAAAAAGTTGTAAGACCATAAGTTCTCGGTCATTGACTGATTTGAAAAGTATCAATTCTTCGTTTTCTCCCAGTTCGGAGTCCGTGGTATTCAAGGCCTGGCTTGGGAAATAGTTGTAACCTGAAAGTACAGCCCTGATTGCACTTAGCAGTTCGCTTAGGTCACCTTTTTTGCAGACATAACCGTCGGCACCTGAGCGCATGCAGCGTGTAGCAAAAAGTGTCGGGGATTGGGCCGTTAGAATCAGGGTTTTCATTGGCGTGCTCATGGCGTTGAACCTGCAAAGGACCTCCAGACCGTCGAGCTTGGGAATACTGATATCAAGTATGATGAGGTCTGGAAGGCATTCGCGGACCATTTGTATCGCGTCGCAACCGTTATCTGTTTCACCGACTATTTTGTAACCTTCATGTTCCAGCAACATTCGGATTGCAAGTCGAATAACCGGATGGTCGTCAATAATAAAAACTGTATTCATGAGGCAATTCCATACTAGTGCAAATTAGCGCGCACATTAGCTCAGAAGGTAGGTCAGGAGCATGAAGGGAAGGCTGAGTAGGTATAAAACAGGAAAAATCCTACGTATAAAAAGGTATTGGACTACGATGCGCTAAGGCTTTCTTGGTCGTATTGTAAGAGTTTCTTAGGTGGAACGCTTTAAAGTTGTGCGGTGTTATTGATAGGTTGGAGAAGGGCGATATTTCATTTGCAGAAGTGTTTAATGTCCTACGTAGAAATTTGAAAAGTTACCTTAGGAATAACAGAGTGCGGGTGCGGCAGCGTGCTTCAGGTTTGATCCACGGTTTTAGCTCAAGTCCAGGGCCACACTCTTTAGTCCTGGCCGAGTCCTGATTGGCTGATCAACTCGATCCAGGCTTCTTTGTTCAAGGGCTTGGGCAAATACCCAAGCAGACGCAAGTCGCGTTGTATGGCGAGGGTTTTCAGATATTCCAGTTCAACGGTCGGTAGGCTACTTAGCAATACCGCACTTTTGACAAAACCTGCATGGCTGGCGATCTCCACCAGCTCCAAGCCGGTGAGGTCGGGCAGGCATTGATCACATAACATGACATCGAAGGGGGCCTCGGTCGTTCTCATCAACTTGATCGCCTGTTCGGCATTTTCAGCGGGGGTCAGTTGGCTGAAACCGAAACTCTTGAGCAGGCATTGGATGGCCAGGAGTTGGAACGGGTGATCTTCCACCAACAGGATGCGCAATTGTCGTTCTGGCATAGGAAGTTCCGTGGAAGTAGCTGCAGGCGCAAAGTGCAAGCCATTGCCTGTGTTGAATTGCCCAATGAACCAGGCGCTGGGCGATCGTGGGTTGGCGTGAATGTAGGAGCTGATCGCTGGGTTGGATCAGAGAGGGGTGATTATTCATCGGGTGTTGGGGCGAATTCGATCAGGCCGCTCTGGTGCCAGCGTAGGTCGATTCTTCGAGGTAAGTGCCCAGGCAGGAAGCCTGCCCGGGCCACGGTTCATTGAGGGTGCGAACGCCCAGTCATCTCGCGGGCCATTTCGCTGGCGTAGCTGTCGGTCATGCCGGCGATGAAGTCGATCATGCGCAGGAATGAACGGTGCAGCGACCAATCAGGATGGGGTGCGCTATTACCCAGTAAATCGAGGACGCGTCGATTCTTGAAAGACGGGGTACGGCCGCCATGTTGTTCCAGGGCTGCACCACAAAAGGTGTTCAGGAGGATCTCCAGGGTGGTGTAGGCGCCGATCTCATGCAGCGTCTTGCGCTTGTCCTGGAAGATTTTCTTGCGTGCCATGTCCTTGGCATTCAGTACACAACGTTTGGCCGGGCCATGCATATGCTCCACCAGGTCGCCTTGCAGGGTCCCGGCCAGCAGCGCCGACTGTTGTTCGACGAACGCCCGTGCGGCGGCGTTGGTCAGGTGCTCGATCGCCTTGCCACGCAGAATCGCGAGTTTGCGGCGCCGGGAGTCCTGGGGCCCCAGTTGCCGGTAGGTTTGCGGCAAGTCATCGCCCACCAGGTTCAACAGCAGTGATTCGACCTCGGCATACTCCAGCAAGTCCATTTCCAGGCCGTCTTCCAGATCGATCAAGGCGTAGCAGATGTCGTCGGCCGCCTCCATCAGGTAGACCAGTGGGTGGCGCGCCCAGCGTTGTTCCTCCAGTTGAGGCAAGCCGAGTTTCTGGGCGATCTGTTCAAGGATCGGCAGCTCGCTCTGGTAGCAGCCGAACTTGTGTTTCTTGTAGCCCAGGGAGTCGGCGTGACGGGCGGTCCACGGGTACTTGAGGTAAGTGCCCAGGGTTGCATAGGTCAGGCGTGTGCCGCCGTCGAACTGGTGGTACTCCAATTGCGTCAGCACGCGGAACCCTTGCGCATTGCCTTCGAAGTTGAGGAAGTCGTTGCGCTCGGCGCCGCTCATGTCATCCAACCAGCCACGGCCTGCCGCCTGCTGGAACCAGTGGCGAATCGCATCTTCGCCAGAATGGCCGAACGGCGGGTTGCCGATGTCATGGGCCAGGCAGGCCGATTGCACCACCATCCCCAGGTCACTGGGGTCGCACCAGTCGGGCAGGGCGCTGCGAATGGTTTCGCCGACGCGCATACCCAGGGAGCGCCCCACGCAGCTGACTTCCAGCGAGTGGGTGAGCCGCGTGTGGATATGATCGTTGCTCGTCACCGGATGAACCTGGGTCTTGCGGCCCAAGCGGCGAAAGGCCCCGGAGAAGATGATCCGGTCATGGTCTTTGTGAAACGGGCTGCGGCCCAACTCTTCCGGGCTGTGCAGGGATTTTCCGAGGCGTTCGCGGGTAAGCAGGGTAGGCCAATCCAAGGCGGGGGCTCTCCGTGGGATGAATGTCGAGCTCCAGCTTCCCGGTTCGGCGTGCCCGGAGCAAGCGAAAAACTACAGGCCGGCAGCGTCAATATCGATTAACAGCAAGCGCTGACCGTTATCGAAGAATTGTCCTGCTGTCAGGCAGTATTGATTGGTCGTGGCATCGCGGTAAGTGCTGGACAGAATCAAGCGGCGTTCCTCCCAGCCCTCGGCCAGCAGATGATAGAAATAAGGCCGCCATGACCAGTTGTGGCCCAGGTAGCGGCTGTCGGCTTGCCAGGCATCCTGGCGCCATTCGAAGTTTGGCGTCAGTTGGGTGCCGTGGCGATCGCACTGATAAAACCGCAATAACCTGGGAAAACCCGGCAGCCATGGCAGCCGGCTGAGTGGCGCCTGGGCCAGGGCCCAGCCTTGCAGGATCTGCATCAGTTCAATCAGTTGCTGGCGCAGCAGCATGATGCGCCCGCGCTCGGCCAGTTTCTGCTGCACGTAAGCCTGGCGTAGTACGGCGAAACGCGGGACGAATGCATCGGCAGCGAACCAGTCCAGTTGCGCCTGGGCAAACAGGTAGCCCTGGACATAACGTGCCCCGCATTCAAGGGCAAAACTGAGTTGCGCCTCGGTTTCTACGCCTTCGGCAATGATCCAGCAGCCGGTTTTTTCCGCCATTTGCGCCAGGGCGCGCACCACCTCACCGCTCGGGCCGCCCAACGCGGCGGCCTGGAACAGGCGCATATCCAGCTTGAGGATGTCCGGGCGCAAGGCCAGGACCCGATCCAGTTGTGAATACCCGGCACCAAAATCATCAATGGCAATTCGTGCGCCGGCCTCACGGTAGCGGGATACGACTTCTGCCAGGCGCCGGCTATCACCTCCCAGTTCGGTAATCTCAAACACGATGCGCCTTGGATCGACGTCATGGGCTTGCAACTGCTTCAGGCTGGGCAGAGCTTGGCCCGGTCGCAGCAGGGAGATCCAGCGCGGCGAGATGTTAAGGCTCAGGAACCAGTCTTCAGGCGCTTCGTGCAGGCGGCTCAGGGCGTTGTCGCGGATCTTGCGGTCCAGGCGCCGCAACGCCGAGGTGGGCGTGCGAGCGTCGGCGAACAACGGGCCGACCGACTGCAGTTGGCCATCTGCCTGCAGCAGGCGGCCCAATGCTTCCACCCCGGCGATGCGGCCGGTAGCGGTGTCGATAAAGGGTTGGAAACAGGCGAGCGGTTGCCCGTCAATCACAGAGCCTCCTTAAAATGCTTGGGCATGAAAAAGGCCCGGCCCCTACAGGGAGGGAACCGGGCCTGATCCGTTTGCAAGAATGCAGCCAGTTACCTCAGGGCTTGCGGGAGGCACCCTGCATGGCCAGCTTGATCAAGGGGATCAGGCCTGCGCCGAGCCGTACCAGGCGGGTCATGGTGCCGATACTGCCACCTTTGGCGCCTTTGCCGGTGAAGAATCCCAGGAGGGTCACCGCCGCGACGCCCCACAGCGGCGCATGCTTGATGCCAAACCCGTCTTGCCAGCTCTGGCCCATGTTGCGCACCTTTTGCAGGGGCAGCAGCAATTGCTGTGACTCGTGGCGAATTTCCTGGCGGTGCATTTCCATGCGCAGGCGGATCAAGGCCTTACGCATCTCCCGCCGGGAGTTGGTTTGCGGCAGTTCAGTCAGGCTCATGGCAGCAGGCGCTCCCGGTCGTTGGCCAGCTCTTCGAGGGTGGCATGGAAAGGCGTGGATTCATCAAACACCGCCGCCTTCAACCGCAGCCCGCAGAACGCTGCGGCCAGTACGTAGAACACGCAAAGGCTGATGATCCCGGTCAGGCGGTAGGTGTCCCAGACGAGGATCATGACCAGCGCCGATAACCCCACCAGCAGCAACAGGGCAAATACCAGCGCCAGGCCGGCAAACAGCAGCAGGCTGACGGTGCGTGCCTTCTGTTCCTGTAACTCGATGCCGAACAGCTCGACATGGCTGTGCAGCAAGCCCAGGACTGCAGCGCCAAGGCGCCGCGATGTGGAGCTTGGGCCCGAGGACGAGCCGGTTTCGCCGATAGACATGATTAGCGCCTTGTGGCCAGCAGGCCGATCAGAAAGCCCACGCCGGCAGCGATGCCAACGGATTGCCACGGGTTGGCCTGGACGTAGTCTTCGGTGGCGGTGACTGCCGCCTTGCCGCGTTCGCGCAGGGAATCTTCGGTCAACTTCAAGGTTTCACGAGCCTGTAGCAGGCTGTCGTGGATCTTTGAACGCAGCTCATCAGCCTGGTCCCCGGCGAGAATCGCGGTGTCGTCCAGCAGCTTTTCAGTGTCGTTGACCAAGGTCTGGAAATCTTCCATCAGTATCTCTTGAGCAGTCTTTGCCGTTTTTCTGGCCATGGTTATCTCCGTGAGTGGCTGTCTGATGCTTTTGCAAGGTTTTGGTTGAGAGTCGCCGGCATCGGTGAAGGTTCACTGCAATTGTCTGGTACAGCTTTTGCTTTGCCTTGGTGCGCCAGCCGCAAGGCTTGCGCGCAATGTGGGCGGTTTCGGCCAAAGCCTTGAAAAACCTTACCCTAAATCACTAAAACCCGTGGAAAAACCCGCAAGTCACTGCCTTATTCAATCGTCATTGCGCCAAAGCGGCTCATACCCTCTGAGAAGGGTAGAGCACCCGGTGCCAATTTAGTGCGCGATCATCGGGCAATGACCTGCTTTGGTGCTTTTTCCTGAACTGCAGGCCTGCCAATCCCCATGGAAAATGTGCAAAGCGCGGTGGACACCCTGGTCCACAGCTCCAATACGCTGTTTATTCTGATCGGCGCAGTGATGGTCCTGGCGATGCATGCCGGCTTCGCGTTCCTGGAAGTCGGGACGGTGCGGCAGAAGAACCAAGTCAACGCATTGTCGAAAATCCTCAGTGATTTTGCAGTGTCGACCCTGGCCTATTTCTTTATAGGCTATTGGATCTCCTATGGGGTCAGCTTTATGCAGCCGGCCGCGGTGCTCAGTGCCGACCACGGTTATGGGCTGGTGAAGTTCTTTTTCCTGCTGACCTTCGCCGCCGCCATCCCGGCGATCATCTCCGGCGGCATTGCCGAGCGTGCACGTTTTGTTCCTCAGTTGTGCGCCACGGCGTTGATCGTGGCGTTTATCTACCCGTTTTTCGAGGGCATGGTGTGGAATGGCAACTTCGGTCTGCAAGCCTGGTTGCTGGTGACTTTTGGCGCAGCATTCCATGACTTTGCCGGCTCCGTGGTGGTCCATGCCATGGGCGGCTGGCTGGCGCTGGCGGCGGTGTTGCTGCTGGGCCCGCGCCAGGGCCGTTATCGCGATGGGCGCCTGGTGGCGTTCGCGCCTTCGAGCATTCCGTTCCTGGCGCTGGGCTCGTGGATATTGATCGTCGGCTGGTTCGGCTTCAACGTGATGAGCGCGCAGACCCTGTCCGGGGTGAGCGGCCTGGTGGCGGTCAACTCGCTGATGGCCATGGTCGGCGGTACGGTGGCGGCGCTGGTGATTGGGCGTAACGACCCGGGCTTCTTGCACAATGGTCCGCTGGCAGGGCTGGTGGCGATTTGCGCGGGTTCCGACCTGATGCACCCGGTCGGCGCATTGGTTACCGGTGTGGTGGCCGGTGGCTTGTTCGTCTGGTGCTTTATCGCCGCCCAGGCTCGTTGGAAGATCGATGATGTGCTGGGTGTGTGGCCGCTGCATGGCCTGTGCGGTGTGTGGGGCGGGATTGCCTGCGGGATCTTCGGCCAGAGTGCCTTGGGTGGGCTGGGCGGTGTGAGCCTGATCAGCCAGTTGATCGGTACCGCCCTGGGGGTGGTGGTGGCCCTGGCTGGCGGGTTGTTGGTGTACGGGGTGCTCAAGCGCCTTTTCGGCCTGCGCTTGAGCCAGGAAGAGGAGTACTACGGTGCGGACTTGTCGATCCATAAGATCGGCGCAGTCAGTCAGGATTGATCGGGGCTTCACGGGTGTCGTCCGTGTGCGGGTAGAAACCGTGGAGCAAGCGGTAGCGATTGCGCCGCACCTCGTCGACCCGGTCGCGTACCTGCTGGTCTGGCAGGCCGAGCATGATCATTGCGTGCGACGCGAGCATCAGGCTCGACTCCAGCAGCTCCGGCACCACTTCACTGGCGCCGGCGGCTTTCAGTTCAGTCAACTGGCTGTCGTCGCGGGTGCGCACCAGGATCGGCACTTTATGGTTGATTCGCCGTGCCTCCTTGAGCACTGTCAGGGCCACGTCGCTGTTGTCCACGGCAATCACCACCAGGCGCGCGCGTTCCAGGCCAACGGCGCTGAGCAGGGCGCCGCGCCGGCAATCACCATAATGCACGCTGCTGTCCTCGGTAGCGGCTTCCTGCACGCGCTCGGGGTTATCGTCCAAGGCAATGAACGCCTGTTGTTCACGGCGCAGGAAGCGCCCGATGGATTGACCGACCCGGCCATAGCCGCAGATCACTACATGCCCGCGTAACTCTGCGTTAAGCGCGGTGATAGCTTCCAGTTGCACTTGCTGGTTGGGTTTGCGATGCAGGCGCAGCGCGATAGCGGGTGCAGCCCGCAATAGCAGGGGCGTGAGCAGCATGGAGCAGAAAGTGGCTGCCAGCAGCAGGCTGCTGATTTCGCCTGGCAGCATATTGCTCAGTTGCATCTGTGCCATCAGTGCAAAGCAGAACTCGCCGCCCTGGGCCAGGGCCAGGCCGCTGCGCCAGGCGGTTTCGCTATCGCTGCCGCGTAGCTTGACCAGGGCGGCTACGACGCAGCCCTTGATCAACATCAGCGCCAGGGTCAGCCCGAGGATCTGCAAGCTGTGACTGACGAACAACTGCAGGTCGATCAGCATGCCGATACTGACAAAAAACAGCCCCAGCAGGATGTCGCGAAATGGTCGGATATCGGCTTCGATCTGGTGCCGGTAGTGGCTTTCACCTAGCAGCATCCCCGCCAGGAACGCGCCGAGGGCCGGCGACAGGCCCAGCAAGTGCGTGAGCCAGGCGGTGAGCAAGACGATCACCAGGGCCAGGAGCACGAACAGTTCCGCCGAATGGGAGGCGGCCACTTCGTGGAACAGGCGCGGCAGCAGCCAGCGGCTGGCGAGCAGCAGGCCGAGGAACAACACCACGGTCTTGCCCAGGGTCAGGGGCAGGGCCCAGTACCAGGCCTGCTCGCTGCTGCCGGCAAATACCGGGACCAGGGTCAGCAGCAGCACCGCGACCACATCCTGGAACAACAGCACGCCAATCGCGTTCTGCCCATGGCTGCTGAAAATCTCCCCCAGGCTGGTCAACTCCTTACTCACAATGGCGGTGGATGACAGTGCCAGCCCGGCCCCCAGCAGCAACGCGGCGACTGGCGACATGCCCATCAGTAGCAGCAAGGCCCCCAGCAATACGCCGCAGCACAACACTTGCAGACTGCCAAGACCAAACACCACCCGACGCAGGGTGAGCATCTTGGACAGGGAAAACTCCAGGCCCAGGGAAAACAGCAGGAACACCACTCCCAGTTCGGCGAGGTCGGGCAGGTCTTCGCTGTCATTGACCCAATCCAGGGCCGTTGGCCCCACGGCCAGGCCCACGCACAGGTAGCCGAGCACCGGCGGCAGTTGCAGGCGGCGGAACAGTGCAATGACGACCAGGGATGAGGCAAGAATGATCAGCAGGTTGGCAAACACAGACATCTCCGTCGGGGTGTTGCAGGAAAAAAGCCGCGAGAATCGCTGAATCAGTTATAGGCCATGGTGATCTGGATCAGGTCTTTGTCATGACTCGACGAGGTTTTTCGTGGGGCCTAGAATGAGTACCTGTTTCTTATCGGGTCTGTAAGTCATGCCTCCTGAATGCCAGTTGTTCGGCACCCTGGGCTGCCATCTGTGTGAGCTTGCCGAAGCTGAAATCATGCCGTTGGTCGAACACGGGCTGTTGGTCGAGTTGGTGGATATCGCTGATTCGCAAGCGCTGTTCGAAGCCTATGGCCTAAGCATTCCGGTGCTGCGCCGGGTTGATACCGGCGCGGAACTGGGCTGGCCGTTCGACACTGAACAGGTGGTTGCCTTTCTAATCTAGCGCCAACCCATGGCAGGTTGCTGATTATTCGGTTACTGTATGTTTGTACAGCGATTGAGTGAGAGGGAACACCCGTGGTGAATGTTGAACAATTGAAAAGCAGCGTCAACCGCATGTCCGTCGATATCGTGCGTGATGCTGTGAATGAGCTGCGGCTCGATGGCCTGGTCACGGAAGGCAAGACGCCGTTCAACAAAGTGCATTTCAATACCTGCTTTGCCGAAATCGAAGCGTTGTTCCAGCGCGCCGGTTATCACAAGCAGTTGGACGTGGTGGGATACCAGGGCCTGTTGTATGCGTTGTACGACCCTGGCCGCTGGGAGGCGGTGGACGTACTGCGCTGGCTCAAGGAGTTCACCGAGGCTGCCAGTGCCTCGCCGGTGCTGCGGGCCGAATTGGTCAGGGCTTGAGCTTCTGGGGGATAATGCCCCCTTAGTCTTTCCAGGCCTTGAGCGTACGCATGTCCGATACCGGTTTTTCCGCTGCCCAGAACCAAGCCAGTACGCTGTACCTGCCGCCTGGCACCTGGGCGACGGTGCTCGATTGCCTGTGCGAGCACTTTCGCGCCATTGGCCGCGAGCAGTGGCTGGACCGTATCGCCCGTGGCCGGGTGCTGGATGGCAATGGCCAGCCCATCGGCGTGGACCTGGCCTACAAGGAAGGTTTGCGCATCCACTACTTTCGCGAAGTGCCGGATGAAAAACCGATTCCGGTGCATGAGACCATCCTGTACGCCGATGAGCATCTGGTGGTGGCCGACAAGCCGCACTTCCTGCCAGTGACCCCTGCCGGCGAGTATGTCGAGCAGACATTGCTGCGCCGCCTGATCCGCCGCCTGGACAACCCGTCCCTGGTGCCGCTGCATCGTATTGATCGCCACACCGCTGGGCTGGTGCTGTTCTCTGCCAACCCGCAAAGCCGCTCGGCGTATCAACAACTGTTCCCCACCCGCCGGATCGATAAATTCTACGAAGCCATTGCGCCGGCCTTGCCTGCACTGACATTTCCGCTGGTGCACAAGAGCCGCCTGGTGGAGGGCGAACCGTTCTTTCGCATGCAGGAAGGACCTGGTGTGAGCAACACGGAAACCGCAGTGCAGGTTCGCGAAAAAAACGGCGACCTGTGGCGTTATGGCCTGTTTCCGGTGACGGGCAAGAAGCATCAACTGCGCGTGCATATGACGGCGTTGGGCGCGAGCATCTGTAATGACCCGTTTTACCCCGAGGTCATCAAGGATGCCGTGGATGATTATGCCAACCCGCTCAAGTTGCTGGCCCAGGGCGTACGGTTTATCGACCCGGTGACGGGCGAGGAGCGCAGTTTCAGCAGTAGGATCGTGCTTGAGTGGTGATGTTTCCCACACCCCAGATACAACAAAGCCCGCTCAAAAGCGGGCTTCGTCGTATCTGGCGTTAAGACTTACAGGTCTTTAACGGTGCGAACCTGATCCTTGTTGATGCGGGTACGCTTGCCATCCAGTTGTTCGAATTCGTAGAAGCCCGAATCCTGATCGAATTTAGGGGTGTCGACAGCCTGGATTTCGCGACCGTCATTCAGGGTGATCACTGTTGGCGAGGCGCAACCGGCGAGGGTAGCAAGGCCCAGTGCAAGCATGAGAGCGGCGATGGTCCGTTGGGTCATGAGTCTTCTCCGAGAGTAATGCTGTGTTGAGTTCTGACCTTGTGACGTATGCAACGTCGGCAAAGTTCCTTGTATAGCGCTCATTCTGACACGCCGGGGCGTGGGTGCAACAACTCTGGTGTATTGAGGTTGGCCAGGCGCGGGTCATTTTCTGCGCAGTCGAGCGCCTGGGCCCCCAATTTCAGGAGGATCTGGCGCGGGCTGCGCTCTGCAGCCCGCCAGGCATCTTCCACTGCGTCGCGCAGGCGCGTCGGTATGACGCAGAGCAGAGGTTCCCAGAATGCGCCATGACGGATCATCACCGGCACCTGTGGGTGTTGGCGGGCGGTTTCGAGTAGGTCTGCCAGCAACTGCCCGTCGATGTGCGGCACATCACAGGGCAATACCAATAGGTGTTCATGGCGCGCGGCGGCCAGCCCGGCACGGATGCCGGCCAAGGGGCCCGGGAAGTCCGGACTGTCGTCGCTAACCAACTGGTCGCCATAGGTGGCGTACTGCGCCTGGTTGCGGTTGCAGGAGATGATCAGGTCGTCGGTCAACGCTCGCACCCGCTGATGCAGGTGGGCAATCAGCGGTTGTCCGTGCCAGTCGAGCAGGCCCTTGTCCAGCCCGCCCATGCGCTGGCCGCGACCGCCGGCCAGCAATAGGATGGAGCAGGGCAGGGGCGAAGAATTGAGTGGCATGACGGCTCCGCAGCGGCAGTGAAATAGGGGGCTGTGATATAACATCGGGCTGTTCCTTCGACAACCGGACCGAGCCATGAAAGCCAAGGCTGATGCGCCTTTCGTACCTCTTAACATCGCTGTACTGACCGTCAGCGACACCCGTACCCTGGAGACCGACACCTCCGGGCAGGTATTCGTTGACCGCCTGCTTGCGGCCGGCCATCGCCTGGCCGAACGGGTACTGCTCAAAGATGACCTCTACAAAATCCGTGCGCAAGTGGCGCACTGGATCGCCGAGGACGTGGTGCAAGTGGTGCTGATTACCGGTGGGACCGGCTTCACTGGCCGCGACAGCACCCCGGAAGCTGTCAGTTGCCTGCTGGACAAGCAAGTGGACGGGTTTGGCGAGCTGTTCCGGCAGATTTCGGTCGCCGATATCGGCACTTCCACTGTGCAGTCCCGCGCCTTGGCCGGCCTGGCCAATGGCACCCTGGTGTGTTGCCTGCCGGGTTCCACCAATGCAGTGCGTACCGGTTGGGATGGGATCCTTGCTGAGCAATTGGATGCCCGTCACCGCCCGTGCAATTTCGTGCCGCACCTCAAGCTGGCCGAACCGTGTGAATCCCGTGGGTAAGCCGGGTAAAACCGGTGCGTTGATGCCGGTAGAAGAAGCACTCGAGCGCCTGTTGAGCATGGCTGAGGCCGCACCAATCCGTGAGCAGGAACACCTGCCATTGGCCGAGTGCGACGGCCGCGTGTTGGCCGAGGCGCTGGTGTCCACCCTCGACCTGCCGCCCTGGCCCAACAGTGCCATGGATGGCTACGCCTTGCGTACGGCCGACTGGACGGGTGAGCCGCTGGTGGTGAGCCAGCGCATTTTCGCCGGCCAGGCCCCCGAGCCTTTGACGGCGGGAACCTGTGCGCGGATCTTCACCGGTGCCCCGGTACCTGAAGGCGCCGACTGCGTCGAAATGCAGGAAAATGCCGAGGTGCAATCCGATCAGCGCGTGAGCTTTACCCAGGCGCTGCACGTAGGGCAAAACATTCGGCCCAAGGGTCAGGAAACCACGGTCGGCGAAGAAGTCCTGGCAGCCGGTACGCGGCTCGGCCCGATTGAGCTGGGCCTGGCGGCCTCGCTGGGGCGCGATCGCCTGGAGGTGGTGCGGCGCGTGCGTGTGGCAGTGCTGTCCACCGGCGACGAGTTGATCGAACCGGGCCTGCCCCTGGGGCCGGGGCAAATCTACAACAGCAACCGGCGGGTGTTGTGCAGTTGGTTGCAACGCCTGGGCTGCGAGGTAATCGACGCCGGTATCTTGCCCGATGACCTGGAATTGACCCGTAGCCGCCTGGGGGCACTGGGTTCGGTGGACCTGATCCTGTCCACCGGTGGTGTTTCGGTGGGGGAAGCCGACTTCCTCGGGATCGCACTACGTGAGGAGGGCGAGCTGGCCTTGTGGAAGCTGGCGATCAAGCCTGGCAAACCCCTGACATTCGGCCACTTCCGTGGGGTGCCGGTGATCGGCCTACCGGGGAATCCGGCGTCCACCCTGGTCACGTTCGCCCTGCTGGCACGGCCCTACCTGCTGCGCCGCCAAGGTGTCGAAGCGGTGCAGCCCCTGCGTTTCGAGGTCCCGGTGGGGTTCGTCTGGGCCAAGCCTGGCAACCGCCGCGAATACCTGCGCGGGCGCCTGGAGCACGGGCGGGCGGTGATTTACCAGAATCAAAGCTCCGGCGTATTGCGCAGTGCCGCCTGGGCCGAGGGCTTGGTGGAAGTCCTGGAGGGCACCACCCTGGCGATCGGCGACCGGGTGAACTTCATTGCGTTGAGTGAACTGTTGGGCTGAAGAATTAATTTACAGCCCAATGGCTTTTTTCTGACTGCCGAAGGTCAACATCCCTCAGGTACCCTCCAACGATAGGAGCTTCACTCCATGAGCAAACCCAAGGCACTGCTGATTCTGCACGGCAAGCAAGCCCTCAACGAAGACGTGCGGGCAGCAGTGCAAGGCAAGCGCGAGCAGGGGTGGGAGTTGGCGGTGCGCGTCACCTGGGAGGGCGGCGATGCCCAGCGCCTGGTGGGTGAGGCCCTGGAGGCCGGCTACACACGCCTGATTGCGGGCGGCGGCGATGGTACCTTGCGCGACGTGGCAGAGGCCATGGCCCGGTCGAACACCGATGCCAGCCTGGTGCTGATGCCCCTGGGTACCGCCAATGACTTCGCCCGTGCAGCCGGTGTACCGCTGGAGCCGCGTCTGGCCCTGGAGCTGTTGGATACTGCGCCGCGGGCCATCGATCTGGGGGAGGTTGGCGGGCAGGTTTTCCTCAATATGGCCACTGGTGGTTTTGGCAGCCAGGTCACGGCCAATACTTCCGAAGACCTGAAAAAGGTGTTGGGCGGCGCTGCCTATCTGTTCACCGGCCTGTCGCGGTTCAGCGAACTGCGGGCGGCCTATGGGGAGCTGGTGGGCCCGGACTTTCACTGGCGTGGCGAGTTGCTGGCCTTGGGCATTGGCAACGGTCGCCAGGCTGGGGGCGGGCATGAGCTGTGTCCGGGCGCCCTGGCCGATGATGGCCTGCTGGATATCAGCATCTTGCCCGCGCCCCAGGAAGTGGTCGGTACCCTGCGTAGCCTGATGACCGACGGCTGGGGCCTGGACAACATGTTTGTGCGGGCGCGCCTGCCGTGGGTGGAGATCAAGGTGGCCGAAGGGCTGGCGATCAACCTCGATGGCGAGCCGCTCAAGGGCGATGACTTGCGTTTTTGCGCGTTGCCCAAGGCTTTGCAGGTGCACTTGCCGGTGGATTCGCCGTTACTGGCTAATCGTCCAGGCTGATGATCTGCTCGCGCACCGCAAACAGCACCAGGCCGGCGACATCGAAAATCTGCAGGCGCTTCATGATTTGCGAGCGGTGAGCTTCCACGGTCTTGATGCTCAGGCCCAGGCCATGGGCGATCTCCCGGGTCGATTTGCCGCGCACGATCAGGCGCAGGATTTCCAGTTGGCGTGCCGTCAGGTTGTGGCGTTGCGCCGGCGGGGCCGGGTGGGACTGGCTGTGGATCAGGGCCTGGTTGATCACCGTGTGGGCGATGGCCGGGCTCAGGTAGCGTTCGTTGTTGCGCAGCGCCAGCAACGCATGTTCCAGCTCATTGGCGGTGGTGTCCTTGAGCAGGTAGCCGTGGGCACCTGCCTCCAGGGCACGCATGATCAATTGCGGATCGGTGTGCATCGACAGGATCAGCACTTTGCTCTTGGGGTAGGCGTGCTTGAGCTGTTGCAATGCATCCAGGCCGCTGGTGTGCTTCATCGACAGGTCCAGCAGGACGATGTCGGGCTGCAGGGCGGTAAATTGTGTCAGCACTTGCGCGCCATCGGTGGCTTCCCCAATCACGGCATAGCCGGGGATATCCAGGATCAGTGCGCGTACGCCGGCGCGGATCAATGCGTGGTCATCTACCAGGAGTAAATTGCAGGTCACTCTAGAACCTTAGGGGGACTGGCCCGTTCGAGGGTGCGGGGCGCCCAGGGGAACAGCGCTTCGATCCGCGTGCCGAGGCCCGGTTGGCTCCTGACGGACAACCTACCGCCCAATTGATCAATGCGTTCGGACATACCAGCCATGCCCCGTTGGCCTTCCAGGCCCGGGTCGGTGGCGGGCAGGAATCCCTGGCCGTCATCGCTGATATACAGGGATAGCCCCTGAGGCAAGCGTTGCAGGCGTACCAGCAGGTTGCGCGCCTGGGCATGACGCAACATGTTGGTCACGGCCTCCTGGGTGATACGAAAGGCCGCGACCGCCATCTCTTCCGGAATCCCGGTCAGGCGTTGCTGGCATTCCAGGCTCCAGTGCACCGGGGTGTTTTCCAGGGTCTTGAGCAGGTGCGCACGCAGGCTCGCTTCCAGGCCCAGGCTGGTCAGTTGCCGGGGGTTGAGAATGGCCGATACGTCGCGCACCTTGGCCAGGGTTTCGTTGAGGGTGTTGCACAGTACGTTGCATTGCTCCTGCAAGTCGGCCGGCAGGCGGCGCTGCAGCCAGTCGCTTTGCAGTTTGGCGGCGGTCAGCAATTGGCCGATATCGTCGTGCAGTTCGCGGCTGAGGCGATGACGCTCGTTTTCCTGGACCTGCAGCAGGCGGTCGGCCAATTCCTGGGGTTGGAACTTGATGGACTTGCGCGAGCGCCAACGCTGCAGGCCCGCAGCGGCGAGGGCGGCGAGGTTGAGCACGAGCAAAAAGATCGGCAGCGGCGCTTCGTGGGCATACACCCAAAGGCTGACCAGCGTCGCGCACAGGCACAGGCCAAGCGTGACCCAACGGGTATTGCCCGGGGAGACGAACCTGGTGATAAGTGACTTGGGGCTGGCGTACATAGCAGATGGAGCCGATGGAGGTTCGCTGCGGGTAGACCGGTCATGACCGCCGACCGGGCTCTGTTTGGAAAACGATTGGGTTTGGTGTTGGTTCGAGGTGCTTCTCGGGTGTTATTACATCATCACGGTCAGCCACTTCGAACGTGCTAATGGTACCACCAACAATTACCGTTGGTCGCCTGGTGCAGTGCTTAGTTCAGCGGGTCTAGTTGTACTGTTAATCAAGTTTTGCATCGTTATTACCAATACTGGCTTATTGATAGTTGGCTGGCTAAATACCTGCCGGGGTATTAGTTGGGCGCGCGTCCGTGGCTTGGATTAACCGAGCGCCAGGTTCAGGAGGCGTGGGGCATGGAGTGGCGATAATGAGCGCCAGCATCCTTCTGTGGGATCTGCTGGGCAACGGTTTCAATCAACGTGGTTTGCTCAGCGTCATCCAGGCTGAGTTTGCCGGTCTTGATATCGATCAGTTCCAGTTGCCAGGCCAGCAGCGTCAGGCAGTCGTGCAGGGCGGCGAGTGCCACATCGTGGAGTTGCATCGGGCTTTGGGCGTTGCAGATCAGGTCCTGGATATGCCGGGAAAAGTTGCCAATGGCGGGCAGTGCCATGGCGTCGGCCTTTTCGGCCAGTTTGACCAGGCTGTTTTTCATGCAGTCGATGGCATCGTTATCGTTGCGGATCAAATGCAGGTGAGTCAGGCATTCCTCCGACTTGGCCAGCAGCATTTCTGCCTCCAGGAGGAACTCGGGAAGTGCGTCTTGCCACTCTTTACCGTCGTTCATCATGAAAGTCTCCACAACATACGGTCAGATAATGAGACGCCCCACCGGGGCAACGGCTTCAAACTAGCGCCGAAATATGACCGAAGTCTGTAGTTCGTTTCTGAATTTTGAGTAGTACTTTTATTTGAATGATCAGCGTCGCGACTGCTGGTGCTGCTTGCAGTGGAAACAACCAGAGGCGTTCGCATTACTTCGATTGCCCAGGTGTTAATGCCTGGAAGGCCCTTGGGCCGTGGGCTTGCGATAGCAAACAAAAGCCTGACTCCATTCATGCAATGAGAATGGCGTCACATTAATGGCTATTGGATATCGCGAATATCAGGTTGGACCTGATTGCGACTAGGGGAATCCCTTACATGGCTGAACCTTGTGACCGTTTGAGGGTCCCGGCGCGTTGCCAGACCACCGGACAGTAAGGTGAAACCAGTAAAGCATGATGTCAGTGTGACATCAATGCATTTGCGTGGCATTTTAGCGAGGGTCAAGGTCTGGCGCGAGCTGCCGATAACCTTCTCCAGTAAGCAGCGATTCTTTTCAGCACACCCAGGAGTCTTCAATGGCTGGCATTCTCGACACGGTAGATCAACGCACGCAATTGGTGGGTGAGAATCGCCTGGAGATCCTCATGTTTCGCCTGGCCGGGCGCCAGTTGTTCGCGATCAACGTGTTCAAGGTGCAAGAAGTCCTGCAGTTGCCCAAGCTGACCCTGATGCCCCAGCGCCACCCGTTTGTGTGTGGCGTGGTCAACCTGCGTGGCCAGACCCTGCCGGTGATCGACCTGTCCCAGGCCATCGGCATGCGTCCGCTGGTACCGGGGCCCAACAGCACCATTATCGTTACCGAGTACAACCGTTCGGTACAGGCCTTCCTCGTGGGGGGTGTCGACCGCATCGTCAACATGACCTGGGAGTCGATCCTGCCGCCGCCGGCCAGCGCCGGCCGCCAGCACTACCTCACGGCCATCAGCAAGGTGGATGAGCAGTTGGTCGAAATCATCGACGTGGAAAAAGTCCTCGCCGAGATCGTGCCCTACAACGCCAAGGTCTCCCGGGAAAAACTCGAGGACCCGGTCCTCGAGCGTGCCCGTGGCCGCGAAGTGTTGCTGGTAGATGACTCCAATGTAGCCTTGTCGCAATTGCGCGACACCCTGGGGCAACTGGGGGTGAAGATGCATATCGCCAGTGACGGCCTCAAGGCCTTGAACATGCTCAAGGCCTGGGCGGACACCGGCGTGGTGATGACCGACAAGCTGTTGATGATCTTCACCGATGCCGAAATGCCCGAGATGGACGGCTACCGCCTGACCACCGAGATCCGCAACGACCCACGCCTGCGTGACCTCTATGTGGTGCTGCACACTTCGTTGTCCGGCAGCTTCAACGATTCGATGGTGAAAAAGGTCGGTTGCGACAACTTCCTTTCCAAATTCCAGCCCGACAAATTGGTGGACGTGGTGCGCCAGCGCCTGATGCTGGACGAAGTCCCGGCCTGATCCCCAGCCCCGTAGGAGCCGGCAAGCTGGCTCCTACAATGCATAGGGATATTTTGATTCTGGCCGCGCGCTCGTATAGGGTGACGTTTTTGTTCACAGGAACCCAGGCTCATGCTTCGTCTCAGCGCGTTGTATCGGTACCCCTTGAAGTCGGGCAAGGCAGAGACCTTGACCCATATCGGCCTGGACAAACTCGGGCTGGACGGGGATCGACGCTGGATGTTGGTGGATGAAGCCAGCGGGCGTTTCCTGACCCAGCGGGCGGTGGCGCAGATGAGTCAGCTGTCGGCACTCTGGAATGCCACCGGTGGCCTGACCTTGAGCGGTGCCGGCCGACCCACCCTGGACGTGGCGTTGCCCGGCGCTGACGCTGAGTTGCGCGGTGTCACCATTTGGCGCGACACCTTGCGGGTTCCCGATGCCGGCGATGAAGCTGCGCGCTGGGTCAGCGACTTTATCGGCAAGCCGACCCGGCTGGTGCAAGTGCCCCTGGAGCGTGCGCGTACCACGGCGGCCGGCTATGGCAAGGATGATGATCAGGTTGCGTTCGCTGACGGTTTCCCTTTGTTGCTGATCGGCCAGGCGTCCCTCGACGACCTGTCGCAGCGCATCGGCCGGCCCATGGAAATGCTGCGCTTTCGCCCCAATTTGGTGATTGAAGGCAGCGAGGCGTTTGCCGAGGATGGCTGGAAGCGCCTGCGCATTGGTGATGTGGAGTTTCGGGTGGTCAAGTCCTGCTCCCGCTGCATCCTCACCACCATCGACCCGGCGACCGGTGAGCGCAGCGCCGACCGCCAGCCGCTGGCGACCTTGGAAACCTACCGTAAAGAACCCGATGGCGTAATGTTCGGCCAGAACCTGGTCAATGACGGGGTTGGGCGCCTGGAAATCGGCATGCCAGTGACAATCCTGGAGTAAACCAGGCGCCACAAAAAATGCCCGTCTCACAGAGACGGGCATTTTTTTGCGCGGGGTAAAGGCTTAGCCGCGGTATTCGCACAGGTAGGCAGTGTCCACGGCCACCTTGAGTTGGAACTTGCTGTCGGCAGGCACATGGAACTGGCTGCCCGCAGCGAAGGTTTCCCAGCTGTCGCTGCCTGGCAGCTTGACGGTCAGTGCGCCCGAGACCACGTGCATGATTTCACGCTGGGCCGTGCCGAACTCGTATTCACCCGGGGCCATGACGCCGATGGTCGCTGGACCTTCAGTGGTACCGAAGGCGATCGACTTGACGGTGCCGTCGAAGTACTCATTGACTTTGAACATGGGTGATTCCTCGGAAAAAGGGCTAGGAAAGGTCGGCCAGTATGCCTTCTACACGGGCAAAATCAACGGCAGCAAACGCGCCGTATTACGCGCATCCTCCAGGGCCCGATGTTGCTGGCCGTTGAACTGCATACCCGCCAGTTGCAACGCGCCATTGAGCCCCAGGGGCTTGTCCAGGCGCCGGGCCTTGGCGAAGCGCTGCTTGAGGTTCACGTGGGGCGTCTGGCCCAGCACGCTGGCCAAGCCATGGCGCTGCCACTCCAGTTCCAGTTGCTGGCGGTCGTAGTCGCCCCAACTGGCCCAGCCTTCCAGGCGCGGATGGTGCTGGCCCAGCCAGCGTTCGAACAGCGGCCAGACCTCGGTCAAAGGCGCCGCGCTGTCGATACTGGCCTGGCTGATGTGCGTCAACTGGCGGCAGAACGGCGTCAGCAACGGCCGGCGCAAAGGCCGCACAAAGCGCTGGAAGTGGTCCAGTTCGCGGCCCTGGCGGTTGACCAGGGTCACGCCGATTTCGATGATTTCCATCTCCGACACGGGCCAGCCGCCCTCATCCGTTGTGGCTTCAAGATCAATAATCAGCCAATGAGGCATCGCAGGTTCCCGTACTCATCCCTTTCTGATGGGGATAGAGCGTAGCCAAGCCTGGTAGTTCCGCCCAGGGCTATTCGATCTGCAGCAATACCTGGCGATTGCGTACTTGATCGCCTGCGCTGACTTGAATGGCCTTGACCACCCCGTCGATACCCGCCTTGAGCGGGTGCTCCATTTTCATCGCTTCGAGCACCAGCAGCAGTTGGCCCTTGCGCACCTCATCGCCTTCGCTCACCTGCACCAGGGTAATCGCGCCGTCCATTGGCGCCTTGACCGTGCCACTGCTGGCCGGCGCCTCACGACTGGCCACGGTTTGCGTCTGGTTGTTCACGCACAGGCTGCTACCGGCGTCTAACAGCCAGAGCTGGGTGCCTTGCAGGTGATAGGCAAGCCGGCGCCGAACACCGTTGATGACCAGGCTGGCCCAGCGCCCGTCACTGCCTTGCAGGTGTATCGCGATGTCGCCGATTTGCAGGTGATCGTCCGCCACCACCCGCGCGCTGACCTCATGACACTGCTCCCCAACGCTCAGGCGATAGGTCCAGGGCACGCTGGCATTGTTGCGCCAGCTCGCCAGAGCAGGGCGATGCAGTGCCGCGCTGTGTCGATAGAACAGGGCGGCGGCCACTGCCAGTTGTTCATTGCTGATGGGAGGGCGGGCAATATCACTGAAGTGTTCGTCGATAAACCCGGTACTGAAATCCGCCGCGACAAACTGCGGGTGCCCGAGCAAGTCCACCAATAACCGCTGGTTACTGGGAACTCCCAGCAGCACACAGTCCTGCACCGCGCGCAGGAGCTTGCGCCGCGCCTCTTCGCGGGTAGCGCCATGGGCGATGATTTTGCCCAGCATTGGGTCGTAGAACGGGCTGATCCGCTGCGGGGCCTGCAAGCCATGGTCGACCCGCACCCCGGCGGCCGGTTCCCAGCGCAGCACCTCGCCGGTCTGGGGCAAGAAGCCCTGGGCCGGGTCTTCGGCGTACAGGCGCACCTCCATGGCATGCCCGGTCAGTGTCACTTGCTCCTGGCGCAACGGCAGGGGCTGGCCGGCGGCGACTTGCAGTTGCCAATCCACCAGGTCCAGGCCGGTGATCAGTTCGGTGACCGGGTGTTCCACCTGCAGGCGGGTGTTCATTTCCAGGAAGTAGAAACGCCCGCTCTGGTCCAGCAGGAACTCCACGGTGCCGGCGCCGACATACGCCACCGCGCGCCCGGCCTTGAGCGCCGCGTCGCCCATGGCCTGGCGCAACTCGGCGGTCATGACCGGGCAGGGCGCTTCTTCGATGACCTTCTGATGGCGGCGCTGCACCGAGCAATCACGTTCGCCCAGGTAGATCAGGTTGCCGTGGGCATCGCCGAACAGTTGGATCTCCACATGGCGCGGCGCGATAAGTGCCTGCTCCAGGATCAGTTCGTCACTGCCAAAGGCGTTCAGCGCCTCGGAGCGTGCGGTATGCAATTGCTCGAGCAGTTGCCCGGCCGCGTGCACCAGGCGCATGCCGCGTCCGCCACCGCCGGCACTGGCCTTGATCATCAGCGGGTAACCGATGCGCTCGGCTTCGCGTTGCAGGGTCGCGTCGTCTTGTGCGCTGCCCTGGTAGCCGGCAATGCATGGCACACCGGCGGCGAGCATGGCGATTTTCGACAGGCGCTTGCTGCCCATCAATTCGATGGCGTCGGCGCTGGGGCCGATAAACACCAGGCCGGCGGCGATGCAGGCCTTGGCGAACGCGGGGTTTTCCGAGAGAAAGCCGTAGCCGGGGTGGACCGCATCGGCACCGGTGAGGCGCGCGGCGTCGAGGATGGCCGGGATGTTCAGGTACGACTGCTGCACCGGGGCAGGGCCGATGTTCACCGCTTCGTCGGCCATTTGCACGTGCAAGGCGTTGGCGTCGGCTTCGCTATAGACGGCCACGGTGCGGTAGCCCAGGGCTTGGGCGGTGCGCTGGATACGGCAGGCGATTTCGCCACGGTTGGCGATCAGTATTTTATTGAAGCTGGGCATTGTGGGTCCCTGTCTGATTGGTTGCGCAGGTGTGGGCTTGTGTGGGAGCAGGCAAGCCAGCTCCTACAGGGAGTGGGGCGTTTTCAAGATCAAATTACCCACCTGGCCTTGCGCTTCTCGACAAACGCTCGCGTTCCTTCAATCCCTTCTTCCCCGGTCACTGCTTCGGCAAACCAATCGGCAGCCTGATCCAGCAGCAGTTCCAATGGCTGATCCAGGCTCTGGAGCAACAACGCCTTGGTCCGGGCATTGGCGCGCGGGGCACAGCGCAACACCTGGCCCAACACCTCATCCAGGCGCTGCGCCAATCCCTGGGGATCATGCTCGACAAAATGCACCACCCCCAGGCGCTGCGCCTTGATCCCGTCAAACCGCGCCGCGGTCAACGCCAGGCGCCGGGCTTGGGTCAGGCCGATACGCCGCACTACAAACGGCGCGATCTGCGCCGGCAGCACACCCAGGCTGGTTTCCGGCAAGCCGAACTGTGCCTGGTGATCGGCAATCGCGATGTCGCTGACACACGCCAGGCCAAACCCACCGCCCAACACCGCGCCTTGCAGCACCACGATCACCACCTGCGGCAGCGCTTCGACTTCCTGCAGCAGCGCGCCAAACACCCGGTTCAAATCACGCAAGCCCTCGCGGCTGCCCGCGCGGCTCATGTCCTTCACATCGCCGCCCGCACAGAAGTGCCCGCCAGCGCCGCTGATCACCAATGCCCGCACGTGCTCGTCACGCGCCACATCTGCCAGCACCGTGCGCAGTTCGCTGACCATCTGCAAGCTCATGGCATTGCGGTTCTGTGGGCGATTGAGGGTGATGTGCAGCACGCCGTTGTGCGGTTCCAGCAGCAGGGTTTCGCAGGCGTTCACGACTTTTTCCCCGGCAGCGTGCCCATCAATTTGCAGATGATCCCCAGCATGATCTCGTCGGCGCCGCCGCCAATCGACACCAGGCGCACATCGCGATAGGCGCGGGCCACCGGGTTGTCCCACATAAAGCCCATGCCACCCCAGTATTGCAGGCAACTGTCGCTGACTTCGCGGCCCAGGCGCCCGGCCTTGAGCTTGGCCATGGAGGCCAGTCGTGTCACGTCCTGGCCCTTGATGTATTGCTCGGTGGCCTGGTAGACCAGCGCGCGCAGGCATTCGATTTCAGTGGACAGTTCGGCCAGGCGGAAGTGGATCACCTGGTTGTCGATCAAGGCCTTGCCGAAGGTCTGGCGCTCCTTGCAGTAGGCGATGGTGCTGTCGATGCACGATTCCAGGCCCTTGATCATATTGGCTGCGCCAAACAGCCGTTCTTCCTGGAATTGCAGCATCTGCATCATGAACCCCGCGCCTTCATGGCCGATGCGGTTGCGCTGGGGCACGCGCACATCATCGAAAAACACCTGGGCGGTTTCCGAGCTATGCATGCCGAGTTTTTCCAGGGGCGGGCTGACGCTGATGCCGGGGGTGTTCATCGGCACCATGATCAGTGACTTGTTGATATGGGGCTTGCCGTCCGAGGTGTTGGCCAGCAGGCAGATAAAGTCGGCACTGGGGGAGTTGGTGATCCACATTTTGCTGCCGTTGATCACGTAGTCGTCGCCATCCTTGCGTGCGTGGGTTTTCAAGCCGGCCACGTCGGAGCCGGCGCCGGTTTCCGAGACGCCAATGCAACCCACTTGTTCGCCGCTGATAGCCGGCCGCAGGAACTCCTCGCGCAGCTCATCGGAGCCAAAACGCGCCAGGGCCGGGGTGCACATATCGGTCTGCACGCCGATGGACATCGGGATGCCGCCGCAGCGGATGGTGCCGAACTCTTCGGCGGCGACTATCGAGTAGCTGTAGTCCAGGCCCATGCCGCCGAACTTCTCCGGCTTGGAAATGCCCAGCAAGCCCAGGTCGCCGGCTTTGCGGAAAATTTCGTGGATGGGGAAGCGCCCGGCTTTTTCCCATGCGTCGACATGGGGATTGATCTCGCGGTCGACAAAAGCCCGTACGGTACGACGCAGCTCTTCGTGTTCCTGGGTGAAGATCATTTTTATTGTTCTCCTGATCGTTAAAAGCGCGCGGCGCCGAAGCTGTTGGGTTGCAATTGGCGCACCTGAGCTTCTTGGCAGATATCCAGCAGGTAACCCAGCAAAGTGCGGGTGTGCCGTGGGTCAATCAGCCCGTCATCCCACAGGTTGGCGCTGCCATACAGGGCCGTGGACTGGCTATCGAGTTTCTGTGCGGTGACCTGTTCGAGCATGTCGAGCACCTTGGGGTCGGGCACCAGGCCGTCTTTCAATTGCTTGGCCTCGGTGACAATGCGCAGCACTTTGCCGGCCTGGGCGCCGCCCATCACGGCGGTGCGGCTGTTGGGCCAGGCGAAGATAAAGCGCGGGTCCAGGCCCCGGCCGCACATCGCATAGTTGCCGGCGCCATAGGAACCGCCGACCACCACAGTCAGCTTGGGCACGCGGGCATTGGCCACCGCCTGGATCATCTTCGCGCCGTGCTTGATCACCCCTTGTTGTTCGGATTCGGTACCGACCATAAAACCGGTGGTGTTGTGAAAGAACAGCAGCGGCGTCTGGCTCTGGTCGCACAACTGGATAAATTGCGCGGCCTTGCTCGCGCCCTTGGGGGTGATCGGGCCGTTGTTGCCGATAAACCCGCAGGCGCGGCCCTGGATCTGCAAGTGGCCGCAGACGGTGTGGGGATCGTACTCGCCCTTGAATTCGAGGAAGTTGGAGCCGTCGGCGATGCGCGCGATGATTTCCCGTGCGTCGTAGGGTTTTTTCGGGTCGTCGGGGATCAGCCCCAGCAGCTCGTCAATCGGGTACAGCGGCTCGGCGTAGGCCCGCGCCGGTGCAGGCGGCAACCGGTCGTCCCACGGCAATAGGCTGACAATCTCGCGCACGATGCGCACGCCATCGGCGTCATTTTCGGCAAGGTATTCGGCGGTGCCGGCAGTTTGCGCATGCATCTGGGCGCCGCCCAGTTCTTCATCTGTCGCCACTTCGCCGGTGGCGGCCTTGAGCAGCGGTGGGCCGGCCAGAAACAGCTTGGCCTTGCCGCGCACCACCACCACGTAATCCGAAAGTCCCGGTTGATAGGCACCGCCAGCGGTGGCCGAGCCGTGGACTACGGTGATCTGTGGCAGGCCCATGGCCGACATCCGCGCCTGGTTGGCAAAGCTGCGTGCGCCTTCGACGAAAATCTCTGCTGCGTAATTCAGGTTGGCGCCGCCGCTTTCGGCCAGGGTCACCACCGGCAGTTTGTTCTCCATGGCGATCTGTTGCAGGCGCAGGGATTTTTTCAGGCCGGACGGCGAGATCGTCCCGCCCTTGATCGCACTGTTATTGGCCACCACCAGCATGCGCACGCCGCTGACGTAACCGATACCGGCAATCAAGCCGCCACCGGCCGCGCTGCCGTCCTTGTCATCGTGCAATTTGTAGCCGGCCAGGCTTGCCAGTTCGAGGAAGGGCGCGCCGGGGTCAAGCAACAGGTTCAGGCGTTCGCGGGGCAGCAGTTGGCCGCGCTTGTCGAACTTGCCCTTGGCCTCGGCGGCCTTGTCCAACAGGTTCTGTTCCAGTTGGCGCAGGTGGTTGATGGCCGTGAGCATGGCCTCGCGGTTTTGCGCGAACTGCGGGCTGTGGGCGTCGAGTTGGGAGTCGATGACCGGCATGGTTTATTGGCCCTCCTTGAGTACATCCGGCAGGTAGGCGCGGTGAAAACCATTGAAGGACGGGCTCGGCGCCTGCGCCTTGTGCAGCGGCCAGGCGCGGCTGCCCAGGCTGGCGGCGCCGTCGATGCGCAGGGTGCTGCCGCTGACGAACGCGGCGGCGGGGCTGAGCAGGAACACAATCGCCGCGCTGACTTCCGATTCCGTGCCGATGCGCTTGAGCGGCACATGCTCGCGCAGGGTCGGGATCACCGCCTTGAACGCACCTTCGTAGGTGTCCATGCCACTGGAGGCGATCCAGCCTGGCGCCACAGCATTGACCCGCACCCCGGCGTAGCCCCACTCGAACGCGGCGGTCTTGGTGAAGTTGTCCATCCCCGAGCGCGCCGCGCCGGAGTGACCCATGCCGGGCATGCCGCCCCACATATCGGCCAGCATGTTGACGATGGCGCCGCCTTTTGTTCCCAAAGAAGGTTTGCTCATGGATTGGTTGAACACCTCACGCGCCACCAGGAAACCGCCCACCAGGTTGGTGCGCAGTACGGTTTCAAAACCTTTTTGATTGATCGACGCCAGGGGTGACGGGTATTGGCCGCCAGCATTGTTCACCAGACCGTGGATCGGGCCGTGCGCCTCGATAATCTGGCTGACCAGCGCCTTGACCGCTTCTTCATCGCGAATATCACAGGCCTGCCAGCTGGCGCGGCCGCCGTCATCGCTGATTTCCTGGGCGACACCTTGCAGTTTTTCCGGCTTGCGCCCCACCAGCACCACATGGGCGCCGAGGGCTGCCAGTTCATGGGCGGTGCAGCGGCCGATGCCACTGCCGCCGCCGGTGACGATTATGGTCTGCCCCTGGAACAGGTCGGCTTTGAAGATCGAGTCGAAGGCCACGGCGAGAGTCCCTTAGTTGAGTTGATCAGCGAGGTGGCGGGGCACGGCAATCGGTATTTCCAGCAGCTGCTGGGCGAAGGCCTTGCCCTGGGGGTCGATGCGCAGGCTGGCGATACCGCCGCCGCCCAGGGCATTCTCCAGGAGGAAGTTAAGGCTGTGGCTGCCGGGCAGATACCAGCGCTCTACGCGCCCGTGCAGTGGGTCGAGGACGTGGCTCATCCAGTCGACGATCACCTCGGGCGTCAATGCTTCGGCGATCCACGGCAAGTAGTCGGGCCGGCGCGCGATCACGCCGATATTGCTGTGATTGCCCTTGTCACCGGAGCGCGCCACGGCCAGTTTGACCAGCGGCACGCTGGCATCGGCGCGGCCTTCGGGCCGGGGTGGGTCGAGGGGGGCGTGGGGTGTGCCTAAGGCGGCCGTGGCCGGCAGTTCGCAGGGGTAGGACTGCCCTTGGAAGTCGACGCTCAGGCTGCAGGCGCGCTTATCAATCAGGAATGAAAACAGGCGGATCAGCGGATACACGGTGGGCCGGCCGCCGACAATGCCAGTCAGCCCCGGCGCCATACCGGTGGCGGCCTGGGCGATTTCCCGGGCGAACAGCACCAGTGCCTGTTTGCTCGGGTGACGCACCGCCAGTTTGAGCACCACTTCGCGGCAGTCCTGGCGCCGGGCGTGGGCGCCGTAGGTGGCTTCGCTGCCGAGCAGTTCAATATTGACCTCGGTGTAGGGCGCCCAGCCGCGCTGGCTGAACAGTTCGGCAGTCTTGTTGATGATCGCCTGGCTGACCCGTTCGGCCTTGGCCCGTGCATCGATGCCGGCCAGCAGGCAACTGGCGGTGCAGCGAAAACCGTCGGGGTAGGTGGCACTGACTTTGTACTGGTCGGTCGGTGCCTGCCCTTTGGCGCCGTGCAGGCGCACGCGGTTTTCGCCTTGCTGCTGCAGCGTGACCTGGCTGAAGTCGCAAATCACATCCGGCAGCAGATAGGCCCGTGGGTCGCCGATTTCGTACAGCAGTTGTTCGGCGACGCTCAGTTCGCTGATCAGGCCGCCTGTGCCCGGTGCTTTGCTCACGGTGAATTGGCCGTCGGCGCTGACTTCGACAATCGGGAAGCCGATGTGCTCGTAGTCCGGTACCTCGCGCCAATCGGTGAAATTGCCGCCGGTGCACTGCGCGCCACATTCGATGATATGCCCGGCCAGTGCGGCCTGGGCCAGGCGGTCGTAGTCCTGCCACGACCAGTTGAACTCATGCACCAGGGCCGCGCTGACCACTGCGCTGTCCACCACGCGCCCGGTGATGACGATATCGGCGCCCAGTTGCAGGGCCTGGACGATGCCCGGTGCGCCGAGGTAGGCATTGGTGGACACGCACATCGCCGGTAAAGGCGCGCCGCTGAACATGTCGCTGACGCCCTGCAGTTGCTTGAACTGTGGTTGCAGGTCATCGCCCAGCACCACGGCGATTTTCAATGGCACCCGGGCCTGGTCGCAGGCAGCCTGCAATGCCGCGGCGCAGGCCTGGGGGTGGATGCCGCCGGCGTTGCTGATCACGCGGATGCCCTGGCGCTGGATATCGCCGAGCAAGGGCGCCAGCACTTCGACGAAATCAATGGCGTAGCCGGCCTGGGGATCTTTCATTCGCGCGCCGGCCAGAATCGACATGGTGACTTCCGCCAGGTAGTCGAACACCAGGTAATCCAGCGCGCCGCCGTGCACCAACTGCGCGGCGGCGGTGCAGGTGTCGCCCCAGAATGCACTGGCGCAGCCGATACGAACGGTCTTGTCCATGGGAAGTCCTTCTCTGGAAAATCGCTGGGTCGAGACTACCAAGCAAGCGCTTGGTTTGTAAACTCTGGTCATAACTTTTGCCCAAGCGCTTGCTTGGGTGGCTGTCACGGCCTAAATTGCCGGCCATGACGCAATCAAAGTAGTTGAGGAGAGCAGCATGGATGAGCAAAAAGCCCTGGAGGTGATGCGCACCATGGTGGACGGCGGGCAACTGACCGACCCCGACAGCGCCCGGGGCAAGCTGCTGCAGACCGCGGCTCACTTGTTTCGCAACAAGGGCTTTGAACGCACCACCGTGCGTGACCTGGCCAGTGCCGTGGGGATTCAGTCCGGCAGCATCTTTCACCACTTCAAGAGCAAGGACGAAATCCTGCGGGCGGTGATGGAAGAAACCATCCACTACAACACCGCGATGATGCGTGCCTCCCTGGCCGAGGCGAGCAACGTGCGCGAGCGGGTGTTGGCCCTGATTCGCTGCGAGTTGCAGTCGATCATGGGCGGCAGCGGCGAAGCCATGGCGGTGCTGGTGTATGAATGGCGCTCGCTGTCGGCAGAAGGCCAGGCCCAGGTGCTGGCGCTGCGGGATGTGTATGAGGAGATCTGGCTGCAGGTGCTGGGCGAGGCCAAGCAGGCCGGTTATATCAAGGGCGATGTGTTTATCACCCGGCGTTTCCTGACCGGGGCGTTGTCCTGGACCACGACGTGGTTCCGCGCCCAGGGCAGCATGACCCTCGAGCAATTGGCCGATGAAGCGTTGCTGCTGGTACTCAAGGCCGATTAGGCGTGGCGCACAGGCCATTTATTGTCGGGTAGAAAGTTGTCTCCCCAGACAAAAACGCCTAGCTTAGCGAGATCCAGATTTTGAACGGTGCACGCCTGATGTTTTCGCCATTGCAGCTGGCTGCAGGACTTACAGTATTGGCAATGGGCACCTTGTGGCAGGCGCAGGTTTCGGCGGCCCAATTGGTCCGGATCGGTGCCGCGCATTTTCCACCGTACACCGTGCGCCCGGAGCAGGGCGCCGACACCGGTTTGCTACCGCAACTGCTGGAGGCGCTGAACCGTACGCAGACCGAGTACCAGTTCGTGCTGGTACCAACCTCCATCCCCCGACGTTTTCGCGATTTCGAGCAGGGCCGGATCGACATGGCCATTTTCGAGAACCCGCAATGGGGCTGGCAGGATATTCCCCATACCAGCGTCGACATGGGCCTGGAGGACGCCGAGATTTTCGTCGCCCAGCGCCAGCCCGGTCGCGACCAGGCATATTTCGCCGACCTCAAGGGCAAGCGCCTGGCGGTGTTCAGCGGTTATCACTACGCCTTTGCCAACTTCAACCCCGACCCCAAGTACATGGCTGCGCAGTTCAACGCCACGTTGACCTATTCCCATGACAGTAACTTGCTGATGGTGACGCGTGGCCGGGCCGATATCGCCCTGGTGACGCGCTCCTACCTCAGTGACTTCATGGTGCGCAATGCGGACACGGCCGGGCAGTTCCTGGTGTCGGAGCGCATTGATCAGGTCTACCACCACTACGCGTTGCTGCGGCCCAAGGCTGCGATCAGTGGCCCGGCGTTTGCCGCATTGCTCAAGGGCCTGCGCGACAGCGGCGAGCTGTTGAAGATCTTCGAGCCGTACCGCATTGAGGTGCTGGCGGTGCCCGACGCGCGGTGATCCGGGAACTGCCGGCTTAAATTTTTGTGGCTGGTTCACGTCACTTCGACTAACTGTCGACGATTATCGTGAGCGCCCTCTATGCCCAATCCCCAAGACTTGTCAGTCCTGCCACTCCCGGCAGGGCCAGCCCTTAACGCAGACGAAAGCGATGGCCGCCTGACCCTGACCGTCGCCGGCCAACCCCTGGTGCGCCTGCGCCTGGAGCGTGGCGAAACATTGCATCTGCACTTGCAAAGCCCCGGTGAGGTGCCGTCAGTGCAGGCGTTGTGGGCTGCAGGTTACTGGCTGTTTGCCCGCGAGCCCGAACGCCAGCACCTGGCCTGGCACCTTGAACACGCCCCGGACGAGGCCCTGCGCAGCGGTCTGCTGCTGGCCACGGAGGTGGCGGGGCAATTTCGTTGCGAACGCACCCTGTTCTGGCAATTGCCGCAGCCGTGGCTGGGCCAGGCGTCGAGCGGTGTTTACCCGCAGCAGATGGTCATCAGCACGGGCAAGCGCCATCCCCTGCGTGCGCCCAAGCCGTGCGGCGAAGTCTATCGACGTTTCGATGCGCGCCTGGGCGCCTGGATCTCACTGCGCACGCTGGAGATCGATGTGGACCTGGCGCGCTTCAATCGCTGGCAGAACAGCGCGCGAGTCGCCAACTTCTGGCAGGAAAGCGGCAGCCTGGAGCAGCATCGTGACTATCTGCACAAGCTTGCAGCCGACCCGCATACCTTGACGTTGATCGGCTGTATCGACGATGAGCCCTTTGCCTATTTCGAGGCGTATTGGGCCAAGGAGGATCGCATCGCGCCGTTCTATGAGGTGGACGACTACGATCGCGGTATCCATATGCTGGTGGGGGAGGAGCATCACCGTGGGCCGCACAAGGTCGCCAGTTGGCTGTCGGCGTTGGTGCACTACTTGTTCCTCGACGACCCGCGCACCCAGCGGGTGGTGGCGGAGCCGCGGGCTGACAACGCGAGGATGATCGGCCATATGCACAACCAGTGTTTCCACTGCGAGAAGGAATTCGATTTCCCCCACAAGCGTGCGGCGCTGATGATCCTGGGGCGGGAGCGGTTTTTTGAGCGGTGTGGGTTGGTCTGAGGGCTACAGCCCACTGAAGATCAATGGAGCTGGCTTGCCAGCGATGACCATAGGTATCTACACAAATTAAACCCGAGCAGATAGGGCTGTTGTGGCGAGCGGGCTTGTCGGAGCGCCGTATCGCCCGCGCTGGGCTGCGAAGCAGCCCCAAAAAGCCCGCCTCGTTTCTTCAGATAAACCGCGATGGTCGGTTTTAGGGCTGCTTCGCAGCCCAGCGCGGGGCAAGCCCGCTCGCCACAACTGCGCTATCTGCCTGGATTTAGGCGTTGCGGCAAAGTTGTGTAGATACCTATGGTCATCGCCGGCAAGCCGGCTCCTACAAGGATCAGGCCGCCTCTGTGGCACAGTACTGCTCAGACACGCCGGGCAAAGGTATCGCTGTGGGTTCCCGAAACCTTGCGGCAGTGCACCAGCGCGTCGCGGATCATAAAGTTGACCAGGGTCGGCGACACGCCCAGTTCCTTGGCAATGTCCTTCTGCGGCACGCCATGCAGGCGGTACATCTCGAAGGCGTAGCGCGTGCGCTGGGGCAGTTCGGTCAGGGCGTCGGCGATGTTTTCCAGGGTGGAAAAATTGATGTGCGAGGTTTCCGGTGAAGCGCCATGAATAACCACATTCAAGCCTTCCTCTTCCGTCCCGGAGTACTTCAGTTCCAGGGCCTGTTTACGGTAGTGGTCGATAGCCAGGTTGCGCACGATCTGGAACAGGTAGCTCAGTTGCGCCTTGAACGATGAGGTGATCTGCGGTGCCGATTGCAGTCTGAAGTAGGCGTCCTGCACCACGTCTTCGGCGCGGGAACGGCAGCCGGTAATGCGCGCCGCGATCTTGACCAGGATCAGTCGATTATCGACAAACGCCTGGAGTAACGGTGAATCGCACCTGCTTGTGGATACTTGTTCCGTCATGGAAATCACCTTGCTGCAATAAGGTTAGTGGAGGGCATCCCTGCTGAGGCCTCCTACACATCGGGCAACAAATTATTCTTAATGATAATGATTGTCAAATGAGAAGTGGAACTAATCTTATACCGAAATGCAAACTGTGAGGTGCATCTCTTTGTGCGCGGGCCCTGGCCTGGCGACTAATTATTTTGCCGTGCCATCCGTTCTCATTGGTGACAGGCCAGCCAACACGCCGGCCATGGATTTGCACCCGGAGGAGGACGACATGCGTTTGTATCGCGAGAACCCAGCGTTCCAGGCAGGGGTGGTCTGAGATGAGCACGTCGACCCGCTTGCGCCTGTTTTGCCTGCCCTATTCGGGCGCCAGCGCCATGTTCTACAGCCGCTGGCGCCGGGCGTTACCCGAGTGGTTGCAGGTGCGCCCACTGGAGCTACCGGGGCGTGGCATGCGCATGGACGAACCCTTGCAGCGCGATATCAAGGCGCTCGCCGCGCAATTGGCTGGCGAGATCAGTGCCGAACTCGACGGCCCCTACGCCTTGTTTGGCCACAGCCTCGGTGGCTTGCTGGCGTTCGAGCTGGCCCATGCCCTGCGTGAGCGCGGGCTGCCTGCGCCCCTGGCGCTGTTTGCCTCGGCCACCGCCGGCCCGGCGCGCCGCGACGTCAGCGAGTACGCCGTGGAAAAAGACGACACCCAGTTGATCGACCGCCTGCGCACGCTCAAGGGCACTCCCGAAGACGCTCTGGCCAACCGTGAATTGATGCAGTTGGCGCTGCCGATCCTGCGCGCCGACTTCCTCTTGTGCGGCAGCTTCCACTACGGCGAGCGCGAGCCGCTGTCGATGCCGATCCATGTGTTCGGCGGCAAGCAGGACGACGTGCGCGCCGACGAGTTGCTCGACTGGCAGGAAGACACCGCCAGCGGTTTCTCCCTGGACATGTTCGAGGGGCATCACTTCTACCTGGTGCAGCAGCAAAGCTCGCTGTTGCGCTGCGTGCGGCGCTATGCCGACGAACATTTGACCCGCTGGCGCTATGGCGCTGCCCGGCGGGCGGCCTTGGCGACCGGCTGAACCCGCCGCCGCGCGCCCACGCCCTCTATCCCCGATTTCCCCGTAAGCCGATTTCAGGCAGGAACCCCCCATGATGGACGCCTTCGAACTTCCCCGCACCCTGGTCCAGTCCCTCCAACGCCGTGCCACGCAGACCCCGGACCAGGTGGCCCTGCGCTTCCTGGCCGAGTCCGCCGACGACACCGTGGTGCTCAGCTACCGTGACCTGGACCTGCGCGCCCGCACCATTGCCGCCGCCTTGCAGGCCTCGGCCGGGCTGGGCGAACGTGCGGTGCTGCTGTTCCCCAGCGGCCCGGATTACGTCGCGGCGTTTTTTGGCTGCCTGTATGCCGGGGTCATTGCGGTGCCGGCGTATCCGCCAGAGTCGACCCGTCGCCATCATCAGGAGCGGTTGCTGTCGATCATCGCCGATGCCGAGCCAAGGCTGTTGCTGACCAGCAGTGGTTTGCGCGACTCCCTGGGGCAAATCCAGGAAGCGCCGCCCTTGCTCTGCGTGGATGAGTTGCACAGCGAAAGCGCTGCCGGCTGGGTCGCACCAGACCTGCAGGACGACGACATTGCCTTCCTGCAATACACCTCCGGCTCCACGGCCTTGCCCAAGGGTGTGCAAGTCACCCACGGCAACCTGGTGGCCAACGAACTGCTGATCCGCCGTGGCTTTGGCATCGACCTCAACCCCGATGACGTGATCGTCAGCTGGTTGCCGCTGTACCACGACATGGGCCTGATTGGCGGCCTGTTGCAACCGATCTTCAGTGGTGTGCCGTGCGTGTTGATGTCGCCGGCGTACTTCCTCGGCCGGCCCTTGCGCTGGCTGGAAGCGATCAGCCAATACCGCGGCACCATCAGCGGCGGCCCCGACTTCGCCTACCGCCTGTGCAGCGAGCGGGTCAGCGAGTCGGCCCTGGAGCGCCTCGACCTGAGCCATTGGCGCGTGGCTTATTCCGGCTCCGAGCCAATCCGCCTGGACACCCTGGAACGTTTCGCCGAGAAATTCGCCCGCTGCGGCTTCACCCCGAACAACTTCTTTGCCTCCTACGGCCTGGCCGAAGCGACCTTGTTTGTCGCTGGCGGCACCCGTGGCCAGGGCATCCCGGCCTTGCGCCTGGACGAACAGGCGCTGGCCGCCAATCGCGCGGAGCCGGGGCAGGGCAGCGCGATCATGAGCTGCGGCACCAGCCAGCCCGAGCATGGGGTGCTGATCGTCGAGCCCCATACCCTGGCGGAACTGGCCGACAACTGCGTCGGCGAAATCTGGGCCACCGGCCCGAGCATTGCCCACGGCTACTGGCGCAACCCCGAAGCCACCGCCAAGACCTTCGTGCAGCATGCCGGTCGCACATGGCTGCGCACTGGAGACCTGGGCTTTATGCGTGACGGCGAGGTATTTATCACCGGGCGCCTGAAAGACCTGCTGATCGTGCGTGGCCACAACCTGTACCCGCAAGACATCGAGCAAACCGTCGAGCGCGAAGTGGAAGTGGTGCGCAAGGGCCGTGTCGCGGCGTTTGCGGTGAATGACCAAGGCCTGGAAGGGATTGGCATTGCTGCAGAAATCAGCCGCAGCGTGCAGAAGATCCTGCCGCCCGAAGCCCTGATCAAAGCCATCCGCCAGGCGGTGGCCGAGGCCTATCAAGAGGCGCCGTGCGTGGTGGTGCTGCTCAATCCCGGCGAGCTGCCGAAAACCTCCAGTGGCAAGGTCCAGCGTTCGGCCTGCCGCACTCGCCTGGCCGATGGCAGCCTCGACAGCTACGCGCAGTTCCCCGATCAGGCCGTGCAGGCCGGTGAGGGCGCCTTGGCGTCGGCGCTGCAACAGCAGATCGCCGCGATCTGGTGTGAGCAGTTGCAAGTGCCACAGGTGGCTGCCGATGATCACTTCTTCTTGCTCGGCGGCAACTCCATCAGCGCCACCCAGGTGGTCGCCCGCCTGCGCGAGAGCCTGGGCCTGGAGCTTAACTTGCGCCTGTTGTTCGAAGCGCCGGTGCTGGCTGATTTTGCCGCCAGTGTCGGGCAACTGCAGCAGGACGGTGGCGTGGCCCAGGGCGCAATCAACGCCTTGTCACGCCAGCAGGATATGCCGCAATCCCTGGCGCAGAACCGCCTGTGGATCACCTGGCAACTGGACCCTCACAGCAGCGCCTACACCATCCCCGGCGCCTTGCGCCTGCGCGGCGAGCTGGATGAAGACGCGCTGCAGGCAAGCTTCGCGCAACTGATCCAGCGCCACGAAGCGCTGCGCACGCGTTTTTATGAGCGCGATGGCCAGGGCTACCAGCGTGTCGATGCCCAGCGCGAGTTTGCCGTGCAAGTCATCGACCTGCGCGACTTGCCCGTGGCCGAGCGTGAAGCCCGCGCCGCACAGATCCGCGAGGACGAGGCGCGCACCCAGTTCGACCTGGAGCAGGGCCCGCTGCTGTGGGTCACGCTAGTGCGTCTGGACGATGAGGATCACCAGTTGCTGGTGACGATGCACCACATCATTGCTGACGGCTGGTCGCTGAATGTATTGATCGATGAGTTCTCGCGCTTCTACGCCGCCGCGTCCCAAGGCCAGCCCCTCGCGTTGCCAGCCCTGGCCGTGCAGTACGCCGACTACGGCAGTTGGCAGCGCCAATGGCTGGCCGAAGGCGAAGGCCAGCGCCAATTGGCCTACTGGCAGCGGCAACTGGGTGACGAACATCCCACCCTGAACCTGGCCACCGATCACCCGCGCTCGGCCCAGCAACGGCACAGCGCTTCGCGCTACAGCGTGCGCCTGGATGCGGACCTCGGCGCAGCCATCCGCCAGACTGCCCAGGCCCACCAGGCCACGCCATTCGTGTTGTTGCTGGCGGCATTCCAAAGCCTGCTGCACCGCTACAGCGGCCAGCGCGATATCCGCATCGGCGTGCCCAACGCCAACCGCGGGCGTCACGAAACCCAGGGCCTGATCGGCTTCTTCATCAACACCCTGGTGCTGCGCGCCGAGGTGGATGCGCGCCTGCCGTTCAGCGAGCTGCTGGCGGCGACACGCCTGGCGGCCACCGAGGCCCAGGCCCATCAGGACTTGCCGTTCGAACAACTGCTGGAAGCTTTCCCACAGGCCCGGGAACAGGGGCTGTTCCAGGTCATGTTCAACCACCAGCAGCGCGACCTCAGCGCCTTGCGCCGCCTGCCGGGCCTGCTCGCGCAAGAGTTGCCATGGCATAGCCGCGAAGCCAAGTTCGACCTGCAACTGCATAGCGAAGAAGACCGCAGTGGGCGCCTGAGCCTGTCATTCGACTACGCCGACGAACTGTTCGACGCCAGCACTATCCAGCGTCTGGCCGCGCATTTGGTCAGCCTGTTGCAGGCTGTATGCGCGCAACCGCAACAAGCGCTGGGCGACATCCCGCTGCTGAACGCCAACGAACACGCCCAGCAACGCACCTGGAGCGAGGCACCCTGCGCACCGGCGCAGCACCTGGTGCCGGAGCAGCTCAACCAACATAGCGACGAGCGCACCGCCCTGGTCTGGCAGGACGCCAGCCTGACCTTTGGCCAACTGCACACCCAGGCCAACCGCCTGGCCCATTACCTGCGTGACAAAGGCGTCGGCCCGGACGTGTGCGTGGCGATTGCCGCCGAGCGCTCGCCACAACTGCTGATCGGCTTGCTGGCGATCCTCAAGGCCGGTGGCGCCTATGTGCCGCTGGACCCAGACTACCCGGGCGACCGGCTGGCCTACATGCTGGCCGACAGCGGCGTGCAATTGCTGCTGACCCAGACCCATCTGCTGCAACAGTTGCCGGTGGCCGAAGGCGTATCTGTGATCGTCATGGACAGCCTCAAGCTCGACAGCTGGCCGACCCAGGCGCCGGGCCTGCACCTTGATCCCGACAACCTCGCCTATGTGATCTACACCTCCGGTTCCACCGGCCAGCCCAAGGGCGTGGGCAATACCCATGGCGCCCTGGCGGAGCGCTTGCAATGGATGCAGGCCACCTACCAGTTGGATGAAAGCGATGTACTGATGCAAAAAGCACCGATCAGTTTCGACGTGTCGGTGTGGGAATGCTTCTGGCCGCTGATCACCGGTTGCCGCCTGGTACTGGCCGGCCCCGGCGAGCATCGCGACCCCCATCGCATTGCGCAGCTGGTGCAGGAGCACGGGGTGACCACCCTGCATTTTGTGCCGCCCCTGTTGCAGCTGTTTGTCGATGAGCCCCTGGCGGCCAAGTGCACCAGCCTGCGCCGGGTGTTCTCCGGTGGTGAAGCCTTGCCCGCCGAATTGCGCAATCGGGTCCTGGCGCAATGGCCAGCGGTGCAGTTGCACAACCGCTATGGGCCGACCGAAACCGCCATCAACGTCACCCATTGGCATTGCCAGCGTGCAGATGGTGAACGCTCGCCGATCGGCCGGCCACTGGGCAATGTGATTTGCCGGGTACTGGACGCGCAATTCAACCTGCTGCCTGCGGGTGTGCCGGGCGAGCTGTGCATCGGCGGGATTGGCCTGGCCCGCGGTTATCTGGGGCGTGCGGGGCTGACGGCTGAACGTTTTGTGGCCGACCCACTGGGCGCGGCGGGCGCGCGCCTGTACCGCACCGGCGACCGCGTGCGCTGGGCTGCCGATGGTGTGCTGGAGTACCTCGGGCGCCTGGACCAGCAGGTCAAGCTGCGCGGGTTTCGCGTCGAACCGGAAGAAATCGAGGCGCGGCTGCTGGCCCAAGACGGCATCGCCCAGGCGGTGGTGCTGATCCGCGACACCGCCGGCGGAGCGCAGTTGATCGGTTACTACACCGCCAGCGGCGAGCTGGCTGAGCAGGACGTGAAAGCCGCCCTGGCCGCCGAGTTGCCGGAGTACATGGTGCCGGCGCAACTGATACGCCTCGACGCCATGCCGCTGAGCCCCAGCGGCAAGGTGGATCGTCGTGCCTTGCCGGAACCGGTGTGGCAGGTGCGTGAGCACGTAGAGCCGCAAACCGCGCTGGAACAACAAATCGCCGGGATCTGGCGCACGGTGTTGGGCCTGCCGCGTATCGGCCTGCGCGACGATTTCTTCGCCCTTGGCGGCCACTCGCTGCTGGCCACGCAAATCATCTCCCGTACACGCCAGGCCTGTGATGTGGAGCTACCGCTGCGCACCTTGTTTGAAGCCAGCGAGTTGGGGGATTTTGCCGAGCAGGTCCGCTTGATCCAGGCCAGCGGCCAGCGCCACCAACAGACCGCGATTGGCAAGGTCGATCGCAGCCAGCCGGTGCCGCTGTCCTATTCCCAACAGCGCATGTGGTTCCTCTGGCAAATGGAGCCGGACAGCCCGGCCTATAACGTCGGCGGCATGGCGCGCTTGCGCGGGGTGCTGGATGTGGGGCGTTTCGAGGCGGCGTTGCAAGCCTTGATCATGCGCCACGAAACCCTGCGCACCACCTTCCCGAGCATCGATGGCGTGGCCCGGCAGAAAGTCGCCGCGCAAAGCAGCGTGCGCATGAGCTGGCAGGACTTCTCGGGCCTGACCGAGGCCGAGCGCCAACTGCGCTTGCAGCAACTGGCCGACCAGGAAGCCCACAGCCCGTTCAACCTGGAGACCGGGCCATTGCTGCGCGCCTGCCTGGTCAAGGCTGGCGATCAGGAGCACTACCTGGTGCTGACCCTGCACCATATCGTCACCGAAGGCTGGGCCATGGACATCTTCGCCCGTGAACTCAGCGCGCTGTACGAAGCCTTTATCGATGAGCGCGAATCGCCGCTCGAACCCCTGCCAGTGCAGTACCTGGACTACAGTGTGTGGCAGCGCCAATGGCTGGAGGCCGGTGAGCGTCAGCGCCAGCTCGACTACTGGACCACGCAACTGGGCAACGAACATCCCTTGCTGGAACTGCCCAGCGATCGGCCACGCCCGGCGGTGCAGAGTCATCAGGGCGAGTTGTACCGTTTTGACCTCAGCGCCGACCTGGCCGCCAGGGTTCGCGCCTTCAATGCCGAGCATGGCCTGACGCTGTTCATGACCATGACCGCAACCCTGGCGACGCTGCTCTACCGCTACAGCGGCCAGACCGACCTGCGCATCGGCGCGCCAGTGGCCAACCGGATCCGCCCGGAAAGCGAAGGGCTGATCGGTGCCTTCCTCAACACCCAGGTCGTGCGCTGCCAGCTCGACGGGCAGATGCGCGTCGGCGAGCTGTTTGAGCACGTGCGCCACACCGTGATCGAGGGCCAGTCCCATCAGGACCTGCCATTCGACCATCTGGTGGAAGCCCTGCAACCGCCGCGCAGTGCCGCGTATAACCCGCTGTTCCAGGTGATGTGCAATGTGCAGCGCTGGGAATTCCAGCAAAGCCGGCAACTGGCCGCAATGACCGTCGAATACCTGGCCAACGACGCGCGTGCCACCAAGTTTGACCTCAACCTGGAAGTCACCGACCTCGACCATCGCCTGGGTTGCTGCCTGACCTACAGCACCGACCTGTTCGACGAGCTGCGCATTGCACGCATGGCGGCCCATTGGTGCAACCTGCTGGAGGCGCTGATCGCCGATCCGCAGCAGCGTTTGAGCGAGCTGGCGCTGCTGCAGATCGATGAGCAGCGTGCCCTGCAAGACAGCCTCGGGATCGAGGCCGGCGAGCACCGTCTCGACCAGTGCATCCATCATCTGTTCAGCCAGCAGGTCCAGGCCCGTGGCGAGGCCCCGGCGCTGACCTTTGCCGGCCAGACCCTGAGCTACCGCGAGCTGGACAGCCGCGCCAATCGCCTGGCCTGGATGCTGCGCGAGCGTGGGGTTGGCCCGCAGGTGCGGGTCGGCCTGGCGCTGCCGCGTTCCCTGGAAATGGTCATCGGCCTGCTGGCGATCCTCAAGGCCGGCGGCGCCTATGTGCCGCTGGACCCGGAATACCCGCTGGACCGCCTGCACTACATGATCGAAGACAGCGGCATCGGCCTGTTGCTCAGCGATGCGGCGATGTTCGATGCCCTGGGCACGTTGCCCGCCAGCGTCAGTTGCTGGTGCCTGGAAGATGACCTGCCGGTGCTCGCCAATTATCCGGCCAGCGACCTGCCGGCGATCAGCCTGGCGCAACATCAGGCTTACCTGATCTACACCTCCGGTTCCACCGGCAAGCCCAAGGGTGTGGTGGTGTCCCACGGTGAAATCGCCATGCATTGCCAGGCGGTGATCGAACGTTTTGGCATGCGTGCAGAGGATTGCGAACTGCATTTTTATTCGATCAACTTCGACGCCGCCACCGAGCGCCTGCTGGTGCCGCTGCTGCGCGGCGCGCAGGTGGTATTGCGCGCCCAGGGCCAATGGGATGCCGAAGAAATCTGCGGGCTGATCCGTGAGCATCGCATCACTATCCTCGGCTTTACCCCAAGCTATGGCAGCCAGTTGGCGCAATGGCTCGCTACCCAAAACCAAACCTTGCCGGTGCGCATGTGCATCACTGGCGGCGAAGCCCTGACCGGCGAGCATTTGGCGCGTATCCGTGCGGCGTTCCAGCCGGCGCTGTTTTTCAATGCCTACGGGCCGACCGAAACGGTGGTCATGCCCCTGGCCAGCCTGGCCCCCGAGGTGCTGGAGGAGGGCGCTGGCAGCGTGCCGATCGGTAGCATCATCGGCGCGCGGGTTGCCTATATCCTGGACGCCGACTTGGCACTGGTGCCCCAAGGTGCCACTGGCGAGCTATTCGTCGGCGGTGCCGGCCTGGCCCAGGGTTATCACCAGCGTCCAGGCATGACCGCCGAGCGTTTTGTGGCTGACCCGTATGCCGATGGCGGGCGGCTCTATCGCACCGGCGATCTGGTGCGCCAACGCGCCGATGGCCTGGTGGAGTACTTGGGACGGATCGACCATCAGGTGAAAATCCGTGGTTTTCGCATCGAACTGGGCGAGATCGAAACCCGCCTGCTTGAGCATGAGGCGGTGCGTGAGGCGGTGGTCCTGGCCCTGGACGCGCCGAGTGGCAAGCAACTGGCGGCGTATCTGGTCAGCGATGCCAGCGATCACGCCGCCTTGCGCGAGGCGCTCAAAGTGCACCTCAAGGCGCAACTGCCGGACTACATGGTGCCCACGCACCTGATGGTGCTGGACAGCATGCCGCTGACCGCCAACGGCAAGCTCGACCGCCGCGCCTTGCCGCAACCGGACGCCGAGGCCAATCGGCAAGCGTACGTGGCGCCGAGCAATGAGCTGGAGCTGAGCCTCGCCGCGATCTGGTGTGCGGTGCTTAACGTGCAGCAGGTCGGGCTGCACGACAACTTCTTCGAACTGGGCGGTGATTCGATCCTGTCGATCCAGGTGGTCAGCCGGGCGCGGCAGGCGGGGATTCACTTCAGCCCGCGCGACCTGTTCCAGCACCAGACTGTGCAGGCCCTGGCGACGGTGGCCACGCGCAGTGAGCAGATCACGGCCGAGCAGGGTGTATTGACTGGCCCTTCGGGCATGACGCCGATCCAGCATTGGTTCTTCGACAGCCCGATCCCGGCGCGTCACCACTGGAACCAGGCGCTGCTACTGGCGCCGGTGCTGGCCCTCGACCCGCGCCGTCTGGAGCAGGCGCTGCTGGCGGTGCTGGAACATCACGACGCCCTGCGCCTGAGCTTTACCCAGCGCGATGCGCAATGGCATGCCGAGCATCTGGCGGTGCCGGAAGGCGGGGTGTTGTGGCTGGCCCAGGTGACGGATATGCAGCAGTGCGAGGCGCTGTTCGCCGATGCCCAGCGCAGCCTCGACCTGGAACACGGCCCGTTGCTGCGCGCCTTGCTGGTGGACGGGCCGATGGGGCAGCAACGCTTGCTGATCGCGATCCATCACCTGGTGGTGGACGGCGTGTCCTGGCGTGTATTGCTCGAAGACCTGCAAAACGTCTATCGCCAGTTGAGCGACGGCCAGGCAGTCAGCCTGCCGGCCAAGACCAGCGCATTGCGTGACTGGGCCGCGCGTTTGCAGGCCTATGCCAGCAGTGAATCCCTGCGTGAAGAACTGCGCCTGTGGCAGCAACAGTTGGCCGGCCCGGCGGTTGAACTGCCGGTGGACCGCGCGCACGGTAGCCTGCGCAATCGCGACGCGCAGACCGTCAGCGTGCGCCTGGATGCCGAGCGCACCCGCCAATTGCTGCAGCAGGCGCCGAGCGCCTATCGCACCCAGGTCAACGACCTGCTGCTGACCGCACTGGCCCGCGTGCTGTGCCGCTGGAGCGGGCACGAGTCGACGCTGATCCAATTGGAAGGCCACGGCCGCGAAACCCTGTTCGATGAGATCGACCTGACCCGCAGTGTCGGTTGGTTCACCAGCGCGTACCCGCTGCGCCTGACCCCGCTGGATATCGAGGAGGCCAGCGGCCAGGGCGCATCGATCAAGGCGATCAAGGAGCAACTGCGCGCGGTGCCCCACAAGGGCCTGGGCTATGGCGTGCTGCGGTACCTGGCCGACAGCACCTGTCGCCAGGCCATGGCCGCGTTGCCGAGCGCTTCGATTACCTTCAATTACCTGGGGCAGTTCGACCAGAGTTTTGATAGCCAGGCGCTGTTCCACCCACTGGAAGCGTCTGCCGGCCCGGCCCATGATCCGGATGCGCCGCTGCCCAACGCCTTGAGTGTGGACAGCCAGGTGTATGGCGGCGAATTGGTGCTGCGCTGGACCTTCAGTCGCGAACGCCACGACCAGCAGACCATCAGCGAACTGGCCGATGCCTACCTGGGCGAGTTGCAAAGCCTGATCGCCCATTGCCTGCGCGACGACGCCGGTGGCCTGACGCCGTCCGATTTCCCCCTGGCGCACTTGACCCAGGCGCAGCTGGATGCGTTGCCGGTGCCGGCCAGCGCCATCGAGGACGTGTACCCGCTGACACCGATGCAGGAGGGTTTGCTGTTGCATACCCTGCTGGAGCCGGGCACTGGGCTTTACTACATGCAGGACCGCTACCGCATCAACAGCGAACTCAACCCCGAGCGCTTTGCCCTGGCCTGGAAAGCCGTGATCGCCCGGCACGAGGCCTTGCGTGCGTCGTTCTGCTGGAATGTCGGCGAAGACATGTTGCAGGTGATCCACAAGCCCGGCAGCACGCCCATCGAATACCTGGACTGGACCGGTACCCCGGCCGAACAACAGGAGCCACGCCTGCAAGCCCTGCTCAAAAGCGAGCGCGAGGCCGGTTTCGATCTGCTCAACCAGGCACCGTTCCACCTGCGCCTGATCCGCGTCGGTGAAGCCCGCTACTGGTTCATGATGAGCAACCACCACATCCTGATCGATGCCTGGTGCCGCTCGTTGTTGATGAATGACTTCTTCGATATCTACATGGCCCTGGGTGAAGGCCGCGAGGCGCAGTTGGCAGCGCCGCCACGCTATCGCGACTATATCGCCTGGCTGCAACGCCAGAACCTGGCCGAGGCGCGGCAGTGGTGGCAACAGAACCTGCAAGGCTTTGAGCGCACCACGCCCATTCCGAGCGACCGGCCATTCATGCGCGAACACGCCGGCCATAGCGGCGGCATGGTGGTGGGTGATTGCTACACCCGCCTGGATGTACGCGAAGGTGCGCAATTGCGCGAGCTGGCCCAGGCGCATCAGTTGACCGTGAACACCTTCGCCCAGGCGGCGTGGGCCTTGGTGCTGCGGCGCTTGAGCGGCGAGCGTGACGTGTTGTTCGGCGTCACCGTGGCGGGGCGCCCGGTGGACATGCCGCAGATGCAGCGCACGGTCGGCCTGTTTATCAACAGCATCGCCCTGCGGGTCAAGGTGCCTGAGGACGATCAGCCGTGCAGCGTGCGCCAGTGGTTGAGCACCTTGCTCGACAGCAATATGCAACTGCGCGAATACGAGTACCTGCCGCTGGTGACGATCCAGGAGCACAGCGAACTGCCCAAGGGCCAGCCGCTGTTCGACAGCCTGTTTGTATTTGAAAACGCCCCGGTGGAAGTCTCGGTACTGGACCGCGCACAAAGCCTGAATGCCACCTCGGACTCGGGCCGCACCCACACCAACTTCCCGCTGACGGCCGTGTGCTACCCAGGTGATGACCTGGGGCTGCACCTGTCCTACGACCAGCGCTATTTCGATGAAACCACCGTGCAAGGCATGCTGGCTGAGTTCAAGCGCCTGCTGCTGGCGCTGGTGCAGGGCTTCCATGGCGACATGGCCGACCTGCCGCTGATCGGCGAGCAGGAGCGTGAATTCCTGGTGGACGGTTGCAACCAAAGCGCTCATGACTACCCGCTGGAGCGCAGCTACGTCGAACTGTTCGAAGAGCAAGTGGCGCAGCATCCGCAGCGCATTGCCGCCAGTTGCCAGGACCTGCGATGGACCTATGCCGAGCTCAACCAGCACAGCAACCGCCTGGGCCATGCGCTGGTCGCGGCGGGTGTCGGCCTGGATCAGCCGGTGGCACTGCTGGCCGAGCGTGGCCTGGATCTGCTGGGCATGATCATCGGCAGCTTCAAGGCCGGAGCGGGTTACCTGCCGCTGGATCCTGGCCTGCCGACCCAGCGTTTGAGCCGGATCATTGACTTGAGTCGCACGCCATTGCTGGTGTGCACCCAGGCTTGCCATGAACAGGCGCAGGCCCTGCTCGAATATTTTGCCTGTGGCGCGCGGCCCAAGTTGCTGGTGTGGGAAGAGGTGGAGGGCGCGGATACCGACCCGGGGATCTATAGCAACGGGGACAACCTCGCCTATGTGATCTACACGTCCGGCTCCACCGGGCTGCCCAAGGGCGTGATGGTCGAACAGCGCGGCATGCTCAACAACCAACTGAGCAAGGTGCCGTACCTGCAACTGAGCGAGCAGGATGTGATCGCCCAGACGGCCTCGCAGAGTTTTGATATTTCCGTGTGGCAGTTCCTCGCTGCGCCGCTGTTCGGCGCGCGGGTGGACATCGTGCCCAACACCATTGCCCATGACCCGCAGGGTTTGCTGACCCATGTCCAGGCCCAGGGCATAACGGTTCTGGAAAGCGTGCCGTCGCTGATCCAGGGCATGCTCGCCCAGGACCACATCAACCTGGATGGCCTGCGCTGGATGTTGCCGACCGGCGAAGCGATGTTGCCTGCGTTGGCACACCAATGGCTGTTGCGCTACCCGGATATCGGCCTGGTCAACGCCTACGGCCCGGCAGAGTGCTCGGATGACGTGGCGTTCTTCCGCGTGGACCTGGCCTCGACCCGTGGCACCTACCTGCCGATTGGTACACCGACGGATAACAACCGTTTGTACTTGCTCGATGGCGCGCTGGAGCTGGTGCCGCAAGGTGCGGTCGGTGAGTTGTGCGTGGCCGGCACCGGTGTGGGCCGTGGTTATGTCAGCGACCCGCTGCGCACCGCCCAGGTGTTTGTGCCGGATCCGTTTGGTGCACCGGGGGAGCGGTTGTACCGCACCGGCGACCTGGCGCGTCGGCGCAGTGACGGCGTGCTGGAGTACGTCGGGCGTATCGATCATCAGGTGAAGATTCGCGGTTATCGCATTGAACTGGGTGAAATTGAAGCGCGCCTGCACGAACAGCCCGAGGTGCGCGACGCTGCGGTGGGTGTGCAGGAAGGCGTGAATGGCAAGCACCTGGTCGGCTACCTGGTGGCGAGCGAGGCCAGCCTCAACCCCGGTGAGCGCCTGGACCGCATCAAGCAACGCCTGCGTGCCGAACTGCCGGAGTACATGGTGCCGTTGCATTGGCTATGGCTGGAGCGCCTGCCGCTGAACGCCAACGGTAAACTCGACCGCAAGGCCTTGCCGGCCCTGGAGATCGGCCAACTGCACAGCCAGGACTACTTGGCCCCGCGCAGCGAGCTGGAGCAAACCCTGGCCACGATCTGGGCCGAGGTGCTGAAGGTCGAGCAGGTGGGCGTGCTGGATAACTTCTTCGAACTGGGTGGGCACTCGTTGCTGGCCACGCAAATCGCCTCGCGCGTGCAGAAAACCCTGCAGCAGGATGTACCGCTGCGGGCGATGTTTGAATGCAGCACGGTGGCGGAACTGGCGACCTATATCGAAGGCTTGGCGGCCAAGCAAATCAGCGCCGGGGCGGTGGATCGGTTGAGTGATTTGATGGCGGAGCTGGAGGGGCTTTAAGGCTGGTGGTCGTTTCCCAGGAGCGCTTCGGGGGGGCGACGTCGCTGGTCGGTTGGATAGGGTTTTTCGTGGGTTCTGTAAGGACTAATGGCGTAAGGAAAACGTTGTAAGTGTGAAAAATAATGCTCCCTCGCTACGAGGGAGCATTATTTATAGGCCGTCGTAGCTATTTGGGGCCTAAGATTTTCCCCAACTTATCCGGCGACGGCGCCCCTTGCTGTTGCTGCAGTTGGCCCTTGTCATCCAGATAGAAAATCGCCGGGGTGGCCGACAACTCCAATTCATCCATCAACTTCATGTTGGCATCGAGCTTGGTCTGGATCTCGGCCGGGATCTTGGCCAACGCCTTGAGCTTGCTGGCTTTACCCGCAGACTCATGTTCTTGCAGGGCCTGGGCTGTGTCTTTGCTCGCCAGTAGCGCCGCGGACTTGCCGGGGCTGTCCTCGCGGATGATTCCAACCATGATGTGCCGCAACTGCACCTTGCCGGCCTTTACCCAGGGCCGTGCCTGTTCCCAGAACATGTTGCAGTACGGGCAGTTGGGATCGCTGAACAGGTAGACGGTGCGCGGTGCGTTTTTATCGCCGTCCTGGATCCAGCTGCTCTGTTCCATCTTGGCCCAGATTTCCTTGGCCATTGGCGCGTAGACCAGTTTTTCCAGGGGCGCGGTGCTCAGGTCGTTGCCCTTGGCGTCGTACAGGTTGCCGGCGAGCACGTGTTGGCCATCGGCGGTCAGGTACAGCGCCATGCCGCGGTTCTGGTACTGCGCGGCATACCCCTTGAGGCCGCCTGGTGCGTCGAAGCTGCCGATGATCTTGGCGCCTTTGGCTTCGATCTGTTTGATCGGTGCGGGCCATTCTTCAGCGTGTACGAGGCCGGCGGCGAGGGTCAGGGGCAACAGGGTCAGCAGGTGGCGGAGGCGGGGCATAGGGGTTTCCTTGTTGGGGCCGGCTGGGCGGCGGTCGAGTCCGTGGGGGCGAAAGATTCCATGGCACGGGCCAGGCTGGCCTGGGACAACTCGCCCAGGTGGCTGTTGATAAGACGCCCGTCGGGTTGATAGAACAGGGTAGTGGGCAGGGCCATGGAACCCACGGCCTGGCCGAGACGACCACTGGCATCGAACAGTACGTTGTCCAGGTTCAGGCCCTGGGTGGCCAGGTAGGTGCTGACGCTCTGCATGCTTTCGGCCTGGTTGACGAACAGGAAGGTCACGTCAGGCCGTTGCTTCTGGGCGTTTTCCAGGACTGGCATTTCTCGCCGGCAGGGCGGGCACCAGGTGGCCCACAGGTTGATGACCAGCGGGCCGCCCTGATAGTCGGCCAGTTGCACGGTTTCGCCATCGGCATTGCGCAGGGCGATGTCGGGCAGGCGGGTGCCTTTTTCGTAGATGTTCAGGGAGAAACTGGCCAGCGCCCAGAACGCCAGGCCGGTGATGACCCCGGCGCTCAACGGCTTGCGCAGGGCCGGGCGCCGCCAGCCCCAGAGCAGGGCGCCGAGCAACAGGGCGATGACGCCGGGCCAGGCGAGAAAGCCGCCGTCGCGCAGGTCGACGATTTGCAGGGGATCGTCGCGGTAATAGGCCCAATACATCAGGACAAAGCTGACCCGCGCACTGAGCATGCCCAGCAGGAACAGGCTGAACAGCACCGATTCGGGGTTCTCGCCGCCACGCTTGGCCACGCGCCAGCCCACCAGCGTGGCGAGGATCAGCGCACTGATCAGCAGCAGGTGGTTCAGGGCGATGGCGAAGGTGCCGATGGTCAAGGTCAGCATCAGCGCGCGTCCCGGGTCTGGGTCCAGCGTTGCAGGAAGGCTGCGGCATCCACTTCGCCGGTGATGCGCTGGGCGCGGCGCTCTTCACCCTCGGGGCCGATCCACACAAAACTGGGTGGCCCGGGGACTTTGTAGCGGCCCAGCAGTTCGCGGCTGGCGGCGTTGTCGGCAGTCACGTCCAGGCGCAGCAGGCGCACGTCCTTGAGTGCAGCCATCACTTCGGGTTTGCCGAACACCTGTTTTTCCATGATCTTGCACGACACGCACCAGTCGGCGTAATAGTCCAGCAGCACCCATTGGCCCTGGGCCTTGGCGCTGTCTAGCTGGGCTTGCAGGGCCGCCGGGTCGTTGATCGTGGTGAAAGCGTCATGGGCCGTCGGAGCGCTGGCGGCCGGCGAACCGCCGAAGACCTTCAGCGGCTGCCACAGGTCATCGCTGCCTCCAGCGGCGCCCACGACCAGGATCGCGCCCCACAGCCCCAGGACCAGGGAACCTGCGCCCAGTACCTTGGCCGCCAACCCGTATTCGCGGGCCAGGCTCCAGCCGCAGTAGGCCATGACCAGTGCCAGCACGCCCCACAGACCCAGCCACAGGCTTTCGTCGATCACCGGGCGAATCATCAAGACGGCGGTGGCAAGGAACAGGAAGCCGAAGATGCCCTTGAGCACATTCATCCACGTACCCGGCTTGGGCAGGAAGCGGTTGCCCACGGTCACCAGCAGCAGCAAGGGCACGCCGATACCGATGCCCATGGCAAACAGGATCAGGCCACCGTGCAGGGCGTTGCCGCTTTGTGCGATGTACAGCAGGGCGCCGGCCAGGGGCGCGGTCATGCACGGGCCCACCAGCAGGCCGGACAAGGCGCCGAGCACGCCGGCCCCGACCAGGCTGCCGCCGCTTTGCTTGCGGGTGACGTTGTCCAGGCGGTCGCGCAGGAAGGCCGGCAATTGCAGTTCGAAGAAACCGAACATCGGCAGGGCCAGGATCACGAACAATGCGGCGAAGCTGCCCAGAATCCAGGGGGTTTGCAGCAGGGCGGCGAGGTTGCTGCCGGCCAGCGCGGCCATTACGCCGAGTGCGGCATAGACCAAGGCCATGCACACCACATAACTGCTGGCCAAGGCAAAACCACGGCGTGGGCTGGCGCCGCTGCCCACCACCAGGCCGGCGAGGATTGGCAGCATCGGCAGCGAGCAAGGAGCAAATGCCAGCAACAGGCCCAAGCCGAAGAACACCAGCAGGCTCCAACCCAGGCTGCGTTGTTGCAGGCCACTGGCCAGGCTCTGATCCTGGGCCTCGGCGGTGGCCGCCACGGCGGGGTTGCCGCCCAGGTCCACGGTGATCGATTGTGGCGGGTAGCACAGGCCGGCATCGGCACAGCCCTGCCAGCCCAGCTTGACCTGGCCGGTGGCGTCGGCCGGGAGTTTCACTTCCAGGCCCTGGCGATACACTTGCTGTTCGCCAAAGAACTCATCGCTGTGGGCTTCGCCTTGCGGCAGCACCGGCTGTTGGGCCAGGCCGTCGAACTTCATGCGTTGCTGGTAAAGGTAATAACCGTCGGCAATCTGCCAATACAGCTGGGTTTCACCGGAAGCCAGGCGCTCGGAAGTAAAGGTGAAGGCCTTGCCCACCGGGAGGAATTCAGGTTGGGTCTCGAATGGATTGTTGCCAGGCGCGGCCTGGGCCAATCCAGTGAACAATACCAGCAGGAAGATAAACAGATGCCGCATGGTCAAGCCTTAGTTCGATGCAAGTGGGGCACACAATGTGTGGCGCTGATTAACCGATGATTAACCGGGCTATTCTAGAGTGTAGGGATTATCTGAGCGTGCATCTTTTAGCGGCATAATGCGCGCTTAATCCGCCATCCTTTAAATCAGCACTTTTGCAAAGGGCTCACCATGCACGTACTGGTCTGTGAAGACGATGAACTGATCGCCAGTGGCATCGTTGCCGGTCTTGGTGCCCAGGGCTTTACCGTCGAGCGCGTGGGCACGGCAGCTGCCGCCCGGGCGATGCTCAAGGCAGCGCAGTTCGACATCATGGTGTTGGACCTCGGCCTGCCCGATGAGGACGGCCTCAAACTGTTGCAGCAACAGCGCAGTGCGGGCCTGGAAATTCCGGTGCTGATCCTCACCGCACGGGATTCGGTGACCAACCGCGTCGACGGCCTGCAAGCCGGCGCCGACGATTATCTGCTCAAGCCTTTCGACCTGCGCGAATTGGCCGCCCGCCTGCAGACCCTGCTGCGCCGGGTGGCTGGGCGTAGCGTCGACCTGATCGAACATGGCCGCCTGAGTTACAGCCCCAGCAGCCGGGAAACGCTGCTGGGCGGCAAGCCGGTGGACCTTTCCCGTCGCGAACAGGCGTTGCTGCAGGCACTGCTGCACAACCGTGGCCGCGTGCTGTCCAGCGAGCAACTCAAAGACAGCGTCTATGGCTTTAACGATGAGCTGGAAAGCAACGCCTTGAACGTGCATATCCACCACCTGCGCCGTAAGTTGGGCAACGGCATTGTCGAGACCGTGCGCGGCCTGGGCTATCGCCTGGGCCCGGCGGATGCTGGAGATGACGCCTCGTGATGAGCCTGCGCCTGCGCCTGACATTCAAGCTGGGCGCCGCTTTTGTGTTGATCTGGGTGCTGGCGGCGGCCTGGATGCTCAACGACCTGCGTAACCAGATGATGTTTTCCCTGGACCAGCGGCTGGTGGCTTCGGCGCGCATGGTGGCCGGGCTGATGGAGCAGATGCCGGGCCTGGCCAGCGTCGGCGAGGGCAAGCGCTTTGGTGCTGAGCAATTGAATGTGCCCGGTGGCATGGCGTGCCAGGTCAGTTCGTTGCGTGGCGAAGTCCTGGCCCGTAGCCACACCACCCCGGACCAGGGGTTGGAGTCCCGGCAGAGCGGTTTTCGCGACCAGATCATCGACGGTGCCGCTTGGCGCAGCTTTACCCTGGCTCGGGGCGATCTGTTTATCACCACCGCCGACCGCCAGGTGGAGCGCGAGGCGCTGAATATGTCGATCCTGTTGGCGGCCTCGGTACCGGTGGGCGTGGCCCTGTTGGGCTGCCTGTGCCTGTTATGGCTGGGGATCGGCCAGAGCCTGGTGCCGCTCAACCGCATGCGCGATGCCTTGATGCGGCGCAGCGCCGACTCCCTTGAGCCGTTGCAGATTCATCCGTTGCCCAGCGAGCTCAAGCCGTTGCTCGACACCCAGAACCAACTGCTGCAACGCATCGCCAAGACCATCGAGCGTGAGCGCCGGCTGACCGGCGATGCCGCCCATGAGTTGCGCAGCCCCCTCACGGCGATCAAGACCCATCTACAAGTGGCGCGCATGACCGAAGGCGCCGCCCGCGACCAGTCCCTGGCCCACGCCGAGGAGGGCGCCGACCGCCTGCATCGCACCCTTGAGCAATTGCTGCTGCTGGCTCGGGTCGAGGGCAGCCTGTCGTTTGATGACGGCTTGCAGTCCAGCGCCGAGCAAGTGGCACGCCTGGCGATCCAGGACGCCAACGCCGGGGATAATCGGCGTATCGACCTGATCCTGCCCGACAACCTGCCCCAGGACCCGGTGGAAATGCCCGTGGGCCTGGCGGTTGCCGCGTTGCGCAATTTGTTGGATAACGCCCTGCGCCATACACCGGCCGATACACGGGTGGAGCTGAGCGTGTTCACCCAGGGCAATCAAGTCGTGTTCCGCGTGCGCGACCATGGCGCGCCGATCTCCAGCGAAGACCTGCAACACCTGACCCAGCGTTTCTGGCGCAATGGCAACAGCGGCGGTTGTGGCCTGGGCCTGGCCATCGTGCAGGCGATTGTCCAGCGCTGTTCCTGTTCCCTGGCCTTCGACAGCCAGCCCGACGGCCTGCGCGTCGAACTCGGTATGCCATTGCGGCGCTGATCCTTCCTTGCATACACGTAACTACCGCCATCCTCAGGCCCGACGCTTCAGGATGGCGGTAATTTTTGTGTTTGTAGGTTTGCCGGCTGAATGACTCAGCCTGTATTGAAAAGGACAGCGCCTATGTTGGTCATCGATTCCACTTATCCCGCCCAGGATTTTAATCAGCGCAATGGCGAAGCCGTGCGCCAGTTGGTTGTGCATTACACCGCCGCGCCCTTTGCCTGCTCCCTGCGTACCCTGACCCAGCAGGGTGTCAGTGCCCATTACCTGTTGCCCGATCCCCACGAGGCCAGCTATCGCAATGCCGGCTACGACGAGCTGCGGGTGTTCCAACTGGTGGGTGAGCACCAGCGCGCCTGGCATGCGGGAGCCAGTCATTGGGCGGGCCGCGATAACGTCAATAGTCGCTCGATCGGCATCGAGATCGTTAACCTGGCCCGCGATGATGAGGGGGTATTTACCTTCCCAGCCTATGATCCGGAGCAAGTCGAGGTACTGATCGCGCTGATCCACGACATTTGCGCGCGTCATCCGCAGATAGGCTCCACTGATATCGTCGGCCATGCGGATGTGGCGTTCTGGCGCAAAAGTGACCCAGGGCCACAGTTGCCCTGGCAGGGTTTGTTCAAGGCGGGCATTGGCGCCTGGTTTGATGAAGGCGCCAAGGGGGCCTATGAGCGGCGCTTTCGCATGGGGTTGCCGCAGGAAGTGGAGATCGAACGGGCCTTCCAGCGCTACGGCTACGCCCCGGCGAAAAACCGCCTGGCGTTCCAGCAGCGGGTGCGCGCCTTCCAGATGCACTTTCGGCCCGCCGACTATCGCGGGCAACTGGATATCGAGACCTGCGCGATTCTTTATGCGCTGAATGAAAAGTACACCAGTGCCGGTGAGTGACCGGTCATTTGCCGGTTTTTCGCAGGCATTGGTGTAAATCTCCACGCCGCTGATGCGTTTCCAGAACAGGAAATCCGTGCGCACGCCCTTTGGGGGCCAGACGTCAACGGGTTGGCAGTTTGGTCACCATCATCAGCGTATTGAGGGATCTAGAGATGTCAGTCGCTACCAGTCGCATTGAGGATTCGCTGGCATCGGCCAGCCCGACTCCAGCAGAAACGCTTTACCAGTTCGATGAATCACCGCTGCTGGCCCGCCAGCGCCAGCAGGAGTCCAATGCGCGCAGCTACCCCCGGCGCATTCCCCTGGCGCTCAAGCGGGCCAAGGGTATTTATGTCGAGGATGTTGAAGGCCGCAGCTTTATCGACTGCCTGGCCGGGGCCGGTACATTGGCGCTGGGGCATAACCATCCGGTGGTGATCGAGGCGATCCAACAGGTGCTGCTGGACGAGTTGCCCCTGCATACCCTGGACTTGACCACGCCGGTCAAGGATCAGTTTGTGCAAGACCTGTTCGGCCTGCTACCCGCTGAACTGGCGCGTGAGGCAAAGATCCAGTTTTGCGGCCCCACCGGCACCGATGCGGTGGAGGCCGCGCTGAAACTGGTGCGTACCGCCACGGGGCGCAGCACGGTGTTGTCGTTCCAGGGCGGTTATCACGGCATGAGCCAGGGCGCGTTGAGCCTGATGGGCAGCCTGGGGCCGAAAAAACCGTTGGGTGCCCTGCTGTCCAACGGTGTGCAGTTTTTGCCATTCCCCTATGACTACCGCTGCCCGTTCGGCCTGGGCGGGGCAGAAGGGGTCAAGGTCAACCTGCATTACTTGGAAAACCTGCTCACCGATCCGGAGGCGGGCGTATTGCTGCCGGCGGCAGTGATCGTCGAAGTGGTGCAGGGCGAGGGCGGTGTGATTCCGGCTGACCTCGACTGGCTGCGCGGCCTGCGGCGGATTACCGAGCAGGCCGGTGTGGCGCTGATTGTCGATGAGATCCAGAGCGGTTTCGGCCGCACCGGCAAGATGTTTGCCTTTGAGCATGCGGGCATTGTCCCGGATGTGGTGGTGCTGTCCAAAGCCATTGGTGGCAGTCTGCCGCTGGCGGTGGTGGTGTATCGCGAGTGGCTCGACACCTGGCTGCCGGGCGCCCATGCCGGCACCTTCCGTGGCAATCAGATGGCCATGGCGGCGGGTTCGGCAGTGATGCGCTACCTCAAGGAGCACAACGTCGCTGATCATGCGGCGGCCATGGGGGAGCGCCTGGCTGAGCACTTGCGCATCCTGCAGCGCGACTTCCCGCAACTGGGGGACATTCGCGGGCGTGGCCTGATGCTCGGGGTGGAACTGGTCAACCCGAGCGGCACGCCCGACGTCCAGGGCCACCCGCCGGTCCATCGGCAATTGGCGCCGCTGGTGCAGCGTGAATGCCTCAAGCGTGGGTTGATCCTGGAGCTGGGCGGGCGCCATGGCAGCGTGGTGCGTTTCCTTCCCCCTCTGGTCATCACCGCCGCACAAATCGACCGGGTGGCAGAGATCTTTGGGCGGGCGCTGGCGGCAGCCGTGGCGAGTCTCTAATTTTCCGCTGCTGTCGTACGTTCCTACATACATCAGCCACGCGCAGTGCGTGGCAGCCTTTGAGTGACGGAGAACCGCAATGACCTCAGTATTTGACCGCGAAGACATCCTGTTCCAGGTGGTGGTCAACCATGAAGAACAGTATTCCATCTGGCCCGACTACAAAGCCGTGCCAGAAGGCTGGCGCACCGTGGGTAAAAGCGGGATGAAAAAAGAGTGCCTGGCCTACATCGAAGAGGTGTGGACTGATATGCGGCCGTTGAGCCTGCGCCAGAAGATGGATGCCCAGGCAATCGCTGGCTGAACGCAAAAAAATGTGGGGGCGGGCTTGCCCGCGATGGCCATGAGTATCTACACAACGCGCTCTTCTGGGTATGTGTACATATCCGTTGCCGCGGTCGCGGCGGGTATGGGTTCCGCTTTTACAGCGGCTCACTTTTGAACAGCGCAAAAGTAAGCAAAACGCTCTTGCCCCACCACTCGGTGCCTCGCCTAGGCTCGGCATGCCCGCAGTCAGGCATTGCTCCGTGGGCCCGCCGCGATCGGCCATCCATGGCCGTGTCGCGGCTACCCCGGCATCCTGCCGGGGTGCCCACT
>NZ_VFEV01000038.1 GCF_007858275.1 Pseudomonas proteolytica
GCTTGTCCCCCGTTGGGCTGCGCAGCAGCCCCAAAACCAGCCAACTCTATTTGTCTGAAAAAACTCGGCGAGCTTGAGGGACTGGGGCTGCTACGCAGCCCAACGGGGGACAAGCCCCCTCGCCACAACAAGCCCTCTTGCCACACTGCTTAGGTGGGCAGCCAAAGCCGTAGGCGCGCGCCGCCCAAGGGCGAGGCTTGGGCGGTGAGTGTGCCGCCCTGCGCCTCGACGGCCCGGCGGCTGATCGCCAGGCCCAGGCCGAAACCTCCGGTGGCGCGGTCGCGGCTTCGGTCCAGGCGGTAGAAAGGCTCGAAAATCCGCGCGCGCTGTTCTTCGGGGATGCCAATGCCGTCGTCATCCACCCAGATTTCGCAGCCCTTGGCGCAGACCTTGACGCCAATCTGGATCCGCCGTTCGCAATAACGCATGGCATTGCGCAGCAGGTTTTGCAGCGCACGGGCGGTAAGGCGCGGGTCGAGGGCAAAACGCTCCATGGCGCAGTCCAGCACCACATCAATCACGATCTCGGGGTTCTCCAGTTCCTCGTCGATGCTGCCCAGGATGCTGTCGATAAACTCATCCAACACCACGTCCACCCGCTCGGGCAGTTGCGCCGGGTTTTGCAGGCGGCTGTAGGACAGCAGCTCCAGCACCAGCTCATCCAGTTCGCGGATGTGCGCCACCAGGCCTTGCAGGCGTTCGCGGCTGGCGGCCGGCTGGTCTTCGGAAAGTGCCAGGGCCAGGCCGAAGTCCAACCGGGTCAACGGGGTGCGCAGTTCGTGGGAGACGGCATTGAGCAAGTCGCGCTGCTGATTGAGCAGGTGTTCGATGTCGTTGGCCATGGTGTCGAACACCGCCGCCAGGCTGCCGATGTTGGAGCTGGGGGGGATGTGCGTACGCTCTTCCAGATGGCCGCGGCCCAGTTGCGCGGCGGTGGTCTTGAGGCGTTCCAGGTCGCGCCAATGGGGGCGCAGCCATATCAACAACCCCCCCAGCAACGCCGCGCCGATCAGCACGTTCATACTCCAGTACAGTAGGTTCATGTCCAGCGGGTCGGGCGGGATGGTCAGTTTGACCGCCAACTGCTCATTGAGCGGCGAGCTGATTTCTTCCATCCAGCCCCACTCCCCCAGGCGGATCACCGGTTTGCCCTGCTCCAGCAACCGCTCCTCATCTGGTGTATAGCGGGTGTCCTGGCGATGCATCAATTGCACCTTCAATGGCGCGAAGTCCCGCGACAACTGCTCGGTGACCTCGGACCAGCGCTCCACCGGCCGGCTGTGGTACTGGCGCACGATCAGGCTTTGCAAGCCCCGGGATTGCTCGATGTTGTAGTTCATGTAGCGGTTGTGGAAGACCTCGATGATGCCCATGGGGATCAGGTAGATCGCCGCGCTGTAGGTCACGATGGTCAGCAGGTAGAGACGGATCAGGACGCGGAACATGGTGTCAGCATTCCCACTCGGAACGGCTGAACAGGTAGCCCTTGCCCCACACCGTCTTGATCTTGCGGGCCTCGCCGGCATGGTCATCGAACTTGCGGCGCAGTTTGGAAATGGCCACGTCCACCGAGCGGTCGGTGCCGTTGAACTCGATGCCACGCAGGCGCTGCAGGATCTGGTCGCGGCTGAGTACTTCACCTGCATGCCGGGCCAGCACCACCAGTAGGTTGTATTCGCCGCTGGACAGCTCCACCACCTGCTCGCGCCAGGTCACGGAGCGCTCCGACAGGTCGATGCACAGGTTGCCCATCAGGATCTGGTCATTGGCCGCCTGTGGCTCGCTGAGGCTACTGCGGCGCAGCAAGGTGCGCACCCGGGCCAGCAACACCCGTGGCTCGCACGGTTTAGTCACGTAGTCATCGGCGCCCATTTCCAGGCCCAGCACCTGGTCATGGCTGTCATCGCGGGCGGTCAGCATCAGGATCGGCAGGCCCGCCGAGTCGGCGCGCAGCAGGCGGCAGACTTGCAGGCCATCAAGGCCAGGCAGCATCAGGTCGAGGATGACCAGGTCCGGTGGATTGAGCCTGGCCCGTTCGCGCACATGGTCGCCACGGCTGAGCACATTGACGTGATAGCCATTGCGTTCAAGGTAACTGGCAATCAGCTCGGACAGCGCGGCGTCGTCTTCGACCAGGAGGATGTTGGGCATGGTGTTTCCAATTAATACGGTTTTTTGTCGTACACAAATCCAATGTGGGAGCGGGCTTGCCCGCGATGGCGGTGCATCAGTCGCGGATGTATCTACCGACACACCACTATCGCGGGCAAGCCCGCTCCACATTAGATCGTCATTGATCAGAAGAGCTTGTTAGGATCCACAGCCGTGAAGGATATACGCACGTGCCCCGGCGTGCGCCGTACCTTACATTTCTTCACACACCGCCTACATAGCTTCACAGCACCGGGCCGGGGGCGCCCGTAGGATGCGCCAGTCAATATTGGGATAAGAGCATGTCAAAGAATCTGTTTGCGCCGTTTTGCCTGCTGGCACTGACGTTGGCCCTGGGGGCCTGTGGCAACTCTGCGGACGAAGCCCCGCAAATGCCCCTGGCCAAGGTACGGATTGAAACCCTTGAAGCCAAGCCCCTGTCCATCAGCAGTGAACTGAGCGGGCGGATTGCCGCGCCGCGCATTGCCGAGGTGCGCGCACGGGTCGCAGGCGTGGTCTTGCAGCGGGTGTTCAACGAAGGCCATGACGTGAAACAGGGCGACGTGCTGTTCCGTATCGACCCGGCGCCGTTCAAGGCTGACCTCGACAGCGCCCAGGCGAGCCTGCGCAAGGCCGAGGCCAATGCCTTCCAGGCGCGCCTGCAAGAGCAGCGCTATAGCCAGTTGGTCGAAGGCAATGCCATCAGCGCCCAGGACTACGACAACGCCCGCGCCGCCGCCCGGCAGACTGCCGCCGATGTGGCGGCCAACCAGGCCGCGGTGCAGCGCGCCAAGCTCAACCTCGGCTATGCCACGGTGACGGCGCCAATCTCCGGGCGTATCGGCCGCGCGCTGGTGACCGAAGGCGCCCTGGTGGGCCAGAACGAAGCCACGCCCATGGCATTGATCCAGCAATTGGACCCGATCCACGCGGACCTCACCCAGTCCACCCGCGAGCTCAATGACCTGCGCCGGGCCTTTCGCGCCGGGCATTTGAAGCAGGTGGGCCAGGACCAGGCCAAGGCCACGCTGATCCAGGATGACGGCAGCCTGTATCCGCTGCCGGGCAAGTTGCTGTTCGCGGAGATTTCCGTGGACCCGGGTACCGGGCAGATCATCCTGCGCAGCGAGTTCCCCAACCCGGACCTCGACCTGTTGCCCGGCAGCTTTATCCGTGTGCGCCTGGAGCAGGCGGTCGACCAGCAAGGCCTGAGCGTGCCGCAGCGCGCAATCACCCGCGACAGCGCCGGTATCCCCATGGTGTTGCTGGTGGATGCCGAACAGAACGTCAGCCAGCAACCGGTGGAGTTGGGCGCGGCGGTCAACGATCGCTGGGTGGTCAACAGCGGCCTGAAGGCCGGTGACCGCATCATCGTCGAAGGCCTGCAACACGCGCGCCCCGGTGAAAAAGTCGAAGTGGATGCCAGCCCCGAGCCTGTTGCCCAGGCAGCCGGCCAGTAATCAAAGGGATCAGAGACAATGCCGCAGTTCTTTATTGACCGCCCGATTTTCGCCTGGGTGGTCGCCCTGTTTATCCTGCTGGCGGGCGCCCTCGCCATCCCGCAGTTGCCGGTGGCGCAGTACCCCAACGTCGCACCACCGAAGGTGGAAATCTACGCGGTGTACCCGGGCGCTTCGGCCCAGACCCTGGACGAAAGCGTGGTCAGCCTGATCGAGCAGGAGCTCAACGGTGCCGACCACTTATTGTATTTCGAATCCCAGAGCAGCCTCGGCTCGGCCACTATCACCGCGACCTTCCAGCCAGGCACCAACCCGGAAATGGCCCAGGTCGATGTGCAGAACCGCCTCAAGGCCGTGGAGCCGCGCCTGCCGCAAGCCGTGACCCAGCAAGGCCTGCAGGTGGAGAAAGTGTCCGCCGGTTTCCTGCTGCTGGTGACCCTGACCTCCAGCGACGGCAAGCTCGACGACGTGGCGCTCAGCGATTACCTGGCGCGCAACGTGATGAACGAGCTCAAGCGCCTGGACGGCGTGGGCAAGGCCCAGTTGTATGGCGCCGAACGGGCGATGCGGATCTGGATCGACCCGCAGAAACTCATCGGTTTCAACCTGACCCCGGCCGACGTGAATGCCGCGATCACCGCGCAGAACGCCCAGGTTTCGGCGGGCAGCATTGGTGATTTGCCGGGTACCAACACCCAGGAAATCACCGCTTCGATCCTGGTCAAGGGCCAACTCTCCACACCGGCCGAGTTTGCCGACATTGTGCTCAAGGCCAACCCGGACGGCTCCACCGTGCGCATTGGCGATGTGGCGCGCGTCGAAATCGGCAGCCAGGAATACCAGTTCTCCACGCGTTTGAACGGCAAGCCATCTACCGCCGTCAGCGTGCAGCTGTCGCCGGGCGCCAATGCCTTGAGCACGGCGACCCTGGTGCGGGCGAAGATGGATGAGCTGTCGCGCTATTTCCCGGCCAATGTGGAGTACAAGATTCCTTACGACACCTCGCCGTTCGTCAAGGTCTCGATCACCAAAGTGATCTACACCCTGCTCGAGGCGATGGCGCTGGTGTTTGCCGTGATGTTCTTGTTCCTGCAGAACATCCGCTACACCCTGATCCCGACGCTGGTGGTGCCGATTGCCCTGATGGGCACCTTCGCTACCATGCTGTTGCTGGGGTTCTCGATCAACGTACTGACCATGTTTGGCATGGTGTTGGCCATCGGCATCCTGGTGGACGATGCAATCGTGGTGGTGGAGAACGTCGAGCGGATCATGGTGACCGAGGGCCTGTCGCCCAAGGAAGCCACGCGCAAGGCCATGGGCCAGATCACCGGGGCGATCATCGGGATTACCCTGGTGCTGGTGGCGGTATTCCTGCCGATGGCCTTTATGGCCGGCTCGGTGGGGGTGATCTACCAGCAGTTCTCGTTGTCGATGGCCACTTCTATCCTGTTCTCGGCGTTTCTCGCCCTGTCCTTGACCCCGGCCCTGTGCGCCACGTTGCTCAAGCCGATTGCCAAGGGCGAGCATCACACCAAGGGCGGGTTCTTCGGCTGGTTCAACCGCCGCTTCGAGCAACTGACCGACCGTTACGAAGGCTGGGTGGCCTATGCCCTCAAGCGCAGCGGCCGCTATTTGCTGATCTACCTGGTATTGCTGGTGGGCCTGGGCTATTTGTTCAGCCGCCTGCCCGCCTCGTTCCTGCCGGTGGAAGACCAGGGCTACACCATCACCGATATCCAGCTGCCACCGGGCGCGAGCAAGAACCGCACGGTGCAGGTGGCCGAGCAGATCGAGGCGCATAACGCCACCGAGCCAGGCGTCGGTGATACGACGATGATCATGGGCTTCAGCTTTTCCGGCTCGGGGCAGAACGCGGCGCTGGCGTTTACCACGCTCAAGGATTGGTCCGAGCGCAGCAGCGACGATTCGGCGGCCTCGATTGCCGACCGCGCCAACATGGCCTTCACCGAGCTCAAGGATGCGATGGCCTATGCCGTGCTGCCGCCGCCGGTGGACGGCCTGGGCACCTCCAGCGGCTTTGAGTTCCGTTTGCAGGACCGTGGCGGTGTGGGGCATGCGGCGTTGATGGCGGCGCGTACCGAGTTGCTGGCGGCGGCGGAAAAAAGTCCGATCCTGGCTAACGTGCGTGAAAGCGCCCTGGCAGAAGCACCGCAGGTGCAGCTTGAGGTGGACCGCAAACGCGCGAATGCCTTGGGCGTGTCGTTTGCCGATGTGGGCAATATCTTGTCCTCGGCCATTGGCTCGGCCTATATCAATGACTTCCCCAACCAGGGCCGCATGCAGCGGGTGGTGGTACAGGCCGAAGGTGACCAACGCAGCCAGGTCGAAGACCTGATGAAGATCCACGTGCGCAACGACGCCGGGAAGATGGTGCCGTTGTCGGCGTTTGTCGAAGCTCGTTGGGTCCAGGGCCCGGCGCAATTGACCCGTTACAACGGCTACCCGGCCATCGCCATTTCCGGTGAGGCCTCACCGGGCCACAGCACCGGCGAGGCCATGGAAGAAATCCAGCGCCTGGTCAGCCAACTGCCGGCTGGCCTGGGCCAGGAATGGACCGGCTTGTCGCTGCAGGAACGTTTGTCGGGCTCGCAGGCCCCGCTACTGCTGATGCTGTCGCTGCTGGTGGTGTTCCTGTGCCTGGCGGCGCTGTATGAAAGCTGGTCGATCCCCACCTCGGTGTTGTTGGTGGTGCCGTTGGGGGTATTGGGCGCGGTCATGGCGGTATCGCTGCGCGGCATGCCTAACGATGTGTTCTTCAAGGTCGGCTTGATCACGATTATCGGGCTGTCGGCGAAAAACGCGATTCTGATCATCGAGTTTGCCAAGGACCTGTATGACCAGGGTGAAGACCTGATCGAGGCGACGTTGAAGGCTGCACGCTTGCGTCTGCGACCGATCATCATGACCTCGCTGGCGTTTATCCTCGGCGTGGTGCCGTTGGCCATCGCCACCGGTGCCAGTTCAGCGAGCCAGCAGGCGATCGGTACCGGGGTGATCGGCGGGATGATCACCGCGACATTGGCGGTCGTGTTTGTGCCGGTGTTCTTCGTGGTGGTGATGAAACTGGTGCGCAAACGCAAAGATTGATAGCGCCACCCTGTAGGAGCCGGCTTGCCGGCGAAAAACCAGAGAGCGCTCCGGGGCATCAGGATAACCGCGTTATCTTTGATGATTTTCGCCGGCAAGCCGGCTCCTACAGGAATAGGCTATGGTTGCTCACCAAACCTGCATTTGTGAGCACCATGCCCTTTCTCGCCCGAACCCACCCTCGCCTGTCCGCCGCCGCCGTCCTGGGCCTGGCAATCGGCATCCTCGCGCCCTTCGATTCGATCCTCACCAAAATCCTGATCGGCTGGAACGCCGGGGTCTGGACCTACCTGATACTGATGCTGCGCCTGACCATCAAGGCCAAGGCCGAAGACGTCAAGCGTATCGCTGAAATCGAGGACGAGAACGCCGGCCTGGTGCTGTTCATGGTGTGTATTGCCGCGATTGCCAGCCTGGCGACCATCGCCTATGGCCTGGCCGGCAGTAAAGACCTGGGCACTGCCGAACGCCTGCTGCACTACGGCTTTACCGGGGTGACGGTGATTGGCTCGTGGTTGCTGATCGGGGTAATTTTCAGCGTGCATTACGCCCGCCTCTATTACACCTGGGAGGGCAAGGAGCCAGCGCTGCGTTTTGCCGAGGGACCGCTGACACCCAACTACTGGGACTTCCTGTACTTTTCTTTCACCATCGGCGTCGCCGTCCAGACCTCGGACGTGGGCGTCGCCACCCGCGCCATGCGCAAGGTGGTACTGGGGCAATCGTTGATCGGGTTCCTGTTCAACACGGCGATCCTGGGCTTCTCGATCAATATTGCCGCCGGACTGTTCGGCTGATCCCTAACAACGCCCACAAAAAAAGGAAGCCGAAGCTTCCTTTTTTTGTGGGTGGGGGTCTTAGAAGTCGTAACGAATACCGAAGTTGACACCCCAAGGCTGATCGATCTTCTTGCCTGTGCTGGTTTCAAAGTCCGCGTGCACCTTGACGTTCTGCGACACCGACATGGCAACACCGGCGGCCAATTCAACCCGTGAACCCGACAGGTCATTGTTGAAGCTTTGATCGTTGATAAACACCTTGTTGCTCTGATCAAACTCATGGGCCACCGCAGTACGCAGGTAAGGCTGCAACACACCGCCACTTTCCAGCTGGATGTTCTTGCCCGCAGTCACACCCACTTTGCCGACCACGCTGCTGGAGCGATCACCTTTGGCCTTCAGGCCATTGGACAGCTCATAGCTCTGCGCCTGGGTGATCGTGGCGGACAACTGGCCATACGGTTCAACGAAGAAATCGTTATCCAGTTTGATGTGGCGACCGAACTCGGCCGACGCGCCCACGGCGTTTTGCGTGTAGTTGCCCTTGGCTTTTTTACCATCACTCATGGTCACGTCGTTCTCAGTGTGCAAGCGGTTAAGCTTGGCCACACCATCGAAGTACAGACCACTTTCAGCGTCCAGCCAGGTGGCGTAACCACCCACGTAGTAGCTCTTGACCTCGCCACTGCTGCCTCGGGTCAGGCTCAGGTCCGAGGTACTGTGGCCGCCCATCACGCCGGCAATCCACTGACCATCACCACCGGACAACGGCGCGTCGGCACCGATGGTAAAGCCCTTCTGGACCTGCTTGTAGCCCGCGCCGTTCTTGTTGCTTGCCACGTCGAATTTATTGCCGTAGCTGCGCATCCACAGGCCGTTGCCAGCGCCTTCGCTGAAGCGTAATTCGCCCATGCGCGTACGCAGGATGCTCATCTCGCCGTACAACACGGTCGGCGCGCTGTTGAACAGGGCGAGTACCGAGTGGGCGCTGGTGCTGGTGCCACGACGGGTCGGGTCGAGCAACCAGTCGGTGCCCTCCTGCTTCAAGCCATAGGCATAGGCGCCGACGTCCACGGTGTCACCCACCAGGGAAAAGTGCGCATCGCCGCCTTCGGTGTGCACAACCTTGATCGGCTCGCCACGGGCCATCTCCGAGCCGGTAGCGGCCAGCATCAGGCTGTGCTGCCCCTCAGCCTTGCCCTCGACGTTGAGGAAGTCGGTCTGGTGGGTGGCAAAGTCGGTGTGCATGATGAACGTGCCCTCGCCTTCCAGGCTCTTGACGTTCAATTGGTAGAACTCATCTTCCCCGCCGAAGTGCACGGCGCCGCCGCCCATCTTCAAGGCGTCGACCTGGCTGTCGCCCACCAGGACCCAGTGGGAGGCATCGTTCACGCTCAACTCGGCGACATTTTTCAACTGGCCGGTCAGCCAGGAGCCGTTGTTGAGCTGCACCTTGGCGCTGCTGCCATCCTCGACAACCACGTCGCCCACCAGGGCGCTGCGGTCAACGTTCATGTTGGCGGTGGAGCCACCGGTGACTTCCAGGATGTTGCCGTTGCCGCCGGTCAAGGTCGAGCCATTGAGCACCTGAATATCAGCTTCGGTGGCACCGTACTCATCACCCTCGACCAACAGGGCTGCGCCGTTGCGACCTTCGACATGGGACCCGTCCAGCACCAGGTTGCTGGCATTCAATGTTGGCGATTCATACGATAGGCGCACGCCATTTTCGCCACCCGTGATTCGGCTCGCCGAGGCAGTGACATCACCGCCATAAAGCAATACACCGATACCATCTTCGTCAGTGGCAACAACATCTGAACCAACGAAGTTAATCTGGCTGAAAGAGGTGGTACGTGCGCCTTGCGTCGAGCCCTGTACAAGGCTGTTGAAAACGCTGACGCTGGACCCGTTACTGCCCATGAAGTTGCGTGCAGCGAGAATACCAACGCCATTCTTGTTAATAACGCTGCTGGCATTGACCTGCATCTGGCTGCCTTGCAGGTTGATCGCATATTGAGCGGAGCTTCTAGCCTCTACCGTGGCACCGTTCAGGTTGATCTGCGACCCCTGGCTGGCGTAGATATCCTGGGCCTTGGTACCCGCATTCAGCGTCAGGTTGCCAGCCGTTACTCTTGACTGTTTCAACTCGGCCCCGTTGGAGATCAGGTGCGCATTGCTGTCAATGACCCAGTCGTCGATCCTGCTACCGGATTGAATCGTGCGCTCCATGCCAGGATGAAGGGTGGTAGTTGCGTGAGCCAAAAAGGAGCCCAGCATCAGGAAACTGGCTGTTGGCACCTGAAGAGCAATTACCAGAGGGTGTTTTTTAAAAATAGTGTTGATACTCAATGCATGTATACCCGTAAAGAACCTTCCCCGCAGGGAACGAATTGACCGGCACCACGTGAGATGGGTCCAAGCCATGAGGCGCGCAGGTTAGGTAAGTACGGAGTACAGGTATGTAGGATTTATCTTTAAGCATTGATCGAACAAATATTTGCTAACCGTAGAAAAAAAGAGGAGCCAAGCTTAATGCCGATCAGTTAAGCCTTCTCGCTTGACCTTTGGCCGCAAGAAATCAAAATCCGATGCCTGTACTGGCATCGGATTTTTTTATGCGTCTCGCTCGGGCACTGGAACTGACCCACAACATCGCCTCTACCCCCAACGCCATCGGGGGATTGGGTGCTTTGCTCGATCCTTCTCTGGTCGAACAGGCGCTTGAACAAGCTGGTATGGCGACGCTGCGCAAGCGTCGTTTGCCTCTGGAAATGATGCTCTGGTGCGTGATCTCCATGGCGTTCTTCCGGCGCATGTCGGCCTGGGATGTGGTCAGTCGCATGAATATCATGTTGCCGGGTCAGCGCCCGTTGGTAGTGCCCAGCGCCGTAGTCCAGGCCCGTCAGAGATTGGGCAGCGAAGCTGTACGACAAGTCTTCGATTTGACCCAGAAAAGTTGGCATGAGGCAGCCGGTCACCCGACTTGGGCCGGTCTGCGTTTGTTGGGTGTCGATGGCGTTGTCTGGCGCACGCCCGATACGCCGGAAAATCGGGCGCGCTATGACTCCGCCAGCAACCAGCATGGCGACACCGGTTTTCCTCAGGTGCGCATGGTCTGCCAAATGGAGTTGACCAGCCATTTGCTGATTGGCAGTGCGTTTGAAGGCTACCGCAGCAACGAAATGAAACTGGCCGAGCAACTGATCGAAACCACCCCCGATCACTCGCTGACGCTGTTTGATCGTGGTTTTTACTCGTTAGGTTTACTGCATCGGTGGCAGCAGGCAGGTGTCGAACGCCACTGGCTGATGCCGCTGAAAAAAGGCTCGCAGTACGAGGTGATCCAGCGTTTGGGGCGTCAGGATGCGATTGTTTTGCTGAGCACTTCGCCGCAGGCCCGCAAGCAATGGCCTGGGTTGCCGGAGCAGCTGACCGCGCGACTGCTGAGCAAAACCGTCAAGGGCAAGGTGTGTCAGATTCTGACCTCGATGGCTGACCCACTGCGTTTTCCTTCCGACGAGATCGTTGATCTGTACAGCCAGCGCTGGGAAATCGAATTAGGCTTTCGGGAAATGAAGCAGACGCTGCTCAACAGCAGCTATACGCTGCGCAGCAAGACACCCGAGATGATCGAGCAAGAGTTGTGGGGCGTGTTGTTGGGCTACAACTTGTTGCGCTATCAGATGGTGGAAATGAGTCGCCACTGTCCTGGCATTTACCCGTGCGAAATGAGCTTTACCGCGTGTACCTGGGTGATTCTTGGGTTTATCAACAGCGTCTCGGCCGACCGTTCCGGGAACATCCCCAAGTATTTGGCCGAGCTTCATGCTTCAGCGCCGCACTACGTTCTACCGCATCGACGTGAGGAGCGCGTTTATCCTCGGGCGATTCGGCTGAAATCACCGAAGTATCCGATCAAAAATAAAAATGCCAGTCAGCTTAACTGACTGGCATTAAGCCAAGCTCCTCTTTTTCCATTCACGGTCTAACGACTAAGGCCACGGCGAACCGTCGCAGTAAGCTAGGCCCGGAATCACACCGCGTACCAAGTACATCGCCTCCGCAGACGCCACGGGTGTTGGGATCCCAATGATACTGATCCTGTAGGAGATTTTTGCCGACCCCATAGAGAGGTTGGCTTGATTGATTGGTTTTACGTAGGTGCCATAAGGGCCCACCGGCACGTTGAAACCGACCTGCGTTTGCTGGAAGTTCAGCGGCCCGAACGCAAAGGTTCCTGTCGCGCCAGGAATAGGCACAGCACCATCGTCATCGCTGCAACCTACCCAATCCAGATTGACGATCATCCCTGGCTCAAAGTGCTCACTGGGCGGTACGAAGACCTGAAGGATACGGTTGGGTGCCGGTACTGCTTTACACCCGATTTCGCCAGGCGCCACGCCGGGGATTTCGGACAATGCGTCGACCACTTCAGGCGCCCGGAGCGAAATCACATTCGCAGTGACGTTAATCGTCTGGTTGGGCGATGAAGCCCGGTTGTGTGTTGACGCAAGGCGGATGTCATAGCGCAGTGGGATCAGGTTGTTGGAGTGCCTGCGGATGTAAGGCCACGCAAGGACCATAGGTATTTCATCACCAGGCATCGCGCCGACGTTGTTGACCGACACGCTATCGACCAGTTCGTTCATGTAATACAGGTCAATGTCAAATGGCTGCGCCGAGGGTAGCGGCATAGCGCTCCACAGGCGCACCACCACGTCGGCATCCATTTCTGCGTCGAGTTCATTGAGTTCGTTGGTCAACCCCGAACCTCGACCCGTCAATACGGGTAATGGCAAGTTGGGGTTTACCAGGTCCGGCTCCCAGGGATTGATCGGGCCGCCCACTTCCAACTCAAGTTCAATATCGGTCGGGGCTGGCACCCAGTGCAATACGCCGTGGCGGTCGACCGCATACTCCACCCGCAGATTAATCGCGCCGGTGCTGGTCCCGTACAGGGCAACGAGTGTTGGAAAGTCGATATGGACGTTAAAGGGTAACGGCGATCCACCCAGCGGGTAAGGGCCAATCTCGCGGACGCCATGGACACTCGTCAGACGCACACGAAACGCGTCTGATGCGCGATCTGCATCGTAGCTAGGGATAATGACAAACATCCCTGAGGAGGCGGCGGTATCGGCCCGATCGATCAGGCGGTCACCTACCCCAATCAGCGAGATGGCATCCCTGACACCTGCCAGGCCAAGTGTAGGTGCAGGGTTCAGTGAAACCGTAATGGGCAACTCGAAGGAGGGTTCACTCCGATTGCCCGCAGCGTCCACGAGCCTGTACACCAGCTTTATGAGGCCATCCCCCAAGTCGGCAACGGCTTGGGGGAACCGCACTTGCATATCAGGGAATACGGGGCCTTCGGCGACGGGTTCTGCCGAGTCGCTGTTTTCCTTAAACAGCAACCACCGATCACCCGGCCTTGCACCTTCGGCCACATAGTCGGGTATACCGAACGGAATGCCGCCAGGGTTCGCGTCCAAATAGGGCTGGGTGATAGACCCCGGCCAACCTGCGGGGAGCGTCAACCGGCGCGGGCCGTCTGGAACGCTGTCATAAGGCGCGGTACGGTCGATGACCAGCGGCATTTGAAATGATCCAGAGTCGTTTCCCGAACTTTGAACGATACGGTAGCTGATGTGATGCGCGCCCTCGGTAAGAAATCTTCTAGCGATTCGTGCGGTGTAGTGCGTGGGAAAAGGAGCGGTAAAAAAAACGGGCTCACTGATGATCCGCCCGGACTGGAAATCCCCGACATCGTCCAAGTGAACATCCAAGGTATCCGCCCTGGCAGGTAGGGTGGGAGTGGGTACCCAAAGAGCAATCATTACCTCCAGAAAGTCTTGGTCAGCTACCGCTCTACTTATCAACCCAGGGTACGCTACAGGGTCTACCAGACCTGTAACTTCTGGAGCAGGCAAAACAATAGGAACGGCGGAAACACCCACGGATGTATTACTTGCTGCTGGATTTTTTTTCATGATTTTTACTCTTCAGTTAAGTGCCATGACATTTCATCAAGCGTGTTTGCGTCTATAACAATTATTCCTTCGCATTCGAATTACTTACAAACTTAATACGGCAATTAGAGACAGATTTTTTCCCCGGCAGGTACTTGCCATAGCGCCTACTTTTGCACCGACTATGTTAAGTGCCGAAACCAGATCAACTATTGTCGTTGCATCCCTCTAGAGAACCATCACAAAAACCCGCATCGCCAGGCTGGCAAATCTTCCCGCTACCGGGAGACACCCGATCAATGCGCACCCGACCGACCACAGAGTCACCAATCAGCGCCCCACCGCGCCGGACAAAAAACTCAGCGGTGGCCGACGCAAAGTTACGCATAGGTTCTATCTTTGTTTCCCATGGCCAAACTCTGATACTCAAACCACTGGCTATATCATCGGCACTCAGTAAAACGGTTGAGCTAAAATCCGTGCCATCTATAGGATTTTCCCAAGCGTTACTTAAAAACCCTTGCCAGAAAAATTCAATTTCATCCCCAGGCAGATAACGTGAATCCGCAAGGATGAACCAATAGACACCATGACAGATCGAAGGCTTTGACTCACAAGTAAGGTAGCGTGCAGGGCCATGCAAAGTGTGCTCGATCAATGGCGCGTCAAACTTTACAAGTGGCGCAACATGAACATTAACTAGCGTTTCCGGCGAATGTTGTTCGTTGACGCCATTACTGGTGGTGTAATAAACCGGAATCCCAGGATCGTTGCCACCGCCGACAATCACGCTGCCTGAAACATCCGTGAATTGAACAGGCTGATCGGTTACATCACCCGCTTGCACAACATAATGAGCAACCGGGCCCACACCGTTCCAGTACAACTCAAGGCGCTCGCCGGGTTGTGGGTCTTGATACAACCTGACCCACACTTCAGCGCCCAATTCCCGATCACGAAAATCAAGTTCGTTATGTAAGCCCGATCCTTTGCCAAAGACATCGACCAAGGGCAATGTATCGTTGCGCAATGCTGGCGCATTGACATGGTCTTGTCCGGCGATCGTCAAGTTGACCCAAATAAATCTCAATGGCGATGGAAAAGGTGGCCGACCTGGGCGATGTATTTCGTACTGGACCGGCACTTCCATAAGTGCCAATGGCGCGGTACCGCGTAGAACATCCCAAGGGATTTCCACTGCAAACGGAAAATGCGTGATTGGCTGGGGTGGGAGTACTCGGCGGCCATCCCAGATCATCACCACACTGTCGCCCGGTGCAAAGCCGGTGTACTGGTTTTGAATCACGGCGGCAACACTCGCCCTGGCATCATCGCGTTTGATCAGAAAGTCGTTGTAAGCCGGGGGGCGAATTTCCGGTGGTAGCAAATTGACCGGGGAAGGCATCAGGTTGACCTGAAAGTTCATCGGCGCACTGAGAACAGTGAAATTTCCGGCTCGATCATAGAGGCGGTATTGCAGGTAGGCCGTACCGTTGGGCAACGTGCGGAAATCATCCGCAGGAATTCTGAGGATCAGCGGCTCACTGATCGTGGGAAACTCCTGAGTGCCTTTCTGAATCGAAGGAAACGGCGGGGTGTCATCATCCAGGTACCACCCTGCTAGGTCACCTTCAGCACGACCGATGTAGTTCGTTAATAGCACTTCGATAAAAGGGTGGGTCGCCAGTACCGCCTCGGTAATACCCGTCAGTTCTATCGACGGATCCACGAACTGTGCCTTGTCATCCGGGTGCTGAAACCTCGGTGGGTTATTGTCGACAGTGAGGGTGCGTGGCGCAGAAAAAATGCGAGTTCCATCTTCGGCTAGCACCTCGTAATACACCTCCACCACCGCGTCAATTTCCCGCATGAAATCCACTGGGATATACAGCGAATAAGGGAAATCGGCTGGATTCAAGGGGCCGGTAAATGACTGCGAACTCGCTTCGACATCAATGCCTTGAATTCTCCACCATAGTTTGAGGATATGGGTCCTTGTTGGTGACGGTCCTGGAACCCACTGAGGAATACGACACTCCAGGGGTTGCAGCGACACAGCCAGTGGAATCAAGCCTTGGGGATCGCTTGGGTCGACACCGACGATTTCGTCAAAATCGTCGAGCATCGTAATTTTTTTTACGGTGCGGGCCGTTGCAGTCGGTGCCAAGCCTGGTGTTTTCAGTCTGGACATGTGGCCTTCCCTCAGGGTGGTGTTGAAGGAATTAAACGCCGGAATCCCCCCTTCGGATACTGTCAGAACTAACAGGTAAGGCACTCCACTCGTCGGATTTCATCCTATGGCGCCTCTGCGATTTGCCTTCGCGGCCCTTGACTATCGAGCATGGCTAGTGTTTTCTGAAACCGGTTTCAGATAGATACATGAACCGTTATCCAAAATAAGAAAGGCCCGCTACCGTGACTTCATTCTCTGCCGCCCAGCGCAACCGCGTGACCATGCTTGATGTAGCCAACCGTGCCGGTGTGTCCAAGGCCAGCGTGTCGCGTTTTATCGGAGATGACCGCGCCCTGCTCTCCGACACGATCGCCCTGCGTATCGAGCAGGCCATCGAGGAGTTGGGCTACCGCCCCAACCAGATGGCCCGCGGCCTCAAGCGTGGGCGCACGCGCCTGATCGGCATGCTGGTGGCCGATATCCGCAACCCCTATTCCATTGCCGTGATGCATGGTGTGGAAACCGCCTGCCGGCAACACGGCTACAGCCTGGTGGTGTGCAACACCGACCGCGATGACGAGCAGGAGCGCCAGCATCTGGAAGCCCTGCGGGCGTACAACATCGAAGGTTTGATCGTGAACACCCTGGGCCATCACCTTGAGCAACTGCTGGAGTTGCAGCGGGAAATGCCGCTGGTGCTGGTCGATCGCAAGGTCGAGGCCTTGCACAGCGATCTGGTGGGCCTGGACAACCCGCTGGCCGTGCGCATGGCCCTGGAGCACCTGGAACAACAGGGCTACCGGGATATTCTGCTGGTCAGCGAAACCGCTGATGGCACCAGTTCGCGGGTTGAGCGCATGGAAAGCTTCCATGCCCAGATCAGTCGCCGCAACAGCCTGCATGCCGCCGTGCTGGAAATTGGCGATGATTTGCCTAGCCGTTTGCAGGCATTCCTTGCCACCTGCGACATCGGCCCCAAAGCCCTGTTTTGTGCCAACGGCGTCGCCGCACTCGCCTGCACCAAAGCCCTTCGCCAATTGGGTTGCCGGTTGTTCGAGGACGTCGGGCTGATTGCCTTGGATGACCTGGACTGGTACCCGTTGGTAGGCAGCGGCATCACCGCCCTGGCCCAGCCCACCGAAGCGATTGGCGCCAGCGCGTTCGACTGTTTGCTCAAGCGTTTGCGCGGCGATACCTCGCCGCCCCGTGCCCTGGATTTTGCTCCGCAACTGATTCTTCGAGGCTCCACCCAACCCGTGTAGGAGTTGCTTGCCGATGAGGTGCCCGGCGTAAGGGCCTTATCGCCGGCAAGCCGGCTCCTGAAGGGTGTTTTTTTATTTACAAATGAAACCGGTTTCAGAGATCAATAACAATGCACAGATATCCCGTTTCCATCAGCCTCTCCAGCTACGGCGCCGACCTGGTTCGCCAGCGCGGCCAATTGAGTTTCGTCGACGTGCTGGCCGCTGCCGGCGCCACGCGCATTGAATGGCGCGAAGAACTGCTCACCAGCGAACACCCCGGCGAGCTGGCCCAAGCCGCCGCTGAACAGGGCCTGGAGTGCGTGTTTTCCTCGCCCCTGGAGCTGTGGGTGGCCGGCCGCGCGCAAGCCAATGCACAGTTGTCCGCCACCCTCGACCGGGCCCAGGCCTTCGGTGCGCGCTGGTTGAAGGTTTCGCTCGGCTACTTCACCGACACCAACGACCTGCACAGCCTCAGCGCCCTGCTCCACCGCCACCCGGTGCGCTTGCTGGTAGAGAACGACCAGACCCTGCACGGTGGGCGCATCGAGCCGATGCAACGTTTCTTCGATCAAGCCGAACGCTTGAGCGTCCCGGTGAAGATGACTTTCGATATCGGCAACTGGCACTGGCAGGACCAGTCACCCCAGACCGCCGCGCGCCTGTTGGGGCGGTATGTCGATTACCTGCACTGCAAGGCGGTGGCACGGCGCGCCGACGGCAAGCTGGTGGCCCTGCCGCCGGGCGCCCCCGACCTGCATCTGTGGGAACAATTGCTGGGGCTGATGCCTCAAGGAATCAGCCGGGCAGTGGAATTCCCACTGCAAGGCGACGACCTGCTGGAGGTCACTGCCCAGCAAGTGGCCACCCTCAGCGTCCTTGGCCAACCGCGTGTGGAGAATGCCCATGTCTGAGATCGATATCCTGTCGTTTGGCGAGACCATGGCGATGTTCGTCGCCGAGCAAACCGGCGACCTGGCCCAGGTCGGCCAGTTTCACAAACGGATCGCCGGCGCCGACAGCAACGTCGCAATTGGCCTGTCGCGCTTGGGTTTCAATGTGGCCTGGTTGAGTCGGGTCGGTGATGACTCATTGGGGCGTTTCGTGGTGCAGACCCTCGAGCGCGAAGGCCTGGACTGCCGACATGTGACGGTCGACCCCGCGCACCCCACCGGTTTTCAGCTCAAGTCTCGGGAAGAGACCGGCGCCGATCCGCAGGTCGAGTACTTTCGCCGCGGTTCGGCGGCCAGCCACCTGTCCAGTGCCGTGATCACGCCTGCGCTGCTGCAAGCGCGGCACCTGCACGCCACCGGCATTGTGCCGGCGTTGTCGGACACCGCCGCCGAGCTGTCGCGCCAGTTGATGAGCCAGATGCGCGCCGCAGGCCGCAGCGTGTCCTTCGACCCGAACCTGCGCCCCTCGCTATGGCCCAGCGAGCAAAAAATGATCCGCGAAATCAACGCTCTGGCCCGCCTGGCCCATTGGGTGCTGCCGGGGTTGAGCGAAGGTCGCCTGCTGACCGGTTTCGAAGACCCTGCGGACATCGCCGCCTTCTACCTCGACCAGGGGGCCGAAGCCGTGGCGATCAAGCTCGGCGCCCACGGCGCCTACTACCGTAGCCATCTGGACCAGGGGTTTATCGCCGCCGTGCCGGTGACCAAGGTCGTGGATACCGTGGGTGCCGGTGATGGCTTTGCCGTGGGCATGATCAGCGCGCTCCTTGAAAACCTCAGCTTTGCCCAGGCAGTGCAGCGCGCCAACTGGATCGGCAGCCGCGCGGTTCAGAGCCGTGGCGATATGGAAGGCCTGCCCCTGCGCGCCGACCTGCCCGCCCTGCAAAAAGCCGGCTGACCCGGATACACCGTTACCTGTTGCCACAACTACAACAAGCTCAGGAGCAACCCCATGAATAACCTGAAACTCGCCACCCGCCGTTGGTGGTACATCATGCCCATCGTCTTCATTACCTACAGCCTGGCGTACCTGGACCGCGCCAACTACGGCTTTGCCGCCGCCTCCGGCATGGCCGAAGACTTGATGATTACCCCGGGCATGTCTTCACTGCTCGGCGCACTGTTTTTCCTTGGCTACTTTTTCTTCCAGGTGCCGGGCGCGATCTACGCCCAGCGGCGCAGCGTGAAGAAGCTGATCTTCGTCAGCCTGATCCTCTGGGGCGGCCTGGCCACGCTGACCGGCGTGGTGTCCAACGCCTATATACTGATCGCCATCCGCTTTTTGCTCGGGGTGGTCGAGGCCGCGGTGATGCCGGCGATGCTGGTGTACCTGTGCCATTGGTTCACCCGTGCCGAACGCTCGCGCGCCAATACCTTCCTGATCCTTGGCAACCCGGTGACCATGTTGTGGATGTCGGTCGTGTCGGGTTACCTCGTTCAACATTACAGCTGGCGCTGGATGTTTATCATCGAAGGCTTGCCGGCGGTGTTCTGGGCCTTTATCTGGTGGCGCCTGGCCGATGAGCGCCCAGCGGATGCCAAATGGCTGAGTGCCGGCGAGAAACACGACCTGGAAACCGCCCTGGCCGCCGAGCAGGTGGGTCTCAAGGCAGTGAAAAACTATGCCGAAGCCTTCCGCTCGCCCAAGGTCATCATCCTGGCGTTGCAGTTCTTTTGCTGGAGCATCGGCGTCTACGGCTTTGTGCTGTGGCTGCCTTCGATCCTCAAGGCGGGCCTGCAGATGGATATGGTCGAAGCCGGCTGGTTATCGGCGCTGCCTTACCTCGCGGCGGTGATTGCCATGCTGCTGGTGTCCTGGGGCTCGGACAAGCTGCAAAAACGTAAACGCTTTGTGTGGCCGCCGCTGCTGATCGCCTCCATCGCGTTCTACGGTTCCTACCTGCTGGGGGCCGAACACTTCTGGTGGTCGTACACCCTGCTGGTGATCGCCGGCGCGTGCATGTATGCGCCCTATGGGCCGTTTTTTGCCATCGTCCCGGAAATCCTCCCGGCCAACGTCGCCGGTGGGGCCATGGCCTTGATCAACAGCATGGGCGCGCTGGGCTCGTTTGGCGGCTCGTACCTGGTGGGCTACCTCAACAGCAGCACCGGCTCGCCGGGCGCGTCGTACCTGCTGATGAGCGGTGCGTTGCTGCTGTCGGTGGTGCTGACGATTTTCCTCAAGACCGGTGCACGTGAACCCTCCCCGACAGCACCGTTGCATTCCCTGGATTTGAAGGTAAGAACCTGATGAAAAAGCATGTCGTGTTGTACAAGAAACTCTCCGCGCCGCTGATGGCCCGCCTGCACGAAGCGGCCCAGGTCACGCTGATTGAAAACCTCGGCCCCACCGGCCTGGCACAATTGCGTGATGCCTTGCCCAGCGCCCACGGTTTGCTGGGCGCCAGCCTGCGCCTGGATGCGAACCTGCTGGACCTGGCACCGCAGCTGGAGGCGGTAGCCAGTGTTTCGGTGGGCGTTGATAACTACGACATCGACTACCTGACCCAGCGCGGCATCCTGCTGAGCAACACCCCTGACGTGCTCACCGAAACCACCGCCGACACCGGTTTTGCGCTGATCCTGGCCACCGCCCGACGCGTGGTGGAGTTGGCGAATATGGTGCGCGCCGGCAACTGGAACCAGAACATCGGCCCCTTGCACTTTGGCAGCGATGTGCATGGCAAGACCCTGGGCATCATTGGCATGGGGCGTATTGGCGAAGCGCTGGCACAGCGTGGGCATTTTGGCTTTGGCATGCCGGTGATCTACCACAGCCACTCGCCCAAGCCTGCGGTAGATCAGCGGTTTGACGCGCAATACCGCAGCTTGCCCGATCTGCTGCAGCAAGCCGATTTTGTTTGCCTGACATTACCGCTGACTGCCGAGACTCAGGGGTTGATCGGCGCCAAGGAGTTCGCGCTTATGGGGCCGGAGACGATTTTCATCAATATCTCCCGGGGCAAAGTGGTGGACGAAGCGGCACTGGTCGAAGCCCTGCAACAGCGGACGATTCGCGCTGCGGGTCTGGATGTGTTCGAGCGTGAGCCGTTGAATCACGACTCGCCGTTGCTGCGTTTGAGCAACGTGGTGGCGACCCCCCATATCGGCTCTGCGACCCACGAAACCCGCGAAGCCATGGCCAAATGTGCGGTGGACAACCTGCTGGCAGCACTGGCCGGCGAACGCCCGAAAAACCTGGTGAACACCAGCGCCTGGAAGCGCTGAGCCTGGCCTGATTGGTGAGAGGACTCGTCTGTGGTGAGAGGACTTGTCTGTGGCGAGCGGGCTTGTCTGTGGCGAGCGGGCTTGCCCCGCGCTGGGCGGCAAAGCCGCCCCAATAGCCTCACCCTGTTCTGCCAGCTACACCGAGGTGGCTGGCTTTGGGGCTGCTGCCGCAGCCCAACGGGGGCGATACGGCGTTCCGGCAAGCCCCCTCGCCACAAGGGGTGAAGCAGCCCCAACAGCCTCACCATGTTCTGCCAGCTACACCGAGGTGGCTGGTTTTGGCGCTACCGCCGCCCCCCTTTCCACACCAATAGTTAGATCACGAAACGCGCCACCATACCGTTCAAGTCCACTGCCAGGCGCGACAGTTCGTGGCTGGCGGCGCTGGTCTGGTTGGCACCGGCCGCCGATTGGGTGGCCAGGTCGCGGATGTTCACCAGGTTGCGGTCCACTTCCCGTGATACCTGGGCCTGCTCTTCAGAGGCGCTGGCGATCACCAGGTTGCGCTCGTTGATCAGGCTGATGGACTGGGTGATCTGCTCCAGCGCCACACCCGCCGCGCGGGCCATTTCCAAAGTACTTTGGGTACGCTGGTTGCTCTGCTGCATGGATTGCACCGCTTCACCCGTACCGTTCTGGATCCCGGCCACCATCTTCTCGATCTCTTGAGTCGACTGCTGGGTGCGATGGGCCAGGGCGCGCACTTCATCGGCCACTACGGCAAACCCACGCCCGGCTTCACCGGCGCGTGCGGCTTCGATGGCCGCGTTGAGGGCCAGCAGGTTGGTTTGCTCGGCAATCGCGCGAATCACGTCCAGTACCTTGCCAATATCACGGCCCTGGGTCGCCAGGCCTTCGATCAACACCGAGGTGTTCTGCACGTCCTGGGTCATGGTCTGGATCGCGCCCACGGTTTCCACCACACGGTCGCGCCCTTCCCGCGCGGCCTGGTTCGACTGGGTCGAGGCCTCGGAGGTCGACACCGCGTTGCGCGCCACTTCCTCTACGGCGGCGGTCATTTCATTGACCGCCGTGGCGGCCTGGTCGATTTCATTGTTCTGCTGCTGCAAGCCCTTGGAGGCTTCCTCGGTAACTGCGCTCAGCTCTTCGGCGGCCGAGGCCAATTGCGTAGCTGAGCCCGCGATGTGCTGGATGGTCTGGCGCAGGTTGTTCTGCATGGTCGCCAGGGCACCGATCAGGCGGGCCGGCTCGTCCTGGCCGTCGTCCTCGATGGCTTTGCTCAGGTCGCCACTGGAGATGGTCTCGGCGGCCGCCACGGCCTTGCGCAGGGGCGTAACGATGCTGCGAGTCAGCAGCCAGGCAAGCAATACAGTCATCAGCGCCGCGACCACCGACACCACGATGATCCCGCTGATCGCATCGCTATAGCTGCGCCCGGCGTCTTCGCCGGCCTGTTTGGCATCGGCGGCATTGATCGCAATCAACTGGTTCAGTTGTTCACCCATCCGATCGGTGCCGTCCTTGATCCGGCTGTTGATCAGGGCGCGCATCTCCTCGACTTTGTTCTGCTGGGACAGCGCAAGCATTTCGGCCTGGGCTTTGAGGTAGTTGTCGAGCGTGGCCGCAAAGGTCTTGTACAGCGCGGCTTCTTCGGCGCCGGCCGGCATCGCGGCATAACCTGCCTGGGCTTGGCGGGCCTTGTCGACCAGCACCCCGATGCGCGTTTGGGCATCTTGCAGGGCTGCCGGCTCACGATTGACCAAGACACGGAAGGACAGAATGCGCAGGCGCAACACGTTCTCGGTCATATTGGCCAGGTAGCCGACACTCGGCAGTTGGTTGGCGCCCATGTCCAACGCGGCCTGGCGAATCAGCGTCATGCGGTTGACGGCAAACACCCCTAGAACAATCACAAGCAACGCAATAAACGCAAAACCGAGAAACGCCCGAGGTGCGATATTCAAATTACGGAGGGACATAGGAAAGCTCTCAAGAAGGGATGGCTGCGAGCGTCCTTGCCGCGACACGGTCACTGTGCGTCAACGCACACAGGTGACTGTTCGGCGCCACTGTTGTAAGGGTTATGTGGGCCTATAAGGGATATCGGCAGGCTTGAGGCTTTTTGCACGGATCCGAGAAATATATTTTCACACTTTTGACAGCGGGCGCTTTCTGGCATCCTGCGCGTCCATTTTCTGACCCGAGCACGTATTTTGTCTGACGCTCAAGCCCCCCGCCCCCGCTATAAATCGGACCTGATCTATGGTCTGGAAGACCGTCCGCACTTCACCGCGGCGATTTTTGCCGCCCTGCAGCACGTGCTCGCCAGCTTTGTTGGGATCATTACCCCGACCCTGGTCGTCGGCGGCGTGCTGGGCCTGGAAAGCGAAGTGCCCTACCTGGTCAGCATGGCCCTGTTCGTCTCGGGCCTGGGCACGTTTGTCCAGGCGCGGCGCTTTGGTCCGGTGGGCTCGGGTTTGTTGTGCCTGCAAGGCACCAGCTTTTCGTTTATCAGCGTAATTCTCAGTGCCGGGTTCATGGTCAAGGCCCGGGGCGGCGGCACCGATGAGATCCTGTCGACGATCTTTGGCATCTGCTTCTTCGCAGCGTTTATCGAAGTGGTGCTCAGCCAGTTCATCGGAAAATTGCGCAAACTGATCACCCCGGTGGTTACCGGCACCATCATCACCTTGATGGGCCTGTCGTTGATCAAGGTCGCCGTCACTGACATGGCCGGCGGCTACGGCGCCGCCGACCTGGGTGCCGCCAGCAATATGGGGTTGGCCGCCCTGGTGTTGGTGACCATCGTGGTGCTCAACCGCTTCAATAACCCGTTCCTGCGTCTGGGCTCGATTGTCATTGGCCTGACCCTGGGGTTTGTCGTGGCCTGGTGGCTGGGCCGGGTCGACCTGGCGGCATTGCCCCAGGTGCCGTTGGTCAGCGTGCCGGTGCCGTTCAAGTACGGCTTTTCGTTTGATTGGGTGGCGTTTATCCCGGTAGCCGTGATCTTCCTGATTTCCCCGCTGGAGGCGGCCGGCGATCTGACAGCCAACTCGATGATTTCCCAGCAACCGGTCAAAGGCCCGCTGTACATCAAGCGCATCAAGTCTGGCCTGCTGGCTGATGGTCTGAACTCGGTGATGGCCGCCACCTTCAATAGCCTGCCCATGGTGACCTTCGCCCAGAACAACGGCGTGATCCAGTTGACCGGCGTGGCCAGCCGCTATGTGGCGTATTTCATTGCCGGCCTGCTGGTGCTGCTCGGTCTGTTCCCGATGATTGGCGCGGTCTTGCAATTGATGCCCAAGCCGGTGCTGGGTGGCGCGACCCTGATCATGTTCGGTACCGTGGCCGTGGCCGGGATCAAGATCCTCGCCGAGGCCGGGCTGCATCGACGCAATGTGCTGATCGTGGCCATTTCCCTGGGGATGGGCCTGGGTGTGGCGGCGGTGCCAGAAGTGCTGCGCGAGTTGCCCAAGGCCCTGCATAACATCTTCGAGTCGCCGATTACCGTCGGTGCATTCTGTGCGATCCTGCTGAACATCTTCCTGCCTGAAGAGTTCATAGAGTTGCAGGAAGATGAATTTGATCCGGAAGCCTCGACCCTCAAAGTGATGCAGGACCCGGCCCCGACGAAATAGGAACCCTTATGCGCAGATTGATCGGCCTGACCCTATCCCTGGTATTGCTCAGCCTGAGCGCCTGCGCCCTGTTCCCCGACCGTGACGCGCTGCATATCAATGTGGTGGGCATCGAACCGTTGCAAAGCCAGGACCTGGAAGTGCGGTTTGCGGTCAAGCTGCGGGTGCAGAACCCCAACGAAACAGCGATCGACTACAACGGCGTGGCCCTAGACCTGGAGGTCAATGGTCGGCCACTGGCGGCCGGGGTCAGCGATCAGCAGGGATCGATCCCGCGCTTTTCCGAGACGGTGCTGACAGTCCCGGTCAGCGTTTCGGCATTTTCCGTGCTGCGCCAGACCCTTGGCCTGAGCCAGACCCAGAGCTTGAACAACCTGCCCTATGTCCTGCGCGGCAAGCTGGCCGGTGGCTTGTTTGGCACCGTGCGTTTTGTTGATCGCGGGACGCTGGACCTGCCCACCACAGTGACGTGGTAAACAACATGGACATCTTGCCCACCCTGCACACCGAACGCCTGATCCTGCAACCGCTGACCCTGGACGACGCCGAGGGTATCCAGCAACAGTTTCCCCACTGGGAGGTGGTGCGTTACCTCAATGCCTTGGTGCCCTGGCCCTACCCGGCCGATGGCGCCCGCAGCTTCCTGGAGCAAATAGCCTTGCCGGCCATGGTCGAGGGGCGCGAGTGGCACTGGTCGATCCGCCTGCGCGAAGAGCCCGGGCAGTTGATCGGCAATGTGAGCCTGATGGATGAGCTGGATAACAACCGGGGCTTCTGGCTGGCCCCGCATTGGCAAGGTCAGGGGCTAATGAGCGAAGCCAGTGCGGCGGTGACCGAGTATTGGTTCAAGGTGCTCGAACGCCCATTGCTGCGGGTGCCCAAGGCCGCGCCGAACCTGGGGTCGCGCAGGATTTCGGAAAAAACCCGGATGCGCTTGATCCGCACGGAAGAAGGACGCTTCGTGGCGGGGGTATTTCCCAAGGAAATTTGGGAAATCACCCGCGAAGAATGGATGAAACAATCCCTGTAGGAGCGGGCTTGCCCGCGAGAGCCATAGGTATCTACACAACTTTGCCGCAACGCCTAGATCCAGGCAGATAGCGCAGTTGTGGCGAGCGGGCTTGCCCCGCGCTGGGCCGCGAAGCAGCCCCAAAACCAGCCGCTGCGGTGTATCTGGTACAACGCATTCGGCTTATTGGGGCTGCTTCGCGGCCCAGTGCGGGGCAAGCCCGCTCGCCACAGGAGAGTTCGTCAGTTTCTGAAAATTGTGTAGATACCTATGCCGCGATAGCGGTATACCAGCCAGCACATGTAGTGACTGAACTACCGCAATCGCCGGCCCCTACTTGGCCGCCATCAGTCGGTTGACTTCACTGCGCACCATGTTGGCAAACTCCGGTGGCGACATGCCGTCCAACTCCGAGCGGACCCATTCGGCCCACTTGCCCTTGCGTTTGGAGCGCTCGCCAAACAGTCGGGCGCCCTCGCCTTTGGCCTTGCCCAGGTTGCTTTGCCACAAGTCGTACAGGCGCGACTTTTCATCTTCAAGCGCAGCGCGCTCGGCAAGGGGCTTGTTGGCCAGATTGAAGCTCATGTGGAATTACCTGCTGCACAAATAGGTGACATCTTACACTGTAGGTCGAAAGGTCCGAATTCGGATTTTATGCCGTGCTGAGAGTCAGCGAAAAAAACTGCAACTTTTAGCCCACTGCAACACTCCATTGTTCACTGCCCACTTACCCCGCAAGGAGCTACTCAATGGCCCGTAAAACCGCCGCCCAAGCAGTCGAAGAGCAAATCAAGGACCAGGCGTTCAGCGAACTCCAGGCCCTGATCGAAGAATCGGACAAACTGCTCAAAAGCAGCGCGTCGCTGGTGGGAGAAGAAGGTGAAACCCTGCGCGAGCAGGTCGCGATCAAGCTCAAGCAGGCCCTGGACTCGGTGTCCAACGTGCGTGAGCGCAGCAAGCCGGTGGTCGATGCTACCGAAACCTACATCGGTGGCCACCCGTGGCAGACGGTGGCAATCTCGGCCGGCTTCGGCCTGGTCGTCGGCCTGTTGCTGGGCCGTCGCCACTGATAACGGTCATCACTGGCGCGGCGTCGTCCGCGCCGGTGTTCAGGCCTGGGCCAACGCCCGCAAGCGCTCCAACTCTTCACCGTCGATGATAATCCCCTCCTCCTCAGACCTGGCCCGCGCCCGATGACGGCGGTCGCCCGGCAAACGTCGTAACCCTGCTGCATGCATCTGGCGCACCAGTTCCTGGCTGCGTTCGGCAAAGCCCTGGCCAGCGTTTTTGCTCGGGTCGATGACGATCAGCAACTGGCCGGTCCAGGGCGTCTTGGCGCCGGGGTGGTTGGACCAGTCGAACTCAAAGGAGAAATTGCCTCCCGTCAACGCGGCCGCCAGCAGTTCAACCATCATCGACAAGGCCGAGCCCTTGTGCCCGCCGAACGGCAGCAACGCGCCCCCTTCAAGGATGGCCCGAGGGTCCTGGGTCGGCTGGCCCAGGCTGTCGACACCGGTGCCAGGTGGCACTCGCTCGCCCTTGCGCGCGGCGATCTGCACGTCGCCATGGGCGATGGCGCTGGTGGCCAGGTCAAACACAATCGGCGGCCCATCGGCGCGGGGCGCGGCGAACGCGATGGGATTGGTGCCGAACAAGGGGCGATCTGCGCCGTGAGGCACCACACACGTCATGCTGTTGACCACGCTGAGGGCCACCAGCCCTTCTTCGGCGAAAGGCTCGACATCGGGCCAGAGCGCCGCAAAGTGATGGGAGTTGCGAATGGCCAATACCGCGATCCCGGCGCTGCGGGCCTTTTGCACTAACAGCGGGCGCGCTGCTGCCAGGGCCGGCTGCGCAAAACCATTGTCGGCATCGACCCGGACAAAGCCTGACGCGACATCTTCGACCTGCGGCACGGCCATGCCATTGACCCAGCCGCTGTTCAGCGTCGAGACGTAGCCAGGTATACGAAAGACCCCATGGCTGTGCGCGCCGTCCCGTTCGGCACGGGCGCAGTTATCGGCCAGGACAGCGGCCACATCGGGCGAGGTGCCATGACGAATGAAGATGCGTGTAAGCAGGGCCACCAGTTCGCTGAGGGCCATGGATGTGTTCACTGCAGTAACGGGCGTGGCTGACATCTGAAGCTCCGGAATTGTTATTGGAGGGGGCTACAGCCTGCTGGACTCAACGCCCTGATTAAACAACGCCCGGCAACCCGCCTGTCAACACCTGTGCGGGCTCGCAGCCTATTTATTTAGCGCCGCTGCGCCCATCGGTACTCGTAGGCTTTGCCCTTCCTCAAGCCAGTGCACAAGCGATCATGGACGACCAGCCTCTACCCTATTTTTTCCCCGAAGCGTTACGGGTGATCAAGCGTTTGAACGAGCGTGAGCGACAGCGCGGCATTACCGAAAAGGATCGGGAATTCCTGCGCAACCTGTTTTTTGTCGATGCCGATGCACGCAAGGCGCAAACCCCGCCAATGATTGCCGAACGGTTGTTGATCAACTTGCCGGGGCACGAGCCGGTCGAATTGGCCGGCGCCTTCATGATGAGTTCCGAAGACGCCTACACCCCTGTGTTTTTCTACGGCCCGCAAACCGGGCTGGAGAAATTCAGTGATGCCAGGCAACTGCTAGACACCCTGGAAAAACGCCTGCTGGACGATGCACAACGGGGCGAACTCCTGCACTTCCTGGCCCTGGACGACCGCATAGGCCTGGACTTCAAGCCCGGCGCCAGCCTCACCCGGCAGTTGATCACGGGCAACGTATTTGATGAACAGCGAGCCTGTATCGAACGTGGCCAGAACCGCACCGTGCAGACCCTGCTCAATGAATTGAGCAAGCTGCCATTGGTGGCAACCCTGCTCGACCAGTTGTTGTCCAGCACCTTGCGCAAGCCCTTCCCGAGCGTGGACCAGCGCAAGACCCATGTGTTTTTTTACGCGCAGGTTTCATCATCCACCGACCAGGAAAAATGGGTAAATGCCCTGTTGTTGCGTGATGCCCTACTGCTGTTCCACCGCCAGCATGCCTGGCCCGTGGGGCTGCGCCGGGTCTACACCAACCCCGAGATATTGTCGGCCTCAGGCACCAGCCCCCAGGCGCACGACCTCAGTCGCTGGGACGATGGCATCCAGCAAGCGTCCGATCAACTGCGCCTGTATCTGAACAACTCACTGCTCACTTACTGGAACACCGACGTTTACGCCGGGTGGTCCAGGCGCGAATACTTTGCCCAGGCCATGAGCGATAAATCCAGGGTCGACTTACTGCTCAAGCGTCAGCAGGAGATCTTCACTCCCGAACAGTGGCAGCAACTGAACGCGCTCTACCAGCCCGTCGAACGCGAGCACGGGCCGTTGACTGAAAAAGTCCGCCTGTGGGAGCACACCTCTTACTATGTCGAGCTGGCCAGCACGCTGGTGGTCACTCATCCCGACGCCTACCTCTACACCCAGTCCAGAGGTTGGCAAGTGCTCAAGGACGAGCACGACTTGCAGGCCACGCTCAAGGCAATGGCCGTTGCGCAGGGGCATGAGGATGATTTCTTCGGTTTTTTGTCACTGGAAGAGCGGGCACGGTTTGTCGGGTTTGAAAACCCGCAGTTCAGCTCGGTGCCGTTCACTGGGCCGGTGTTCAGCACCTTGTTGGAAACGGTCATCGGCAAACAGCAGCAAAACCTCGAATACTGCCTGGACCTGTATCGACGCAACCAGGGTACGGTCAACGCCTACGCCATGCCGGATTACGGCCTGGATATCCGCGCGATGCTCGACCACAGGTTACAGGCACTGGACGCCGAGGGACGCTGGAGCACCCATCCTTGCGCGCCGTCGGTGCCAGCGGAAAAGGCCCGCCTGACCCATCGGCGATTGCACAGCGTCAGCCATGCGCTGGACACCCTGATAGCGCAGGTTCCCAGCCTGGAGCGCGTCATCAGCGAGCAGTTGCATGCCACTTTCCCGGCCTCTGAGGTGGCCGCGCTCAACCCACAAGACCTTTTTATCAATCGCTATGCTGGCAATGCCGACGCCCAGGAGCGGCGCACGCCACAATCCAGCCAGAGCCTGTTGGTGCACTGTATCGCCCGCCTGCTGAACCAGGCACAGGCCATCCCTGACACTGCGCAATACGGGGTATATGGACCACGGACTCGCGGCCAGGCCACGAAAAGACCGGACCTGGACATTGTCCGCCTCAATAGTATGGTCACCCAGTGGCTAGCCGGTCTGAGCCGCCAGCCCGTCGCGCAAATCCCCCGTGCGGGCCTGGAGGCCTTGATCCCCAAGCTGGCGCACAGCATGTCCGTGGGAATTCTTGAGGAGGCACGGCTCAGAGGGCTGGACAAGACCCTTGATGAGCGCGATATCCAGATCCTGCAAACGATGCTGGATCCGGAAAACACAGTGCGCGGACAGGATCCTGTGTTGAAAGGCTTCACCCCACAAGCATTCACAGTGTCAGTGTTGCCCGCAGGCCAGACCAGCCTGCTGCGACTGACCAACTGTTTTGTGCTCACTGAGCGCGGCGGCCTCGATCATTACCACTCCGGGCATGCGCTGCTGTGGACGCCGGCGGCAGGCGTGGAAGCCTTCGCTTCGATCAGCGACTTGTGCGAGGTCTTGGCTCAACGGCTACGCAGCCCGACCCAGCGCCTGGGCCTGCTGGAAAACCTCTCGGCCTTGCAGCGCATCCCCCATCGACGTTATGAGTTGGGGCCGTTGCAATTGATGACCAAGCCCGCATTGCAGCTATGCCAGCAATCCTGGATCGAGCATTACCTTGCCCAACGCCAACACACCCTGACGCTCAAGGCCCAAGCCTCGTCGCTGGCCCAGGCTCTGGGACAACTGCACGGCGAAGTCCCCGCCAATAACCTGCAGCGCGCGATGGACATCGCACGCCTGGCAGAGCTGCGGCACTCACTGCACAACCGGCTGGGCGCAGCGCCGCCCAGGGAGCAACGGCGCCAGGCCGAGATATTGGAGCAATATCGCATCCATACCTTGCACGGCCGGGACTATCTCTACGAGCTTGATTCTTTGCGTCAACATGTGGAGAACCGCCTGAACGACATGCTCGTCGATTACTCAACCTATGCCACGGGCGTCGAGATTGTGCCCAGGCTGGCGCTGGCAGGACGGCGCCAAAGCCTGCTGGATTTCGCCATGGGCCCCACCAGTGCGCAAGCGCCCGAATTTGACGTGGTGTCCCTCGCCACCGGGCTGACGCAAACCGTGGTGCGTCAGATGCTGACGCAATTGAATATCCAGAGCGACTATCACGCATACCTGAATCAAAAACTGTCGGAGGGCGCAGCCGGTGTCGCACAGCGCTTGCAGGATTTCAGCCAGCAGTTGCCCTGGCAACTGTTGCAACACGCCCATGCCCTCAAGCTGCAGGAGCGCCTGTCAGATGTGGGCTTCGAACTGCTGCAACAGGCATTCGACATGCCGGACGCGGTGGCCCGTGCGCTGGTGCCAGGCACCACGGCCCAGGTCAGGCCACTGGAATTGCTCGCCACCGCCGGCGCTTCGCTGGCCCCGGCCCTGGGGCTGTACTTCATCAGCGCCGGGCGCGAGGGGCCGCAGGTGTTGTACGCGCCCTATCACCCAACCTTGAGCTTGCGCGAGTTCGAAAGCGAGGCGCAGTTCGTGCAAGCCCTGATTACTCCAGGCGCCCTGCAAGACTGGGTGCTCAGGCGGCTGGCCGCGCCCCAGGACGCCACCTATCGAAACCTGTTGGCCAGTTCCCAAGGCGCTACCTCGGAGATCACCCTGGGATTCAATCCGATCCAGGGCAACCTGCTGGGCCGTCTGTTTGACGATAACCGCCAGTTACTCCTCAATCTGCTGGGTGCCCAATTGATCCAGGGCGCCGAGGCCGAGTGGCAAACCCTCACCCAGGTGCTCGATGGCACTGCGGGCCGGATGCTCGGCTTGCTGCCCGGCAAGCTGGCACTGCCTTGGGCCATCTGGCAAAGCATTTCACTGTTCACTGAGTCCGCAGAGGCCTTGCAGGACCAGCACTGGGGCCAGGCCTTGCAGACGTTCATCAACGGGCTGGGGCAAATGGCCGCGCTCGGCCAGGCATTGCAGGACACCAAGGCTTTGATCTTCGACCCGGCGCAACAGCCCCCTGTCGCGCCGACGCAGCCCTCGGCCAATTGGTCGACACTGGACATCACCGCCCCGCAGCGCACCCTGCTGTCGCCCAGCGAAGTGCACGATGTGGCATTGACGGATATGACGCTCAATACATTCAACGGGACTTACCAGCGTAAAGGCGTGCCGTACATTGCGCTGGCGGGCAAGGTCTACCGGGTCGAGAGCCTCGGTACGTTCTGGCGGATCAAGACGGCCGCTAACCATGGCCCGTTTGTCTATCGCGACAGCGCGGGCCAATGGCGCCTCGACACCCGGCAAAAGATCGCGCGCTATGGCCAGGCCTTGGGCCGCCTGCAGGACCGGGCAGATGTCAGCGCCTCAGCCCGTTCCACCATGAATATCGAGGCGATCGGCATGAAGGCGATTCGCCGGTTGTATCCCCAGCGGGCCAGGATGATCGTGGAGGCCATGGACCTGGCAACGTTTTATGTGCAGAACTGCAAGCTGAACCTGGCGTTACTGGCGCCAGGCATCGCGCCGGTGACCCGTATACATCGCTTCGTCAACAGCTTCTTCGGGATCGATATCAACCCGGACCAGGGGCCTCAAGAGATTGCCCCGGCCCTGGTGCAAAAGCTGCATCGCGTCGTCGACCAGATTCTCGCCGGCCTGCTGGACCCCAGCCTGTATGCACACGATTCGAAACGATTCGTGGTGGGGTCTCATCGAATCGACCCACAGAACAACTGGGGTTTTACCATCGACAATGATCCGGACCGGCGGATCTTTTTGACTGAGCACTTTTTTGCCCCGCCCTTCAGCGACTACGACAATCGCCTGATCGACTACTTCGACCGGGAGGCCCATGCGCGGGCCACGCTGTTGATTCACGAGTTGAGCCATCTGGTGGCCACGACAGCAGATGCAGCGTACCTGGACTCGGTGATGCCGTTTTCCGATCTGATCGAGACACTGACCCAGGTCGGGCGCGAGCTGGCCGCTTACCAGAAGAACCGGCAAACCACGAGTTACTCGCGTAAGACACCCGTCAGCCAATTGTTCAAGTACGTGGACGTCGCGGGCAACGTCTGGAGAGACTTCGGCTCGACACCTGAAACCGAATACATCAGGGATCAGATCCTGCGTACCACCGGCGGTGTGGACCTGAGTGATGCGAGGGGGATATTCATGACCAATCTCGGCAAGCGAGTCGACACTATCCTGGATAATGCCGACTCGGCGGCGTTCCTGATCAGTAACCTGGGACGCCAATTGGACCCGGTGCCTTTCGATCGAAAGGCGTCCGCGCACTGATCGGTTTGCGATCAGTCTTTCTGGTCGCGTGTCACATTGCCCGAGGCGCCATCGACACGGAACTCATAGACGCTGCCGTCAGCTTTGCGCCCCTTGCCTTCCCAATAACCGTCGTTATCGGCTTCGATACTGTAGACCTCGATGTAGCCGGCCTTGGTCTTGGCAGTCTCGATGGCTTTTTCGATGGTGATCCAGCCTGCGCCGGGCTTATCGGCCAAGGCGGCGCCAGCGCCGAGCAAGGTGGCTGTGGCAAGCATGGCAGTGAGGGTTTTCTTCAGCATTTTCTTACTCCGTTATAGAGAATGACTTACAGATCCAGATTTTTAGGGTGTTTGCAGGCCCAATTAGTTCCACATTGATGCTCATTCGCCATGATGGCTGTTCTCGGCACCCTACCGGGAAGGTTAGAATGTACGAAATCAGGAAGCACCAATGACCCAACAGCCTTTTTCAGAAGCCGAATATGATGCCGTCACCGATGCCGCCGCGCATTGGTGCATGCGCCTGCACGCTTTTGATTGCACAGAGGCCGAGCGGCAGGCTTTCGAACAGTGGCACGATGCGCATCCCCTGCATGCCTTCGAATATGCCGCCATGCTGGAAATCTGGGATGTGGCCGACCATTTGCCACGCACAGGCCAACCGTCTCCACCCGTTGCACTGGCGCCGCCGCCCAGCCGCTGGCGCAACTACGCCGTAGCTGCGGCCATCTCGTTGGTGGCCCTGCCCCTGGCCGCCTTCACTGGCTGGGAAGCGGGTTGGCTGCCCAGTTCCTATGAACATTACGATGCCGAAGACGGCCTGCGCCAAGTGACGCTGGCCGATGGCAGTGTGGTGGAGCTGAACCTGGGTACCGAACTGGTCTACAGCAACTATAAAAACGAACGCCGGGCCACCCTGAAAAAGGGTGAAGCGTTCTTCAAGATCAGCCATGACCGCCAACACCCGTTTGTGGTGCGCGCCGGCGCCGGGCAGATCCGTGTGACAGGCACCCAGTTCAACGTCTGGAAGTATGACGATCAGGTGCGGGTCATGCTGCTCGAAGGCTCGGTGAAGATCACCAGCGATGCCAGCCACAGCGGGTTGAACCTGACGCCCGGGATGCAAGCCAGTTACAACCGCGGTGACGCGCAGCCACAGCTCCAGGCGTTCTCTCCCCATGATCCGGCACTGGCCTGGCGCACGGGCAAGTTGATCCTCGACAACCTGGCACTGGCGGATGCCTTGCCCCTGATCAACCGCTACCTCAGCAAACCGGTGATGCTGGCCGATACCGGTACCGGCAATATCCGTATTGGCGGGATCTACGATATCCATGAAGTCACCCATCTGGTGTCCTCCCTGCCCAAGGTGCTGCCGGTCTATCTGACCCAGAACCAGGATGGCAACACCGTGCTCAACTCCATACCGCGCAAAGCACCGAAGATCTGAGCAGCACGCTCTGCCCAGGGTGTTGCTCGCGCCGCTGTGTCCACTTCTGAAACACTCAACGCCGCGCAACCGCCCTGTGGCTGCGGATTCATCGGTTCGTCATCGATAGTGTTGCTTTGCTGAAACACCCCCTTCCCCCTGCAAGGCGCTGGTCATCCGCCGGCATCCTGTTTCATACCTGATACACCCCACGCCACCTCCACCCCGCCATAAATCCCAAGCCATTGAAAAGCTGGAACATATAAAAAGCGGCACAGCTTCTGCTCTATTCCTTACAGCGCTGTTTAGGGTCAGCGTCACAAAACAAGGAATGATGCCGTGGCAACTCTCAATCAAGGCTCCATAGGCCTGCTGCTGATCAGCTGTGTACTCAGCGCCAGCGTGAGCCTGCCCGCCTGCGCCGAGGACGGCATCATCGTGACGGGCCGTAATGTGCAAGGGTTTATGGTCGGCCGGCCCGCCTTTGGCAAAGACCCGTACCCATCCACCGCCAACGCCAACCCCAGCCAACAGATCCTGCGCGCTACCGGCGGCGAACTCAGCGACAACGATTTTGCGGGGGTCAGCAGCGGCTCGACCATCACCCGCGCCATTCTGCCTAACGGCGACCTTCCCGGCTTGAGCAATACCCTGGGCAGCAACTCCGCTGGCCTGGGCGCCGGGGCGGCGGCCGGACATGCCAGCGGCAACACGCTGGGCGGGCAGATCAGCGGCTCGATCGAGCGCGGCCTGGCGCCGCTGAACAACATCGGCGCGATGATGGGGGTCCAGCAATGAACCGTTCGTGGCTGTTCCTCACCGTAATCGGCTGTTCGGCGGCCATGGCCGATAGCAGCCACCAGGCGCTGATCGACAACGCCGGCAAGCAATACACCGGTGTGCTGTCAGTCAACCAGGCCGCCGGCAATCAACAACAGCAGATCAACAGCCGCGCGATCAGCCTCGGTGGCCAGGCCAGCGACACGCTTATCCAGAAACTCGACGGCAAGGTTGATCCCGCCCTGAACGCCAGCGCGGCGATCCAGGGCAACTCATTCAGCAATGGCAACGGCATCCTGGGTGTCAACCAGTCGGCCGGGGCCAATAACCAGATGATCAATGCGGTGCGGATCAGCACAGGTCCGCAGAGCATCGATGACAGCGTCCTGTCGCAACAGAACATGACGCTGTTACCAGACTCACGATCCCCCTCTACCACTGGCAGCCGCCAGGTCGTTACCAGCGACCAGGCCTTCACCGGCAGCCGTGGAGTGGTACAGGTGAATCAGAGTGCAGGGGTGGGGAACCGGATGGCTAACACCCTCGGTGTGACTATCAAGTAACAGCTTGATAGGTGTTTGTTAGACCGTACCAACACTTAACCAACTAATAGAAGCAAGGAGATACACCATGAAACCTACAATGGCTCTCAAACCACTGGTTTTCGCTCTGGCTGCGCTCATGGCTGTTGCTGCACAGGCAAGTCCTGCCGAAAAATGGAAACCAACCCCAGTTCCAACCGGCACCGTGGCTGCCGTTGTGACTGACACGCAAGTGAGCAAGGACAACAAGTTCGACGATACCAAGACCCTCAATAATGCAGGGGCCAACGGCTCGTTGAGCAGCAGCAAAGGTAACCTGGGTGCCAACATCGCAGCCGGTGGCGGCAACCAGCAAGACAATGCTGCTGCCATCACCAGTAGTGCAGATGATGCGGCCAGTGTCTTTGCCGCAGCTGATATCTATCAAGAAAGCAAAGACAACAAGTTCATTAACAAAGGCACGCAAAACAATGCTTCGCTGGTCAACTCGGCCAACAACAGCTCCGGTAACGTGGGCGTGAACGTGGCGGCCGGTCAAGGCAACCAACAGAAAAACAACCTGGCAATCGTGACAGCTGACGGCAAAAACGTCGCGTCTGCCTCGAACACCGAACAAGTGTCCCTGGATAACCACTTCCTCAACGAAGCGTCCTCCAAACACAGCTACCAACCTCAGTACGTGGTCAACAACGCTGGCCTGCTCAACTCCGCCAACAACGCGTCCGGCAACATCGGCGTGAACGTGGCGGCAGGTTCAGGCAACCAACAAAGCAACACCCTCACCCTGGGCAGCGGCTGCACCGTCTGCGCATCGGGCTCTGGCAGCAAACTGGCGTTCTGATGCAACGGGGCCTTGGCAACAAGGCCCTTTTTATTTCCAGTGTCCACCAGGTCATGATCATGCGCCTCGCGACCCTCTGCCTCTTGTTTTTACTCACCGGCCCGTCCTGGGCAGGGCAAATGGCGATTTCCGCCATGCCCGGCGGTGCAGTGATCTTCAAGAAGGTCGAGAGCATCCGGGAACGCCGGTTCGCCAACCTGGTGGAACAGAAAACCGATTTCAGCTGCGGTGCCGCGGCACTCGCCACCATCCTGCGCCAGGCCTATTGGCTGGACGTCGATGAAGCACACATCATCAAGGGCATGCTGATCAACGCTGACCAGGATCTGGTGCGCACCCAGGGCTTTTCCATGCTGGACATGAAGCGCTACCTGGAAAGCATCGGCATGCGGGCCAGGGGCTACAAGATCGGCCCCGACACCCTGCTGACGGTAAAGATTCCGGTAGTGGTGCTGTTGGAGATCCGTGGCTACAAGCACTTCGTGGTGATGCAGCGAGCCGAAAAAGACTGGGTCTATATCGGCGATCCGGTCCTGGGCAACAAGCGCTATTCGCGGGATGACTTCGTCGCAGGCTGGAATGGCATCGTGTTCGCCGTACTGGGTGAAGGCTATGACAAGACCAACGCCCTGCTCGATCCCCCTACGCCGTTGACCGCCAAGACCAAAATGAACGAGTTCCGGCCCGTGGGCGACGCCGAGCTGATGGACTTCGGTTTCATCCAGAGCGACTTCTTCTAGAAGCGCCATAAGGGGAAGGACGCCCCAGGAGCAGATGATGAACACTTCCCGTTGGCTCACGGCCCTATGCCTGGCAGCCTCGATGCCTGCTTATGCGTCCTCGGCGTTCAAGCCCATTGAAATGAACGACGCGGAACTGGCTGAACTGCGCGGCCGCTTCGTGATGCCGGGGCGCATTATCAGTTTCGGCATTGTCATGAGCACCACCTGGACCAATGCTGCGGGCGACACCAGTACGGTGAGCGCCAACATGCATATCGACTCAGCCACGATCACTCCGCAATTCTATGTGCAATCCAGCGGGTCGGTGGGTAACGGCACCCAACGCGACCCGGGCACCGGCACCGTGGTCGGTGGCGCCGGACTGGGCAGCGGCCAGGGTGTGACCCAGACCGTACGTGCCGCCGGCGATGGCAACACGGCGTACAACAACGTCGGGATCAATGTCAGCGAAAACGGCCTGTCACCGGCCAACGTGGCGCAATCAGGGCAGGCGTTGATGGCGGGCGGCTCCTTTACAACAGACAGTGCAGCCGGGCGGGTCAGTGTGTCGGCCAACAATGGCGGCGTGCAGATGGCCATCGCGGCCCACAACAACCAGGGCAACGCGCTGCAGCAGATCGGCGGCGGCAACGTACTGCAAGGCACGGTGTTGCAAGGCAACAGCAACTTCGTCAACAACATGACCCAGCTCAACGTCGCGCTTGGCAGCAATGGCCTGAGCGCCGGGGCTCTGAACTGCAATCTGGATCAACTCAAGGGCCTACGCACACTCGGTTATTGAACTACGCTGACCCTCGACACTTACGCATTAGAAAAGGACGGCTTATTTCATGCACCGATCGTTATCACTACGTGCCGTTGTCTGTTTAAGTACGCTCTTGCCCGCGAGTATGTTGTACGCAGCGCCAGACGCGGATATCGAAACCCTCAAACAAGAACTGCTGGAGCTCAAGCAGCGCTACGAAGTCCAACAAAAAGCCCTGGCAGTCCTCGAACAACGGGTACGCCAGGTGGAAGACCAGCCGGCTGTACCGGCACCCAAGCGCCTGGCCAAGTCGCCGGCAGACTTCAAGCAAAGCGGCAGCACCGTGGCCGCCAGCGGCGGTACGGGGGGGGCCACGGGTGGCAGCTCCTACGGGCAATCACTCAAGGATGATTCGGCGCCGGCGCAAAGTGTCAGTAACTTGTATAACGAAGCCAGCGGCTTCTTCGGCAACGGCAAGTTCAGTTTTGAAACCGGCATTACTTACGCGCGTTACGACGCCCGCCAGTTGACCCTCAATGGTTTCCTCGCACTGGATTCGATCTTTCTCGGCAATATCAACCTCGACCGGATCAAGGCCGATAACTGGACCCTGGACTTGACCGGCCGCTACAACCTCGACAACCGTTGGCAGTTTGATGTGAACGTCCCGGTGGTGTACCGCGAGTCCACCTATCAATCGGGCGGCGCCAGCGGCGGCGACCCGCAGGCCACTTCCGAAGAGTCCGTGAGCCGGGACCCGACCATCGGCGACGTCAACTTCGGGATCGCCTACAAGTTCCTCGACGAGTCGCCAACCATGCCCGATGCCGTGGTATCGGTGCGGGTCAAGGCGCCAACCGGCAAGGAGCCGTTCGGGATCAAGTTGGTGCGTTCTACCGCCAACGACAACCTGTACGTGCCGGAGAACCTGCCCACCGGCAACGGTGTGTGGTCGATCACCCCAGGGATTTCCTTGGTCAAGACCTTCGATCCGGCTGTGCTGTTTGGTTCGGTGTCCTACACCCACAACCTCGAAGACTCATTTGATGACATCAGCAGCGACGTCAACCAGAAGGTCGGGGGTAAGGTCCGCCTGGGCGACAGCTTCCAGTTCGGCGTGGGTGTGGCATTTGCCTTGAACGAGCGCATGAGTATGTCGTTCTCGGTGTCCGACCTGATCCAGCGCAAGAGCAAGCTCAAGCCTGATGGGGGGGACTGGCAGTCGATTGTTTCAAGTGATGCCAACGCAGGCTATTTCAACGTCGGCATGACCATCGCCGCCAGTGAGAACCTGACCATCGTGCCCAACCTGGCCATTGGTATGACCGATGACGCACCGGACTTTACCTTCAGCCTGAAATTCCCGTACTACTTCTAAAACCGCCGCTCCTACAAAGTAGAAAAGGAAAAGCCCCGTCGCGATAAGGGTCGCGACGGGGCTTTTTTACCCGCCCTAGCGGATCTGGTGTTTGTGCAGCAACCGGTAGAACGTCGGCCGGGAAACCCCCAGCACACGGGCGGCGACACTCAGGTTGTCACTGTGCCGGTTCAACACATCACACAGCGCCTGGCGTTCAGCGCGGTGCTTGTAATCTTCCAGTGTGGCCATGGGCAACACAATTGCCTGCTGGCTTTGCAAACCCAGGTCGGCCGCTTCGATTTGCCGCCCTTCGGCCAGTACCAGGCCACGCCGCACTCGGTTGGCCAACTCACGCACATTGCCCGGCCAACCATGCTTGCCCATGGCGATCAGGGCGTCTTCGCTGAAGCTGCGTGGGCGGCGCCCGGTTTCCTGGCTGTAGAACCTGGAGAAATGGTTGGCCAGCATGCCGACATCGCCATGCCGCTCACGTAAAGGCGCCGTGACCACTTGCAGGACATTGAGCCGGTAGTACAAGTCCTCGCGAAAAGTCCCCCTCTCGATGGCGGCTTCAAGGTCGACGTGAGTCGCGGCCAGCACCCGCACATCTACCGGGATCGGTTGGCTCCCCCCTACGCGCTCAATGTGTTTTTCCTGGAGAAAGCGCAACAGGTTGGCCTGCAACTCCATGGGCAGGTCGCCGATTTCATCGAGGAACAAGGTGCCGCCGTTGGCTGCTTCGATACGCCCGATCTTGCGTTGATGGGCGCCGGTGAATGCGCCCTTTTCATGGCCAAACAGTTCGGATTGGATCAAGTGCTCTGGGATCGCGCCACAATTGATCGCCACAAACGGCTTGGCGTGGCGCTGGGATTGGCGGTGCAAGGTCTTGGCCACCAGTTCCTTGCCGGTGCCGCTGTCGCCACGGATCAGAATCGGCGATTCGGTGGGGGCCAGCTTGGCCAATAGTTTGCGCAGCTCCCGGATTGGCCGGCTGTCGCCCAACAATTCATGTTCCAGTTCATTCACATGAGCGGCGCCTTTACCCCGCAGGCGTGCCATGCCAAAGGCACGGCCCAGGGTCACTTGGACCCGTGACACATCGAAAGGCAAGGTGTGGAAGTCAAAAAACCATTCGCAGACAAAGTCGCCGACGTTCTGCAGGCGCAGCATTTCTGGGCTGAGCACGGCGATCCATTCGGTACCGCTGCGGCTGATCAGCTCCTTGACCGCCTCGGGTTGCTCCAAGTGCATGGGCTTGAGCCGCAACAACCCCACATCACAGGTACGATCCCCCAATGCATCCAGGGCGCAACTGTCTACATCCCAGCCAGCCGCCCGCAAACCAGGCAATAACTGGTGGCAGTCGTCACAGGGATCGACCACGAGCAAGCGACGCAGGGCTGGTGTAACAACCATGACTATTCCTTGGCGTCAAAAACATTAAAGTTATTTAGAAACAATAGTTTGGGCAGGCTGCTCATAACCCTAGCAAGATCTTGACGCTAGCCTTGTATCGTTTCGCGATAAAACCATCACCGATACAGCGTTTAGCGATCAGGCCCGCGGCGAGCGCTACTTCAATCTTTCATTCACCTTTCAAAATCGCGCCTTACATGACGTTAATCACGAAAAGTTGAATTTTCTTGTTCTAACATGTGACCCGTACCCCGTCATCGTGCATCAGTACAGGTACTAGCCGAACGGTAAGCCCAACCGACGGCACATCTTCTGATTGGGCACTTAGAGAGAAGACCCCATGAACGCCCCGCTCCGTATCAACGAAGCTCTTTTGATCGCAGGCCGTGCTTTCCAACCCTTTCACTGCGTGGCCTGGGCCCCACAAGACGGCACTGGCGAACTGAGCCTGACCGTGATCGACCGCACCGAGAAGCGCATCGGGCGCAAACAGATTCCGTGCAGCACTTATTCCGATCCAAAACAATTGGAAACCCTGCTGCTACAAGCCCGCGCCGAACTCAATGGCGAAGGTTATCAACTACAGTCCTGGGCAATGCCCAAGTAAGTTAAGGCAGCCACTGCGACATGCCGTCGCTTCTTATATTGGCTGCAACTTGTTAAGACTATTAAACCCGTGGCGCGTGAGTTCGACTCCCGCCACGGGTTTTGCGTGCCTGACATTTAAGTATCTCCCTTCTTTATATGGCTGCCATGCCATGACCGCTTGATCTTCCTGCGAGCATCGGGCACTTTGCGCGCTTCTCGCCCCCAGGAGCACCCCATGTCCGGTTCAATGGCCCAGGCCTTCGCCCATAACTTCCTGGGGCACTCGCCCCGTTGGTACAAGGCCAGCATCCTCGCTTTCCTCATCATCAACCCACTGGTGCTCTGGGCTTTTGGCCCGGTTGCGGCTGGCTGGCTGCTGGTGGCCGAGTTCATTTTCACCCTGGCCATGGCGCTGCACTGTTATCCGTTGATGCCCGGCGGGCTGTTGATGGTCGAGGCACTGTTGCTGCGCATGACCACACCCCAGGCGCTATACGACGAACTGCTGCATAACTTCCCGGTGATCCTGCTGCTGATGTTTATGGTGGCCGGCATTTACTTTATGAAGGATTTGCTGCTGTTCCTGTTTTCGCGCCTGCTGCTGGGCGTGCGCTCAAAAGCGCTGCTGGGGCTGATGTTCTGCTTTTTGTCGGCCTTTCTTTCAGCCTTTCTTGATGCCTTGACGGTCACTGCGGTCATTATCAGTGCGGCCGTGGGCTTCTATTCGGTGTATCACCGCGTAGCCTCAGGCAATGATCCACGCCAGGACAGCGAGTACAGCGACGACCGCCACCTGCCCACCTTGCACCACGCCGACCTTGAGCAATTTCGCGCTTTCCTGCGCAGCCTGTTGATGCACGGCGCCGTCGGCACCGCCCTGGGTGGCGTCTGTACACTAGTGGGGGAACCCCAGAACCTGTTGATCGGCCATGAGATGGGCTGGAATTTCACTGAGTTCTTCCAACGAATTGCCCCGGTATCGCTGCCGGTGCTGGTCGCCGGCCTGATGACCTGCGTGCTGCTGGAAAAGCTGCGCTGGTTTGGCTACGGCACCCTGCTGCCGGACAACGTGCGCCAAGTGCTGGCCAACTACGCCCGTGAAGACAACGCCGAACGCACCCCGCGCCAACGTGCGGCGCTGATTGTCCAAGGCCTGGCAGCGCTGATCCTGATCGCCGGCCTGGCGTTTCATATCGCCGAAGTGGGCCTGGTCGGTTTGCTGGTGATCGTACTGATCACTGCCTTTACCGGGATTACCGAAGAACACCGCATCGGCAATGCCTTCAAGGACGCCCTGCCCTTTACCGCGTTGCTGGTGGTGTTTTTCGCCGTGGTCGCAGTGATTCATGATCAACAGCTGTTCACCCCATTGATCCAATGGGTGCTGGCACTGCCCGCCGAACAACAGCCGGGCATGCTGTTCATTGCCAACGGCCTGTTATCCGCCATCAGCGATAACGTGTTTGTGGCGACGATCTACATCACCGAGGTCAAGCAGGCGTTTGTGTCCGGCCATATGAGCCGCGAGCATTTCGAGACCCTGGCCATTGCGATCAATACCGGCACCAACCTGCCCAGCGTAGCGACCCCCAACGGCCAGGCAGCTTTCCTGTTTTTGCTGACCTCTGCGATTGCGCCGCTGATCCGCCTGTCCTACGGGCGGATGGTGTGGATGGCGCTACCGTACACCGTGGTGATGGGCGTGCTGGGCTGGTACGCGGTCAGCTATTGGCTGTGAAGGATAAACCGTTCAATAGCCTGGGCTGCGCCGTCCTCGAGATTGCTGCCGGTGACGACATCGGCCTGGCGCTTGACGGCCTCTTCGGCCTGGCCCATGGCAATCGATAACCCGGCCACCTGAAACATCGCCGGGTCATTGCCGCCGTCGCCGATGGCCGCTGTCTGCTCCAGCGCCACGCCAAGATGAGCGGCCAGGGTCTTCAGGGCATCCCCCTTGTTGGCCTGCATGGCCGTGATATCGAGGTACACCGGTTGCGAACGCGATACCTGGGCCAGGCCTGCGACCTTGGGCTGCAACTGCGCCTCCAGGTCAATCAACAACTGGGCGTTGGCGCTGGCGGCGACGATCTTGTCGATCCGCCCCAGGACCGGCTCGAAACTCTCCACCACCACTGGCGCATATCCCAGGCCCTGCTGCTCCCGAGGCACCATCGGGCCGGTAGGGTCGCGCAGCAGCCAGTCGCCTTCGGCAAACACCCAGACTTCCACCTCTGGCTGCTCGCACAGCAGCGCCAGGGTGATCAGCGCCGCCTCAGCCGGCAAATGGTGGGCAACCAGGATGCTGCCATCCGGGTTGACCAGGGTGCCACCATTGAACCCCGCGGTGGGCACGTCGACGCCCAGCGCTTCGATCTGCTGCAACATGGCCCTGGGCGGCCGCCCGGTGGCGAGGCTGAAAAACACCCCGGCCTCGCGCAGCGCCCTTACGGCTTCGATGGTGCGTTGGCTCAGGCTGTGATCGGGCAACAACAAAGTGCCGTCCATATCACTCAGCAAAAAACGGATGGGTTGAATCGCGTCTGCACTCATCCGAGGCTATGCCAAGCGCGGCCATCACGGGCCAGCAACGCATCTGCCGCCGCCGGGCCATCTTCGCCAGCCTTGTAGGCCTGGATCCCGTCGTCTTCTTTCCACGCATCGAGAAACGGCTGTACCGCACGCCAGCCGTTTTCGATGTTGTCCGCGCGCTGGAACAGCGTCTGATCACCGGTCAGGCAGTCATAGATCAGGGTTTCGTAGCCGGTGGACGGCTGCATCTCGAAGAAGTCCCTGTAGGCAAAGCCCAGTTGGATGTTGGCCATGTCCAGGGTCGGCCCGGGCTTTTTCGCCAGCAGGTCGAACCACATGCCTTCATTGGGCTGGATCTGGATCTTCAGGTACGTCGGCTTGAGTTCGTCGACTTCGGTGTCGCGGAACTGCGCATACGGCGCCGGCTTGAAGCAGATGACAATCTCGGTGTCGCGCACGCTCATGCGCTTGCCGGTGCGCAGGTAGAACGGCACGCCGACCCAACGCCAGTTATCGATCATCACCTTCAGCGCCACGAAGGTCTCGGTGCTGCTGTCCGGGGCCACATTGGCCTCCTGCCGATAGCCCGGCAGCGCCTTGCCACCGATCTCGCCGGCGGTGTATTGGCCGCGCACCGAGTTGGCCCGCGCATCTTCCAGCGACCAGGGGCGCACAGCGCCAATCACCTTGGCCTTCTCCCCACGTACCGCGTCGGCGCCAAACGCCGCCGGCGGTTCCATGGCAATCATCGCCAGCAGCTGGAACAGGTGGTTGGGCACCATATCGCGCAGGGTGCCCGTGTTTTCGAAGAAACTGCCCCGGGTTTCGACCCCGACGGTTTCCGCGGCGGTGATCTGCACGTGGTCAATGTAGTGGTTGTTCCAGAACGCTTCGAACAGCACGTTGGAGAAACGACTGATCAGGATGTTCTGTACCGTTTCCTTGCCCAGGTAATGGTCGATGCGGTAGATCTGCTTTTCGCTCATGACCTTGAGCAGGCAGGCGTTCAACGCCTCGGCGGTGGCCAGGTCGGAGCCGAACGGCTTTTCGATCACCACGCGGCGGAAAGCCTCGGGGCTCTCCTCCAGCAGGTTGGCCCGGCCCAGGCGCTGCACCACTTCACTGAAGAAGCGCGGCGCGGTGGCCAGGTAGAACACCGCGTTGCCAGTGCCGCTGTCAGCGATTTTGCTGGCGATGTCGGCATAGGTGCCATCATCGAGGAAATCGCCCTGCACGTAGCTGATGCCCTTGGCCAACTGGGCCCACAACTGTGGGTCCAGTGCATGTTCGGCATTGCCCTTGACCTTGCTCGCGGCTTCGGTGCGGATGAAGTCTTCGAGTTTCTTGGCGAAGTCGACATCGCTGATAGCGTTGTGATCCACCCCGACAATCCGCAGGCCCTCACCCAGCAGACCATCGCGACTGAGGTTGTACAGCGCCGGCATGAGCAGGCGCTTGACCAGGTCGCCATGGGCGCCAAACAGGAACAAGGTTGTGGGTGGAGCGGGTTCGGCCTTGGGTTTCTTGCCGTTGGCCGTCATTTTTTGGAAGTCTCCACATGGCCGCCGAAGCCGAAGCGCATAGCCGACAGCAGCTTGTCACCGTAAGTGCTTTGCTGGCGCGAGCGGAACCGGGCGAACAGCGAGTTGGACAGCACCGGCACCGGCACCGATTGCTCCATGGCCGCTTCGATGGTCCAGCGCCCTTCGCCGCTGTCGGCCACGGAACCGGAGTAACCGTCGAGCTTGGGGTCGGTCGCCAGGGCATCGGCGGTCAGGTCCAGCAGCCAGGAAGATACGACGCTGCCGCGACGCCAGACTTCGGCGATGTCGGCCACGTTCAGGTCGAAGCGCTGTTCTGGCGGCAGGTTTTCCGAGTTCTTGGTCTTGAGGATGTCAAACCCTTCGGCAAACGCCTGCATCATCCCGTACTCGATGCCGTTGTGGATCATCTTCACAAAGTGCCCGGAACCGGCAGGGCCAGCATGGATGTAACCACGTTCGGCACGGTCATCGGTGGCGGTACGGTCCTTGGTCCGCGGGATATCGCCCAGGCCTGGCGCCAGGGTGGCGAAGATCGGGTCCAGGTGCTTGACGGTCTCGGCGTCGCCGCCAATCATCATGCAGTAGCCACGCTCCAGGCCCCAGACGCCACCGGAAGTGCCGACGTCGATGTAGTGCAGGCCTTTTTCCGCCAGAGCCTTGCCGCGACGCACGTCATCCTTATAGAAAGTGTTGCCGCCGTCGATGATCACATCGCCGGGTTCCATCAGTTGGCTCAGGTCGTTGATCGTGGTTTCGGTGGGTTCGCCCGCCGGCAGCATGACCCAGACAGCCCGCGGTTTTTGCAGGCCGGCGACCAGGGCGGCGAGATCGGCAACGCCAGTGGCGCCCTCTTCACTCAAGCCTTTGACGAATGCTTCATTGCGGTCGTAGACCACGGTGGTATGCCCATTGAGCATCAAGCGGCGCGCAATATTCCCGCCCATGCGGCCTAGTCCGATAATCCCCAGTTGCATGTATTGATGCTCCCAACTACAAATAAAAAATGTGTGACACAGTTTATAGCGCAATGACGAATTAGTCCGGCGCCAATCGCACTAGTTTCATCACAAAAACAGGCCATCGTTTCACCATCACTGGCTGAAAAGTCACAGCGACCCCAAAAAATAAAAAAGTTCCCTTGAGCCAAAAAAGAAATCAGAATCGCCCCTGACTCCTGCCGAGGGCCTCGACTCAAGCCCCCTGGCACCGCGATACACCGGCTATTTGCGAGGTAAGCAATGCGCACTGCACAGATCACACGCCCGCCACAAACCCTTTACGTCACCGTCCGCCGCGACGAGTTGCGCCAGTTGAAAGACGAACGTGAACAGTTGCAGCAGGAAGTGATCCGCCTGCGTGCGCAATTGCAGGCCCAGCTCACGAATCAAGCCATCACTTGCTGACCTTTTGTAGGCGCCGACTTGCCGGCAAGCCGGTTCCTACAGGGGTCGCCGTCTCGGATCAAACTCACGAAGTTTTCACCCGCCCTTCCCGATAATCCTCCACCAGAACGCCGCCTCACCCATGGGCGGTGGCAATTATCGGGTTGGAGCGCTGCATGGCGATGTTCAAACGCAGCACAAAGTCTGCGACAGGGTTTGATTGGGCCGGCCTTGGCTGGATGTTCCTGTTTTTCTGGTATTTCTCGGGCATTACCCAACTGCTGATCCAATTGACCGGTACTTCCGGCTTCAGTGGTTTTCGCCAGGCGTTCTTCATGAGTGCACTGTGGTTGGCGCCGATGCTGCTGTTCCCGCGTCGCGCCAGGCTGCTGGCGGCGCTGATCGGCGTGGTGTTGTGGGCCTGCTCCATGGCCAGCCTGGGCTATTTCTTTATTTACCAGCAGGAATTTTCCCAGAGCGTCATCTTCATCATGTTCGAGTCGAACATCTCTGAAGCGGGCGAGTACGCAACCCAATATTTTGCCTGGTGGATCGTGCTGGCCTTTATTGCCCACACGGCCTTGGCCATCTTCCTCTGGACCCGCGTGCGCCCGATCTATCTGCCCAAGGCACGGGCGATGGTCGCGGCCACCGCCATTGTGCTGGCGATTGTCGGTTATCCGTTGATCAAGCAGATCGCCACCAACGACACCCTGGAACGAGCCATCGATGGTTTCGAAACCCGTGTCGAACCTGCGGTGCCGTGGCAGATGATCGTCGCCTATCGTCGCTATACCCAGCAGTTGAACAACATGCAGGGCATGCTCGACAACGTCAGCAAGATCCCGCCCCTGAGCAACTTCAAAGACAGCATGGCCGGCCAGCCATCGACCCTGGTGCTGGTGATCGGCGAGTCCACCAACCGCCAGCGCATGAGCCTCTACGGCTACCCACGCAAGACCACCCCGGAACTGGACAAGCTGCGTGACCAACTGGACGTGTTCGACAACGTCATCACCCCGCGCCCCTACACCATCGAGGCGCTGCAACAGGTGTTGACCTTTGCCGACGAAGACCACCCGGACCTGTACCTCAAGACCCCATCGATCGTCAGCATGATGAAACAGGCCGGCTACAAGACCTTCTGGATCACCAACCAGCAGACCATGACCAAGCGCAACACCATGCTCACCACGTTCTCGGAACAGGCCGACGAACAGGTATACCTCAATAACAACCGCAACCAGAACGCCCGCCAATACGATGGCGACGTGCTGGAACCGTTCTCCAAGGCCCTCGCCGACAAGGCCGAGCGCAAGCTGATCGTGGTGCACCTGCTGGGTACCCACATGAGCTATCAGTACCGCTACCCGCCGAGCTTCGACACCTTTACCGACCGCCAGGGCGTCCCGGATGGCGTGCGCGACGACCAGTTGCCGACCTACAACAGCTACGACAACGCGGTGCGCTACAACGACTTCGTGGTGTCGAGCCTGATCAAGGACTACGCCAAGACCGACCCCAATGGTTTCCTGTTGTACCTGTCCGACCACGGCGAGGATGTGTTCGACTCGGCGGGCCACGACACCCTGGGCCGCAACGAGGGCAAGCCGACGGCGCCGATGTACACCATTCCCTTCATGACCTGGGCCTCGCCGAAGTGGCGTGCCACCCACGACTGGAACATGCGGGGCGATGTACAACGGCCCTACAGCAGCTCGCAGTTGATTCATACCTGGGCCGACCTTGCCGGCTTGAGCTTCGACGAACTGGACCGCAGCCGCAGCTTGGTCAGCGATAGCTTCACGCCACGCCCCTTGCTGATTGGCGATCCCTACCAGCGTTCGCAGAAGGCCTTGATCGACTTCAGCCTGATCAAGCCCAAGGTCAGCGCCGACCCCAGGAATGTGGTGCTGAAGTAAACGCCCCCGCCCCGTCCAAAGTTAACCGGGTGATTAACTTTGGACGTTCTTGACGTTAATTCTCATTTAATAAGCTTCCTACAGACTATTCCCATAAATCTGATCAGGGACGGTGCAGATACCGATCACTCTTAATGGGAATACATGCAATGAAACTTTCAACCTTGATGCTCGCCGGCGTGCTGGGCTTGACCTCGGCCGGAGCCTTCGCCGAAGGTGGTGCGGAACGCGTGAAGGAGCACTTCGACAACTTCAGCTTCACCCAGAAACAAATCCACAGCGATGCTGAGCAGACTGCCGCGACCGATGCCAAGGGCGCTGAAGGCGGCTCTGCCGAGCAGGCTCGGGATAGTGAACAACCCAAGAGCTGACGCGCCACTTCCGCTCTGATGGAGACGTTCATCAAGGCTGTCTGTGGTGAGGGGCATTCGCACCCGACGGGATAAGCCCCTTACCACCGACGCGGCCTTAAAGCACCTTGCTCCAGAACAGCATGCGGCCATGGGCGGGGTCGAACACCGAGTCATCAAACCCAAACTTGCGGTACGACGCCTGAGCCACCGGATTGCCTTCCAGCACTTCGAGGGTGATCTTGCAGCAGCCGCGCTGACGGGCAATTTCCTCGACCTTTTGCAACATTTTCTGGCTCAGGCCCAGGCCACGGAACTGCTCCATGACGACCACGTCATGCACGTTGACCAGCGGGCGACAGGCGAAGGTCGAAAACCCCTCAAAGCAGTTCACCAGCCCGGCCGGCTCGCCACCCACAAAGGCCAGAACGCTGAATGCGTGGGCACGCTTGGCCAATTCAGCCGGCAGTTGCTCCAGCAGATCGGCGGACAGGGCTTTGCCTCCGCCCATCGGGTCTTGCGCGTAGTGATTGAGCAGCAGGCCAATGGCCTCGGCCTGTACAGGATTGCTGTAGCTGGCTTGCAACACCAGTATTTCTGCGGCTTCCATTTCCTTCCTCGATAACAGTTAGGCAGGGATCACCTCCCCGCAAAACCTCGATTGTAAGCGGGCTGTCGGCCATAGATGAAGGAGATTAACTACAGGTTTGTGCAGGAAAGCGCTGTCACGACTCCAATCAGGCAGAAGTGGCTTAAGGCCATTATCGGCCGAAGCGTTGCAACTGCATTTCCTGTAGGCGACTGAACGTTCGTCGGAACGCAAATTCCAGGTAACCCTCTGTGTAAAGCGACACCAGGGGCACTTTGGCTTCGATGTATAACGGCACCTTGCGGTCGTAGCACTCATCGACCAGGGCAATAAAGCGTCGCACGCCGTCATCGTGCACAGACAATTGCGGCAACTCACGATCCCCCGCCTCCACACGCTGGGCGCCGTCCTCGGTGCCGCGGGCAATCCGTCCGGGACGCTGCTGAGCACTCAAGCTGGGAACCTCACCGAGCAATATGGCGCTGTAACGATCGCACAGTTGCATGAAATCCATGGCCGCCAACGGTTGCTCGCACAAGTCGGCATAACGGCACCACAGCACCGTTGCACAGGATTGCACCGTGGCAATGCTGCGCGAGCCCACGACCACCGGCGCATCACTGCAGGCTTGTCCCGCGCTCAACCGCTCAAATACCTGTGCCAGTGCCTGTGGCTCATCGACCCAGTAACGCTGCTCAGCGGTGCCGGGATGCAGGCGGTGATCTTCACTGCCCGCTACCGCCACCACCTGCATATGGGCCTTGATAGCCTCGATGGCCGGCATGAAGCGGTCCCGGTTGAAACCGTCGGCGTAGAGCTGCTCTGGCGGTTGATTGGAGGTGCAGACCATCACCACCCCTTCGTCGAACATCACCTGGAACAAACGCCCGAGGATGATCGCATCGCCGATGTCATTGACGAACAGTTCGTCAAAACACAGCACCCGCACTTCCCCGGCCAATTCACGGGCCAGGGCCTGCAAAGGGTCGGGCGTGCCGGTCAACTGGAACGAGCGCTGGTGGACCCAGCCCATGAAGTGATGAAAGTGCTGGCGCCGCGCAGGCACCCGCAGGCTCTGGTAGAACTGATCCATCAGCCAGGTTTTGCCGCGGCCCACCGGGCCCCAGAGATAAACCCCGGCCACGGGACCATGGGTGCCCTGATGCAAGGCCTCATGGCAATCCTGCAAGATTTGCACGGCATGACGCTGGGCATCGTCGGCGACAAAACCCTCATGCAGGGCCTGCTGGTACGCGGCCAAGGGTGAATCAAAAATCATACCGATCCATAGCCAGAATGGCTCATCTGTGGCGAGGGGGCTTGTCCCCCGTTGGGCTGCAAAGCAGCCCCAGTAGGCTCCTGAGCTCTATCTGACACACCGAAGCAGCAGGTTTTGGGGCTGCTTTGCAGCCCAACGGGGGACAAGCCCCCTCGCCACAGACAAGCATCTTTACTACAGACAAGCACCTTCACTACAGAAAACCCTATGCAAGGCTTTTGCTGACCACCTCGAACACATCGCTGGACAGCTCGCCCGAACCGCGGATGCGCTCCAGTTCAGCCTTCATCAGCGCTTGGCGGGCGCTGTCGTATTTACGCCAGCGGGTCAGCGGCGCCAACTGCCGCGAGGCGATCTGCGGGTTGAAGGCATTCAGCTCGATGACCAGGTCCGCCAGGAAGCGATAGCCCGAACCATCGGCCGCGTGGAAGTTGATCAGGTTTTGCCCGGCGAAGGCGCCAACCAGCGCGCGTACCTTGTTCGGGTTCTTGATATTGAACGCCGGGTGCTGCATCAACGCCTTGACCCGCGCAAGCCCGTCCGGCAATACGCTGGCGGCCTGGACACTGAACCATTGGTCCATGACCAGTGGGTTGTCCTTGAAGTTCTCGGCAAACACTTGCAGGGCCTTGGCCTTCTCGGCCTCGAACGGCGAGTTGACCAGTACCGCCAATGCAGTCAGGCGTTCGGTCATGTTGTCGCATGCGTCGAACTGTTCCAGGGTCGCGGCCAGCACTTGGGGCTTGCCGCTGAGCATCAGGTACGACAGCGCGATGTTCTGCAGGGCGCGGCGGGCAAAGTGCTCGGCCGACGCCACGTACGGCGTGTTGCGCGAAAGATCGCGGTTGGCCTGGTAGCGCAGCCACAGGCCTTCGAACAGTTGGTCGGCCAACTGCTTGCGCGCAAATTCGCGGGCGGCGTGGATCGCGTCGACGTCTGCCACTTCGCTGATTTCGGTGAGGTAGGCTTCACCGGGCAACGACAACATTTCCGCGACCATGGCCTGGTCCAGGCTGTCGTCGCTCAGTACGCTGCGCAGTGCATTGACCAGCCGCTGATCCAGCACCAGGGCCTGGCCCTGTTGGTGTTGGCCGATCAGGTCCTGCAATACCTGCACTGCCAGTTGCTGGCCCGCCTCCCAGCGATTGAAACCGTCGCTGTCGTGTTGCATCAGGAACATCAACTGGTCACGGCTGTAGGGGAAGCTCAACTTCACCGGCGCGGAGAAACCACGCAGCAGCGACGGCAATGGCTGTGCGGCGATATCGACAAAGGTGAACGTCTGCTCGGCCTCAGTCACCGACAACACCCGCGAGGTGCCCTGCGCGGCGGCTTCACCGGCCAGGCGCAGCGGCAAATCAGCCCCATCGGCGTCCAGCAGGCCCAGGGCCACGGGAATCACGAATGGCAGCTTTTCCACGTTGTCCGGGGTTTGCGGGCAGCTCTGGCGCACGGTCAGACTGTAGGTTTTGGCTGCGGCGTCGTAGGACTCGCTCACCGCCAAGCGTGGCGTACCAGCCTGGCTGTACCAGCGCTTGAACTGGGTCAGGTCGGTGCCGTTGGCGTCTTCCATGGCCTTGATAAAGTCGTCGCAGGTCACGGCCTGGCCGTCGTGGCGCTCAAAGTACAGGTCGCTGCCTTTGCGGAACCCTTCGGCGCCGAGCAAGGTGTGGATCATGCCGACCACTTCCGAACCCTTTTCGTACACGGTCAGGGTGTAGAAGTTGGAAATCTCGATAAAGCTGTCCGGGCGCACGGCGTGGGCCATTGGCCCTGCATCTTCAGCGAATTGGTGAGTGCGCAGGTAGGCCACATCCTGGATCCGCTTGACGGTGGCCGAATTCATGTCGGCAGAGAAGCCCGAGTCGCGGAATACCGTGAAGCCTTCCTTAAGCGACAGCTGGAACCAGTCGCGGCAGGTCACGCGGTTGCCCGACCAGTTGTGGAAATACTCGTGGGCGACGATTGCTTCGACCCGCTGATGCGCGGCGTCGGTCGCCGTCTCGGCGCGGGCCAGCACCGCACTGGAGTTGAAGATATTCAGGCCCTTGTTTTCCATGGCGCCCATATTGAAGTCGTTCACGGCCACGATCATGAAAATATCCAGGTCGTATTCGCGACCGTAGACCTCTTCATCCCAGCGCATGGACTTCTTCAGGCTGTTCATGGCGTGCTGGCACTTGTCGATGTTTTCTGGCTCGACATAGATGCGCAGCGCGACGGTGCGCTGGCTCATGGTGGTGAAGGTGTCTTCGACGCACCACAGGTCACCGGCCACCAGGGCAAACAGGTAGGCCGGTTTCTTGAACGGGTCTTCCCAGGTTGCCCAGTGCCGGCCGTCTTCGCCGGGGCCGCTGGCAATCGGATTGCCGTTGGACAGCAGCACCGGATAGCTGTGCTGCTCGGCGATCACGGTGGTGGTGAACGTGCTCATCACGTCCGGGCGATCCAGGTAGTAGGTGATCTTGCGAAAACCTTCGGCCTCGCATTGGGTGCAGAACATGCCGCTGGACTTGTACAGGCCTTCCAGGGCGGTGTTGGTTTCAGGGTGGATCCGCACGCTGGTGTCGACAGTGAAGCTGTCGCTGAGCGGCTGCAATGTCAGGTGGCTGTCGCTCAACTGGTAGTCGGCAGCGCTCAGTTCCCGGTCGCCCAGGTTCACGCTCAACAGCTCCAGTTGCTGGCCGTCCAACACCAGTGGCGGCAGGCCGGCACCGCGCTCGGGATTGCGGCGCATCACCAGCTGCGCGTGGACCAGGCTATGGTCCTCGAACAACTCGAAGGTCAGGTGGGTCTCGTCGATCAGGTACTCGGGCGCCTGATAGTCCTTCAGGTAGATCATCTTCGGTTGTTCGGTGCGCATGCGTGAAATCCTTCTACTGATGCACGGCGAGCTGGTAAGCCGTGTATTTACGAATATTGATAACGCCGGTATCGAAGATCAGGTATTGGCCCTTGACCCCCAGCAGCGTGCCTTCGGCAATCGGGTTCTTGTCCAGGTTGAAGCTGACGATCTTGGTCGGATATTGCTCCACCGGGTAGCGGATTTCGAGGGGCTCGATATCAGTCACCGGTTGGATGGCCTGCAGGCCAAAGCGTTCCTGCAATTGCAGCAGGCCGTCAGCGCAGGAGACGAACAGCTCGTCGCGCACCTGCTTGAGGTCCACCGTGCTCGCGTCGCCCTTGAGCAAGGCGCGCCAGTTGGTTTTGTCGGCGACCTGGCTGCGCAGTACATCCTCGACAAAACCTGATTGCTGGCGTGTAGCCACGCGCATGATCGGCAGCGCCTGGCTTGCCCCCTGGTCCAGCCAGCGCGTGGGCAACTGGGTGGCGCGGGTGATGCCGACCTTGATCCCCGACGAATTCGCCAGATACACCACATGGTCGGTCATGCAGAATTTTTCGCCCCAGGCCGGATCGCGGCAAGTGCCGGCATCGAAATGGCAGCGCTCAGGGCTCATGATGCACAGGTCGCACTGGGCCAGCTTGGTCATGCACGGGTAGCAATAGCCCTGGCTGAAACTGGTCTTGGTCTTGCGTCCGCAATGGGTGCAGTGGATCGCACCGAGGTATTCCAGGCGTATATGAGTGCCAATCAACGGGTTGACCGGCACCTCGGTGTCACCTAGGCGAAAAGCGTATTGAACGGTCGGCGAACCCAGTTGCGCCGACATCTTGCTGACTGCACCACGGCCAATCTCAATCAATGGATGGCATCCGACTTGAACAGGATGTTTTCCACCGGGGTCGATTTGGACTGGCATTCCTGCGGGCCCATATAGCCGGTGCGCTGGTCTTCCGGCAGGTTTTGCAGCTCCCAGGCGATCATCGCCTGCAGGGACAGTTCACGCTGTTCGGCGGTGAGCTTGCGGCCGTCGGACCATTTGCCGATTTCCACCGCGAGCTTGAGGCTCTGGTAGATATCCGGAGTGATGTTTTCGATCATTTCAGCAAAAGAGGACATAAGACTCTTCCTTAAAGAATGGGCAGAGATTCAAGCGTTACGTTTATGGCGGCTGTACAACCCGCCGAGCAAACCGGTGATGCAACCCACCACCAGGCCGCCGACATGGGCCGCATTGGCGATTTCGCCGAAACCGATCATCGACACCAGGCCCGACAAACACAGCACCAGCCACACCAGCATCATCACCAGCACGCCACGGGGCAGGCGATACGCCGGGTTGGGCGCGAGCAACTGATAGATCCAGCAATGGCCCAACAGGCCGTACAGCACGCCGGACAAACCGCCAAACAGGCCGGGGCCGCCAAAGGTGTATTGCGCGTAGTTGGAGGCCAGGCTGAACAGCAACGTCAGGCCCAGCAGGTTGATACTGCCCTGGCGCGACTCGATCCGCCGCCCCAGCTCCCAGTACCACATGCCATTCATCGCCAGGTGGAGGATGCCGAAATGGATCAGCATCGGCGTTACCAACCGCCACCACTGCCCCGCCGCCAGGCTGTCGGCCAAGGGGGTGAAGTACAGGTATTCGCCGGCCACGTGGAAATTGAGGAACGTCAACCAGCTCATTACTTGCAGATTGTCACCCAGCATCGTGACAGCGCCGACGATCAGGCTCAGCAGCAGCACCGTGGCGGTCAGTGGGCTGTGGCGCAATTGCAGGAGGAAACCGGGACGCTTGCCCACCTGCTCCGGGGGAAGGTCCAATTGCTGGTCCGGGTCGCCAGCAGGAAAGCGTTGATACAGGCTGCGTACGTCCTCGCTGATCGCGTCCGGCACCCAGAGCACCTGCTCGCCGGCCTCTTCGCTGACGCGATGGGGCACTTGCATGCGCTGCAGCAGTTTGACGAAGCCACCCAGGTCCACGCTCAGGGGCAAGCGCAATACCGCAACGGTACTCATGAAATCACCTCAGGGCGCTCGACATCGACCCAGACAAATTTGTTCGGGTCGAGGCGGGTTTCTTGATCCAGTCGATAGGCCACCAGCTTGCCGTAGAGCACCGCGCTGTAGTCCAGGCAGGCCAGGTTCGAGCGGATCGGCGCCGGTTTGCCGCTGCGCCAGTAATGCCCCACGAACAACAGCGGCTCATCGACGCCATAACGCAGCAGGGAGTTTTTCTCAGTCGAGGACAACGGTGTACGCGCCACCGGGTCAGGCAAGGCGTCAGGCTGGAAAACAATATCGCCGTAGGTCTTCGGGTCGTCCTCCCAGAACTTGGTGCGGAAGAACGAACGGGTCAGGCCGTCGCCACCGGTCAGCGTCAGGCCGTCCGGCAGGCGCATATCGGTGCCGCGCAGCAGGCGGTCGAACGCGTTGCAGGCAAAACTGCCAGGCACCGCCGCCGCCTGCAGGAAGTGCTCGTCAATGCAGCCGTCGGGGAATTGCCGGCGCAGCGGCTCGATCAGCCCCGAATCCCAGCAGGCGTGCACCACGCGAAAGCGCCCGGCGTCGACAAACAACGGCATGTCGTAGAACCAGGCCAGGAAGTCATGCCAGTCGCCAGGATGCTGTTCAAACTGGGTCAGGGTCTCGTGGATCAGCCGCGCGTGGCGTGGCGAATGTTCGCGCACGTACTGCTTGCCACTGCCGGGAGGCGCCAGGGTGCTCCAGCCCAGGGCGTTGAACTCATGGTTGCCCATGATGCACAGCGCCTGGCCGGCTTCGGTCATGTCATGGACGATATGCAATGCCTCGCGGATCCGTGGCCCACGGTCGATGATATCGCCGAGGAACACCGCCATGCGTGAAGGATGGCGCCAGGTGCCGCCCTGCTTGTGGTAACCCATCTGGTCGAGCAGGTGCTCAAGGGTATGAGCGCAACCGTGCACGTCACCAATCAGGTCGTAGCTACGCGCGGGATCGAGCATCAGTCGCCTCCACCCCCCAAGCGGCTGCCCCAGCCCAGCTTGGTGCGGCACACTTCGTAGTAGTTGTGATCCAGCGGGTGGATCAATCGCAGCTTCTGCGCCTTTTTGCTCACGGTGATGGTGTCACCGGGGGCGCAGGTGAAGTGGTTCTGCCCGTCACAGGAGACTTGCGGGTAGATCTGCATGTCTTTGGAAACCACGATTTTCAGCTCACTGTTGCCATCGACCACAATCGGCCGGCTCGACAACATATGGGGGTACATCGGCACGATCACAATGGCATCGAGCTTGGGATGCATGATCGGCCCGCCCGCCGACAGCGCATAGGCCGTGGAACCGGTGGGCGTGGCGACGATCAGGCCGTCGGCTTTCTGACTGCAGACGAACTGGCCGTCGATGTACAACTCGAACTCGATCATCCGCGTCGATTTGCCAGGGTGCAGCACCACGTCATTGAGGGCATCGCCCTGGCCGATGGCTTCGCCGTGGCGACGCACTTCGGCTTGCAGCAGGAAGCGGTTTTCTACCAGGTAATGACCGTCCAGCACCTTGGCCACTTCGACTTCCAGGTCATCGGGGCGGATATCGGTAAGGAACCCCAGGCTGCCGCGGTTGATCCCCAGCACCGGCACGTTGTGCCGCGCCAGGGCGCGAGCGGCGCCCAGCAGGCTGCCGTCACCGCCGACCACGATCACCATGTCGCAGACTTCACCCAGCATTTTGCGCGACGAGGTCTGCAGGCCGTGGCCCGGCAGAATCTCGGCGATGGTGTCTTCGAGGATCACATGCAGGTGGCGCTCAAGCAGAAACTTTTTCAGCCGGCGGACGGTGTCCAGAACCTGGGTACTGCCCAGGCGACCGATAATGCCGATATTGCGAAATTGCTCCATGGGGCTCCTGCAGGGTTTGGGTGTGGCGAAAAACAACGATTATGGGCGAAAGGCCGCATTAGACAAAATCCTTTGTCGCCGCAGGGCCCAGACGACAACGGTTCTCAACACCCGACACGATCACGCCGGCAGTAGGAAACAGCTATGCTCGGACCATGAATCCGTTCCCAGACTTGCAGGACTTGCCCCGTCAATTGCGCCATCCCGAGGTGCGGGACCTGGCGTGGGTGATCCTCGCCCCGCCGATGCTGGAACAGACCCCCTGGCCGCAACGCCACCCCCTGGCCGGCAGCGAGTGGGTGCAGCGGCCTGCGGCTCTGGAGCACTGGCTCAGGCACCTGGACCAGGACAGCAGCGCCCTGCAGCATTGGCTGAGCCTGGCCCGCACCCGGCGCCTGGGCCTGTATTACGAGCGCCTGTGGCAATTTGCCGTGCAGCACGCCCCCGGCGTAGAGTTGCTGGCGGCCAACCTGCCGATCCGCCAGGCCGGGCATACCTTGGGTGAGTTGGATATGCTGCTGCGCGACCGTGACGGCGTGCATCACCTGGAACTGGCGATCAAACTCTACCTCGGGCCTCAAAACGGCAGCGGCCAGGACACGGCACAGTGGCTGGGCCCAGGCTGCCATGACCGACTGGATCGCAAGCTGGCCCACCTTGCCGACCATCAGTTGCCGATCTCGGCCAGAGCCGAAAGCCGGGAGGTGCTGGCGGCGCTGGATATCCAACAGTTCGATGCCCATCTGTGGCTGGGAGGCTACTTGCTGTACCCCTGGCCCGGCGAGGCTGAGCCACCCCTTGGCGCCCATCCCCAGCACTTGCGCGGGCGCTGGTTGCATCAGCGCGACTGGCCGGACTTTATCCGCAACAGCCCGTCGGGGCGCTGGCAACCCCTGCCCCGCCACGCCTGGCTCGCGCCGGCGCATTACCCGACAGAGGACGTGTGGACGGCAGAACAGATGCAATGCTGGCTCGCCGACCTTGACCCGATGGCGCCAGCGCAGTTGTTGGTGCGGATGATTCAGAATGGCGGGGATTGGGAGGAAGCGGAGCGGCTGTTTCTGGTGGCGGATCTCTGGCCGAATGTGCCGGGGGCGGGCTGATATTCCGATGGTGGATTTGAGGGCCTCATGGCAGCATCGGTATCTACACAATTTTCAGACACTGACGACCTCCCCTGTGGCGAGCGGGCTTGTCGGAACGCCGCATCGCCCGCGCTGGGCTGCGAAGCAGCCCCAAAACCAGCCGCTACGGAGTATCAGATACACCGCACTCTGCTTACTGGGGCTGCTTCGCAGCCCAGCGCGGGCAAGCCCGCTCGCCACAGGGGAGGTCGTCAGCTTGTCGGAACGCCGCACCGCCGCGAGAGCGCTAGCCGCAGCGCTACAAACCATCAATATGCCGATAATCCACCTGCAACCCGGCGGCCAGCTCACGGGCCCGACCCAACCTGATCGGGCCGCGTTCAATATCCACCAACAGCCCGGGGCACTCCAACCCGGGCAACTGGCCGATATCTTTCAACCGGCCATCGGTAATCACCAGTAATCGCTGCTGTTCAGCCGGATACCGCTTGCGCCGTGCTACCAGCCAATGCCCGGCCTCGGTCAATGCCGCCAGCAACGGCGTCCCGCCGCCCGCGCCCAGCCCGTCCAACCATCGGCCCAAGCCCTTAGCGGCCTTCAATCCTTGGACCTGCCAGCTCGGCACCTGCCCGCTGGCCGTCAGCAATGCCAACCGCGCCCGTTGCCGATAGGCATCGTCAAACACCTGCGCCAGCAAGCCCTTGGCATCGCTCAACGCCTGATGGCGCCGCGTGGACGCCGAGGCATCGACAATCACCAGCCACAACTCATGGGCCGAGCGGCTGCGCAGGTGGTAGCGCAGGTCTTCACGGGATTGCGGCCGCCCCCCCAGCAAGGTGCCCGGCCAGTTGACCAGGCCCTGCTGCGCGCTGCGCGCCTTACCCTGCCGCCCGCTGCTCAATCGCCCGGCCTTGGGGCGGGCATCCACCCCCGTGTCAGGTCGGGGGCGGATGCCTAGGGCTTTTTTGGCCAGGCCGGCACCTCTCGGCGAGCACCCATGGGCAACGCAGGCGCGGGCATATCGCCCCACTGACCTTGGCCGGGCGCGTTATCTGAAGGCTGGGGCGCCTGGCCCTGCTCGGGCGTGCTCGCAGGCGAAGAGCTTTCCTGGCGACGGTGACGCAGGGCAAATTCGGCCACAGCCTCTATATCTTCTTCAGCGATGGCCACGGCACCACGCCACGCGGCATGGGCCCGCGCCCCGCGCAACCACACCAGATCGGCACGCAGGCCATCGACCCCGGCGGCAAAACAGCGCTCGCTAATCTGCGCCAGGGCCTGGTTATCCAGGGCGATGCTGGCCAGGCGCGCACGAGCCTGGGTACAGCGTTCGCGCAGCGCCCCTTGCTGATCGGCCCACTGCGCACAGAAGGCCGCAGGGTCGCTGTCGAAATCCAGGCGCCGGCGGATGATCTGCCCACGCTCGGCCGGCAGGGTCTGCCCGCTCAGCGCCACATTGAAACCAAAACGATCCAGCAGTTGCGGGCGCAACTCGCCCTCTTCCGGGTTCATCGTACCGATCAGCACAAAACGCGCCGAGTGCCGGTGGGAAATGCCGTCGCGCTCGATCAGGTTGGTGCCGCTGGCAGCGACGTCGAGCAGCAGGTCCACCAGGTGATCGGGCAGCAGGTTGACTTCATCCACATACAACACGCCGCCGTCAGCCTTGGCCAGCACGCCAGGAGAGAACTGCGCACGGCCTTCGGCCAACGCAGCATCGAGGTCCAGGGTACCCACCAGGCGCTCTTCAGTGGCGCCCAAGGGCAAGGTGACAAACTGCCCGCTGGCCAACAGATCGGCCAAGCCGCGGGCCAGGGTGGACTTGGCCATGCCGCGCGGCCCTTCGATCAACACACCGCCAATCTTCGGATCGATGGCGGCCAGGCACAGCGCAAGCTTCAGGTCGTCGGCGCCGACTACAGCCGACAATGGAAAATGTGGGGTGTCAGTCATACTGATATCTCGATGAATTCTGTAGCGCCCCTGTAGGAGCGAGCTTGCTCGCGAAAATAGTCAACGTTGACGCGAGCCTTGATGAGCGCGTTGCCCTTGGGTTTTTCGCGAGCAAGCTCGCTCCTACAGTGAGGCGTGCGCTCTTTCGGCACTGAGCTTCACGGCAAGCACGATCAGCATCAGGTGTCTTCTTCTATGTCCAGCAACAGGTTTTCCAATGCCTCGCGGTACGCCCCAGGCTCCTGCCACATGCCGCGCTGCTGGGCTTCGAGCATGCGTTCGGTCATGTCACGCAGGGCATCGGGGTTGTGCTGTTGCACAAACGCCCGGGTATCGGGGTCGAGCAGGTAGGCATCGGCCAGCAATGCATACTGATGATCGTCGATCAGCGCGGTGGTCGCGTCGAAGGCGAACAGGTTGTCCACCGTTGCCGCCATCTCGAACGCACCTTTATAGCCGTGGCGCTTGACGCCCTCGATCCACTTGGGATTGGCCGCGCGGGAACGGATCACCCGGTTCAGCTCTTCCTTCAGCGTGCGGATTTTCGGCAGGTCCGGCTGGCTATGGTCGCCATGGTAACTCGCGGCCTTGGCCCCACTGAGGGTTTCTACGGCGGCGAGCATGCCACCCTGGAATTGATAGTAGTCATTGGAGTCGAGCAGGTCGTGCTCGCGGTTATCCTGGTTCTGCAGCACTGCCTGAACCTGGCTCAGGCGCTGGGCGAACTGTTCACGAGCGCCAGTGCCTTCATCGGCACCGCCATAGGCGTAGCCACCCCAATTGAGGTAGACCTCAGCCAGGTCTTCGCGGCTTTGCCATAGGCGGCCGTCAATTGCGCCCTGCACACCCGCACCATACGCGCCGGGCTTGGCGCCGAAAATGCGCCAGCCGGCCTGCCTGGCCGCGGCCTCCTCATCCAGCCCAGACTTGAGCAGCGCCTCACGCTCGCTGCGCACTTTGGCTGCCAGCGGGTTCATATCGTCCGGCTCATCCAGCGCCGCAACCGCCTGCACGGCGGCATCGAACAGCCGGATCAGGTTGGCAAACGCATCCCGGAAGAAACCGGACACCCGCAGGGTCACGTCCACTCGCGGGCGGTCGAGCAAGCTGATAGGCAGGATTTCAAAGTCATCGACCCGCTGGCTGCCCGTGGCCCACACCGGACGCACGCCCATCAGCGCCATGGCCTGGGCGATATCGTCACCACCCGTACGCATGGTTGCGGTGCCCCACACAGAAAGCCCGAGTTGGCGCAAATGGTCGCCGTGGTCCTGCAGGTGCCGCTCAAGCATCAGGTTTGCGGACTGGAAACCGATCCGCCAGGCAGTGGTGGTCGGCAGGTTACGCACATCGACGGTGAAAAAGTTCCGCCCGGTCGGCAGTACATCAAGGCGCCCCCGGCTCGGCGCACCGCTGGGGCCGGCCGGTACGAAACGACCGCCCAGGGCATCCAGCAAGCCGCGCATTTCCGCCGGGCCGCAGGCATCCAGGCGCGGCGCGACGACGATGCGCAGGCTTTCGATCACCGATTTCACGTCTTCCCAACCCGGCTCCTCAAGCTGTTCGAGCGGCCCTTCCAGCGCCTGTTCGATCAGCCGCGCCGCGTACAACTCCAGGCGCTCGCGGGTGTCACCGGCGGTGCGCCACAACTGGCCGTCGATTTTCTGCAACACCTCGGGGCGGCGCCCGGTCCAGGGCTCTGCCAAGGCACAGTCCAGTGGGTCAAAGCCCAGTTCGAAGGCCTTGGCCAACACGCGCAGCAGGCTCGATTGCGGGCCGCGCCCGTCGCCACGCGGGATGCGCAGCAGGGCCAACAAGGTGTCGATACGCAGCCGACCTTCGGGTGATTCACCAAAGATATGCAGGCCGTCGCGGATCTGCGATTCCTTCAAATCGCACAGGTAGGTATCCAGGCGCGGCAACCAGACCGCAGCGTCGGCATCGTTATCCAGCTCAAGCTCTTGGTCGATACGGGTTTCGCGCACCAGCTTGAGGATGTCCTTTTGCAGCTCCAGGGCGCGTCGTGGGTCGAGCAATTGCGCTTCGTAATACTCGTCTGCCAACAGCTCCAGGTTGCGCAGCGGGCCATAGGTCTCGGCGCGGGTCAGCGGCGGCATCAAATGGTCGATGATCACGGCCTGGGTGCGCCGCTTGGCCTGGGCCCCCTCGCCCGGGTCGTTGACGATAAACGGGTAGATATTGGGCAAAGGCCCCAGCAGCGCATCCGGCCAGCAGTGCTCGGACAGCCCTACGCCTTTGCCCGGCAGCCATTCCAGGTTGCCATGCTTGCCGACGTGGATCACGCCATGGGCGCCGTAGGTGTGGCGCAGCCAGAAATAGAACGCCAGGTAAGCATGGGGCGGCACCAGGTCCGGGTCGTGGTACACCGCACTGGCATCCACCTGGTAACCCCGCGCCGGCTGGATGCCGACAAAGGTCAGGCCCAGGCGCAGGCCGGCGATCATCATGCGCCCGTCGCGACACATCGGATCGTTATGGGGCGTACCCCAACGCTCCAGCACAGCCTGGCGGTTGGCCTGGGGCAAGCGATTGAACATCGCCTGGTAATCGTCCAGGCCCAGGCTTTGATGGCAGGGCCGCAGGTCGAGGCTGTCGAGGTCGTTGGTCACGCCGCCGAGCAGCTCATGGATCAAGGCCGTGCCGCTGTCCGGCAAGGTGGATGGCAGCGGATAACCTTCGGTTTGCAGGGCCCGCAGGATGTTCAAGGCGGCGGCCGGGGTATCCAGGCCAACGCCGTTGCCGATGCGCCCGTCGCGGGTCGGGTAATTGGCCAGAATCAGGGCGATGCGTTTATCTGCATTCGGCACCCGCGCCAGTTCGACCCAGCGCCGCGCCAGTTCGGCCACAAAATCCATGCGCTCGGGCGCCGCGCGATAGCACACTACGTCCGACTGACTGCGCTCGCTGCGCCAGGCCAGATCCTTGAAGCTGATCGGGCGGCTGATGATGCGCCCGTCCAGCTCCGGCAAGGCGACGTGCATGGCCAGGTCGCGTGGACCAAGGCCTTGCTCGCTGGCTTCCCAACCGGGCTGGTTGTCCTGGGCGCAGATGGCTTGTATCACCGGGATATTGCGGCGAAACGGTCGCAGATGGGGTGCTTCGGGGCTGGATTGGGCAAAGCCGGTGGTGTTGAGAATCACCGCCGCCTGCACCTCATCAAGCAGATCCTCGACCACCGCCAGGCAGCCCGGCTCTTTCAAGCTAGCCACCGCCATTGGCAACGGGTTGAGGCCCGCAGCCTGCAAGCGCTGGCAGAACACATCGATAAAAGCGGTATTGGCCGCCTGCAAGTGCGAGCGGTAGAACAGCACCGCCGCCACCGGCCATGCAGCGTTCCAGTCTGCCTGCCAGTCATTGAGGCAGGCATTGGCTTTGTGTGGATGATAAATTGCGGTGCGCGGCAGGGTTTGCGGCTCGTCCCAGGTGTAATTGCGCCCCAGGTAGCTGCTGGCCAGGCAGCGATAGAAATCCAGCGCATTCCCCAGCCCACCCTGGCGCAAAAAGTGCCACAGGCGGTCACGCGCCGGCGGATCCACGGTGCTCAGGCCGCTGAGTTCGGGATCGGGACGATCATCCCCCGGCACCAGGATCAGCTGCACGCCCTGCTCGGCCAACTCCACCAGGCGCTGAATACCGTAGCGCCAATAGCCAATGCCACCATGCAGGGATATCAGGATGACCTTGGCGTGGCGCAGCACCTCATCCACGTACAGGTCCACCGACGCGTGGTTCTGCACCTGCATCGGGTTGGCCAGGCGCAGGCTCGGATAGTCATCGGGCAGTTGCTGGGCCGCTTCGGCCAGCAGCGCCAGGCTGGAATCACCGCTGCACAGGATCACCAACTCGGCGGGAGTCTGTCCAAGGTCGGCGATGTTGTCGTCGGAGACGAAACCGCCGGGCTGGGTCCTGAGCAAGTGCATGGGTTAAACGCTGAGGGCGGCGCGCAGTTGCGCTTCGAGGCCGGCGGCATCCAGATCCTGACCGATCAGCACCAGGCGCGTGATGCGCGCTTCGTCAGCGCTCCAGGCACGGTCGAAGTGCTTGTCGAAACGGGTGCCCACGCCCTGGATCAGCAACCGCATCGGTTTGTTTGGAATCGCTGCGAAGCCTTTGACACGCAGGATGCCGTGCTGCACCACCAATTGGGTCAAGGCATCGAGCAACAGTGCTTCGTCAGCCTGTGGCAGGTCGATGGAGATGGAGTCAAACGCATCATGATCGTGATCGTCTTCACCTTCGTGGTGATGATCGTGATGGCTGTGGCGCCCGTCGATATGCTCCTCGGAGCCGGCGCCCAGGCCAATCAACACGTCCAGGGGCAGGCGACCACTGCTGGCTTCGACGATTTTCACCGCTGGAGGCAGCTCTTCGGCGACTTCCAGGCGCACGCGGGCCAGGTCTTCGGCGCTGATCAGGTCGGTTTTGTTGAGGATCACCAGGTCGGCGCTGGCCAGTTGATCGGCAAACAGTTCGTGCAGCGGCGATTCGTGGTCCAGGTTGGGATCCAGTTTGCGCTGGGCGTCGACCTGATCCGGGAAGGCGGCGAAGGTGCCAGCCGCCACGGCTGGGCTGTCGACCACGGTAATCACCGCGTCAACCGTGCAGGCGCTGCGAATTTCCGGCCACTGAAAAGCCTGCACCAGCGGCTTTGGCAGGGCCAGGCCGGATGTTTCGATGAGGATATGGTCCAGATCGCCACGACGCGCGACCAGTTCACGCATCACCGGGAAGAACTCTTCCTGGACGGTGCAGCACAGGCAGCCGTTAGCCAGCTCATACACACGGCCGTTGGCCTCTTCTTCGGTGCAACCGATGGAACACTGCTTGAGGATCTCGCCATCGATACCCAGCTCACCGAACTCGTTGACGATCACGGCGATACGGCGGCCCTGGGCGTTATCCAGCATATGACGCAGCAAGGTGGTTTTGCCCGAGCCGAGAAAGCCGGTGACGATAGTAACGGGGAGTTTGGCCAGTGTTTTCATTGGATGCCCTTTGGGGCGGGCATACGGGACGACTGGCCCTGCGGCGACGCGCAGGCGCTGGATTCGTCACCGGATCACCCCGCCCGGTTGAAATGGAAAATCGGTTGCGAGGCAGGTCTCCTGGCTTGGGGCTTGCCGGCCTGGTGGCTGGCGCTGGCTGCGCCTTCCCGCCGGATACAGGCAGTGGCGTGGCAGTCAGATAAACCCTTTACAGTTGCGGGGGCAGCCGCGGCATCGACCGCGTTCCCTTCTTAGCTTCGGCCTGGGCCGAAGAACCTCGAAGGTGCAAGGCTACGCAGTGCGAGAGGACGGGTCAATGTCGGCAAACCCAGATCAATTTTTACCCCACGGCACTCTGAGAAAAAACCTGTATCACTCTGCAGACCTCGGCGGGGAACAAGTTTGAATGGGGCGCCACACATTTACCGATTCATGCATTTGCAGCCCTGTTGGCATTGCTCACAGGAGTCCATCTGCGGTGAACGCCCTATACAGCAGTGAATTCGAGGATCTGTCATGACACTTTCAATATCTCAGCCCCACAATCTCTACTCTCCGCCGATCGCACCGGGCAGCAACCAAGGGGCGGCTGAAGCCAGCGGTAACAGTCGCACAACCCGTGCAACGCCAGAGGAATCACGCCCAACACGTTCTCCCTCGTCCTATAACAACAAGCGTCTGCTGCAAGAGGTAAAGAAACACTTTAGGGAGTACGCAGCGGGGGCCGATGACAAATACGTCAACTTTAATGAGCTAAAAGAAGCTGCCGGCCACCGTCCAAGCACTAGAACATTTTCTGCCCAAGCATCAGCAGTTGCGGATGAGCTGCTCAAACGCAGTCGCCTACTTAACGAGTTGGATATTGGCGTTGGGTTTACTTGGGATGGACGGGGCTTGAAAGATCAAAGGTTTGATCATGACAACCTTGATCACATGATCGGACGGTTGCCTGACAGGGTCAAATTCAAGTGGCGATCCTAAGGATAAACCTGTTGAAACAAGCACCTATACTCACCAACCATCGGTACGTCTGACGGTACTGCGATCAAAACCTCAGCCAGCGTTCAAGGTGTTTGAGGCACATCCCTCACACATGCTCTCCAGCGCCTTGTTTCGGGTGCCCTTGATTGGGTGAAACGGGAAACCGGTAAGCCGTAGTTGCGGGGGCAGCCACGGCATCGACCGCGTTCCCTTCTTAGCTTCGACCGGGGCCTAAGAACCTCGAGGGTGCAAGGCTACGCAGTGCGAGAGGACGGGTCAATGTCGGCAAACCCAGATCAATTTTTACCCCACGGCACTCTGGGAAAAAACCTGTATCACTCTGCAGGCCTCGGCGGGGAACAAGTTTGAATGGGGCGCCACACAGTCACCGATTCATGCATTTGCAGCCCTGTTGGCATTGCTCACAGGAGTCCATCTGCGGTGAGCGCCCAATACAGCAACAAACTCGAGGTTCTGTCATGACTATTTCAATGTTTCAGCCCAACAGCCTTCACTCGCTGCCAATCACGCTGGGCAAAGACAGCAATCAACCCCCGCCCTCCAAAACTGACACTGCTCAGAACCAATTGGCAGACGACACCAGTGGCGCCAGACGAACAACGCGAGCGACGCCGGGGGAATCATCTCAAGCAGACTATCCATCGTCCTACAGCGACAGGCGCCTACTCAAGGAGGTGAAGAAGCATTTTAAACAGTACGCAGCGGGAGATGGTGACAGGTACGTTAACTTTAATGAATTGAAGGAAGCCGCTGGCCAGCAGCCGACCAGTAGAACCTTTACTACGCACGCGTCAGCAGTGGCCAAGGAACTTCTCAACCGTCCTAGCCTGCTTGACGAGCTGGATATAGGGGTTGGCTCTACTTGGAGGGAGCCAGGGTTGAAAGACGAAAGGTTCGATCATGACAACCTGGACTACATGATAAACAAGTATCGCGAAACAACTTCTTTGGAGAGCTACAGCGACAAGGTGCTGGCCAAGAAATTACTGTCTACGTTGGACGAGCTAAAAATCTCCACAACCTTCCCATACGATGGTTTTACCTTGGTCGACCTAAAAAATATGGCAGCCGGAAAACTACACGACGGCCGAGACGCGACACAAGAGCAAATGAAACTTGCAAAGGAAATACTCAACCGTCCAAAGTTACTTGAAGCACTCGACAAAGATATAGATGGATGGACCGGCGGCGAACTAAACTGGAACGATGTCGCTCTTGTTGCTGAAGACTTCGAAAGCCTCAACGATAATTACTTGCTATTTCAATTGGGCATTTACTATGAGGAGTTAGCCGCCAAACCTGACACCGACGAACTAAGTTTTAGCGAATTGAAAGAGGCGGCAGGTGAACTACCAAGCACCCGTCAATTTTCCTCAAAAGCAACAGCCGTTGCCCGAGCACTCCTTAAAAGACCTGACCTGCTTCACAAATTGGATACAGGTCCTAACAATAAAGGTGAAGCGGGGAAACAAGACGAAAAGATTGAAGGGGGAGCCGTCGACCAAGTGCGCCTTACTAGTTCGAGGTTACCGCGTCGCCCTACCGGGCCAGCGCAAAAAGGGCGCTTGTCTTAAGACAGGGGGCAGTTCGTTTGCCGCGTTTTTTGGCTTGAGCCCTGCGGCCTGGTGCGGGCGGTAGCATAAGCGGACAAAGCACGCGCCCCTTTGTTCTCTGCCACGCTTGCTCAAAATTTCAATCCGTGAGTTGTTCGGCGTGCGCACTCGCTCAATTGACGGGATCCCCCTGACCATGCTCTCCTACACATCTTGTTTCAGGTGCCCTTCACAGGGTGAAACGGGAAACCGGTGACCCATGCGTGCATGACAGTCCGGTGCTGCCCCCGCAACGGTAGGCGAGCGAAGTGTCAGATCCACTGTGCCTGTACGGCATGGGAAGGTGATGCTTTTAGGCCCAGAGCCCCTCGCAAGCCCGGAGACCGGCCCGAACAATCAGATAACAAACCCGCGGTGGGCGGGCGCTGTTCAGAACCCTGCGTGCCCGGCTCGCGGGGTTTTCATGCGCTCGTATCACCCTGCCACTCGAAAGGGACGTGCCATGTCGATCATCAGCAGCACCTCACACACCGCCAGCGGCTCCGCCACCTTGAGCCAGCGCCTGACCGCCGCCATTGGCGCGTCGATCCTGGGTGCGTGCCTGGTGTATTTCGCCGGGTTCTCCCATATCGAGGCCGTACACAACGCCGCCCACGATACGCGCCACAGCGCTGCCTTCCCGTGCCATTGAGACCTGCCGCCATGATCAAGCGAATTGCGCAAACCGCAGGTTTCAGCGGCCTGCTGGCCGCCCTGCTGCTGACGCTGCTGCAAAGTTTCTGGGTAGCCCCGCTGATTCTGCAGGCGGAAACCTTCGAAAACGCCCCGGCCGCAACCGAGGTACATGAACACGCCTCAGGTGTCGCAGCCCACAGTCACGACGCCGAGGCCTGGGAACCGGAAGACGGCTGGCAACGCGTGCTGTCCACCACCGGCGGCAACCTGGTGGTCGCTGTCGGTTTTGCGCTGATGCTCGCGGGCCTCTATACCCTGCGCGCTCCGACCCGTACTGCCCAGGGCTTGCTCTGGGGCCTGGCCGGCTATGCCACCTTTGTATTGGCGCCGACCCTGGGCCTGCCACCGGAACTGCCCGGCACCGCAGCGGCAGACCTGGCGCAACGGCAGATCTGGTGGATTGGTACCGCAGCCTCCACGGCTGCCGGCATTGCGCTGATCGTGTTTGGCCGCAATTGGCTGTTGAAGATCCTCGGCGTAGCGATCCTGGCGGTGCCCCATGTGGTTGGCGCGCCACAGCCGGAAGTTCACTCGATGCTGGCTCCCGAGGCATTGGAAGCACAATTCAAGATCGCCTCGCAGCTGACCAACGTCGCGTTCTGGCTGGCGCTGGGGCTGATCAGCGCCTGGTTGTTTCGCCGCAATCGTGACGATCAATACGCCGCATGATTTTGACGGTTGGCCTGGGTTGCCAGCGTGGCTGTGAGGTTGAAGCCTTGCTGGAACTGTTCAACAGTGCGCTGGCCGAGGCCGGTATCGACCCCGGCCAAATCAGCGCATTGGCAAGTATTGCTCACAAGTGCGATGAGCCAGGCATAGTCGCCCTGGCCAACGCGTTGAACCTGCCATTGCAGTGCTTTGATGCACAACAACTGCAGGTCTACGAAGGACGATTGAGCCATAAGTCGGATGTGGTTTTCGCCCATACGGGGTGCTACGGCATCGCCGAAAGTGCCGCTTTGGCATTGGCAGAACAGCTTGCCAAGGCCCCTGCCCGACTGCTGATCACCCGCAAAAAAGCCCCCAGGGCCACGTTTGCATTGGCCTGCGCCGGCTAAAGTCCGATAATTGCCCTTCTCGATCATGAGCCGTACTCATGCGCGCCCGCTTTTGCACAGGATTTTTCCATGACCGTCTTCTTCATCGGCGCTGGCCCCGGCGACCCGGAACTGATTACCGTCAAAGGCCAGCGGCTGATCCGCGATTGCCCGGTAATCATCTACGCTGGCTCCCTGGTGCCGGCTGCCGTGCTTGAGGGGCATCGGGCCGAACAGGTGGTCAATAGCGCCGAACTGAACCTGGAGCAGATCATTGGCTTGATCAAGGCCGCCCATGAAAAAGGCCAGGATGTGGCGCGGGTACACTCTGGTGATCCGAGCCTGTATGGAGCGATTGGCGAGCAGATCCGCCATTTGCGCGAGCTGGGCATCCCCTTCCAGATCATCCCCGGTGTTACCGCAGTCGCCGCTTGTGCCGCGCTGCTGGAGACCGAGTTGACCCTGCCGGATATCGCCCAGAGCGTGATCCTGACTCGCTATGCCGATAAAACCACGATGCCGGCCGGTGAAGCCTTCGCCAGCCTGGCCAGCCATGGCACGACCATGGCGGTGCATTTGGGGGTCAATCATCTGCAGAAAATCGTCGCCGAGCTACTGCCCCATTATGGTGCAGACTGTCCGATTGCCGTGGTTCATCGGGCGACGTGGCCGGATCAGGATTGGGCCATGGGCACCTTGGCGGATATTGTCGAAAAGGTTGCTGCGAAGGGGTTCAGGCGGACTGCGCTGATTGTGGTGGGCAGGGTGTTGGCCAGTGACAGCTTTAGCGAATCCTCGCTGTATCGTGCGGGCCATGCCCACCTCTATCGCCCCTGACACCGCGCAAGACACTGGGTGGGAGCTGGCTTGCCTGCGATATCCATAAGTATCTACCCAACTTTGCCGCAACGCCTAAATTCAGGCAGATAGCGCAGTTGTGGCGAGCGGGCTTGCCCCGCGCTGGGCTGCGAAGCAGCCCTAAAACCAGCCGCTACGGAGTATCTGATACACCGCATACGGTG
>NZ_VFEV01000039.1 GCF_007858275.1 Pseudomonas proteolytica
CTGATAATCTTGTTGACTATCAGTCTGACTCCACAAGCACCCACACGAATTGCTTGATTCAGTTGTTAAAGAGCGGTTGGTTAAGATCTTTCGTCTCAACCGAGGCGCGCATTCTACAGCAGCCTCACTTGCTGTCAAGTGGTTATTTTCAGAAGTTTTCGAGGATTTCCTCAACAACTTCAACCACTTGCGCTTCCGATCTCTCGTCAGCGGGAGGCGAATAATACAGGATTAAAATGCGCGGTCAACCCCCGCCTGAAAATTCTTTCCAAAGCACCCGGGCTGCCATTATGAAACATCCAAGACAGCCCAATCACTACCTCAGCAAGCGCGGCTAGGCGCGGGCGTGCCGGCATGCCTGACTCTGTGGCCTATCGAACTCCCAGGAGCCTCCACCCAGTGTCTGACTTGTCGAGCAACGCCGCCTACACACAACGCTTCAATGCAGTCCTCACCTATATAGAAGCCAATCTCGAAGGTGACCTGTCCGTGAAGGCGTTGAGCCAAGTGGCGAACTTTTCGGCGTTTCACTTCCATCGGCAATTCACCGCCTTCGTCGGCGTACCTGTTTCGCGCTATGTGCAGTTGATGCGGCTACGACGCGCGGCGCATTGCCTGGCCTCCACCGGGGGCTACTCGGTACTGGAAGCAGCCTTCGGCGCAGGTTTCGAAAGCCCCGAGGCTTTTTCCCGGGCATTTCGGCGAGCGTTCGGTATGGCACCGAGTGCGTTCAGGAAGCAGCCCAGTTGGCAGGTCTGGAGTTCGGTGTTCACCATCCCTCACTTCTCAAGGAACATCATCATGCACGTACGAATCGTAGAGTTTCACCCCGTCAGAGTGGCAGCACTCGAACACTGTGGTGCTCCCGGGCTCGTTAGCGAGAGTGTGCGCAAGTTTTCCGAGTGGCGCATGCACAGCGGACAGTCGCCCGTGCAATCAAGTCGCAGCTTTGGCATTCCTTTCGGCAACCCCGATACAACCCCGCCCGAAGCATTCCGGTTTGCACTCTGCGGTGAAATTGACGAGGCCGTGGCCGCAAATGAGTTCGGCGTAACCGAGCGCGTTATCCCAGGAGGGCGTTGCGTTGTCGTGCGCCACGTGGGCTCGACGGACCACATCGGCGAGACCATCTACCCGATCTATCGCGACTGGCTACCCACCAGCGGCGAGGAACTGCGCGACCACCCCCTGTTCTTCGATTATCTGAGCGTTTATCCCGAGACCCCGCAGGATCAATGGCAGACCGACATATATGTACCCCTGCAATAACGCGCCACCCACCTACCGCCACATCCAATTTAATCTATACAAATCAAGCCATTAATGCTTTAAAGAAAGGCCTTGAAACTCAAGGTCTTTTTTTCGCCTGCAGAAAAATGACCACCCCCGCCGCACTCCATAGGAGAGGACCCAGGACCATGGAATTGACGCTCGAAGCCGTTGCTCTATTCGCCCTCAAACTGGTGCATGAGACCGAAGATGGCAGCCCGATCCTGCGCGACGATCTGGTCATGGATGGTTACGAGCGGGAGGTGTTTGGATTGTTGGTGCGCAGTGGCGACCTGCCAACCATCAAACGCAAGGTAGATGAATGCACCAAGCAGGCCCTGGCGACCTTGGGCGGAGCCGACACGGTGCTGGGCCGCGAGCTGCAAAAGCTTATGACTGACGTCCAGCAAGCCTCGACACTAGAGGAACTGAAGCTTCCACTCGAAGCACTCAAGGATTACCTCAAGGCAATCCTGTAGCCCCCTCCCAGACACACAAGGACCGTCCAATGATCGACTTCAACAACAAAGGCTTCTTCAAACTCAAGCAAAACAACGAGTATGCCGAACGCGTTGCTTCGCTGTTGCTCGATGACGAACAAGTAGTCGATGCCTATAAAGCCATGCGCGACGGCGTGGTGTTCACCACCAAACGCATCATCGCCGTGAACGTACAAGGCATCACCGGCAGCAAGAAAGACTTCACCTCACTGCCCTACAAAAACATCGTCGCGTACTCGGTGGAAACCTCCGGTACGTTCGACCTGGATTCGGAACTGGAGATCTACTTCTCATCGCTGGGCAAAGTGAAGTTCGAGTTCACGGGCAAAACCTCGATTGTCGAAATCTCCAGGCTGATCTCTAAACATCTGTTGGGATGATCGGCTGGCAATACTCCCAGCGGTTGCCAACTGTTTCATTGCTCTGGCTCCCAGCCCGATGGCTGACGTAGGATAAGTGCTTCAGCCCAAGGAGCGTCACGGATGAGCGCCACTCCCCCCCAATCGTTCTCTCTGGCGCTGCGCTCTTATTCCGGGCAGATCGAGCTGCACGAGCACGATTTTCATCAAATAGTCCTCCCCCAATCCGGGTCGATGGAGATTGAGGTCGACGGATGGGGTGGCAAAGTCGATGCGAGCCAGGGCGTGGTGATTGCCGCCGGCGCCCGGCATACGTTCCTGGCCAATACCCGTAACAGTTTCCTGGTACTGGACGTGTTGATGCCGCCTGCCGAACAACAGCAGCCAAGCACCGCGCAGCTCCTGGATCCGCTCCATGACAAACGCTTTTTCGCGGTCCGCCCCCAGATCCGGCATTTACTCGACTACGCAAACAACAACGGAACATGGCTGGTCAACTCACCAGAAATGGCCCAGTCATGGAGCCATTTGCTCTTGGGCTCATTGCTGCAACCCGACGCCCCGCCGAACGACCCCGGGCAACTCATTCTCGCCAGGGCGCTGACCTACATCGAACAGCACCTGAGTATGCCCCTGACAGTGCATGACATTGCCCGATACGCGGGCACCAGCGAGCGGCGCTTGTATGTACTGTTCGGACAACACCTGAAACGAACCCCGTTCACCCACATCGCGACCTTGCGCCTGAACCTGGCCGTCGATCTGTTGCGCCAGACCTCGCTGTCGATCATTGATATTGCGCACCGCGCCGGTTATGCCGATCAGAGTGCGTTGAGCCATGCCCTGAAGAAAGCCCGCAACCTCACCCCGGCGGCTGTGCGTAAACAAGCACGCGATCATTGAAAACAGCAGGCCTGAACATTTTTTTGGCAGGCCCGATCAATACGCGCCCCTCGAAACTTTTTTATTGTCCCGGCATTAGGATCATCTAAAGACGGGGCAGCATGAGCACTTCCAACGCATCCTTCACCCTTGCCAAGGGCGCCGCAGGTGCCACCCTGATTGGGGTCATTGCAGTGTTTTTGTGGGCGTGCCTGGCACTGTTGACCACATTGACCGCAGGAATCCCGGCTTTTCAGTTGCTGGCATCGAGTTTCGCCGTCGCATTCGTGGCAAGTCTGTTGATGCTGGGTATGCGCGGCGCTGAGGGGTTCAGCAGTTGGCGCCAGCCCTGGTACGTGTGGGCAACGGGCTTCGCCGGCATCTTTGTCTATCACTCTCTGTATTTTTTCGCCCTGAAGGCCGCGCCGGCGGCTGAAGCCAGCCTTATTGCGTACCTGTGGCCGCTGCTGATCGTCCTGCTGTCGGGGTTTTCCACTGGTGAGTCGCTGCGCAAGCGCCAACTGCTGGGGGCATTGCTCGGTCTGGCAGGGACGGCCTTCATCATGCAACAGCGCGCCCAGGGTGAAAGCCTGGCGATGCCGATTGTCGGTTACGCCGCTGCCTTTGCCTGTGCCTGGGTCTGGTCGATTTACTCGGTGGTGAACCGGCGCTTCAGCAATGTCCCCAGCAGCATCATCGGCGGCATTTGCGGGTTGGTCGCAATCGCCGGATTGCTGTGCCACCTGGCCTTCGAAACCACAGTGCAGCCTGGCGCGGGCCAATGGGCGGCAATCGTCGCGCTGGGGCTCGGCCCGGTAGGCCTGGCCTTTTTCGCATGGGATCACGCAACCAAGCACGGCAACCTGGCGATGCTTGGCGCCTTGTCTTACCTGGCGCCGCTGTTCTCCACACTGCTGCTGATTGCCGTAGGGCAAAGCGACGCCAAGCCGATCCTGCTGCTCCCTGCCGCGTTAATCATCGCAGGGGCCGTCATTGCCACTTCACGCTCACGCAAAACCTCACGCTGATATCGAGCCCCCCAGGAGATAGACAAATGGATTTGATCGCTTCGCAAGATACCGTGAGGATCGAGAGCTGCGGCCCCGGTTTTTCGGTTGCGCCCACACGGCCCTTGCTCAGTCACCTGGGACAGCCATCGTTACTGAGCAGCCGCACCGGCATCCGCCGGCGTGCCAATGGCGAAGCCCCTCGCGTATTGTTGTTTGTTCCCCCTTACACGCGCCTGATCGAGCCCACGCTGGACGACAGCGCATTCGCCCGCATCGGCATTGATACATTTGAAGTCATGAAACGTGCCGGTACCCCCATCGGTCTGTTGCGCATCGCCACCGTCGCCCGGCGTGCGGGTTATGAGGTGCAGATTGTCGATGCGCCCTTTGCCGGCTGGTCCCAGGAGTCCAGCCTGGTCAAGGTCGACCAGGGCCACCTGATCCGCTACGGCCTGACCGATGCGCAGATGCGCAAGATCATCGAAACCGCGCAGCCCGATATTGTCGGCATCCAATGCAACTACACCGTGCAATGGGGCAATGCCCGTGCACTGGCTGAACTGGTAAGGAATATCGACCCCAACCTGGTCCTGGTCACCGGCGGTGCTCATTCCAGTGGCGATTGGAAAAACGCGCTGCTGGATTCGGCCTTCGACTTTGCACTGATCAACGAAGCCGACCGCGCCTTCACACTGCTGCTCGATGCCTTGACCCACGAGGGCACCGACATCAATGCCGTGCCTGGCGTGGCCTACCGCGGCAGCCGTGGGCAACTGGTTCGCCCTAGCCACAAGTCCAGCTATCTGAGCATCGTCCCCAAGCGCCAGGACCTCGACGAGCGGCTTGGCCTGATGCCGTTGCCAGACTTCAGCTTTCTGAACATGAACCATTACCTGCAGCCCTACCACTCCTCCGGAGCACGGGTGCGCAAGTACGGTGCCTGGGCGCAGATATTCTCCACGATTGGCTGCAACGTGAACTGTAACTTCTGCTACATCCCGAAAATCAATGGCCCTTGGCGCGCCCTGGGCCTCGACTGGTTTGACCTGCACTTGGCCGACTTGGTCAAGCAAGGCGTGACCGAGGTGTTGATCGAGGACGATCACCTGATGCACGACCCGCTGTATGCCATGGAGGTCGGTCGGCTGCTGAAAAAACATGACTTGCCCTGGGTTGAGGAAGGCGGGTTGAGCCTCTTCAACCTGATCCTGCTGCACCTGGGTGAGCGTTTTATCGCCCAGATGGACGAAAAGGAGCGCAAGAACCCCCAATATCGCAATGTGATCGAAGCGGTCAAAGGAGGACTGACGGCAAGGGAGTTCATTCGCTCGATTGCCGAAAATGGCTGCTACAACATCTACCTTGCGGTAGAGAGCGCGAACGAGGACGCCCTGGTCAACTCCAACAAATCCCGACTCAACGCCATTCAACACTCCACATTCGAACTCATAGAAATTTTCACCGAACACGGGATTCAAGTCACCGGCGGGTTCATGCTGGGGTTCGTCAACCCTCCCGCGGGGCCTGGGCAAAAGCCTTTTGTAGAAAGCCTGGAGTTGATCGACCGGACCATCGATTACGCCGTCAACCTGATGGGCGCCGGCATGGCCTATGCCAACCCGTTTATCGTCACCCCAATTCCCGGGACGCCGATGTGGGAGTACCAGCAGCAATTTGTCGTGCGTCACTACGACAACGGCTGGTCCCATGAAAAAGCCACCATGGCAACCGATCAATGGAGCGCCGAGGCTATCGAAAAAGCCCGCATGGAGTTGCTGGTCAGGGCCAATGGCGCAGACCGTGTCAGGGAGATGGTGCGCCGAGGCACCTGGCCCGTAGACGCTTGATGCAAGGGGTTGGAGCTTTCGGCGCCGAGGCGCAGTGAGCGCTGGAAGCATCCAACCGTCAAATCAGTTCAGTCACCGACCCCGCACTTGTCCATTCAGGCCCACTATCGGCCCAACCAATCCATCCCCCCAATCTATCGATTTGAGCTATCCCCCACCCTCCCCGACTATTGGCGCCACTTCCAACAACAAAAACCAGGAACACGCCATGACTGCCCGATTCCACAACCCGGTAGACACCCGCTTCGGCTGGGGCTGCCTGCAAGACCTGGCCAGTATCACCGCGCAGCAGACCGTCACGCTCGTCACCTTTCCAGAAGCCCGTGCGCTGGGCTTGGTGGATAGGATCCAGGCACTGCTGGGCGAGCGTCTGGTGTATGTGGTCGAGGATGTGCAGCCCAATCCCGATGTTGCGCAATTGCGTGACACCTACGAGCGTTTCTGGCTGCAGGCCGGAAGTTGTGATGTGGTGCTGGCCGTCGGTGGTGGCAGTGCAATTGATACGGCCAAGGCATTGATTGTCGGGACCGAGTCCGGGCAGTTCGATGAGTTGCTGGCGTTGTTGGCGACCGGCCAACCGTTTGTACCGGCCCATTGCAAGACGTTGATCGCGGCGCCGACCACCGCGGGTACCGGCAGCGAGGTGACGCCCTGGGCGACGATCTGGGATTCGGCCAGCCACAAGAAGTACTCCCTGCACCTGGACTGCACCTGGCCAAAGGTAGCGATTGTTGATCCACAGTTGATGCTCACGGTGCCAGCCGGGGTCACCGTATCCACAGGGCTCGATGCTTTATCCCACGCCCTGGAGTCGATCTGGAATATCAACGCCAACCCGGTTTCCGACACTTTTGCGGTGTCCGCCATCGAGGACATCCTGGAGTGCCTGCCGCAACTGCGACGCGACCTTGGCAACCCAGAGTTGCGCTCACGCATGGCCTTGGCGGCACTCAAGGCAGGCCTGGCGTTTTCCAATACCAAGACCGCCCTGGCCCACTCCATTTCCTACGAAATGACCCTGCACCACGGCCTGCCCCATGGCATCGCCTGTTCCTTCACCTTGCCGCTGGTACTGGGGCTGGCATGGGGGCATGACGCGGCGCGCGATCACACGCTGCGCCGGGTGTTCGGCGATGACTTGGATAAAGCCCAGACCCAGCTGCGCAACTTCCTGCACAGCCTGGACGTAAAAACCGAGTTCGCCGACTACGGCGTCACGCCCACCGAGGCCGACGCGATGATCCGCTTCGCCCTGCAAGGCGCACGCGGCAAGAACTTTATCGGTTCCAGGGCCGCCTGAGCCCAACGCAATTCAGTCTTTCCTCTTGCACCTGTAAAGCGTGCCACCCCGTCGCTGCGGTTTCGGGGGCGAATAACAATAAGGAAAACATCATGAATCGTGCACACACCCTGCCTGTCCCTGCCGTTCGCTCGGCGTCGTTCCGTGTTGCCCAGTGGCGCATGCTGCTGGCGGCGATGTTCTGTTACCTGTTTTTCTACACCGGGCGCCAGACCTTCGGCTTCGCCATCCCGGGGATACAGGCCGAGTTCGGCCTGACCAAGGAGGTGCTGGGCTGGATCTCGGCCGCCATGCTCTGGGCCTATGCCATTGGCCAGGCGATCAACGGCAACCTGGCCGACAAATTCGGCGGCCGGCGCATCATGACCCTGGGCGCGGTGCTGTCCTGTGGCGCCAACTGGGTCACCAGTTTTGCCAGTGGCTTTGCCGGGTTGATCCTGCCGTGGGGCATCAACGGGTACTTCCAGGCACTGGGCTGGGCGCCGGGCAGCCGCTTGATCTCCAATTGGTGGAGCGCCAGCGAGCGCGGCCGGGTCTATGGCTTCTATGTGTTCGCCGCCGGTTGTGCCTCGGTGCTGTCCTATGTGACCTCCATCGTGGTGCTGGAAGTGCTGCACCTGGAATGGCGCTGGATCTTCCGCCTGCCAGTCCTGCTGATGCTGGCCGGGGGCATCCTATTTTACCTGGTGGCCCGTGAACGCCCACAGGATCTTGGCTTCGAGCCCCTGGCCGATACCGGCGTGGCCAACGCCGAGGACAAGGGCCATGAAGTGGCCCAGGACACCGAAGAAACCTCGGCACAGCGCTACAAAGCCGTGCTGAAAAACGCGCGCCTGATCATCGCCGCCGTGTCCCTGGGCTTTCAGAATGCTGCGCGCTACGGCTTGATCGTGTGGGTGCCGGTGCACTTTCTCGGTGCCAACTGGAAAAGCGGCGACAGCATGATCGATCCCAAGTGGATCACCGTCGCCCTGCCAGTCGGCATGGCCGTCGGCGCCCTGAGCAATGGCTGGGTGTCCGACAAGCTGTTCGGCTCCAAGCGCTACCTGGCGATCATGCTCTATATGTTCCTCGGCGCCGCCACCAGCCTGTGGATGTGAAGCCTGCCGCCCCATAGTGCAATCGGCCTGGTGGCGCTGTTTCTGTGCGGGTTCTTTGTCTACGGCCCGGCATCCAGTTTCTGGGCTCTGTGCCCGGACTTGGTAGGTGCCAAGCGCGCAGGCACCGCAACCGGTGTGATGAACTTCTCGTCTTATCTATTCGCTGGCCTGGCGGAACCGCTGATCGGCAGTATGCTCGACAGTACCGGCAATACGTCGCTGATCTTCATCGTCGTCACCTCGGCCTGCCTGTGCAGCGCGGTGGTGGCCCTGTTTATCCGCCGTTGACGCCCTCTGCAACAGGACCCGTTATGTACCAGTACCACAAGTGGCTGCGTTCGTTTCATGCGGTGGCGAAGACCGGTAGTTTCACCCTCGCCGCCGAGTACTTGAGCGTCGGCCAGCCAACGGTCAGCGAACAGGTGAACGCCCTGGAAAAGCAGTTCTCGGTGGAGTTGTTCCACCGCCGTGGGCGCTTTATCGAGATGAGCGCGGCCGGCCACGCGCTCTACGGAATCACCCAGGGCCTGTTCGGCCAGGAGGATGAGGCCATGCAATTGCTGCACAGCTTCAAGCAGCGCAAGACCGGGATGTTGCGCCTGGGCGCGGTGTCGCCGCCAATCGCCATGAACCTGACGTACGAGTTGATGCAACGCCATCCGGACATCGAGCTGGAAACCTCGTTTTCCCCGGAGAAGGAAACCCTCGACCGCCTGTTCAATTTTGATATCGACGTGGCAATCCTGGCCCTCTCGGAATTTGACCAACGCTTCGACACGCAGCTGTACCGGCGCTACCCGATCATCGCGGTGGTGCGCGACGACCATCCCTGGGCGGCGCAGAAAGAGGTGCACGTCGCACAGATCAGCCAGGAGCGCTGGGTCATGCGCGAACGCAGCTCACGCACCCGGCAGTTGGTGGAAGAAAGCTGCAAGCGCCTGGGTGTGGACCTCAACTGCGTGATGCAACTCAACAGCCGCGAGGCCATCGTGCATGCCATCGCCAAGGGCATCGGCATCGGCTTTGTGTCGGCGGTGGAGTACGCCGAAACGCCGGGCACCACCCCGATCACCTTTGTCGATCACCCGTTTTCCATCGACTACCACCTGTGTTGCCTGGGGATCCGGCGCAACCGCCCGATGATCGCCGAACTGTTTGAGGCCAGCCCCATACCGGCTACCTGAATCGCCTGATTTTTTTGTACGCAACCGGCTTACCCCGTTTATCGGGGGACGGCCCACTCATACCCGAAACTGGAGATTGCTCATGCATTACCAACAACCTGCCAAGCTGCAAGCCGTGGTCCTGGACTGGGCCGGCACTGTGGTCGACTTCGGCTCCTTCGCCCCCACGCAGATTTTTGTCGAAGCCTTTGCCGAGTTCGGCGTCGCGGTTTCCCTGGAGGAAGCGCGCGGCCCCATGGGCATGGGCAAGTGGGATCACATCCGCACCCTGTGCAATCAGCCGCAGATTGCCGAACGTTATCGCGCCGTGTTCCATCGCCTGCCGAGCGACGAGGACGTCACCGCCCTGTATGAGCGGTTCATGCCACTGCAGATCGAGAAAATCGCCCTGCATTCGGCGGTGATTCCCGGCGCACTGCAGGCAATTGAAACCCTGCGGGGCAAAGGCCTGAAGATCGGCTCGTGCTCGGGCTATCCGGCGGTGGTGATGGCCAAGGTGGTTGAGTTGGCGCGGCAAAATGGCTACGTGGCCGATCATGTGGTGGCCACTGACGAAGTGCCCAACGGACGTCCACATCCGGCCCAGGCCCTGGCCAACGTGATCGCCTTGGGCATCAGCGATGTGGCGGCATGCGTCAAGGTCGATGACACTTGGCCAGGGATCCTGGAAGGGCGCAGTGCCGGCATGTGGACGGTGGCGCTGACATGCTCCGGCAACGCGCTGGGGCGCACTTACGCACAATACAAAGCGCTACCGGCCGAAGAACTGGCCCAGGAGCGTGAGCGCATTTCCCAGATGTTTGAGGGTGCGCGACCACACTACCTAATCGATACCATCGTCGACCTGCCAGCGGTGATCGATGACATCAATGGGCGACTAGCGCGTGGTGAAACACCCCAGGGCACCTGATCCTGGCAGCCTGCTCGTCTGTGGCGAGCGGGCTTGTCGGAGCGCCGCATCGCCCGCGAGGGGCTGCGAAGCAGCCCCAACCAGCCAAATGCGGTGTATCAGATATTCGTAGCGGCTGGTTTGGGCTATTGCGTCTGGAAAGTCTCAAGATACGCCAGCAGATTCTCGATCTTCTCCTGATCGCTGATCCCCCAGAAAATCATACGGGTGCCGCTCACCACTTTCTTCGGGTTCTCGATATAGGCGGCAAGTGTTTCCCGCGTCCACACCACACCTGAGTTTTTCATCGCGTCGGAATACTGATAGTCCGCCGTGGCACCCGCCAGCCGCCCGATCACCCCATTGAGCTGTGGCCCGAAACCGCCGCGTGCATTCAACCCGACACTGTGGCAACCGCCGCAGGTCTTGGTGAACAACCTGCCACCCGCCTCGGCATCACCCGCTGCCGTCGCCGAAGTGTTAAAGAGCGCGGCAGTGAGCAAAAGAGTCAGTAAGGCAGCGGGTTTCATCAGGGGCTCCAGGTCAGGGCTTTAGCAGTGAAGGCGGCAATTATGCCTGCGGTTTACTTGTCCTCGTCCACGTTATTGAAGCGTGCCCGGTTGATCTGCCAAGGCAGGGCTGGCTGCGAACGGATTTTCTTGTGTTTGCCACGGCTGAAAAAGTGCGTTTGCAGTTCTAGGAAGTGTCGGTCGCGCCCAACTGATTCAAAGGTCACGACGAAAAAGATCAGTGGCGTACTGGCCTTGGCCCAGAGCTTGGAAGCCTTCTCGATGGCTTCGGGCAAATGGCTTTTGGTGCTATAGGACACGAAGGTTGAGAACGCCGCCTGTTCATGGTTTTTAAACAGCTTGCTGATTTCATCCACTTTATCGTTGTGGGACTGGACCCACTCCCATTCGACATTGGACAAAATGCTCTTGTCGGGATACTTCAGGACCGCATCGGTACGCCCGCCCTGTTCGAAATAAGCACGTGCGCCCAGCAATTTCGCGCATTCGCGCATTACCAACCCCACATGAATCGTCCAGCCCGCACGGTTGGTGACGGCATCAACCTCCACCGGAAAATCCTGATACCACAGGCAATTGAACAGGGTGATGAAGTCGCGTTCGATCCGTTTCATTTTTACTTCCTTAGCGTCGACTGGGTAAATGGCAAAGAGCCATCACTCTAAAACAACTCGAGACAAATCGCTCCCTGTACCTGGCATAACATTTAGACACAGCCATTTAATTGCCATCACTCCCGCCCTCTGCTTGCATGCGCACTTTCCCTCAGCACGTCAGTTCAGGAGCGATCGATGAGAACCATGGTGGTCGGTGCAAGCAAAGGTTTGGGCAGGGCATTTATGGAAGGCCTGGCCGGGGTGGGCGATACCTTGATCGGTGTCTCGCGCAGCCGCCCCACTGGCTTGGTCTCCAGCACCGGCGCCGAAGTGTCGTGGGTAGAAGCCGACCTTGGCCAACCAGCACAGGCCGCGCAGCTCATCGAACAAGCAGTGGCGCAGGACGGCCTGGACACGCTGATCTATAACCTGGGTATCTGGGAGGATCGGGCGTTCGATGAGGCCTACAGCTTTCTCAAGGATGAAGACACGCAGTTGGAAGCCATCGTCAGTTGCAACATCACCGCGCCTCTGCTGCTGATCAAGCGCCTGCTGCCCGTACTGTTAAAAAGCCCCAACCCACGCATCATCCTGACCGGCTCGACCTCGGGACTGCCCCAGAGCGGGCGCCCGGAGGTCACATTTGGCGCGTCGAAATTCGCCCTGCGCGGCATGGCCGATGCCCTGCGCGAAGGCTATCGGCACCAGCGCCTGGGCGTGACCTGCCTGAACCTGGGCTACCTGAATACCGAGGACCCGTTGAGCACCTCCCGGCTTGTAGCCGAGCAGCGCGGCGAAGGGCAGTTGATCCCGGTACATGACGTGGTGCAGGTGGTGCGCATGGCCATGAGCCTGTCATCGGCCAGCTTCGTCAAGGAGCTGACGTTGCCGGCCTTGCTCGACGAGCGCTTCTGACTCAATAGGCCGAATCTTCAGACAGCCAGGTAGATCGCCATCAGGCACAACGGCACCAACACCAGCCCCAACAACATCATGAACACCACACTCATGGCGTTGGTCCGGGGCGTGCCAACGTGGCTGACAACCCCCATGCACAAGCGTCGCAGCCAGTCAGCGCCCCTGGCGAACTGGTAGGCCACGGTGATGGTAAGCAGTGAGAGTGTGCCGGTGACCGCGCAGTAAAACAGGATCGGCTCAGGCATGAAGTAGCTGGAGATAAAACCTTCGGACGTGGCGTAGATAAACGTCACGGGCTGAAACAGCGAAATCGAATACAGCACATCGCGCAATGGACTGAACGCGATCGTCGGCCGCACTTCGTCGGCGGGCAACATGGCGTACAGCTCGCTCATATCCGACCAGCGAAACCAGTAAACCGCCGCGCTGAACAGCAGGTACGCCAAGGCAATCGTCGCCGAAAAGCACCACAAAAACCGCCACGAACCAAAGCCGCGGCGCATCCCCACATTGATGCTCCATTTCGTCAATTGGATGGTCACGCAATCGATCGCGATCGCGACGAGCAGGCCCTTGCTATAAAAGTCCTTGATCGCCTGCAGCACATTGGGCGGCGGCGGCACATTGAACACGTGCTCAGGGTTTTTAAACAGGTAGAGATCCAGCAGCCACACGACAAAAAACACCAGTGACACCAGCAAGGTGTACAGCGGGATGCTGATCAACTGGCGCTTGGCCAGTAACGTGCGCCCGAACACCCGCTGGAAGCAACTGGCCCACAACTGCGCTATCCCGATAAAGCGATCACGGCCAAGGCTCATGCCGCTCAAGCTCTTGAGTATTTCCAGGCGACTTTTCTTGGTGCTGAACGCCACTGCCACCAATACCCCGGTGCAACCGAACAAAACGGTGGCAACGACGATCAACGCGCCGATCATCTCTTTCACACTGGCATTCCTTGCGGTGAATTTTCCGGCCCACATCCTGGCTTAACCCACCCAAGACTCGCAAGCTATAGCGGTTGTGCAGCCGCCGTAGATACCACCAAATGACCACCCATCGAATAAAAAACATCCAATCGAACCTAACCCCTGACAGGCCACTCCACCTTATTCAACCCAGATGGTGGAGTAAGGATCATGGCTCAGCCATCGATATTGGTATTGGAAGACGACGAGATTATTCGCTCGCTGATGGTGGACGTGCTGGAGGAATTCGGCGCCGTGGTGACCTCTTTCCCTTCGGCCGATGAGGGGATGATTTTTCTGGAGAGGACCAGTGATCCGGTAGACCTGATTGTCAGCGATATCCAGATGCCCGGCCTGCTCAACGGCTATGACTTGAGCAAGGTCGTGGCCCATCGCTGGCCATCCTTGCCAGTGGTGCTGACCTCAGGCAATACGGTGATGGCCGCACAATTGGGCAGCACGGTGAAGTTTTTGCCCAAGCCCTGGAGCACGGAGCGGCTGCTCGACTGTGTGCAAGCCGCGTTGGTGCAAGGTACCTCCCTGCACTAATAGCATCGCAATATCGCGGCAATCGAACTTCGCGACAGCGTGTGAGGTCTGTTTTTGAGTATCCGGTTATTTTTCTGACGAAAACGTCAGGTTTTTCGTTATGACCTCTCAGATACAGACGGTCGGGCGTATAGAATTGTGCGGTCACCCTTCACTCACGCGTCAGCCATGGCCCGCCCTGGCCGACCCCTCCGAGCTTCCTGCATGCATCCACCGGCCCATGACGTCGCGGCGCCCTCCCTGCTTGAAGCCTTGCGCTCGGGCACAGCCCAACTCCATGTGGCCCTGGAAAAACGTTTGCCGTTCTTTTCACCGAGACTGGATGTCGACTGGTATGGCCGCCTGCTTGCGGCCTACTACGGTTTCTACCATCCGATGGAATCGCGACTGTACGACAGCGCGATGATTCCCGTGGGATTCGACCAGACGCTGCGAGTGAAAACACCAACCCTGCACAGTGACCTGATTGCCTTGGGCCTGGCTAACCCAGCGATTGTCGCCCTGCCCCTCTGCCCGAGCCTCCCTCCTCTCGGCACGCCGGCCGCGTGCCTGGGCGTGCTGTATGTGCTCGAAGGTGCGACCCTTGGCGGCCAGGTGCTGCGCCGGGAGATGGCCCGCAGCCTGGGGCTGGACGCCAGCAATGGCGGCGCCTTTCTCAATGTTTATGGCGCCGAGACCGGTCGGCGCTGGAAAGACTTTCTCGACTACCTGGGCCACGTCCCGCTGGACGACCTTGGCCGTCAGCAGGCGGTGGACGCGGCCTGTGCGACATTTCGCTGTTTTGAGCAATGGCTCGACAGCCAGGAGGTACTGCTATGAAACCCGATGACTTTGAACAACTGCTGGCCAACTGTGCTGACGAGCCAATCCGTTTTCCCGGTGCGATCCAGCCTCACGGCGTGCTGCTGACCCTGAGCGAACCAGACCTGCGGATCGTGCAAGTCAGCGCCAACGTGGTCAGCCTGTTCAATCACCAGCCCGAGGCCTTGCTCGGCCAACCACTGGACACGCTGCTAGGCACGCAACCTACCGACGTTGTGCGCCAGATGGCCGGCCAACCCAGCTTTATCGATGCCCCGCCACTCTACGTCACCCTTAACGGTGGCCAGTTCGAAGGCCTGTTGCATCGCCACCAAGGCGTGCTGGTGCTGGAATTCGAGCCACACTACGAGCACTTCCAGCCCAAGTCCCGGAATGGTCGCACCAGCAACCTGGGCAAGATGCTGCAACGGTTGCAGTCGGCGAAAACCCTGCAAGCCTTGTACGAAATCAGCGTGAGCGAAATCCAGGCCATGACCGGCTATGACCGGGTACTGATTTATCGCTTCGAAGAGGAAGGCCACGGCCAGGTCATCGCCGAAGCATCCGCGCCCTCCATGGAACTGTTCAACGGCCTGTTCTTCCCCGCGTCCGACATCCCGCAACAAGCCCGCGAGCTGTACCGCACCAACTGGTTGCGGATCATCCCCAATGCCGACTACGAGCCGGTGCCGCTGCTGCCCAAGCTGCGCCCGGACACCGGACAGCCGCTAGATCTGAGCTTCGCCACCCTGCGTAGCGTGTCGCCGATCCACTGCCAATACATGAAGAACATGGGCGTGCTGTCGTCCATGAGCATCTCGCTGATGAAGGGCGACAAATTGTGGGGCCTGATCAGCTGCGGTAACCGCGAGCCGCTGCACGTGCCCAACGATCTGCGCACCACCTGCCAGACCATCGGCCAGGTGCTGTCGTTGCAGATCAGCGCCATGGAAGCCCTGGATATCAGCCGCCAGCGTGAAGAAAAGGTCGACGCCCTGGGCGTACTTAACCAGGCAATGAGCAACTCATCGGACGCGGTGTTCGACGGCCTGGCCCAATGTCCACAGGTGCTGATGGACCTGGTGCAGGCCGGCGGCGTGGCAATCATTGAAGGCCAGCAACTGCACCGCTACGGCAACTGCCCCGAGCCGGAGCAGATCCGCGCCTTGCACAAGTGGTTGAAGGACACCGGGCAACCGGTGTTTGCCAGCCATCATCTGTCAGCGGTCTACCCGCCCGCGGCGGATTATCAGGCGGTAGCCAGTGGCGTCATGGCCATGAGTTTGCCCAAACCGGTGGACAACGGCGTGCTGTGGTTCCGCCCGGAAGTCAAAGAGAACATCCAGTGGAGCGGCGACCCGAAGAAACCGCTGGCCCTGGAAAAATCCGACACTGGCCTGCGCCTTCGCCCACGCACCTCGTTTGAAATCTGGAAGGTGGAAATGGCCGGCATCTCCACCAAGTGGAGCCCCGGCGACCGCTTTGCCGCCAACGATCTGCGCCGCTCGGCCCTGGAAAACGACCTGGCCCGCCAGGTCCTGCGCGAACAACAGGCCGTGCGCGCCCGGGATGAGCTGGTAGCGGTGGTGTCCCATGACCTGCGCAACCCGATGACCGTGATCTCGATGCTCTGCGGCATGATGCAAAAGGCTTTCAGTTCCGATGGCACCCACACCTCGCGGCGGATTTCCTCGGCCATCGACACCATGCAACAAGCCGCCGGGCGCATGAATGTGTTGCTGGAAGATTTGCTCGACACCTCAAAAATCGAAGCGGGCCGCTACACCGTCAGGCCGGTGCCGCTGGACGTCAGCCAGATCTTCGAAGAGGCCTACTCACTGCTGGCGCCCCTGGCCCTGGAAAAGGGCGTGGACCTGTCGTTCAACGCCGAACCCGGCCTGCAGATCAACGCCGACCCCGAGCGCCTGTTCCAGGTGCTGTCGAACCTGATCGGCAACGCCATCAAATTCACACCACGCCAGGGCATTATCGGTATTTCGGCGATGAGCAATGACGAGGAAATTGTGTTTTCAGTGCGTGACTCCGGTGAGGGCATTGCCCCTGACCAGTTGCCCCATGTGTTTGATCGCTATTGGACCCTGACCGAAAACAATCCCACGGGTAGCGGCCTGGGGTTGTACATCACCCAGGGTATCGTCAAGGCCCACGGCGGCCGGATCGAGGCCCAAAGCGAGCTGGGACGTGGCAGTGAGTTCCGCTTTACCGTGCCAAAAGCGCCGAAAGAATCACACCTATGATCGGGCGTGCTGTGGCAAGCCGCTTGCCACCGCGTCGCGCTCTTCGCATTCATATTTGGAAGCGAGTTGTTTATAGCTCGACTATCAGCCTGCTAGGTAGCGTTGGCGTCGCCATGGCAGCGCCAGACATTCTTACCGAGACGATACCGATGATCGCCACTATCACTTCCCCCCTCGTACACCTGCATCAGTACCCTGCACACTCGGACGAACCCGCCCTCACGCGCAACAAACGTTCCTACGACCAGCCCTTCGCCGCGGGCCCGGCCAATGACTTCAACCGCCTTTCGGCCAACGACCGCCGCAAGAACACCGGCACGCTGGACAGCCTGGGCCGTGGGAACCTGCTGTAGATGATCCAGGCCGGGGCCCCGCACCTGCCGCGTTGACAAAACACCGACATCCCCTGCGCTAACCTGCGCTGTCATCCTTCGCACAGAGCCATTTTTTCATGCTGCAACCCGACACATTGCCCGCCGTCCTCGCCGGCCCCCTGTTGCGTCGTCTGGAACCTGGGCGCCTGGTGTTGTGGCTGGTGGGCAGTCGAGCACTGGCACTGACCCTGCGATTGCAGTTCACCCAGCACGCGCGCCAACAGTCGCTGGATATCGACCTCGACGCCAGCCGCTGCCAGGTGATCCCCGTAGGTCGCGCAGCGTTTATCCACCTGATCGATGTAACGCTGGACACGCCGCTGCCCCAGGACGTGCCCATCAGCTATGACCTGCTGATCGATGATCAAAGCGGCATCGCCGAGTGGGCGCCGCACCTGCTGTACGCCAATGCCCAGACCCCGGATTTCATCCTGCACAGCCGTATCCGCCAGTTGCTGCACGGCTCTTGCCGCAAACCCCACCATTACGCCGATGAAGGCCTGCTCTGCGCGGACCGCCTGTTGGCCGAAGATCGCAGCCTGGCCCAGCGCCCGGCCCTGTTGATGATGAGCGGCGACCAGGTGTATGCCGACGATGTCGCCGGGCCGATGCTGCGCGCCATTCATGGCCTGATTGCCCGCCTGGGCCTGTTCGATGAACACCTCGATGGCGCAGTGGTGGACGACAGCACCCGGCTCTACGACCACCCCGCCAGCTACTACCATCGCGCCGACCTGTTACCGGCGCTGGAGAGCAACGAGACCCTGCGCGAACGCTTCTTTGGCGGCGTGAAGAAACCGATCTTCACCAGCAGCACCGCCGACAACCACCTGGTAACTTTCGCCGAAGTCATGGCGATGTACCTGCTGGCCTGGTCGCCAACCCCTTGGAGCCTGATCGCCCCGCACCCTCCCACGCGGTTATCCCTGGAAGAACGGGCACGCTACGCCCGTGAACAGGTGCCTGTGGATAAGTTTCGCGATGGCCTGGCCGGCGTGGCCCGGGTGTTCGCCCATGTTCCATGCCTGATGATCTTCGATGATCACGACATTACCGATGACTGGAACCTCAGCGCCCAGTGGGAGCAGACCGCCTACGGCAACCCCTTCTCCAAGCGCATCATCGGCAACGCCCTGCTCGCCTACATGCTTTGCCAGGGCTGGGGCAACAACCCCGATGCCTTCGCCCTAATCGTCGAAAAAACCCTGGCCCTGACCGCTACCGCCCAGGACCACGACAATCATCTGCATGCCCCCAGCCAGGACCAATTGCTGGAAGAACTCCTGAAATTCCAGCAGTGGCACTACGTGCTACCCACCACTCCGGCGCTGGTGGTCATCGACACCCGCACGCGGCGCTGGCGCAGTGAGTTCACCCTCAAGCAACCGTCCGGCCTGCTGGACTGGGAAGCCTTGAGCGAATTGCAACAGGAACTGCTGGACCACCCGTCGGCCATCATCGTTTCGCCCGCGCCGATCTTCGGCGTCAAGCTGATAGAAACCGTGCAGAAAATCTTCAGTTGGTGCGGCTACCCGCTATTGGTAGATGCCGAAAACTGGATGGCCCACCGTGGCGCCGCACAAGTGATCCTGAATATCTTCCGCCACTCGCGTACCCCGGGGAACTACGTGATTCTGTCCGGGGATGTGCACTACTCGTTCGTCTACAAGGTGCTGATCCGCCATCGCAATGTCGGGCCGCATATCTGGCAGATCACCAGCAGCGGCATCAAGAACCAGTTCCCGCCGCGCCTGCTGGAATGGTTCGACCGCCTCAACCGCTGGCTGTACTCGCCGCGCTCGCCCCTGAACTGGCTGACCCGTCGCCGTCGCATGCAGGTGGTGCCGTATATCCCGGAGCATGCCGAAGCCGGCGAGCGCCTGTGGAACAGTGCCGGCATCGGCCAGGTATTTTTCAACGAGCAAGGCCAGCCTGAATCGATCTACCAGCACAATGCCAACGGGGCGCCGCCCACGCGCATGGTAGAGCCGCAATAGCCTGCAGGCCGCGAACAATGGCACTTAGCCATAGTTTTGCGGCCTCTTCTACGCAGGCAAGCCTCGTTGTACAGTACGCCAAGCCACGGAGTATCGGCGTTAACACCTGACTGGCCATAGTGAGCCAGCACCCTCGCAGGGAGCGCGCAGATGGGCGATATATCCGAAAAGGATCCGTTGAAAGGTGAGCTTTTCGACGTCAATGCCGACCTGGTCCATGCCATCATGGAACTGGTCAGCGATGGAATATGGGACTGGAATGCCAACACCGGGTTTGTCTATCGCAACCCCGGCTGGTACGAAATGCTGGGCTACAATCCCCACTCCCTGGAAAACACCGTCTTCACCTGGGAAAGCGTGATCCATCCCGACGATTACCCCCATGTGATGAAAGTCTTCGATGACTACATCAATAGCCGCGCCACCCACTATCAAGTCGAGTACCGCTGTCGAAAAAAAGACGGCACATGGCTATGGATCGAAGACCGTGGCTACGTGATCGCCCGCAATCCCGATGGTTCGGTGTGGCGTATGGTCGGCGCACACCGCAGCATTCACGAACGCAAACGCTCCCTGGAACAACTTGAGCGGCGCAACCAATCCCTGGAAGCCCTGGTGGCCGAACGCACCCGTGAGCTGTCGCGGGTCAACCAGCAACTGCAGCTACAACTGGACGAAAACCGCTCCCTGGCCGAGCGCGATACGTTGACCCGTATCGCCAGCCGCTATCGCCTGGAAAAAGCCTTGCTGGAAGAATGCGAACGCGCCCAGCGGTTTCGCCTGCCGTTGGCGGTGATTGCCATGGATGTCGATGACTTCAAACCGATCAACGACCAGCACGGGCATGCCGTGGGCGATGCCACCCTGCTGCAGGTAGTCGAACGCCTGGAGCATTGCGTGCGCCAGGGCGATCTACTGGCACGCTGGGGTGGTGATGAGTTTATGGTGATCATGCCCAAGAGCACCGTGGAAACTGCCATGGCACTGGCCGAGCGTATCCGCCAGGCAGTCCTCGACATCCCCCCTGTGGGTGATTTCAAGGTGACCTTGAGCCTGGGGGTGGTACAACGCCTCGACCACGAATCGCCCAGCAACCTGATGGCTCGGGCGGACCAGGCGTTGTACCGGTCCAAGGCAGCAGGCAAGGACCGGGTTTCACAATAGGGACTGTGCCTATACCTGTGGCAAGCGGGCTTGTTGTGGCGAGCGGGCTTGCCCCGCGCTGGGCTGCGCAGCAGCCCCAACAAACCCACCCCAGCTACCCCAGACACACCGAGCAAGCAGGTTTTAGGGCGGCTTCGCCACCCAACGGGGGACAAGCCCCCTCTCCACATTTACCGCGCCAGCCTGCCGACTGCGGCCCGAGCGCCCGTTGTGGCAAGCGGGCTTGTTGTGGCGAGCGGGCTTGCCCCGCGCTGGGCTGCGCAGCAGCCCCAACAAACCCACCCCAGTTACCCCAGACACACCGAGCAAGCAGGTTTTAGGGCGGCTTCGCCACCCAACGGGGGACAAGCCCCCTCTCCACATTTACCGCACCAGCCCCCCGACTGCGGCCAGAGCACCCGTTGTGGCAACCGGGCTTGCTGTGGCGAGCGGGCTTGCCCGCGCTGGGCTGCGCAGCAGCCCCAACAAACCCACCCCAGCTACCCCAGACACACCAAGCAAACTGGCTTTGGGGCGGCTTCGCCACCCAACGGGACAAGCCCCCTCGCCACATTTACCGCACCAGCCTGCCGACTGCGGCCCGAGCGCCCGTTGTGGCAACCGGGCTTGTTGTGGCGAGCGGGCTTGCCCCGCGCTGGGCTGCGCAGCAGCCCCAACAAACCCACCCCAGCTACCCCAGACACACCGAGCAAACAGGCTTTGGGGCGGCTTCGCCACCCAACGGGGGACAAGCCCCCTCTCCACATTTACCGCACCAGCCTGCCGACTGCGGCCAGAGCGCCCGTTGTGGCAAGCGGGCTTGTTGTGGCGAGCGGGCTTGCCCGCGCTGGGCTGCGCAGCAGCCCCAACAAACCCACCCCAGCTACCCCAGACACACCGAGCAAACAGGTTTTAGGGCGGCTTCGCCACCCAACGGGGGACAAGCCCCCTCTCCACATTTACCGCGCCAGCCCCCCGACTGCGGCCAGAGCGCCCGTTGTGGCAAGCGGGCTTGTTGTGGCGAGCGGGCTTGCCCCGCGCTGGGCTGCGCAGCAGCCCCAACAAACCCACCCCAGTTACCCCTGACACACCAAGCAAACAGGTTTTAGGGCGGCTTCGCCACCCAACGGGGGACAAGCCCCCTCTCCACATTTACCGCTCCAGCCCCCCGACTGCAGCCAGAGCGCCCGTTGTGGCAAGCGGGCTTGTTGTGGCGAGCGGGCTTGCCCCGCGCTGGGCTGCGCAGCAGCCCCCATTCCCCACAGGGCACAGTTTTTTTGCCAATACCCCCGCGCTAGTAACGCGCATCCACCGGCTTGCCGCCGTTCGGCCAGTCCTTGACCTTGTCCGGGAAGTCCGGGCGTGGTTTTTGCGAGAAGTAGGCGGCAACGTCCACCGCTTCCTGGTCCGACAAGCCGCCCTGGCCCAACGGGAATTTTTCGTGGAAGCCGATCGGCATGTTGCGTTTGACGAACGCGGCCGCGGTGTAAGTGCGGGCCATGCCGGCACCGATGTTGAACGACTGATCACCCCACAACGGTGGGTACACCAAAGTGCCGTCCGCTCGGGCCAGGCCTTCGCCGTCATTGCCGTGGCATACCGCGCATTGCTTGGCGTAGACCTGTTCGCCATTGGCAAGGTCGGGCTTTATGGCCGGGTCGATCTTGCCGACACCCCGGCCTGGCACCTTGTCCTCGGGCTTGGTGTTGTTTTTCATCCAGTCGAAGTACGCCACCATCGCCTGCATGTCCGCCGATTGTGGCGGCACCGGTTTGCCATTCATCGAGCGGCGGAAGCAACCGTTGATGCGTTCTTCCAGGCTCACCACCTTGCCAGCACGCGGGGCGTAGCTGGGGAAGAAGGCCGACACCCCCACAAACGGCGACCCATCCGCCACGGTGCCGGCATTGAGATGGCAACTGGTGCAGTTCAGCGAGTTGCCGACATTGTCTGGCAGCAGTTCCTTGGTTTGCAGGTGCAAGCGCATGCCGCGTATCACTTGGTCGGCATTCGAAGCTGCCAGCAGATTGGCCAGGCGCGGGGTTTCGAACGCCGATGAGTCGGTGCTGACCGGGTTGAGCTGGTCACGCATTTTCTTCACCTGGGCGGTACTGATCGGCGTGCCTTCGTTACCCCAGCGCGTGCGCACGAAGGTGAGGATTTCCGCCACTTCGTTGTTCGCCAGGCGCGCAAAGCCCGGCATGGTGTAGACCCGTGGATGGGCTGCGGTCTCGGCGGTTTCCCAACCGGTAAGGGTAATGTGCAGCAACGAGGTCGGGTTGCTGGCAACCACGCCGGCGTTGCCGGCCAATGCCGGGAACAGCCCTTTCACACCCGCGCCGTCGCTGCGGTGGCAATCGCTGCAGAACTGCATGTAACCCAGGCCGCCACGGCTGGTGAACAAGTCCTTGGGCAGTTCGGCAGGGCTTTTGGCGACCGCTGGCATCGGCAGGTCGTCCTTGCCCGGTGGCAGGGATTTCAAATACGTCGCGACGGCCGTCAGGTCGGCGTCCGTGAAATGCTGGGTACTGTGACGGATCACGTCCACCATGTTGCCCGACACTGTGGCAAAGCGGTTCTGCCCGGTCTTGAGCAGTTGCACGGTGTCTTCCACCGTCCACAGGTTGCGCAGACTCAAGGCGCGCCAATGCTCGACGGTTTCCCCGCCCAGGTAGTGCTCACCGCCGCTGCCGGTGTCGCTCATGGCTTTTTCCTGGAAGGCGATACCCCGCGGGGTATGGCACGAGCCGCAGTGGCCGAGGCCCTGGACCAGATAGGCGCCGCGGTTGAGCACTGCATCCCGGGCCGGGTCGGGCTGGAACGGTTGTTTGTCGAGGAACATGAAGTTCCACAACGCCAGGCCCCAGCGCTGGTTGAACGGGAACCCCATGTCTGCTTCGAGGTTGGCCTGGCTCACCGGCTTGACCTCATGCATCAGGTAGGCGAACAAGGCGCGCATGTCCTCTTCGCTCATCTTCGCGTAGGACGGATACGGCATGGCTGGGTACAGGTTCATACCAGCAGGTGTCACACCTTCACGCATCACGCGGTCGAACTGTTCAAAGCTGTAGTGACCGATCCCGGTCTCGCGATCCGGGGTGATGTTGCTGGAATAGATGGTGCCCATGGGCGTACTCAGCTCCAGGCCACCTGCCATCTCGGGGCCTTGCTTGGCGGTGTGGCAGGCGATGCAGTCACCGAGTTGGGCAACGTATTTGCCCTGGGCGATCAGTTCGGTATCGGGTTTGGCGGGTTCGTTGGCGTGCAGGGGAAGCGCAAGACACAGCGTCGCCCCCATCAAGGCCAAACGTGACAGAGAAAGGGCCATCGCATTATTCCTTTAATAACCTGGCCTGGGGGTTGGCCCCTGGGTACAGGTTTATCTTCGTTTTTATGAGGTCATCAGGCGGACAACCGGGGCTTTGTAAGCCCCGGTTTGTTGTAGCGGATTTTCGATGGTGGCCCGTTGATATGGATCAGGGCCGGGGAAGGTTCAGGCGTTTTGCAGGTATTGCGCAGCGTCGAGTTCGATCATCACCGGCTGGCGGCTGCCGGCCAGGGTTTGCAACAGCTCATGCAAGGCCTGTGGCGTGGCGGCGGTGTGGTGCTCAACATGGCAGCTGTGGGCCATCGCGGCAAAGTCCGGGGTCAAGATATCCACGCCCAGCGGGGTGATTTCCCGGGCTTGCATATAGTCGCGGATCTCGCCATAGCACTGGTTGTTCCACACCACCAGGATCACGCCGATACCTGCCTCACGGGCTGCGATCAGTTCGTTGCTGGCAAACTGCAGGCCGCCATCGCCCACCAGCGCCACCACCGGTCGTTCGGGCTTGGCCAGCTTGGCACCGATAGCCGCCGGCAACCCGTAGCCGAGAGTGCCGTAGCCAGTGCCAGCATTGAACCAACTGTTGGCCACCGGCGCCTGGTAACCCACCGCGCCCTGATACACCGGCTGGGTCGAATCGCCGACGATCAACGGGTCGACCAGGCTGTCGCGCAGCAGGTCCAGCAAGCCTTGCAGCCCCTGTTGCTTGGCATTCCATGTCTCGCGCTCCAAACGGTTGACCCGCTGCACGCTGTCCTGCGCCCAACGCCCGCTCGGGGCTGGCGGGCTGACCTCATCCAGCAGCGCCTGCAACCCTTCGCGGGCATCGCCCACCAGCCCGACATGGGCGCGTTGCACGCCCATGACTTGCATCGGGTCGATATCCAGGCGGATCAGCGGCGCCTTGAATTTCAGTGGGCCAAGGCCGAAGAAGTCGTAGTCGGTTTCCCCAAGCTCCGTGCCCACGGCGAGGATCACATCGGCTTCGTCAAACAGCGAGCGGCCATGTTTGGATGACTGCACGCCGTCCAGCAATAAGGGGTGGTTCATGGGCAGCAAGCCACGGGCATTAGTGGTCAGGGCCACCGGCGCTTGCAGGCGCTCGGCCAGTTGCTGCAACACCTCGGCGCAATCACGGGCACCGCCGCCGGCGAGAATCAGCGGCCGGCGCGCGTCGTTGAGCAAATTCAACGCCGCACGCAACGAGGCCGGCGCCGGGGCCGGTGCGCCAGGCAGGCTGCGGGGCATCAGGTTGAGGTCGATGGCCGGCATGTCCAGCACATCCAGGGGGATTTCCAGGTGCACAGGGCGCGGGCGCGCACATTTGAACACGGCGAAAGCGCGGGCCAGCAGCTCGGGCAATTGCTCAGGCGATTGCAACGTGTGGCTGAACGCACACACCCCCGCGACCATCGCGCGCTGATCCGGCAACTCGTGCAGATGCCCATGGCCCAGGCGCAGATGTTCGCGGCGGTTGGTGGTGGAAATCACCAGCATCGGCACCGAGTCGGCATAAGCCTGGCCCATGGCGGTCAGAATATTGGTCATGCCCGGGCCGGTAATGATGAAACAGACGCCCGGCTTGCCACTGGCGCGGGCGTAGCCGTCGGCCATAAAACCGGCACCCTGTTCATGGCGCGGGCTGACATGGCGCAGGCGGCTACCGTGCAGGCCGCGATAGAGCTCGACGGTATGCACGCCGGGGATACCGAACACGGTATCTACCCCATAACCTTCCAGCAGGCGAACCAGGGACTGGGCGCAGGTGGTCATTGCTCACTTCCTTCTTATTGTTCTTTGTCGATTGGCCAGACCTTAGGGTGCGACCCGAGGGCGGACAAGCAAAAAATTTACCGGCCATTGGCAAAAAAAATTCACGGATTGCCTGGCGTCAAAGCCCGCCGCCCAACTGCGACTTCACCCACTCGCCAAACGCCTGCACCACCGGTCGTTCGACTTTCTGGTGATCGGCCACCAGGTAATAGCCACGGTTGGACTCGATCTCGGTCTCGAACGGTCGCACCAGCAAGCCCCTGGCCAGGGCTTCACCGCTGATCAGGTTGTCGCCCATGGCGATACCCTGGCTGGCGATGCACGCCGACTGCACAAAGTGCGCATCGGCAAACACGATGCCGCGCTGCACATCGACATTCGGCGCCCCGGCGGCGGCCAGCCAGACGCGCCAGTCGGAGTAGTCGATCATATGCAGCAAAGGTGCGCCGGCCAGATGCTCCGGGTTCTTCAGGCCGCCCATGGTGTTGACCAGGCGCGGGCTGCACACCGGGAAGTAGCGCAGCGAAACGATCTTCTGCACATGCTGGTTGGGCCAGTCGCCCATGCCGTAGGCGATAAACAGGTCGGCGCCGTGGTCGCTGGTGTCGTCTGGGGTGCGCGGTGAAATCAGGTGCAGTTCGACCTGTGGATAAAGGGTCTGGAAGTCGGCGATATGCGTGCACAGCCAATAGGTGGCAAAGCCCGCCGGGCTACTGATACACAGGCGCCCGCTGACCTGCTGGCCATCAAAGCGCTGGCCAGCCTCGAGGATATTGGCCAGCAGCCCATGGATATCCCGGGCATAGCGCTCGCCTTGCCAGGTGATGCGGATATTGCGCCCGGTGCGCTCGGTCAGGGCAAAGCCCAGGGTTTGTTCCAGGCTCTTGATCTGGTGGCTGATGGCGCTGGGGGTGAGGTTCAGCTCAGTAGCGGCCTCGGACACACTGCCCAGCCGGGCCACCGCGTCCAGCGCCCGCAAGGCGGTCATGGAGGGGTAACGCATGGATGTTCACCTGCTCAAAGATACCCGCACCATAGCCGTAATCGGCCGTCAGACATAGCCACCGGCAAAGCGGACAGTTGAATTAAATTTCAAGATCGACGGAAAAATGCTCGATTGACCTCAAATGGCCAGTGGCTATTCTCGACCTTCAGCACGGCACGCCCAAACTTGCCGGCGTTGGTCGTCAACGATGACATGGGCAGGCTGGATAAACGTGGTGTTCTTGCGTTTTTCGCTGGCAAGCCAGCTCCCACAGGGGGCGGTGTCCAGGTTGATCAATTTACAAAAATAAAGAGGGAAAACCCTTGAACCCAGTCACCCCAGTGGTCGCCATTGATGCTCTGCACAAGAGCTACGCTGCGCACCATGTTCTCAAAGGCATTTCCCTGCGCGCCAACGAAGGCGATGTGGTGTCGCTGATCGGTTCCAGCGGTTCGGGCAAAAGCACCCTGCTGCGTTGCATCAACCTGCTGGAAATCCCTTGCAGCGGCAGCCTGCGCATCAACGGCGAAGAAGTGCGCCTGAAAAAGGACCGCGCCGGCAACCCGCTGATCGCCGACCCGGATCAAGTCGCTCGCCTGCGCACGCAACTGGGCATGGTGTTCCAGAGCTTCAACCTGTGGCCCCACCGCACCGTGCTGGAAAATGTCATCGAAGCCCCGGTGTATGTGCTGGGTGAAGACCGCAAGGACGCCATCGCCCACGCCGAGCACCTGCTGGAAAAAGTCGGCCTGGCCAGCAAGCGCGATGCGTTCCCCGCCTTCCTTTCCGGTGGCCAGCAACAACGCGTGGCCATCGCCCGCGCCCTGGCCATGCGCCCGCGCGTATTGCTGATGGATGAGCCCACCTCGGCCCTCGACCCGGAGTTGGTCGGCGAAGTGCTGAAGGTGATCCAGGGCATCGCCGAAGAAGGCCGCACCATGATCCTCGTCACCCACGAAATGGCGTTCGCCCGCGACGTATCGAGCAAAGTCATGTTTTTGCACCAAGGGTTGGTTGAAGAAGAAGGCACGCCACAGCAAGTCTTCCAGAACCCCACCAGCGAGCGTTGCCGCCAGTTCGTCATGGCCCAGGACAATCGCGTTTGAACTGCCGCTTCCATCCTTCAAAACAATAACTTCGAAAGGGTCAAGCCATGCACAACTCTCTGAAATCCCTCGCCGCCGGCTGCGTGCTCGCCGTGCTTTCCCACAGTGCCGTTGCCGCCGACAAAATTGTCTTTGGCATCGCCCTGGAACCGTACCCACCGTTTTCCGAAAAAGCCGGCAATGGCGCCTGGAGCGGTTTCGAACCGGACCTGATCAAGGCCCTGTGCGAACGCCTGCAAGCCCAATGCCCGCTCAAGGAAGTGTCCTGGGACGGCCTGATTCCGGCGCTGCAATCGAGCCAGATCGACGTGATCCTCAACTCCCTGAGCATCACCGAGGAACGCGAAAAGGTCATCGCCTTCACCGCCCCTTACTACCAGACCCCGGCCATGTGGGTCGCCGACAAGAGCCTGGAGCTGGTCACCACCCCCGAAGGCCTCAAGGGCAAGCTGATCGGCGTGCAGGGCTCGACGTCCAACGCCACGTATCTCAAGGCTTACTACGCCAAGGGTTCGACCCTGCGCTACTACAACACCCAGGACGACATGACCGCCGACCTGCAAAGCGGACGGATCGACGTCATGCTGGCCGACGCCCTGACCATCGAGCCGATGCTCAAGTCTGATGCTGGCAGCGGCCTGGCCGACAAGGGCCTGGCGCCCAAGGATCCATTGTTCGGTTCGGGCATCGGCGCCGCCGTGCGCAAGGGTGATGACAGCCTGCGCGAGCAGCTCAACACCGCGCTGGCGGCGCTGAAGGCTGACGGCACCTACGACAAAATTCGCAGTCGCTATTTCAGCGTCGATATTTCCGCGCAATAACGTCCAACGGAACGCGCCATGATTTCTTTGTCCGAACTCACCCAGCTGTTCGTCGCCGACGGCTGGCTCAACGCCCTGCTCCAGGGGGCGGTGGTGACCTTGCAGATTTCCGCCGGGGCCTTTGTGCTGGGCCTGGGCATCGGCCTGCTGGTGGCCATGATCAAGCTCAAGGGCCCACGCTGGATGGTGCGCCTGGCCAACCTGTACACCACGCTGTACCGCGCGGTGCCGGAGTTGCTGCTGATTTTGCTGCTGTATTACGCCGGCACCGACCTGCTGAACATGGCGATGGCCGCCATGGGCCGCGACAGCGTGACGGTCAACGGCTTTATCGCCGCCGTGCTGGTGCTGGGCATTGTCCAGGGCGCCTATTCGGCGGAGATCATTCGTGGCGCGATCCAGGCCATTCCCGTCGGCCAATTGGAAGCAGCGCGGGCCTTTGGCATCGAACGCTGGTTGCTGGTACGCCGGGTGCTGCTGCCCAGCATGCTGCCGTTTGCCATGGCCGGCCTGTCGAACCTGTGGCTGGTGCTGGTCAAGGACAGCGCGCTGATCAGCATCGTCGGCTACAGCGAGCTGCTCTCGGTGGGCAAGCAGGCGGCCGGTTCCACCAAACATTACCTGGTGTTCTACCTGGCGGTGGCAGCGGTGTATTTCATCATCACCCTGATTTCCAACGGCGCCTTCCGGGTGTTCGAGCGACGGATCAACCGCTGGATGCCGCAGCACTAAGGAGCGCAGTGGATGGATTTTTCATGGATCAACAGTTTTGGCAACGAGCTGCTGCATGGCCTGGGCATCACCCTGAAATTGCTGGCGTTGTCCGGGGTGTTCGGGTTCTTGCTGGCGGTGCTGGTGGCGTTGGGGCGCTTGTCGTCCAACCCGCTGATCAGTGCGCCGCTGCGCGCCTACACCGCGGTATTCGGGGGCACGCCGCTGCTGGTGCAGATCTACATCCTGTACTACGGCGTAGGCAGCGTGTTTGCCAGCTACCCGCTGATTCGCGGCAGCTTCCTCTGGCCGTACTTGCGTGAAGGTTTCTGGTACGTGGCCCTGGCGCTGATCCTGTGTGTCGGCGCGTATGTCGGCGAAGTGTTGCGCGGCGCCCTGCGTGCGGTGCCACGGGGCGAGTTGGAAGCGGCGCGGGCCTTTGGCATGAAGCGCCTGATGGTGCTGCGCCGGGTCTGGCTGCCGCGGGCGCTGGAGCTGGTGAAGCCGACATTGGTGGGCGAGACCGTGCTGCTGCTCAAGGCCACCGCGCTGGCTTCCACCGTGGCCGTCACCGACTTGCTCGGCGCCGCCAACCTGGTGCGTGCGCAGACGCTGCGGGTGTACGAACCCCTGCTGGCCGTGGCGGTGATCTACATTGTCCTGGCGTTCGTGATCGAACACGTCTTCTCGCGCTGGGGCAAAGTCCCGCAGCGCCAGGCTTGAATCAACTTTAGGAGAACAAGGATGCGTTATTCACCGTTTGTCGAGCGCATTAGTGGCGAGTCCGTCAGCGCCTGGGATATTCACTACGCGGCCGTCGAAGCCCGTGGCCGTGGCGAAGATGTGATTGTGTTGAGCGTGGGCGACCCGGACTTCGCCACCGCCAGCGCCATTTGCGAAACCGCCGTCGATGCCCTGCGCGCCGGCGACACTCACTACACCCACGTCCTCGGCCGGCCGGCCCTGCGCGAGGCGATTGCCGCCAAGCAAAGCCGCCTGCAAGGGATTGCCGTACACGCTGATAACGTGGCCCTGGTGGCCGGTGCGCAAAACGGCCTGTTCGCCACTTCGCTGTGCCTGTTCAGCCAGGGCGATGAAGTGCTGGTGCCAGAACCGATGTACCTGACTTATGAAGCGTGCATCCATGCTTCCGGTGCACGCATCGCAACCATCGAACAACCGGCGGCCAACGGTTTCCGCCTGACCCGCGCCGCCCTGGAAAAAGCCATTAGCGCCAAGACCCGGGGCATTGCCCTGGCCACGCCCTGCAACCCCACCGGCAACGTCTACAGCCGGGAAGAGCTGGAACTGGTGGCCGAAGTCGCCCGTGAGCATGACCTGTGGGTGATTTCCGATGAAGTCTACGGCCAGATCACTTACGACCAGCCGCACCTGAGCATCGCCTCGCTGCCGGGCATGGCTGAGCGCACCGTGGTGCTCAACAGCCTGTCGAAAACCCACGCCATGACCGGCTGGCGCGTGGGTTGGGTGGTAGCGCCGACTGCGTTGGTGGGCCACCTGGATAACCTGCTGCTGTGCATGCTCTATGGCTTGCCGGGGTTTATCCAGGAAGCGGCGATCAAGGCCCTGGAACTGGATGACGAAGTGGTCAGCGATGCGCGCACGGTGTATCGCCGCCGGCGTGACCTGGTGGTAGCGGGCCTCGGCGGCATTGCCGACCTCGATTGCCGCGTGCCCCAGGCCGGGATGTTCATGCTGGTGGACGTGCGCCGCACGGGGCTGTCGAGCATGGACTTTGCCTGGCAGCTGTTCCGCGCCACCGGCGTCTCGGTGCTCGATGCCCAGGCGTTTGGCGCCAGTGCCGAGGGCTTTGTGCGCATCTCCTTTACCGTCGCCGACGACACCCTCAAGGACGCCTGCCAGCGCATTGCCGGGTTCGTCGAGGGCCTGAGAGCCAACCGCTGATTATGTGAACACTGGGATTGCTGTGGGAGCTGGCTTGCCTGCTCCCACATTTGATCTTTGCTCGTCTTGAATATTGAGGTTTGCCCCGTGACCGCTTCCGACCAATTCACTTCCACCCACTCCGTTGTCGGCGAGCACGCTGACCTGGTGTTGCACCACGGCCGTTTCTACACCCTCGACCCGAGCCAGCCGTGGGCCGACGCGGTGGCGATTCGCGGGGGACGTTTTATCGCGGTGGGCACGCTCGCCGACCTGCAACACCTGATCGGCCCGCAGACCCGCCAGCACGATCTGCTGGGCGCATTCTGCATGCCCGGCCTGCACGACATGCACACTCACCCCGACCTCGCCCTGGCCCCGCGCTACAGCGATGACCTGGACGTGGGCATCGAAGACCCCACCCCCGAACAACTGGCGGCGGCGATCCACGCCTATGCCGACGCCCACCCCGGTGATGGCTGGATCTACGGCCAATACTGGGTGCGCTACACCTTCCGCGAAGCCGGGCTGACCCCAGGTCGCGAGTGGCTCGACAGCATCATGCCCGACCGCCCGGTGGCGCTGCTGGACCGCATGTGGGGCACCATGATGGTCAACTCCTGCGCCTTGAAACTGGCCGGCATCGACCGCCACACCGCCGACCCGCGCAACGGCTATATGGAGCGCGACGAACTCAGCGGCGAGCCCAATGGCCTGATGATCGACGGCGCCTACGCGCTGATCCACGCGGCCATGCCGCCCACACCGGTGGCGGTGCTGCGCCGGGCCTATCGCGACGGCGTGCACTTCCAGAGCTCACGCGGCGTTACCGCGACCAAGTACGTGCACGTCTGCGAGCGGCGCCTGGACGCCCTCAAGGAACTGGACGACGCCGGCGAATTGAGCGTGCGCGTGGAAGCGGCGATCAGTTGGCAGGACGATATTTTCCCGGTGCGCCGGCGCTGGGAACTGCTCGGTGGCGAGCGTCACTACTACCGCAGCGCGCGGCTCAATGCCAACGCGGTGAAGTTCCACTTCGACGGCACCGTGGAGCCCAAGTCTTCGTACCTGATGACGCCCTGGGCCGCCGATTCCACCTGGCGCGGCAAGCTCAACCTGACCCCGGAACACATCACCGACATGGTGGTGGACATGGACCGTCGCGGCCTGCGGGTGATCGCCCACTGCACCGGCGACGGCGCCTCCGATGTATTCCTCGATGCGGTGGCCGAGGCGCGGCGGGTCAATGGCGACAGTGGCATCCGGCACCAGTGCGCCCACAGCACGCTGCTGCATCCGGGCAACCTCAAGCGCTTCAAGGCGCTGAACGTGATCGCCGAGTTCTCCCCGGCGGCCTGGTACCCGACGCCGTTTGCCAGTGGCGCCCGCTCCGGTTATGGCGCCGAACGCCTCAAGCGCATCTACGACTTCAAAGGTGTGCTGGCCGAAGGTGGCCTGGCGGTGATGGGCACTGACTGGCCGGTGGCCTCGATTGACCCGTGGCTGGCCCTGGAAACCATGGTCACCCGGCAGAACCCGTGGAACCAGGAACCGGACTGCTTCGGCGAGCCGATCACCCTGGAACAGGCGCTGCAAGTGGCGACCCTAAACGGCGCCCACGCCATGGGCCTGGAGCATTCCACCGGCAGCCTGGAAGTGGGCAAGTGCGCCGACCTGATCGTGATCGACCGCGACCTGTTCGCCCAGCCGGCGCGCAACTACATCCACCAGACCCAGGTGCTGCTGACCTTTGTCGATGGCCGTCCGGTCTACGACCGTCTCAACGCGTTTGAAGGCACAGCCTTGCAAGCTGTGTGGCAGGGCCTGCCGCCGGTGATCGAATGAATAACGACAGCATTGCCGTCACGGTGGTCTCGGGCTTTCTCGGCGCCGGCAAGACCACCCTGCTCAACCGCATCGCACAGCAGCCGCAACATGGGCGGATGGCGGTGATCGTCAATGACTTTGGCGAGCTGAATATCGATGCGGCGATCATCGCCGAAGTCACCGATGCGGTGTTCAGCCTGCAGAACGGCTGCATCTGCTGCACCGTGCAAGAGGACCTGCTGGCGCAACTGGTGAGCCTGAGCCAACTGCGCCCACGCCTGGATCGCATCGTGATCGAGTGCAGTGGCGTGTCCGACCCGCAGCGCATTGTGCAGACCCTGGGTTATCCACAGCTCAAGGCGCACTTGCATCTGGATACGGTGATCACCCTGGTGGATGCCAGCGGTTATGCCGCCCTGGAAGGTGAGTTCGCCCGTTTGTCCCGCGCTCAGGTGGCCTGTGCCGACCTGGTGCTGCTGAACAAGGCCGATCTGGTCAGCGCCGCCGAACTGCAAAGCCTGCGCGCAACTATCGGTGCGCGCACACGGGTGATCAGCACCGTGCAGGCGCAGATCCCCGACGCCCTGCTGCTGGGCGAACGCAGCCCGCGCAACGGCTTTACTCCCGTGCCGGCGCCGCACCATGAACTGTTTGAAAGCTGGACCTGGCAAGGCACCCAGGCCCTGCCGGCCAAGGCCCTGCGCGACTGGCTGGGGCAACTGCCCAAGGACGTGTTCCGCCTTAAAGGCCTGGTGCATTTGCAGGGCAACGACCAGCCCTTCTGGCTGCAACATGTGGGCAACCGCAGCCAGTTCACCCTGGCCAGCGGCGAGCATGCGCAAAATTCGGCACAACTGGTGTTTATCGCGCGACGCGGTAGTGAGCTGAGGGAGCGGTTGGAGGCGCAATTGCAGGAGATGCAGGGCCTGTAGACGCGGATGACGATGAAGGCAGAGTGCCGCCTTGACCTTGCTACCCTGGCCCTTGAAAATGCCCGACGCTTTTTCGTCTCCCCGCTTACAGAAGTAGTGAAATTTCAATGTCTGATTCCCGTACCGAAGAATCCGTAGTCACCTTGCAATCCAAAGCTGAATACGAAAACGCCATCAATCTTTCACAGCATGTGCCAGCGGCCAAGAACATCAGTGAAATGGTGCTGGACGCGTTCCATACCTCCAAGGAAAGCGACCAGATCCGCGAGTTGCGCGTGGCCATCCGCCAGGCCCACGACGCCTTTGACGATGACAAGGCCTACGACCTGATGGGCCAGCTCAAGCAGCTCAAGGACGCCGAAGCCGCCGACAACGCCGCCCTCGAAGACCTGAGCAGCAAGTTCTCGATCAGCCGCATCCTTTCCAGCTTCAAGGACGACCCAGAGTTCCAGGAACTGGTCTACGGCCTGGCGCTGAAGGTGCTGAACCAGACCCACCAGGCCATCAGCAACCCAAGCGCCGGCAAAGGCAAGGCCGCCCGGGTGAAGAAGGAAGTGGAAGTGTTTGTAATCAGCAAGGATGGCATCAGCGTCACCCTGCCATTGCGCACACCACGCTCCAAACTCAATGTCGACCGCGAGGCGCTGGAATTCCTCGGTTTCAGCTTTGTGGGTGAAGGCGACGAGGCCGAGCTTGAGAGCGAGACCTTTGTGGATAACTCCGGTGCCGAGCAGCCTTTGACGCGCAAGAGCATCGTCACCGCGCTGCAGCAGCAGACGGCGTTTGACGGTTACAGCATCGCCCAGCAATAAGCCGCCGCACCACCTCTCTAATGTGGGAGCGGGCTTGCTCGCGAATGCGCAGTGTCAGTCACTTTATTTGTTGATTGATACACCGCTTTCGCGAGCAAGCCCGCTCCCACAGGGTTCTGCGGTATTTTCAGAGCTCAATAAAAAGCCCCGCTCTTCTCTCGAAGGCGGGGCTTTTCATTGCATCCCAACTCAGTGGGCGTAAGTGAGCAGCAACTCTTTCGGCACCTGGAAATCCAGGGACATCATCACGCTCAAGGCGGTGATGGTGAAGATCGAGAAGACGAACAACTTGCGCGCCCAGACGGTGTCATCCACCGCCTTGTAGCCGGTCCAGGCCATGTACAACCAGTACATGCCCATGGCCGCGGCGACGGCGAGGTAGCTCATGCCGGCGTAGCCACTGAAGGTCAACATCAAGGTCGCCACGAGGAAGGCCAGGATGTAGAGCAGGATGTGTTTCTTCGCCACCTGGATGCCGCGCTTGACCGGCAATACCGGAATCGAAGCCGCCAGGTAGTCGTTGAAACGGAAGATCGCAATGGCGTAGGAGTGCGGCATCTGCCACAGGCTGAACATCACCAGTAGCACCAGCGCGGCCATGTCGAAGCTATTGGTCACAGCCACGTAACCAATCACCGGCGGCATCGCCCCCGACAGACTGCCCACCAGCGTGCCGTGAACCGACTTGCGCTTGAGGTACAGGCTGTAGAGGCCGACGTAGATGACAAAACCGATCACGGCAAACAACGCCGCCAGCGGATTGGCCACCGTGTACAGCAACGCCACGCCGGCAACACCGAGGACGGTCGCAAAGATCAATGCCAGTTTCAGGGAGATAAGGCCCTGGACCAGCACGCGATTCTTGGTGCGCTCCATCTTGATATCGATGTCACGGTCGATGCAGTTGTTGAACACGCAACCGGAGGCCACAACAAGGGAAGTGCCGATCATTGCCGCCAGGAAGATGGCCAGATCGACATGCCCCTTGGAGGCCAGGAAGAAACCGCCTGCCACAGAAAGCACGTTACCGAAAATGATCCCCGGTTTGGTGATTTGGATAAAGTGCTTAAGCGACATCGGGTCTTACCTCACTTCGCCATCATGTAGGTGTGGATGCTGAACATGATCCACAACGACAGGCCAACCAGCAGCAGGATCACAATGGCCGTGAACACAAACGCAATCACGTTGTTGCGCTGGGCCTGGGAGCGATCCAGGTGCAGGAAGTAATACAGGTGGACAACCACCTGGATCACCGCGAACAACAGCACGATAGCCAATGTGGTGGCCTTCGGCAGGGTCGGGTACATCACCAGGCCGAACGGGATGATCGTCAGGATCACCGACAGGATGAAGCCGATAGCGTAAGACTTTACGCTGCCGTGGCTCGCATCATGGCTGTCATGGGAGTGTGCATTAGCCATTACAGAGTCCCCATCAAGTAGACAACGGTGAAGACGCAGATCCAGACCACGTCCAGGAAGTGCCAGAACAGGCTCAGGCAGCTCAGGCGGGTCTTGTTGGTCGACGTCAGGCCATGCTTGTTGACCTGGTACATCATGATCGCCATCCAGATCAGACCAGCGGTTACGTGCAGACCGTGGGTACCGACCAGGGTGAAGAACGCCGACAGGAAGCCGGAACGGCTAGGGCCGTAGCCTTCGGAGATCAGCAGGTGGAACTCGTTGATCTCCATGGCGATAAAGCCAAGGCCGAGCAGGAAGGTCAGGCCCAGCCACTTGAGCACGCCTGCCTTGTTGCCACGGAAGAACGCCAGCATGGCGAAGCCGTAGGTGATCGAACTGAACAGCAGCAAGGCGGTTTCGCCCAGTACGTAGTTCAGTTCGAAGATGTCGTGGCCCGACGGGCCACCCGCTACGTTGTTTACCAGTACCGCGTATACCGCAAAGATCGATGCAAACAGGATGCAGTCGGTCATCAGGTAGAGCCAGAAACCGTATACGGTCATCTCGCCCGCGTCGTGGTGGTCATCGTGCCCATGGTCATCGACATGGGCGTGTCCAGCATTGGTCACTAAGTTCGACATGGTTTAAGCCTGTTCCAACGAGGTTTCAACACGGTTGGCCGGAATCTTCTTCTCGGCTACCAGGCGAGCGTGCTGCTCGGCTTCGATGCGCTCGATCACGTCGACCGGCACCATGTAGCCTTGATCATCACGAGCCGCGTGGATCACGAAATAGATCACGGTGCCAGCCAGGCTTGCGATAGCCAGCCACCAGATGTGCCAGATCATCGCGAAACCGAAGACCGTCAACAGCGCGCCCATCACCACGCCAGTGGCGGTGTTGTTCGGCATGTGGATCGGCGAGTAGCGCACAGGACGCTGGTACGCCGTACCGTTTTCCTTGGCTTCGGTGAACGGGTCGATGGTCTCGGCCTTAGGCAGCACGGCGAAGTTGTAGAACGGTGGTGGCGACGAGGTCGACCATTCCAGGGTGTGTGCATTCCATGGATCGCCGGAGTCGCAGGCGTTTTGCTTGCGGTCACGGATACTCACGTACAGCTGGATCAACTGGCAGGCGATACCGACAGCGATCATCACCGCACCGAACATGGCAACGTACAGGTACGGCACCCACTCAGGGTTGGTAGTGGCGTTCAGACGACGGGTCATGCCCATGAAGCCCAGTGCATAGAGCGGCATGAACGCGACGAAGAAGCCGGTGATCCAGAACCAGAATGCAGCCTTGCCCCAGCCTTCGTGCAGCTTGAAGCCGAACGCTTTCGGGAAGTAGAAGCTGAAACCAGCGATGTAGCCGAATACCGCGCCGCCGATGATCACGTTGTGGAAGTGAGCGATCACGAACAGGCTGTTGTGCAGTACGAAGTCAGCACCCGGGATGGCCAGCAGTACGCCAGTCATGCCGCCGATGGCGAAGGTCACCATGAAGCCCAGGGTCCACAGAACCTGGCTGGTGAAGCGCAGGCGGCCGTGGTAGATGGTGAACAGCCAGTTGAATAGCTTCACCCCCGTCGGGATCGAAATCAGCATCGTCGCCAGGCCGAAGAAGGCGTTGACGCTGGCCCCCGAACCCATGGTGAAGAAGTGGTGCAGCCAAACCATGAAGCCCAGCACCGAGATCGCGCCGGAGGCGTAGACCATCGAGTGGTGACCGAACAGGCGCTTGCCGGTAAAGGTCGAGATCACTTCGGAGAAGATACCGAACGCTGGCAGGATCAGGATGTACACCTCAGGGTGACCCCATGCCCAGAACAGGTTCACGTACATCATTGGATTGCCACCAAGTTCATTGGTGAAAATGTGGAAATCCATGTAACGGTCAAGCGTCAGCAGTGCCAGGGTAGCGGTCAGGATCGGGAACGAAGCCACGATCAGGACGTTGGCCCAGGTGCAGGTCCAGGTGAAGATGGGCATGTCCATCAGTTTCATGCCTGGGGTACGCATTTTCAGCACGGTGGCCAGGAAGTTGACCCCCGTTAGCGTCGTACCCAACCCGGATAACTGTAGCGCCCAGATGTAGTAATCCATCCCCACGCCCGGACTGTATTGCAGCCCCGACAACGGCGGATAGGCAACCCAACCGGTCTTGGCGAATTCGCCGACGCCCAGGGACAGGTTGATCAGCACGACGCCGGAAACCAGCAGCCAGAAGCTCAGGGAGTTGAGGAACGGGAACGCAACGTCACGCGCACCGATCTGCAGCGGCACTGCCAGGTTCATCAGGCCGGTGAAGAAAGGCATCGCCATGAAGATGATCATGATCACACCGTGGGCGGTGAAGATCTGGTCATAGTGTTCAGGCGGCAGGTAGCCAGGCGAACCTTCGGTGGCCATGGCCAACTGGGTCCGCATCATGATGGCGTCGGCAAAACCGCGCAGCAGCATGACCATGGCGACGATGATGTACATCACGCCGATTTTCTTGTGGTCGACCGACGTCAGCCACTCGGTCCACAGGTAGGTCCACTTCTTGAAGTAGGTGATTGCCGCAAACAGCGCCAGACCACCCAGCGCGATCATGGCGATGGTCACCATCACGATCGGCTCGTGGAATGGGACCGCTTCCCAACTTAATTTACCAAACATCGTTTACTCCTCTGCCCCGGCAGCTGAATGCGAATTTGCGTCCGTCCCTTCCACAGCAGCCACTTCTTTCTTCTCGTGCTTGACCGGCTTGCCTGGCTTCATCCCTTCATACTTATCGATGATTTTCTGAAACAGGTCCGGCGTGTACGAGGAGTACAGCTCTACAGGGTTGTTCTGGCTTGGCTTGGCAAGGGCTTCGTATTCAGCTTTTTCAAGCTGTTTTGGTGAGCTCTTGGCTTCTTGTACCCAGGCGTTGAAGTCTTCCTGAGTGGTGGCGATTGCTTTGAATTTCATGCCGGTAAAGCCCGCGCCACTGTAGTTGGCGGAGATACCGTCGAGCTCGGCGTTCTGGTTGGCAATCAGGTGCAGCTTGGTCTGCATGCCCGCCATCGCGTAGATCTGGCCACCCAGGCCCGGGATGAAGAACGAGTTCATCACCGCATCCGAGGTCACTTTGAAGTTGATCGGGGTGTTGGCCGGGAACACGATCTTGTTGACGGTGGCGATCCCTTGCTCGGGATAGATGAACAGCCACTTCCAGTCCAGCGCGACCACTTCGATAGTGATTGGCGGCACGTCGGATTCCAGCGGACGGTAAGGGTCCAGCTCGTGGGTCGACTTATAGGTGATGTAACCCAGGGCGATGATGATGAGTACAGGTACCAGCCACACCGCGATCTCGATCTTGGTGGAGTGCGACCACTTCGGCGCGTAGGTGGCCTTGGTGTTGGACGCGCGGTATTTCCAGGCGAACGCGAAGGTCATCACGATCACCGGCACCACGACCAACAACATCAGCAGCGTAGCGGTGATGATCAGGTTACGTTGCTCCACGCCGACCTGACCCACAGGGTCGAGCAGCGTCCAGTTGCAGCCTCCCAGCAATAACATGCCGAAAAGCGGCACTATGCCTAGTAATCGGGTGTACCTGTTTTTACTCATCTCACGACCTCTAAAGCAGCTTGCGCAATGCAGTTGGGTTTTGATCGCCAACACTTCACCCTGCCAAGGGTTGGCATTTCTCTTCGATTGAATAAGGGCCTGCCCGGCGCTTCATGCGCTGATCGACACGTCCAGGTCTGGCGGTGAATTCTTATTCGATTTCGTTGGTCAAAGGCCTTGTTACAGACCAATTCCATTTGGTGCGGATAGTTGAAAGGCTGCCGGCACCTGGGGTCGCATGAAGCAATGTTTTCGCCTCTCGACCGCCCTATTTGCTCAGGGTTGAGCAGCACCGGACACTCAGTGCGGGCGATTGTAGTTAGCTAGCGATGTATAAACCATGACTTATAAAGAAATAATTTTTATCGATTCCAGCAATAATCCTGCGCCATTGTTGCAAAGGTTCGGGATCGTATCGCGTTTGATTCTCAACAAAAACCACAAAAAATGCCGTGTTATTGCCCATTGTGTCGCACCCAAGGGGTCCTTCCCGGGTCGCCAAACCCCAGGCAAGCCCTCTAAAAACAAGGCATTCGTAGATCACCGCAAGTTCTGCAACGCACGCCGTTCGCGGCTCGGCTCCAAGCAGAAAGTGACAGGTAAAAGCAACTGCCCGAGGGTGGATTAACCGGCAAACCCAGGGGTAGGAAACCTCCTGCGGCACCTTCACTGTGACAACGTGTCGCACTTCGCGCACCGCCAATCTTGTCCAGAGTCACGGTCCGTTCACAAAATGCCCACACACAAAAACGCCCCGGCCTGCATCAGCAGGACCGGGGCGTTTTGTAGGACGGTTTAAGCGCTGTGCTTGCGATTGCGGTAAATGCCCAGCGGCACCAGGACCACCGTCAACACGAACGCCACCAGCGCCCACTGGGCCAGGGACAAGCCCAGTACCGGCGGATACGGCGTGCTGCAGAAACCATCGACCTGGAAACCCAGGGGGAAGATCTTCGCCAGGGGCAGGTCATCGACAATCGGCTGCAGTACATCGACACCGCAACTGATGGCCGGATAGAACTGGGTATACACATGGTGCCCGGCGGCAGCGACACCGCCCAGGGCGCTGAGCACCACCAGTACTTCAAAGATCGTGACACTGCGCTGGGTACGCATTGCCGCGCCAATAAAGGAAAAGAGCGCAATCAGCAGCAAGGCATAGCGCTGCAGGATGCACAGTGGGCATGGCGCTTCACCCAGCACTATCTGCATATAAAGCGCGCCACCGATCAGCGCCAGGCAGATGATCCCCAGCAACACCAAAAAGCGCCGCTCACGCCCCAACCGCATTTCGTCAATCATCCCCGTTTCCCTTTGCCTAATGATGGGTGTGCCAATGGCCGCAAGTTTACACACAGGAAGTGAAAATTTAGCAGTAGGCGTCGGCATCTTAGGTGCAGGCGGGTTAACGACACATTAATGTGGTGGTCTTTCGGGCCTCTTCGCGAGCAAGCCCGCTCCCACATTTGAATGTATTCACAGATCAAATGTGGGAGCGGGCTTGCTCGCGAAGAGGCCAATGCGGTGTTGAAGAGCGGCCGCTTATTCCAGCGCCGCCGCCGGCCCGAAGAACTCATACCGGCTCTGCTTTTCAGGCACACCCAAAGCCTTGAGGTGACGTTTGATCGCACTCATAAACCCTTTGGGCCCAAGGAAGTAGGCATCCACATCACGCTCCTCAGGCAACCACGCCGCCAGTTGCTCCTGGGTCAACATCCCCAGTTTGTCCGCCGCCGGGCTGATGCCGTCGTCTTCGGCGTAGCAGTAGAAGCGCTGCAGTTGCGGGTGACGCGCGGCCAGGGCATCGACCCAGTCGCGAAACGCATGCACGCCACCATTGCGCGCGCAGTGGATAAAGTGCACCGGGCGCTCGGTCGCCAACGCCGCTTCCAGCATCGGCAGGGTTGGCGTAATGCCCACACCGCCGCTGATCAGCACCAGGGGTTTGTCGCTGTCCCCCAGCGTGAACTCCCCCGATGGCGGGAACAGGTCGATGCTCGCCCCCACGTGCATCTGGTCATGCAGGTAATTGGACACGCGCCCGCCCGCTTCGCGTTTGACGCTGATGCGGTACAGGCCCGCATCGGTACGCGCCGACAACGAATAGTTGCGGCGCACTTCTTCGCCGTCGAGGATCAGCTTCAGGCCGATGTACTGGCCGGGCTCGGCGGCGAGGATCGGGCCGTTGTCCACCGGGGCAAAGTACAGGGAGATGATTTCACTGCTCTCCTCCACGCGCTTGACCAGCAAAAACGACCGCGCCCCGCGCCAGCCGCCAACGGCCTGGGCTTTTTCATCGTAGATGGCACTCTCTGCGCCGATCAGGATATCGGCCAGTTGCCCGTAGGCTGCGCCCCATGCACTCATCACTTCAGGGGTGGCGATTTCATCACCCAGCACCTCGGAAATCGCCCGCAGCAGGCAGTTGCCGACAATCGGGTAATGCTCCGGCAGAATTTGCAGGGCCACGTGCTTGTTGATGATCTTGGCCACCAGGTCGCCCAACTGATCCAACTGGTCGATGTGCCGGGCGTACATCAGCACACCATTGGCCAAGGCGCGAGGCTGGTCGCCGCTGGCCTGGTGGGCCTGGTTGAACAGCGGGCGCACTTCGGGGTACTCGGACAGCATCATGCGGTAGAAGTGGGTGATCAGGGCTTCGCCACCACTTTCGAGCAGTGGCACAGTAGATTTGACGATGGCACGGTCTTGAACGCTAAGCATGGGGAGACTCCTGAGCCTTTGGGCTTCTGAATGATTACCTTGGGATACTCAGTATTCGTGCCAACAAATAATCCGTTAATTATCAACGACTTAAATTAATAGTAGTCAATATGACTTCCCACAACTTATAGTCATTAGGACTACAAGGAGTCATTATGACTGCACACTCCCTGCTCACCACCCTGCTGCCACTGGTTGCCGACCTTTCCCGCGAACTGCCAGAAGGCGAGCGTTACCGACGCCTGCTGCAAGCCATGCGCACCCTGCTGCCCTGCGATGCCGCCGCACTGCTGCGCCTGGACGGCGAATGGCTGGTGCCGTTGGCGGTGGACGGCTTGAGCCCTGACACCCTGGGGCGACGCTTCAAGATCAGCGAACATCCGCGCTTTGCCGTGCTGCTGAGCAGCCCCGGCCCAACCCGCTTTGATAGCGACAGCGACCTGCCCGACCCCTACGACGGCCTGGTCGATGGCCTGCACGGGCACCTGGAAGTCCACGACTGCATGGGCTGCCCGCTGTTTGTCGACGACCACCCCTGGGGCCTGCTGACCCTGGATGCCCTCGACACCGAACGCTTCGAGCGCGTTGAACTGGACGCCTTGCAGGCGTTTGCCAGCCTCGCCGCCGCCACGGTCAATGTCGCCGAACGCATGGAACACCTGGCCCTGCGCGCCGAGGACGAACACCAGCGTGCAGAAATATATCGCCAGGCCAGCGGCCAGCAGCACAAGGAAATGATCGGCCAGAGCAAGACCCACAAACGCCTGGTGGAAGAAATCAAGCTGGTGGGCGGCAGTGACTTGACCGTGTTGATCACCGGCGAGACCGGGGTCGGCAAGGAGCTGGTGGCCCAGGCCATTCACGCGGCCTCGCCCCGCTCGGAGAAACCGCTGATCAGCCTCAACTGCGCAGCGCTGCCAGAGACCCTGGTGGAAAGTGAGCTGTTTGGCCACGTTCGCGGCGCGTTCACCGGGGCGCTGAACGAACGGCGGGGCAAGTTCGAGCTGGCCAATGGCGGCACCTTGTTCCTCGATGAAGTGGGTGAGTTGTCGCTGGCTGTCCAGGCCAAGCTGTTGCGGGTGTTGCAAAGCGGGCAGTTGCAGCGACTGGGTTCGGATAAGGAACATCAAGTGGACGTGCGCCTGATCGCCGCCACCAACCGTGACTTGGCCGAAGAAGTGCGCAACGGCCGTTACCGCGCCGACTTCTATCACCGCTTGAGCGTGTACCCGCTGCAAGTTCCGGCCTTGCGTGAACGCGGGCGCGACGTGTTGCTGCTGGCCGGTTTCTTCCTGGAACAGAACCGCTCGCGCATGGGCCTGGGCAGCCTGCGCCTGACCAGCGATGCCCAGGCGGCGTTGCTGGCTTATGGCTGGCCCGGGAATGTGCGAGAGCTGGAACACTTGATTGGCCGCAGCGCGCTGAAAGCCTTGGGCAACCACCGGGAGCGGCCGAAGATCCTCAGCCTCAGCGCCAAGGACCTGGACTTGCCGAGTGAAGCGGCGCCGCTGATTGAGGAACAGGCCGAGCTAGCCGTGGTGACCGGTGACTTGCGCCAGGCCACCGAGCATTACCAAAGGCAAGTCATCAGCGCCTGCCTGGAACGCCATCAGCACAACTGGGCCAGCGCCGCCCGCGAACTGGGGCTGGACCGCGCCAACCTGGGGCGCATGGCCAAACGCCTGGGCCTGAAGTAACCCCGATCAAACTGTGGGAGCTGGCTTGCCTGCTCCCACATCAGATTTGCTTCGATTCCCAAAGCGGACTCACAGGCGTAATCGCTCGGGGCTTACGAAACACCAACACATTCCCCAGCATCACCAGCACCAACCCGCACAGCGCCGGGGCGGTCCACTGGTAGCCTTCGAGCAGCGCCGAGACGTTCAGCGCCACCACCGGGAACAACACCGTGCAATAGGCCGCACGCTCCGGGCCCATGCGGCCGACCAGGGTCAGGTAGGCGGTAAAGCCGATCACCGAGCCGGGGATCACTAGGTACAGCAACGAGCCGATGTAACGGGTGTTCCATTCCATTTCAAAAGGAATGCCCTGGATCACGCAGTACAACGCCAGCATCGATGCGCCGTAAGCCATGCCCCAGGCGTTGGTGGTCAACGGCTTGAGCCCGGCTTTCTGTTGCAGGCTCGACAGCATGTTGCCCGCCGAGAAACACATCGTCCCCAGCAACGCCAGGCCCAAGCCCAGCAGCGTCTCGGGGCTGGCGGTATGCCCGACCAGTTCCGGCCAGAACAGCAAGCCCAGGCCCATCAAGCCCAGGCCGCCGCCCAACAGAACATTGCGCGCGACTTTCTGGCCGAAGAACACTCGGGCATTCAACGCATTCCATAGCGTCGCGGTGGAGAACACCACGGCCACCAGGCCACTGGGGATCCATTGGCTGGCGGTAAGGAAGCACATGAAGTTCACGCAAAACAGGCACAAGCCCTGGGCCAGGCAGATCAGGTGCCCACGGCGGTTCATCACCTGCAATTTGCGACTGAGCAGCAGCAACACAAACAGCACCAGTGCCGCGAGGCCGAAGCGATAGACGATGGATGCCGCGATCTCCACCACGCCCAGTTGCCATTTGAGGGCGATCCAGGTCGTGCCCCAGATCAGCACGGTCAGTAAGTACAGGGATAGGTTCATGGCGCACTCCGGTGGTTGAGCCACAGTTTCACCCCGACTGGCTGCCAGGCACTTGCAGATTCTTGCGCTTTTGTCGGGCCGAGGGATCACAGCGCCAGCCGCCGGGAGTAGGATGCAAGGCGTCGGAGAGAACCCCATGTCTGCACTGGAAAACCTACAAGTCTTCAAAGCCCTGAACAGCTCGCCCAACGCTCGCCTTGAGCTGAGTGCCGAGCTGGGTGACGGCTTGTCTGCGGCTTTGTGGAGTAACCACCACGACGCCCAGGACTACGAGGCCCCCAGCCATCACACCCTGTCCTGCTACGTGGGCGGTGGCACTGAGACATTTCGCCGTGGCCAGCCCGGCACCAAGGGCGGGCCCGACAAATTGTGCATCCTGCCGGCCGAACATCAATCGGCCTGGGTGATCAACGGCGAAATCCGCCTGGCCCATGTGTATTTCAGCCCGGAGCAATTTGCCCTGGGTTGCGTCACCCTGCTGGACCGCGAACCCCGGGCGCTACAACTGCGCGAAAGCACGTTCCTGGAAGACCCGCAGCAGGCCGGGCGTTTTCACCGGTTGATCGGCCTGAACTGGCAGGAGCCCGCCGAACGCCTGCTGACCAGTAGCCTGGCCCATGAAATGCTCAGCCACACCCTGCTCAGCCAGGTCGGCCTGCGCGAAGGTTTGCGGCTCAAGGGTGGATTGGCCGCGCACCAACGCCGGCAGTTGGTGGAATACGTCGAACAGCAACTGGCCGAGCCGCTCAGCCTGGGGCAATTGGCGGGGTTGTGTGCGTTGTCGGAGTACCACTTTGCGCGGATGTTTCGCAGCAGTTTCGGCCTGCCGCCTCACCAATATGTGCTGGCCCGCCGCCTGGTACGGGCCCAGGCCATGTTGCGCGGCGGATCACTGCCATTGGGGGAGATTGCCCTGGCGTGCGGGTTTTCCAGTGCCAGCCACTTTACCAACCGGTTTCGCCAGGCGATGGGGGCGACACCGGGTGAATACCGGCAGGCGTTCCAACCCCGCCCCCTGTAGGAGCGAGCTTGCTCGCGAAAAACCTGAGGCCAATGCGGGCAGCCAGGTTCCCCGCGTTAGCGTTAACGACCTTCGCGAGCAAGCTCGCTCCTACAAGGGGCTTTGGGCCAGGGCCGTTGCCAACTGGTTTCGCCAGGAACTCCAACCCCGCCGCTGTAGGAGTGAGCTTGCTCGCGAAAAACCTGAGGCCAATGCAGGCAGTCAGGTTCCCCGCGTTAGCGTTAACGACCTTCGCGAGCAAGCTCGCTCCTACAAAGGACTGTCGCCACACGGTCTTCCACAGCCTTGATCCGGCTACCCTCTACCACGTAGTTATTGGTCAGCATCGAAAACACCAACCGCCGCCCACTCGCATCGGTGAGGTAGCCCGTCAACGAAGACACCCCACCCATCGAACCCGTCTTGGCCTGCAGGTTGCCTTGTGCCGCGGTCCCGCGCAGGCGGTAACGCAGGCTGCCGCCGCTCAGCCGATCCGGGTTGCCGGCAATCGGCAGCGCGTCGTACCAGGCGTTAAACCACGGCTGCTTGCCCATGGCCAGCAGCAGGTCGGTGAAGTTCTGCGCCGACACCAGGTTACGTCGCGACAAACCGGAGCCATCCACCTGGTTCAGCGTTGCCGGGTCCAGGCCTTGGCGGCGCAGAAAATCCGCAACCGCTGCCACACCCGCCGCCGCTGTCCCGGCATTCGCCTGTTGTCGCCCCATGGCCTTGAGCAGTGCTTCGGCCATGCTGTTGTTGGACAGCTTGAGCAGCGGCCTGATCAGCTCCTGCAACGGCGCCGACTGGTGTGTCGCCAGCACAGTGGCGTTCGCCGGGCTCACACCTCCGATCACCCGCCGACCCTGCACGCTGATCCCCTGCTCCGCCAGGGCCTGGGCAAACAGATTGGCCACCAGTTGCGTCGGCTCCCACACGCTGACCCACTGGCGGCTTTGCGTCCCCGGCTTGAGGGTGCCACTGAGGCGCAGCAGGTTGCTGCCATGCTGGCGATTGAGCCCATAGCTGTTGCCTGGGCCACTGACGGCCAGATTGCTCAGTTGCACATAATCGGTAGGTGGGCTGAGGGTGACGCTCAGCGGTTGGCCGACCGCCACAGGCGCCTTGGCCGTGACGATCAAGGTGCCCGCATCAAAATCGGCATTGGGTGACACCGTCAGCGCGGAAATCTGCGCGCCGTAATACTTGTCTTCGTCGTCATGGGCCCAATCCACGCCCAGGCGTTCGGCGTCGAACCAAGTGTCATCGAACACCAAATCGCCCTGGATCTGCTGGATGCCCTGCGCGGCCAGGCTCGCCGCCAGCGCCTGGTAATCGGCCCACTGGATCGTCGGGTCGCCCAGGCCGCGCAGGTACAGATTGCCCATCAGGCGTGTGCCTTGTTGGCTGCCATTACTCAGCAACTGCGTAGAAAACCGATACTGCGGGCCCAGCACATCCATGGCCGCCGCCGTGGTCAGCAGTTTCATGCTGGAAGCCGGCACCAGCCGCGTGCGTGGGTTGTGCTGGTACAGCGTGTTGCCGCTGCGGGCATCGCGCACCATCAGGGAAACGCTGGCACCGGCCAGGGCCGGATCGGCCAGCAATTGGTCCAGTGCCTGCTCGCTGGTTTTCGAAGACGTGGCACAGCCACCCAACAACAGGCTCAAGCCCACCAGCATGGCACTGGCGTGTATCCATCGTCCCAACTGCATCAAACCGTCCCGGCAATCATCAAAGACCGCAACGCTAGCAGCTCACGCCGCCAGCGTCATCGCCAATGATCAGAACTCCAGGGTGCTGGACAACGTCACCTGGCGCGCATCGCCCATGGACACAAACAGACGGCTGACGGCCGAGGTGTAGTAAGTACGGTCAAACAGGTTCTTTACGTTGAGCTGGAACTTGACCTTCTGCCCGTCGACCTTGGTGTCGTAGGTGGCAAACGCATCCGCCACGGTATAGCCCGGCAAGTCGAAGCTGTTGAGGGCATCGCCGGCACGCTCACCGACATAACGCGCACCGGCACCGACGCGCAGTTGATCGCCGCCGACGACAGTGCCGAAGTCGTACACGGCTGAAACAGAGCCGGAATTCTTCGCCACGTTTTGCAGGCCCTTGCCTTTGTAGGTCGGGTCTTCGGTGACTTCGGCATCGGTGTAGGCGTAGCTGCCGATCAGGCTCCACTGCTCGGTCAATTGCCCGCTCAGGTCCATTTCCAGACCACGGGAACGTACCTTGCCGGCGACGCTGTAGATCGAGGTCGCGCCCTCGGTGATCGACACCAGCACGTTGCGCTTGTGGATATCAAACAACGCCACGTTGGCGGTAATGCGCCCCGGCATATCGAGCTTGGCCCCCAGCTCCCAGGACTTGGATTCTTCCGGGGCGATGCTGCCGTCGATCACCATCTTGTTGTCCAACGGCGCGATGGTGGAGTTGGGTTTGAACGATTCGGTGTAGCTGCCGTAAAACGACAGCGCATCGGTATAGCGGTACACCAGACCGGCGCGGGGCACCCACTTCTGGCCGTTGCTGTCGGTGTTGGCGGTGAACGGCCGGCCTTTGCCGGCGTACTGGTCGTACTCCTGGAAGCGGGCGCCACCGACCAGGATCCACTGGTCGGTGAGGTGGATGGCATCCTGGAAAAACACCGAGTCGCTGCGCAGCAGATCGGTCTGGTTGCTGTCCGGCGCGCTGACCGTGGTGCCGGCCACTTCGCGGCCATACACCGGGTCGTTGTAATTGAACACACTGCGGCTGGCTTGGCGGATCAGGTCGGCGCGGTAGATTTTGCGGTACTCGTCATCCAGGCCGAACACCAGGTCATGGCGCATGCCGGCCACATCCACCTTGCCTTCGAGGCTGACGGTGGTGAAGCGGTCGGTGGTCAGCGCGCCCTGGGTGCCGTCCATGTTGCGGTTCAGGGTGCCATTGGGGTTGACCTTGGTCACGCGCACTTGGCTGGCGTCGTAGGTTTCGCGGTTCCAGCTGTAGCCGAAATGGGCCTTCCAGTCGTCATTCAGATCGTGGTCAACCTCGAAGCGATACAGGTCGGAGCGGCCTTCCATATTGTTGAACGACTCGTCCAGGCGGCGCGTGGCGGGGATGTTCAGTGGGTGGTTGGTATTCGGGTCGATGGCTGTGCCACGGTCGAACGGCGAGAGGAATTCGCGGTGCTCGTAGGCCAGCAACACTTTGGTGTTGTCGCCGTACCAGGCCAGGGACGGTGCGATCAGGCTTTCGCGGTAGGTGCCAAAGTTGCGCCAGTAGTCTTCATCCTGATGATCGACAATCAAGCGGTAAGCCAGGCCGCTGTCGCCGATGGGGCCGGTGGTATCGAGGTTGCCGCCGCTGCCGTTCTTGCCGCTGCCATAGCTCGAGCCGCGCACAGTAAGCGCGGTGGATTGGGTCAGCTCGGGTTTCTTGCTGACGATATTGATCACACCGCCCGGGTCCTGGATGCCATACAGCAACGACGCCGGGCCCTTGAGCACTTCGACGCGCTCGGCGGTTTCGTTCAACGCCCGCCCCTGCACCACCGGCATGCCGTCGCGCATGACCGAGCCATTGCGGTTATCACCAAAGCCACGCAGCATCACCGCATCCTGGGTGCTGCCCAAGGTGTTGGCCTGGGTGACGCCGCTGATGTTGGTCAATGCATCGTCGAGGTTGCGCGGCACCTGGTCGCGCATCACCTGGGCCGGCACGATGTTCACGGTTTGCGGGGTTTCCAGCAGCAAGCCCTGGGAGCGCATCACCGAACTGGTGGGCGGTGGCTGGTAGCTGGTGGCTTGCTGCGGGTTCACGCCGCTGATGGTCGTGGCGCCGAGGTTGACCGCGCCTTCGGTAGGCAGCGGCTCCAGGGCCAGGGTGCGCGCGTCGATCTGGCGGAAGGTCAAGCCGGAACTGCCCAGCAGGCGCTGCAGGGCCTGGGCCGCACTCATCTGCCCAGTGACGGCCGGGGCATTGAGGGTGTAGGGCGCTTCGTCGGTGTAGACCACGCTGATGCCGGTCACGCGACTGAAATCGCTCAGTGCCTGGGGCAACGGTTTGGCCTGGAGTGCAAAGTTGAAGACCGTGCTTTGCTGTTGCGCATCCGCCGCCTGCGCCAGGCTCAGCGGCAATACCGCCAGACCTGAAGCGGCCAGAAGGGAGGCTCCCAGCCACTGTTTAACCGAACCGCCTGCCGCCGACTTTGCCCTGGACTTCATGCTTGAGAACCCGTGTAGAAAACGCCGTTAATGCGAATTGATCGCAGTTTCAAGCACTACACGGATGGCGTGGGGTTTTACCTCAGGTGAAATTGAAAATAATTTCACCCTCAGCCTTTATTCTTGTTTTTTGCCCCACCCTGGCGGGCCTTGAAGCGTGGGTTGGATTTGCAGATCACATAGATCCGCCCACGGCGCTTGACGATCTGGCAGTCGCGGTGACGGTTTTTGGCTTCTTTGAGTGAGGACAGGACTTTCATGGGGGAGGCTCCTTCGCTTGAATGTAATAACATATCATAAATACAAATAAGAACAGTTATCAACTCTCTCTCACCCACCCATTCCTGTAGGAACTGGCTTGCGAGCGATGAGGCCCCCAAGACCTACGCTGCTCTTGACGACGCCATCGCCGGCAAGCCGGCTCCTACAGGGATGTGGATAGTTTTTAGCGAACGACAATCAGCCGGCCCAGCACATTGTGCTGCTCAAAACCCAGCACTGCTTGCAATGCCTTGAGCACCGCCTCGGGGTCCTTGCTCGGGAAGCTGCCGCTGACCCGGCGGGCGCCGAGTTCGTCATTGAGCAGCAGGATGCGGCCGGGGTAGTAACGGCCAAGGTCCTTGACCACATCGGCCAATGGGGCCTTGTAGTAGTTGAGCCAGCCGTCGCGCCACCCCAGGCGTGATTCACTGTCCACGGCATGCCGCTCATCAGCCACACCCTCGACGTAGGTCACTTGCTGGCCGGCCGTCAGAATCTGCTGAGTACCCTGGGCAGAAGGCGTCACCCCTACCCGCCCCGACAACACCGTTACCTGGGCGCCCGCCGGTTGCAGGCGCACTTCAAACTGCGTGCCCAGCACCCGCACTTCGCCGCTGTCGGCGTGCACCACAAAGGCTTGCCCTGTGTGGGCGACATTAAAAAAACCGGCGCCACGACGCAGTTGGATATGCCGCTCGCCCTGGCTGAAATCCACGGCAATCGCGCTGTCGGCATCCAGGGTGATTTGGCTGTGATCGGCCAGGGTCACGGTTTTGACTTCACCCGGCGCGCTGACGTAATCGGCGCCCAGGTCGTCGGCCCAGCGCTGCGGCTGCCAACCGGCGCCCATCGACACCATCAACACCAGGCAAGCCGCCATCGCCAGTGCCACAGACCAGCGGCGCATACGGGCGGGTTTCGCGCCATCCATGGCTTTGAGGTAACGCTGCAAGGCCAAGGCATCTTCGTCGGCCAGGGTGCTCGCCGGCACTTCGCTCAACTCCCACAACACCTGGGCCTGGGCATACGCCTCGACATGGGCCGGGTCGGCGCGCAGCCAGTGGCTGAACGTGGCCTGGTCGCCACTGCTCGGCGCATCGTGCAGCAGGCTGAGCCAGGCCAGGGCGGCCTGTTCCTGGGCGGGCGTCGGGGTGACGTTCACGGTGCTTTCCCTGGCGAGCGTGGTGGTGGGGGTTCACGAAGGCTGGCTTTGCAGGCTTCGAGGGCGCGCATCATATGTTTTTCCACGGCACTTTGGGACAGGCCCATGGCTTTGGCGATTTCTGCGTATTTGCGCCCGTGGATGCGGTTGAGCAAAAAGATCTGCCGCGTACGCTCCGGCAAACTGCGCAGCGCCGCTTCCACATGGCGCAGATCGTTGCCCGCTTCCAGCGCGGCCTGGGGCTCGGAGCCGTGATGATCCTGATGTTCCGGCAACCAGCCTTCATTGCCGCGCACCCGCGCGCCTTCGCTGCGCAAGTGGTCGATGGCGATATTGCCGGCGCAGCGCAGCAGGTAGGTGCTGAGTTCTTCGACCTGCACCAGGGGCCGGCGCCAGAAGCGCAGGAACAAGTCCTGCACCAGGTCCGCGGCCGTCGCCCGGCAGCCTACGCGGCGGCTGACCAACGCCTCCATCTGTGAGCGCTGGGACAAAAATACCTGCAGGAAATGTGCACGCCCTCCCGACGATTCTGCGTGGGGGTGATCCTGGGGTTCGGGCGGTGTGCTGATCATCGACAGGGCTCAGAGGGTCGCGAATGCCGCAACGGGGCTGGCCAGCAGGCCGACGCCCGCGAGGATCAAGGCCAGCCTTGGCCGATACGGCAACAGCAACACCAGCAACAGCCCGCTGAGCATCAGCACCGCGCACCAGTCCACCAGGCCCCGGCTCCAGCCGGCCATGTGCACCGCCGGCCAGATCGACAGCGCCAACAGCAGCCATCCGCCCACACGCAACCCCAGGCGCCGCCGTGGCGAAGGTTTGCTGTGCAGCAACTCGCCGTGGTGACGGTCCAGGGACAGGCACAGCGCAACAAAGCCTGCGTAGCACAGCAGCAAGGCCAGCAACATCAGTGCACCTCGCCTTTGAGGGTCAGTGGGCGGGCGCGCTCGGCCCGGGGCTGCACGGCGCTGCGGTGCTGCATTTTCCAGGCGGCCCAGGCCAGGAACAGGCCGCTGCCCAGGCACGTCAGGTCAAAGCCGGCCATGGCCCAATCACCCTTGGCCAGCGACACGCCCAGGTGCTCGGAAGTGGTCAGCGCATTGAGCAGCGGCACGCCCATGAACAGCACGGCGCCCAGGCCCAGTTGCTCGATCCAGGCGCGGCGGCCACGGCGCAGCATGGCGTGGAGCAAGGTCAGGCCCCAGGCGATAAAGAAGCTCTGCACTTCCCAGTCCGAACGCTCGGCGAAGGTCGCAGGCAGCAGGCGATTGGCCCAGAAAAACACAGCAATGGCGATGAGCAGCCCGGACATACTGGCCAGGTTCAGCACTTCAACCAGGCGCAATTCAAACGGCATCACCCCGGTTTTTGCGTGCTTGAGCTGCCGCTTGCCCAGCCAGATCACCAGGCCGGTGCCAATCATCGCCGTGCCCGCCAGGCCGCAGATAAAGTACAGCCACCGCAGCAGCGGGCCAGCGAAATGCCCCATGTGCAGGCCATAGAAGCTGCCCCCAATCGCCATCGGCAGCGACTGTTCGGCACTGACCCGTAGCAGCTCGCCAGTGTTGCCATTAAACGACACGGTACTGCCGAAATCATGCACCACCCGGTCAGAGCCGGCGCGGGAGACATTGACCGAGGCATTCACGTCGCCAGGGTTGTTCACCGCCAGCCGCCCCACATGACCACCGTCCCACTGCGCCCGCGCCTGTTCCACCAGCGGCGCCAACGGCAGCAGTTTGCCCGGCTGGCCCAGGGCCGGCGCGTTGTCGGTGGCGGGGAACAATTCATTGAAGAAGGCGCGGGTGTCGCCGTCATAGGACGCAATGATGCTGGCGGGCATGACCATGGTCATGAAAATCACCAGGCTGCTGTAGGTGATCATCAGGTGGAACGGCAACACCAGCACGCCGACCGCATTGTGCCCATCGAGCCAGGAGCGCTGGCCCTTGCGCGGACGGAAGGTGAAGAAGTCCTTGAAGATTTTCTTGTGGGTGATGATCCCGGTGATCAGCGCCACAAACATCACCATCGCGGCGATAGTCGACAACCAGCGACCCCACGGATGGGGCATCTGCAACTGGAAGTGGAACCGGTAGAAGAACTCGCCGCCCATGGTTTCCCGGGCCTGGAGCTGTTCGCCGGAGACCGGGTCGAGCATTTTCTCGATGAAATTGCCGCGCCGGCCAGGGTCGATCTTGTCTTGCCACATCACCGATAAACCGGGGTCGCGGCTATCGGGCAAGCCGATAAACCAACGGGCCGCCGTGGGTGCGTGCTGTTCGAGGTAGCGTTGCGCCACGGCCACGCTGCGCGCATCGTCCACGGCATGGGCGGGTACTTCCGGCTGCATCCAGTGGGTGATTTCGCCCTTGAAGTAAGACAGGGTGCCGGTGAGGAAAATCGCGAACAGCAACCAGCCGAAAATCAACCCGGCCCAGGTGTGCAACCAGGCCATTGCCTGACGGAAACCCTCTTTCATGGGCGCCCCATCCAATAGGCCAGGCCAGCCAGGGTGGCCAGTATCGCGCACGGCACCAGCACGCCAAACCAGGCGCGGGCCGCACTGCGGCAGGCAAAGCACCAGATCACCGCCAGCAGGTAGAACACAAAGGAACTGAGCATGCCACTGACCACCGCATCGGCGCGCGAGAGTGGCAGCCAGAAGCTCAGGCACACACTGGCCAGGGACGCCAACACATAGCCGCCGACGACAGCCGCCAGCAGGCGCGACGTCACACCGAGGCGATAGGAAAGAGGAAGTGAGGCTTTGCTTTTCATGCCAGTGGCGCCTGGTTTATCAGGGGCGGAAGTTTAATGATAAATATTCTCATAAGCAAAAGAGAACGACGAACATCAAATGTACTTTGGCTGCGATGGCGGTGGGGCAGTCGACATACAGGGGATCTCGGCAAGACAGAGAGTTTTGGACATGCCCCAAAACAAATGTGGGAGCTGGCTTGCCTGCGATAGCGGTGGGTCAGTTAACGCATAGGTGACTGACACAGCGCTATCGCAGGCAAGCCAGCTCCCACAGGTGACTGGCGGCTATAAAAGCGGCTATCGGTCTTCTGCCGATTGCTGAATGCCATCTCGCCGCCTACAATGCGAACAATTCTCGTTACCTAAAGCATGCAGATGCTGCCGGAGTGTTCGCGTTGCGGCCGTCCAATACCGTCGAAGTCCTGTATCACGACCATCACCACTGGCTGACCGGCTGGTTGCGACGCAAGCTCGGCTGCCCGCAAAGTGCCGCAGACCTGGCCCAGGATACGTTTATCCGGGTGTTGACCGCCCGCGAGACACCGACGCTGATCGAGCCCCGCGCCTTCCTCACCACCATCGCCAAGCGCGTGCTGTTCAACCACTACCGCCGCCAGGACCTCGAACGCGCCTACCTCGATGCCCTGGCGCAAATGCCCGAGTTCGCCGCGCCGTCGGAAGAAGAGCGGGCGATCATCCTGCAAACCCTGATGGAGCTGGACCAGTTGCTCGACGGTTTGCCAGTGCTGGTCAAGCGCGCTTTCCTGCTGGCCCAACTCGATGGCCTGACCTACGGGCAAATCGCTGCCGAACTGGGGATCTCCATCGCCACCGTCAAACGTCATCTGAATAAAGCCGCCATGCGCTGCTATTTCGCCCTATGAACCCCACCGCGAACTTCTCGACCCAAGTCGCCGAGCAGGCGGTGCAGTGGCTGATGCAAATGCAGCAAGGCCCGCTCAACCCGCGCCAACAGGCAAACTGGCAGCATTGGCTGGATGCCCACAGCGAGCATCAACGGGCGTGGGAGCATATACAGCGGGTCAACCAGCGCTTGCGCGGGATGCCTTCGCCCCTGGCCCATGCGGCGTTGAACGCACCGCAATCCAGTAGCCGGCGCCAGGCCCTGAAGCTGTTGTTGATTCTGGGCGCCGGTTCGGCAGCGACCTGGGGCTTGCGCCAGCAGCACTTGATCCCGCCATTGACCGCCGACTACCGCAGCCCCCTCGGCCAGCGGCGCAAGGTACAGCTGGCCGATGGCAGCCAACTGCAACTCAATACCGCGAGTGCGGTGGACGTGCAATTCGATGGCCCACAACGGCTGATCCGGCTGCTCGAAGGCGAGATATTGCTGCGCGCCAACACCCCACTGCAGATCATCACCAGCCAGGGCATCGTCACCACCCAGGCGGCGCAGGTGAATGTGCGCCAGTTCAACGATCACACCCAGGTCGCGGTGCTGGATGGCCAGGTGCAAATGTCACCCAAGTCCTACAGCGGTCTGCCCCTAACCCTGGAAAAATCCCACCTGGCCAACCTCACCCGCAAAGGCTGGGATATGCCGCGCCCCACCGATGCCAACACGGGTGCATGGGCCGACGGCATGCTGGTGGCGTCGCACATGCGACTGGCAGATTTCCTCGAGGAACTGAGCCGATATCGCCGCGGCCAATTGCAGTGTGATCCACAGGTGGCGAACTTGCTGATCTCCGGCAGCTACCCGTTGGACGACAGCGAACGCATCCTCGACCTGCTGCAAATCAGCCTGCCGGTCAAAGTGCGGCGTTTTACCCGTTACTGGGTCAGCGTCGAAGCCCGCGTTTAAATTATTTTCGGCAAACGTGAGCCGTTTTCCGTACCTCGCGTGACAGAGAGGGAAAGCCACCCAGTTTCCCACCTCTGAGGAACGTTCTTCATGCCCCAGCAACCGACTCGCCTGACGCCACTTACCCGAACGCTGCGCCACTTGCTGCTGGGCGCGAGCCTCAGTTTCAGCGCCCTGCCCTACGCCATGGCGGCCGAGGCCAAGCCTTATCAGATCGCCCCGACGTCCCTGGAGGCCGCGCTGAATCAGTTTGGCCGTGAAGCCGGCGTGCTGATTTCCTTTGGCTCCGAAGTGACCGCCGGCGTACAAAGCCAGGGCCTGACAGGCAACTACACCACCGAGCAAGGTTTGAACGCGTTGCTCAAGGGCACCGGCCTGCAAGCCCGCGCCGAAGGTAACAACGCCTACAGCCTGCAACCGCTGAACGCGCCGGCCACCCTGGAGCTGGGCACGTCCAATGTCGTGGGCGACTGGCTGGGCGATGCCGCGCAAACCAACGTCTTCGAACACCCCGGCGCCCGTGATGTGATCCGTCGCGAAGAGTTCGAGCGCCAGGGCGCAACCCAGGCCAGGGACGTGCTCAACCGCATTCCAGGGGTCAACGCTCCGGAAAACAACGGCACCGGCAGCCACGACATGGCGTTGAACTTCGGCATTCGCGGGCTCAATCCGCGCCTGGCGTCACGCTCGACGGTATTGATGGACGGGATTCCGGTGCCCTTCGCCCCGTATGGCCAACCGCAACTGTCGTTCGCGCCGATCAGCATGGGCAACATGGATGCAGTAGACGTGGTGCGCGGCGGTGGCGCCGTGCGTTACGGGCCGCAAAACGTCGGCGGCGTAGTCAACTTCGTGACCCGGGCGATTCCGGATGCTCCGACGGTCAAGGGTGGCCTGCAGACTGAGACCAGCCCGTCCTCCAGCCATGATGGCTTCAAGACCACCGGCAATCTGCTGGCGGGCGGCACTGCCGACAACGGCCTGGGCGGCGCGATCCTGTATTCCGGCACCCGCGGCGGTGACTGGCGCGAACACAGCGACACACAAATCGACGACCTGATCCTCAAGGGCAACTACCAACTGGACGAAGCCAACAGCTTCAATGCCATGGCCCAGTACTACGAAGGTCAGGCCGATATGCCCGGTGGCTTGAGCACTGCGGCCTACAAGGCCGACCCGTATCAGTCCACCCGCCCCTACGACAAATTCTGGGGCCGCCGTACGATGTTTAACGTCGGCTACCGCTACCAGGAAGATCGCCGGGAATTCACCGTCAACAGCTTCTTTACCAAGACCCTGCGCAGCGGTTATCTGGACCAGGGCAGCTTCCTTTCGCTGTCACCGCGCGAGTATTGGGTACGCGGCCTGGAAACGCGCCTGGCCCAAGGCTTCGACCTCGGCCCGACCAGCCACGAAGTCGGTGTGGGCTACCGCTACATCAACGAAGCCGGGCACGAATTGCGCTACCGCACGCCGATTGCGGCCAACCAGCAACTGCCCAACACCGACAGCCGCAACGACCGCGACACCCGGGGTGGCACCGAAGCCAATGCATTCTTTATCGACGACCGGATCGATATCGGCAAGTGGACCATAACCCCTGGCATCCGCTACGAGATGATCAAATCGCAACAGACCAACAACCTGACCAACGTCAAATACAAGGGCGACTACAACACCGCCTTGCCGGCGTTGAACGTGCTCTATCACCTGACCGACGACTGGAACCTGTACGCCAACACCGAAGGCTCCTTCGGCAGCGTGCAGTACAGCCAGATGCCCAACCGTGTGAGCAGCGGCGCGGTCAAGCCGGAAAAGGCCCGCACCTGGGAAGTCGGCACCCGCTACGACAACGGCGCGCTGCGCGCGGAAATCGGTGCGTTCCTGATCAACTTCGACAACCAGTATGAAAGCAACCAGACCAACGACTCGGTGATCGCCCGGGGCGAAACCCGGCACCAGGGCATCGAGTCCAGCCTCAATTATGCTCTCGATGGCTTGAGCCCGGCGCTGGCCGGTTTTGATGTGTACGCCAGCTACGCCTACGTCGATGCAACCATCCGTGAAGACGGCCCGAACAAAGGCAACCGCGTGCCGTTCTCGTCCAAGCACAAAGGCACCCTGGGCGTGGGCTACACCGAAGGTGCATGGAAGTTGAACCTGGACAGCACCTACCAGAGCAGCCAATTCGCCGACAACGCCAACACCCGGGCTGAAAGCGTGGACGGCAGCACCGGGCGCATTCCTGGCTACATGCTGTTCAGCAGCCGCGCGGCCTATGACTTCGGCCCGCAATTGTCGGACTTGAATGTGGCGGTGGGGGTGAAGAACATCTTCAACACCCAGTACTACACCCGCTCGTTTGACGACAACAACAAGGGCAAATACGTGGGCGAACCGCGCACGGTGTACGTACAGACCTCGGTCGCATTCTGACGGCCGGACTACCGGCTTACTGTAGGAGCGAGCTTGCTCGCGAAAAGCTTGAGAACACCGCGTGCCCGCAGGATCTGCGCGTTGTCCTTTACGCCCTTCGCGAGCAAGCTCGCTCCCACAGTGAAGCGTTCATCAGACACAAAAAAACGGGCCTGCATCTGCAGGCCCGTTTTGTATGGGGTTGAAAAACACTCAGCAATCAGCTGTTAAGCGCAGCCTGTTCGTTTTCCAGGAATTCCTCTTCAAGCCCGGCTTCATCGACTTGGTTGTTTGGCGTGCTTTTCTCTGCACGCGGCTTGCCTTGCAGCCTGCCGAACAGATGTTCCAGCGCGTTATCCAGTTTGGTGGCCGCCCCGTCGATCGCTTGTTCCAGGGTGTCGGCTTTATGGATAACCGAAATCGGTTGATGACCCTTTGGCCGCGCTTCCAGGCGGCAACTTAAATCGTGGGGGCCCGGCTTGTCGCCGTTCTCATCCTTCAAAAAGACTTCGATGCGGGTCAAGTCTTCTTCATAACGTTCGAGCGTGCTCTCAATGGTAGTACGTACCCACTCCTCCAGTCGGATGCTGCTTTCAATATGGTTATCGCTGTTGACTAGGATTTGCATAGTGTTTCCCTTATTTCAGCTAGCTCGCCAGAGATCACAACTGCAACACCGATGCGGTGAAACCATGACCTCTTGATTACACAATTGAGCACCTGAGAGAACAATTCAACCCCTACGCAAAGATAAATCCTACATTACAAATTAAGTCTGACAACCGCCCAAAGCGCTGTTATGGTCGGGAGTTGGGTACACCTGCTCACCTGCGTAAATCCTCACAATTGACCCTCTCCCAAGGGGTGCAATCCGCGAAAAATCTCCGCCTCCTCCACCAGCCAGTCATGCACCGCACGTACGCCGGGATGGTTCAGCGCGCCTGGCGCATACAGCAGCACGTAGCGTTTGTGATTCGCAACCGCGAGCCCGAACGGCACGATCAGGGTGCCACGCTCCAATTCATCATTGAGCAGGGTGCGCCGGGCAATCGCCACACCCATGCCGGCAATGGCAGCCTCGATGGTCAGGTGGTTGCGGTTGAAGGTGTGGCCGCGCCGCACGTCCGCGTCGTGATAGCCGATAGCATTCAGGTAAAACTCCCACTCCGCATACTCATAACTCCCACGCCACGCGGTGATGTCGTGCAGTAACGGGAAATGGGCCAGGTCGGCCGGGCCGTGCAGCGGTGGCCGACCGCGCAACAGGCTCGGCGCGCACACCGGGAATATCTGCTCATCCAGCAAGGCTGTGGATAACAAACCCGGATAACTGCCGTCGTTAAGGTCGATGGCCAGATCGAAGTCGCCTTCGTGCAAGGCGATGCTGCTGTCTTCGGCCACCAATCGCAGCTGGATATCCGGAAAACGCTGCTGCAAACGCGGCAGGCGCGGCGTCAACCACTTGCCGAGGAATGACGGAATGGAGCGCAGGCGCAAGGTGCCGCTGATCATCCCCGCATCCAGGCGCTGCAACTCGGCATCGATACTGCCGTAGGCCTCGCTCACCGTGATCGCCAGCCGCTGCCCTTCGGCACTCAACTCCACGCCGCGCGCCCGGCGATGAAACAGGCGAAAGCCCAGGCGCTCTTCCAATTGGCGAATCTGCTGGCTGACTGCACCGGGTGTGATGTGCAGTTCTTCGGCGCAACGGGTAAAGGACAGATGCCGTGCGGCGCAGGCAAATACGTGCAACCAGACATACGTCTGGGCATGCAGGGGGCGGGCCATAGAGTTTAGTCCTGCTAAAGGGTGTCTTAGGATAATTCGTTGGTCAGTGCCGATCTAGAGGGGCAGTATCGCGCCACTTCCGCTTGTCCTACAAACAATGGCAGCGATTTCCTACTCCATAGCTTGTAAGGCTTTAGCATGGCTATCAGCGTTTTTGATCTATTCAAGGTGGGCATCGGCCCGTCCAGCTCCCATACCGTCGGCCCCATGCGGGCGGCGGCCACCTTCGCCCAATCCCTCGCAGACCAACAAGTGCTGGAGCAAACCCAGCGCGTGGAAGTGCGCCTGTACGGTTCTCTGTCCGCCACCGGCGTGGGCCATGCCACCGACCGCGCCTGCGTGATGGGGCTGATGGGCGAATGGCCGGATCGGGTTGACCCTACCTCGATCGGGCCGCGTATCCAGCAGTTGCGCGAATCAGGCCGATTGTTGCTTGCCGGCACCCAAGAAATCTCCTTCAACTGGCAGCACGACCTCCTGCTGCTGGAGGAAAGCCTGCCCTACCACCCCAACGCCATGTCCCTGCTTGCCTACGGGACAGACGGCCTGTTGAGCGAACAGACCTACTACTCGGTGGGCGGTGGTTTCATCATCGAGGCCGCTGAAGCCGAGTCGGGTATTGCTCCCACCAGCGATGTAGAACTGCCCTACGACTTTTCCAGCGCCGTCGAACTGCTGGCCCTGTGCAACAAGCACGGCCTGCGGGTTTCCGAATTGATGATGGCCAACGAGCGCGCCTGGCGCAGTGACGAAGACATCCGTAGCGGCCTGCTGCATATCTGGTCGGTGATGCGCGAGTGCGTCGAGCAGGGCCTGCGTGATGAGGGCATCTTGCCCGGCGGCCTGGATGTACCGCGCCGCGCCGCCAAGCTGCACCGTAGCCTGCTGGAAATAGGCAAACCGAATGTGATCACTTCAACGTTGTCGGCCATGGAATGGGTCAACCTGTTCGCCCTCGCCGTCAACGAAGAAAACGCCGCCGGTGGGCGCATGGTCACCGCGCCGACCAATGGCGCGGCCGGGATCATTCCGGCAGTGCTGCACTACTACATGAAATTCAACGCCGACGCGTCTGATGATGATGTGGTCAATTTCTTTCTGGCTGCCGCCGCCGTCGGCATCCTGTGCAAGAAAAACGCCTCGATCTCCGGCGCCGAAGTCGGCTGCCAGGGCGAAGTCGGCTCGGCCTGCGCCATGGCCGCCGCAGGTCTGGCGGACATTCTCGGCGCCACCCCCGAGCAACTGGAAAACGCCGCCGAAATCGGCCTGGAGCACAACCTCGGCCTGACCTGCGATCCAGTCGGTGGCCTGGTCCAGGTGCCCTGTATCGAGCGCAATGCCATCGCCGCCGTCAAAGCCATCAACGCCACGCAAATGGCCCTGCGCGGCGACGGCAAGCACTTTATCTCCCTCGACCGGGTGATCCGCACCATGCGCGATACCGGCGCCGACATGCATGACAAATACAAAGAAACTTCACGGGGCGGCCTGGCTGTCAGTTGGGTGGAGTGCTGAGGAGCACGACTACCCGCCCCATACGTGAGCCCGCGCAAAAATAATAACGAGGCAATAACGATGACCGATGTACGTACACCTGCTGCCGAAAATCCCGCTTCTGTCACGCAAACCGTAACCACCGGCTGGACCAAGCACGACACCACCTGGATGCTCGGCCTCTACGGCACCGCCATCGGTGCCGGCACCCTGTTCCTGCCGATCAACGCCGGGGTCGGTGGCTTCTGGCCATTGATCATCCTGGCGCTGCTGGCCTTCCCCATGACCTTCTTCGCCCACCGTGGGCTGACGCGCTTTGTGCTGTCGGGCAAATCCGGCGACATTACGGACGTCGTGGAAGAACATTTCGGCGTTGGCGCCGGCAAGCTGATCACCCTGCTGTACTTTTTCGCCATCTTCCCGATCCTGCTGGTGTACAGCGTCGCGCTGACCAACACCCTCGGCAGTTTCATGGAACACCAACTGCACATGACCCCGCCCCCACGGGCGATCCTGTCCCTGGTACTGATCCTCGGCCTGATGGCCATTGTGCGTTGCGGCCAGGGCGTGATCGTCAAGGCCATGAGCGTGCTGGTCTACCCGTTTGTCGCCGCCTTGCTGTTGCTGGCGCTGAGCCTGATCCCCAACTGGAACGGTGCGTTCTTCGCCTCGGCCAGCGAGGGCATGCCCCTGCCGGCATTCTTCAAGACCCTGTGGCTGGCGATTCCGGTGATGGTGTTTTCGTTTAACCATTCGCCGATCATCTCGGCCTTCGCGGTGGACCAGAAACGCGTGTACGGCGCCCAAGCCGAACGCAAGAGCAGCGGCATCCTGGCCATGGCCCACGGCATGATGGTGCTCACCGTGATGTTCTTCTGCTTCAGTTGCGTACTGGCACTGTCACCCGCCGACCTCGCGGCCGCCAAGGCACAGAACATCTCGATCCTGTCCTACCTGGCCAACCACTTCCAGACCCCGGTGATCGCCTACGCTGCGCCTTTGATCGCGCTGGTGGCCATCACCAAATCCTTCCTCGGCCACTACATCGGCGCCAGCGAAGGCTTCCAGGGCCTGATCGTCAAATCCCTGCGCGGGCGCAACCGCACCCTGTCGGCGCGCTGGCTGGAACGTTGCACCGCCGTGTTCATGATCCTCAGTTGCTGGGCCGTCGCCACCTTCAACCCAAGCATCCTGGGCATGATCGAAACCATGGGCGGGCCGATCATCGCGTGCTTGCTGTTCCTGATGCCGATGTACGCCATCCGCCGCGTGCCATCGCTGCGCCAGTATTCGGGCCAGGTGTCGAATGTATTTGTGGTGCTGCTGGGGTTGATTGCGCTGTCTGCGGTCATTTTCTCGCTGGTGCCCTGAAACAGATCACCCTGTAGGAGCGGGCTTGCCCGCGATGGCGGTATGTCAGTCACTAAATGCTTGGCTGATCCACCGCAATCGCGGGCAAGCCCGCTCCCACAGGGGTAGCTCGTCGTCTGAAAGATGCCTGTACGGCACGCCCCTTGCTGTACACCCACTGAAGGAAAACGGAGCTTGTGACCGGTGGTCAGGCAACACGAACCAATCCCGATACCGGTCGTCAATCAGTGCATGTTCTTATCAGGCGGTAACGCACCATGGACAATCCTTTTCAGCTGATCACCGACACGTTCACCCCAAAGTACCGGGTCAACCTGAGCATCCAGCGCCTGGACGGCAGCATCATGCTGACCCTCTCCGACGACAGCGGCGTGGTTGCCAAACGCATGATCAGCGCCGAACAGCGCAACGACCCACAACGCCTCAAACGCCTGGTGCAAAGCGTGCAATTCGGTATTGCCATTGAACAGGGGCACAGCGCCATGGAGATCCTGGCGGTAATGACCGACGGCGACAGTCACAAACTGCTGCAGCGCCCGCCGAGCAACCGGCCGCCGATCACGGCCGGGCTCTGACTCAGGACTCGGACTTTTCCTTGACCGATGGGTAGCGCGACGACGCAAAACGCACCACCAGGATGGCAAACGCCAGCAGCAGAATCCCACCGCACAGGTAAATGATGCCCAGGTCCGGGGCATTGTGGTGAGACACGTCGCCGATCAGCAGGCGGGTCAATGCGGTGATTGCCACGTAGAGCAGGAAGCGGATGGGCATGTGGTTGGTCTTGAAATAGATCCCCACCATGGCGCCCAACTCCAGGTAGATAAACAGCAACAGGATGTCATCAACGCTGATGCCACCTTTTTGCAACATGTCGATAAAGGTCAGCACAGCCGCATAGGCGGTGATTGCACCGATGCCAAACAGCGCCAGATAGTGAAACGCCTCCACCGCCAGATTGCCCAGTGAATCTGCGTTTGCGTGCAAGCTTTTGCGCACTTTGTCGGCCCACTTCATTTCTGTCATTACTCACCACCACTGTTTAAAAAATAGCCAACTGTTTGCCATTGCCTAAGCCATGCTTTGGCCCGGGGGATAATGCCCGTTTGGCATGACGATTTCTCTGCATGCAGAAAGAAGGCCAGAGATTGCAGAATGAGATGATGGTGGAATGACAGGAGACACGCATACAGAAAAACACATTAACTCTGAGCCTCCGAGAGGCCGGTTTATCAGGGATACCGTAGGCGCGCATGCAAGACCGAGAGTACCCGGATGTAGTCCGTCACTTGATAAACAACCAGATAATTTGGATGAACCACCATCTCCCGCGTGCCGATTACACGTCCGGGTCGGTAAAGATGGGGCCTACGGGACAGAGCCAGTACAGAGGCTTCTATTGCCTGGTTTAGCTCAAGCGCTGCGACTAAATTGCGGTCGCTGATGTAACTAATAATTTGCTGGAGTTGCTCCCGCGCTGCGGGCGCCCACTCAATCAGCATCGCCTTTCTTGCGTTTGGATGCGATCAGGGCGTGCATCTCAGCCATCACCTGATCATGAGGAATACCTGGCCTTGGGTCATCAAGAGCGGCTTGCACCTTGGCGCGAAACCACCGGTCATAGCTGTCGGCCTGCTCTTCAGTCTCTGCGGGGGTAGCAGAAGAAAAGGAAGTGTCCATAAAAGCCTCCATTGTTGATGAAGAAGGAGTCTAGTTGTTGCTGTTTTGACTGTCGTGCTCAAAGCGATGAAGTGAGTCTGGGGGTTGGGCATGGCGTATCTCTTCTTGATCGAATGGATATCCAGCACCGTCTGCCGCCAAGCAGATTGGGTGACGGACCGCTAAGAAGAAACCCAGCACCCCGCCTCGACACAGGAAAGCAGGCGTAAAAACACCAGCGTTCTTGTTGGGGGTTGTTGCGCTATCTTCTACCGGGCCGACAAGCCCAATCGCTGCATCCGCAGCGCCCGAGGAAGGTAAGCCACCGGACAAATCCAGCGCAACCCCGGCAAGTTGTCAGAAATTTTCCTTTGTAGCAAAGCCCCATTTCCCGACTACATTAAAAAGCTGCTACCCAAACCCCCTGGATTGGCTTATCCTTTTAGCTGTATATAAATACAGTAGTCGCAATAGACAACTATCGTGAAGGCATGTGAGGTGGTGAATGGCCGTCGAAGTGGTATACCGCAGCAGCCGAGATCTGGAGCGTTTGTTCATCGTTTTCTACACCTAATGCCTGTCCAGTTAGTGTCAAAATGCTTTGTTTTATTGTTTTAAATCAGCGCGTTAGACGCCAACTGACAAATCAGATACAGGAAGGCGGTGCATAGATTTTCGAAAGGACCTATGCCTAGTTATCAATGTTCATATGAAGACAAGCACGGATCGTAGAGATAACATCCATCGGATAGAATTTTTTTCAGGGCATTGCCCCAGGTAGGCAGCCCTTTAATTTTTGAGAGGCCATCATGGCAGTAGAAGTACTTTACCGAAGCACTCGAGATTTGGAGAAGGTTTTTTTGGATCGAAAACTAGCCGATGCACATGATCAAATGCTTGAATTGGCAGAAATTTTAACTTCCGTTCTCATTAAAAATGTACCAGGTCTTGACGAAAAACAAGCGGAGGACGCAAGCATTTTTATGGCGAAAAATAGAGCAATCTTTGCGTCGGCGTTTAAGAGTGGTGCTAATGCGTTGGATCAGTTGACAGGGAAAGACGATAGCGCCAACTGAGATGGTGTCACAACACATAGCCAACCCATTTGATGCATGGCGGAATCAGCATGCTTGAACGTCCCGCTTTCGGCTCCATAATCGCCCTTGATAATGGATAGCTATGGACGGGACGGTGCTTAAACTACTGAGCCTAGAAGTCCGATCGAATGCCCGATGCATCGAGAGTTTCATGGTCTTCGGATGTACTCGCCGCAGAGTCGATCCAATCCTCCTCTTGATCGTGCCAGTCGCCCGTGTCTACCATCAAAGAGTCTTCGACGAACTCTAGCGCCTCAGGATTTGGATTTGCCGCTTCGCAGGTCAATTCGCAGGTGTAATCGAACGACTCATCCAATTCGGCTCCATCGCCTCTTCTGAGATCAGAGTTAGATCCCCACTGCAGTGTTACCCCTATGCTACCGCTTACCCTGATGTGTACAGTCTCTGAGGTAATACTGGTAACCTCATGCGATTCCACATAGATTTCTTCAAGGGAATAGTGCGAGGCTAGCTCATCTACAGCGTCCAAACTTTCCCCAACAATCTGCTGGACCGTCGCATCATTGATCGCATGCGATAAACGATCCCCGACGGCGGCTCTGCACTCTTGGATGCAGGCCATCAGTCCGGCCACGGCTTCGATTGTTTCTACTGCGAGGTGCTCGATGTCGTCCTCCTCCATGAGGAAAACTTCTGGTGTGATGTGGACATACCCGTTCAAACGGACTACGGCATCTCGAAGCTCCTCAAACTCCTGAGCGAAGTCCAACCGGAGCTTTGTTCGCACGTAGTGGTTGGAAAGCCCGCCCTGCGTTGCATACACACACCGCTCGACTCGCGTTACCTCCGGGACAACGCCTTCTGCCTTCTGCTGCCACCATATGCACTTTTTCACCTCGGCGTCTGGAGCCAGGCGCTTCAGCGTGTGACCCACCAGCTCGCGCATAGCAAAGGCGAAGTTATGAAAGCGAAGCCTGTTCCTGCGGTCTTCGAGATTAAACATCGCAGCTTCATAAAGGCAACGCTCGAACTGAGCATCACCGATTAGCTGCAAGATCCTTTCGTCCATGTTCGTATGCGTCCGGGCATCACCCCTTGCGTAACTAAACCGGCTGCCACCTATGCGGCAGCAACTCCTCAATTTCACTCGCCCGCTGCGTCGGCAGACGCGTGAGGACGTCCTTCAAGTAGGCATACGGA